>JAQYWC010000040.1 GCA_030145245.1 Desulfobacterium sp.
GTCGTGATGTTAATTGTTCCGCTGTCGGCCACGTCGTAGGTGGCTGCAATATCTGTTAGCCCGTTGAGCACTGCCGCCAAACTGGCACCATCGGTTACTTTCGAGAAATCCAGTCCGCTGGTCTCAACAGCGATTCCATCAATGCTGATTGTGAAGGCATCAACGTCGGTCAGCTTTGCATCCACGTCAGTAATTGCAACGTTAGCTTCTGTGGCCGCAACATGCTCGGTCAGGGTTACGTTGCTCAACACTGCGGCACCCGGTGTCGCAGTCGTGATGTTGATTGTTCCGCTGTCGGCCACATCGTAGGTGGCTGCAATATCTGTTAGCCCGTTGAGCACTGCCGCCAAACTGACACCATCGGTTACTTTCGAGAAGTCCAGTCCGCTGGTCTCAACAACCTTTCCATCAATACTGATTGTGAAGGCATCGACGTCGGTCAGCTTTGCATCCACGTCAGTAATTGCAACGCTAGCTTCTGTGGCCGCAACATGCTCGGTCAGGGTTACGTTGCTCAACACTGCGGCACCCGGTGTCGCAGTCGTGATGTTAATTGTTCCGCTGTCGGCCACGTCGTAGGTGGCTGCAATATCTGTTAGCCCGTTGAGCACTGCCGCCAAACTGGCACCATCGGTTACTGCCGAGAAGTTCAGCCCGCTGGTCTCGACAGCGGTTCCATCAATGCTGATTGTGAAGGCATCGACATCAGTCACATTTGCATCCACGCCAGTAATTGCAACACTAGCTTTTGTGGCCGCTGCCGATCTTGCCACGACAATCGTATCCGCCCCAGTTCCTTTACCAAGCGTGATCTGATCGGCACCAGCGCCCGGAGTGATGCTGTTGGTGCCAGTCGTCTGAATATTCAGAGTTTCATCGTCTACGCTTCCAGTGACAGTAGCACTGCCGGTGCCGGTGACATCGATATCGTCGGCCTGGTCGGCAGTCATTGTCAGGGTCTGACCACTTGCAACCTGGTATTCGGTAATACTGGTTAAGTTAGCGTTGCTACTGATGTCAATATTGCCTGTAACTGTAGCAACAACGGTCCCTGCACTTACTGATAGCTTTGACAGGTCGGTCTCTGCCGCCAAAGCCGTGATATTAACGTCACCACCATTAGATGATACCGGTACTCCGTTCAGTTTGGCTGCCGAGCCCTGTAGGATGGTCCCTGAACCAACAGAAAAAGCCACATTTTTTGCAATGAAGGTGGCACTATCTACATTCAGGATACCATCTCCAGTGGTGTTAATAGTAGCCGCCCCAAAATTACCTATAAAATTAACTGCTTTTCCAGTTTCCGTTGTTACCTCTGTAGTAAAAGTAGCCGGACTCATACCACCTAAATTTGCATCCGGAGTTGCTTCTAATTCGGTCACAGCTAATGTACCCAACCCAATAATTTCCAAGCCTGTAACTTCAGCGGCAGTTGCAGCCAAGGTCTGTCCACTGGCCAAGATGATCTTATTGGCCGTTCCCGAGAAATCAGGAATTGTAGTAGCAGAGATACCACCACGGGTTAATGTAGCCGCAGAACCACCAACTGTGCCATCCCAGGCAATAGAAATATTACCGGTTGCCGTACCTCCGAAGGTGACAGCCCCATCAGTTTCAGTCACTGTAAATGTCGGTGCCGGTGGAGTTACGGAACCACCACCTGTGCTACCACCACCGGTATCTCCACCTGTATCTCCATCCTCAGCGTCGGCAGCCTCTTTATCCGCAACAGTTTTTGCAGCTGCAACATCATCTGCTGCATCTTTAACCGCATCTGCAAGGTGCTTGGCATCTGAACTTGTTGCGGCTGTTCCGGCATCACCGGTTTCAGTTCCGGCTTCTATCAAATCCTCTATATCTTCTGCAGCCACCTGTGTTTTCGCTAATTCAGTAAAGATATCTTGTGGGGTTGTGCCTTGTTCTGCGTTTGTTGCAGCTTCTGCCATGGCATCATTCACGCCTGCTGTTGCGGTCGCAATATCAGCCACAACTGCTTTGACTGCCTCAATCTGCTCTTCGGTTGCGTCTGCTTCAGCTGCTGCTGCCTGCAAAAAGGTCTCAACAGTGGTTGATGATGTAAGATCTATGGCTCCTGGCGTTTCAGAGCTTAATGTTTCTACGATCATATTAGCCAGTGCGGCAGCGGCGGATACTGCGCCGCCCTCTTCTGTTGTTATTCCAGCGCCATCGAGCATGGCAGCGGCCTGACCGAGCATGTTTGCTATCTGCACACTCACTGCCTGTACATCAACAGCTGCGGCCTGTTCTGCGGCTGAAGCGGTTTTGTCTGATGCTGTTGCCACTGGGTCAAAGGCTAAAAGGTCTATATCCTTACTAAGTCCCATTGATTCAGCAACCAGCGCCACGGCCTCATCTGCGGTCAAGGCGTCCCCAGTGGTTTCAGCCGAATTCATGACCTGATCAATCAATGTGGTAACGGGTGTGATCACAGTCGAACCGGCAGGGGCTGTAAATGTGCCTTCAAATGCAAGACCCGTTGAAATGTCTGTTCCGCCGATTGCTACAAGCGAACCTTTGGCATGTTCTAAGGAGAAATTACCCTGATGATCTGTGGTTGTTTTGACTTCACCAGGATTCCATACACCATCGCCGTTGGCATCTGCAAAAACAGTGGCTCCCTTGATGAGGCCATCGCTTAAGATTCCTGTGGTAGTGATTGAAGCTTGATCAATGTCAGTTTTAGCAGTTGCAACCGTTGCTTCATCATTGGTAACACTATCAAGAAACCCTTTAAAAGTGGCAAGGTTGGTACATTTGGCAATTGTGGAAGCAGCATAGTCAGAAATTTCAACCTTGTTATTAAACAAATCTTGAGCTGGGCCTGCACATAAAGGGTCTTGAGCTGCAACAATGATAGCATGCACAACCTCACCTTGGGATTTTCCGGCATTCAGTTCGTTTACCCAGAAATCAACACCAGCTTTATCTTGGGCATACGTCTTGTCAAAACAATTAAGATAGATATGCTCGATGAATGCTTGATTGTCATTTAAATTTGCGCCAAAATAATTTTTACCCGCAGTACAATTCAGCATGGCATTCGCCGTTGTAGTCATATCGGACTGAGCTGTCATCCAGAATGCATTACCATTACCCTCGGATGCTCTTCCGAACAAGGTAACGTAAAGTTGAGAGACTTGAGTGCTTGTCAAAGACATTTTTGCTTTCTCCTATTGAACTATTAATTTAATGAGGCTTTTATCAGGTCTCCACAGCATACAAAAGTATCGCTGGCCGACCTCTTTTATCGGTAAGCTTTTTTAAATAGCCTCGTTTAAGCATGGCGAGATTAAGTTATGTTTCAATTGCCAAAAAGCTTTGCTGGAGGGAAGATACACCTATAGGATTTTTTAATTTTGAGAATTCATCGACGAATGTAGGAAATTACCAACTGAAGGAATAGCAATTCACTAATACCACACAGCACAACCACGCAACACCTGCATTATCAAACACTTACTTCACCAAAAACCTCCACAACAAGAAACAACCACAGCCCACTTTCCTTCCACCCAACCACTATACTTATAAGCCATAACTTATAAGTATAGGCAAGTATCAAAGTAAAACTAAGTTTACAAGAACTAAATCACATTTTTTATTTTATTTTGTTTTACTACAGAGAAAAGTGTTAGGAATCACACACTAATAGGGCAGTTATTTTGAAAAGAAAATGAAGAGATGAATCAGAGGATTGGAGTTATCTTGGTTTAGACCACAACCACGTCTTCCCGGATGGTGGTGAGGGATTCAAGACCCGATTCGGTGACCACAAAGGTGTTCTCGATGCCCACCACCCCTTTGCCGGGCAGGATCACCTTGGGTTCAAGGGCGATGACCATGCCGGTCCCAAGGGCGAGGTTCTGGCCCTTGGCAATAAAGGGGAACTCGTCCAGTTCAAGACCGATGCCATGGCCGGTGAACCGTATCCTGCGGTCCCCTACCCCCATGAAATGGTCGGCATGGCCCCGCTCGGTGGCTGCCGCAACCATGGTTTCATAGAGGTCCCCGGCCAGGACGCCGGGGACGCCCTCTCTTTTGGCAATCTCCTGGACCTCGAGCATGGCGTCATGGGCCTTGAGGAGTTGATCCGGGAGGGGGCCGATGGAGAAGATCCTGGCATGGTCGGAGAGATAGCCCTCCAGGGCGAACACGTAATCCACGAGCACGGGCTCGTTCTTTCCTATTTTTTTATGGCCTGCCCCCTGGCCGGTTGCAGGCGAGGGTCCGGAGCCCCCGGTGGGGGAGGAGAGATAACTTGGGACGGCAGCTTCAGCCCCGCTCAAGAGATGGCCGTAGAAGAGTTCGCTGCCCCAGAGCCGCATCCTCACAATGCCCTGGTGGCCCATGCTCCTGGCATAGGCTTCGATCTCGCCGGCCAGGGTGAGCTCGGTTTTTCCCACCTCGAGCAGCTCGGGCACCTTGGCTGCCAACTTATCGGAAAAGCAGGCAGCCCTGCGGATCATCCGGACCTCGTACGCTGATTTTACCGCTCTGAGCATCCGGATCTCCATGGAGATATCTTTGATGTCTGCGGACCCAAAGATGCTTTTGTACTGGAAATAGAGGTTTACCGGCAGCACGTCCAGCTCCATGCCGAGGGTTTGGGGCCGGGGATAGCCGAGCTTGTCCAGGATCTTGGGGATCTTCTTGATGCTGACAAGGGAGACGATCCGCTCCAGGGGAGACTCGATCTTTGCCCTGTCAAACTCCTTGAAGATCATGAGAAGGGGCTGACCCTCTTTGGGAACATAGAGCCAGCCCTGTTGGGCAGTACCGGTGAAATAGAAAAAATCGGACTTCTGGACAATGATGGCGGCATCCATACCCGCTTTCCCAAGCACAGACTGGAATGTGTCAAGCCGCTGTTTCAGCTCTTCTTCAGGAACTCCCCTTGTGTAGGATGCCATGGTCATCTCCCTTCTCCGAAGGTTCTATATTACTGGTAGTCGTAAAACCCCTTGCCGGTCTTTCTGCCGAGCCATCCTGCCTCCACATACTTTCTCAACAGCGGGCAGGGCCTGTACTTGGAATCCTTGAACCCGTCGTACAGGGTCTCCATGATGGCAAGGCAGGTGTCCAACCCGATGAGATCGGCCAGGGCCAGGGGGCCCATGGGGTGGTTCATGCCAAGCTTCATCACCGTGTCGATATCTTCGGGTTTGCCCACGCTCTGGTAGAGGCAGAAGATCGCTTCATTGATCATGGGCATGAGGATACGGTTGGCAATGAAGCCGGGAAAATCGTTTGCCTCGGCCGGGGTCTTACCGAACTTTTTGGAAAGCTCCCAGGTGGTCTCAAAGGTCTCGTCGGATGTGGGAAGGCCCTTGATCACCTCCACAAGTTTCATCACCGGCACGGGATTCATGAAGTGCATGCCGATCACCTTGTCCGGACGGCTGGTGCGGGCCGCGATCCTGCCGATGGGGATGGAGGAGGTGTTGGTGGAGAGGATCACGTGGGGCTTGCAGAACTTGTCAAGATCCTCGAATATCTTGAACTTCAGGTCTTCCCGTTCAACAGCCGCCTCCACAACGAAATCCACGGTTTCCATCTCTGAAAGGTTGGTGGTGGTGGCGATCCGTGAGAGGATCGCGTCCCGCTCCTCCTGGGCAAGCTTGCCCTTTGACACGCTCCGGTCAAGATTCTTTGTAATGGTTGCGACACCCTTGTCGCAGAACTCCTGCTTGATATCGCTCATGAGGACCTGGAGCCCGCTGGTGGCGGCTACCTGTGCAATTCCATTTCCCATCTGTCCTGATCCGATCACGCCAAATCGCTCTATTTCCATTGTTCCTCCTGGTGGTACTGTTTTATCTGTTGACTACCATTGCCACGGCCTCTCCTCCTCCCAGACAGAGGGAGGCGAGACCGGTCTTAAGATCCCTGCGCTGCATCTCATGGAGAAGGGTGATCAGCACCCTTGCCCCACTGGCGCCAATGGGATGGCCCAGGGCCACGCTGCCGCCGTTGACGTTGACCCGGCCGGGATCCAGCTCAAGCACCTTGTTGATGCCCACCGAGCTGCCGCTGAATGCTTCATTGATCTCGAACAGGTCCACATCGCTGAGGGTCAATCCCTGTTTTTTTATCACCTTGGGAATGGCATAAATGGGAGCCATGAGCACATACTTCATGTCAATGCCAAAGGAGGCCTGGGCCCCGATCTCCGCCATTATGGTGCAGCCAAGCTCCTTTGCCCGCTCCTCGCTCATCACCACAAGGGCGGATGCCCCGTCGCTGATGATGGAAGCGTTGCCTGCGGTTCCCCTGCCGTCCTTTTTAAAGGCGGGCTTCATTTTGGAGAGGAGCTCAAAGCTTGTCTCCTGGGGGCATTCGTCCGTGTCAAATATCTTTGGATCGCCTTTTCGCTGGGGGATCGGAACCGGCGCGATCTCGTCCACGAACCTGCCCGCCTTCACAGCCTCGCAGGCTTTGCGATAGGACTCTGCGGCAAACCGGTCCTGGTCTTCCCGGGAGATCTCCCACCTGTCGCAGCAAAGCTCGTTGGACATGCCCATGTGGAAATCGTTCACCGCGTCCCACAGCCCGTCATGGACCATGTGGTCCTCGATCTTCCCCGGTCCCATGCGGTGTCCCCACCTGGCCTTTTCCATATAATAGGGTGCCATGCTCATGGTCTCCATGCCCCCGGCAATCACCACGTCCGCGTCATTGCACTGGATGGCCTGGGCTGCCAGCATCACAGCCTTGAGCGATGACCCGCACACCTTGTTCACGGTGATGGACTCCACTTCCCAGGGAAGGCCTGCCTTGACCGCGGCCTGCTTTGCCGGGTTCTGGCCGTAGCCGCAGGGCAGTACCATACCCATGATGCACTCGTCGATCACCTTTGGGTCAATACCGGCGCGTTGGATGGCCGCGTTCATGGCATGGGCACCCAGGTCGGTGGCGCCGATCTTGCTCAACGATCCGCCAAAGCTCCCAAGTGGGGTCCTTGCCGCACTTACTATTACCGCCTTTTTCATTTGAGTTCTCTCCATAATTAGACTAGTACATGGGGTCAGGAAAGCTGAACGCCTGATCCCGTCCTGGCTAAAACCGAGCCAGGGAGGAACAAGCCCAAAGGCCTGCCCCTCCCCGGCACTCTATCTGTTTTGTCTACATGTTCCGTCGATACTTGCCCCCGACATCGTAGAGGGCCTGGGTGATTGTGCCAAGGGAACAGGTTCTCACCGTCTCCATGAGCTGGGCAAAAATGTTCCCGCCGTCAAGGGCTGTCTTCTGAAGCTTGAGGATGGCCTTTAACGCCTCTTCCCCGTGCTCCTCCTTAAAGGCGGCAAGGCGTTTGAGCTGGTCGTTCTTCTGCTCGTCCGATGCCCTGGAAAGCTCCAGGCAGGACATCACCTCGTCGTAGTTGGCATCCGCATCCTGGAAGGTGTTGACCCCGACGATGGGCAGGTCGCCGGAATGCTTACGAAGCTCGTAGTACATGGACTCCTCCTGGATCTTGCCCCGCTGGTAGCCGGACTCCATGGCGCCGAGCACCCCGCCCCGCTCGGTGATCTTCTCAAATTCCACCAGCACAGCCTCCTCCACAAGGTCGGTGAGCTCGTCCACAATAAAGCTGCCCTGGAGGGGGTTCTCGTTCTTGGCAAGGCCCCACTCCCGGTTGAGGATGAGCTGGATGGCAAGGGCCCGTCTCACCGACTCCCCGGAGGGTGTGGTGATGGCCTCGTCAAAGGCGTTGGTGTGGAGACTGTTGCAGTTGTCATACACGGCGCACAAGGCCTGGAGGGTGGTCCTGATATCGTTGAACTGGATATCCTGGGCGTGGAGGGAACGGCCCGAGGTCTGGATATGGTACTTGAGCTTCTGGCACCCTTCGTTCCCTTTATAAAGGTGCTTCATGGCAACGGCCCAGATTCGTCTGGCCACCCTGCCGATCACCGTGTACTCAGGCTCCATGCCGTTGGAGAAGAAAAAGGAGAGGGAGGGAGCAAAGCTGTTGATGTCCATGCCCCGGGAGAGGTAGTACTCCACATAGGTGAACCCGTTGGCCAGGGTCAGGGCCAGCTGGGTGATGGGGTTGGCACCGGCCTCTGCGATGTGGTAGCCCGAGATGCTGACAGAATAGAAGTTCCTGACACGGTTGTCGATGAAGTACTGCTGGATGTCCCCCATCATCTTCAGGGCAAACTCGATGGAGAAGATGCAGGTGTTCTGGCCCTGGTCCTCCTTGAGGATGTCGGCCTGAACCGTTCCCCGGACGCTTGAGATGGCGTGCTGGCGGATCCCGTCGACTTCGGATGGGGAGGGCTCTTTTCCTTTTTCCTCCCGGAACTTGTCCATCTGCTGGTCAATGGCCGTGTTCATGAACATGGCCAGCATCATGGGAGCAGGCCCGTTCACGGTCATGGAGACCGAGGTGTTGGGGGCGCAGAGGTCAAACCCGCTGTAGAGCACCTTGACATCGTTCAGGGTGCAGATGCTCACCCCTGAGGTGCCGATCTTGCCGTAGATGTCGGGCCGGGTATCGGGATCCTGGCCATAGAGGGTTACGGAATCAAACGCCGTTGAGAGCCGCTTTGCTTCATAGCTGCCGGACAAAAGCCGGAACCGCTTGTTGGTATCGGCGGGCCCGCCTTCTCCGGCAAACATCCGGGTGGGATCCTCGTCCACCCTTTTTAAGGGGAATACCCCGGCCGTAAAAGGGAACCTGCCCGGCACGTTCTCCTTGCGCATCCACTTAAAGGACTCGCCCGGATCCGCATATTTGGGAATGCACACCTTGGGAATCCGGGAATGGCAGAGGGAGATGGTTGAGAGGGGCAGGCGGATCTCCTTGTTTCTGACCTTGTAGACCAGCTCCTCCTTGGTGTAGGCCTTTTTCACCTCATCCCACTGGGCAAGAAGCGCGTCGGTCTCAGGATCGATCCCTTCCTGGGCGCTGACAACGGCCTTTTTAAAGGTCGCAACCATTGCTTCCACGTCGTGAGCCAGGGTTGATTCCAGCTGTTTCTCCGTCTCCGTGAGGTGCCACCGCTTTCGCAGGGCATCGGCCTGTTCATCGGTATTCTTGTGATAGGTCCTGACCGTGTCCGCGATCTCGGCAAGGTACCGGGTGCGCTCCGCCGGAATGATGATGGTCTTGGAGGTGGATGCCTTGACATTGGTCCGCTCCAGGGAGGAGTCAAAGCCCATGCCGCACTTTTCATCCAAAAGATCCAGGATGCCGTGGTAAAATGCTGTGACCCCGTCGTCATTGAACTTGGAGGCGATGGTGCCGTAGACCGGCAGCGTCTCAATATCGGTCTCCCAGGCCTTCCGGTTCCGCTGGACCTGTTTTCTCACATCCCGGAGGGCGTCCTCGCTTCCTCTTTTCTCAAACTTATTGATCACCACGATATCGGCATAGTCCAGCATGTCGATCTTCTCCAGCTGGGACGGGGCCCCGAACTCGGCCGTCATCACGTAAACCGAAAGATCCACAAGATCGATGATCCGGGAGTCTCCCTGGCCGATGCCTGCGGTCTCTGCAATAATGATATCGTAACCTGCGGCCTTGGCCACCTCAATGGCCTCGGGAAGGGAGGCAGGCAGCTCGGACTGGGCCTCCCGGGTGGCAAGGGACCGCATGTAGACCCGGCCGGTCTCAATGGAGTTCATGCGGATCCGGTCCCCCAGGAGGGCGCCTCCGGTCTTTCGCCGTGATGGATCACAACTCAGGATGGCGATGTTGATATCCTTCAGATCCATGAGAATCCTGAGGATCAGCTCGTCCGTGAGGGAGGACTTGCCGGCACCGCCCGTGCCCGTGAGTCCGATCACCGGAGGCCGTTTATTTCCCGCGGCCTCGGCAAGCTTTGAGAGCATACCCTGAAGGGAGGTGTCGTTTTTCTCCTTGGCGGTCTGAACAGCTGTGATGAAATTGGCGGTCACATATTTATCATCCACCGTAAGTTTTGAGTAATCCATGGCGTCAGCGTCCACGGTGGAGAAATCCATCTTCTCCATCTGGTCGTTGATGATCCCCTGGAGGCCCATGGTGGCCCCGTCGTCAGGGGAGTAGATCCGGGTGACGCCGTAATCATGGAGCTCTTTCATCTCATCAGGGACGATCACCCCGCCGCCGCCGCCAAAGATCTTGATATGGGAGGCGTTATTCTCTTTTAAAAGATCAACCATGTACTTGAAGAATTCAACATGACCACCCTGGTAGCTTGAAACTGCGATGCCCTGGGCATCCTCTTCAATGGCCGCTTCCACAACTTCCCGGGCCGAGCGGTTGTGACCGATATGAATCACCTCGGCGCCCGAGTCCTGAAGCATCCGTCGCATGATGTTGATGGATGCATCGTGACCATCAAAAAGAGAGGTGGCGGTAACGACCCGTACGGCATTCTCAGCCTTGTAAATTTCTTCGGTGTGGTCCATGGTGTCTCCTTTTAACTTATAGTAATCTGTGGGTGGAGAGCTCCACCCACATTTTTTTACGTATTGTCTGTTCCTCCGGCAAAGATCTTCCCCAGGACGAAATCGGTCTGAAAGTCGATATATTCGTCAATGGTGAGGTGCTTTGCAAGATCCCACCGCCGGAAGGCCCACATGTGGCCGAGCACCGATATGTTGTGCCCCAGCAGTTTAATGGTCTTTTCATCGAGTTCCGGAAAATTTCCCCTGCCCGACAGCCGGGTCAGCACCTGGATGAAGATCTCCGTGATCCGCAGCTCATTCTCAAGGGCCCGCTTCTGCCACTTTTCCGGAAGGAACTGGGTCACCTGGTACATCAGGAGCACATGGTCGGACATCCTGTCGCACACAAGGAAATACTCCCGGATCACCTCGGCAAGGGTCTCCTTGCCCCGGCCTGTTCCGGAGAGGGCCTCTTCCACGGCTTTCTCAACCGCGGCATGGATCGCCTCGCACACAAGATAAAGCACATCCTCCTTGGACCCCACATACTCGTAAAGGCTGCCGATGGAAAACCCCGCCGCCTTTGCAATCATCCGGGTGGTGGTCTTATGATACCCGTGCGCCACAAAAAGGTGCACCGTTGAATCCACAATCTGTCTTCTTCGTTCACGCACAAGATCCGGATTCTTTATCTGGGTCGGTACCCCGTTATCACTGTCTCTGGATCGCGTTGACTCACTCTTTCTCAAACTAAAATTTCTCCGCTTCAATGTTTATCTCTAGCACCCGACCTAATCGAACGAGCGCTCAGTCATAGCTTTTTGATACATGAGAGAACCTGTCTTGTCAAGGGCTCTCCACACATTTATCCAAAGACAATCCCCCGGGATTCAAAAAACCTCGAATTTGATAAGATTTCACCATTTTTCCGGTTCGCCGGATCAGGTTCAGGATTTCTCAAAAAAACATTTGACAAATTCCAATCAACAAATATAGTATCATTCATACATAGACTGAGCGCTCGTTCGCCACTACAGCGGGGCTCCAGATTCTTTTCAAACCCGAGCCCGCTACGACAAAACAGTTAACCACAACTACAAGGAGGAGGCAGGGTGGATTTTGACCTTACCAAAGAGCAGCAAATGATACGCAAAGAGGTGCGAAAATTTGCCCAGAAAGAGATCGCCCCCATTGCCGGAGAGCTGGACGAAAATGAGGAGTTCTCACTGGAGCTGACCCGAAAGATGGGGGAAATTGGTCTTTTTGGCATGTTTGTATCGGAAGAGTACGAAGGCCAGGGCATGGATTACCTTTCCTATATCATTGCCGTGGAAGAGATCGCCAGGATCGACGGTTCCCAGGCTGCCACCATCGCCGCCGGAAACTCGCTGGGCATCGGCCCCCTCTACTATTTCGGAACCGAAGAGCAGAAAAAGCGCTACCTTCCCGCCCTGTGCAGGGGAGAAAGGGTGTGGGGATTCGGCCTCACCGAGCCCACGGCCGGTTCCGATGCGGGCGGCTCCAAAACCACGGCGGTTCTCGACGGCAACGAATGGGTGATCAACGGATCAAAGATCTTCATCACCAACGCTGCCTGCGACATGACCATGGGGGTCACGGTCCAGGCCAAGACCGGGGTGCGAAAAAACGGAAAACCCGAGTACACCTGCTTTATCGTGGAGGCGGACACCCCCGGATTCAAGGCGGTGCCCATGCACAAGAAGATGATGTGGCGGGCCTCCAACACGGCGGAACTCTATTTTGACGATGTCCGGGTGCCCAAGGATAACATCCTCGGCAAGCAGGGGGACGGGTTCCACCAGATGCTCAAGACCCTGGACGGCGGACGACTGTCCATCGGATCCATGGGCCTTGGCGGCGCCCAGGGGGCCTATGACCTGGCCCTTGCCTATGCAAAGGAGCGGGAGCAGTTTGGCCAGCCCATCTCAAAATTCCAGGCCATCGCCTTTAAGCTCGCCGATTGCGCAACAGAGATAGAGTGCGGCCGAAACCTGCTGTACAAGGCGTGCTGGCTCAGGAGCCACAACAGGCCCTTTGAAAGGGAGGCTGCCATGGCAAAGCTCTACTGCTCGGAGCTCATGGGCAGGGTGGCCAACCATGCGGTCCAGATCCACGGCGGTTACGGCCTGATGAAAGAGTACAATGTCGAAAGATTTTACCGGGATCAAAAACTCTTAGATATTGGAGAAGGCACCTCTGAGGTCCAGAGGTTGGTTATTTCAAGATATATCGGGTGTTAACCAGTAAACTATTTTTTTGTGGAGGGGAACGCGATGCACAAACCTGAGATCAAGGTCGGCGAAACAACCATCGGTAACGTTGTGGATATCCTGGCTGATAACTTTGGCGATAACAGCGGGCTGGAGTACCATTCCCTTGGCATCAAGCACACGTTCAGTGAATTCAGGGAGGTTTGCAACCATGTGGCAAAGGGGCTGATGGCCCTTGACATCGACCGGGGGGAAAAAATCGCCATATGGGCAAACAACCTGCCGGAATGGGTCTACACCCAGTATGGCAGCGCCCGCATGGGCGCCGTCCTTGTCACGGTGAACACAAGTTACCGGAGTGCAGAGCTGGAATACCTCCTTGAACAGTCAGACGCCACCACCCTGATCCTGGCCGGCGGCGTTCGGGAACCCGACGAATACATTAAAGTGATCAACAAGGTCTGCCCGGAGCTGAAAGATGCCGAGCCCGGAAAACTTGTCAGTAAAAAACTACCCTTCCTCAAGAACGTCGTGTATCTCGGCAAGGAGAAAATCCCGGGAATGTTCAACTGGGACGACATGCTGGAAAATGGAAAGGCGATATCCGACCTGGACCTTGAAACCAGGCTTGCCACCCTTGAGCCCGACGATGTGATCAACATGCAGTACACCTCCGGCACCACGGGCTTTCCAAAGGGCGTCATGCTCTCCCACACCAACCTCATCGGCAACGCCAAAAGCATGGCCGAATGCATGAACCTCACCCCGGACGATGCCATGTGCATTCCGGTGCCCTTTTTCCACTGTTTCGGCTGTGTCATCGGCACTTTGACCTGCATGGTCGCAGGCACCACCATGGCCCCGGTGGTCTCCTTCACCCCGGTGGACACGCTGAAAACCGTCGAAGCTTCCAAATGCAACGCCCTTTTGGGGGTTCCCACCATGTTCATTGCCGAGTTTGAAGAGATGGACAAAAACAGCTACGACACCTCCAGCCTCAGGACCGGGGTGATGGCCGGCTCCACCTGCCCAATAGAGGTGATGAAACGGGTGATCAAGGACATGGGCGCCAAGGAGATGACCATCGTATACGGCCAGACCGAGGCCTCCCCCGGCATCACCCAGACCCGGGACAACGACAGCCTTGAGCTGAAGACCTCCACCGTGGGCCGTGCCCTGCCCAACGTGGAAGTAAAGATCGTGGATCCCGGCACGGGCAGGGAGATGCCCATCGGCGAACAGGGCGAACTCTGCTCCCGGGGCTACCATGTGATGAAGGGGTATTACAAGATGGAGGAGGCCACACGATCCGCCATTGACGAAGAGGGCTGGCTCCACACCGGGGATCTGGCCGAGATGGACGAAAACGGCTACTGCAAGATCACGGGCAGAATGAAGGACATGATCATCCGGGGCGGCGAAAATGTCTATCCCAGGGAGATCGAAGAGTTCCTCTACACCCACCCCATGGTCAAGGATGTCCAGGTGGTGGGGGTCCCAAGCGAAAAGTACGGGGAAGAGGTGGCCGCCTTCATCCAGCTCAGGCCCAACGAAACCTCGACCACCCAGCAGATAAAAGAGTTCTGCCAGGATCAGATCTCCTACCACAAGATACCCAAATACATCTTTTTCGTAGACGACTACCCGACCACGGCCAGCGGAAAGATCCAGAAGTACAAGCTGAGGGACACGGCAACCCAGGAGCTTACAAAGGCCGGGGAAGTCCTCATTTAACCGACACGGAGTAGAAAAACACGCTTATGACTACCAACGACCTATTATTGACAGAAGAGAAACCCGGTGTTGCGATCCTGACCCTGAACCGGCCCAAGGCCATGAACTCGCTCAACTTCGGTCTGCTGCACGCCATCCGGGACGCCATTGACGATCTGCGGTACCGGGACGACATCCGGTGCGTCATCATCACCGGCAAAGGCGAAAAGGCCTTTTGCGCAGGCGCGGACTTAAAGGAGCGGGCCACCCTGCCCCAGGACCAGGTGAAGCGTTTCATCTTCACCATCCGGAACCTGCTGACCGCCATACAGAACCTGGAGAAACCGGTGATCTGCGCCATCAACGGTATTGCTTTAGGCGGGGGCACGGAACTTGCCCTTGCCTCGGATATCAGGATCGCAGCAACCACGGCCGTCATGGGACTCACTGAAACAAGGCTTGCCATCATCCCGGGCGGGGGCGGTACCCAGCGACTGCCCAGGATCATCGGCGTTGCCAAGGCAAAGGAGCTGATCTTCACAGGCCGCAGGGTCGATGCCGAAGAAGCCCTTGATATCGGCCTTGTCAACCGCACCTGTACCCCGGGAAATCTCCTGGACGAGTGCATGTCCATGGCCGAGATGATCCGGGAGACCGGTCCCATTGCCGTGGAGATGGCCAAGTACGCCATCAACCAGGGTATTGAAACGGACCTTGCAACAGGTCTTGCCATTGAATCCAACGCCTACCGGGTGACCATTCCCACCGAGGACAGGGTCGAAGGCCTGACCGCGTTCAGGGAAAAACGCAAGCCGGTATATAAAGGGAGGTAGTCATGGGCGAAAACAGATCATTCTGGGAAAACGAAGAGCTCAAGCTTGAAGAGAGACAATACGAAGCCACCTGGCCCGGCGGTCAGAAAGCCGTTGACCGCCTGGCCAAAAAGGACAAACGACCGGTCCGGGATCTCATCCAGGAGCTCATCGATCCCGGTACCCAGTATTTCGAACTCTCCATGCTGGCGGGATTCGGCATGGACTATCCCGGGGTGCCCGATGTGCCCTGCGGCGGTATCGTCACCGGCATCGGAAAGATCCACGGCAACTGGACCATGATCCTTGGCAACGACTCCAGGGTCAAGGCCGGCACCTACTTTCCCATCACCCTTAAGAAACACATGCGGGCCCAGGCCATTGCCGACCAGTGCGGGCTCAACTGCGTGTACATCGCGGATTCAGGGGGGGCCTTCCTGCCCATGCAGATCGATGTCTTCCCCGACGACCAGCACTTTGGCTCCCTGTTCTACAACATGGCCAAGATGTCGGCCAAGGGCCTCAAGCAGGTCACCCTGAGCACCGGGGGCAACACAGCCGGCGGTGCCTACATCGTGTTCATGGCCTGCGAATCCATCATGATCGACAAACAGAGCTTCTCCTTTCTGGGAGGCCCGCCCCTGGTCAAGATGGCCCTTGGCGAAGAGATCTCGGCCGAGGACCTGGGCGGCGCAAAGGTTCACACCGAAGTTTCAGGCGGGGCAGACCACCTCTGCCAGGACCAGTCCGAGGCCGTGGCAAGGGTGAGGGACATCCTCTCCCTTGAGCGTCCCCAGACCCTCAACCTCCACCAGTACCAGGAGCAGGAGCCCGTGGTGGAAAAGGATGCCATCTACGACCATATGCCGATGTCGGTCAGCCAGATGATCGACGCCCGGAGCATCATCCAGTGCATTGCCGACGGCAGCGTGTTCCAGGAATACAAGGCCAACTACGCCCCGGGCCGGGGGGACAACATCCTCACGGGCAAGATCCGGATCAAGGGGCTTCCCGTGGGCGTGATAGCCTCCAATAAGGTGGGGATCATCTTTTACGAGGCCGCCCGCAAGGCCACCGAGTTTATCGTCCGGTGCAGCCAGGAGAAGATTCCCCTCCTCTTTCTCCAGAACGCACCCGGCTTCATGGTGGGGTCTGATTCCGAGCACATGGGCATCGGCAAATACGGCTCCGACATGGTAAGGGCAGTGTCCTGCGCCCAGGTGCCCAAGATCCAGATGGTGATCGGGGCGGACAACGGCGCTGCCAACTACGGCATGTGCGGCAGGGCCTACAAGCCCCACTTCCTGTTCTCAACCATGCGGGCCCGGACCTCGGTGATGAGCGGCAAGAGTGCCGGTGGCGTGCTCCTCTCCATTGAGGAGGGTAAGCGAAAACGCACCGGAACCCCCATGGCCGAAGAGGAGAAGGAGGCGTTCCGCCAGAAAATGATAGACAAGTACGACGGTGAGGCCCACCCCTTTTACTGCGGAGCACGGCTTCTGACCGACAGGGTCCTGAAGTTCTCCGAGATCCGGGACTGGCTTGCCATGGGATTTGAGGTGAGCATGCTCAAGCCCGTAGGAGACCCCTCATTTGGCAATTTCAGGTTTTAACAACCCTTACCTTGACCTCGTTAGGCCGTTTTAGCCGAACCCGGACAAGCCGGAACCAAAGCGTTTTTATGATTATTTTGCCACAACGACACGAAAGTCAGAGATAAAAACTTAGCGGCTGAACAATAACCGACAATTGGGAGACAGCAACCATGACAGAATATGATTACTGGAAAATCTTTCCAAAAATGCCGAAAAAAGTGACCATCGGGGATATCACCGTCAGAGACGGATTCCAGCACGAGGAGAAGTTCATCTCCACCGCAGCAAAGAAGTTCTACCTGGAGGAACTCGTCTTTGCAGGCTGCCGATATATTGAGGTGACCAACCTTGGCAACCCCTACCTCATGCCCCAGTTCAGCGATGCCGAGGAGCTGTTCCGCTACCTTCGGGGGGATCTGTTCAAGAAAAAGTGCGCCAAACGGGGCATCGACATCAACGACATCTGCTTCACGGCCATCACCATCCGGGAGCCCTCCGTGGACAGGGCCATTGAGCTCAAGAAACAGGGCGTCGGACCGGACCGCATCCTTATGATGGTCTCCACCGAAGAGGAGCACCACTTTGCCAACTCCGGCACCACCCTTCCCAACTACTGGAAGGAGGCGGAGCGGAGCATCAAGAAATGCAATGATGCCGGCATCAAGATGTGCGGCACCGTGAGCACCATCTGGGGCAGCCCCATCGGCGGGGCCACCGACATGAAGGACGCCGTGAAGTTCGCCCAACGGTGGCTGGAGATCGGTGCCCACGACGTGGAGCATGCCGACCACGACGGCAGCGCATCTGCGGCCGAGGTCTACCGCTACTTCTCCATGGTGCTGGACGCAATGCCCGACCCCAGGCTCCACATCGCCCACTTCCATGAGACCAAGCGCATGGCATCGGCCTCTGTTCTTGCCGCCCTCCAGGCCGGGATCATCAACTTCGAGGCCACCCTGGGCGGCCTTGGCGGACAACCGGCCAACTTCCTGGACGACTGTCCCATCAAGGGCACCGGAGACTACTACTACGACGATCCAAGATATGTGGGCCTGGTCTGCCTGGAAGACACCCTGGTCCAGCTGGACGAGATGGGCATGGACCACGGCTGGGACGTGGACCGGGTGCTCTGGCTCGGCAGGCAGCTGGAGAAAACCATCGGCCGCAGGCTCAGGAGCGAAGCGGTCCTGAACGGCAGAACCCTGAAGGAGGGCCACATGCAGTATGCACGGCCCGGCCTTGCAAAGCTCAAGGAGAAGCTTGACGAAGCGCCCGGCCAGTTGCTTCCCAAAGGGTGGGGTTAAAACAGTTGACTTGGGATCGCGAAATTTGTAACCATTAAACCTGCAATGGACGGATAAATCTTCAACTCAACAAGAGGACCAGGAGAGACAATGGAAAAAGATAAAATTCTGCCCCACATCAATGTAGACTATTTCGAAGATCTCACAGGCGAAATTCACTCAAAGGAGGCAGGTGAGGTGGACGAGGTTGGGATTCGCATAAAAAAGCTGAGGGAAAAGAAAGGACTCTCCATCGACGAAGTTTCCAATTTGACCGGATTTGACAAACAACGGCTCCAGGATATCGAGGATGGCGTGATCCAGCCCCAGCTCGGCACGGTGATGAAACTCTCCAGGGCCCTTGACAGCGCCCTGGGCCGGCTGGTCTCAGGCGTCGGCAACCGGCTCTACTCCATCACCCGGCGAAACGAGAGAAAAAAGATCGCCCGCTCCACCTCCCCCAAGGAGAAGCAGAACCTCTACTCTTACATGAGCCTGGCCCCCGAGGTCCAGGGCCGCCACATGGAGGCCCTCATCGTCCAGCTGGAGGAGAACCCGGAAAAAGAGATCTCCGTGCACAACGGAGAGGAGTTCATCTTTGTCCTGGAGGGGGTGGCCGAACTGTCCATCGCCGACGAAACCTATGATCTCGAACCCGGTGACTCGGTCTATTACCTGTCGACCACCCCCCATGTGATCACCGCCAAGAGCGGCAGGGCCACCATCCTCGCCGTGCTCTATGAATAATATAAAGATATTAACCAAATAAAGGAGCAGGCAATGGCAAAGCTTTTGTGGCAGCCGTCAAAAGACCGAATCGAAAACACCAACATGTACAGGTTCATGCAGGAGGTCAACACCACCCAGGAGACAAGTTTTACGACCTACGACGATCTTTATGCATGGTCCGTGGACAACCTTGTGCCCTTCTGGGAAAAGGCATGGGAGTTCCTGGACATCAAGGCGTCAAAGCCCTATGACCGGGTGATAGACGATCCGGAAAAGATGCCCGGGGCCGACTGGTTTTCCGGGGCACGCCTCAACTTTGCCGAAAACCTGCTCCGTCACAGAAACGACGACACGGCCCTGGTCTTCAGGGGTGAGGACCGGGTCCGCCGCACCATCACTTACAACGGCCTCTACCTTGAGACCGCATCGGTTGCGGCGGCCCTGAGAAAGGCCGGGGTCAAGCCCGGCGACCGGGTGGTGGGATTCATCCCCAACATGCCCGAAGCCATCGTTGCCATGCTGGCTGCCACCAGCATCGGCGCCACCTGGTCCTCCTGCTCCCCGGATTTCGGCATCAAAGGGGTGCTGGACCGGTTCGGCCAGACCCGGCCAAAGGTGCTGTTCACGGCCGACGGCTACGTGTTCAAGGGAAAACCCCAGGACAGCCTGGATAAAATCGCAGGCATCCTCAAGGAGATCCCCTCCATCGAGACCGTGGTGGTGGTTCCCTACATCAATGAATCCCCGGTTATCACAGGAGTTGCCAACGGAATTCATTACAAGGACTTTCAAGACAGGGATGTCACCGAGATCGAGTTTGAGCAGCTCCCCTTTGACCACCCCCTGTACATCATGTACTCATCGGGCACCACGGGCCTTCCCAAATGCATGGTCCAGAGTGCCGGCGGGGTGCTTCTCCACCAGCTCAAGGAACTTGTCCTGCACACGGATCTCAAACCCGAAGACACCATCTTCTACTTCACCACCTGCGGATGGATGATGTGGAACTGGCTCACCACCTCCCTTGCCACCGGCGCCACCCTGGTGCTCTTTGACGGCAACCCCTTTCACCCGGGCCCGGACGCCCTGTGGCAGATGGCCCAGGATGAAAAAGTAACCGTGTTCGGCACAAGCGCGGGCTACATCGCCGCCCTCAAGAACGCCGGCGTCAAACCCGGCAAGAGCTTTGACCTCTCTGCCATGAAAGCCCTCCTTTCCACGGGATCGCCCCTGTCCACGGAAGACTTTCAGTTCATCTACGACGAGGTGAAATCAGACCTTCAGCTCGCCTCCATCTCCGGCGGCTCAGACCTCAACGGCTGCTTTGCCCTGGGCAACCCCATGGGACCGGTCTATGCGGGAGAGCTCCAGTGCAGGGGCCTTGCCATGAAGGTGTTTGCCTATGACAGCGACGGCAAACCCGTGGTGGGCCAGCAGGGCGAACTTGTCTGCACCGCGCCCTTCCCCTCCATGCCCATCGCCTTCTGGAACGACGGGGACGGCGCAAGATACCAATCCGCCTACTTTGATCAATACCCGGACATCTGGGCCCACGGCGACTTCATCGAAGTCACGGAACGGGGCGGGGTGATCATGTACGGACGCTCCGACGCCACCCTCAACCCCGGCGGGGTCCGCATCGGCACGGCCGAGATCTACCGCCGCCTGGAGCAGATGGAGGAGCTGGAAGACAGCGTCGTGGTCGGGCAGAACTGGCAGAACGACGTAAGAGTAATCCTGTTCGTCAAGCTTGCCAACGGGGTGGAGCTGTCCGATGACCTGATCAAAAAGATCCGGACCGATATCAGGACCAATGCCTCCCCCCGCCATGTCCCGGCCAAGATCATTGCCGTGCCCGACGTGCCCTACACCCTGAACATGAAAAAAGTTGAGCTTGCCGTCAGAAAGGTGATCCACGGCCAGGAAGTAAAAAACAAGGACGCCCTGAAAAACCCGGAAGCCCTGGATTTCTTTGCCAACCTGAAAGAACTGAACAGCTAAAAGGAGACACCATGCCTGACCAGCCATCGATTCTCATGGAAAAAGAGAACGGAATCGGCATCCTCACCCTCAACCGGGAGGCCGAACGAAACACCTTTACACTGGGGTTTGCAGCGCTCCTGAACCACCTCCTCAAGGAGCTGGACCAGGATGACGACGTGGGGGTGGTGGTGATTCAGGCCGCAGGAAAACACTTCTCCACCGGCATTGCCCTTGACGAGTTTCAGGATAAGAGTCCGTCCGAACTCAGAAAGCTGATCAAAAAAATGGACCAGCACAACCACACCATTCCACGGATGAGAAAACCAGTGATCGCCTCGGTCAGGGGCTTTGCCATTGCCAACGGCTCAGGCCTCGTGGCTGCCGCAGACCTTGCCATCGCCTCTGAAAACGCAAAGTTCGGCACCACCGCCATCAACGTTGGCCTCATCTGCCTTGGCCCCGCAGTCCCCCTCTCCCGCATCGTCTCCAGGAAAAAGCTGCTGGAGATGGTCCTGGCCGGCGACATGATCCCGGCCAGGGAGGCGGAGCGCCTCGGGATCGTCAACCAGGTGGTGCCGGACGATGAGCTTGAGACCGCCACCATGGCCCTTGCCCACAAGCTTGCCCAGAAGAGCCCCCTTGCCATGGAGTGCGGCAAGCAGGGGATCTACGGCATGTCAGATCTCCCATACCACCAGGCCGTGGACTACATGGGGGAGATGTTTGCCCAGCTCTGCGCAACAAAGGATGCAACTGAGGGCCTCCAGGCCTTTAAGGAAAAAAGGGAACCCAAATGGAACCGAGAATAGAGAATCACTACGGGTCGGACGACCTGGAACAGAAAATCTGGAACGCCCTTACACTTGCAGGGAAAGACCCCAACAGCCTTGAGCTCAAGGATCTTTCCCTGATCGACCAGCTCCACACCGGCGGCCATATGGCAACCCGGCACCTTGGCGAAAAGAGCGGCCTTATGCCTGGAACCCGCATCCTGGATGCCGGCTGCGGCATCGGCGGCTCTTCACGCCTCCTTGCCAAACGGTTCAACTGCCAGGTCACCGGTCTCGACCTTGTGGAATCATTTGTACACGTTGCAAGGATGCTGACCCGGTCAACCGACCTGGAAAGCAGGGTTCGCTTCAAGCAGGGAGACGTGTGCAGGATGCCCTTTGCTGACGAACAGTTTGACGTGGTCTTTTGCCAGCACACCCTCATGAACATCCCCAATAAAGTGGCTGCGTTGATGGAGTTTGCCCGGGTGCTCAAGCCCGGCGGACGGCTGGTTCTCCATGAGATCGTCCAGGGTGAAAAAGAAAAAATCCACCTGCCCGTGCCCTGGGCCGACACCCACGGAATCTCGTTTCTCCAGACAGCAAAGAGCCTGGGAGAGATGCTCTCCGACGCCGGCTTCACCCCCGGTTTTGTGGTGGATGCCACAGACCAGGCAAAGCAATGGTGGCAGCGGGTCAAGGCAGCCATCCCACCCCAAGGGGCTGCCCCGCGCCCACTTGGCCCCCACATCATCTTCGGCGATAACAGCCGTCACTTCGGCCGAACCATGACCGCCAACCTTGAGGAGGACCGCATCCGTCTCGTGGAAGCGCTCATGATCAGGGATTAAAAAGAAAGACAACAAAGCAGGGCCATTTCTGACCCTGCCTTGAAATTAGTAGAAAATCGTTACTTACTTTGTGAGTTTCTTTCTGCAGATTCCGGCAAGACCTACAAAACCGGAACCAAAAATAAGCAGGGTGCCAGGTTCCGGAACTGGTTGACTATTAGTTGTTAAAACCATGTCATCAAAATGACCTTCTGCTAAATTGTGGAATTGTCCAGCAACATAGAATTGTACTCTTCCAACTTCGCCGGAATCAAATCCAAAAGAATCATTTTTAATTTCAAGGTTAGGGGCACAGAAACATATAACCCCACAAATTAGCCACCAAAGCAAAGGATGTAGACAGCCCATTTTCTACACCAGGAATACGCACAAATATGTTTTCAAGCTTTTCCATTGCCTTTTTAGCCAAGCTTATGTCAAGAAGCTCTAAGGTTCCAAAATCAACCAACCGATTCATAAACCGGCAGAAAAACACCAAAAGGCTTTAGTTCTAAATCTGGTGCAAAACCATGATCATGAGCCTGTATTACACAACGATTATATCCTCCTCTGGAATAAGGCCCAACATTTACAGTTGCTTTCGTATCGATTGATATACGAATTACACCATCAGTATTACCTGCCAACCGGTTGATATTATCAATATATTCAAATATGGCGTCTGTCTCAACTTTTTTTAGGTTTACACTTTTGCACTTTTTTAAGTTTAATCCTAATTAATTCAGTTCGTTTGAGATTGTTCTTGTTGTGAGTAGATCCTGATCGTTGTAATTCATTTAAGAAATTAACCTTCGTCTCACTTCGGCAGCGGTTATGGGAGAATAAAGATCCGTACTTCGAAAAGTTGGATCAGTTTGACTGATAGGTGTAACATTTTTTTGTATATCATCCAGAAGGTATGGGAGGTAAGATTCTGAGGATTTGCGTCCTCGAGAAGAAAAATTGTCAATACATGTAATCCCACGTCTCAACTCCTTGGTCCCTTTGATGATCGTTTTTCGGTCCCAACATAGAAAACGCTCAGCTTTTCTGTTTAAAGTTTCTGTGCCTATTGTACCTTTCATAAAAGCAAAAGCCTATAATTTATTTGAAAATCTACAGATTAAATTGAGGTATTAATTTTTTCTTCACCCCTTATCCATTTAATTAATGCTATCCGATTGCTAGCAAACCGACTTTCCTTTAGCACATGGTTTTCCGTTGCTGTTGAAACGATAAAAGAAATTGACTATTTCTAAGAATAATGCTTTAATTGCCAGCCAAATTTGTTCGGGTGTTTTATGAGTCTAGGAAACTTGGGACATACCGGATCGTTATTACTATAATGGTTTGGGGTGTTGACATTACCGTTGCTGCTTGAAAATATGACTTTGGCAACAATTATCTCTTTGATTCTCCCCATAAAACCGTCGTAGTTTTCATTTGTGTCAATTTTAAATTATTTTTAAGGAGAAAGAGATGAAAAGCAAGGCCTCCGTAATTTTTCCAGGTTGGGAATTAATTCCCTTTTTGCGGCGCTGTTTCTGACAGCTTTTATGGGAGTCAATGGGTTTGCCATGGACCTTGGCAACATTGTACAGGGTAAGATCGATCGATCCGATTGTATGGAGATTGAAGCGGGATTTAAAAACAATGACGTCGACGATGAGCAAAGCAGTTATGTTTCCATTGCCACGGCAGAGTTGGGGCTGGAAGCAACCCCAACAGACTGATTGACGGGATTTAGCCTCTTCTCATGGGATGATGAGGTGTAATAGGTTCACAGCGTTCCCAATTGCACCCCCACAATATGCGATGTTTTCCCTAATAGCCAGCATACATCATGCTGTATACTGAAATAGTATGAGTTTAGTCCCGGTTCTGCGAGTTAATGTTATAAAAAATCATGATGGACAATATGATAACTAAAACAATTAAGATATTGAACAATTTAAAAATACGAACCCATATGATGATCTCGATCGGGACGGTTGCATTTTTGGCATTTGCCGTGACAATCGTCTTTGTTTCCGTAAGAACCGGCAGAGTGGTAAAGGGTGAATCCATGGATAAAGTCCGGGTGACGGCGTACCAATACAGTAATATTGTGACAGCGCAGTTACAAGTACCCATGGACACAGCACGGACTCTTTCCCAAACCATGGAAGGATTAATTAAACAACGGGAAGCTATAAACCGGGACGCAATTGATGAGATCCTAAAACAACTTCTGCTGTCCAATGATATGTTTAGCGGGATATGGTGTGTATTCGAACCAAACATGCTGGATGGCAAGGATAAAGAGTTTGCAAATCATAAATGGCATGATCAGACCGGCACCTATTTCCCCTATTTTTTTAAAAAAGACGGTAGAGTAAACGCATCCAATAACAGCGACTACAAAACTGCCGATTACTATCAGATTCCCAAAAAAAACGGAATTGAAACCCTTCTTGAGCCTTACATTGAAAAGGAAACGGGAAACACCCTAATGACCAGTGTATGCGTTCCTGTCAAGGAAAACGGCAGGATTATTGGAGTTGTAGGTGTGGACATCTTTCTGAAAACGTTGCAGAAACTTGTTTCAGGGATCAAAATTTACGAAACGGGATATTTAAGCATCATTTCAAACGACAGCATATACCTGGCGCATCCAGATGCAAAAAGAATAGGCAACTCCATCCTTAAAACGGACAAATGGGCTGAGCCGTATAAAGAGGCGATTAGGTCGGGAAAAGGGTTCAATACGACAATTTTTTCAAAGACCGCAGGTGAAGCTATAGAAAGAATATGCGTCCCGATTCAGATAGGTCATGCCAAAACGCCTTGGGCGGTATTGGCAAACATCCCTACAAACAGAGTTATGGCATCGGCAAATAGCATAATGTATACGACGGTCATGATTGGCGCATTGTCACTGCTGACACTTATGGCTGTTATTATTCTTATCACCCGCTCTATCACCACACCTTTGATAAAAGGCGTCGATTTTGCGCAAAAAATGTCAGATGGTGATTTTACGCAAAAACTGGCCATCGACCAGAAAGATGAAATCGGGAACTTGGCCAATGCCCTGAACAGCATGACATCAAATATCGGCTCCATCTTTAGAGATGTAAAGGGCGGCGTAAAAACGCTTCACTCTTCGTCATCAGAACTATCTGCAATATCCCAACAGATGGCTGATGGATCAGAAGAGGCTTCCCGTAAATCAGACGAGGTAAACAATGCTGCCCAGGATATGAACGCAAACATGAACTCTATTGCTGCCTCATCTGAACAGGCCATGACAAATTTAAACCTGGTGGCCGCTGCAACGGAAGAGATGACCTCCACGATAAACGAGATCGCCGAAAATACTGAAAACGCCAGAGGGATAACCGGTAATGCGGTGGAGCAGGCCAGAAATGCATCCGGGCGTGTGAATGAATTAGGCAAAGCCGCACGGCAGATCGGAAAGGTTACGGAAGTAATTACAGAAATTTCCGAGCAAACCAACCTACTGGCCCTGAATGCCACGATCGAGGCTGCAAGAGCGGGTAATGCCGGAAAAGGGTTTGCTGTTGTTGCAGGGGAGATAAAGGACTTGGCCAAACAGACGGCCGGAGCGACCAATGATATCAAGAAAGAGATAGAAAATATTCGGACAACAATTTCCGTGACGGTTGAGGAGATAAAACAGATCTCCAATGTGAATGATGAGGTTAATGAGATTGTGTCATCAATAGCGACAGCGGTTGAAGAGCAGTCCGTTACGACAAAGGAGGTTGCGGAAAACATCGCACAGGCCTCAATGGGATTCAACGAAGTCAATGAAAATGTGGTTCAAAGCGCTGCCGCAACCCAGGGAATAACAAAAGATATTTCCGAAATCAATCTGGCTGCAGGAGAGATATCCGACAGTGGTTCTCAAGTAATGCTCAGTGCCGGACAACTTCTGCAACTGGCTCAGCAACTAAATGAAACCGTTAACATGTTCAAGGTTTAGCATAATTTAAAAACATCCAGGTCCCCCAGGCCTGAATGTTTTTGTTCACTGTCCGGCTTAGAGATGTTCTAAAGAAAACTCCTTTATCGACCTTTCGGTTTCCAATCTCTGGTTATGCTGATGACAAAAAGCATGACAACACCTTTACACTGGGGTTTGCAGCGCTCCTGAACCACCTCTTCAAGGAGCTGGATCAGGATGACGACGTGGGAACAGCCGTCACTTCGGCCGAACCATGACGGCCAACCTTGAGGAGGACCGCATCCGTCTCGTGGAAGCGCTGATGATCAGGGAGTAAAAAGGCTGTGCCTGCCATCCAGGCCCTGTTCGATCAGCCACAGTTGGTATGCCGGAACAATCAGGCGGTGGGTTCAGGCCTGGTAATGTTGTTTGTATTTGGTTGTGATAGATGATACTCACATGCCATAATGTTCGACTTACATAAAGGAAGGGTAACAACATGGCCAAATCAGAAGACGCAAAAAAAGCAACGAAAAAAAAGCCGCTAAAAACAGCTAAGGAAAAAAAGCAGGAGAAAAAGGAAAAAAAGAGAAACAAATAACCCGGTAGCAGCTGCTCCAAGGGTTGCGGGGCGCCATACGTAAGAGATCTTGTTGATTCATATCTCCTTGACTTTCATCTATGGCGCCAACGGAATTAAGAACACAACCATTAATCTGACGAGCCGATTGTGTAGCATGAAACAGTTGTGTGCCCATGGATTGATACATATCCTTTTTTACTCTCGACCTCCTCACTCCTTTCCGGATAAGAAAAAAAAAAAAAAAACTCCAACAAACTGAGCACTTATAATGATCTGCCACTCTTTTTTCATCTTTGGGGCCTCTCTATATCCCCGGGTCTGATAAAACAGGACCACCTTTTGCATTGTGACAAAACAGTATTTTAAAAAAGGAAATCGGGATTTCCCTTATCAGGAGATCCCGCCTTGTGAAAAAAAGGAGAAACCCATGTCCCAAGACAGAGAACACAACCGTCGCATCGTGCTGGCTGCCCGTCCCCACGGCGCTCCGGTTTCAGAGGACTTCCGCCTGGAAACCCATCCCGTACCCCAACCGGCTGAAGGTCAGGTGTTGCTGCGCACGGTCTATCTTTCGCTGGATCCCTACATGCGGGGACGGATGAGCGATAAGCCCTCCTATGCGGACCCTGTGAAAATAGATGACGTCATGGTGGGTGCAACGGTTTGCCGGATTGAAACATCCAGGCACCCGGATTATGAAAAGGGAGAGTGGGTGCTTGCTTATACCGGCTGGCAGGATTATGCCCTGTCTGACGGCACCGGCCTCACCCGGTTGGGAAAAACCCCAAAACACCCATCCTATGCATTGGGGATATTGGGCATGCCGGGGTTTACGGGCTATATGGGGTTACTGGATATCGGTCAGCCAAAACAGGGAGAGACTCTGGTTGTCGCTGCGGCCACCGGGCCGGTGGGTGCCACCGTCGGCCAGATCGGCAGGCTGAAAGGATGCCATGTCGTTGGTGTTGCCGGGGGGAGTGAAAAGTGTAAATACGCAAAAGAGGTCCTTGGTTTTGATGCGTGCCTCGACCACAAGGCTTTGGATTTTGCCGAACAACTGCGCCGGGTTTGCAGCCAGGGAATTGACGTCTATTTCGAAAGCGTCGGGGGTAAGGTTTTTGACGCTGTCCTGCCGCTGCTGAATACAAAAGCCAGGATTCCGGTGTGTGGTCTCATCTCCCAGTACAACCTCACCCGGCTTCCTGACGGACCGGATCGCATCTCCCTTCTGATGGGCACCATTTTAGTCAAACGAATCAAGGTTCAGGGATTCATTATCTTTGATGATTATGGCCATCGCTATGATGAATTTGCACGGGAGATGTCCCAATGGTTGGACTCAGGACAGATAAAATACCGGGAGCATATGGTTGACGGGTTAGAGAGTGCGCCCAACGCGTTTATCGGCATGCTGGACGGCCATAACTTCGGAAAATTAGTCATAAGAGTCAATGACGAACAATAATTAAAGAAAGGAAAATACAATGAACATTCTCATGGTTCTTACATCCCACGACAAACTGGGAGATACAGGTCTTAAAACAGGGTTCTGGTTGGAAGAATTTGCTTCGCCGTATTACGTTTTTAAAGACCAGGGGTTTAAAATCACCCTGGCCTCTCCCAAAGGTGGGCTTCCACCCCTGGATCCCAAAAGTGACGCGCCTGACTTTCAAACCGCTGCAACAGAGCGCTTTCGCAATGATGATGAGGCCCAGAAGCAACTTGCCAATACGAACCGCCTGGATTCGGTGAATCCTGCTGATTTCGATGCTGTTTTTTATCCTGGCGGCCACGGCCCGCTCTGGGATCTTGCTGAAGACAAACATTCTATTTCGCTTCTGGAAACGTTCCATCGGGACGAAAAACCCATGGGCCTGGTCTGTCATGCGCCCGGAGTGCTACGCCATACAAAAGATGCGGATGGCGCCCCCCTGGTCAAAGGCAAAAGAGTCACCGGGTTCAGCAATACTGAAGAAGACGCTGTACAACTCACCGACGTCGTCCCTTTTTTACTTGAAGATATGCTCAAAGCCAACCAGGGCTTGTATCATAAAGGCGCAGACTGGGCCAGTTATGTTGAGATTGACGGACATCTGTTAACGGGTCAAAATCCTGCTTCCTCTGAAGCCGTTGCCACTGAAATGATAAAACTTCTCACCCAATAACTGTGCCCCCCTCCATCTAACACCCTGGGCACCGCAAACACACGTGGTTTGCGGTGCCCAGGAGAAAGAGCTTCCTACCCAAATTATTTTATCCTTGATATTTTTTCAATTTTTATATATTTTCCTTTGGGTCGAATGTATTTTTTTCATTCACAACAGATTGCAAAACACTGAAAGTGCGTTACAAAATAATAAATTTGCTTTTTATTTGACCGTTAAATAGTTTGTACAAAATAATATGCAAACAGAATCAAATACTTTGGTATCAATACAATAAAGGATGGAATGAATAAGTTCAGAGGCGTAAATCAACAGCACCCTCCCCCTGCCTGACCCGGATAGCCATTATCCATTTTACGTACTGCCATGGTATCTTATGCAGTTATCTGCATGGGCTGAAATCCCACCTTCCAGGGCACGAACACTAATTCAATTCATCTATAAAGGCTCAGGCCGCAAAGGAATGAAACATGACCGATCTGAAACAATCGACTCCCCCCCTATCCACGGATCCAATCTCCCGGCGAAAATTTCTAAAGCAGATGTCCGCACTGGGTCTGTCCATGGCAATTTTACCAGGCGTGTTCCATGGCTCAGCACAGGCTGCCGTCCCCCAAAAGGGTGGGCGGTTCAGAATGGGCATGGGAGGGGCTCATACAACGGATTCTCTGCACACGCCGACCCTGGCCGACCAGTTTGAAATGCACACCAACTACGCCCTTCGCAACAATCTTGTGGAAGTCAATCAAAAGGGAGAGGCCATACCCGAACTTGCGGAAAGCTGGGATGTCTCCTCAGATGCCGTTAAATGGATGTTCGACCTGCGCCGGGGCGTTGAATTTCACAACGGAAAAACCCTGGATGCCGAGGATGTGATCTACTCCATCCGCCATCACATGGGCCCGGATTCAAAGTCCGGCGCCAAGGGCCTTCTGGACCAGATAGACGAGATCCGGGCCGACGGCAAAAACAGGGTGCTCTTCACCCTGAAGGGCGGTAACGCCGACTTTCCCTACATCCTGAACGATTACCACCTGACCATTGTCCCGGCCGGCACCACCGGCAACGAGTGGGAAAAGGGGATCGGCACCGGCGGTTACACCCTGGAGGAATGGGAACCCGGGGTCAGGAGTTTTTTGAAACGCAATCCCAACTACTTTAAGCAGGGACGGGCCCACTTTGACGAGGTGGAGATCCTGGGCATCAACGATGTAAACGCCCGCACCAACGCCCTTAAAACCGGCCGGATCGATTACATGAACCGGACGGAAGTGAAAACCGCCCACCTGTTTAAACGGATGCCGGGGATCGAGATTATGCAAACCGCGGGCGGCTTGCAATTTACCCTTGCCATGCTCACGGACATCTCCCCCTTTGACCGGAACGATGCCCGCCTGGCCCTGAAACACGCCATTGACCGGGAAGAGATCGTCAAACAGGTCCTCAGGGGATATGGAACCGTGGGCAACGACCATCCCATCCAGAAGAACGACCGGTTCTTTGCCGCAGATATTCCCCAAAGGCAATACGATCCGGACAAGGCAAAATTTTACCTGAAAAAGGCCGGACTCACGGACCAGACCTTTCCGTTGCACACCTCGGACCTGAACACCATCTATCTCGATATGGCCACCCTGTTCAAGGAGCAGGCCCGAAAGGCCGGCCTCAAGATCCAATTGATCAAGGAACCGGCAGACGGTTACTGGAGCAATGTCTGGATCAAAAAGCCCTTTTGCAACTGCCACTGGGCAGCCCGTCCGACAGCTGACATGATGCTGTCCGTGGCCTATACAAGCCAGGCAAAATGGAACGACACCCATCTCAAGAGCCCCCGTTTGGACGAGTTGGTAAAAATCGCCCGGGCTGAGCTGGACCAAGCCAAACGCCAGGAGGCCTACGCCGAATGTCAACGGATCATCCGGGATGAGGGGGGCACCATCGTTCCCTGCTTTAAAGATTATGTGGAGGCCGCAAGCACAAAGGTTCAGCACGGTCCCATCTCCGGTCTGCTGGAATCCGATGCCCACCGGGCTGCCGAACGGTGGTGGTTTGCCTGATATGAAGGATATGACAGCAACAATTTTAAAGCGGATCGGGCACAGCGTGATCACCCTGTTTGTGATCTCCATCCTCATCTTTGCCGGTGTGGAAGCGCTGCCGGGCGATCTTGCAGAATCCATCCTCGGGCAGAGCGCCCTGCCCGAGACCGTGGAGGCCTTTCGCAAGGAGCTGAAGCTGGATCTGCCCCCCCATGTTCGGTATATCTCATGGCTGGGTGATTTTGTGCAGGGGGAGATGGGACGCTCCCTTTCCAACCACCGGCCCATCACCGAACTCATCGGCTGGCGCCTTTCCAACACCCTGTTTCTGGCCGCTGCCGCGGCCGTGGTGGCGGTTCCCCTGGCAATCATTCTGGGCATCCTGGCCGCCCTTTACCGCAACACGTTCTTTGACCGGATCGTTTCCATGGTCTCCCTGAGTGCAATTTCGTTTCCCGAATTTTTCATCGCCTACATCCTCATCGCCCTGATATCGGTCAAGCTGCCGCTCTTTCCCAGCATCTCTACCCTGGACGACCAGATGTCCCTTGCCGACAAGCTCTACACCATCGTGCTGCCCTGCCTGACCCTGACCATGGTGGTGCTTGCCCACATGATGCGCCAGACACGGGCGGCCATCATCAACGTCCTGGCCACGCCCTATATCGAGATGGCCCGGCTGAAGGGGGTCAGCCGGCTCCGTGTCGTGGTTCTCCACGCCTTTCCCAACGCCCTCTCTCCGGTGATCAACGTGGTGGCCCTGAATATGGCCTATCTTGTGGCGGGGGTCGTGATCGTGGAGGTGGTGTTTGTTTATCCGGGGCTCGGGCAGTTGCTGGTGGACTCCGTTTCCAAAAGGGACCTTCCCGTGGTGCAGGCAAGCGGTCTGATATTTGCCTCGGTTTACATCGGGCTGAACCTGCTGGCCGACCTGTTGTCCATTGCAAGCAACCCGCGTTTGAGAAATCCCCGTTAAGGATACCCCCATGAGTTCACTGATTAAATTTATTCAAAAAGCGCCCTGGAGCGCAAAAATTGGCATTATCATCCTGGTCATAAACATCGCCGTTGCAGCATTTGCCCCGGTGATAAGCCCCTATGGGGAAACGGAAATCACAGGAGATGTGTGGGAGGAGATGAGCCTGACCCATCCCCTGGGGACGGATCACCTGGGACGGGATCTTCTCTCCCGGCTGATCTACGGAGCGCGCAACACCATCGCCCTTGCGCTCATGATAACCTTTCTCTCCTTTAGCCTGGGAACCCTGGGCGGTTTTCTGGCCGCCACCCTGGGCGGATGGTGCGATACCCTGCTGAGCCGGACGGTGGATCTCGTCCTCTCTTTTCCGACCCTCATCTTTGCCCTGATGGTACTCTCGGTGGTGGGTACCTCCATCTTCTCCCTGATCTGTGTCATCGCCATCCTGGATGCCACCCGGGTCTTTCGCCTGGCAAGGGCCGTTGCCATGGACATCGCCGTGATGGATTTTGTAGAAGCGGGCCGGCTTCGTGGTGAAAAAACAGGCTGGATCATCCTGCGGGAAATTCTCCCCAACGCCCTGCCGCCGCTGGTGGCCGAGTTCGGTCTCAGGTTCTGCTTTGTGTTCCTGTTCATCGCCGGCCTGAGCTTCCTCGGACTGGGCATTCAGCCCCCCACGGCCGACTGGGGGAGCATGGTAAAGGAAAATGCCGGAGCCATCACCTTTGGTATCTTCACCCCCCTGTGGCCGGCCGCGGCCATTGCTTTTATCACCGTGGGGGTCAACCTTATTGTGGACTGGTTTCTGAACCTGGCAAGCGGATTAAAGGAGTAACATGAAAAACATTCTGAACATCACCGGCCTCACCATTGAAGGGTTTAATGACAACCAGTGGTCGACCATCGTCGACAAGGTCGACCTGACACTTGAGCGGGGAGAAATCCTGGGACTCATCGGCGAGTCAGGCGCAGGAAAATCCACCATCGGGCTTGCATCCATGGGCTATTCCCGCAAGGGTTGCCGCATCTCTTCGGGTTCCATCCGCTTTGACGGCACAGAGCTTTGCCAGGCATCCGACGGAGTCAAACAAAAGATCCGGGGAACCCGCATCGCCTATGTGGCCCAAAGCGCGGCCGCCTCTTTTAACCCGTCCCACCGGTTGATCAGGCAATGCACTGAAACGCCGGTGCGCCACGGTCAGATGAGTTCTGCCCAGGCGGAAAAGGAGGCCATTGAAAACTACAGGCGCCTTCTGCTGCCCGATCCCGAGGGCATCGGCTTTCGGTATCCCCATCAGGTGTCCGGCGGTCAGCTGCAACGGGCCATGGTGGCCATGGCCATGGCCTGCAAACCGGACATCATCGTATTTGACGAACCCACAACCGCCCTGGACGTGACCACCCAGATCGAGGTGCTCAACGCCATCAAACAGATCACCCGCCATTTTGGTACCGCAGCGCTGTACATCACCCATGATCTGGCCGTGGTCTCCCAGCTTGCGGACCGGATCATGGTGCTTAGGAACGGACAGAAGGTTGAGGAGAACCAGACCCGGGAACTGCTGGACACCCCGGAGAAGGCCTACACCCGCAGGCTCCTTTCCGTGCGCAGCCAGCGCCCCGATAAAAAGCCGGTTAAATTGAAACAAAAAGTGATCCTCGAGGTCAACCAGGTGTCGGCCGCCTACAAGAAAAAGGAGCTGGTTCTCGATACCATAGATCTTACCATCCGGCGGGGCCAGACCGTTGCCCTGGTCGGAGAGTCGGGAAGCGGCAAGAGCACCCTTGCCCGGGCAATCACTGGTCTTCTCCCTCCCTTAAGCGGCGAGGTGGTGTTCCAGGGTGAAACCCTTGGTGCGAGTTACAGATCCCGCAACCGGGAGAGCCTGAGAAGGATGCAGATGATCTATCAGATGCCTGAAACCGCCCTGAATCCCAAGCAGACCATTGAAACGGCCATCGGCCGTCCCCTCTCCTTCTACTTTGGCATCTCGGGCAAAGAAAGGCGCAAACAGGTGCTGGAATTCCTGGACCGCATCGAGCTGCCGGCCAGCTACATCAACCGGTACCCCGGCGAGCTGTCCGGCGGAGAAAAGCAGAGAATCTGCGTGGCCCGGGCCCTGGCCGCAAAGCCCGATCTTGTGATCTGCGACGAGGTGACCTCGGCCCTGGACAACCTGGTGGGCGAAGAGATACTGAAGCTTCTGCAGAACCTGCAAAATGACCTGGGCGTCTCCTACCTGTTCATCACCCATGACCTGGCCACTGTAAAGGCGATCGCCGATGAGGTAGTTGTCATGCTCAAGGGAAAAATCGTTGAAAAGGGACCTATAGACAAAATTCTCAACACCCCCGGCCACGATTATACGAAACGCTTGCTCAACTCTGTTCCAAAGATGGATCCGGACTGGCTGGACGATCTTTTGGGCAAAAGGAAGACCACCCGGTCAAAGCGAGCGGCCTGACACAGATGGTTTCGTCGCTCTTTCCGAAGCTTTTTTTATTGCAGCCCCCGGAGGGTCTCCTGGGGCTGCATGCACACATGGCCCAGCCCCAGGAAAAGGGCATTGGACGACCAGAAAAATTCCCGGACAGCTATTCCCAATCTGTGATTGAAATGGAATTGGTTAATATTCGTTGTTTTCCGTCCGGCAATATCTCTATCAATGCAAGATAAATTCTGTCGTTAAATGCGATTACTGAAGGGCTGATGAAATCGTTTTCATTGTTTTTTTCCGCCAGCACCTGCCATTTAAAGCCCTGATCATCAGAAAAAGAACCTGAAACAAAAACAAATCCCTTATCAGAAGTCGCTATGATTATATACTTGTCATTATAAACAGACACATCAAACTCAAAGATATTCTTCCCATCAAACAGTGCTCCCGTATTCTGTGTCGGCTTTAGATCGGCTTTTAATCCAGCATATGTTAAATTACCGTGGGGAATATCTGGCCCCCTGACAATACCCGGCTTCCAGATTTTATAAAACATCAGATGCCCCTCCCGGCGGGGCTTGATAACAGCATGGACACCTGTCCCCAGTTCAATATATTTTTCATAATGACCGGAAGCATTGGGAGTAAAAGCAACAATACTGTCCTGTTCCGCAATGGTGACAACAGAAGGATGGATATCATCCGGGAATTTTAGAAAATAACGAGGTCCGTGAAAGCTTTCATGGGGATATTTTTGTGATACAACCAGATCATCGCCTTTCTCTTTTCTGATAAACAATTTATTAATCGCTCCACCAAATCTTTGAAAAACCATCTCACAGGATTTATCCGGATTTACCCGGATATCCCAGTCCGGATGAGGTGGTAAAATCTGGTTCAATATTTTTCATCGCCATGCATCCTGTTATCATACCCTGCTCCTGGATCATGCGTTAGATCGATAAGGCCATCGATTGCGCCGCCTTCCCATGCCCTCTGATCATTAATCGGTCCCGTTCCATATGAAGGATCGTAATAGTCATTTGTGGAACCCAGTTTTACTATAAAATAATTTACAAACGCAGCTGGTGGAAAAGCTAAATATTAATGCTTTGGGGAATCTCCGAGGGCCGGAGATAATGATAGGGCTCCATGCCTTCACTGATTGTTTCGTTGTTCCGCTGTTTGATTTCGTTTTCGATATCCTCCAGTTCTGCCTGGAATTCGGCCAGGAACCGAGCAACACGATTATCACTGAAGTAGCGTCTGCCATACTGTCCAAGCTGGGTGTGGAGAACACCTCCCAGCAGGTTTCCGATGCTCAGCTGAAGTTCGGCCATCTCCAGGGGGGGAAGCATTTTCAGCCAGTCCTCTGATGTTTTCACGGTACCGTCCGGAGGGGGAGCATATCCGGCCAGGGGCATGGCAGGGGTGAACGCCATGATATCCCGTTGGGGAAAATTAACGGCAGCATGTTGTGCACTTGCCGTAAAGATGATCATGGTAACGGCATCCACCAGATAGTCAAGGGTGTAGATCCGGCCATCGGACTCCTGGCCGAAATCATGCACCCGGCCGCCGTTCTCAGAAGCAATTTCCAGGGCCCATGCCTGGAGTTCCGTATCGTTCTGCACATCCGCGTTACTACCATAGTAAATCGAGAGATAATTCCTGACCCAGCCTTTGATTGCATCCCACAGATCTTCAGCATCATCACGATAGGGATACTCCAGGCGTGAGCTCAAGACCCCGCGCTTTTCCAGATCCCGGGGCAGCATCCGTTCATTGAAGGAGAGGGTTTTCAGGGTATCTGCGGCAAATTTCCGATCGGACTCAATGGTGGCCGTGAGCAATTGATCCACCGCGCCCTTTGGCGCAATCAAAAATTCCTGGGCTGCCCAGTTGATAAAAACCGTTCCTTCAAAATGGGGCAGGAGAAGAATCCTAAGGGGATGATTCTCCGCAAGCCGCCGGTGGGTGGCCGGCACAAAGGGTTCAACAAACAGATGGGTGGCTCCCAGATGGGAGATCAGTTCATGGTAATTACCGTCAGCGATCTGGACGATGGTTTTTGCCATCAGCCACTCCCAGGGTCCGCTGTTCTGGGTCAGTATGCTGTTTTTCGCCGGGTCCTGCCCGCATTGAATCGCAATGGGTAGCAATGCCGCCCCACTGGTATCAAGGGGAATGGCAAACAGGGCCTTGGGTGCATAGACATATTTCTGTCCCTTGGGAAAGCTTCCAGGGGCCATGCCTTGGAGGGCTTTGAAGTCCACGATATAGAGCCTGTTTTCGGCTGCGGCCCGGGCCGTTGAATCATTTTCAAACCCGGTTACACCACGGAAATCATCTTCCGTCACCGGAAAACGTTCATCCAGGAAAGCGCCTCCGACCGATGGGACCTTGGTGATCATCATGGGGTTCGGTCCGGCAACCCTCATCCTGGCAAACACTTTATCCTCTTTAAAGGTATGGGCGACCCCTGGAAGTTCGATGGAGGCAAACAAGTCATTGTAATCGTCCAGTGTACTGGCTTTGCCTGTTCTGGTGAAGTTAAACAATTTAACCACCTGTTCAAATTTCTCTTTTACCACCTCTTCGGACCCCATGCCTGACAATGTCCTGATGATATGGACACTTGTGGAAAAGAAAGCCTGTCTGGCCGGAATCTCGTCATTCAGCGAATTATTTATCAGAATTTTAACCAGTTCCTTTCCGACTTTGAACACCCAGTCGAGTTCCGGGAATTCTCCGGAAGGGATACCATTTACCATTGCGATGGGCTTCAGATATTCGTAATTGTACTGGTACTGACTTCGCTCTTTCCGAAGCCTTTTTGCCCGACGGATTGATTTGGGATCATTTTGCGGAAGGGATGGATTTGTCATGGTGCCTCTCCGGTATCATTAAAGTTAAAAATCAGTGAATGATTCTTCGTCATCAAAAGTAATCACCTGGTTGGGTTTTACTTCGTTTCAGGAAACCATGTCAGACGCCGGTCTTCCGCCTGATTGCTTCGCGGATGACATCCAGGTCGTCCAGGGGTTTATTGAAGACATCTTCCTTGCATATCCCTAGCTTTTTGAGTTGCTCCGGAAGAATATACTCGGTCGATCCGGTATGAATAATGAACGCCATCCCGGTGTATATCCTGGATGCATTCATTACAAAGTCGTTACCATCCATCCTCGGAAGGCGAATATCCACAATGACAACATGGAAACGTTCTTTTTCCAGTTTTTCAAGTGCTTCCTCGCCGCTGCTGACAGAAACCGTATGTAACCCTTCATCCTCCAGATAATCGCAGAGACCTAACAAAACTGACGGGTCATCATCCACAACCAAAATCCGAATTTGTTGTGTCATGCTAAGGTACTCCTTTCCAAAGGAAGCCGGATAACGAACTTTGTTCCGCTACCGGGCATGGACTCCAGGGTCATTGTTCCGTTATGATTTTCAGTGATAATGAAATAGGATACGGACAATCCAAGGCCGGTTCCAAAGCCGACGCCCTTGGTAGTAAAAAATGGTTCAAACACCCGTTTCCTGACGGCTTCAGGCATACCGGGTCCGTTATCTTCCACTTCGACACGAAGCATTTCCCCCTCTTGTTTTGCCCGGAGTATAATAAGGGGCCTGGCAGCCCCACCGTCTTTCATACTGTATTCCGTGCTTTCCGACATGGCCTGGGCGGCGTTCTTAAGGAGATTGAGAATAACCTGCTGTATCTTGGAGCCTTCGCAATATATCATGGGCAGCCCGGGCTGATACTCCCTCAGTATTTCTATTTTCCGAAAATCGTAATTTTTTTTCAAATTATAATCACTGGAAGCAAGATCCAAGGTTTTATCCAGGAGATCCGGTATACTCTGCAACAAGAAATGGGACTCACTTTTGCGGCTGAAACTCAACATGTTATCAACAATTACTGCAGCCCGTTTGCCGGAGTCTCTCACTGCATCCAGCATTCTAAGGATGCCCCGTTTATCCATAAACACCTTAATACATTCCATGGTGGTACCGCTTTCTTCTGCGACCCGGTCGTTTACCGGCGAACTTTCGGAGAGACGCCGCAACGCATTCTGGGTATTCTGAAGAACGCCGGCCAGGGGATTGTTGATTTCATGGGCCATACCGGCCGCAAGACCGCCCACGGAAAACATCTTCTCCGATTGGACCATGATCTCCTCAATGCGCACCCGTTCAGTTACATCATCGATCCGGATAACCGCACCGTCAACCCCATCGGAGATAAGCGGATAGACCGTGATATCCGAAAAACGCCTTTCTCCGTCTACTTGACTGCCAACCTTTGCATCCCTCTGCACCTCCCGGGAGAGAATAGCCTGCCGGACCCGTTGCATATCCACTGCCAGCAGGGGAAATACTTCCGACAAAATATTCCCCTGTGCTTTTTCCTGTGCAAGTCCAGTTACACGGCTGGCTTCCCGGTTCCAATGGGTCACCCGCCCTTCCGAATCAATGCCCACAAGTACCGATGGCATGGAATCAATCATGTTCTTCAAAACATTTCGCAAACGGTTCATCTCTTCTGCGGATTTTATGTGTGCAGTCATATCCCTGAAATTCCAAACACGGCCCGCCGCTTTTCCGCCTTTTATCAAAGGGCATGAGAATGTTTCAAAAGCGCTTCCATCCCTGAGTCGAATCATATCAAAGCTTTCGTCCGTGGTATCATACAACTGCTTAATCTTTTTCAGGAATTCCTGGGGATCTATCAGCTTTTCCATAAAATGATCAATCAAGGCAGTGTTCTCGTCAGTTTTAAACCCCTCTTGCGGCATCTGCCACATCTCTGTAAACCGAGCGTTGTTATGGGAGACGGCACCTTTGACATCGACCACCAGGATGCCTTCTGCAGTGGATTCAAGAATGCCCCTCAGGACCTCTTCTCTCTCCCGAAGTTCGCTCTCGGCCTTATCCCTTTCGGCCTCCCTCAAGCGAATCTGCTTCAACATATTGTTGAAGCCGTCATACAGATCTCCAATTTCATCATCCCCGATTTTTTGAACCTGGATGGAATAGTCTGCCCCTTTGGAAACTCTCCCGGTCACTTGAGCCAGTTCCAGTATGGGTTTAGAAATCACCCTTTGGAACCGGGATGCAAGGAAATAGGACATAATGACCAGAAAAACCATCAGGCATATCATGGTGACAAGATATGCCTGGATTTTTTCATGAAGCAGTGCTGTCGAAAATCTGAGATAAAGGATACCATACCGCTTGTTTTGAAATGTGATGGGATGATACAGGTTTAGGAATTTTCCTTCAAATTCCCCTATTATCTCGTTTGTGGCCAAGGGGGCTTCAATGGCCTTGCCGTTCCTGGCAAATGAGGCAAAAGGGAGACCTTTGTTATCATATAAAACACCATTGTCAACCGTATGCATTCCTTTTAGCCGTGCCAACATCTCTTCCGCGCCATCTTTATCTTCAAAAACCAGAGGAGAGACCAGATAATCACCAATGAGTTGGGCATTTATTAATGCATTATCATGCATATCCTCTTTAAAGATCCGAATATCATTGGTAATAACAACGCCAAACCCAAAGAATATTGCCAGAAGGCTGCTTGAGATAATAATTCCAATAATCTTTTTTCTGATGGATAGATTTCGGAATTTCATCATCATTCTCCATGAACAGGTTTTACGATTTTTGCAAACTCCAGAAGGCGATAATTCATAATCAGTCCTGACTTGCGGACGGCTGATTCATTTATTGTAAACCGAACCCTGCGTTTATCCATAAAAAAGTTAATCAGTACCCCTCGTTCGGCAAAGCCCTTTGTATCACTGACCGTAAGGATGGGTTTATCCTCGGTAAAAGAAAGGAGCTGAGCCAGACCATGCTTTTTAGATGCAGAGATAAACACCAAATGACAGGATAATGATTCCTTAACGTCTTCAAGATAGCGAATTTCCACCTTTCGGTCTTTTATTTTTTTTTCTGAATAAATCTCTTCCAGAAGACCGCCATAGGGGTTTTCCCCGATCACACCAATCACAAAGTTTTTTAAGGAGTTTTCTGCTTGATTCATATGGGGCCATTCAACAAATCGGGTAAACCGTTCAAGAAAAACCGCTTTAATCTCATATTCCAGCAGGTCTGCGTAGGCTGAATTCGGAACACAGATCATTATCAATAAGATAATTGTATTTTTTTTTAAACTGTTCAACATACGATCCCCTCGCATTGGGAGGCGAGATCTTATAATTTTACAAACAAGGAACGGTATAATATATATCTCTTTTTACAGGACTTTAGTCAATATCATTATCAGGGCGTGTCAAAACGGGTAAATCAAAACGTGGGCATGAAATGTTAACACATGACAGGTCCTTCAAGAACCTTCATATCCAGAGGTTGCCCAGCCGCAGTTGGAAGATTTTTAGGGGGTTTTAAAAGGGGAAAAAAAAGACTATATATATATTATGATTCAAGGCGATTAAATCAGGAGCGGTGAAAATGGGAAAGATCCGGGATCCGTCGTTACCATTCATCACGGGAATGATACTCGTTTTCCTTATATTTGTTGCGGTGCCCTCTTTTACTTATGCCGTATCAGAGGAAAAGGAACCAAACCTCATAAAGGATTCCTTAACTGAGAAGGAGATGGCGTGGCTGGGCAGGCACCCGGTTATCAGTCTTGCCCTTGACGAGGGCAGCCCTCCCATGAATTATCGAGACAGCCGGGGGAAGCTGGCCGGTATCAGTATCGACTACTTGAAACTGATCCAGGAGAAACTCGGCATCGAGATCAGGTTGGAGGGATCCGCGTGGAATGAGGCCCTTCAAAAAGCCCTGGACCACCAGGTGGACGGGGTTGTCAATGCCGCAGCCAAGGAGGACCGAAAGCCTTTCCTCAATTTTTCAGCCTCCTATTTCACGACACCTGTGGCGCTGATCACCCGGAAGAACACCCCGCCTCTCACCAACCTCAGCCAGTTGTCAGGCAAACCTGCCGTGATCATCAAGGGAAGCATCCGGGATGAAATCATCAAACAACACTCCCCGGAAAGTGAGATCATGGAAGTTTCAGACCTTTTGGAAGGGCTCAAGCTGGTATCGGAGGGAAAGGCCTATGCAATCCTGGATGATTTGCCGGTGATGCAGCATATGATTGAAAAGTACTTTTTTTCCAACCTGCAGGTGGCACTGATCTATTATCACCGGGTTGCTGGGCTGTCGAGGATCGGATTACGAAACGACAGCCAGGAACTGCTGTCTGTTTTTAACCATGCCATCGCCGCCATAACCCCTGAAGAACATCAAAAAATCAAGCAAAAATGGCTGAGGTTAAGCGATGATATCCATGTTCAGACAGAATCCCTTTTCACGGAAACGGAAAAGAGGTGGCTTGCAGACCATCCTGTCATCCGGGTTGCCTGCGACCGGAACTGGGCACCCATAGAGTATGCGGGGCAGGCGGGTGACTTTCACGGCATCTCCATCGATTATTTAAACTACCTTGAAAAAAAACTGGGGGTTCACTTTGAAATAGCCGGTAATCTCAGCTGGGTGGAAATGGTTGAAAAGGTGAAGGCCGGAGAGCTGGACATGTTTTCGGCCATCTCCCGGACGGCGGAACGAAGCAGGTTTCTGGAATTCACAGAGCCCTATCTGTCCACTCCCGTGGTCATATTTGCAAGCCGGGAGGTCACCTATATCAGAAACCTCAAAGAACTGGAGGGTAAAAAAGTCGGTATCGTTGAAGGTTTTGCCGTTCAGGAGTGGCTCTCCAACTCTAATCCCTCAATAACGCTGGTTCCCCTGCAACATGTGCAAGAGTCCATGAAGAGGCTTCAGAAAGGGGAAATTGATGTGTTTGTCGGCGATCTTGTATCCGGAAGCTATCAGATTACAAAACTGGGATATACCAACATCAGGGTGGCGGGAGAAACGCCTTACAGAAATCACCTATCCCTGGCCGTCAGAAAGGACTGGCCGGTTTTTGCAACGATCATCCAAAATGTGCTTCGCGACATGACGGAAAAGGAGCGTAACGATATCTATCGCAACTGGATCACCATCAAATACGAGCATGACATCGATTACAGGTTGCTCCTGGAAGTCCTGGCGGGCTTTCTTTTTATCGTGCTTCTGTTTACTTACTGGAACCGGCGTCTCAGCGATGAAATAAAAGAGCGCAGACAGGTGGAAAAATCACTGCTTCAGGAGCAACGCAAACTTCAGGAAGCGCTTCTTGAAGTCAAGGTGTTGAGCGGACTGCTCCCCATCTGTGCATCCTGCAAAAAAGTCAGGGATGACAAAGGCTACTGGAACCAGATAGAAACCTATATTGAACGCCACACCCAAGCCTTGTTCAGCCATGGCATGTGCCCCGCATGTGAGGAGAAGTTGTATGGGGATCAGGAATGGTTCAGGAAGATGCGAAAGAAACAGACCGGACAAGAATGACTATAAACGCCATAAACCCATGATTCATTCCATATCCGGTTTTCCCGCTTCTTCATGTACGATTCTCTGAAATTCAGTCAACGCCCTGGTTGTGAGGGTATCTTTCCGTTTTATCAAATGGATGCTCAAATTCCCGATTTTTTTGGGCAGTTTGTAAATCCTGATCCTGTCATTATACTTTAACCGGGTAATCAAAGAGACAGGAAACAAGGTGACCCCAAGGCCGGCAGATACGCATCCCAAAATACCTTCATGGGATCCAAACTCCATGACTTTAAAACAATGAACCCCCTTTTGGGCAAACCAGTCTTTAAGGATACGCCTGTAAGTGCACCCCATGGGAAATACGATCAATGTCGGACGCTCCATGGATTCCGGCGGATCCGCATTTTTACCGGTAACCACCACCAATTCTTCGTTGAAGACAGGGATCTGGTCAAGGGCCGTGTTTTTTGCAGACGCTTCGACAAAAGCGGCATCCAGCTGATACCCGGTAATCATGGTTTTTAGCCCGGTATCGGTTCCTGTTTGAATGGTCAAATCCACTTCAGGATATTCCTGATGAAAACGGGTGAGTATCACCGGCAGGCGGGCTGCGGCAGTGGACTCCAGGGAACCGATGGTGAGGGGTCCTTTCAAGATTTCTGTTTCCTGAACAGCAAGCCTTGCTTCTCTAAAAAGCACCAGGGCTTTTTCAGCATACCCCATGAGAATCTTCCCTGAAGGGGTCAATTCCATTCCTCTTTTTTTCCTGTAAAATAACTGCACATCTAATTCGTTCTCAAGTTGCTTAATCCGGGTCGTAACGTTTGACTGGACGCAATTCAATTTCAAAGACGCCTTTGAAACGCTTCCCTCGATTCCGGTGCTATAAAAAATTCTGAGACTTCCCAGGTCCATCCAATCACCTCAAAGCCAATATTGTTATCACTATTTATGAACAAATTCTTCAGTTATATTCATTTGACATGATATTACCGATCCCTCCATAATAGGTCAACAAAAACAATATCAAAGGATTTAAACCATGGCTAAATTTCATATCGTATTAGTAATTATTTTCTGGGCATCCGCGTTTGTCGGAATCCGCCACGCTGTTGTTGAATATCATCCGTTTGAGCTGGCATTGTTCCGGTATATCGTTGCATCGATCACCTTATTGATTGTTGCATTTTTTAAACAGATACGATTACCGGAGATTAAGGATCTCTTCCGTTTTTCTGTCACAGGAATTATCGGAATATCTGTTTATAATATTGCCCTGAATTATGGTGAACTCACAACCACCGCCGGGGAAGCCTGTTTCATTGTAAATATGGCACCATTGTTTACCACGCTTATGGGATTCTATTTCCTTAAAGAAAGAATCAGGCTTAATTTTGCTATTGGATTGCTCATCAGTTTTTCAGGCGTATCATTAATCGCAATCTCTTTTTCAAACGGGATCGCTTTTAAAACAGGTTCCTTGTATATCCTTATTGCGGCCATGGCCCAGGCCCTGTATTTTATTTTGCAAAAGCCATTGCTGAACAGATATACGCCCATGGAAGTCACCTGCTATTGTTTGTGGAGCGGCACCATTGCAATCTTCCCTTTTGGATTGAGCTTATTTGAAAAGATCCCATCTGTAAGTCCGGAATATACACTCACGGTTATTTATCTTGGAATTTTTCCGGCGGCCATGGCTTATCTGTGCTGGTCCACAGTATTATCAAATATGGATGCGTCAAAAGCCTCTTTATTTTTATACACTGTTCCCGTCATCGCCATCCTTATCGGATGGATCGGGTTAAATGAACTCCCATCCCCTGTTTCAATCCTTGGCGGCGCTATTGCCATTACAGGAGTTATTTATGCCAATATGAAAGAATCTGATAGATTAAAAAAAGGAGAAGTCATATGAAAAAACAACTGGGGCCTTCTGATGCAATTTTCCCTGTACCTGCAGCATTGATCGTAAGTGGAACAGATGAAGATGCGAATATTATTACACTGGCATGGGTCGGCATTGCAAGCTCCACTCCGCCGACCATTGGAATTTCAATCAGGCAATCCCGATACTCCTTAGAGCTGATACGAAATACCGGTGAATTTTCAGTTAATTTCCCGGACGCATCGATATTTAAAGAGGTAGATTATTGCGGTATTACGACTGGCCGGAGGCGAAACAAATTTAAAGATACAGGCTTTACGCCATTGGCATCAAAAAAAATAAAATCGCCAATTATAAAGGAATGTCCATATAATATTGAATGCAGGGTTTCCCAGGAAATCATCATTGGTGACTACGTCCATATATTAGGTGAGATTCTTGAATCCCATGTTGACGGGGACAAGGCTGACAAATCAAAACGGGCGGGGTTTGATTTACTTAAAATCAACCCCCTTGTATACTTTGCAGAGGCTCGGGAATACTGGACGGTTGGAGAAAAACTGGGATACGGGTTCAGTGCGGGGAAAGCAATTAAGGAAAAGAGTAAAAACCGATAACCGGATGCTTTACCCATCCATCTCGGTCCGGTTGCGGCCGGCTTGCTTGGCCCGGTACAATGCCTGATCCGCAGCTTTGTACATGGACTCCATGTCGGACGGATAGGTTGAAACAACAAAGCCAAAGGAGGCGGTAAGGAAATCCGACACCGGATTGTGCTGGTGCTCCATGGCCAGTTCCTGGACGGCGATCCTCACGCCTTCGACAAAGCCCATTGCCTGGTCCGGATCAAGGGTGGTAAACAGGATGCCAAACTCTTCGCCTCCGAGCCGGAAGGCATGGTCTGTGGCCCTCCTGCAGTAGTCAAGGAGAAGTTCTCCCAGCCGGACAAGGGCATCATCCCCCATCTGGTGACCGTAAAAATCGTTGTACTGTTTAAAGTAATCGATATCCATGATTGCAAAGGCCAGGTATTGCCCGGAACGACGAACCCTGCGGATTTCAATGGGAAAGACCTCCTTGAATTTTCGCCGGTTAAAAAGGCCGGTCAAAGGATCCATGGCCGCAAGCAGTTTCACCTTGTCCTTTTCTTTGCGCAACTCATCTTCCACCTGGTTTCTCACCTGGATCTCCCTTCGGAGTCTCAGGTTCAGGCCGGACAGGCGCCTGATCCAGTAAGCCGAAGCCCACAGGACAGCCAGGACCGGAAGCAGCACCTTCCAGAGCAGACCATAGTCAAACCCGTGCTCATAGCGCAGGGTGATCCACTTCTGATAGATGGTGTTCCGCTCCTTTTCAGAGATGGATGCCATTGCCTTTTCAACCAATGTCGCAAACAGGGGCCAGTCTTTGCGCACGGCCATGCAGACCTCAAGTCCATGGGGGGTTGTTCCGGAGACCTTCAGGCTGGTGATCCCCTCTTTCTTGATGGTATAATTTGCCGTGGCAAGGTTTCCCACATAGGCGTAGGCCTTTCCCGCAACCACACAGTTAAGGGCCCGGGCCGTTGTTTCTTCAGGATAGAGATCAATGCCGGGATAGTTTTCCCTGAGGATCTCGTGTTCCGCATAATCCCTGACAACGGCAACCCGCCGTCCCTTCAAGGCCTTCATGTCCTCAACAAAATCGACATTTTCATTGGTTATCACCACCAGGGCAAAGCTCAGGTAGGATTGGGTAAAGGTCATGCTCTTTTGTCGCTGGTGAGTTGGGGCAATGGCGGCGATCATGTCCACCTGCCGGTTTTCCATGGCGTTCAGGGTTTGAGACCAGGACAGATCCTTTGAACAGACAAAATGGATTCCAAGACGGTCTTCAAGGATTCGGATATAGTCGGCAGCAATGCCTTCATACTTACCGTCCGGGTCAAGGAATTCAAACGGAGGCGAGTCAGCGTCGATCCCAAGCCTGACCCTGGGATGCCCGGCCAGCCACTGGCGCTCCTGTTCGGTGAGCGTGAACGCCCCGGCACTGTGATAAAAGGTATCGAGGAGATACAGCAGATCAAAATGATACAGCAGCGATCCGTTTTGGGATTTTGATAAACGCTTGAAATCGATGCGTTCCCAGGTGTCCGACAGGAAGCCTGACACCTGGTCCACGTTGCTGCTGTCGATGGCATACATTCCGGTATTAAACACGGTATTTTCCTGGGAAAAGTCCATGGCGTTCAGATAATCGTACATCAGGATCAGGGCCCAGGCTCCTTCAAACATGTGGCCGCCCACACTCACCTTGTTTTGATTGGATCGAATGCCTCTTACGGCATCGTCGCTCCAGTCAATGCCGCCAACCACGATTCTGTCCCGGCCCATGCCCATCCCATTTACGGCATCCATCACCCCAAGAGCGATATCATCCCCGGCCGCCCACACCGTATTGAGATCAGGATGGCGGCGAAATATTGATTCAAACACCTCTTTGGCCTTCTCCCGGCTCCAGCTTTTTCCGGCATCCACGATCCCATACAGGGTCACATCCTCCCGGTTTAAAACAACCGATTTAAGCCCCCGGACACGATCAATGGATGATTTTTCCTTAGGATTTCCCTGGATAGCCACCATGCGGATTTTGTCCCATCCGGCATCCTTGCCCATATCGATCAACCGCTCGGCAAGCAATCCCCCGGCCCTGGCATCATCCGGCGTAATGCTTCCGATCCAGTGGGAGAACTGTTTCCTTGGCACCATCATGGGATCTGCAAAACCTGTATTATAGAGCAGGGCAGGCACCTTAAACCGCTCCGCAACCCTGAGGATCTCTTTGCCGGTATTTTCATAATTCATGAAGATGATGCCGTCCGTTCCCTGTTTACAAACGGTTTTCACCTGTTCCAACATGGTTTCGCAACGGTTGCCTGCATCATGGACCGTAAGCGTCAACTCAAGATCACTGGCTGCCGACCGGGTAAGCCTGACAAGGGTGGACCAGAAACTGGTGTCATCCCGGGGAACAAACAGGGACACCCGGAAAGCGGAAACAGGGGATGCAAACAGCAGCGATAGAATCACGATAATAATCAACCTGTTTTTCAGCATCAATCCCCCTTCAGAAATAACTTTTTTCACATCATACAGCCTTTCGCGACGATTGTTCAAGGGAATAAAAACCTTGATTTTTATAAAGACACCAGCTAAACATGAAGATAATAATCCAAACCAAAAGACAGTACAATATCGTAACCGCTTTATTAGCATCCATTGACACGAACAGGGAAATGGCGCTGTGGAAAAAGCTTTTGAGACGATCTCTTTGATTCCATACCTCGAATCCTCCGATGGTGGTTTTCGCCTGGAGATTGCCCTGGCCGAAGCAAAACACCAGGAAGAATGCGAGTTTCCCTTCCAGCTAGCCCAGGCCCCCCGGCCCCTGTCCCGGCTGGTCAAGGCAAGGGTCATAACTGATCAGGGCACCACCATCAAACAACTCTTTCTCATGATCCAGAACCATGCCCCCGCCCCCCTTGGCGACGGCCTCACCCAGGTGACAAACACCACCATCGATACCCTGTGGCAGCAAACCCGGATGACCTACTCCGACCACCCGGATAAGTTACACGGCTTCATCCCCTTTCCAGATGAAGAGAAGCGGCCCCTTTTTACCCCCCTTTTCTTCTGCAAAGAACGGCGAATTTTCTTCCACCCCCCCTGCCCTGAATGCGGAACCGGGCTCACCCTGTGCCGGGATGACGAACAATTGAAACAAGCGGGCCTTGCCATGTTTTCAACCGCCATGGAACGCCATCTCTATTGCCCCGGTTGCATTGCCGCAAAGGGCATCTCAATCTTTTACAAATATTCGCGACAGCCCGACGATGCCGTGTTTGTCAAGGACAGGGGCGACCTGGTCATTGACTTCAAGCGGCTGAGAAGCCCGGGGGAAGCCCAATGTGGTTTCCCCTGCACCACCTGCCCCAACCACAGCGAATGCTATATCCTGGACCGGAAGGCAAAGGAGCGCATCGCCTTTTTCTCCTTTTACCCCTTTTACATGCTCATGTTCGAGGCCTGTTCCATGAACGCGGTTGATTTCCTGGCACTTGCCTCCGGAGCCCCGGAAAAAGAGGTCAACCAAGTTCTCCACCAGGGAAAAAAAGGAGTACCCCTTCACTTTCCCTGCCGGTTTTTCTTTGAGAATGACGAGCGACTCTTTCTGGAGATCCTGTTTATAAAGCTGTCGTTCCTGCACCAGGTGTTTAAAACCCTTGCCACACAATCAAAGCAGACAATTATTCCCGGCACCGGGTTCACGGCCCAGAGCCTCTGGATCGAACCCATGGAAGGGACAACGCCCCTGCCCTGGCTCTGGAACTTCAGGATCACCATAATTGATCTTTTGGAAACAGCACCCGGCCACATCGGTTCAAGGGAATTTTCAGCTCACGCTTTTTTTCGGTTTTTTTCCTCCCTCTGGTTCTACACCCTGGCCGTAAACAAAACCCAGACCTTTGAGACGGTTCTCAGAAAGCTAGACGCTGCAACAGA
>JAQYWC010000060.1 GCA_030145245.1 Desulfobacterium sp.
AACGACCTCACCAGAGCTTTGATGGGCAAACTCCAGCCGAAATATATTATGGCGAAAATCAATTGAGGTTGGTTGGATGAAAAAAATATCATCAAACCCGCTCCGGCAAAAGTTAACTCCTCCGACGTGGCTAATTGGGGGCCCATTCTCGGACCTGACTTTTACCTACGCTAGCGTGAGAGGTAAATCGAAAATTGTTGTAAGACCTGGATTTAATTTTCTCGGGGAGTTCATCCGAATTTGACGCTTAAATTGAGCAAAAAACTGTCTTGACATTGGGGTCCACTATACGTTTCCCTTAAGTGATTTCATTTCCTATTTGACGTTCACTTTGAACCATGGCAATGCTTTTTAAACCTTTCCATGGGTCTTTACCTTTTAACCAATCGATATTTGAGGTAACCCCAAAAGGTATTGTCTCAATTCGACCATGTTTACTATCGACGATTTAATGAAAGATCTGAGGGGTATTCATAAAATCATTATCGGTACAATCTTTGAAATGGGATTTCACATCATCTGATTTCCCAGCGGTCTTAATTTGCCCTAGGACAACACTGTTTGAGGAAGCCCAAGCACTTATCATATGTATAGCTTTCTTATCAGAGCTCTTATCAAAAGAAAGACGCATTTTTTACCATCTACGGAAATGATTTGGTCTTCCATAACATCCTGTATCGATTGAACCCAGTCAATAAAACAGCCTTGAAACTCTTTCGGATCCAGCATAGCAAAGATTCGGCCAAACGTATCGTGGGACGGTATACCAAATGACAGATCAAGGAATTGTCTGAGAAGGTCATAGACTCTATACTTGACGTGATTATGGGGGAAGCTGTTGCATATTTTGGTATAGATAACAGGCCCCCCGATTAGTGGGAGATCTGAGATAAATTCACTTCTCAGGAAGTTCAGTCATTGACAATGAGACTCGGGATTTCATTCTGTTTGACTACGACCTTATATTATTCGGCTCACCGGTCATATCCTGGCTGCCCACCCAGACTTTGATGAATTTTGAAAATCACCATAGATCTGAACTGCTATGCTGGCACCCGTTAACCCGGGACAGAGCCAGAAGGCTTTGCCCCGGGTTGACAGGTTGTTTACGGATCAAATGAGAGTACTGTAAAAATCGTTGCCCTTGTCATCCACGATGATAAAGGCGGGGAAATCCTCCACCGTCATCATGAAGACCGCTTCCATGCCGAGTTCCTCATACTCCACAAACTCGACTTTCTTGATGAAATCCCGGCCGAGCCGTGCGGCAGGGCCACCCGGAGATCCCAGGTAGAAGCCACCGAACTGTTTGCAGGCATCGGTCACCTGGGCGGAACGGTTGCCCTTGGCCAGCATGACCATGGACGCCCCTTGCTCCTGGAAGATGGGCACATAGGGATCCATTCTTCCTGCGGTGGTCGGCCCAAAGGAACCCGAAGCCTGACCATCCGGTGTCTTGGCCGGTCCCGCATAGTAGATGATGTGATCCTTGATGTAGTCGGGCAGTCCCTCTCCCTTGTCCAGGCGATCCTGGAACTTGGAATGTGCAATATCCCTGGCAACGATGATCTTGCCCGAGAGCAACAGCCTTGTGGCAACGGGATACCGGCTCAGCTGGGCCCGGATCTCGTCCATGGGTTTATTGAGGTCCACTTTGACCGGTTCTGCCATTTCCGGCTCTGTCAATGGAAGGAACTTTGCCGGGTTCTCCTCAAGCTTTTCAATGAAAATTCCCTCCCGGGTGATTTTTGCCTTGATCTGCCGGTCGGCGGAGCAGCTGACCCCGATGCCCACGGGACAGGAGGCGCCGTGGCGTGGCAGCCTAACCACCCGGACATCCAGGGCAAAGTGCTTTCCCCCGAACTGGGCGCCAAGGCCAAGGTTATGGGCCCGGTCCAGCACCTTTTTCTCAAGATCTACGTCCCTGAAGGCGTGGCCCGTGTCGTCCCCTGTTGTAGGCAAAGCGTCGTAATACCGGGCAGATGCCAGCTTCACCGTCTTGAGATTGGCTTCGGCCGAGGTGCCGCCGATGACAAAGGAGAGATAATAGGGAGGACAGGCCGCGGTGCCAAGGTTCTTCATCTTCTCGGTCATAAAATCCAGCAGGATCTCCTCGGAGTTGAGCACCGCCTTGGTCATCTGGTAGAGGAAAGTCTTGTTGGCTGAGCCTCCGCCCTTTGCCATGAACAGGAACCGGTACTCGTCTCCCTGGGTGGCAAAAAGATCGATCTGGGCAGGAAGGTTGCACCGGGTGTTCTTCTCCTCATACATGGTGATGGGGGCGTTCTGGGAGTATCTCAGATAGTTCTCGGTATAGGCCTCGAACACGCCCTTTGAGAGCGCCTCCCCATCATCGGACCAGGTCCAGACCTGCTGTCCCTTTTTGCCCATGACAATGGCAGTTCCCGTATCCTGGCACATGGGGTAGACCATTTCAGCCGAGATCGCGGCGTTCTTCAACAGCTCAAGGGAGATGTACCTGTCGTTATCACTGCTTTCCGGATCATCAATGATGGCCCGGAGCTTTTTAAGGTGCTCGGAACGGTAAAGGTGGGCCACCTCCTTGAAGGCTGTGTTCGCCAGCAGGGTCAGGGCCTGGGGCTCCACGGTGAGGACATCCTTTCCGCCGAACGCCTTTACGTTGACATACTCCCTGGAAACGAGTTTGTACTCAGTGGTATCCTCTCCCAGGGGAAACATGGGCTTATAATTAAATGGTGTCATTCGTTCTCCTTGTCAGTTGATCATTGCCATCCGACGCCTCAGGTAGGCAATCTGGGTCTGGTGGGGCAGATCCTTGGGACAGTAGTCCTGGCAGCCGAGGAGGGTCATGCAGCCGAACACCCCGTCATCATCGCCCATGATCTCGTAGAACTCCTCGTCGGAGCGCTTGTCCCTGGGATCCAGGGCGTACCTTGCAAGGCGCATGAAGCCCACGGCACCCAGGAACCCCTCCCGCATGCGCTTGGTGGCGCAGGCCGAGACACAGCAGCCGCACTCAACACAGCGCTCCAGCTCATAGATCTCGTCGGCCGTGTCCGGGTCCATGCGCTCCTCAAGCTTGCACAGGTCCACGTTCTCCGCATATTTATCATGGATCCAGCTCTCCACCCGCTCGCTCATCTGGCGCATGAATTTTCCCGTGTTCACGGAAAGATCGCCGATCAGCTCAAACCCGGGCAGGGGCAACAGCTTAATCTCGCCCTCCGGGAACTTGGAGGTCAACGTCCGGCAGGCAAGGTCGGGCTGGCCGTTGATGATCATGGCGCAGCTGCCGCAGATCCCTGCCCGGCAGATAAAATCAAACTGAATGGAGGTATCGTACGTCTCCCGGATCTCGTTCAAGGCGATGAAGATGGTCATGCCCGGCGCCTCTTTTATCTCATAGGTCTTCATGGTGGGCGTGTCCCCCTCGATCTGGGGATTGTATCGCAGAATATGAAATTTTAAGGTTCTCTCCTGGTCACTCATTATTTAAACCCCCTCCCTGTGCGCTCGTTCTTTCCTTTGAATTTCTCCGGAATCTCAATGGGATTGAGGAGTTCCTGCATCTCAAAGCGGTCTGCATCGGGATTGGCTGTTTTAATCTCCTCGATCCTGGCCACCCTCTTTTCCGTGTCCGGGTGATGGACGGTGTTGTCAACGCCATAGCCCCTGGAACCGGGGGGCATCTCCATCTTCATGATGTCAAGCTCCTCGTAGGCAACTTCGGGCAGATCAGCGTCCTCGGAGGGCCAAGCGGTAAGGGTCCGCTTGAGCCAGTCCCTGTCGTTCCGCTCTGGGAAATCCTCCCTGGCATGGGCGCCCCGGCTCTCGGTCCTGAGCATGGCGCCGTAGGCCACGCACTGGGCCAGGCGTATCATCTTGGGCACCCGGATCGCCTCAACAAGCTCCGGGTTGGAGGAGGCAATCCGGTTCCGGAGAGCAATATTCTTTGCCCGCTGGTTGAGCACCTTCAACTCCTCAACGGCCTTGGCAAGATCATCCCCGTTCCTGAAGATGCCCACCTTGTCCATCATGATATCCTGCATCTCCTTCCTGAGCTCAAAGGGGTTTTCTCCGGTATCCCGGTTCAGGAGATTCATGATCTTGTTCTCCTCCCGCCGGACAAACTTTTCAATGAGCTTTGTATTGATATTGAGGGTGGTCGCGGCGCAGTGGTCGGCCACATACTCGCCCACGATCATGCCGGCAACCACGGTCTCGGCAACGGAGTTTCCCCCCAGCCGGTTGAATCCGTGCATATCCCAGCAGGCCGCCTCCCCTGCCGAAAAAAGGCCCTTGAGGTTCGGGCTCTCCCCGGTGGGCTTGGTCCTGACACCGCCCATGGAGTAATGCTGGGTGGGTCTCACCGGGATGTACTCCTTAACCGGATCGATGCCCAGGAAATATTCGCAGATCTCCTTGACCTCCCTCAGGTTTTTATTGATGTGCTCTTTGCCAAGCAGGGTGATGTCCAGCCAGAGGTGGTCCCCGTACCTGGACGGAACGCCCTTGCCCTTTCGCATATGCTCGGTCATGCGCCGGGAGACCACGTCCCTTGAGGCAAGCTCTTTCTTGTCAGGCTCGTAGTCCGGCATGAACCGATAACCTTCCTTGTCCAGGAGCAGGCCACCGTCGCCCCTGCATCCTTCGGTGGTGAGGATGCCCACGGGCACGATGGCCGTGGGATGAAACTGGACCGCCTCCATGTTGCCAAGGGTGGCGACTCCGGTCTCAAGGGCGATGGCCGTGCCGATCCCCTCGGAGATGACGGCATTGGTGGATACGGCATAGAGACGACCGTAGCCGCCGGTGGCAATGGTGGTGGCCTTGGCCACGTAGGCGAGAAGCTCCCCTGTGACAAGGTCCCTGACAACGGCACCGTAGCAGACTCCATCCTCGTGGATAAGGGCGATAGCTTCCTTTCTCTCGTGCACGGGAATACCGAGTTCTATGGCCTTGTTGTCCATGGCATAGAGCATGGTGTGGCCGGTGCCGTCACTGGTGAAGCAGGTGCGCCATTTCTTGGTGCCCCCGAAATCCCTGGAGGTGATAAGGCCATGGGCCTCGCCCTTCTCGGTGATGGTCACCTTCTTGCCGTTGATCACCACCTGACGGTCGCCCTTTCTGACCCGGCTCCAGGGAACGCCCCAGGCAGTAAGCTGGCGGATCGCCTTGGGGGCTGTGTTAACGAACATCCTGGCGACATCCTGGTCACACCCCCAGTCACTGCCCTTGACCGTATCCTCGAAGTGAACCTCCTCGTTATCGCCCTCGCCCTTGATACTTGCGCCAAGGCTTGCCTGCATGCCGCCCTGGGCCGCTGCCGAATGGGAACGCTTGGCAGGCATGAGGGAGAGGACAATGGTATCATAGCCCCTCTGCCTGGATGCGATGGCGATCCGTAATCCAGCAAGACCGCCACCGATGACAAGAGAATCCGTATATATGACTTTCATCAATTACTCCTTGTTTGATATCGTGTGATCATTCGCTTCAGGTTCCCCATGGTCGGAAGAAATGGCTGGGGGCGCCTCGTCTGCCAACCCGGATGCCGTAACCGTGGTGTGGACCGGGTTATAGGGCTCTCCTGCACGGTCGCTGTGACGCCATCCGATGATGAAGAATACCAGGAGGGCGAGCACTCCGATGACGAGAAAAAAGATCGTGGCCCGGTTCTTGATCATCTTAAGCATTTTCCTGGACTTTACCGGATCCTTGCCCCCAAACCAGCCCCACTTCATGCAGAGCCTGTAGAGCCCAATGGTGCCGTGGAGTTCCACGCAGACCAGGAGCACAAGATAGAGGGGCCACATGGTGGAAGAGAAAACCCTGTCCGCAGAGAGGTAGGGATCGATCTGACCGGGATGGGTGAGCATGATAAAGAGATGAACGGACCCCAGGAAAAACATGATGAATCCCGTGACCACCTGCCAGTACCAGAGGTTGGTGTCACTGTGTTTCATCATGCCCATCTGGGAACGTATGATGGTGTGCTGCTTCCAGGAGATGGGAAACTTTCTCACCCCCAGGGCGGCATGGATGATAAAGAGCGAGGACACGCCAAGCACTGCAAAAAAGACGGCTGAGGGGTATCCGTGTCCCGTGTCTGAAAGAAACGAGAGTTCCATGGTTTTTGCCACAAAATTAAAAGAGCCTTTTCCCAGCAGAATACTTGCCACCAGGAACATGTGAACCCACATGAACAGCCCGAGCACAAGGCCGGTGCCGCTCTGGGCAAGGTCCATCCTTGCCGGGGTTCTGCTCGTTCTGATTCGGTCGTTGACTATCAAGCGTTCCATCTATCCTCCTTGACGACAGACGTCCTGTCCTGGGAATGATCTGCCGTCATACGTTAAAGTTGATCAATGAACCTCCATGGGAAACTGTTGAACTTTGAGACGATTCACGACTCAATATAAAAATACCTCTTTACACACCCCACCGGCAACAGAAAGGCTCTTGCGCACACGAACACCGTTCTCCTTTATGGCATAGGTATTGATCCGGCCCGCGCCGCTGCTGCCGCAGATCATGCAGGCATTCGGCTGTTGCCCCAACAGCCGAACGGACCGTGTCGTTAAAGCCTGATGTCAGGAATTAGTTAAGCTCGGGCTGGCACCAGAATTTCTCCATTCTGGTTCTCAATGATGCGGCATAGGCATCCCAATCGTCGATGGCGATGGTGGCAAGTCCCTCTTCAACAGCCGCCTTGGCAACGGCAACGGACTCCCATTCGATCACCCTTGGATCAAAGGGTTTGGGAACAATATAATTTTTGCCAAAGGTGAACGCCTGGCCGTTGTAGGCCTCCTTGACAACATCCGGCACCGGCTCCTTGGCAAGGGCTGCCAGGGCCTTGGCAGCGGCAAGTTTCATCCCCTCTGAGATTTTTGTGGCCCCCACGTCCAGCGCCCCCCGGAAGATGTAGGGAAATCCCAGGACATTGTTGATCTGGTTGGGAAAATCGGAACGGCCCGTGGCCATGATGAGATCGTCCCTTGTGGCGACGGCAAGGTCATAGCTGATCTCAGGATCCGGGTTGGCCATGGCAAACACAATGGGGTCCTTGGCCATGGAGAGCAGCATGTCGGCTGTCACCACATCCTTCTGAGACACGCCGATGAATACATCCGCATCCTTCATCACATCTTCAAGGGTTCTCAGGTCCGTATCCAGGGCAAAGAGTT
>JAQYWC010000013.1 GCA_030145245.1 Desulfobacterium sp.
GCTTAGCTTATTGCTTGATCTTTTGTGCTCCCCCAAAAACGACAATAAGCTAAGCCTGACCCCGTTGTTCCCCATTATTCATGACACCTTTATATATAACCTTATATTATTTTAACCACAGAAGCGAATCTGCCGGTAACCTTCTCACGCCTGTAAGAGAAATAGGTGTCGGATGAACACCGGGTGCAGGTGCCGGCCCGGACAATATTGCCGGATTTTACCCCCCGATCTTCCAGCTGATCATGGCTGATGCGCCAGAAATCAAAATGGTCACGTCCATCCCTATAGCGCCACAGGTGTTCCGGAATCTCGGTCCTGTAGTTGATAAATTCGGCACAGCAGGGACCCAGGGATGGCCCGATTCCGGCAAGAATGTCCCCTGGGGTTGACCCGAAGGTCTCCTCCATGGCGTCGATGCTCCTGGCAATGATGTTGCTGATGCTTCCTTTCCACCCCGAGTGGATGTTGGCCACAACCCGCCTGACAGGGTCCACCAGGATCACGGCCTGGCAGTCAGCCACCTGGATCACCAGGGCAAGGTCGGGAATGTCGGTCACCACGGCGTCGGCAAAAGTGTCCCCTGTTGTTGGGGGAACGTTGCCGGCATCATCCTTTTTCAGCACCAGCACGGTGTCCGAGTGGATCTGGTTGAGATAGACCGGGGTGCCGCCCCCAAGGGTGCTGGAGATGAGTTCCCTGTTCTTCAGAACCGTGTCCCTGGAATCTCCGGTGGAGAGTCCCACATTGAGCGCGTCAAAGGGCGCCGTGCTGAAGCCGCCGGCCCGGGTGAATATCCCGTGGGTAATAAAGCCAAGCCTATTGAACTGGTTGAACTCAAGGTGACGGGTTCCCCCTTGGCTGACCATGGTTGTGGCTGCAGACCTATCCATAGGTGTTCACTATCTTTTCGATGATCAGGGAGGTTGAAATATCCGGCTCCAGGATGATCCTTGCCACCCTGCCGCCGTTCTGTTTGACAAAATCTCCCCCGATGATCTCGTCCTCGGCCCAGTCCGCACCCTTGGCAAGGACATGGGGCTTGACCATCTTTATAAGCGTTTCGGGATCAGGCTCGTCAAAGATCACCACATAGTCGACACAGGCCAGGGCCGCCACCACCTGTGCCCGGTGGCCCTGGCTGATCACGGGCCGCTTCTCTCCCTTGATGCGCCTGACCGACTGGTCTGAATTGAGCCCCAGGACCAGGATGTCCCCCTGGGCTGCTGCAGCCGCCAGGTAGTTGACATGGCCTGCATGGAGGATATCAAAACATCCGTTGGTAAAAACGATTTGTTTGTTCTCAGCCCGTTTTTCGGCTGCAATGGCTGCAATTTCAGATTGATGGACAATCTTGTTCATTCACTCTCTCCGTTATTACTGTTTCAGGCCGGTCGGCCTTTTTTTTAGACTATTTATCATAAAGCGTTATTTTTATCCACCCATTGCAGGCGTAAGAGCACTCTTTGTCCTGTTCACTCAAAGAGTTGCTTGCAGTAAAGACGATGTTTATTCTTCATCGGGAGTGCTTGTTTGTTGCAATGCAAGAGGAACAGTGTTCCACTGTTTAACTCCCCGTTTTGACAGTGTAATGGTTTACTTGTACTACAGTGTGGTTATTAGTAAGATAGTTATTATTTTGGTTGACAAGTAGGATTCAGTATTATACCGACTGTACTATCACATGAAACTTTTTACTTTGTGGTAAAAAATGTGCTGATGCTGAACGGAGTTCCTGAATCAATTTGAGCTTGCTGGTGGGTAAGGTCTATTACTGAAAGAATGGAGCAGTTTTGAGCTATAATAGCGGTGTGAATTCAACAGAAAAATTATTAGATACGATTCGCGGTAAGCAGGCGAAAAGTAAAAAACAGGAAAAGCCGCCCCTGGCCGATTCCTCCCAACACTCGTTACCCATAAAAAACGCCGGTAAACGGGTTCTGACTGCGGGTGTCTTTGTCGAACCAAGTCATATCTCCCTTGTTCTTGTCGGAGGAGGAAAAGACGCCGGGGGAGTGAAGGAGCTCGTAAAATGGGCGCATGTCCCCGTTCCTGATGAACTGGACATGGATCATGAACGATTTGCTTCTTTTCTGAAATCAACAATCGGCGATTTTCTTGAGAAGGCCGGGAATGTTGCGATCTGGACTGCAATTGACTCAAAAAATCTCAAGATGAGAAATCTCGCGATTCCGAACCTGGCACCCGCCAAGCTTCCCAACGCAGCCTTCTGGGGGCTTAAAAAGGAAGTGGATCTGGATCCGGACAATGATATTTTCGATTTCCATGTGCTTGGAACGGTTCAGTCCAACGGAATTCAAAAGAAGAATGTCATTGCTTTCAGCGGGTTGAAGAGCGAAATCAAGATGCTGACCCAAGTGTTTGCAAAGGCCGGGTACCCCCTGACAGGCATCACGGCTGCTCCCTTTGCCCTCCGGAATTTCATGGGACCGAATCAGGAATTCCCAGGGGAGGGGCCGGACATTATCGTTAATGTCGGACGTTATCACACCGAGATCACAGGTTTTTACCAGTCCAAGGTCCAGCTTGTCAGGAGCATTCGCACCGGTTCCCACAGCCTGGTGGAGGAGGTGATGGACGCTGCCCCTGACCCTGATGTGAAATCCTGGGAGGTGCTGGATATCCTTTCATCAAGTCTCGGCCGGGAGAGCAGCCTGTTTGTTGCTATGGAGCCCGGGGCGGAGCGCCTTGTGGGCAAGGTGCTGAGGACCGGCGATTACTGCTCCAATAATTATGCTTCAAACGAACCGGTTCGCCAATACCTGTTCTTTGGGGAAACCGATAATTGCCAGCCGTTCATGGAGTATGCCGCTGAACAGACCCAGACCGAGGTCAAACGGTTCAACCCGTTTGAGGCCAATCCCCTCCTGGCCCTTTCAACCCGTTTTCCTGAAGGTGCCGGGGAGCGATCCGGCATCATTCCGGCCCTGGGAATTGCTCTCTCCACCAAAGCCGATACGCCCAATTTTCTCAATACCTATGTTCAGCGAAACACCCAGGCAAAATACCGGAAAATGAACGCCGTCATCGCTGGGTTCTGCCTGGTGACTCTCCTGGGATTCTTTGGCTGCTGGTGGTGGCAGGATTCGGTGCTCCAGGCTGAATCGGCCGAGAAAAACCGGATAGAGGCCCAGATAGCCAAGTATGTTCCCAGGGTTAATGAGGATATGTTGAGTCAAACACTCCAGCTGGCCGGGGAACGTACCCGGGCCATAAAAGCCTATGCTACCGATTATCTTCCCCTTGCGGTTATTAATGAGCTTTGCTCTCTTACCCCGGACTCCATCAGCCTGGTTTCCTTTGAATCGGATTTCAAGCAGGAGGTGCCAGCGAAAAACAAAGGGGCGGACAAGGAGAAAAAGGCCCGGCGTTCAGTCATCTTCAAGGGGATTGTGAGCGCTGACTATACCGCCCTTGAATCCTCTTTGACCGGATATGTGATCAAGCTTGAAGACTCGCCTGTGTTCGGAGATATCATGCTCCTGAATAAATCACTTGAATCCATTGAGGAGAGAAATTTGCTGAAATTCACCGCAGATATGGAGATTTTGTAATGGCAGGAATTGAAGAGAAAAAGGTCTCAAATAAACTGCCTCCCCTGACACTGTTCCTGGTTATCCTGTCGGCGGTGCTGGTTTCAGTGGTGGCCCTGGTAGTGCTCTTTCCCCAGCACAGTGATATTCAACGGGTCAAGGAGGCGCGGGTGTCGGCAGCCATCGAGCTTGCGAAGCAGAAAAAACTCTACCCCCTGTTTGCCCAGGCCCAGGCCCTTGCGTCCATGCCTTTTGAACCTGGACTGCCCACGGTGGAAAAAGTGCCCCTTGCCCGGGACAAGATCGCCACCCTGTCAAAGGTGTTCAACCGGATTGCCCTGGATAACGGCATGGTGCTTTCCAGCAACAGCCTCGATATCAACTCCCTGAAAAAAAGGTCTGATTCCGTATCCATGGAGCTCACCTTTTCAGGAGATCTGTTTGATTATCGAAACTGCCTTGTTTCACTTGTCTCCCTGCCGTACCTCAATACCGTTGAAACGATCAGGATCTCCACGGACAAGGAGCAGGTAAAGAAGTTCTTCACCAAAATCCTCATAAACATTGGTAAGAAATAGATTATGAAACGACGCGAAAAGATCATACTACTGGTGGCGGTTTTGTTCGGCGTTTATTGGGTTGCTGACCATTTTTTCCTTTCCGGCAGTTCAGAAGCGACCCAGGAAACGGCAGAAATGGCGGAAGAGAAACTTGAGTCCTATGCAATAGCTGCATCCGCAAAGCTTGCTGTGGCCCAGATCACGGATATGCCTCAAACGGATTATCTCATCTCAAAGGCCGAGGCCGACTGGACACGGGATCCGTTCCGGGCTGAACCGGTCAAGGAGGTCGAGGATACGGAGGTTGTTTCAGACCTTAAGGACTCTGAGCTTGTTTACTCAGGTTTCATGCAGGCCGGCAGCCTTTTTCTTGCGGTGGTCAACGGCATGGAATACAGGCGTGGTGAAATGCTCAATGAGCTGGGGTATAAGGTTGAAAATATTACGCCGGCACAGGTGGTTCTGAGAACCGAGGCAAACAAAGAGATCGTACTCTATTTGGAAGAGAATTAAATGGAATCAGCTATGGGAAACAAAATGTTCAGACACAGTACTATTCTGGCAGTATTCGTGGCTTTGGTCATGATTTCCGGTTGCAACACCCTGGGGGAAAAAGAGCCAAAACCGGACAGCTTTGAAAAATGGAGAGTCATGGCCGAGGAGTCCAAGGGGTATACGCCCGATCCGAGGAAGTATGACATTGCCCTTGAGGAGGACAACCGGGAACGGGAAAAAGCAGAAGCCCAAAAGCGTTTGGAAAAGGAAGAAGCGCTCAAGGCCGTCAAGCCCCTTCCTGACATGCCGGTGACCATGAAGATGCACGACGTGTCCGTTTCCGTGCTGCTCAGGACCCTTGCCAGGGCCGCAGAGGTGAACATCATGATCAACGAGAGCGTCACAGGCCAGGCCAAGATCAATATCACCAATATCCCCTGGAACCAGGCTTTCGAAGGGCTTCTCTCCACCTACGGGCTCACCTACGAGTGGACTGGGGATATCCTCAGGGTGATCACGGTGGAGGATCTCACCAAGGATATCGCTCTGATGGAGGCAAAGCAGAAGTTTGAGAAGAGCAAGAAAACCCACTCTATTGCCATGCTTGAGATTGCCCAGGAGGAGGCAAAACTGGATCCTCTGGTTACAAAGATTGTCAAGATAGACTATGCCGATCTCTGTCCCCTCAGGGCAAATCTTGAGGCCTATCTGATTGCCAGTAAAAAAGATATAAAGAAGAAAAAAGGGGCTAAAAAGGCGGAGGTAAAGGCTTCCGCTGTGCAGCTCCGGGGATCAATTCTCATGGACGCCAGCACCAATTCCCTGATCCTCCAGGCCACCCAGAAAGATATCAATACGATCATGCCTATCATTCAAAAGCTGGACAGGCCCACGGACCAGATTCTCATCGAGGCCCACATTGTGGAGGCCAACTCCGATACTGCCAAAGAACTCGGGGTCCAGTGGGGCGGGCTTGGCCTTAATACAGCCGGTGATTATAACAACTGGATCGGCGGTCCCGTGGGCGAGTTTGATGACTCCCTGGTTACCTCCTCGGAAGATGCAACGGACGATGCGCCGGCAGGAAGCCCCATTGTCCATCTGCCGGGTATCGGCAACATCTCGAATTTTCCCTCCTCGGAAAAAGCCGGAACCAAAGGGTGGGAGGGCATGACCCTCGGCCTCATCCATCAAAATATCGGAAAGAACATCCTCTATGCTCAGCTTACCGCCCTCCAGAGTGATGGGAAACTCAACATTCTTTCCAAGCCATCCATCAGCACCATGGACCACCGAAAGGCGACCATCGAATCCGGTCAAATGGTGCCGTTCCAGACCATTGAGGACGGTGATATTAAGATCGAGTGGAAAGATGCTGTGATCAGCCTGGAAGTGACACCCCATGTGGTCAACCGGGACGTTATCCGTTTGGAGATCAGGACCCACAAGGATGAGCTGAATTGGACCCACACGGTCGCGGGCAACCCCACCATTGTCACCAAGAATGCGGAGACAAAGGTGGCCCTCTACGACGGCCAGACAACGGTGATCGGCGGACTCAACAAGGAGAAGGCCCTGGAGGGGGAGTCCGGGGTGCCTTGGCTCAAAGATATTCCGGGGCTTGGAAGGCTGTTCAGGAGCAACTCAAAATCCCAGGACATGGAGGAGCTTCTGATCTTTATCACCCCCCACATTCTGAAAGAGAAGGGCGAACAATTGAAGAAGGCGAACGGCTAACCCTTTATGGATTACTACCGGATCTTAAATCTTGAGCAGGAGCCGTTCTCCAATTCACCGGACCCGGAGCTGTTTTTTAATTCAAAACAGCACCTGGAGGCGCTTCAGATGCTGGAAATATCCATCCGGCTCAAGCGAGGGCTCAATGTGGTTACCGGGAATGTTGGAACCGGCAAGACCACCATCAGCCGTCAGCTGGTGAAGCGGATCTCAGACGACCCCGAGCTTAACTATTTTCTTGTCCTGGATCCGGGGTTTAAAACGGTAGCCGATTTCCTCGGCTATCTTCTGAACCTGTTCACCGGGGAGACGGCCCTTGCAAAAGAGGATGAAAACAGTATCAAGGAGCGGATCAAGAATTATCTCTTTACCCAGGGGGTGGACAGGAAGCTCACAACGGTTCTGATCATCGATGAGGGGCAGAAACTGCCGGTGTTTTGTCTTGAGGCCCTGCGGGAGCTGTTGAACTACGAGACCAACGCCCATAAGCTACTTCAAATTGTTATTTTTGCCCAGAAAGAGTTGGATGGCATTATTGCCGGGCTTGACAATTTTAAGGACAGGATCAACTTCAGCTATTCCCTTGGCCCCCTGAATTTCCATGAGACCCGGGAGATGATTCAATACCGGCTTGACCGGGCTGCCGCTCCCGGAACCAAGGGGGGAATTTTTTCTTCATTGGCCTATCTTAGTGTGTATCGATTTACCCAGGGGTATCCAAGGAAGATCGTCAAGCTCTGCCACCATATCATCCTGGACCTGATCATTCAAAACCGTTCCATGGCCGGGTGGTTTTTTGTCCGGCATTGCGGGTTTAAGGTGTTTCCTGAAAAAAAGGTGAGCCTGGGGCACGGATCTTTGGCTACCGGGATTTTTCTTGTGGCTTTGGTCCTGTTGGGTTGCAGCCTTGCGCCTGGCCGGTTTTTATCCATGATCGGGGAATTTGAGGAGGATGCCGTTCCTGTTCATGCCGGGGTTGAACCGGTAGCCAGGGGATACTTATATCAGATTCCTCCAGGGCCTGTCACTGACGATTCCGTCACGGAAGCCGTTATGCCGAAACATTATGGAAGCCTCAAGGTCCCAAAGGACGTGGCCCTATACAGAATGGCCGAGACCGTGTATGGCTCGTTTAACCGGCAGATTCTTAAATCCCTGATGTCGGCCAACCCAAGGATCAAGAACCCGGATAATATTATGGCGGGTATGCGCATCAAGTTTCCGGTGATGGATACTGAAAACTGTGGTTGGAAACAGGACGCGGTCTGTATTGTGTTTTCAAAAAATCCCGACTTCAACAGAGCCTATGATGAGGCACGGCTGTATAAAACAGAGAATGTGGATGTGAGGATGCTTCCCGTGTGGAGCAATGATCTGGGATTTCTGTTCCTGGTGGTCGTGGACCGGCCATTCAAGACCATGGCATCGGCCAAGGCGTTTAAGCACCAGATTCCAACCCCTTTGGCTGCCCAGTGTACACGGCTGGAACTTGCGGGCAGCAGCGAAACAACAGATAAGAGGATATTATTTTGAGGCAGCGGAAAAAACTGGGAGAGATGCTCATCGAGGCGGGACTCATCGAAAAAAGCCAGCTTGACAAGGCGCTTTTCAGCTATCGGAACTCCGGCCTGAAGCTTGGCCAGTACATGGTCAGGGAGGGCATGGTCAGCGAAGCTTCCATTGTGAATCTCATTGCTGAGCAGGTCAACATCAAGAAGTATGATCCCACGGAATATTCCATCGGCCCCCATCTCGGCAAGATATTGGACAATGAGGATGTGGCAAGGTTCCAGGCCATTCCCCTTCAAAAGCAGGGCAGCATCCTCACCGTGGCCATGACCGACCCCATGGATATCACGGCCGTGGACGATATCGAGGTGAGGACCGACTCCGAGGTGGAGGCGGTGATCTGCACGGAGCAGGATTTCAATCTTCTCGTGTCCACGGTCTACGGCACCTATTCCGGCAAGAACGGGGTGATGGAGCAGATCCAGGAGATCGAGGAGCTGGATGTGGTGGAGGAGGAAGATTCCGGCCACAACAATAATATCTCAGCCACCTCCCTTGCCGACATGGCAGAGGAGGCGCCGGTCATCCGCCTTGTAAACTCCGTCATCACCCAGGCCGTAAGAGAGGGGGCCAGCGACATCCACCTAAGTCCGGAAAAAGAGTATGTGGAGATACGGTTCAGGGTGGACGGAAGGCTCCACCATGTGCCGGCCCCGCCTAAAAAAATGTTCCTCTCCATGGTCTCCCGGCTCAAGATCCTTGCAAACCTCGATATCTCGGTCTCCAGGATTCCCCAGGACGGCCGGTTCACCGTGTTTGTCAACGACAAGGAGATCAACATCCGTGTCTCCACCATTCCCACGGTGTACGGGGAGAACGTGGTACTCCGGCTCCTTGACACGAGTTCGGGCATCTACAGCCTTGAAAAACTCGGGGTCTGTTCCCGGGACATCAAAACCATTGAAAAGGCCATCAAGATGCCCTACGGCATGATCCTCAGCACCGGTCCCACGGGTAGCGGAAAGAGCACCTCCCTCTTCTCCATGCTCAAGATCATCAACAGTCCTGATACCAACATCATCACCCTGGAGGACCCTGTGGAGTACAGAATGGAGCACGTCCGCCAGGCCCAGCTCAACCGCAAGGCAGGCATGACCTTTGCCTCGGGTCTCCGTTCCATCCTCCGCCAGGACCCGGACACCATCATGGTGGGTGAGATCAGGGATTCCGAGACCGCAGGCGTGGCCGTCCAGGCGGCCCTCACCGGCCACATGGTTCTCTCCACCGTCCATACCAACGATGCCGCAGGCGCCATCACCCGTTTCATCGACATGGGCATCGAACCCTTTCTTGCCTCCTCAGTGATGCTGGTGACCATTGCCCAGCGCCTGATCCGGAAGGTGTGCCCCCACTGCAAGGAGTCCTATAAACCCTCTCCCGATGCCCTCCGCTTCTGGGGCCTTGAAAAAGCCCAGGGCGTGGATTTTGTAAAGGGCAAAGGGTGCTTCCACTGCAAGGACACCGGCTATAAGGGAAGAACCGGCCTTTACGAGGTGCTTCAGATCGACGACGACGTAAGAGAGATGATCCTTACGGGCCGATCCGCCCAGGAGATCACCCGGACCTGCGCCCAGTCCGGCCAGCTCACCACCCTGAAAATGGACGCAGCCCAGAAGGTTGCCAATGGCATTACAACCGTAGAAGAGGCTGCTTCGGCAGTGATGATGTAATATGACCCTATACACCTACACCGCAATCAACGAAAACGGCAACGAGATCACAGGCGAAGTGGATGCCGAATCCACCGAGCTTGCCCAGCAGATCATCGTCAACCGGGGCCACATCCCGGAATCGGTCAGGAAAAAGAGCGGAGCATCCCAGGGCCAATCCGATTTTATGACCCGGCTTACCGATTCCATGACCCCGGTGAAACCAAGGGAGATCATTCTCTTTACCAAGCAGTTCAAGACCATGATCCAGGCCGGTGTCTCCATGCTCCAGATTCTCTCCATCATGGAGGCCCAGACTGAGAACAAGCGCCTGCGCCGCATCATCTCCCAGATGGCAGAGGATATCCGGGAGGGCGCCTCCCTTTCCATTGCCTTTGATAAGCACAAAAAGGTGTTTTCTCCCCTTTACTGCTCCATGATCCTGGCAGGAGAGTCCTCGGGTTCCCTTCCCGATGTGCTGGACCGTCTCATCTACATTATCGAGCACGAGGACAAGGTTAAGTCCGAGATCAAGGCAGCCATGCGGTATCCCATGATTGTTTGCTGTTTTCTTGGGGTCGCCTTTACTGTGCTTCTGACCTTTGTTATTCCCAAGTTCGTGGGGATATTCAAAAGTGCGGGTATCGACCTTCCCCTGCCCACAAAGATCTGCATGTTTCTTTATTCGGCCTTGAGCAACTACTGGCATGTGGTGTTGATCTCTTTTGCCATCTTTATATTTGTCCTGGTGAGAATCCTTAAGACGGAAAACGGTAAATATGTACGGGACAGAACCTTCATGGCCACCCCTCTTATCGGACCGCTTTTTGTCAAGTCTGCCATGTCCAGGTTTGCCTCTATATTTGCCATCCTCCAGTCAAGCGGCGTCACCGTGCTTGAGTCAATGGACATCCTGACCAACACCATTGCAAACGCAGCCATCACAAGGGAGTTTGTTAAGGTTAAGGAACTCCTGACCGAGGGAAGGGGGATCTCCGAGCCTTTGCGTAAGGCAAAGTACTTTACTCCCATGGTGATCAATATGGTGGCCATTGGGGAGGAGTCGGGTAACCTGGATGAGATGCTCCAGGAAATTGCGGTTCACTACGATACCGAGGTGGAGTACTCGACCAAGGGGCTTTCCGAGGCCGTGGGACCGTTGTTGACCGTTGGGCTGGCCGCAGTGGTCGGTTTTTTTGCCCTGGCAATATTTCTACCCATGTGGGATCTTACCAAGATGGTGCATTAAGGTTTATGAGAAGACTTTCCATCAGCATCTATGCCCTTGTTCCATTGATCTTCGGGCTCTGTTCTCTTTTCTCATTTATCGTCTCTTTTCAGGTAACCGACTACTTTATTGAACGAAACAGATCTCCCCAAGGTTTACTTGTCCTGGCCGGTAGCTTTGTGTCGTTTGCCTCAGCTTTCATCGCGTATCTAATCATCCGGTTTTTGCTGAAACCCGCCGAACAATTCATCCAAAAGGCAAGAGATTCCTCTGTTGTTAACGTAAAAGAAGATGGAGTGGGTACAGGTGCAAACTCCGTCGACCAGATGGCTGAGTTTACAAAGGTTTTCGACCAGGTGGCCCAGGCCCTGGACATCATGGATGCTGAGCATCTTTTCCCAAAGGTCATTGGGAAGAGCCGGGCCATGCGCCAGGTTCTCTCCCAGATTATCAAGGTGGCCCGCACCGATTCAACTGTTCTCCTTCTTGGCGAGAGCGGAACGGGAAAAGAGCTAATTACCGAATGCATTGTAGCCCAGAGTCCCCGTAAAGATAGGCCTTTTGTAAGAATCAATTGCGCCGCCATCTCCCCCAACCTTATGGAGAGCGAACTGTTCGGCCACGAAAGGGGGGCCTTCACCGGGGCGGTTTCCCAGAAACAGGGCTGCTTTGAGCAGGCAGACCAGGGTACTCTTTTTCTTGACGAAATAGGGGACATGCCCATGGAACTCCAGGTAAAGCTTTTAAGGGTGCTCCAGGAATCTTCGTTTTTTAGGGTGGGTGGGGACACCCCTATCACCGTGGATGTGCGGATCATTGCAGCAACAAACAAGAAGCTTGAGTCCATGGTTGAGGATGGAAATTTCAGGGAGGATCTTTTCTATCGCATCAATGTGTTTCCCGTGTCCCTGCCGCCCCTCAGGGAACGCCCGGAGGATGTGCCGCTCCTTGCCTCTCATTTCCTGGAAAAGATGGCTCCCGGAAAATTATTTGACCCGTATGCCGTGGAGCTCATGGAGAATTACGCCTGGCCCGGCAATGTCCGGGAACTTGAGAACGTTGTGGAAAGGGCGTCCGTCATGGCGGACAGCCATATGGTTCTGGGGGGCGATCATCTTCCCAATCTTCTGAAAACAGCAGCCCCCGAAGCCATGGCCCATTCCTTTTCAGGCAACCTCTCCCTTGATGAGACATTGAAAGAGATAGAAAAGCGATTGATCTGCGAGTCGTTGAAGAAAAACCGGGGGGTCCAGGTTCGGGCAGCGGAGAAATTGGGTATCAACCAGCGGAGTCTCTGGAACAGGGTCAAGAAGTATGGGATCGATGTGAGCGCCTTTAAGGTTGAGGAAAATAACCAGGTTTGATAAAAGGCTCCAGGTTTTGTGGGGTGATCTCCATTTTTTGGAGATGGTGGGACGTCCTGGCTGTGGACGTTTGAGCCGGGGGACGGAGAGGAACCTTGAAATAACGGCGTGGTGTCTGAGTGTGTGGATTAAAAATGAATTATCGTTCATGCTGGCATGCCTCTTGTAAAGTGATTGTGTTAGAAATGATGGGAAAATTGAAAATGCTCGTGTGAGCGAATTGTTATTTTTATAAACCTTAATTTAAGGAGTGAACAATGGAGAAAAGAAACATTGTCAAGAATCAGAAGGGTTTTACTCTGATTGAGATTATTGCTGTGTTGGTTATTTTGGGTATTTTGGCTGCTGTTGCTGTTCCTAAATTTCTGGATATGCAGCAACAAGCAAGAACGAAAGCTTGCGATGTTGCATTTGCTGCAGCACAGTCACAAGCTGTTATGGAATACTCAGAGGCTGTCCTGGCCACACCTAATCTCGCAGGTACTTGGACGATGACCGCAACATCTTTTGTCTTAGGTGATTATACCGTATCTATAGCCGTTGCTGCTACAGGCATTGGTACCGCAACGATTACTGCCGCTCCTGAAGGGGTTGATGCTGCGAATTATGCTACTTTCGCGAGCGGTACAGATTTTGTAGATACGTTTCAAGTCTATACTCCGTAATATGTAATCCAGATCAATAATCCGGGGACACCTTACTTAATTATAGGTGAAAGCTGGCAGTGTATTTTGAGTTAGGTGTTTTTAGTCCCTTGTAGAGATTTAAAAAAAGAGGGCTGAGCTATATATGGCTCAGCCCTCTCTCTGTTTGAGAACTCTCAATTGCGTGATCCCTTCCTGCAGAATTCATATTTTTTCTCCCAGTGATCTGTGGTAGATTGTTAATGTATCCAATATGGATAAACATCACTCTTCAAATTTATCAATATCAGGATGGCTTATCATGGCACGAATGGCAAGAGCTGTCGCGCCGGGAATGCCCCATCATGTGATACAGAGGGGGAACAGGCGTCAGCAGACCTTTTTCAGTAATGAAGATTATCAAAGTTATTTGACGTTAATGTCGGAATGGTGTGCCAAGTTTGAGGTACAGACGTGGGCGTATTCTCTTATGCCAAATCATGTTTTATGTTGAGCTCAACATAAGACATGTTATGTGAAGTCCCCAATTATGTGAAGTTGATATAGCATTCTCTCTTACATTCCCGCCATTTAAAACTTGTTACCAGCATTCTCATATTTAGGACTATACATAATTA
>JAQYWC010000030.1 GCA_030145245.1 Desulfobacterium sp.
AAGGCTGCCGTGTCGTATCATGGTCATCGAAATCTCCCTTGTGTGGGTTTATGGTTTTTGTCTTGCAACTTTAATCATGCCCCACAAGGAGATTTCTTTCAATTCCTTAGCTCAAAAAAAACGGTTTTTGGACAACAGTGATTGCAAGTATTAATATGGAACCATGTAGCAATTGTCAATTACTTTATTCCTGTCCTTCCTATACCGAACATATGGTATTACTGCACTTTCACCAGCGTTCCTTCGAGTTTCAGTCCGGGACTGCCGTCTATGGACCCGGATGCCCGGATCGGCGCGATGGGTCAGCTGAACTTCATCTCCAAACAATATCGCAAGTTCCTCTTTGGCAAGATGAACGTGATGGCTGAGACCTCAATGGGAAATTTCTTTTATCTGTTCCATAACTACTACCTCCACAAAGAAGTAATTAACAGATTAGAAACAGACATCATGGGATACACTTGGATATCATTCAGGCGACCTGAACGATTCACAGACAGCAGGTGAAATATCGAAATCTTTTTTTGAATCATTCAGGACAAATAAACCAAATTCGTCAACGGCATTCAAGGGTCTGTCGTAATACCTGGTTCAATTTATGAGAACCCTGGAATTCATCACCATCATTAAAACCCCTGACAAGTTGCTTTATAAATTGAAACCCGTTGCAATTTGCTTTATAAGAAGAAGATAGCCTTTGAAAAAGGACGGAGCAACCCCGAGATCTCCATCATCAAATTCCAGACCGCCTGTCGCCATTTTAAAGAACCATACCACCATGACCTTTGGGGCCCTGTTGACTTGGGGCAGAGAATAATACCAGAAAGGACTGAAGGCTGTATAAGAGAATGCGCAAAACCGGAAAAGAACCGTCAAAGACCCAATTGATTCTGGATACCGTCCGGAATCAGGCCGAAGAAGCCCGTAACCCGGAGATCCCGGATGAAACAGTAGAGCTTGTCATATTCACCATTGCCCATCGCTATTTTGCCATTAAGGGAAGAGATGTGAGGGAGATTTTGCCTTTTTCGCCCATCACCGAGGTACCGGGATCTCCCCGGACCATCCGGGGAATTATCAATGTGCGTGGGGACATTGAATCGGTGATAAACCTCCACACCCTTCTTGAAATGGATGAAGTGCCGGTCTCTCCCGCAACCCGGATCATCCTTGGCCGGTCCGGGGAGCTGTTATCCGGTATTCAGGTGGAGCATGTGGCGGATGTGATCTCCATTAAAAAAGCTGTAATAAAACCGGTCATCTCCACATTGCCCCTTGCCATAAGCAACTATGCCCATGGCGGGGAGGAGTTGTATAAAGGTCACTATGTCATTGTGCTCAGTGTGGATAAACTGTTTAAAACACTTTCAAAATAACCCGGCCGGGAACAAAACAAAAAAGGGAACTTTTCTGTGAAAAAAGACCTGACCCTTCTATTATTCAATATCATGGGCATTGATTTTGGGATGGATGTGGAACCGGTCAAAGCCATGGGGCATGTGGACGCCCTTGTGGACGGGAAATCCGGAATTATCTGGTTCCATGAAAAAATTAATTTACCCCGGCCCCCCGTGGTATATGAATTTCCAAGGGCGTTGCGCATTGAAACAGGAAAGAAACGGTTCTATCTGATCATTGATAAGCCCCGGGATATGCCCCTTGTTATTCCCATTAAGGAGATAAAACCTTTTCCAGTGCTGGTGGAACAATTCCTCCATGCCACACCACTTTGGGCCGTATGTCCCATCAATGGGCGTATTTTGTTACTGGTGGATCCCCTTAAAATGTGTCGGTGAATTTTTCCGATGCTCCCCATGGAAAGCGATTCCCGGGGTACAGGATTAAGACTCAGCTGTCTAACCCTTTGATTTAAGGCTTGACCATGAATTTAAGACAGAAAAACACCATTCCTTCCCTCATTATCATGATCGTCGTTTTCGCCATAGGATCGTTGGTAACGGTAAATAAGTTAAACAAATTAAACACAAAAATAGTCTCCCGCCCAATGGAGAATTCCATGGAGGTGCTTTTGCGAAGCGTGGAATTCACAGCCCAGCAGACCCTGGAGAAATCTTCACTTTTCTCCAGGTTGCCCCAGGTGATCAAGGCCTTTGAACTGGCCCATTCCGGCGACATCAATGATCCCCGGGACGCCCAGGGCCAATTGGCACGGGAAATGCTGAGGCAGGAACTCAGAACCACCATGGACGGATACGAATTTGTCACCGGCAATGGCCCCATGAAACTTCATTTTCACCTGCCCAATGGCCGGAGTCTGGTTCGCATGTGGCGACAGCGTCAGATCAGGATCAATGGGAAATGGCAGGACCGGTCAGATGATATTTCGGATTTCCGGCATACGGTTCTCGACGTCAACGCCACGGGGAAACCGGTCAGGGGAATTGAGCTTGGCCGAGGCGGTTTTGTGATCCGGGGACTTTCACCCATTTTAAATTCCCAGGGTCAACCCCTTGGATCGGTGGAGGTGCTGTTTGATTTTGCGCCCCTGGTGAAAACCCTGTTTTCAGATGATCATTATTCCGTCCGGCTTTACATGAACAAGACCTTCCTCTCCATTACCCATCGGCTCCAGGATCCGAAAAAATATCCTGTTGTTGACGATCTCTATGTCCAGGTCATGGGCAACAAAACAGAGGATCGTTCCCACGAAAAATGGATTCAATCCCTCATGGATCAGGGAAAGACGAATTTGACCATTCAAATGAACGGAAAAACAGCCATGGCGGCTTTCCCGATCAAAGACTACAAGACGACTCAGATCGGTGTGATGATGCTGGAAACGGATATTACCAAAGAGTATGCCCTGGTTCGGAATATTATTGTATTCCAGGTGGTGATGCTTTTTTTGGTTATCATTGCCATGGGCATTATCAGTTCGCTGCTTCTGTCCAGAACCATTTTAAAACCGGTGTCCGGCATAATGGCCGTATCCAACCAGCTGTCCAAAGGGGATTTGAGGAACACCGTTGAAGTGACCTCCAGGGATGAGATGGGCCTTTTGTCGGAAACCATCAATTTCATGATCGGGTCGGTCCGGGAGATGGTGGGCAAGCTGGTTGAAGTGGTGACCCGTCTGACAGCCAACAGCGAGGCTATCAACAAGGCTCTCCAGGACCAGGTATCCAGCGCTTCGGAACAGTCGGCATCGGTGACTGAGATCACCTCCACCATGGCTGAATTTTCCGCATCCTCCAGGCAGATTTCCGAACATGCCGATACGGTTCTCACCATTGCCGAAGAGGCCCTTAACCATGCCAATGAAGGAAACAAATCCGTTTCACTGGTGACGGATAAGATGGAGGAGATTCACACCGGCAACGAGAATACGGTAAAGGGGATCCATGAACTGGGAAGCAAAACCCGTGAAATTGCCAAAATCATGGAGATCATCAACAACATTGCGGACCAGACAAAGCTGATTGCCTTTAATGCTGCCCTGGAGGCCTCCAGCGCCGGTGAAGCCGGAAAACGGTTTGGCGTTGTCGCCATTGAAATCAGGCGCCTGGCCGAGAATGTGGAATCCTCCACCCGGGAGACGGAAAAACGGGTAACCGAAATACAGGATGCAGTGGATAACATGATGCTCTCTTCGGAAAAAAATACCCATTGCATCAATGAAGGGTTAAGCTTTACCTCCCACACCCGGGAGACCCTTGCCAATATTGTTGACCGGTCCCAGGATACCCGGGATGCGGCTCAACAGATCACCCTTTCCACCCAGCAGCAGAAAACGGCCAGTGACCAGGTGGTGCAGGCCCTGAGGGAGATCGATGAAAGTGGACGATATACCACCCGGGCCATCAAGCAGATCGGTGAGAACGGGGAAACATTGAACCAGCTGGCAGAACAGTTAAATACGCTTATTCATGGATTCAAGCTTTGAGTCTTTAACCCGAGGAAAACGCCATGAAACCGGTACGGGTTTTAATTGTGGATGACAGCGCCTTGGTTCGGGATTTCCTGGTGGAAATTCTGGCATCGGACAAGGAGATTGAGGTGGTGGGCAAGGCCGTCAACGGCTTGGAAGCCCTGGAAAAAATCGCCACGCTCAAGCCGGATCTTGTCACCATGGACATTGAAATGCCCGAAATGAACGGGATGGTGGCCATTGAACAGATCATGGGAGGAGAAAATTCACTGCCCATTCTGGTTGTGACCTCCCGGGATGATTCCGGCACCGCCTATGACGCAATTTCCAGGGGAGCCCTGGAAGTGATCCCTAAACCAAATATGAAGAGATCCAGTGCAGATTATTTCGCCCAAAGGGTCAAACTGCTTTCCAAGGTAAAAGTGGTGCGCCATATTCGAAGCAGAACCTGTAAAAGCAATGATGTCCCCAAAATGAGGCGAAACAGAAACCTCCCTCATATCATTGCAATTGCAAGCTCCACCGGGGGCCCCGGGGTATTGGCCTGGCTGTTTGCCGGGCTTGAACAGTTTCTGAATGTACCGGTTGTGGTGGCCCAGCATATTGCCAGGGGATTTGATACCGGCCTTGTAAAGTGGCTGAACCGGAATACCCCCAATGCTCAAGTGAAAAAGGGGGTTCCAGGGGAGCAGGTCAAACCGGGGGTCATCTATCTTTCACCCTCCAGCGGACATATGGAGATCACCCCCACAAATACCATTGAGGTCTTTCCCCCCGGACCGAAAGATATTTATACGCCCTCCTGCGATCGGCTGCTGGAATCCGTTGCCAGGGCCCATGGGCAATATTCCATGGCCATTGTATTGACGGGCATGGGCAATGACGGGACCGCAGGTGTTAAGGCCGTCAAACAGGCCGGTGGCGCAACCATTGCCCAGGATGAAGCCTCGTCTGTGGTGTACGGCATGCCCAGGGCAGCCGTGGAAAGCGGTTTCATCGATCAGGTGATGTCCCTTAACGAAATCGGCAGATGCCTGAATTTCATGGTCAGGAAAGAATCATGACTTTTTCCGGTATTAAAGAATTGGTTTACCAGCGAACCGGCCTTACCTTTGATGCCTATCGCACCATGGTTCTGCAGGAGAACATTACCCGGCACATGGCGGCATTGGGTATGGATGAGATAAAAATCTATTGCCATGAAATCCGCCACAACAAAGGACTCTTTGATACCCTTGTGGATGGGTTGACCATCAATGAAAGTTATTTTTTCCGTGAGCCGTTTCATCTGGATTGCTTATCCCAAGGGGTGCTCCCCGGACTGCTGGCAGGGGAAACAAGGGAAGAGGAAATCTCCATTCTCAGCGCCGGCTGTTCCACAGGGGAAGAACCCTGCTCCATTGCCATGGCAGTAGACCATGCCCATGGCCCATCCGTTCTCTCCCGGCTTGAAATTTCAGGGGTGGATATCGACCGCACCGCCCTTTCCAAGGCCCGCACCGGAATTTATGGAAAATGGAAGCTGCGCCAGCTCAGCCCGGCAATGTTGTCACGTTACTTTGATCCCATCCAAGGGGACAGATATGTTGTAAAACCGGATATCCTTAAAAAAATCGACTATTCCCATCACAACCTTATGGATGCTCCCCGGACGAAAATGCTCCAGTCCATGGATATTATTTTTTATCGCAATGTCTCCATCTATTTTGATACGTCCACCCGGATGAAGGTGTTTTCACACCTGGACAAGATGCTGAAACCAGGAGGATATCTTGTGGTGGGGTCCGCCGAAACCCTTTCCCATGATACCGGTCAACTCACCCTGGTGGAGATGGATGGCTGCTTTGTTTATCAAAAAACCGCAAACGACAGGTCCGTCCATGGAGATCATCCATGCAAAAGTACCCCCGGTTCTTATCCACCCCCAACGGTTACGATAAAAATAGAAAACAGCTCGAAGACGCTATCCGGGACAAGGGAGGAAAGTTCCGGAAGCCTCTATGAAATTTCACTTTCCCTGGCCCGGGAAAAGCAATTTGACCATGCCCTGGCCCTGCTTGCCCCCATGGTAGAAAAAAAAGATGAAATGATGGAGAAGGTCTGGATTTTGAGGGCCGGTCTGCTCATCCAGAAGGGAGACACGGAAACGGCCACCCAATTGTGCCGGCAGCTTATAGGGGCCAATCTGCGCTGTGCCCCGGCCTATCTACTTCTGGGCATGATTACCGGCATGGAACATCACCCCCTGGAAAGCCTGAAGCAATACCATAAAACCACCCAGATTGAGCCCAACAACTGGCTGGCCCACTTTCTGATATTCCAGACCTACCAGGCACTGGGCAACAGAGCCATGGCTTCCCGGCAGGCTGCCGTTGTGATCAGGCTTCTTGAGAAGGGTCAGGAAACCCACCACGGGCTTGACTATTTTCCCTTTTCCTTTTCCCGGGAAGATATTCTTCAACTTTGCCGGAAACAGTCGCCATTAAACGCTTAACCACAGGAACTGCACCCATGGCATTTGACAGATCCAAATTTATTCACCGGTTCATCGAAGATTCAGGTGATCACTTACGTGAAATGAACAAGGGACTGATTGCCCTGGCAGAAACTCCTTCAGATCCGTCCATAATGGATGCTGTATTCCGGGCGGCCCACACCATAAAGGGCTCTTCCCGAATGATGAAATTAATCCATATCAGTGACATGGCCCATCTTCTGGAGGATGTGCTGGATGGATTGAGAAAAGAGAGCATACCTTATTCCAATGCCATTTCCAATGTACTGTTTGAGGGGATGGATACCCTGTCACGCATGGTGGAAGCCCTCTCCGGGGGGGAGGAAAAAGCGGGTCCCAAAGAGATTATCAAACAGCTGAAACGGGCGGCGCAAGCCGAGCTGGGAGACACCCAAGCGCCGGAGAACCAGGCTGGGAATGTTCCTGTTGATGATAAGGATAAGGAGGAGGAGAAACCCGCCCCGGAGAGAAAGGATAACGCAGAGGGGCTTTTACCTGAAAAGGCGGATGCAGAAAAAGGACCATGCAGAAAAAAACAAGAGACCATCCGTATCAATCTGGAAAAGCTGGATGGGCTGATCAACCTCATGGGAGAGGTGGTTTCCACCCATAAAAAGGTGGAGAGCCATGCCCGGCAGCTCAGCGAGCTTTCCATGGCAACCGGCGATTTTAAAACCCTTCTGGAACGGAACCCAACCGGCCCCCCCCGGGGAGAGAGCATGGAAAGCGCTTTTGAAAACCGGTTTGCTTCCCTGTATGCCATGATAAAAACCCTGAACCGGGGCATTCATGACTACCTGGGCGTGTTTATGCCCCTGATGGCACAACTGCAGACCCGCTCCCTGGAGATGCGCATGCTGCCCCTGTCCACCATTTTTGATGCCCTGCACATGGTGGTTCGGGATCTGTGCCGGGCTTCCGGAAAAAAGGTGTTGCTTGACGTTACAGGTGGTGAAACAGAGATGGACAAAAAAATGATGGAGCAGCTGAAAGATCCCCTGATTCATATGGTTCGAAACTGCATTGACCATGGCATGGAGGCGGAAGATGTCCGTGTGAAGGCGGGGAAACCATCCCAGGGAACCATCCGGATTTCAGCAGCCATTGATGGCGGAAGTGTCCATATTATCATTGCCGATGACGGTGGCGGCATTCCCGTGGACAGGGTTGCCCAAAATGCGTTGAGCCGGGGAATCGTCACGGAATCAGCCCTCAGGGAAATGGAGCCTTCCGATGTGGTTCAGCTGATTTTCCATCCCGGACTCAGCACGACAGAGATCATCACCGATATTTCCGGCCGGGGGGTTGGAATGGATGTGGTACGGCAAAACATTGAAAATGGTCTCAATGGCACCATTTCCGTTGAGACCATGCCCGGACAGGGGAGCACCTTCCACATCCTTCTGCCGGAAACCCTTGCCATTATCCATGTCTTCCTTGTGACATTGGAATCCGTATGTTATGCCATTCCGGCAAGCCATGTGACTGAAATTGTCAAGGTACCATGGAATGATATCATCAATGCCCAGGGAAAGGCGGTGCTGCGGTTGCGGGGAGATCTTGTACCCGTGGTTCCCATGGGAGATGTTCTGGGGCTCCCCCCCCATGACGTTGACGTCCGACAAGACCCGTTCCTGCTTATTCTTATTTCAGGAAAAGGAGATGAACGCCTGGGTATGGTTATTGACACCCTGGTCAGTGAGGAGGAACTGGTGGTAAAACCCCTTCCCCTGCATATGCGGGGAGTAGCGCTTGTGACCGGGACTATTATTTCCGATACCCATGGAATTATTCTGGTGCTGCACATGGCCCACATGGTTAAACAGGCCAAAAGAATCGAAAAAACAGGGGAATGGCTCTTCCGGGAGTCCCAACCCCCTGGGACAGTGCGTCCCCATCTCCTGGTGGTGGATGATTCGATGACCACCCGGGAAATTGAAAAATCAATCCTTGAATCCAATGGATACCGGGTCACCCTGGCAAAGGATGGGGTGGACGGCTTGAACCGGGCCATGGCGTTTGCCTATGATCTCATTCTATCCGATGTGGATATGCCCGGGCTTAACGGTTTTGCCATGATCGAAAAACTTAAGGCCACATCCATGCATGCCCATACCCCAGTTGTTCTTATCTCTGCCAGGGAAAGCCGGGAGGATATGCAAAAAGGGATGACATCAGGTGCCAGCGCATATATTGTTAAGGGGGATTTTGATAAAAACAACCTGCTTGAAACCATTGATAATTTATTGGGAACAGCCTGATCCTTTCAGTATTATTGCCAAGGAGCGAATGTGACATGTCTACCCACGATTTAACCATTCTGCTTGTGGAAGATGATCCCTTTGCCCGTGCCCTGCTTGAGCAGATCCTTTCAGACGAGGGATATCGGATAAAGATGGCTGAAAACGGGCAGATAGCGCTGAAGATATTCTACGAAGAAAGCGATATCGATCTTATCATCACAGACATGAACATGCCTGAAATGAACGGACTTGAACTCATTCGCAGACTCAGGGATGAGGGTAACGACCTGCCCATCATCGTACTCACAAGCAACCGTGAAATTAAAACCGCCGTCAGCGCCATCTATGGAGGCGCCAATGCCTATCTGCTGAAGGATGAAAATATCGAAGATACCTTTGTCCATGCCATTGAGCACACCTGGGATCATTATCAGCTGGCCCGGCAGAAACATAGCCTGATGATAAAATTGGAAGAAAAGAACCAGGAACTGGAGCGGCTCTCCTTTCTTGACGGCCTCACAGGCATTTCCAATCGCAGATATTTTGATATGATCATTGATAAGGAATGGCGTCGGGCCGGAAGGGACAGATTACCCGTTTCCATTGCCATGATCGACATCGACTCTTTTAAATTATACAATGATACCTATGGTCACCAGTCCGGAGATGACTGCCTGAAACAGGTGGCCACAGCCTTAAAGGATGCTCTGTTTCGCCCGGGAGATTTCATTGCCCGTTATGGGGGCGAGGAGTTTGTTGCTGTCATGCCCAATATCGGGTTAAAGGGGGCAATGGAGGTGGCAGAAAGAATGCAGCAGAATATCAAACGGCTGGCCCTGCCCCATAAAAGGTCGGATGTGTCTGAACATATCACCGTGAGCATCGGCCTTGCCTGTATGGTTCCGGACCATAAGACGGATACAACCCAGCTGATTGAGCGGGCGGACACATGCCTGTACAGCGCCAAGGACCAGGGACGCAACCGGATCTGTCACACCAAATAACGAAAAGGATAAAACAACGATGATTCTGCGCCGCCTTGATATTTTAATTTATGCCCATGATGGCCGCGGGCTGGGGCATGCCAGCCGCAGTATCGGTATCGGCCTGGCCCTGCGCCGCATCTATCCTGATCTGAAAGTACTTTTTGTTTCCGGTTGCCGCATTTCCCAGGAGCTTATCGGTTCAGCCCCCCTTGACTGGCTGAAACTGCCTTCATATGAGACAGAGGTGATTAACGGCAAATCCCGGGGCATCGATGGTAAGAGCAATTTTACCGATAGAGAACTTGGTGGGATCAGGTCAGACACGTTGCGCCATATGATTGAACGCTATCAACCGCGGATTGTTCTTGCGGATCACTCTCCACAAGGTAAACATAAGGAACTTAAAGCTGCGCTTAAGGCAAGCACAAAGACCGGCACCCAATGGGTGCTTGGCGTGCGCGGGGTGATCGGAGCCGTTTCCCAGGTCCGGTCAGGTCTGGCCTGCCAATTGTTTGAGCAATATTACACCGCGCTTCTATGGTATGGAGACAGTTCCGTCCTGGGAAATGAAAATATAGAGCAGCTCCAAACCCGTTTTGGCATGAATCCCGTGGAATGCGGTTATGTCTCCCGGTTAACGGAAATTCACAGACATCAGAGGAAAACAGTGTCCCATGGTGCGGGTCTGGCAGGAACCGTGTCCATCCCCTGGCTGGGTGAATCAACATTCAAACTCATTGTTGAACTGGCTGAAGCACTTCGCCGTTTGGGCCCATCCCATGGCAAATGGCAGATATTTATGGGTGTGGAGGAAGGTTCACAAAATGATATCAAAATTCGTTCCCTGTTTCAAAATATTGACCACTGTTCCATTGAAATGCCAAGCAGCCGGTATAATGAAGCGCTTTTCAATTCAAAGTGTGCCCTTGTATATGGCGGTTATAACAGTTTGATGGATATTCTTCACCTGGGCACACCCTGTGTTGTTCTGATTCGGGGTATGCAGGATAAGGAGCAGGAGATTCATCTGGAACAGCTCCGGATGAAAACAGGAAACCAGCTCCTTGTTCTCAGGGAAAACGACCTTACTCACAAGACCCTCCTCAGGGCACTGGAGAACCAGGTCACCAGGCCAAGAGTAATAGAAAAATCGATTAACCTGAATGGTGCAAAGAATGCCGCTGATCATCTTTTCGAACTTTTGAGTAATCAAGATCTATAAATCTTGTGACGCAATTTTCAACTTACAGATAACGATATCCAAACCCGGTTTTCGGGGTCTGTTTGACTACTTCCCTATCCACTCACTTAACCACAGGCTTTAAGTAACCTTCTATTTTATATTTATCAGTTGAAGTCACATCTTTATATGTTGACAAAAAGTACCTTCCTATCTACTATTATTTTTAAGCCATCCTACTGATTCTCTACCTGTTGTTATTCCTATGTCTAAAGAACTATCGAAGGCAATGTCTTCGAAGAAGGTTCCAATCCAGCGAAGCTTGGTATCCGCCGTAAGGTCCGGTGGGCAAATTCCTCACCGCCAAGGAAGTAACAATCGGCCCTATCCGGGGGGCACAACAGGCCTATTGGGACAGGGAGCAGCCCCACGGTTACCCCATCCCATACAACGTAACAAACGTTAACTATCCGATCCTATGGCAGCAAATAGCGGTTGGATTCCAGTTGAGGCTTACGGTTAGCGCCATAAGCTTTGATTGCAAGTTGCTGATAAAGAGGTGTTTTATGAATACTTGGATGGTTCGTGGATTGATTGGATTCTTTGTATATGCCCTTGGCGCCAGCGTCGCATATGCAGCATCAATGAGCAGCATATGGACAACCAATAAAATTGTCGTGGACGGGGTCAATAAAAAGGAATGGGATCATCATTCGACTGCATTGCGATTACAACGAGGGGTTTTACAGGCACAAAATGATGGTCGACGCCTATATCTTTTTATCGATCTGGGAGGAGATACACACCAGGATCAACCGCTAAAAAAAGCACCATGGGGTGATTTCATTGAGATCTCGGTGGATGTCAATCGAGACAGGAAAGTGACACCCAAAGTGGATGTCTCGTATGGTCAGTTTCCAGGCACGTACAGCATAGGCAGGCAATACTATATCAGGCCAGGCGCGATGACCGGGCTGCAAAAGTCGAAGGCGCGTGTTGCTGCCGGATTCGGCAGGAGCCTGGGCATCCCGGTTTCCCACAGAACTTGGGAAATCGCCATCCCTCTGAACGAAATCAAAGCAAAACCCGGCGACAATATTCGTATCGGAATCCATACCCATTCCCAGCGACCGAGATTCAGTGATCAGTCACCTGCCAATATCCACAAGGACTTTTCCCGATTCCACGAAATCAGGATTTCCTCAGGAAAGGTAGGGGTTAAACATAAAAAAATGAAATTCATTCAGCCGGCTCCTGCTAAATTCACACAGGGAACGGTCACACAAGGACGCAGCGGATCCACAGCCAAGCCTGTCCAGAAGACGATTGCCTCCAATGGCCATGTAGTGTTCAAGTACCCTGACGGAAAAATTATTGAAAAATTTCCCGGCGGACAAACGATCACCATGCCCAATGCCAAACCTCTGACCTATATGTATTCGACCCAGGCGCCTGCTGCGATTCCTCCTTCATTACCTGACAATGCTGAAAGCAAATGGCTGCAGGGGCTTAGCAGTGGATTGATGGGGATAATCGAAACAATGGTGAAAAACGATGCTGAGGCGATTCAGCATTACCGGCAATACGAGGGCTCCGGAGCATCACTCTACGAGCAGATCAATAAAAGAACCACGACCATTAATTATCTGATAACACCCTGACAAGAGAATCCGTCATGACACGATTCGCACTATTCATGCTATTTTTTGTATCTCTGTTAACCGCTTTGCCTGTTATTGCACAGAACAATCCCAAAATGCAGCAGGCACTTGATTCAGTTGAGAAACTGAAGAAACTCCCCCTTGAAAAACCGGATAAACCCGGGGCCGAATCTGTACAGCAGGAATTACAGGACCCCATGTTACCGGAACCATCCACGACGACATTCTTCGATAAAAATACGCTGCTTGCATACCATAAATCCCTGCGCGCCTACTACGATTACCGCCGGTCCGGGCTGGAACACCGCAGCCGTGTCTTCAAGTGGCAATTGTTTTCCGCCAAGGTCATCTTTGTGATCGTATTGGTACTGGTGGGTGCGGGAATTTACTTTGCCGCCATGCAGTTTCATCTTGGCATGCGCGGGCAGGATGGTCAGAACATGCAGACGGAATTGTCAGCTTCACCTGAAGGTATAAAAGTCAGTTCCCCTGTTCTGGGTGTGATTATACTGGTGATTTCCCTGGCGTTTTTTTATTTATATCTGGTATATGTTTATCCCATTGAGGACATTTTCTAACTATGTCAACCTCAGCCACCTTGCAGTAACGCCGAAATGATACGAAAATATATTAAGGTGATGCTCGTACCTATCGTTTTATGCGAGCTGTGGCGTTAAAATCATTCAAGGGGGTGTGCAGTGTCCAGAGATATACTTGAAGCCAAGCTAAAATTCTACGACCGATTCTTGGCAACCATCACGGCCCTCGGTATAATCTTGGGCGGCTTTTGGGGGGTGTACACTTACGTTGAAACACAGCATCAGTCAATTCAACTAAGGCAACGGGAACTTGCCCTAAGGGTGTTCAAAGAAAAGAAGAATGCTTACCTATCTTTGATTGATGCCGCAGGTGAGATCACAGCGAGCAAAAACCGTCAGGAAGTAATTGAGAAGGCACCACTGTTTCTCAAGCTCTACTATGGCCGTGCTCACGTCATCGCCGAGGCAGACCCTAACGTGTCGGACATGAAGATCGCTTTCAAAGGTAAATTGATGACCTATCTGAAGAACAAAGAGATGAATGAATCGCCATTTAAGTACTTCAGCAGTGTATCATTCGACTTGACAAACGCCTGCAAGAGCCACATAGACCCAAGAACCATTGAATCGACAATAGAGTGAGCCCATGGAATTACAACCAGCATCTCTTAAACCCAATATTCCTCAGTAAGGAGGTTCCCCTATTTGTAAGCTTATCCTCGGATATCAGATTGACCCGCCCGGAAAAATATGCTAATCGTTTGGGATATCAACCTTTGACAGACGGTCTTTTTTCGCAGAACAAAATCCTTGTACGCCTGGATTTTCGTTACGAAAGCGGATCGTCCCTGGTTTGCTGCTGTTCCCCCCCTTTGATATAGATAATCTGGAGGTGGCATGAAACATATCGGGACGAAATTACTATTATTTATCAGTGGAACGTTTCTCCTCTTCTCTTCATTTCTCCTTTACCGGACATATCATGTTTCAAAATATTACGTTGATGAAATTGTTAAGCAGCAGGCGGATTTAGCGTTACAGTTTAACATCTCCATCAGGCAATACGTGGAGGATGAGATCAGGCCTGTAATGTATGAACAGCTTGGCAAAAATAAATTTATCCCGGAAACCATGTCCACATCTTTTATTGCCCGTGCAATTTTCACGGATGTTCAAAGGAATTTTCCCGATGCTATTCTAAAATACGCTTCTGAAAACCCACGCAACCCTTCCAATCAAGCCGGACCGGAAGAACTCAAAATCATGCGTTATTTCAACAGCAATCCATACCAGAAAACCTGGTATGGCAAAATAAAATTCAATGGAGAGTTGTTCTTTGCGAAATTCAATGCACGCCGCATAAAGGAGACCTGCCTGCGATGCCATGGAGATCCAAAGGATGCTCCGGCATCCATGATAGAACGTTATGGGGCAACCGCCGGATTTTTCTGGCCCCGGGAAGGAGTTGTCGCTCTGGACACAGTTGCTATCCCGGTCAGCAAGGTACAGGCCCAATTGTCAAATGAAATAAGGAACAATTTCACCATAACGGGAATGGCCCTTCTTCTGCTGATTTTTTCGCTTTTTTTTACGGTTCAACGACTAGTCAGTAATCGTCTGAATGCGATCACAACGTATTTTTCAGTTGCAGCCTCTTCAGGAGACTATTCCCGGTTAAGCCGCTTAAAGGTACAGGGATTGGATGAAATCAGTGTGCTTGCCCAAAGTTATAATACTTTAGTTGAAGAATTACAGAGATATCATAATTCACTGTATTCAGAAAAAGAACGGCTTAATGTGACATTACGTTCGATTGGCGATGGCGTTATCACCACAGATCTTGAGGGAAAAATTGTTTTAATCAATAAAATCACCGAGCAACTCACCGGCTGGAGCCAGGAGGAAGCCATAGGCCGGCCCGTACAGGACGTTTTAAATATCCTCGATGATGAAACAGGCATCCCCTGTGATAATCCGGCGGACATGGTTCTGGCCTCAGGAAAGATTGTCGACATGGCTGATCACACAGCCCTTATCGCCCGGGATGGCACCCGGTATATTATCGAAGACAGTGGTGCGCCGATATTCGACAACCAATGCAAAATGATCGGCACAGTCCTTGTCTTCCGGGATGTGACCGTGGCAAGAAAAACAGCAGGGGAATTGCTCAAGGTTAAAAAGTTAGAATCGGTGGGGGGCCTTGCCGGTGGCATTGCCCATGATTTTAATAATATTCTCGCCGCGATCCTCGGCAATATCGAACTTGCTGAATTGTCCATGAGTTCCACAGAGGAGGCCTATCCTCTCCTGCAGGAGGCGAAAAAAGCATCCATAAGGGCAAGGGATTTAACCCGGCAGTTGCTTACCTTTTCCAGTGGCGGTGACCCTGTCAAAAAAACAGCCCCCATTGGCAAAGGAATCATCGAATCAGCAAATTTTGTATTACATGGCAGTTCAGTATCCTGCCGGTTTAACATTCCCTTTGATTTATGGCTGGTTGATATTGACCCAGGCCAGATAAGCCAGGTTATTCAGAATCTGGTCATAAACGCCAGACAGGCGATGCCTGAGGGGGGACAGATAGAGATCAACTGCGCCAATATAGTTGATATCAAGTCCGAATATAATCTTGATTTACCAAATATAACGTACATAGAAATAACCATTCAGGATAACGGTTGCGGTGTGGCAGAGGAATATATAGAAAAGATATTTGACCCCTATTTCACCACCAAGCATGAGGGCAGTGGGCTGGGACTGGCCATTGCCCATTCAATAATCAACAAGCATGACGGCCATATTGAGGTAACGTCCGTAATCGGCAAGGGCACCACATTTACCATTTACCTCCCGGCTTCGGAGCAGCAAAACATCCATGGTACGACCCTCAAAATCCACGAAATGGAACATGCCAAAGAAAAAGCAAAAATTCTTGTCATGGATGATGACAAACGGGTCAGGGATGTTGCCAAACAGATGCTTACCCGCCTGGGACATGAAGTCTTGCTGGCCTGGGAGGGGAACGAAGCGGTCACAATATTCTCCGAGCTTTACAAGAGCGATAAACCTGTTGATGTCGTCATTATGGATTTGACAATTCCCGGTGGTATGGGCGGCAAAGAAGCCATACAGGAGATACTGAAAATTGATCCTGAAGCAAAAGTTGTTGTGGCAAGTGGGTATTCAAATGATCCGGTCATGTCGAATTATCAACAATATGGTTTTATGGTTTCAATTGCCAAACCCTTTATGCTGGAAGAATTGAATGAAACCTTAACAGATATTTTATCGTAATACCCCCAGGCAATAACCCCTAACCGTCCCAGGAGGAAACGACCAATGGCAAAAATAACAATTAATAATGTTACGGTTGATCCCATGGTACAGGGTCCGGCTCTGGCTGCGGCAAACCTGCATTCAGCCAAGGCAACCGACTCGGATTACATCCTGATTCAGATGAAGCAACCGATGAGCAAGGAGATGAAGCGCGGGTTGACCAGCATGGGCGTCGTGGTCCTGGAATATGTGCCGGAGGATACCTATCTGTGTAACTACACGGGCACAGATCTCGACCAGATCCGCTCCCTGGCTGATGTTGCCTGGGCCAACATCTACATGAAGGAATTCAAAGTCGCCCCGTCATTGATACCCGGGCCCGGGGCAGCACCTGCCGGGGTACGAAATCTCCTGGAATTAGCGGCCGCCCCTGCCAGCCCCCTGGGTACGTCCCCCAAGGTTGTCGATGTGGTGTTTCATTCCAACGTGGATCCGCAATCCATCCGGGATAAACTGGCGGCAGCAGCCCATCTTGATCCAACGGATCTGAGGCTGATGCGCCGTAAAATACGCCTCAACCTAGGAGCAAATCAGTTGAACAACCTCACCCGCATGGATGAGGTGCGGCACCTGGAAGAGGTCCTGCCGATGAAGCTTCATAATAACATTGCACGTCAAATCCTTAACATCGATCCCCCACCGAATCCCGGTACCGTTTTCCAGGGAGAAGGGCAGACGGTGGCTGTGTGCGATACGGGATTCGATACCGGCTCAGCCACGGACGTACATGACGCGTTCAGTGGCCGGGTCGAAAGGCTGTATGCACTCGGCCGCCCCGGCAATGCCAGTGATCCCAATGGCCATGGCACCCATGTTGCCGGGTCGGTTCTTGGTGACGGAAATTCCAGCACCCTCGGACATAGCGTCAGGGGCACAGCTCCGGCTGCCCGATTGGTTCTGCAGTCCGTCCTGGACAGCAATGGCGGACTCGGAGGATTGCCCAACGACCTGAACGACCTGTTCCAGCCCCCCTACGACAATGACGGCGCCCGCATTCACACAAATTCCTGGGGAAGCACACTGGGCGACGGGCGTTACGATTCCAATTCGAGAGAGGTCGACGAGTTCGTCTGTGACCACCGGGACTGTGTTATCTGCTTTGCTGCCGGCAACGAAGGCCAGGATGACAACGCCAACGGCGTGATTGATCCACGCTCGGTCACGCCCCCCGGCACCGCCAAGAACTGCATCACCATTGGCGCCACCGAAAACGACCGGCCCAATTTCACTGTCAACTATCAACAGGCGTTCGGGTATCCGGCCAACCCGGTTGCGTCTGACCTGATGGCGAATGATCCAAACGGCATGGTCGCTTTCAGCAGCCGGGGCCCCACAACCGATGGACGCATTCGGCCGGATCTCGTGGCACCTGGTAGTTTTATCTTGTCGGCACGGTCCCGGAATACGAGTTCATCCGGGTGGGCGCGTTCCGATGACCGCCTTTACTATTTCAACGGTGGAACCAGCATGGCAACACCGTTGGTTGCCGGTTGCGCCGCTCTGGTACGGGAACACCTCATAAAGGAACGTCAATTAACCGCTCCCAGTGCAGCGTTGGTTAAAGCCATGCTGATCAATGGCGCCCGGGATGTAACGGGCCAGTACGTGCCCTCGGAAGCCAGCGGCATACCGAATAATTCCGAAGGCTTCGGCCGGGTTGATATGGCAGCCACATTAAGTGGGTCCGTACAAATACAAGATGAGGCGACTGCCCTTGATACAGGTGACGATGAGACCACCACCGTCACCGTCGGTGATGGCGCTTTGCTCAAGGTAACCCTTGTGTGGACCGACAGACCCGGCTCAAATCTGCAAAACGACCTGGACCTGATTGTCCGGACAACGGACGGCCAGGAACGCCATGGCAACGTTGCCCCGGACTCAGCAGCCTTTGACCGCGACAATAACGTCGAGCAAGTGGTCTGGGAAAACGTGCCCGGAGGGAGTGTTGATATTATCGTGCGGGCACACCGCATCCCATCGATCGCCCAGTCCTATGCGTTGGTAACCCGAATCCAGGGGGGCAACCCGCCGCCACAGGAATTGGAAATAAACGGACCGGAGGTGCAAGGAGAAATCAACCCCTCCGGCGAGCAGGACCTCTATACGCTCAGGGTGACAACCCCGGGCACGTATACCATTGACACTTCCGGGACAACAGATACATTCCTGAGTCTTTTTGGACCGGATAGTGAAACAACACTTGTTGCCGCAGATGATGACAGTGGCCCCGGGACATTGTCGCTGCTGGTGCAAGACCTGGTAATGGGCAAGTATTTCGTACAGGTCCGCCATTTCAGTCCGGCAGGGAGGGGACCCTATGGCATCTCGGTGGTGTCAAACAACATTCCCGGAGCCGTGCAGATGCAAGTCAACGGTCCGGAGGTTCACGGAGATATCGGGCAGCCCGGAGAAAGTGACCTGTTTACCTTTAACCTGGCTACGCCGGGAGAGCATATTATTGAGACATCAGGCTCAACCGATACCTTCCTCTCCCTGTTCGGGCCGAACAGCGATGCCGACCCCATTACCCAGGACGATGACAGCGGGCCTGGTTTGCTGTCCCGCATTCAGAAATTTCTGGCATCCGGCACCTATTTTGTCAGGGTCAGGCATTTCAGCCCGGGTAGAACAGGGGCTTATGGCGTCAGGGTTCGAAGGGTATGATGCAGAGAATAAGGGGCTTAACGTGGGGGTATCACCGGTAATGCCTTCCGGATTCAAATTAAGCCTGTATTTATGTAAAGAAACATGATATTTACGCCCGGCGTGTCCTGGTGGTATTCCCAATGCCCCCAGGATGCGCCACTGAACTAAGGGGCACTTGAATAAAATAAGTTTGACTGACCAGTCGCCATTCCAATTTTATCAGTACCATTTTGACAGTTAATAAATTTATGTATGCCGTGATCAGCTGGAACCGGCACCGCATTTTTGCCGGGTTCCTGTTCAACGGGTAGTGTGGAGGTTGTATTTGTTAGGGAAAGAAAAAAAAGATGTTGCGGTTGTTGGAGCAGCTCTTTTTGCAATGTTTTTTGGCGCAGGGAATTTAATATTTCCATCTGCCTTGGGTTTTCATTCAGGTGACAGCTGGCTTATGTGTGTGCTTGGTTTTTTTATGACCGGCGTTGGCTTGCCCATACTGGGGGTCATTGCCGTTGCAAAAACCAACGGTTCGTTTGACAGGCTGGCCGGGAAAGTCAGTCCCGGGTTTGCAAAGGTGCTTGGCACGGTGATTGTCCTTTCCATCGGACCTTTCCTTGCCATTCCAAGAACCGGTGCCACGGTATACGAAATAGGCATTAAGCCGATATTTGCAAATATGGATCCCCTGTTGGTCTCGGTCATTTTCTTTTCAATAACACTGCTTTTTGCCCTCAAACCATCAGGCGTTATTGATAAAATCGGTAAATATTTAACGCCGTTGCTGCTGCTGATTATCAGTCTAATTGTCATAAAAGGTGTCGCCTCTCCCATTGGAACCCCTGTTGATACAGGTTTCACAAACCCGTTTTCAAAAGGATTCGGAGAAGGATATCAAACCATGGATGCCCTGGCTTCAATTTTGTTTGGGGGACTTGTGCTGGTCTCTTTGGGTCAAAAAGGATATACCGATCCCAAAAAACAGATCAACATGGCCTGTCATGCCGGCTTGATAGCAGGATTGGGGTTGATGTTTGTTTATGGCGGCCTGCTGTATTTAGGCGCCACCGGCTGTGATCTGTACCACGCAGATATCACCAAGGCTGACCTGCTCATCACCATTACCAATACCCTGTTCGGTACCTACGGCCGCACAGCCATGTGTATTGCGGTTTCAGCGGCGTGTCTGACAACCTCCATCGGCTTGACCGCGGTTGTTGGAAACTATTTCGAAAAAGCAAGCAAGGGGAAATTCAGTTACCGCCTGGTGGTCCTTGTGACAACCCTGTTCAGCATGGTGATCTCGGTGTCCGGCATCGAAAACATCGTCAAATTTTCAATCCCCCTCCTGGTCATTGCATATCCGGTGGTCATTGTTTTGATCGTGCTCACCATTGCCTCTAAAAGAATCAGTTCGAATATCTATCGCGGCGCTGTTCTGGGCGCTTTGTTTGTGAGCGTTTTTGATGCCCTGGCATATTTAAAGATCGACACGGGTATTGCGGGCAAACTCATATCAAAACTGCCATTGCACGAGTCGGATTTCTCCTGGGTCATTCCCGCCATTGTCTGCGCTTTGGTGATGGAAATGTTCATGAAAATAACAGGAAAAACACCGATAGGGAATCAGCCGGTGAATGATTCTTAAGGTCTTGCAATAAAGAGAACTGTCAAACCTTAAAACCGGCGAACCCTTGGGCATCGCCGGTTTTAAGGTTCCCACAGCCATAGGGATGGCAGAATATCACTATTTTTTGTTCACCCCGTATTTCCTTCTGTTGTACTGAAGCTTAAAGGCATTTACCAGCCCCTTGTCCTTTATGGTATGAAAGATCAGTTTTCGCCGGTTCATGTGAAAAAACCGCTTGCCATATTTTTCCAGCTGACACTGATCAATGTCAAATCCAAGACCGGGAAGGACCGGGGGCCGGATAAACCCATTGTCATGGGTAAAGGGTTTTCTCAACAGACCGTCCCGTTTTTCAATGGTCCAGGAAGGGGGATCCAGGGGATATTCAAGGGGTTTGACCCCATTGAAACCACTTGCCAGCATCACCTGAAGGTTCACGGCAAAACCGATTCCATTGGTCCAGGTGTGGGGAGTAAAGGCAAGGCCGTTTTCCCTGCAGCAATCTGCCAGATCCAGGGTCTGTTTGATTCCACCGGTCATGATGCTGTCCGGCTGGAAGATGTCGTAGCATTTTCGTTCGACCATCATCTTGAGTTCAGGAAATCCGTTGGTGTGAATCTCTCCGCCGCTGATGGGCACCCTGCTGTAGTCGGTCAGCTTACTCAACCCGTCAAAATCATCCATGGGCAGGGGCTCCTCAAGCCATGAAACACCCAGGTCATGGCAGGCATCGGCAAAATACATGGCCCGGTCTAGATCCCACAAGGGGGCATCGTTAACAATGGTTACCCGCCAGGCCTGGTTGGCATCCACCCCTATTTTCATTTTATCCCCAACGGCTTTGGCAACCGCTTCAACCTGCCTGACATCCTCCTCCGGGTCAAAATCATGGACCCTGAGTTTAATGGTCCTGAATCCTTCTTCATACCGCTTTTCAGCTTCCTGGATGCACTTTTCCGTAGACTTGATCTCTCCTGTGGAAGCATACAGCTCAACAGGCTGGGTTCTGCCGCCGAAAAGTTCATAGACCGGTTTGTCTTCAATCTTTCCCCGGATATCCCAGAACGCGGGTTCGATCCAGTTGGCCCGGACGCCCAGGTAGGAAACCTCCCTCAGCCTCTGGAGAACAAGATCCATATCCAGGGCATCAACACCAATGAGATAAGGAGCGATCAGCTCTCCCAGCCCCTGCCTTTCATTTGAGATTGCAGGGCCTGCGGAATACCCTTCCACACCGCTTTTTGTAACAATCCGAATCAGGTCAAACCTGTTGTCGGTTGCGGGGAATCCTGGTATCCAGCTGGGATAGAATGTTTTTTTCAGGGGAATGCGGACATGATACAATTCGATCTCTGAAATGATGCTCATCTGATACTCCTTCTCATATTTACTACATGAAATAAAACTATTCTTTCAACGCTTGTTTCGCTCATTAAAAATCTCAGTACGCTCTATACAAAGAGTTTTTCAAAAAATCAATCAGGAAAAGGGTATGATAGGAAAAGAGAGTCACTTTTTTCCATGGTCAAAGAAGTCCGCAGCCCTTGACCATTTTGAAATCATGGAGACTATAAATACCAGAGGCCATGCTCTTTCAACGGACCAAAGGGAATGGGAGGCCCGGAAAAAAATGAAGGCAATGGTATTGAACAGGCTCAGCCAGCTCCATGAAAATCATACCCCCCTGGAACCTACGGAGCTTGCGGTTCCGGTTCCAAAAGAGCAGGAGATACTTGTGAAAGTAACTGCCTGCGGGGTTTGCCATACGGAACTGGACGAGATCGAGGGCAGAACCCCTCCTCCGCACCTGCCGATCGTTCCGGGCCATCAAGTGATCGGTTACGTGGAGGAAACGGGCAGCAAAGCCAGCAGGTTCAAGCCGGGAGATAGGGTCGGGATCGCCTGGATCTATTCCGCCTGTGGAAAATGCAGGTTCTGCCGGCAAGGAGATGAAAACCTCTGCCCCGGCTTTAAAGCAACGGGCCGGGATGCCAACGGCGGATATGCCGAGTACATGGTGGTTCAGGAGAACTTTGCCCACCCCGTTCCCGACCGCTTTTCCGATTCAAAAGCAGCGCCGCTCCTGTGCGCGGGGGCCATTGGCTACCGGGCCCTGGGATTGACAGGTCTCAAAAATGGGCAGACCCTGGGGCTTACCGGGTTTGGGGCTTCGGGTCATCTTGTCCTGATGATGGCAAGATATCTATACCCGGACACCCGGGTGTTCGTATTTGCCAGGAATCCAAAGGAGAGAGCGTTCTCAAAGGAGCTGGGCGGGGCATGGGCCGGGGATATTGACAAGGAGCCGCCCGAAAAACTGGACAGCATCATCGACACCACACCCATGTGGAGGCCGGTTGTTGAAGCATTGAAGAATCTTGTGCCAGGAGGACGGCTGGTCATCAATGCAATTCGAAAAGAAAATTCAGACAAGAACTATCTTCTGAAATTGGATTATACCGGCCATCTCTGGCAGGAAAAGGAGATCAAAAGCGTTGCCAACATCTGCCGGAAAGACGTTGGGGACTTTCTGGCACTTGCCGCCCGCATGGCCCTGGAACCGGAAGTTCAGGAATTTGCCCTGGAAGAAGCAAACAGGGCGCTTGTGGAACTCATGACCAAACGAATCCGGGGGGCTAAAGTCCTGATAATTTAGCGATTACATTACGGACATTGAGTCCTGTCTATTTCCCTGAGTTCCCGCCGCAATACTTTCCCCACCGCGCTTTTGGGCAGTGTTTCTGTAAATACGATTTCCCTTGGAACCTTATATGCAGCCAGCCTGGCTTTACAGAACAAAATAATATCTTCAACCAAAAGTTTCTCACCCGGGACCTGCACAACACAGGCCTTTACTTTCTCACCGCGATACTCATCAGGGACACCGAAAGAGCAGGCTTCAAGGATTTTAGGGTGTTCAAACAGTACCTCGTCGATCTCCTTTGGATAGACATTATATCCGCTTGAAATAATAATATCCTTTTTCCGGTCAACAACCGTAAGATATCCGTCATCATCCATGAAACCGATATCTCCGGTATGGAACCAGCCGTCTTTTATTGTAGATTTCGTATCTTCTTCCTTTTTGTAATATCCCTTCATCACCTGGGGGCCTTGGATGCAGATTTCGCCCTCTTCTCCCGGAGGCAATATGGTTTCTCCCTTTTCAAGATCAACAATTTTGATATCGGTGTTCGGCAACGGGACGCCCACGGTGCCTTTCTTGATTTTCCCTCTCCAGGGGGTACTGACTGCAAAAGCGGTATTTTCAGTTGCGCCGTACACATCGTTAATGACTGCACCATGATTTTTTCTCAGCTGCTGGCTTGTATCATCAGGAAGAGGGGCTGCACCGGCAAAATATCCTTTAACAAAGGCAAGGTCCATATTGGTGAACTCTTTATTATTGAGAAGTCCTGTATAAATTGTCGGCACCCCGGGAAGAAAAGTGGGTTTGAATTTTTTCAGCATTTCAACAATGATGTCAGGTTCCGGCCTTGGGATGAGAATACAGGTCCACCCTTTCAATATGGTCATGTTCTGACTCACGGAATACCCTGCGGCATGGAAGATGGGGTAAACCCCCAGGATACTCTCTTCCCCCTCATTCAGGTCGTAAAACATTGAGGTGAACTGCTGGATTGCCGAGGAGATATTTTCATGGGTCAGGACAGCGCCTTTGCTGACGCCGGTGGTGCCGCCGGTATATAGAAGAGCTGCTGTTTCATCCCATCTGGCCGAATTTCCCATCTCCGTATCTGAATATCTTTGGATAAGATCCATGAATTCCACGACATCTTTTTGAGGCGTTATTTTACGATGCATATCCTTCTTAACAAATGGAAACAGCTGCTTTTTCGGGAACGGCAGATAATCATTTATATGGCAGGCAATTATTTTTTCTACTTTTGTATTACCCTTGATTTTCAAGATACGCGGGAGAAACAAATCAAGAATCACAACCACTTTTGTATCTGAATCATTCAGCTGGTACTGAAGTTCTTTTTCCGTATACAAAGGATTGTTCATGACGGCAACAGCCCCGATTTTGTATACTGCCTGGTTGGCGATAACGACCTGGGGGATATTGGGCAGAACCATTCCAACCTTTTCACCCTTTTTGACACCCAGATCTTTAAGCGCCCATGCAAAACGAGTTACAAGGCTCTCCAACTGTTTGAACGATATCCTCTTTCCCATGTAGATAAAAGCGGTATGCTCCGGAAATTTTTTAGCAGTGCGTTTCAGTATCTCAGGCATTGTCTTTTTTTTGATTTCAACCGCCCCAGGGACTTCCTTTGCATACCATTTGTGCCAGTTTCGTTCAAACCCCATACCCCCTCCAATGCCTGTTCGAATTTACGTATATTTTTCAACAAGAACAAATTTGGTGACTTTGCCGGTGGGGGTTCTGGGTAACGGCCCCCCATACCAGATGATCTCCTTGGGGGTTTTGAATCCGGCGATTTTTTCACGGACAAAGGAGATCAGTTCCTCCTTTGTAACGTCAACATCCGCTTTTTTCACGACCACGGCAGTAACCGCCTCGCCCCAGGTTTTATGGGGAAGCCCAATGACAGCACACTCTGCAACACCAGGATGCCCCATGATCACATCTTCCACTTCCATGGAAAAAACGTTCTGCCCGCCTGTTATGATCATCTCCTTGATGCGTCCTGCAAGATAGAGGAATCCTTCGTCATCAAAACGGCCGAGATCCCCGGTGTAAAACCAGCCGTTTCTGAAACTTTCCCTGTTTTTTTCTTCATTCTTATAATAACCGGAAGTTGTAGACGGAGACCGCCCGATGATCTCTCCGATTTCACCGGTTTTAACATCATTCCCTTTCGCATCTACGATTCTCACATCAGCGCTGAAAACAAGTTTCCCTACGGAATCGGACCTGCGCGCCTTCTCTTCCGGCCCTGCAGCCACCAGAATCCCGGACTCCTGAAGACCGTAATACTCGTAAAGGTTCGGACAGATACGGTCCCTGACCTCTTTCTGAAGATCCGTTGTCAGGGGGGATGAGGCAAAGATAAGGGCCCTTAGTGATGACAGATCATATTTATCAAACTCCTCCTGCATAAAAATAAAACTTGCCATGGCAGGCACCCAGTTGGATACGGTTACTTTTTCAGATTCAATGAGCTCAAGAATCTCCGTTGGATGGAACTGATGAATCACATTGCGTGCGCCTGTTAAAATACCGCAAAGGCACCAGCCCATTCCAACCCGCCCGAAGATCGGAAATGCGGTAAGGATAACATCATCAGGGGTGATATCAAGATGGGAGGACATGATGGATACAGCGGATGTATTATTATAGTGGGTCAAGGTATAGACCTTGGGATGTCCGGTTGTTCCTGAAGTAAGATTGAAATACTGCACATCATCTTCGGAAATTTCAACACCGGGTTCCTCTGAAGAACTCTCGCTTATCAGTGTTTCATAATCCATTACAAATTCCGAGATCTGGTCTCCCATGCCGACAAAATGCTTGATTTCAGGAAGCCTGTCCCGCACTTTTTCAGCTGTTTCACCAAACCAGGGATCAAACAAAAAAGAGCCTGCATGGCAATGGTCCACAAGCTCGATTATCTCTTCAGGAGCAAGGCGGTAGTTAAGAGGCACGCCAACCACTCCGATCTTGGCAAGGGCAAAAAAGATCTCCAGGATTTCACTGCGGTTGGTACATAGGAAAGCTGCCACATCATTCTTTTTCAGTCCCATGGCCATGAGCCCGTTGGCCAGGCGGTTAACCCGGTTATTAAGCTCCAGAAAGGTGTACCTGCGGCCGGTGGTGCTGCAATAAACCGCCTCCCGGTCCCGATACCGAATTGAAGCAACCTTAAGAAAGTTTCCAACATTGAACGTACCTGTGGACTTTTGCTGCATGATTCGCTCCTTTTTCATCCATGACATGGATATCATCATAAATATCAATCAGCCCGGTTGCACCGCCTTTTTCAAACAGATCCTGTCGCCGGCGAATAATAGGAACAATTATAACCCCATGGTTCCGGCAATGATCATTTTCATAATTTCCGTTGTCCCGGCAAAAATGGTGTTGACCCTGAGATCCCGGAAAGATCTTACAAGGGGATTGTTTTCAAGGCTGCCGGATTCGCCGTACAGATCAAGGGCTTTGTCTATAATATGGTTACTCATTTCAGAGCTTGCGAATTTGGACATCATCGTCTCCTGGGTAACATCTTTGCCTTCCATATGCCGGGAGATCACATGGTCCAGAAACACCCTGCTCATCTTTACTTCAGTGGCCATCTCTGCAAGGGTAAACCGGGTGGTCTGGGATTTTGAAAGGGGTTTTCCGTCTGCAAAGGTTGTTTTGCAGTATGCCACTATGACTTCAAGGATCTGCTCAGCCGCTGCGACATTCCATATGGCACTGACCAGTCGTTCCTGCTGCAGCTTTTGCATCAGCATGATAAAACCGGAACCTTTTTCACCCAGGAGATTATTCTTGGGAATCCGGCAGTCTGTAAAGAAGAGTTCAGACGTGTCCTGGCTGTGCATCCCCATTTTTTCAAGTTTTCTTCCCCGGGTAAACCCTCTGGTCCCATCTTCAACAATATATAGAGAGACCGCTTCATGTTTATTGTCAACCGAGGGGTCCTTTGCTGCCAGTATGACGATATCGCAGTTAACACCGTTGGAAATAAATATTTTGGAACCGTTGATCACCATTTCGTCACCGTCTTCAACCGCAGTGGTTTCCATTGAGGCAAGATCGCTTCCGGCACCGGGTTCTGTCATGGCTACGGCGGTTATAATCTCTCCTGACACACATCCCGGAAGGTATTTTTCTTTGAGTTCTTCAGAACCGAAGGACTCGATATAGGGCACGATAATATCACTGTGAAGCCCGGTTACAAGACCGTTCTGTCCGGTTTTCACCATTTCCTCCGCCACAATGACCGAGTAAAGAAAATCCTTGCCATGGCCTCCGTATTTTTTTGATACGGCTGTGCACAGGAAACCTTCTTCCCCTAATTTTTTCCAGGCACTTTTAGGGACGATGCGGTCTTTTTCCCATTGCTCCGCACAGGGAACCACGTCATTTTCGAGAAAGCCACGTACCCGTAGGCGAAAAGCATTATGTTCATCACTGTATCTTAACAGTCCCATGATCTTTCCTTATCATTCGGTATTTATATTTTTCCGATCACAATCCCGGCAATGGCATCTTTCTGAATCGTCTGGGTTCCGCCAAGCAGCTCAATCACCTTTGCGTCACGGTAATACCGTTCAACTTCGTATTCGGTCATAAAACCATATCCGCCGAACAGTTGTATGGCCTGGGCACCGACTTCCATGGCGGTTCTTGCCGCTGTAATCTTAGCCATTGCTGAAAGCCTGCCGTCGCTCTTCCCATGATCCATTATTAAAGCAGCCTGGTAGGTAATAAGCCTGGCAAGTTCGATTTTTGTAGCCATATCGGCGATTTTATGCTGAGTGACCTTGAATCCGGCGATTTTCCGGCCAAACTGTTCCCGCCCTTTTATATACTCCAGGGTGCGGTCAAAAGCGCCCTGGGCATTTCCAACGGCCTGGGCGGCAAAAACAATCCTTGCTTCATCCCAGAAAGAGTCCAGCTGGGAGATCCCTTTTCCCTGTATTCCAATCAGGTTGGAAACAGGAACAGGCACATCGTTAAAGGAAACGTCTGCCGTTGCAGTCATGTTGCCACCGAGTTTCCTGCCCACATCAACAGCTGTGATACCGGGACGGCCGGATTCAACCAGCACCATGCTTATGCCCTGTTCATCTGCGCCACAAGCAGAATCGGTCCGGCAAAGCACCACATAGAAACCGGTATCTCCCCCATTTAAAACATGGGTCTTTTTACCGGTTATAATCCATTCCTCATCTTTTTTCACAGCCGTTGTTTTTATACGGGTAAAATCGCCCCCCCGTTCAGTTTCCGAGAATGCCCCGCCGGACAACATTTTACCTTCCGGGATTCCGGATATGAATGTTTCCCTCAATTCATCTGAACCAAAACGCAACACGCATTCAGAGGCAAATCCAGCCAAGGCAAGAGCAATTCCGATACTGGAATCCCTGCGGCAGAATTCCTCGACAATCAGGACATTCTCAAAGATGCCAAGACCTCCCCCGCCATATTCCTCCGGGAAATGGATGCCGATAAATCCAAGGTCTGCCGCCTTTTTCCATATTTTTTCCGGAAATTCGCCTTTTTTCTCCAATTCACAGGCCTGGTCTTTGTCAAATTCCCCTTTGGCAAAATCCCTTGCTGCTTTCCGGATCTCAATCTGTGTTTTTGACAGCCCGAACATAATTGCGCTCCCTGAAGGTCTTAATATATTGAGTCTTGATAGATTTAGAGACAGGGCCCTGAAGAATAAAAGAGCCTTTTTGAATGAGTGGAGTTCAAAGTTTAAAACTTGAGTTCAAAACTTAAACGTTATTTATTTCTATATTTATGATTATTATAAAAGTCAATATAAAAATCGCATCAGCCTTGACAGACCCATTGGGATCGGGCATAAAGAGTCATAATTAATAACAGGAAACGGATCAATACCATGACCAGGGGCAACCGACATCACATATCAACCGGATTCATCGATCTTTGCAGATCGTGCCGGCATCATTGCCATCTGCATAGGAGCGCCTTTTTGTAATTGATATCGTCAAATATTCTTTTTTAAAAAGCCCGCTTTCAAACTGAAGCGGGCTTTTTTATTTGGAGTAAAATATGGGTTTCTTGGAAAAATACCTGAACCGAACAACCATGGATTTCATCAACCTGCTGTTCAAGCTGGCCCTGCCGATCATTTTCCAGAATTTCCTCACTGTATCCATGGCTCTCATGGATACAGTGATGATTGGTCAGTTGAATGAGACAGCCATTGCTGCCGTCGGCATTGCCAACCAGTTTGTTTTTATCTTTATTATTGTGCAGTTCGGAATTCACAGCGGGGTGTCCATCTTTACCGCACAATACTGGGGCAAGAGGGATCTGGCCAACATAAAAAAGCTTGTGGGAATCGGGATCATGGCAGGTCTTGCCGTCTGCTCGATCTTTACCTTTGTGGCCCTTCTCACACCCGGCACCCCCATGGCCCTGTTTTCAACGGACACCGAGGTGGTTCGCCTGGGCTCAGGATATTTAAGGATCGTGGGTATCAGTTTTGTAATATCAGTGGCGACCTATTCCTATACAAATAACCTGAGAAGCATGGGAATCGTCAAGGTTCCCATGTACGCAAGCATGGTCGCCGTGACCCTCAACATTATCCTGAACTACATCCTGATATTCGGAAAACTTGGATCTCCTGCACTGGGGGTCAATGGTGCTGCCATTGCCACCTGTATTTCAAGGTTCACCGAAGGATTTATCCTCATGGGCATTGTCTGTTACAAGCGATACCCCGTTGCTGCGGGGATTTCAGAAATGCTGGATTTTGACTACCCGTTTTTCAAACGAGTTTTCGAAACATGCTGGCCCGTGTTCCTGAATGAGCTTTTCTGGGTGACCGGTATCAGCCTGTACAATCTTGTATATGCGAGGATCGGCACCGAATCCATTGCAGCGGTCAATATCGTGGCATCCATTGAGAATTTCATGCTTATTCCTTTTTTCGGCCTGTTCCATGCCGGCTCCATCATGATAGGCAACCGCATTGGTTCCGGCAGGAATGATGAAGCTTACCTGTACGGCAAATACCTCCTGACGCTGCAGTTCGCCATGGCGATCTTTGCAGGCGGTTTCATGATCCTGTCCAGGGATATTGTCCTTTCATTTTATAAGATCTCTGAAGTGGCATACATGAACGCCCATCACCTGATGCTTGTGTCCGGCCTGGTGTTGTGCATCAAGATCACAAATTGCACCAATGTGGTCAGTGTTTTAAGGGGCGGAGGAGATACCCGTTTCGCCTTTCTGCTGGATCTTACCGGGGTCTGGTGTATCGGGGTTCCCATGGCGTTTTTCGCAGCTTTCTTCCTGGATCTGCCGGTTTACTGGGTCATGGCACTGGTTGCAACGGAAGAGATCTACAAACTCTGCCTGGGGATTCCAAGGTTTTTATCCCGGAAATGGATAATGAACCTTGTCAGGAATTAATCAAAGCCCCGGGTCTTTTCGTTTGACAGGCTAAATTGATTGGGCTAAAGGGTGTGGAGAAAAATATCTCCGGGCCCTTTGCCCAGGCAATGGCCGGTGATGGTTGTGGCACACTCGCAATTCCCCTATCCTTCGTGAATCTATCCCGGAAAAAGTTGAAAAGCAGTGTCAAAAGGTTAATATTATTTAGGAAATGGTTATGACAGACGCTATTAAAAATGTAAAAGTTCATCTGCTCGTCCTCGGACTCGTTGTCGCCTCCGAGCTGATCGGTATCCTGACGTTCAACGTGGGGCCTGGCAAGCTGGTGCTTCTGCCCATGCTGTACGCCGTGTTTATCGGCGCGTTTTTCGGCCCGGATTTCCTCAAGATCGTGAAACAGAAGGACATGGTGGAGGCAAGTTCCCTGGTGGGCCTCACCCTGCTGCTTCTCATGGCGCGCTACGGCACCCTGGTGGGCCCGAAATTCTTTGAGATCCTGAGCGCAGGTCCTGCATTGCTCCTCCAGGAACTCGGCAACATCGGCACGTTGCTCATCGGTATTCCCATTGCCATGTTCATCGGTCTGAAACGCGAATCCATCGGGGCTGCACACTCCATTGCCCGGGAACCCAACGTGGCCCTGATCGGCGAGATCTACGGCCTTGACAGTGCTGAGGGCCGGGGTGTCATGGGGGTATACATCTGCGGCACCGTATTCGGAACCATCTTCTACGGCCTCATGGCCTCGTTCATGTCTGTGATGGATATTTTCCACCCCTATGCCCTTGCCATGGCGTCCGGGGTCGGCAGCGCCAGCATGATGACTGCAACCGTGGGCAGCCTGAGTGCCATCTATCCGGAAATGGCGGAAAAGATCCAGGCATTCGGCGTTGCCAGCAACACCCTGTCCGGACTCGACGGCGTGTACATGTCCATGCTCATTGCCCTGCCCCTTTCCAACAAACTTTACGATGCCCTCTACCGCTTGAAATTCGGCAGACTCACCAAGGAGAACTGATATAATGAACAAATTGATTGAATCCGCCATTGTCCTGGTGCTGGTGGCTGCCATCACCCTGGTCGGTAACACCATCGGCTACAAGTTCGGCCTGCTGGAGGCCCTGCCCGGCATGCTTGTCCTGCTTGGCATCTGCTTTGCCGGCATCCTTGCCAACCGGTTCGTCTGGAGCAAGCTTCCCACGGTTCTCTACGTGGTCACCCTGGGCATGGTCATCACCCTGCCCGGCTTTCCCGGCTCAGAAACGTTTTCCGCCTGGGTGGGCAAGGTTAATTTCCTTGCCCTCACAACCCCCATCCTCGCCTATGCAGGAGTTGGCATCGGCAAGGATCTCAACAGCCTCAAGCAGACCGGGTGGCGCATTGTGGTGGTCAGCCTCGTTGTCATGGCCTCCACCTTCATTTCCTCGGCAGCCATCTCAAACGTTGTCCTGAAGATGCTGGGAGAGATTTAAATGAATCTGAACCCCGTCATTGCCGGATATTTTGATGACCTGAAGGCGATCCGCCGCAGGTTGCACACCTGTCCTGAAATCGGCACCCAGACCGTGGAGACCGCAGCGTTCATCAAGTCCCGGCTTGAGGAGTACGGCATCAGCCATGATGATATCGGTGAAAATTCGGTGATCGCAAGGGTTGAAGGACGCGCTGCCGGCAAAACCGTGGCCTTCAGGGCCGACATCGACGGCCTTGAGATCCAGGAGATGAACGACTTCCCCCACCGCTCCAAGACCGACGGCAGGATGCACGCCTGCGGCCACGACGGCCATGCCACCACCCTGCTGGCCCTGGCCCGGTATCTTTCGGCCCACCGGGAGTTCGACGGCACCGTGCTGCTCCTCTTCCAGTCCGGGGAAGAGGGATATGGCGGAGCCCTCAAGATCATTGAAGACGGCCTGTTTGACAAGCACGACATCGACTACATGTTCGGCTACCACAACTGGCCGGGCATGGAAACCGGCCAGATCGCCGTACACCCCGGCCCATGCATGGCCTCGGAGGACCGGTTCGACGTCATTGTCACCGGCAAAAGCGGCCACGCCTCCATGCCCCACGGCTGCATCGAACCCTTTGCAGCCGTGGCCGACATCATCAAGGGAGCCCAGTCCATCATTGCCCGCAAGGTGCCGTCCCATGACCGGGCCGTGGTGAGCATCACCCAGGTCCACGGCGGCAGCGCCTACAACATCATCCCGGACAGCGTGACCATCCGGGGCAACGTCCGGACCTGTAACCCCGAAGTACAGGACATGGTGGAAGACTCCCTCAGGGAAATAATCGACGGCGTTTCCAGGATGTACGGCGTTGAAACTGAATTTACCTACAACCGCCTGCATCCGGTGCTTATGAACCAGACGCCAGAGATCGGTGTCAGGGCCGCCGAAGCCGTTGCAGGCAAAGGCAACGTCATCACCGACCTCCTCTCGGCCATGGGCTCTGAGGATTACGCCTTTTATATGGAGAAGACAAAGGGATGCTTTGTGTGGATCGGCAACGGCGAGGACTCGCCCCTGCTCCACAACAGCCGCTACGACTTCAACGACGAGCTGCTCCTCGTAGGGGCAAGCCTCTTTGTCGCTTTGATTGACGAACTCCTTTAACGGATAAGGAAAAAACAGATGGACTCTCTCAAGGAACTTTACAAACTCGGCAACGGCCCCTCCAGCAGCCACACCATGGGACCGCAAAAAGCGGCCCGGCTGTTCAAGGAACGCACCCCCATGGCTGCCCGCTATCGGGTAACCTTGTACGGAAGCCTTGCGGCCACGGGAAAAGGTCATCTCACGGACTGGATCATTGAGGAAACCCTGGCCCCCCTTGCCACGGAATTTGTGTGGAAGCCCGATGTTGTACAGGATTTCCACACCAACGGCATGCTGTTTCAAGCCATTGGCAACGACGACACCGTGCTGGATTCCTGGGAGGTGTTCAGCGTGGGCGGCGGAACCATCGCTGAAAAGGACGGCACCGGCGTGGGCGCAGGCAAGGTTTATCCCCTCACCCAGTTCGACGATATCATCGACTTCTGCCGAACCGAAAACATCGAGCTGTGGGAGTATGTGGAAACACATGAGGGCAGTGGGATCTGGGAGCACCTGAGAACAATATGGGAAACCATGTCCGAGAGCATTGAACGCGGCCTTGGCAAGACCGGCGTGCTCCCGGGGGAGCTGAAATACCCCCGCAAGGCAAAATCCTTCCTCAAAAAGGCCAGGGTCCAGAGCAAGCGGCTCAAGTATACAGGTCTCACCTTTGCCTATGCCCTGGCGGTCTCGGAGGAGAACGCCGCAGGCGGACTCATCGTCACCGCTCCCACCTGCGGCTCGGCTGGCCTTATCCCGGCCGTGCTCCGCTCCATCAAGGAGGAGTATGATATCCACGAAGAGGAGCTGCTCCAGGCCCTTGCCATTGGCGGCCTTGTGGGCAACCTGGTCAAGGAGAACGCCTCCATCTCAGGGGCTGAAGTGGGCTGCCAGGGAGAAGTGGGCACAGCCTGCGCCATGGCAGCGGCCATGGCAGCATACCTGTTCGGCGGCACCCTGAGCCAGATCGACTATGCCGCGGAAATGGCCCTTGAGCACCACCTTGGCATGACCTGCGATCCCGTGGGCGGATATGTCCAGGTGCCCTGCATCGAACGGAACGCCATCTCTGCGGTCCGGGCCATCAACGCCGCCGAGTACGCCCTGTTCACCGACGGCCAGCACTTCATCAGCTTTGACCAGGTGGTGGTCACCATGGCGGAAACCGGCCGGGATCTCAAATGCGGCTACCGGGAGACCTCCCTGGCAGGTCTTGCAAAGTACTACCCCCCCTGCAAAAACCAGCAGTAAACAACATCGCCCCGTGCACCCGGCAGGTTGCACGGGGCGATGCTCGTTGTTCCTATCATTCCATCATTAATAAAAGAGGATCTATTGAATATTAGAAAAGCGAAACAAGATGATATTTTTTTTTTGGCGTCAGTCATGCTGCATGTTTATGAAGAAAAACTTTCTTTAGAATCGGATTGGAATCCGGACCGCTTTTTAAAAAAATTCATGGTGTCGACTGAAAATGAAGTGCTGGGGAAGGTCGAGAACAGTATAACCTATGTGATTGAGCATGAAGCCATTTCCGTGGGAAGGCTTCGTATCGTGCAAGGAACTGCGGAACGACATATTGCCGGTTTACAAATCCTTCCAAGTTATCAAAATAAAGGGATCGGCAGTGATGTGATACTTAAACTAATAAATGATGCTCTGGAGGAAGAAATACCTCTTTCGTTGGATGTTGAAAAAGATAATCCAAATGCTAAAGCGCTTTATCTTCGGCTTGGTTTTAAAGTTACAGGAAATCTCGGGGATAAAGAGTTGATGGAATTCCAGTGTTTCGGTTAGCCTGCCCCTCCAGACCTCCATCATCTCCCCCTTGGCAGCAACCTCTCAGGTAAACGATACCGGTCAAACGATGAAAAAGATGCCATGGCCGCCTTCATTCTGAGCCAGTACGTAAATGATCAGGTTCGGATGAAGGACGGTGGCGTGGGCCCAGAGGATTTTTCCTGCGCACCAGCAGAACGCCCAGGCAAAGATTAAAGATCAGGCTGATTCCGAGAACGGCCGAAAGGGGTTTGGACAGGGCTTTGGAATTTGGGTCCCGGGGTGTTACTTCCAGGGCGGACGTTTGCTCTGACTCCGGCTCCACCTGGACCTGGCCCTGGATTTTGTGCCCCATTCCATCGCTGACAGTCACCCGCCATGTGCCGGGGGTGTCAGGAAAGAATGCGATTCTTCCGTTTTTATCGGTCCGTGCATTTTGATGTTCCAGCTCGGAGTCTTCAGGAGAGAAGATATAGGTCTCGGCATAGGAAATGGCCTTGCCGTCTGAGTAATAGCACTCCAGGGTGACGGCTTTGCCTTGCTGTAAAACACGATAACCGGTACCATGGGCCATGGCAATGCCGGGCAGCGTCAGCGCAACAGAGATCAGAACACAGAGGAATTCAATATTGAGGAAGAATCGCAGTCTCATTTACTTCACCTCAAATATCAGAACCGCACGCATGACATGGGTATCAAAGTCCTGGGTTGCCTGGTCCAGTTTCTTTTGTACGCGTACCATCCAGGTGCCCGGGTGGGTTATTTTCACCTTTGCCACGCCCCGGTCATTGCATTGAGTAAAATAGGCATAGGTATTGGGAGTTGAGCTGAAACCGTCATAGGTGGCATAGACCTCTGTGGACAAGGGTTTGCCGTCATAGATGATTTTAAATTCCATTTCAGTGTTGATCCCGACAGTGCCAGGATCGGTCAAGGGTACAATCTCCAGTTTATCATTGACTATTTTGTCGTACCCATGGTCTGCTTTGCCCGTTTTAATAAGGGTTTTACAAAATTTCTCATACTTACCACTGGCAATAACGCCCCTTAGCCCCTTTTTGCTGGCCTGCTTCCACCCCTGGGTGGTTTGTGTCCAGATCATCCCCTTTCTATGTCCGGCTATGATCGAGTAACCGTCTGTTTTGGGCAGTACAACGCCGTCATGGGTCATCAGCGTGGGGTTGGGCATAAGTTTTATGGGGGTAATTGTATCATCCTTGATCAGGGAAACATCCACCTGATCCCCTGGTTCCATCTCTTCACTGACCATGAACACATGGCAGGACATTACGCTGAACGGAACTGTTTGATCCTGCTCAACACTCATCTGGACAGGTTTGATGATAAACTCATGGGCAGAAACAGATGAAAGGAAAGTAAAGCAAGCCATTAATGAGAACAGAAATAATTTACAGGGTCTGGTCATTGTTTTCTCCTTAAAAAAATAAACAGTTAAAACAAAAAAAGCCACGAAGGTCATTTTCCCCAACAGGGGAAACAGAGGCCTTCGTGGCTTACGTCTCAAATAATTTTACTAATTTTTAAGTAACAATTACCTTCAGGTAATTTATGGAGCATACATAAATCACAACACTATTTTATGTCAACCATTTTTTTACTAAAAAAAACAAAAGTCTCTTTTTTCAACTGCATGGGCTCCGGGGATTACGCCTTTTACATGGAGAAAACCAAGGAGCGCTTTGGGTGGATCTGCAACGGCATGATGTTTCAAGCCGTTGGCGACGGTGACACCGTGCGCGTCCCCTGACAGGTGGATGTTTTTAAAAACATTGTTTACATCCAAACTACATTCATGTAATAGTGATAGAGATTGTTTATCGCCCAGCTTGGCTTAAGTTTACCGGCCCTGATTTCAGCCGTTTTACCCGGGTTGGAACCCGGCACAAAACAACGCTCACATTGAACATTTAAAAAAGGGAGAATTCCATTGAAGAAACTAGTCATTCTATCAATCTTTTTATTATTGGGAGCACAAATTGCCTCTGCCGGAACCATCAAGGTTGGAGAAAAGCTTCCGGAAATCACCATTAAAGAAAAAGGCGTGATGATTCCTGAATATGATATTGTGGAAGACCGGATGGTTTTCAGGAAAGATGGGCGTATCTCATATCAGGAATGGGGCAGCAAAGAACTTTCCGGCAGGATCAGAACAATCTATCATCTGGCAGCCCGGGACGGCATTGACCAGATCAACGAGCCGTATATCGACGCCCTCATCAAAGCAAAACTCCCGGAGGCCCTCCCGGACTCCCCATACAAGACCATTACCATCCTCAACCTGGATGATGCACTCTGGGGAACCAGCGGAATTGCCGGAAGGCGCCTGGAAAAAAGTCAAAGAGAATTCCCCTATGCATGCTATGTCGCAGATGAAGATGGCCTGGCCATCAAAACCTGGGGGCTCAAGGAAAAAGAGAGCGCCGTCATTGTCCTTGATCCCGAAGATAGGGTCATCTTTTTTAAGGAGGGCAAATTAAACAAAGAAGAGATTCAAACAGCAGTAGCCCTGATCAAATCAGAACTTAAAATAGACTAGTACTACAACCTCCGGTTTGTCAATCCCCATGCTCGCTGGAGATCCGTTCAAAGTTTTTTTCTCTGGCAAAAAAAGCGTCAACGATTTCCGGGTCAAAATGCCTGCCACGCTCCTCCCGGAGGATGGCACAGGTTTTCTCGTGGGAAAAGGCGTCCTTGTAATACCTTTTGGACCTCAGGGCATCGTAGACGTCGGCCAGGGCCATGATACGGGCAGAAAGGGGGATCTGGTTTCCGGCAAGGCCCGAGGGATATCCGCTGCCGTCCCATTTCTCGTGGTGGGAAAGGGTGAGTTGGGTGGCTATTTCCAGGAAGGATTGGAAATTCAGCTTCTCCTGGGCCTTGCGGATCACTTCCGATCCGTACTCACAGTGCTTTTTCATGATCTCAAACTCCTCAGGGGTGAACTTTCCCTTTTTCTGAAGAATGCGATCCGGAATCCCCACCTTTCCGATATCGTGGAGGGGAGCTGATTTTACCAGTTCATGGACATACTCATCCGTGAGGTAGGAGGATTGGCTGGAATTCTTTTTCATTTGCCGGGCAATGAGCCCCACATATTCCGATGTCCGGGAGATATGACTGCCGGTTTCCCCGTCCCGGAGTTCCGCCTGGTAGGCCAGGGCCAGGATGGTCACATCCTTGGTCTGGAGCAGCTGACGGTTGGCGGTAAGCAGCTTTTCCCGTTCCTCCTCCAGGGCAGTGCTGATGCTCAAGGTTCGCTGGTAACTGCTTTTTATGGAGAAAAGCATGCCCCGGTGAAGGTTGTTGCCCATGGCGACAAAAATGGCACCAAAGAAAAACACATGGGCCGTGATCATCTCAAGCCCCAGGTGGATGTCTGTGATAAAACAATAGAAAAAACCGAGGTAACCCGCGAAGAAGAACACCATCATGGTCATATGAAGGGAGATGCGCCGGGACAGCCTCCTGTTTTTACGGATATAGAAATCTTTCAGCAGACAGGTGTTGCTTTGAAACTGCCTGATACTGTAAAGCATGATTCCCGCTCCTGCAAGAATCAGAACGCTCACCATCGGTGTGTGAATATTCATCGGTATCCCTAAAAATTTCTACTCCACATCTTACCATCCCTTCAAACAAGCTGCCAATGTGTCACAATGTAGCACGTCTGTCAATAATAGTGTGCGCAGACAGGATGAAACCATGCGCGCAGATAGGATGAAATGAGATCCCGAACCCTTTATCCGGTGATCCATATGGGAAGGCGATACTTCTGTCCGGGAAACAGGATCTTACTGCCGTTCGTCAACGGTTACGACCCTGTTTTTTTCCGTATGTTTTACACGATAAAGGGCCGTGGGCGCCCCTTTTCTCATGGAACAACGTCCACTTTGCTTTGCCCGTTGCTGTTAAGGGCACGCACAAACGCCATATAGGACAAGGCTGTCTCCTCTGGTTTTTCCACCATTGGCACATGCCCGCAATTTTCAAGAACTTTCAGGGTTGCATCGGGGATCATGGACTTAAAGACCCTGGCACAGGAGATATCCAGCACCCTGTCCCGGTCTCCCCATATCACCAGGACAGGAAGTTCCAGTTTTGTAAGCTCATCCCGGACCGGGGCATCGTCCAGTTCCTGAAACAGGTCTTTCCACATTTTTCTGTTATGTTCGGTTTTGTCCATCTGGCGGCGGGCCATCACATTTCTGGCAGGCCAGGGAAGATATGGCTCCTTTTCAAAACAGAGGGCCAGAAGATTGTCATAGTCTTTCCGGGTAGAAACGATTAATGGATTTCGCCCCTGCTCCAACTCCTTGAAAAAGTCACTTTTCACCGACGTCAAAACCCCTGCCGAATCAAACAACCCCAAGGATATAATCTGTTCAGGACGATTTCGCGAATAGAGCAGAGACACAAGCCCTCCCATGGAATTTCCCGCCAGGTGAAACCGGGTGAGTCCCAGTTCCCGAACCGCCTCGGCCAGGCGCCTTTCCATGCTGCACGCATCATAAGATCCCCCGAAATCAAGGGAACTCTCCCCATGCCCCGGAAGATCCACAGCAATCACCCGGTAGGATTCCGGGATATATCGTGTAAACCTGATCCAGTTTTCCTTATCCGCCGAAAAACCGTGGAGAAACACCATCACCTCCCCGTCCCCATCCCTTTCCAGATAGCAAAGGGTCTGCCCCTCCACCATAACGATTTTTTTCTCCATGTGGGATTTGCACCGCTCCATGGAAAGTCCGAACCTGAACACCGGTTCCTCAATGATACTGCATCCGGTGCAAAGCAGTAAGGCAACAAGAATCAAGAATCTGAATCGCAGATTTGGTTTCACAGCATAGACCTCCTGTATGGGAACGTGCCTGATTACAGCCTGACTTATACCCATTTCATGGTGAGCCGAAAAACACAATATTTTTTTGGCCTGAACCTTTTTTTAAGCTTAGCTGAAATCATGATCTCTTTTGGCATAGATTCATTTTGAGCTTGACAAAAGGCCCCACAAATAGTTCCCTTGGTAAGGGACGCGGAATCGAAAGCTCGTGCCACCAAACGCCTTATTTATTAAGTTTTTTTTTAACGAATCCACCATTAAGATAAGAATTCATTTTTCTCATCCTACTTCTTTCTTCACCGATTTCCGAATCAGTCTCCCTGATCCCTTATCGTCAAAGAAACAATCTGTTTTTTGCTGAAACAAGATGTTACACACATAGCTATGGTTTAATATCGTCTTTTATTACTTATCGCCTACCGAGCCTTGTCCTAGGGGGTGGGAATGGAAAAAGTTCTGCAAACCTGGCTGTTTCATCAGTGCCGAATGCTGTCCGGATCGATACATGCCATGTTGTTGACCGATCCATCCGATGAAGAAGCGGAAAACCAGACCCTGTTCTGGCCGGACAACCTGCGTGATCACACACAACTGTCCCGGGTAGCCCAGACAGCATTGCACACAAAACAAGCGGTGATAAAGCCCCACAACAATGAGATGGAAAAGACCGGTGAACCGCTGGATGCACTGGCCTGTCCACTGTTTTTGAACAGCCGGTTCTTCGGGGTTGTCGCCATCGAGATGACCAATCGTTCCAAGCCCATGCAGGAAGCAACCATGCGCCAGGTTCAGGCCGGGGCGGAATGGCTGGAAACCATGATTCTGCTGGATGGTTCAACAGCTAAGAAGCAACTGGTCAATCTTGTGGATCTGGTTGCCTCCGGACTTGAACATGAACGGTTCAGGTTTGCCGCAAGCGAAGTGACCAACGAACTTGCCGAGCGCTTTTCCTGCCAACGGGTGAGTATCGGTTTTCTGCGTTACAACAGTGTAAGGGTCGAGGCCCTGTCCCATTGTTCCCGAATAGATCATCACTCCAACCAGATTCGGGCAATTCGGGATGCCATGGAAGAATCCCTGGATCAGGGGACCACAGTGGTATATCCTGCGCAAACGAAAGCCCTCCCAATGATCACCCGGTTTCACGCCCAGCTGGCCAGAGCGCAACAAGAGACGGCCATATGCACATTGCCACTGATAAGAAACAACAAAGCGGTCGGCGCACTGCTGCTGGAACGCGCCGGGGACAACCCCTTTACCCCGGAGACGGTGGTGCAGTGTGAACAGATCGGGCTGTTGCTCGGGCCGGTGCTGGAAACCAGAAGACGGGACGAGCGTCCTTTGCCCTCAAAAGTCCTCGAATCCTTTCAAACCGGGTGCGTTAAACTGTTTGGTCCCCATTATCTGCCCCTGAAAGCTGTGTTGAGCCTGACTGCTGTTTTACTGGTCTGGCTTTCCCTGACCGGCGCCATGTTTCGCATCTCCTGCGATTCCGTGCTGGAGCCGGGGGTCTGTCAGGTGATCGTGGCACCCCAGCAGGGGTATATTGCCGAGGCCCATGTCCGTGCCGGAGATATGGTTCAGGAAGGGGATCTGCTGGCGACGCTGGATGATCAGGATCTGAGATTCGAACAGCGCAAGTGGCAAAGCAAGCGGACCCGTCTGCTCAAGGAATACCGAAAGGCAATGGCCGTATTCGACCGGGCCGAAGTGGCCATTCTCAGAGCCAAACGCGCCCAGGCAGAAGCCCAGCTGCAACTGGTGGAGCAGCAGCTGGCGCGCACAACCCTTGTGGCTCCGTTTCCCGGCCTGGTTGTCAAGGGTGACCTGAACCAGGCCCTTGGCTCACCGGTCAGCCGGGGCGAGGTGCTGTATGAAGTCGCTCCCACCGACAACTACCTGGTGGTCCTGAAGGTTGACGACCGGGATATCGGCATGGTCTCAGTGGGACAGAAGGGAAAATTGAAACTGTCCGGCACCCCGGACCAGACGATCTCCATCACAATAGACCGGCTGACACCCGTGTCAACACCGAATGAGGGGCGCAACTACTTCCGGGTTGAGGCGGTAATGGAAAGACATTCGGATCTCATGCGCCCGGGCATGGAAGGAATCTCAAAGATAGAGATCGGTCGTGAAACCCTTCTCTGGATCTGGACCCGGCGATCGGTTGAATGGCTTCGCCTGTTTGTCTGGAAACGGTTGCCGTAAGAGGAATGATGAATCAATCACTGTTCAGCACATATTGGTATCGGGTCGCAAACCTCAAACCGATGTTACGCGATTCCACCAGGATTTCCCGGCATGTTTACCTGGGCCAGCCCTGGTATGTGCTGCTAAACAGCCTGAACGGGCACAATCATCGGTTCAACGCGGCCGCCTACATGCTGATCGGCCAGATGGACGGCACACGGACGGTTCAGGAGATCTGGAAGAGCGCCGATCAACTGCTGGCCGATGCCTCCCCAACCCAGGATGAAATCATTCTCCTGCTCGGCCTGCTCCACGATACGGATCTGATTCAAAGCGATATCCTGCCCAACACAGTGGAACAGCTCCGGCAGGGCCAGGAGGGACAGGGCAACACTTGGAAGCGACAAATGTCCAATCCGTTTTTCCTGCGATTCCCGCTTTTTGATCCGGATCGATTCCTGGAAAAATGGCGATTCCTCACAGATCCCCTGTTTACCCGCAGCACTTTGTTCATATGGTTGATGATCGTGGTGACGGCCTTGGTCGCGGCAGGCATGCACTGGCCCGAATTGTCAGGAAATCTGTCCGGCAAACTTTTATCACCGCGAAATCTGCTGCTGCTCTGGCTGGTTTTCCCCCTGGTGAAGATTCTGCACGAATTCGGTCATGCCTTTGCCGTAAAAAAGTGGGGGGGCGAGTTGCACGAACTGGGAATCATGCTGCTGGCGCTGACCCCCATCCCCTACGTGGATGCCAGCGCCTCTGCCTCTTTTCCCGACAAAAAGCACAGAATTGCCGTTGCCGCAATGGGGATGGCGGTCGAACTTATGCTGGCGTCCCTTGCGCTGTTGGTCTGGCTGAATGTGGAAACCGGCCTGATCAGCGCCATTGCCTATAACATTATGCTGATATGCGGGGCCTCCACCGTGCTGTTCAACGGCAATCCCCTGCTGCGTTACGACGGTTACTACATTCTGGCCGACCTCATCGAGATTCCCAATCTCAGCCAGCGCTCCACCCGCTATACCGGCTATCTGTTGCAACGGTATCTGTTGGGAATTAAAACGGCTGAATCATCGGTTACCGCCCCCGGGGAACGAATCTGGTTTCTGGTCTACGGACCGGTTTCCTTCTGCTACCGTATAACCGTATTAACCGGACTGATGCTGCTGATCAGCAGCCATTATTTTGCCATTGGAATACTGATCGCCCTATGGGGAGCCATCAGCTTGTTGATCGTGCCCCCGGTCCGCACCCTGTCCGGCTTTCTGAACAGCCCGGCCGGACGCGACAGCCGCTCCCGCCTGGTCGCCCTGGCCATGGGATTGGCTTTGGGTGTTGCCCTCCTGTTTTTCATCCTCCCGGTTCCGCTCCGAACCAATACCCAGGGGGTGGTATGGCTGCCGGAGCAATCAGCGATCAGGGCCGGCATGGATTGCGAGGTGATCGAATTACTGACGCCTGCTGAAGAATTTGTAGCCAGGAATGCCCCCCTGATCCTGGGGGTCGACCCCTTTCTGGATGCGGATATCGGAATTTACAAAGCCCGCCTGACAGAACTCTACGCCGCCTACAATGCCCAACCGCGCCATAAACGGGTAAAGCGGAAAATGCTGTTGGAAGAGATTGAACAGAGCAAAAAGGATCTCCAGCAAGCAGAGGAGCAGCTGGATAAGCTCCTGGTGCGCAGTCCGGCCCAGGGCCGTTTTATTTTGATCGAAGCCCGGAACCTGCCCGGTCATTTTGTCAGGAAAGGGGAACTGCTCGGTTATATCATTGCTGAACAGAGCCCAACGGTGCGGGCTGTGGTCCGCCAGGCAGATATCGGGCTGGTTCGGGAACGGGTCACCGGGGTGGAGGTGCGGCTTGCCGAACAATCGGAAACATCGATCCAGGCGGAGATCAAACGGATTATCCCTGCAGCGGCCCTTAATTTGCCGTCAGCGGCCCTGGGCACAGCTGGTGGCGGGAATATCCCCATGGATCCCACCGATCCGGAAGGATTGCGAGCCCTGGAGAGTCATTTTCAGCTGGATATCAGCCTGCCGGCGGAGATAAAGAATCCCCATATCGGCGGAAGGGCCTACGTGCGGATCGAACATGGGACCATGCCCCTGGCCATGCAGTGGTTTCGCAATTTACGCCAACTATTTTTAAGGAAGTTTTATGTTTAGTTCATCCCTTGCAGCAGACATCAAAACCATGCGTCCCGGCCTGATCGCAGGCAGGTATCCCCAACGGAACAACCTGGAAACCGGATGGTTTGATCGCGCCCTAAGTGAACTTAAGGGAACGCTGAACCTCCTGACCATGGACAGCCGGAAAGGTTTACGCAGGGTCGCTGCAACCATCGGCCGCAGGGGAGAAGCATTGACCGCCCTTGACAACACAGAGCTTAACGCCCTGGTGATCAGGTTACGCCATGATTTCCACCGCCAGGGGCTATCCCCCAGGCTCTGCGTGCAATCATTCGCCCTGATCCGTGAACTGGCCATGCGGACAATCAGGTTGCGCCATTATGACTCCCAGGTCATGGCCGGATGGACACTGCTCCAGGGCCAGCTTGCGGAAATGGAGACCGGAGAGGGCAAAACCCTGGCGGCCACCCTGGCGGCTGCAACCGCGGCCCTGGCCGGAATTCCGGTCCATATCATCACCGTCAACGAGTACCTGGTGAAACGGGACGCAGATTCCATGGGCCCGCTCTACCGGATCCTCGGCCTGACAGTGGGGTATGTCACCCAGGCCATGGCGTTGGAACAGCGCAGGACCGCCTATGGATGCGATATTACCTATTGCACCAACAAACAGGTTGCCTTTGACTATCTCCGTGACCGGCTGCTGCTTGGCAACACCCCCGGCCAGTTGCGTCTCCAGCTGGAATCGGCCTATTCCGACAATAACCGGCTGGGGCAATTTCTGCTGCGCGGGCTCTGTTACGCCATTGTCGACGAAGCAGACAGTATATTGATCGACGAGGCCCGTACCCCGTTGATCATAACCCGCAACATCGACAGCCCTGCCCAGGATGCTGTGTATCAGCAAGCGCTGAATCTGGCCAGAGGAATGGAAATCGGGCATGATTTTTTTCTTGATCCGGCGCAACAGGGGTTACAGCTCAGCCTGGCCGGACAACAGAAGCTGGCAGGTCTTCATCGGTCCGCAAAGGGGGGCCGGCAAAATGCACGACAGCGGGAAGAACTGGTTTCCAAGGCCCTGCATGCCCTGCATCTGCTGCACAGGGATCGCGACTACCTGGTCCGGGAGGACAAGGTCGTGATCATCGATGCCAATACCGGACGGACAATGCCTGACCGCTCCTGGGAACGCGGTCTGCACCAGCTGGTCGAAGCAAAGGAAGGGGCTTGCCTCACCAAAGCCCGTGAGCAGCTGGGACGGTTGACTTTTCAGAGTTTTTTCCGTCGTTACCTGCACCTGGGCGGGATGACCGGTACAGCCCGGGAGGTCAGTTCCGAACTCTGGTCCGTTTACGGACTCAGGGTCCAGGGGATTCCCCTCCATCGCCCCAGCCGGCGCCGGGAGCTGCCCCCCAGGGTCTATCCCCGGGTAAAAGACAAATGGGCGGCGGTGATCAACGCGGTTAAAAATATGCAACGCCAGGGAAGACCGGTGCTGATCGGTACCGGATCGGTGGCCGATTCAGAGGTGCTGAGCCGGCAACTGGACATAACAAAAATCCCCCACCAGGTACTGAACGCCCGGCAGGATAAGGAGGAGGCAATGATTGTTGCCGCCGCCGGCAAGCAAAGGCAAGTCACCGTTGCCACCAACATGGCCGGCCGGGGAACCGATATCCCCCTTGCCCATAGGGTTGACAGCCTGGGCGGCCTGCATGTCATCGCCACCTGCCGTAACCAGGCCAAACGCATAGACCGGCAGCTGTACGGACGCTGTGCCCGCCAGGGAGACCCCGGCAGTTTTCAGGTAATTCTTTCATTGGAGGATGAATTGGTGCAACAGAACTGTCCCCCCGTCCTGATCAAATTTCTGCGTTCTCCCGGGACAAAAGCCAGTCTGCTCCATGACAAACTGAATCTGTTCATCATAAGACAAGCCCAACGGGGGATCGAACGCCGGCATCGCGAATCACGCCGGGCCCTGTTGCAATATGACCGTCAGACCGCTCGGCTGCTCACTTTCAGCGGTCGTCTGGAATAGGAGATAAAACAGCCATGTTGTATCTACGCAAAACAGCCTTTTTCAACCTGACGCTAACGGCCATGTCGCTGTTATGGACCATGGCGGTATGGGCCGAAACGGTGGAATACGACGGCCTGATCGAACCCTGTTTGATTGTCGAGATCGGCGCTCCGGCAGAAGGAATTGTCACAAAAGTAGCAGTGGAGCGCAGCAGTCCGGTCACAAAGGGAGAGACCCTGGTGGAACTGGACTCCTCGGTGGAACAGGCGACGCTGGAAAAAGCAAAAGCAATGGCGGCCTTTGACGGCGAAATACGCCTGCAGGAGGCCCAACAGGCGTTTGCCAACCGGGTTCACCAACGGGTAAAACAACTTGCGGCGGTATCCCCCCATGACAAGGACCTGGCCGCCACCGAGATTATCCAGACCGGGCATCGCCTGAAAAAGGCCAGGGAAAAGAGCACCCTGGCCAAACTTGAGCTGAAAAAAGCGCGGGCGGTGCTGGCCCTGCGTTCGATCAAAAGCCCGATTTCCGGAGTGGTGGTGGAACGCTATGTTTCCCCGGGGGAATATGTCGACAGCCAGCCCCTGCTGCGGGTGGTCAAGATCGACCCCTTGCGGGTCGAAGTGATCATTCCCGCCCGGATATTCGGCAAGATCAACCCCGGCATGACCGCAGCCATTACTCCGGAACTGCCGGAATACGGGGAGCAAACCGCCACCGTGACCATTGTCGATAAAGTGATCGATTCAGCCAGCAGCACCTTTGGGGTGCGGCTGGAGCTGCCCAATACCGGGCAGCAGATGCCTAGCGGCATGAAATGCCTGGTGCGTTTTGAAATAGATGATGACCCTGGCGGGATGAAAAAGGCCACAGCCCGGATCACCCCGGATCAGGCACAAAACTGATCAGGTATGACCGTTCTTGAAGGAGAGAACCATGGCTAAAAAGCTCGCTAAAAAACAACCCAGAATTCTCCGTTACGAAGAGCTGGAACAGCGTGTGCTGCTTTCAGCCGATGCTGTTCCGGGCCTGGAGATTGATGTGGCCCACGAACAGGTGCTGGTGGAGGATGTCGCCGTCCGGGAACAGGCCGACCGCAAGGCGCCGGAGCATACGGTGGAACAAAATGATGAAGCAGTGGGTTCGGAGCTGGTTTTTGTCAATGGGAACGTGGCCGATCACGAACAGCTGATCGACAATCTGAAAGCAAGCAACGGCAACCGTATCATCGAAGTGGTGGTAATCGACCCCCATGGCAGCGGGATCGAGCAGGTGAGCACAATCCTGGCCGATCGCTCAGAGCTTACGGCCGTGCACTTCATCACCCACGGCGCCCACGGCCAGCTCAACCTGGGTGACACCTGGCTGAACAGCACCACCCTGGAACAGAACAGCGATGCCGTTGCCCAGTGGGGCAACGCCCTGACCGAAACCGGGGACTTTCTCTTTTACGGCTGTAACATCGCGGCCGACAGTGATGGCCAAAGCCTGCTTGAGCAGATCGGCCAACTCACCGGCGCAGACGTGGCAGCCTCGGATGACATGACCGGCAACAGCGAACAGGGTGGTGACTGGGACCTGGAATATCAATCCGGACCCATTGAAACAAACTTTTCAATCCGTTCTGATCAGCAACAGGGCTGGTCCCACCTGCTGGCACCACCGACCATCAACAGCAACGGCGGCAACGCCACGGCAGACATCAATGTTGCCGAGAACACCACCCTGGTGACCACCGTAACAGCCACGGACCCGGAACTTGATTCCCTGACCTATTCCATCACCGGCGGCGCAGATGCGGGCCAATTCAGTATAGACATAAACACTGGAGAGCTCACCTTCAATTCAGCACCTGATTTCGAAACCAAAAATGATGCAGGTAACGACAATGTCTACAACGTCACGGTGATGGCTGACGACAGCAACGGGGGTACCGATACCCAAGAGATATCGGTCTTTGTGACCAACGTCAACGAGGGACCTGTGCATACAATGCCCGGAATCCTGACCATTGAGAGAAACGGCATGCTGTTTTTCTCGTCTGAAACCGACACGGCGATCGCAATAAGCGATCCTGATGCCGGGGACAGCCCCGTACAGGTCACACTGACTGCCACCAACGGCAAACTGAACCTGCCCGGGGCCAAGGGGCTGCCCTTCACCACAGGCACCGGCACGGCAGACGCCACCATGATCTTCACCGGCACCATTAGCGACATCAATGCCGCCATGGAGGGGATGACCTTTGCGGCCACCCCGGGCTTCACCGGCATGGCCAGTGTGGAGATCACGACCAACGACCAGGGGAGCACAGGCAGCGGCGGCTCAAAGGAAAAGACTGACCTGATCACAGCCACCGTTATGCCTGAAGCAATTGACAGCTTGTGGGTGAGCACGGCCTCCAATGCCACAGTGGATGCGGCCTTTGGTAATTTATCCTGGACAGATGGCGAAATAATACAGTTTGCAAACCCGAATTTCACTCTTTCCAAGGATGACCATATAGTTGTTGGCCCGGACACCAATGGAACCTTTACCCCGTCAGTCGATTTCGACGCAGCCGGATTCGCCCAGGACCATGACGCCAACATAAATGCCTTGCACTATGTCGCCCGAAATTTGGTCATCGGGACCGGAAACACCATCCAACTGATGATCGGGGACATCCTGTTCAGTACAGAGGAAAATGAAATCTTTGATGGCGTTACGGTGACCAACCGGGATATCGCCATGTTCCGCCCGACCACGCCAGGGGATTACTCATCCGGCAGCTTCAGCGTCGTATTAGAAGAACCAGAGCCAGGGACAGCAATCAAGGGGCTGACCCTCGTACAAAATGACACCAGCACCGGCTCCACATCTCCGGTGTTGCTCAACCAGGGAGACTTCCTGTTATTGCTGGAAGGCGCAACCTATGAAAACAGCATCTGGCGCTATGAGCCAAACGGGGTTGGCCCAGGTACGACGACAGGCACGCTTACGGAGTTCATAGAAGGCGACTCGGCAAACGTCGACATAAGCCACCCCCTGAACAGCATTCACCTGATCGAGTACAGAAGCACCATCGGCGGGCTAGAACTCTTCCAAGGAGACATCCTGGCCACGATGAATTCGAACGATAATGAGCTTGGCAAAAACGACATTGCGGTAGAAAATTATGACGTTTTCCGTCTGAATGTGGAGTCCACCGGAGTCGGAACGTCCGCCGCCACGGCCAGTATTTTGTTTGACGGCAGCGACGTTGACATTAATGCCAACGGAGAAGAGTTTGATGCTTTAACCCTGGTTTTAGACAGCAACGCGGTGGCAATATCCGACGATATCTTCTATATGTCCGAAAACAAAGGCATTGATTACTGGGTCGGTAACGTTAGCTATGCAGGTCCCAGCACTCAAGAAACGCGTAGCTTCGCCATCATCGACGGTAATACCGACGGCGGGTTCATCATCTCTCCGGGCTCGGGCGAAATCAGCGTTGCCAACAGCGTTGCCGTGGATTTTGAGACAACACCGACCATAACTCTCACCGTCGCATTCATTCAAAACCAGGGCGCGTACACCACGTCGACCATCACAATCAATCTGTACAATGAGAACGATGGGCCTGTAATCGTGAACAATACCGGCATCACCGTCGGCAAAGGTTCGACGAACAACGTAATCACCGCGGCCAGGCTCAATGCAAGCGATCAGGACGTTGACGATAACGACCCAGACCTGAAATATACCCTGACCGGCAATGTCAGTAACGGAACACTGAAAATCAACGGCAGTGACCTGGATGCGTTCTCTACCTTTTTCCAGGCCAACATCGATGCAGGGGAAATCACCTACGATCACGACGGCTCAGATACGCTGACTGACAGCTTTACCTTCTCAATAACCGACAATGATCCGGAAGAACGCCACGACGCCAACGGTGAGTTTACCATCACGGTAGGCTTGGGAAACAATGCGCCGGTGGCAGCCGATGCTGGGATATCTATCGATGAAGACACCGTCTGCAACGGAACCCTGCCGGTGGCCACCGACGCGGATGGTGATCCGGTCACCTACACCCTGGAGAACGCTGCCGGTAACGGGACTGCCGCGGTCAATCCGGACGGCAGCTTCAGCTACACCCCGGATGGTGGCTTCACCGGGATCGACACCTTCACCTACACGGCCGATGACGGAAACGGCGGCACCGATACCGCCACCGTTACCATCACGGTTGTTCCGGTTGTTCCGGCTGTTCCGGCTGTTCCGGTTGTTCCGGTTGTTCCGGTTGTTCCGGTTGTTCCGGTTGTTCCGGTTGTTCCGGTTGTTCCGGTTGTTCCGGTCAACGATGCACCCATGGCTGCCGATGCCGGAATCAATGTCTCAGAAGACACCGTCTACAGCGGTAACCTGCCCCTGGCAACCGATGCAGATGGAGATACGGTCACCTACACCCTGGAGAGCTCTGCCGGTAACGGGACTTCCGTGGTCAATCCGGACGGTAGCTTCAGCTACACCCCGAATGCTGACTTCAACGGCAGTGACACCTTCACATACGCGGTCAAGGACGCCAACGGCGGCAGCAGCACCTACACGGTAAGCGTCCATGTCGCGGCAGTGAAAGATGCCCCGACCTTTACCTCGACCCCGGTCACCACGACCACCGGGGATACACCATACAGCTACACCATCACCACCTGTAATATAGACGCCCTCCCCCTGACAATCTCCGCGCCCACCCTGCCGGCCTGGCTGACCCTGGTCGACAATGGTGACGGTACCGCCACCCTGTCCGGCACCCCAACCAATGCCGATAAAAGCGAGCACATTGTTATTCTTGAGGTTTCCAATGGTGCATTGACCAACACACACAGCTTCACTATCAACGTCTTTGGAACAACGAGTGTTCCTCCTGTAGAAGCTATCGATCCTGACGGCACCGATGAAACAGTGAGTGAATCAAGACCGTTTTTCAAAGATCCCGAAACAAATAAAGAGGATGATTTAGCTGGAGAGGACCAGCCCCATGGAAGAACGGCACCAGATCCATCCGCTGGATATAAAACAATGTCGTCTGTTAAAGAACAATTGATCCCGGAGGAGTCAACCGGCACAGATACTTCAACCGTGCAAATAAAAGAGAAAGAGATGGCTGCTGAAACCACTGAAGAAATTATTGACCTGCCCCATGAAAGCCAAACGGGCAGCCAGTCGGAAGGCCGTCGGCCTGATCGATTCCCCATCTTTTTTGACACGGATCTGAATAAGGAGATATCTTCTTTAAAACATTTAAATTTAAACCACACGGCCCGGATGAGTGCACCAAGTACCATGGGCGGGGATGATGTCAACAGCCCCATTTTCAACAGTGATGATCCGAACCAGGTTGATATAAACAGGGGCTATGACCGGATGAATGAGCAGATCGATCAAGCCTTCGACAGTGAACTTAAAAGCCAGGCGCTTAAAGCAAAGATTCTCACCATCACCTCAGGCACCTTTACCGTTGGTATTGTCAGCTATCTGTTACGGGCAGGCTCTATGGTTGCAAGCCTTCTCTCAAGCCTGCCGGTATGGCGCGGGTTTGACCCGATAGCAATTTTTTCCGGAACTAAGAAAAAACCCAAAAGCAAAACAGATGAAATTCCAGATACAGACGAATTAAAAGCTGAATCTCTTTTTGATGGTGAGGCAGATGACCTTTAATACCCCAGCCATGCGACTCAGCATCGCCTTGGTTCTGTTGACGATCAATCTCCTGCTGATGGCCAACCTGATCGGATTGGTTCCCGACAAATCCAAATCTGCGTTAAAGATGCGTCAGAGTTTAAGCGAATCGCTGGCTCTGCAATTTTGCGCCGCAGCCGAAAAAGGAGAATTCCAAACCATCCAGAACACCCTCCGGGCGGTGGTGGAGAGAAATGACGATATCCGTTCCGCGGCAATTCGCACCATTGACGGTAAACTTCTCGCCCTGGAGGGGGAACATCTGCTTCACTGGAAGCCCCCGGTCGATGGAAAATCAACCCCGACCCATGTAAATGTCCCCCTGTATATGAAAAATAAAAAGTGGGCAATGGTGGAAATATGTTTTGCCCCATTGTGGATAGATACTCCGGCAAGCGGGTTCACCAATTCCTTTATCGGTCTGGTGGCTTTTATCGGCCTGGGCAGTTTCATCTGTTATTTCTTTCTCATCAAAAAAACCCTGCGTGAACTTGATCCTGCAGCGGTTATTCCGGAACGGGTTCAGAAAGCCTTTGATGTTCTCCAGGAAGGGGTGGTGATCCTGGATGAAAAAGAACTGATCGTGATGACAAACAAGGCTTTTGCCGGACTGCTCGGCAAGTCCCCCAAAGCAATGATCGGACTGAAGGGATCGGAACTTGGCTGGCTGGATTGTCATACCCCGGACCAGATCAGACAATTGCCATGGTTCAAGGCCATGGAGGGAGGTAAAGAACAGAAAAGCGTCTCCCTGGGGCTGCGAAACAGTTCCGGCAATAAAATCAAGCTGGCTGTCAACGCTTCCATACTGACCGACAATCTGGGAAAGCGCCAGGGCACCCTGGTGACGTTTGACGATATCACCCAGTTGGAGGAAAAGAACTTCGAACTCAGCTATCTGGTTGAGAAACTGCAGCTGGCCAACGATGAAATTAATGGGAAAAACCGGGAGCTGGAAATCCTTGCCAGTTGCGATCCCATGACCCTTTGTTTAAACAGGCGCTCCCTGGGTAAAAGGTTCGATGCCCTGTTCACCCAGGCAAAAGCAAACCAAGAGCAACTGTGCTGCCTGATGGCGGATATTGATTTTTTCAAAAAGGTCAATGACAATTATGGCCACGCAACCGGAGATCAGGTGATCAAGGCGGTTGCTGACGTTCTGAAAACCGCCACCCGGGATACCGACCTGGTCGGACGCTACGGCGGAGAAGAGTTCTGTGTGGTTTTGCCCGAACTTCATATAGACCAAGCGGTTCAGATTGCCGAGCGCATCCGCCAGACAATTGAAAAGCAATCCTGCTCCGGGGTCAAAGTCACCGTAAGCCAGGGGGTTTCTTCAATTGAATTCAATGCCGGCAAACCTGACGAATTGATCGACCAGGCAGATAAAGCCCTATACGCAGCAAAAAAAGGCGGAAGGAACCGGGTTATCACCTGGGGAAAAGAGATAGACGCGGAATCCGAGGACAATGACGGGGAGGAAACCCAGGAACAGGTGGCACAACCGGAAAAAACCGAAACCATTGATACGGATCAGGCGAAACTGGAACGCCGGGTGCTGGAACTTGAAGGGCTGCTGAAAAAACGCAACCAATGCCATCAGAAATGATGAACTGCAACTGTACTACCAGCCCAAGATTGAAGCTGCAACCGGGCTGATCGACGAACTCGGCGACTGGATTCTTTATACCACTTGCCAACAGCTCAGGGCCTGGATGGATATGGGGCTGGAAGTGATCGCTGGGGGGGGTGAGGAAAAACATCAGGCGGATCATCTGATTGCGTTGGGTTGCGAATATCTCCAGGGCTATAACTTCAGCCGTCCGTTACCTGGAAATGAGGTTGTGAAGCTCTTAAAAGAACAACAGATAAAGCTGATACGTTGACAAATTGCTTTCGCCAAGGGGGGCACCCGGTGTTTCAGAAAGTTGTAAAATCAGCGAAACGGATTTCATTACCGGATACTTATCTGAAATTGAGGCAATTAATGGACGAGCCGGATTATACCATGGTGGAAGTAGCCGTTCTGGTGGGGCGTAATCCCGGAATAGCCAACCGCTTTCTACACATCATCAACAGTCCCCTGAACAGAAGAATCCAAAAAATCGACTCGGTTAGCCATGCCGTTTGTATGCTGGGGATAGGGCAAATTCATGATATCGTCCTCTGCGCCTCCGTTGCCCTGGCTTTTGAGGAGATCAAGACGAAACAGATGACCATGAAAAAATTCTGGCAGCGGAGTTTTTACTGTGCCGTGATGGCAAAACAGCTGGCCATGAAATGCAGAATAGCAGAAAGCGACAGACTCTTCGTAAACGGTATGCTCCATGGGATTGGTCACCTGTTCATGGATCTGTCAATTCCCAAAGAATCAGAACAGGCTGTTTTGAACGCAAGGAAACAGGAACGACCGTTATATCAGGTGGAAAGGGAGTTGCTCGGGTTTGATTACGCAGAGCTGGGGGCCTGGGTCATGGGCCACTGGGGGTTGCCCCGAAGCCTCCGGGCCATCACCTGTTTTCATCCGGAACCGGCCAGGGCCACTCAGTTTGCCATGGAAACAGCATTGCTGCATCTAAGCAATCTGCTGGTCATATCAGACATGGAAAAGAGTCTTTTCGGAAAAGGATCTTTTACTGTTGACCCCACCGTCTGGCCGACAACCCGCCTGACCGAGGAACAATGTTTGAATTTCAGGCAGACCGCCGCTGATCAGTTTGGTGAAATCACGAATAGTATCTTTTACTAAAGAGGTCTTGGAATGGCATTCTATAAAATGGTTTATTTCCTGATATTTTTTTCCTTTTGGCTGGCTTCTGTTTCTCCATCTGCAGTCGCAGGGGTGACAACCCTTGAGCAGTCGGTTGAAAAGGCGCTGGATTATAGTCCGAACCTGCAGGCGTTGCGCCATAACCATGGGGCAATTGAGTACGACCTCAAGCAATCCCGGGGCCGCTACCTCCCTTCTGTTGATCTTCGCCTCGGGTACGGTCTGGAACAGCATAGTGATGATGTTACCCGGCAGCCAGGCGCAGATCCGGGCAATACCGATTGGGATCCCCGGTCAGATGCCAACCTCAGATTGACCCAGAGGGTTTATGACGGAGGAGAAACCAGCCAGCAGGTCTCCATCCAGGAATCATTACTGGATTCAGCAGATTTCGACATTCAGGATGCCACCCAGGCCATTGCCCTGAATGCGATAAAAGCACACCTTGAGGTATACAGGCAGCGGGAGCTGGTTTCCCTGGCAGAGAAGACGCTCAAGGTTCATCAGAATATTCTTCAGTCTCTTTCTGAAATGGAACAGGCCGGTGTGGGTAACATTGCCGACGTCACCCAGACCCAGGCCCGCATGGCCCGGGCCCAGTCGAACGTATTCATCAGTAAAGCCGACCTGACCAGGGCCATGGTTTATTATACCCGGGTGGTCGGAAGCAAACCGGGAGAACTGGCCCTGGCTGAAATTCCCCAAAGGATGCCGGATTCTCTGGAGGAAGCCCTGGCCCGGACAGAACAAAAAAATCCTGAGATTCTGGCTTTTAACGCCAAACTCAACGAAGCCGATGCAAGGGTTGCGCTTGCCCGTTCAACCTACAAGCCTAAAATTAATATTGAACTGAACAGTAGCTACAACGATCAGCTTGAAGGGGATAAATCCTGGGAAAATACCAACGATGCCATGTTGACCCTGCAATGGAATCTGTTCAACGGCGGACAGGACAAAGCAAATAAAAACGCGGCCTTGAAACGAAAGAAGCAGGTTCGCTCCAAGCGGGATGAAAAGCTGTCTGATCTTCGGCAGGCGACCGCTGGGGCCTGGGCAACGTATCTTTCCCTGCAAAAGCAAAAGAAAGCCTACCAGGCCGCAGTGGCCTACAGTCAAAGAACCTTTGACGCCTACTTAAAGCAATTCAGCGTTTCCCAACGGAGTCTGCTCGATGTTTTAAGTGCTGAGAACGACAACTTTCAATCCGCCAGCCAGCTGATTACCGTCAGTGTGGACGAAACCATTGCGGCCTACCAGATTCTGAAGCTGGGAAACGAAGTGCAGATCCCGGGGCATTGGTCAATTCGATAACCCCCAACGTTTTTTTTGGCCTTGACAGGAGGTCGCTCCCTTGACAATAGTAGGAGCCATGACAAACAGCAGCCCCGGCAAACCCAGGAAGAAGCTGATAAGAAGACCCTACATTATCGATGTGGAAGCCTCGGGGTTTGGCCAACGCAGCTATCCCATCGAGATCGGCCTTGCCCTGGACCCGGGGGAACGCTACTGCTCTCTTTTGAACCCGGCCCCGGGGTGGACACATTGGGATGAAAAGGCTGAAAAGATCCATTGCGTGACCCGGGAGAGCCTGCTTATCAACGGCACCCCCATTACCCGGGTGGCAAACGACCTTAACAGGCTTCTGAAGGACAAAACCATTTACAGCGACGGTTGGGTGGTGGACAAACCCTGGCTCACAACCCTGTTTTATGCAGCAAAAATTCACCAATGCTTTTCCATCAGCCCCATCGAGCTGATACTCTCCGAAGACCAGATGGAGATCTGGCACGACACAAAGACCCTCGTCACCCGGGAGCTTGCGCTCAAGCGGCACCGGGCAAGCGCCGATGCCCTGATCATCCAGGAGACCTATGTGAGAACCCGGGAAAAGACCTGCTGATCCGCCGCTGCTGTCTGCCAAGCGGCGGTCCCCGTTACAACTCGTTACAAATTCAAACAGATTAACTACAGATTGTACCTGAAAAATAGATTAGGGTGATCCCTGATAATTGCTAATGCCGGTCTGTATGATGCAGCTGCCGGACATGATCACGAACTATTTAGAAAAAGGTGTACCCATGAAGAATCTATTTTCAAACCGACTGTTTCCCATTTTTATTGCCATTATACTGCTGTCATCCGTTTCAACTGGATCTGCTGTTGCCGAAGAACCGGATTCCGGCCATTTTCAGATGTCATTGTTCCATCCCATTCAAATTGTTCCGGAAGACCAGGATATCAGCGGCCTGCGCCTGAACCTTATTTATGGTGTAAACCGCAACGTTACCGGACTTGATCTGGGTCTTGCAAACCAGGTGAACGGTGATATGGAAGGGATACAGATCGGTATTTCAAATTATACCAAAGGAAACTTCAAGGGTCTTCAGTCGGGCTTTATAAACATTACCAAAGGCAATTTTACAGGTCTTCAGGATGGTCTGGTCAATTACACCGGCGGGGACTTCCAGGGATGGCAGCACGGTTGGGTCAATGTGACAAAAGGGGATTTCACAGGACTTCAGTCCGGCTTTATCTACAACCAGGCAGGACCCATGAAAGGTGTTCAGCTTGGCCTTGTGAATCAAACAGACGCATTAGACGGCCTCCAGGTGGGACTGCTCAACTTTAACGGAGCCAAAGACCCCCTCGGCTTTTTTCCCATTGTGAACTGGTCGTTCTAAACACCCGTTTCCTATTCCTTTCCCCTCCCCCGGCAACCTGTGCAATCCGACATGGGAAAGAATAGATCAGGCGGGAGGGGCATCGTCACCGACAGAAGACGGCCTCTCCCCCTGCCGGTCCATCCAGATATCAAGGAGTGCTTTCACCAGCGTTGCCAGGGGGATCGCAAAAAACAATCCCCATAGCCCCCAGAGACTCCCGAAGAAGAGAACGGAAATGACGATGACAACCGGGTGCAGGTTCACCACCCCGGCGAGCAGGAGCGGCGCGAGTATGAAACCGTCCAGGACCTGAACGGCCGAGTAGGCTGCAACGGTATACAAAAACCGTACATCCCATCCGAACTGGAAATAGCCGATCAGAATCGTCGGGAAGAAAACGGCGGTGACCCCGATATAGGGCAGGATCACCGAGATCCCCGAAAGGAATGAAAGCAGCAGGGCGTACTGAACCCCTAACAGGTGATAGCACCCCCATGTCGCGGCCCAGATAATGAGGACTTCCAACCCTTTTCCACGGATGTAATTTGCAATCTGGATGTTGACCGCGGTAAGGACGGAGGTTATGAGGTCATTTGCGGGCGGTAAATATCGTTTGATCCATCCGATGAGCATCTCCTTGTCCTTGAGAAGAAAAAACACTAAAAACGGAACAAGCACAAGGTATACAGAGAATGTTGCAAGCCCCTTCACTGATGAAAAGGAGAAGGCGAGCACCTGCTTACCGAGAACCGACAGGGAGGAAGAGATGAAGGCGTAGAGTTCCTGAACCTGTGAAACCGTGACCAGTTCGGGATAGTGTTCCGGCAGCGCTTCCAACAGGCCTTGTGCCCTGGCCAGCATGGAAGGGAGTTGCTGGAACAATTGAATGGTCTGTCTGGAAATCAGAGGAAACAACCAGATGACGGTAATGGCAAAAGCGATCAGGTAAACCATGAAAACCATGGTCACGGCCGCTATTCTGGGAACCTTAAGCCGCATCAACTGCAGGATGATCCCCTCCAGAAGATAGGAAATAATAACGGCTACCAGCACTGGCGTAAGCATCTCTCCGAAGAGATAAATCACAGCCAGGCCGGAAAAAATCGATAAGAACAGATAGAATAATTTCTGGTCCGAAATATTCTTTGTTATCCAGTCACGGACGGGCATAATCATTGTGCAAGCCTTTTTATTTGGTGGTGTCCTGGGCCGCATCTTCCCAAATCGTGGAGACCCCGAACATCTCCGCGATGGCCTTGGAGTGCTTGCGTCTTTCCCGGCGGACCTGTGCCCGCTCCGGGGCTTCTTGGTACAGGCGTTTTTCAAGGTCTGTCTCGGGTACCACCGGGGGAACCGGCTGGGGTATGCCATGTTCATCCACGGCCACAAAGGTGAGAAAGGCGGTGGCACAGACATTTCTCTCCCCGGTGATCAGGTCCTCGCCGACCACCTTCACAAACACCTCGATGGAGGTGTTACTGGTCCAGGAGACAAAGGCTTCCAGGCAGGCGGACTGCCCGCGCCTGATGGGGTAAAGAAAATCCACGGAATCCGTGGAAGCCGTCACCACGGGCATCCTTGCATGCCGAATGGCGGAGATGGCGGCAATGTCGTCGATGTAAGCCATCACCTTCCCCCCAAACATGGTGCCGTGATTGTTCGTGTCCGGTGGAAAGACCATGGAGGCCTTGATGGCTCTTGACTGATTCACTGTTTTCGGTTGCATTACGTTATCCTTTTTTACCTGCATGGGTTCCATTCTGTCGGAGAGAGCGACTCCGCATTATCGACCTTTTTATATGGGGCTGAGGGCTTTGTCAAGCAGGCAGGAGCAGGAATGCGGCTATGTGATCCTGGACTGTAAAAAGATGACGAAGAAATTAGCCTTCCTTGCTAATACTGACAGTAAATCCATGATTTTCGTTTTGGAAAAAGAGCGTCCATCAGGTGTGTGCTTTTTCCGGATGCCGGGCAGACTTTCGGATCCACGAACTGCAAATCCGGAAAGAGATCCGGCCGGATGTACTGAATTTCTCTCCAGGAACGGTGGCTTAGACAGAGTGCCGGGAAAAGATCCGGCGTCATGCTGATCATTCCGTCACACTCGCCTTCTCCGGAAGTGTGAATATCCAGAATCAATCCGTTTTTCCAGACAAGATCGATGCTGTCATTAAAAAAGTTCAGCCGCACCGTTCCGGTATAGTTCCGAATCCGGCTCCTGTCGATCCGCTTTTCCATAACCGGAGCGATCTTTTTCAGAAAAGCCGCCCTGTCCGGAAATTTAATCTGCCAGGCATAGGGCATGCTTTTCTCCGCACCCATTTCAATGGCGACCTTTCCGGCAGGCGAGTCATTGTGCAGGTTGATCCGGACATAGGGCTTTCCCATTTCCCGGGCTTTCTTTCGGCAGAACCCGAACAGTTCCGTCAAGGCTTCATGGCTGATCCTTTCACTGACTTCACTGAGGATCAATCCTTTCCCGAAACCGCCGTTTACCGGAATCCGGAAATAGTATTTGTCATCGGCCGTCCGGTGGTTCATGATCCAGAACTCGGAGCCGTACTCGGTTTTCAAACTTTCGGTAAACAAATAGTTCCAGTTTGCCTCATCCCTTCTCGCGGTCAGGGAATGCGCCTTTCGGTAGGACGCATCCTCCTCCATGAGAAACGGAATGTCTTCGGGGCCGGCTTTCCTGAAATCAAAGTTCCCGTCATCCTCCCTTTCAGGCATGGCGGAAATATGAAGGTTGATATGATTCTCCATCTCAACGGAATAATGGTACCCGAATTTATGGTAGAAACCTGGAATTCCCTGTATCACGGCAAGATCCCAGCCCTCATCCAAAAGCGTCCGGTCAAACTCCCTGGCCAGCATCCCCATGAGGCCTTTCCCGCGGTGGGGTTCTTGTGTCCCCACGATCCCCATTTCCGCAACCTTCAGGCGAACGCCCTCCATCTCCCACTCCCAGGGGATCAGGGCAAAGGCCGAAACCACGCTTTGGGTCTTTTTCTCTTCCGCAATGAACCAGTTCTCTTTCCCCATGCGGGGAAGATGGTGAAACATGGTTTTTGCGAGCACTCCCACCTTTTCAGGGTGAAAGACTTCCTGAAAAAGGTCATGGAGTTTTTCAGCGTCGTCTGACGATTGTGCCCGGCGTATCATATATTCGGACTTCATCTCTTTCATTTTTCCTCGTTTATTTAATTCGTATGTCGTGTGCTGCTGTCCCTGCCGTTTAAATGCAAGGAGTGTCTCTTTGAACAACCGGGTACCATTATTACGCTATGAACCTTTAGACAGGTCAACGTTTTTTGTGAAAAAGAAATCGATTATTCAAGGACATGGCAGCGGAATAACCGGACGGATAGGTCTAAGATTTTTTTTCAGTCTGCTGTGCATAAAAAAGTATGGGAACATTGTAAAATTAATTTGACGTAGTTGGTTTGGTCTGCTATAAGCCACTTTTTGTTTGCGCCTGTAGCTCAGCTGGATAGAGCAACGGACTTCTAATCCGTAGGTCGCAGGTTCGAGTCCTGCCAGGCGCACCATTAAACTCAAGGCTCTCGGGAAAATCTCCCTGGGGCTTTTTTTGTTTCTCCGGTCAACCTCCGGTCTTTTTATCTTGACAATATCGAAATACTGCGATAAGTAGATCTCCATGAATATGGACGCAATTTTTAAAGTTCTTGCAAATCCGGTGCGGATTAGAATTCTAACTTGGCTGAAAGATCCGGACACAAATTTCCCCCCCATGATTCATCTTCCAGAAGAAGAAAAGGGAAAGGGATATGTTTGTGTCGGGGTGATTCAGGAAAAGGCAGGAGTGACCCAATCCACGGTTTCCCATTACCTGAACCTTATGAAACAGGCGGAGCTTCTGTCCTGTAAACGGATAGGACAATGGACCTATTACCGCAGGAATGAAGAAACCCTGCAGAAAACCTCCGAATACATCGCCAGCTATCTTTGATTAAGCTTGACGGCAAATTTGACGTTTTTTTGCGACCACATATATCGAGAATTAGCGATATCTATATCAATAGATATATTAAAAAAGGAGTTCCAATGAAAACATTGTTTGAGTCAACAACCATAGGATCCATGCACCTGAAAAATCGCCTGTGGCGCTCCGCCACCTGGATGAATATGGCCGATGAAAAAGGTCACTTGACCGACCGCCTTGAAAAGGTCTACCTGGAATTGGCAAGGGGGGGCGTGGGAACCATTATCACCGGTTATGCATTCGTGCTTGAAGAGGAGCAGCCCAACCCCGGCATGCTTGGAATCTATGATGATTCCTTTATACCTGAGTACCGGAAATTCACTGAGAAAATCAAGGCGGAAGGGTCGAACATCATCATGCAGATCGTCTACGGAGGGTCCGCCACATCCTTCCAGCCCGATAACCGTGTGATATGGGGACCCTCGGCAGTTGCCCACCCTCTGTTCAAGGTCGTTCCAACCGAGATGACGAAAGAGAACATCAACACTGTGATTGCCGCATACACCAAGGCCGCAGGCCGGGCCAAAGCGGCCGGGTTTGATGGAATTCAACTTCACGGCGCCCACACCTACCTCTTCAGCCAGTTTCTTTCCCCCTACTACAACCGCCGTCAGGATGAATATGGCGGATCCATCGAAAACCGGGGAAGAATCATCTGTGAAACACTAGAGGCTGTTCGAAAAGAGGTCGGACCCGACTACCCTGTATTTATCAAAATGCACTGTTCCGATGACTGGGAGGAAAACGGGCTCACTGAAGAGGAAAGCCTTTATGTGGCAAAGGAACTTGAAAAAAGAGGAATTTCTGGAATTGAGTTCAGCGGCGGCAACCTGGATACTGAAAATCACCCCAATGCCGGCCCCATGAGGACCAAGATCCTGAAACCGGAAAACCAGTCCTACTTTGCCGAAAAAACCGCGAGGATTGCTGAGCATTTGAACGTCCCTGTAATTTCCGTTGGGGGGCACCGGACTCCAGAAAAACTGGACCATCTTTTAAATACCACCCCCATCGGCTATTTTTCCATGTCACGCCCCCTGCTGTCCGAGCCCAACCTGGTCAACCGGTGGAAAAACGGAGACCTTGGAAAACCTCGCTGCGTTGCCTGTGGCAAGTGTTGGGGTGAAAACGGCAACATCTGCATTTTGGACTGAGTGTCCCGATAAAAGAAACATCATGGATTGCACAAACCCCATGGCAGTGGTCCGTAATTACGATTACGGACCACTGCCATGGGATGTATTTCAATGGTAAGCTAATAAAATAAGGTGGGAAAGATGACTAAAATTGCGGTTGTTGCAGTGTGTAAAGCAAAAACAGGTAAAGAGGATGCCCTTGAAGAGGCGCTGGGCAAGCTAGTTTCTCCGAGCAGGAAAGATGATGGGTGTATCTCGTACGATCTGCACCGGAATTTGGATGATCATTCGGTATTTATCTTTTATGAGCGATGGGAGAGCAAGGATCTGCTGGATCAGCACCTTGCCCAGCCCCACCTTACCGCGTTCGGCGAGAAGGCCGGGGAACTCCTGGACGGTCCCTTTGATGTCAAGATTCTCGAAATCCTCTCATAAAGGGAAACCGGTCCATATCGTTCCGGCCGGGGACAAACGCGATAGCAAAGGGGATGGTGAACCGTTTCCTTTGTTATCGCCGCTGAAATAGAAGAGTTTGTTGGATTGCAGTAAAATTTATTCAAGAGAAATGGAAACAATAATAGAGATGCAACTGATTGCCATAGATAAGGAAAAATGTAAGAAGGACGGTATCTGCATAACAGAGTGCCCGTTCAACATCCTGAAGGAGAACTCAGATGGTATACCCGAGATGATTCCGGGGGGAGAGGCTGTCTGTATGAGATGCGGTCACTGCCTGGCTGTTTGCCCCGCAGGAGCCCTGACATTAGGGGGGGAAGCGCCCGGGTCGTCCGGGCCGGTGAAAAAGAATCTCTCCATCGAAGCAGATGCCATGGAGCATCTGCTGAAAACAAGGAGGTCTGTCCGGGTCTATAAAGACAAACCCGTGCCGCGCGAAACTGCAGGCCGCCTCATGGATATGATGCGCTGGGCGCCCACGGCAAAGAACCTTCAGCCCGTTTACTGGACCCTCGTGGATGACCGAAAGAAGATTCGGAGGATGGCGGGTATGACCATCGACTGGTTACGGGAATGCAATATATTTCCGGAGATGATCGCCACCTGGGATAACGAGGGAGAGGATATGGTTCTGAGAGATGCGCCCCTTATGGCCATTGCCCACTCTCATAAGGATGCTCTGAATCCTCCTGTCGACTGCACCATTGCAATGACGACGTTGGAGCTCGCCGCAAGTGCCATGGGGATCGGCGGTTGCTGGGCCGGTTTTTTCATGGGGGCCGCCAATAATTACGTACCCCTTGAAGAGTATCTCGATCTGCCCGAGGGGCATAATGTGTATGCCGCGTTAATGCTGGGTTACCCGAAGTTCAGCTACCAGCGCATTCCCGCAAGAGAGGGGGAAAAGGTCCGCTGGTTCTGATTATGGAAAATCTTATATGAAATTGTGGACAGGGGGGCTTCAACCCTGTCCGATTGCACAGGAATTACAATGAAAATAATTACTTTGGCAAGCGGTGACAGTATACCCGCACTCGGTCTTGGGACCTGGAAATCTGCCCCCGGAGAAGTGTCTTCCGCAGTCAGGGAAGCGGTTACCCTTGGCTACCGGCATATTGATTGTGCCCATATTTATGGAAATGAGGCTGAAATAGGCACCGCATTGGCTGAACTGGATGTGCCGCGTAAAGACCTGTGGGTTACATCCAAGCTCTGGAATAATGCACACGCTCCTGAAAACGTGCTCCCGGCCCTTGAAAAAACATTGGATGATCTGCAGCTTGCGTATCTTGATCTTTATCTGATCCATTGGCCCGTCCACTTCAGGGCGGATGTTGTCTCGCCTGCCAACGGGTCGGAATTTCTGCCCTGGGATGCAATTCCTGTTTTAGAAACATGGGCGGCCCTGGAAGCATGTGTGCGCAAGGGGTTGGTTCGCAATATCGGGGTGAGTAACTTCAGCACCGTAAAGCTGCAGACCATTATCGACGGCGCGGCCATTGCCCCGGCCATGAACCAGATCGAGATGCATCCGTATTTTCAGCAGCGGAGCATGAAAACGTTCTGCGCTCAAAATAAAATCGCGCTTACAGCATACGCTCCCCTTGGTTCCGGTGACCGTCCCGCAGCATTAAAGAATGATAATGAACCCAATCTGCTGCAGCATCCAGTCATTGCATCCGTGGCGAAAAAGCATAACGCCGGCGTTGGACAGGTGCTTATCAGCTGGGCCTTGCAGCGCGACACGGTTGTTATTCCCAAGTCTGTCAATCCAGGGCGTTTGAAACAGAATTTTGACGCCATTAACCTGGTTCTGGACGCTGAAGATCTACAGGCCATCAACGATCTGGATGCGGGTTATCAGTATGTGGATGGGAAATTTTGGACCGTGGAAGGTTCTCCATACACTGTGGAAAATTTGTGGGATAAGTAATCGCAATTCAACGTTATATTTATGTTGCCAGTGTTTTGGTGACGATTCTCTTTCATGCAGGAGCCCAGCTGGGATTGATCCTGATTTCCCGTCCCGGTAGGGGACGGGAAATCGAATCAAACGCCTTTAGTGGGCTCCGGCACCGGTGCTGTACAGGATATCATAGTCGCGGGCGGCTCCGGCGGTCGCCTAACCCTGAGCTGTCGATGCCGGCGCCCGTGGTTAGGTGCCAACCGCACTGTCGGCGCCAAGGATCAGGACCAAGTTTCCGGTACTCTCGTTTTCACCGGTATAGGCGTGGTTCTTGAAAAATGATATCAAAGCCGGGAACCTGCTCTGCCACCAACTGGGAGGCGTTTCCCTTCTTATCCGTATCCTTGTCAACTCCCCCGTAGGTGTAATCCATGCCTCCGTGGAAAAGAGCGACGATGAGATCCGGATTTTCCGTGGACTTGATGATCGGCACCCATTTCCTGCAGGATGCTCTCCTCGCCCAGCAAAAAAATGGGAGCACCTGGGAATATGCCCCTTCTTTGCCGGTGTCCCCCGTGGAAAATCGTTATTCCAGTTCCATTTTGTGGGCTTTTTCGGCTTCGGTGTTCTTGCATTGGTTGGTTCTGTTCACGGTTCGTGGAGGATAGTCTGCCTGCTTGTGGAAATCTATTGTGGTTTCAGTGGGTTGGGTCGAGGGTCTTCTAATCCGTAGGTCGTAGGTTCGAGTCCTACCAGGCGCACCATTAAACCCAAGGCTCTCGGTAAAATCTCCCTGGGGCTTTTTTTGTTTCTCCGGTCAACCTCCGGTCTTCTTGAAAGTTTTCGATTTTTCATGGTGGGGCTCCTCCCTTCTTTTTCAACTGCTTTTCTGAAGATTGATCTTATAACACTACCAGCGATATCATTCGGATGGTTAGGATTGGGGGAGTTTCACCGGTTTTTAAATTCATCGAAACAAATCTCATTATTTCATAGCAAAATATTGTGAAATATTGTGCATGACATTTTTTTCATATTGTTACATATATTTCAGATGAAATTAATTGCCCTAAGCATTGATAAACACAGAAAGATTTGAGCAATTCAAAATCTAAAGTCTGGCATATTTTTTGCTTTGGTTTCATGTAATTGTTCATGAGCCTCGATAACTCCACTTCGTTATATTCTTTGTATCAATTGAGTCTGATCCAAAACTTGGAATGGGTGTATTTTCAAAACATAATATATTGAAATATAATAAAATTTCAACATATTATGTTTTTGTTTGCTTAGTTTGTGTTTGAGGGTTTGGGACAAACTGAATTATCTATTTTAATTACCATAGGGAATACGTAAATCTCGGATGACTTTAAAATTTTAATGGATTGTAAAAAAAAGAATATTCATTAACCTATAAAAAGAAGGGGGATTTATCTATGAAAAAGAGAAACTATATTGCTGTTTTTACATTCATCTTGCTGACTTATAGTGCTGCAAATGCGGGAGGTCCTATATCCTGGGAGCCTTCCATTTTGCAAAAGACTGTTTGTGAAGGGTTGGAATTGGGAATTCCTATAACTTTAACAAGTCAAGAAGATTTATATGGTGCAACCTTTTGGATAAACCCTGAGCTAACGGCTTTTGTCGAGTTGCCTGGAGGAACATTTGATCTCAATCAAGGTGTCCCGAAAGATCTAATTTTACTTCTAAAAATTCGGCCATCTACCCCAATAGGTAAATATGATGGAAGTGTAAAGGTGAGAGTAAACAATAGGGTGTATCCAAATTCGCTTAATATTCAAATAGATGTGGTTGAAAATGATCGACCGATTGCACTATCTGGGCCTGATAAGGCCGCACTAATTAATGACACGGTTAGCCTGGATGGTAGTGGTTCATATGATGTTAATGGAGATGCGTTGACTTATTCTTGGTCGATTCTTTCTAAACCTGAAGATAGCCAGGCCTCATTGTCCTATACAGATATAGTAATGCCAACTTTTTCCGCAGACAAACCCGGCAACTATGTTTTTGAACTGATAGTAAACGATGGTCTAATAAACAGTGTGTCGAGTACAGTTTCGATTGATGTGTTTGAAATCTGCATACCAGATACAGTGAATGTGCATTGGGATGCCGAACTGACTGATTTGTATCAGAACGTATTTAGTCAAAATTTGATAAACCTTACTATGGGATTAGACGCGTTGGCTAATGCATCAAATCAAATCTACGATAACAACTCTGATCAATTTATAGGAGTAGATGTATTTCGGGTTGATGAAACAATTCCGAGTGAAGCATATAATTTTATTTTAGAATATTGTAATAATTATAACCGGCCGAATAGTATCCCAATTCAGGCTTTTGGTAATAAATTCCCCCCTGGATTTTTTGAGCCTCTTCAAACTACTCTTGAAAATCTATTATCAATAAGGGATGTAGGTCACCCCGGCAATGTACTTATGACTATGTTAACAATGGGAGATGAATTTTACCAATCAACTCTTTCCTCTCTCTACGAAATCCAATCTATAGAAAATATTATTATTGGAACAGGAAATGGCTACAATGGCAAGTATGGCGTAAGAATTCAATCCTATCATAGGATAGATCCTGTTACAAGTGAAGTATCATCAGGGACTATTATTATTATAGCAACATATGCTTCAGCGGTTGGAATAAACCCTTTTGTTGATGCTCTTAAATTTCCTGGTATATCTACTAATCATAGCCTCACTCCCGAGCCAACGACAATAGTTCTTTTCGGGCTTGGTTTATTAGGATTTGCTTGGGCTTACCGAAGAAAAAAATTGTAACAACATTTGTATCATCCTTTTTGAAAGAGTAGAATCATTAGGTTGGTTCTGCTCTTTTTATTTCCGACTCCACTTTCCTGAGGGAACGGGACTCTGTCTATGGAGGTATTCTCTGTAGCCGCTTGAAAAATACGGGAATAGAAAAAAGAGCTACGGCTGTCCCTCTCAAAAACAAGTTTCATCCTGAATTTATAGGCTTTTTTCACCTTTTTCACCGGAACAGTGAATGCTCTTTGGAGCTTTTCCTCAATTGTCTTGGGTGCAATCTTTATCCGCAGCTGAGATCATTTTGGGGTGATCGGATGAGGGTGGGAATACGGCCCCTCCCTTTCCGGTCCTCCTCCGGTCCTTTGGCTCTGCCGCAATGGTCTTGTTGCAACAGGGGTTGCTTGTCAGCAGGGGCAATAGTGGTTGTCCCCGTGGCTACATGGAAAGATAGTTATTGCAATTACACTTTGTGGGCATTTTCGGTTTCGGTGTTCTTGCACTGGTTGGTTCTGTTCATGGTTCGTGGAGGATAGTTCGCTCGCTTAAAGATATATATAGTCATTTCAATATATTGGAACCATAGTCTTCTAATCCGTAGGTCGCAGGTTCGAGTCCTGCCAGGCGCACCATTAAACTCAAGGCTCTCGGGAAAATTTCCCTGGGGCTTTTTTTGATTCTCCGGTCCACTTCCGGTTCAAATCGTTTTATCCATGGGCTTAATTCAATACGGCCTAATTTTCTTCAAACACCATTTTTGAATCCAAAATCATACGGTTAAGCCAACATTCAGGCACTTTTTTCACATCGAATTTCCAAATATCAATAGTTTCACGCGACCCGCCCCTATGCTCCGTATCTGTAGATAAAAGTAAATGATTCATTTTGGTTGATGAGTATCAGTGCCTCCGATTGTCAGGTTTGAGAGTGGGGCATTTCCCTTTCGAGGATCTCTTCAATCCGACTGATCTGATCGGGGTAAAGTGTTTTTTTGCGCCGGGCGAAGTAAAGGATTTTGGAAAGGGGCTTGAAGCCTCTCCAAAGAACCTGGATATCACCACGCTGGATTTCAGAGTGACAGAGAAAATCTGGAATGACAGCCAGGCCCGGAGCCGACGAGAGACTGCGGACGATCGAGTGGATGTTGGGAACGATATAGTTCGGTCGAAAATCGGGGTGTGAGTTGAAGTTGAGTTGCCAGAAGTGCCGCAGGTATTCGTTGTAGCCGGTAACGCCGTACCATTTTTGGGATTTAAACCATTCGATGATTTTATTGGGATTGTTTTGCTTCAGAATGCTTTTGAAATCACGGGTGTCGGTATCACGGCCGGCTACGAGAATTATGTTCGCCCTGGAAAAAGGCCTGTAAACGATGCCTTTGGTTTCAATTTTCTGAGGTGTTACCACAAGGTCGACGACGTTTTTCTCGAGTTTCTTCAGCAGGTCAGGATAATCACAAAATTCTAGAATCAGGTTAAACGGCAGTTGGGAGACATGTTTCTCCAGGCTCAGCTGAAAGGTCTCAAAACACATACCAATGGTCACGGAGGCGGTATCCTTCCGGGTTCCTTTCTGAAAATTCTTCTCTGCTTCCTGTAAGTGGTTGATCGGATCGACGATGGCATTATAAAGCATCTTTCCGTGTTCGGTCGGGGCCAGTTTGCGCGGCATTCGCTCAAAAAGTTGATATCCGACGTAACCCTCCAGTGAACTCAGGTGTAAACTGACTCCCGGTTGTGAGATGAAAAGCGTTTCCGCCGCTGCTGTCATGCTGCCTTTCTCATATATTGTTTTGAAAGTGCGTAGCCACTCAAGATTGATCATGCTGCCTACCTATTATAATTCTGATGAATACCCCTAATTTGTTTTATTTGTATAATATATCATTCCAGCTTATCTTTAAAGAAATTTTAAAGCCTCTTGTAAAAACAAAACCATTATAAGGAGTGGATATTGATGTTCAATAAAATATTTGAACCTGGAAAAATTGGAAACGTGGGGATTAAAAACAGGTTGATCGTACCGCCAATGCTCACAGAGTACGCAGCAGAGGACGGTAATTAAACAGAAAAGTACATCAGGTACTATGAAGAAAAAGCCAGGGTGGATTTGGCTTGATCATATGTGAAGACAATGCTGTGGAGCCTAGGGGACGCGGCGGTAAAAATCTGCCCGGGTTGTGGGAAGTCAGTGAGGCGATCATTGGACAACAGCAGGTTGCTCCATCTCCCATTCATGATCCAGCAATATATGAAATTCCCCATGAACTGACCATTGAAGGAGTTGTGGCTCTGGAGGACAAGTTTGCTGATGCCATACAAAAAGCAAAGGAAGCGGGTTATGACGGCGTGGAAATGCACGGGGCTAACGGTAACATACCGGGGCCGAACAACTGATCGATGCACGTCAGTTGTTCGAGCCAGGTAAGCACGCTGGTAAGATTATACTCATAAAATAAGAGAGAAAATGATCCTCGATTAATACGGGTTCAATTCTCTCAATGAAAGGAATATTCAGATGCAATTTGAAGGAACAACCTATAGACCACCGGTTGAAGCAGAGTCCATGTTGTTGCAGGTGACAGTCGGATGTGCTCATAACCAGTGTACCTATTGCAACATGTATGATGATGTCAGTTTTCGCGTGATAAAGTCAGATCAGATTGAACATGATTTACAAGAAGCCAGACAGATTTTTTCCAAGGCGGAACGAATTTTTCTGGTCAATGGTGATGCCTTTGTCTTGAGTGCAAACCGATTGAAAAAAATCGCTCAGCTGATCGCGGATTATTTCCCCGAATGCAAGACTATCTCAATGTATTCGTCAATTCGAAATATTCAATCAAAAAGTGATGAAGATCTCAAAGAGCTGAAGAGATGTGGAATTAATGATTTGTATGTCGGTATTGAATCCGGATGGGGTCAAGTGGTTTCTCATATTAAGAAGGGGCATACAATAGAGGAGGCTAAGACAGAGCTTGCCCGCCTCAATGAGGTTGGCATAAATCACATTGCTGGGTTAATGCTTGGTGTCGCAGGAAGAGCTAAAGGACTGGAGAATGCAGAACACACCGCAGCCTTTTTGAACGAAACAAAACCCAAATTGATATGGGCAGGGACTTTGGGGTTATTTGAGGGGACTCCGTTGTCAAAAGAAGTTGAAAAAGGGTTGTTTATGCCGGCATCAGAAATTGAAATCCTTGAGGAAGAAAAAGCACTCATCAGAAGTATCAATCTGGAAAATGTTCCGTTTTACGGGATTCATCCTACAAACACGCTCCCGGTATTTGGCATTTTACCCAGGGACAAACAAAAAATGATTGATGCAATTGATCTTGGTATCAGTCGATTAGGAAAAGATGCTCTGTCAGATTTTTTCAAGCGGGCTTCATTATAATTCATGTCTAAAAAAGGTGAATAGTGTGAGATATGAAGGCAAAATTTTCAGACCCCCTCTGGAGGGCGACAGCTATCTGCTGCAATGTACGATCGGGTGCTCCCACAATCAATGTACGTTCTGCGGGATGTACAAAGACAGACGATACCGCATGCGTTCTCTGCCGGAGATCATAGGTGACATTAAGATGGCAAAAGTTGCATTAGGCCGCCGGCTGCTGAAAGTTTTTTTAGGTGACGGCGATGCCATCACCATTGAGACGGAGATGCTGCTTGAAATTCTGTCAGAGCTATCTGATGCGTTTCCCTATCTCAGACAAGTCGGCACTTATGTGGGACCACAGGGTACGCTTAACAAAAGCATTGATGAGTTAAAACAGCTGCGGACAGCAGGGTTAACCATGACTTATTTGGGTGTTGAGTCTGGGGATGACCAGGTTTTGGAGGCAGTGCGTAAAGGTGCTGTTTCATCGGAGATGCTTCAGGCAGGTCTCAATATTATAGAATCAGGGATGGGTCTGACGGCGATGGTGATGCTGGGACTGGGTGGCAGAGGTGAAGGTTCAAAAGCCCATGCCCTGGCAACGGCTGAGATGATTAATGAGATGAAACCTCACAATATAGGCATTTTGACAACGGTTCCTGTTGAGAACACAAGCCTGTTCAGGCAAGTGGAAAAGGGTAAGTTTCAGCTTCTGGATGCTTATGAAACGTTAGAGGAGATGAAAATCCTTTTTGAAAATATCACCATCGAAAATTTAGGGATCGACGGAACCCATGTTTCAAATTTTTTGCCCATGATGGGGAGAATGCAAAAGGACAAACAGAAATTGATTGATCAGATCGACAATGTTCTAAAAAACAAAAATACAGATCTGATGGGAGTACCTTATATAGGGCGATTCTGAAATCTTTGCATATAAATTTGCATATTACCCGCTGGGAAATATGCACCTGTGAAATCCTATTTTAAGAGCTTGTTTTTTCAATGGTCAAAGAGACCTTAAGGCGTAATGATATAGGGGGTAAACAAAGACCTCTCTCAGTATTCTCCCATTGCGATAACCTGGGGGAACTGAAAGGGATCACCGAAGTCTTTCACAAGAGCTTTTCCGAGTGTGAGAGGATCACAATGTATGCAGCGATCCAGAACATTGCAGCGAAGCCACCTGTAAATATTTAAATTTTAAGAAACGATTGTACTGAACCGAAAGTGGTAAAGAGGAATAATTAATGAAGGTTACCAGAAGAAAAGCTATGAAGATGATGGCCCTTGGGACGGTTGCAACGTGCCTTGCCCCTACCATGGGAATGGCATTAGGACGAAACGAAAGGTCATTGTTTGACCCTGTGAGAATCGGCGGACTTAAGATAAAAAACCGTATGTTCAAAGCCGCAACCTCCATGGAGTTGGGTGATGAGCACGGTCGCCCCACACCCAAGCACCTTAAAGTATATGAGGATGCAGCCAAGGGGGGGGGCCGGCTTGATTGTCACAGACGTTACTTTCGCATCCTTCGATGACAGACCTGGGCATGCCGACCTGAGCATTCATTCGGATGAACAGATCCCCAGCTTCAAGGCCCTGGCTGATACCATCAGGAGCAATGGCGCCAATGCATGCCTTCAGATTGGTTGGGCAGGTTCAATGACTGTCTCTCACTATCGTTTGGATGAGCGTGAAATCTGGGGTCCTTCTGCAGTCGAGCACCCCATGACCAAGGTCACTCCAAAGGCGATTTCCAAGAGTGGAATCAAGTATGTCGTGAAGGCCGTGGCTGACGCTGCGCGTAGGGGCAAATTGGCTGGTTTCGATGCTGTTGAACTTCATCTTGCTCACAATTTCATGCTGAATCAGTTCCTGGTTCCCTATTACAACAAGAGAACTGACGAATATGGTGGCGGCATCGAGAACAGGACTCGTCTCGCCTTTGAAATAATGGAGGCGATTCGAGCAGAAGTCGGCCCTGACTATCCTGTCTTCGCCAAGATTCATGGGCAGGATTATCTCGAAAAAGTAGGCATGACCCTTGAAGAGGGAGTGTTCCTCGCCAAGGGACTGGTCAAACGCGGTGTCACTGCTTTGGAACTCAGTGGTGGTAACCTTATGAAAGGACCTGACACAATGCCTTGGCGTCCTGACCTGGAAGGAGATCTGAAAGCTCAGACATATTTTGCCAAAGATGCAAAGGTAATGGGTGAGGCTCTCAATGTGCCGTTGATCGTCACTGGTGGGAATCGAAACGTCAAGGTCATGGAGCGTGTCCTCAATACCACGCCGGATGTCGTGGCCTTCGGCATGAGTCGAACACTCCTTTCCGAACCCGATCTTCCAGGCAAGTGGATGAAGGACACAAGCGTCTCCCCGGGATGCATTTCCTGCAACGAGTGTATGGTTAACTATGGCCATGGGCCTACGGTCTGTGCCTTGAATGAATAGCTAAGTGCTTCTCGTCAGGAGGCAAGTTGCAATATGAAAGGTGAAAAAGGATAAGCAAGATGATACAGGTTTCGTTAACGAGCAATGTTCAGGCTCCGGCAGAAAAAGTGTGGGCTGTTGTCGGGGATTTTAACGCGATGCCGAGTTATGTCGAAGCAGTGCAAAACAGTTATGTGGAAGGCTTTGGGATCGGAAGTGTTCGAGAGTTGACGCTGGCAGATGGCTCCATTCTCCGTGAGAAGCTTGAGAATCACAGCAGTGACACGATGACCTATGAGTACTCAATTGTCGATGGGCCTTTGCCGATAAGAAAATATTACTCTTCAGTCATTGTTACCGAGACAGAATCCGGTTGTGAAGTGACCTGGGAAGGGACGTTCTCACCAGATGGTGTTTCCGATGATGAGGCTTCTGAAATAGTTTCAGGAGTGTACAGCCTTGGTTTGGCTGGGTTGAAAAAGATGTTTTGCAAAAGCTGATATTCATATAAATCAGCGGCGAGGCCTTTGGTCTTGCCGCTGGCAACGGCATAGGGGCATGCTACCCTGGCTGACATGTTTCGGTGATCGAATGGGGTGGGAATGCGTCCCCCCTTCCCTTTTCCGGTCCTCCTCCGGTGCTTTGGCTGTAATGCAATGGTCTTATTGCGGCATAGTTTGCTTGTCAGCAGTGGCAATAGTGGTTATCCCTTTGCCTACATGGAAAGATCGTTATTGCAGTTCCATTTTGCAGGCTTTTTTGATCTCGGTGTTCTTGTGCTGGTTGGTTTAGTTTAAGGTCCTTGGAGGATAGTCTGCTCTTTTGCGGGTATGAATGGTGATTTTAGGGCGTTGGGTCGAAGGTCTTCTAATCCGTAGATCGCAGGTTCGAGTCCTGCCAGGCGCACCATTAAACTCAAGGCTCTCGGGAAAATCTCCCTGGGGCTTTTTTTGTTTCTCCGGTCAACCTCCGGTCCTCTTGAATTTTTCCCTTATTGCAATTGGGTTTCTGTTCCATCCCGACACCGACCAATTCCCCGACAGAACCGGCATCATCTACGAACAATGGTTCTATGCACCCTATCTCGGCGTGAACCTGGGTGTGGCACGGAAGGGGTTCTTCGCCAATGCCTATGGCAAGGGTTCGTTGTGGGCCTGGTCCGATGCTGAAGATCATCATCTGATGAATAACACTGAGTTCGATGACCATGTGAAGAACCAGGACTACATCGGAGTCGGTCTGGAGTTGGGCTACAACATCACCAACCGGTTCTATCTCATGGTGGCATACGATTACCAGAAGTTCACCTCCGAAAAGGACGACACGGATATCTTCTACGGCGACACCGGAGAACGGGGGAGCGATCACAACTCCGGCGGAATCGGACATGTATCCAGCGCGGTGCTCCCTATGCTTCAAGTAATAAAAAAGCAGGGGGACGCCCGGCATGGGCGTGAACTTATCTATCCTCTGGTGTAATTAATGCTTCCCTGAATTGATTTTCGATATTCTCCGGGGCTGATATTGTACCATCGTTTGAACGCGCGCTGAAAGGCCGAGGGTTCTGAAAATCCGAGAAGGTAGGCCACCTGCGAATTGGTCATTCCGTTACGTAAATTGTTTTTTGCCAGATCCTGCCGTGTTTTGAGCAGTATGTCCCGAAACGACGTCCCCTCCATTATCAGCTGCCGGTACAGGGTGCTTCGGGCCATGTTCATTTCTGAGGCGGCAGCTTCAAGGGTTGTCTCACCATTCGGGAGGCTGGAAATAATATAGGATTTTATTTTTTTCTGTAACGATTCCGGTGCATGGGTTTTACCCATTGACAATTCAGCATAGTTCATCAGGACTTTCTGGAGATACGGGTCTCGTGTGGCAATCGGTTGCAGCAAATCGTTTTTCCGGAAAACGATGGAGTTTTCAGGTTGTTGAAACAGAACGGGTGCCTTAAAAATTTCTTCATACGCCTCTTTGTATCCGGGGTCGGCGTGCTGAAAACTTACACAGACAGGATCATAGCGGCCGTCTACCAGAGACCGTCCCAGCTCCAGGCCGAATGAAAAATGGTGTTCCGGCAGCCACCTGACCTGATAGGGCGACGTATTGGTATAGGTGAGCCCGATCAGATCACCGTGGCCAGACAGTTCCATTTTATCGGTTTCTGATAATAACCTGGAGTATTTGTTGAAATGGAATAACGCATCAGACAAGGTTGAACCGTGCATGGCAAGCTGGACGACAAAATGAATAGACCTCATGCCTGTTTCTTTTCTAAGGCGAAGGGCCAGAGCCGGATCGCCCGTAGCGTCGATGGCCAGTTCCCACAGCCTGACAAATGAAGCCATTGGTATCCACCCGTCCAGATCACTGATCCGGGAATGGTGGACGCCTGTCAGTTCCTCGAACGCATCAGGCGATGTCCCATGGTCCAGTATGATTTCCATCAGAATCTGGCTGGCGGTATAGGATGTTCTGGTTACCTGTTTCATAATTTCCTTTTGTGCAATTTCGCGTTTGGCTGTTTCCTGGGAAATGCCTGTTTGACACGTTAGGTCATTAATCTGAACTCTGTTGTCATTTCATTCTGTCCGCAGGATTAGTATTAAAACAATAATGAAATGAAGGTCAACAGGAAATCCTTGAATGCAAACGAGATAGAAACAATAAAAGAGAGAGGAACGCGATGGGCCTGGAACAAATCAGAAAAGCGGGTGAAGAACTTTATCATAAGCTGCATCTCCCTTCATGGCCGGTGGGAATCACCTATATTGAAAAAGAAGACGACATACCGGAACAGGCAATCCGGCCCTCTTCAATGGGGCAGCAATGGAGTTTGTGTCAGGCTGTCACCTATTCACGTCGCCATGGCTGGCATGTGGCCATGACGGCTGAGGATAATTTTTGCGTGCCGGCTTCGGCGTTTCATAAATGGGTGGATGTATCAGACGAAGACCTGATTGAAAGCCAGGTGCGGCAGGGATGGCATAAAGACCGGAATGCTGAGCAGAACCGGTTTAATTTTTTCAAAGGCCTGTTTGCCGGGCCGGAAGGTGAAAAAACATTGCGGAAAATGAAAGCGTATATCGGCTTTGTCTGCTCACCCCTCCCCCAGGCTATCATGGAACCGGATTCCATCATCGTGTTCGGTGACGGCACCCACGTCAATCATATGATTCAGGCGCTGTGCTATGACTACACAATGCCGGCGATGTCCGCATTTGAGGGGTTCGGGGAAACCTGTTTTAAAGGCGGCCTGGCCCCGTTTATCACCGGCCGGCCCCAGGTGGTGGTTCCAGGCATGGGAGACCGGGCATTTGCGGGGATTACCCCGGAGGAACTAGCCGTGGGACTTCCGGCATCGCAATTATCGGCGGTGGTGGAAAATCTCTTCAAGTCCGGCGGTGATCTGAATATCGGGCAGCCGGTGAAAACCATGCTGCCCATGGGGCTGAATGAATCCATCACGCCGGGATTTACGTATTTGAAAAATAAAATCAGTAAAAAGACTTCATAGTAAACGTAACTGCAAATTTCAAATCGGAAATAATTGCGTTGAATAATATGTGAGCATGAAAGGGAAAACTATGCAAAGCGATATCTATCGACAAATACAGGAACAGCTGGACCAATATTCCATGGGATTTCCGGCCACAGAATCCAGAATCGAGCTGAAAATCCTTAAATATCTTTTTTCGGAAGCGGATACCGAGATGTTTGCAGCATTGACCCCGATACTGGAGACCGTTCATTCGGTGGCTTCCCGTCTGGATCGGGCGGAAGCGGAAGTCGCTGCCCAGTTGGATGACATGGCAGAGAGGGGGTTGTTGTTCAGGTTGAAAAAAGAGGATGGGTCGCGTTATGGCGCCATACCGTTTGTACACGGGCTTTTTGAATTTCAGGTCAAGGATCTCAGATCTGATTTTGCAAAAATGGCCAAAGAGTATTTTGATGAAGCGTTTGACGGGGCCATGCAGGTAGGTGCGGATTATTTTTTAAGAACCATTCCTGTGCAGGAATCTATCGATGTAACCCACAACGTGGCAAGTTATGACGATGCGGTAGAAATTCTGAAAAGCAAACCCTTTATCGTGATCACGGATTGCATTTGCCGTAAAACCGCTGATTTGATCGACCATGATTGCGGCAAACCCCTGGAGGCCTGTTTTATGTTCGGTTCCATGGGACAGTATTACCTGGATCGTGCCATGGGGAGAAAAATTACACTGGAAGAAGCCACGGATATCCTCACAAAATGCCGTGAAGCCGGCCTTGTAACCCAGCCGGCTACATCACAGAACCCGGCCGGCATGTGCAACTGCTGCGGCGACTGCTGCGGTGTACTCAGGGCGCTTAACAAACACCCCAGACCGGCGGAAATGGTCTTTTCCAACCATTTTGCCTCAGTCGTAACCGAAGACTGCACCGGCTGTGAAACATGTCTGGACCGGTGTCAGATGGGTGCGCTCAGCATGAATGATGACGATTTGGCAGTGGTCGATGAAGACCGGTGCATCGGGTGTGGCCTCTGTGTTACCACCTGCCCTGGGGAGGCAATTAAGCTGGTTCCCAAATCCGAATCGGAATTTCGTACCCCGCCGGCAACCATGGTAGAGCAGATGATGATGATGGCTCAAAAAAGAGGAGTGCTGTAATGCCGCGGAATTTGAGGCCGGTGCGCATAAAAATGCCATGTAAAAAGTAAAAAGATTTTAGGCAGGAGAAAAATCATGACCGAATCCGTTTATATCAATCTTTGGAAGAAATTGTATGAGCAAGCCCAGACCGCACCAACAGATGCGAATGGGAACCCACAACCTTCTTTTGTAAAATATCTTGAACTGACCTATACCCCTGAAGAGGCAGAAATATTGCAGCATATGGATCGGCCCGGGCGATTTGTCGCCACCCGGAACCTGGCAAGTCTCGCAGATAAACCGGTTGAAGAAGTTGAAGTCCTATTGAGCCTGGTTCATAAAAGAAATGGACTGTTGGGCATGCCCGGTTTTTACTCGCTTCCGCCGGTGCCGATCCTTTTCAACAGAAATATGTTCTATCCTGAAGTAAAAGACGGCGACCTTGAAGCGGCGGAACTTTACCAGGATTATTATATTAAAGACAAGTTTTACAGGTACTATGAGGGTTCCATGAAGGGGACTCCGGTCTTTCGAACCATTCCTATCGAGAGGTCGATTGCGCCGCAACAGAAGGTATTGCCGGCGGAAGAGGCCCATGACTTTATACTTAATCATGCCCCTGAAGAGCTTGCGCTGGTGCCCTGTCCCTGCCGTACCCGCACGGAAAAAATGGGCGTTCGTGAATGCAGGGACAAATTCCCTGTCGGTTTCTGTATCATGATGGGGCTGCCAGCCCTTCATTTTGAAAAGCTGGAGCTCGGAAAACGGGTAACCCGACAGGAAGCGGTCGAATACTTCGATAAAATGCAGGAAAAGGGCCTGGTGGGCCAGACCGACAACACCATTACTGATAATTCCATCATCTGCCTGTGCTGCGGCTGCTGTTGTTCCCAACTGCGCGGCAGAACACGGTGGGACAACCCGGATGCCATTTTACCCGCAAATTTTATTCCTGTTGCCGGAGATGACTGTATCGGATGCGAGCTCTGCATAGAACGCTGTATGTTAGAGGCGCTGACCATGGACGATGAAACAGACCGCCCGGTAGTGGATGCGGACAAATGCATCGGCTGCGGTGTGTGCACATTGACCTGCCCCCAGGAAACCCTGGCGTTGCATCGGCATGAGCGCTCCACGCCGTTTAACACGGCCAGGGAATTGTTTAAAACGATTGCGTTGGAAAACAGGGAATAATTTTGATATCAAAAAAAACATATTTTCAAGGAGAAGTCATGTACAGATTCAGGCTTTTTATCCTGTTGTTACTCACCCTGTCCCTGTTTTCATGTGGTTCTATCCGGAACCATATACTTGAAAGACAGATTGAAAAAGGGCTGAGCCGTATCGATTACGACATGCTGAATGATGGTAAGCTCCATGTGGTAATGGTGGGTACCAGTGGCCCCATGCACAATACGGAAAGAATGCCCTCTTGTACCGCCATTATTGCAGGTGGGGAACTGATACTGATTGACGTCGGTTCCGGCACGGTTCGCAATGCAGATCTGCAGAATCTGCCATTGAAGAATATCAGTGCTCTCTTTATAACCCATTTTCACTCGGATCACATATCTGATTTGGGAGAGCTGAATTTCTTTTCCCAGGCCATGGGAAGGGAGAAAACCCTGGAAGTATATGGGCCGGAAGGGGTTCAGGATGTGGTGGATGGATATCATCTGGCGTACAAACACGATACAGCCTATCGAATCGCACACCATGGGGAGGACATATTCGCTGCCCGGGCATCTGTCCCGGTTGCCAGAACAGTGCGCCTTAAAAACCCTGATGATGCGGAATTGTTTTTCGACAGGAACGGCCTGAAAGCCTATGCATTCCGTGTCGACCACTCTCCGGCCACACCCGCATACGGATACCGGTTTGAATACAACGGTAATGTGGTTGTGCTCTCCGGTGACACGAAAAAAATTGATAACCTGGTTAAACACGCGAAAGATGCGGATATCTTCATCTGTGAAGGACTTCGCATGGAGCTGGTTGAAAGGCTGTCAGCCTATGCCGGGACAACCCGCAGATCAAGAATTGCAAAAATAACAACCGATATCCTTGACTACCATATCGATCCGGTTGATGCCGGGAGGGTTGCACAGGAGGCAAAGGCCGGGAAACTTGTTTTCAACCATATCGTCCCGCCGGTTACCAATTCTTTTGTCAGAAGAATGTATCTTGATGGAATCGATGACGTATATGACGGCGAGATTGTGCTGGGAGAAGATGGAATGCGCTTTACTCTTGAACCAAAGAATTAAAGGCTCTCTAAGAGAGGGAAAGACGATGACGAAAGTTTCTGATTGATCCGGAAAAATCGGCAAACACACCTCAAAAAAATACAATAAGAAAGGCGGCCTGTCATGCTTAAATTGTTCTTCAGGTGCATCCCATGTTTACTTTGGAGTTTGTTAGTAATTCGGTCCGCCGTTGCCGGATCTCCGAACATCGTGCTGATTCTGGCGGATGACCTGGGTTTTACGGATACGGCCCCCTATGGCAGTGAAATCCGGACCCCGAACATCAGCAAACTTGCGGATGAAGGGCTGCTTTTTACCAATTATCATACAGCGGCCTCCTGTGCCCCTACCAGGAGCATGCTGCTGACAGGCGTGGACAGTCACAGAAACGGTGTCCCCAACATTCCCGAAGCGATTCCCCCGGAACAGGCAGCCCATGGGAATTACAAGGGGACCCTGAATCACAATGTGGTGACGATTGCCACCCTGCTCAAAGATGCCGGGTACCATACCTACCTGACCGGCAAATGGCACCTGGGCAAGACGCCGGAGCTGCTGCCCTGCCGCAGGGGATTTGAACGTACCGTGACCATGGCGGATACCGGCGCCGATAACTGGGATAAAAAGCCCTATCTGCCCCTTTATAAAAAAGCGAACTGGTTCGCCGACGGAAAGGAGATGGACCTGCCTGAAGACTTTTACTCCTCGGAATATTACATCGACAAGGCCATTGAATTTATCGATTCCAACATTCAGGATGGAAAACCTTTTTTCTCCTATATTCCGTTTCAGGCGGTTCATATTCCGGTCCAGGCACCCCGGGAATTTACAGACAAATACATGGGGACCTATGATGACGGTTGGGAAACATTAAGGAAAAAAAGGCTTGAAAGTGCCAGGGCAAAACACATTGTACCGGAAGATACCCGGATGGTGGGCATGGCAACCACGGTTGACTGGGACTCTTTAAGCGAAACGGAAAAACGCTATGAGTCCAAAAAAATGGCGGTGTATGCCGGCATGGTCGATGCCATGGATCACCATCTCGGACGATTGATAACCTATCTTAAAGAGACCGGCCAGTATGAAAATACGGTGTTTATTTTCACCTCGGATAATGGGGCTGAAGCATCCGACGCCTTTGATGGGCCTGCCTGGCAGACCCGGTATCTGAAACTGTGGCTGAAGGCCAAAGGGTACAACCGGGATTATGAAACCTTGGGACTTCCCGGCAGTTATATTAACATGGGACCAAGCTTTGCCAGCGCCGCAGCCTCACCTCTGGCCGAGTATAAGTTCTGGACAGGGGAAGGCGGCATGCGGGTGCCCCTGATCATTTCCGGAAAAGGCATCAAGGAAAAAGGGAAGGTCACAAATGCGTTTGCCTATGTGACGGATATTGCCTCAACCATTCTTGAAATTTCCGGTGTGACGCCGCCCCGTGGCAGCTACCACGGCCGCAAGGTTGAACCCATGGTTGGTAAAATCCTGCAGCCCCTTTTCACAGGGGAAGCTGACCGAATTTACAGTGACAATGAGTCCGTCGGCTATGAACTGGGCGGCAATGGAGCCCTTTTTCAAGGAAATTACAAGATTGTTAAAAACAGGGGCCCGGTGGGTGACAACCAATGGCACCTGTTCAATATTGTCACCGACCCGGGTGAAACAAATGACCTAAAGGAAAATATGCCGGAAAGATTCTCGGCCATGATGGCAGCCTATGGTACATATGTTGCCGACAACAACGTTCTGTCGGTTCCTATAAATTATACGCAACACAAGCAGTGCAGAAGCTATTCCATACGGACCCAGCTGAGATCCCAATCTCCGTTTTACCTGGCCGGAATCCTGATTCTGTCCGGTTTCTTTGTCCTGGGCCGCTTCCGTAAAAGGGATCGGTGGCCCTGGGAAAGATCACAACGGACGACGCGGCTAAAATGAAAAAAGGGAGGACTTCCCCAGGCTTTATCCGGCACATCCATCCGGTAAGCATCCCCCTTAAAGCCCTTGAACTGAAAAGCACCTGGGCTTTAGGCGGCATCAGTCTTATACTGGTGATGCTGCTGATGGGGTCGGGGGCACTCATGCTTTTTGTCTACCGGCCGTTTCCGGCCTATGCCTATGCATCCGTTTTGGAGCTGAAAAATCAATACAGCTTTGGCCAAATGATTCGAAACATGCATTATTTTGCCGCCAACCTCCTTGTGGTGACGGTGTTCGCACATATGCTGAGGGTGTTTTTCACAGGGGGGTATCAGGGTCAAAGGCGGCTGAACTGGATTGTCGGGGTCTATCTCTTTTGCTGTGTTCTATTATCGTGTTTTACAGGGTATCTTCTGCCATGGGACCAGACTGCTTACTGGGCTGTAACCATATGCATCAATATGTTTGGCTATATCCCGGGGGGCGATATTCTCAAAGGGCTTTTTGTTAACAGCCATGGCGTCAGTGAAAAAACATTGCAGCTTTTTTTCACCCTCCATACCACCGGGATTCCTTCGCTCATGATCTTATTTATGGGAATTCATTTCTGGAAGATCAGAAAAGCAAAAGGGGTTGTAACATCCGGTTTGAATCTCCTTACGGAAGCGGAAAAGCCTGTCATGGTCAAAACCAATCCCCATTTGCTGTTAAGGGAAGCCGTCGCAACATTGATATTGGTCGCTTTTATCATGGTGCTCTCTTTTTTCTTTGATGCACCCTTGGGTGATATGGCCAATGCGGGCCTGAGCCCCAACCCAGCAAAAGCACCCTGGTATTTTTCCGGGTTCCAGGAGCTTCTGCTCCATTTTCATCCGTTTTTTGCCGTGTTTCTTATTCCGTTCATGTTGTTGTGTACGCTGTTTTATTTACCTTTTATCCGTTTTAAACACCGGGATATCCAGGATGAGGGTGTCTGGTTTATCTCAAGCAGAGGAAAAAAGATAGCTGTTGCGGCGGTCCTTTTTGCCATGATCCTGGCGTCTGCTTTTATTCTTGTCGATGAAATCGTTCCGGACGTTCAAACATGGCTCCCGGGAGTACCTGTCATTTTGTCTGAAGGAGTTATTCCATTTGGGCTTGCCGCACTCCTTGTTCTTCTTTTTCATTTTTGGATGAAGAAACAATTCAGACTCTCTGATGCTGAAGCTTTTCAAACTTCGGCTGTTTTTCTTATCATTACATTTATGATTTTTACCCTGACCTGTGTCTGGTTTCGGGGGGAGGGCATGAAACTTTGTTTTTTGGGGGGCTGTGGGTAAGAAAAATCCAAGAAGAAATTTTCTGAAGGTCGTGTGGCTCAGTTTGGGTGCTGTTGCCCTTGGGGAACTGTTGTTCGTAATCCTCTCCTTTTTCAGGCCGGTGCTTAAAAAAGAAGCGAAAATTTCAGGAACCCGAATGATTGATGCCGGAAGCTCAGCCACCTATGAACCGGGAACGGTTACCGCTTTTGTTGCGGCACAGTTCTATCTGGTGTGCCTTGAAGACGGCGGGTTTCTTGCCATGTCAGGCAAATGCACCCATCTTGGGTGTGCTGTGCCCTGGGATAAGGACCAACAAAAATTTATCTGTCCCTGCCATGCTTCAGAATTCGATATCTCGGGCAACGTTCTGAGTTCACCGGCTCCAAGGGCCCTGGACCTTTTTGAGGTGACCATTGTCAATAAAAATATTCTGGTGAACACGGGTAAAAGACTCGAACGAACCCGGTTTAAAGCCGGGCAGCCGGTTTTCCCTGAAATAGTAAAAAACAGGAACAAACAATGACTGTCGAATCTTCAACCCATGGAAAGCAGGAAAAAAAATGGATGGTTGCAGGAATTTGTGCCACTGTTGTCATCGTACTGATGCTTCCCTTGTCTTATTTGAAATTTCGGCAGAGAACCGGGCAACAGGAAACATTGTGCAGCATCAAAACCGCCCCTGATTTTGTGGGCAGTGAAAAATGTAAAACGTGTCACCGAAATGAATATGAAAAATGGCAGGGATCCGATCACGACAGGGCCATGGCTGTCGCAGACAATACAAGTGTGCTGGGGGATTTCAATAATGCGGTATTTATTCATGGGAATACCACCACGCGCTTTTTTAAAAAAGAGGGCCGCTTCCATGTCAATACCATTGGTCCGGACGGTAACTATAACGATTATCAGGTTACCCATACCTTTGGGTTTTATCCCTTGCAGCAGTATCTTATCCCCTTTGAAAGGGGACGGCTTCAATGCCTGACCATTGCCTGGGATGTGGAATTGAAAAAGTGGTATGCGCTCCCCAGCCATACGGATGACCATACGGACTGGCTCCACTGGACCGGTCAGGGCCGGAACTGGAACGGCATGTGTGCGGAATGCCATGTTACTGATTTTAAGAAAGGGTACGATATTAAAAAAGACGGTTTTGCATCCACATGGTCTGAAATTGATGTGAGCTGCGAAGCCTGCCATGGCCCCGGATCAAAGCATGTGGCCTGGGCTGAAATCCCGGAAATGGGAAGGCGTAACACAGATAATTACAACTTAACCGTTCAAACAAGGGATATTACATCAAAGGACCTGATTGAAATCTGTGCCAGGTGCCATTCAAGACGCGCCTTTCTGGATGATTTTTCCCATGCTCATGAAAATATCATGGATTACATGCGCCCTGCTCTATTGACCCGGGACCTGTATCATTCCGACGGTCAGATTTTAAATGAAGTTTTCGTATATGGCTCCTTCATGCAAAGCAAAATGTTTTTAAGGGGCGTAAAATGCAGTGACTGCCACGATGTCCACAGCCAGAAACTCAAAAAGAAAGGCAATGCCCTCTGCCTTTCCTGCCACAGGGCTGATACCTATGACACGGCGAATCACCATTTCCATAAGAAGACCCATGGGGGCAGGGAAAGCTGCGGTGACGACTGTATCCAATGCCATATGCCGGAAACCGTCTACATGGGAATCGATAGACGGGCGGATCATTCCATTCGTATTCCAAGGCCGGATCTCAGTGCTGCCTGGCAAACACCCAATGCCTGCAATGCCGCAGGATGCCACAATGACAAATCCCTTGAATGGACCAACCGGGCCATGACCCAATGGTATGGCGTAAGAAAAAGAGCCCACTTCGGGGAGATCTTTGCCCGGGGCAGAGAGGGGAACCCCGAGGCTCTCAACGATCTGATTTCTTTTTCCAGGGATGCACTTTCACCGGCCATTGTCCGGGCAACGGCATTGTCACTTCTGTCAGCATACCCTTCAAATCAAAGCTGTGCAGCCCTTGAAACCGCCCTGGCGGATGCGGACGCCCTTGTTCGCCAAACTGCTATCTCCACGATCAACCTGATACGGTGTTACAAGGATGCCGCCCTTATTTTTCCGTTACTTTATGATCCGGTCAAAGCGGTTCGAATTCAGGCCGCCCTTGGGATTGCATCCCTCAAAAAACTGAAACTGACAAAAGAACAGAAAACTGTCCTTGATTCAGGCATAGAGGAATATATTTCCGCCATGGAATATGCCAGTGATTTTCCTTCGGGCAGGTACAACCTTGCCCTGATGTATCATGCACTGGGTCAAACAGACAAAGCCGTTGAAAATTATGAGCAGGCCATCAGGCTCGACCCGTTGTTCGTTCCGGCAAAAAATAATCTGGCCATGCTCTACAATACCACTGGCGAAAATGAAAAAGCGGAAAAACTTTTTACCCAAATTCTTGCAAAAAGGCCGCAGCTGTATGACATTGCATATTCCCTGGGCCTGTTACTGGTCGAAGAAAAAAGATATGATGAGGCGTTGGTCTATCTTCAAAAAGCGGCCGCCGGTCTACCGGGCCGGGCAAGCGTCCAGCACAATCTGGGATTACTTCTTCAATATTTAAAAAGAGACAAAACTGCTGAAAATTTTAAATAGGGAGGGTTAAATGACTAACACTGTCCCCGACATCGGGCAGAACACACCGGATTTTGAAGTTTCAGGATCGGACGGGAAAGCATTCAAACTCAGTGAAGTACTAGAGAAAGGTACAAATGTTAAACTGATGTTTTACCGGGGGCACTGGTGACCCTTTTGCCTCCACCAGTTGGCGGAAATACAGAATCACCATGATACCTACACACAGTATAATACAAAGGTTTTTGCCCTTGCCACGGATTCACCGGAGCAGTCGGAACCTATCATTGAAAAATTGAACCTCTCATTTAAACTTCTTTGTGATGAAGAAAGAATGGTTGTTGACCTGTTTAACCTCAGAAACCCATTTGAGCATGACGGCATTGCCCAACCTGCAACGTTCATAATAAATCCCCAGGGAAAAATCTGTTATCGGTCTATTGACGGTACGGCTAATCGTGTTGACCTGACGGACGAACTCTCTTTTCTGGAACAGCTCCATAGGGATTCCGGCCACACGGTTCAGACAGGACCGAAAAAATCATGGATTGTTCCATCTCCTAAAGATAACTTGCTAATGTCAATGAATATGCTTGCAAGGGGAAGTTTTGCAGACTGGAAAAACGTTGTTTTACTTCCGGTTAATTACTTCAGAATTTTAGTAAACAAGATAAAAAACAAGCGGTTCCCCTGTCGTCCGGTGGATTTGAATTTTCTGAATTCGGCCCCTGTCAGGTTTGTAAATGAAGTGACAATCAATGCTTCTCCGGAGCGGGTGTTCGCGGTACTGGAAGATCCGGAATCCTGGCCAAAATGGTTTAAGGATATCGTCAGGGTGGAGTGGACCAGCCCCCGGCCGTTTGGTGTGGGGACCACCCGGACGGTGACGCTGAAGACCATGACCGTGTATGAAAAATTCATTACCTGGGAGACAGGAAAACGGTTCACGTTTTATTTTACGGAAACCAGCATGCCTTTTGCTCACGCATTCTGCGAAGACTACCGGCTGGAATCATCAGGCAATGGAAGGACACAATTTACTTATATCGTGGCGTATGAACCGCGCTTCCTGATCAGACTGGCCGGACCGGTCGGAAGGCTGATTATCGGAAGGATGTTCCGGAACGGTGCCCGGTCTCTGGCAACCTATATGGAGAAAACTGAAGGAGACGACTCATGATAAAATCGCTGCATATTGCCTGCTGCTTACTGTTTTTTGCTTCTGCCGCAACCGGCTCGGAGCCGGTTGCACAGGACCCCTATGAGGAGTTTATCCTCTTTGCTGTGCAGGACGCAGAGACCCGGGAGGTAAAGGAGAATATCGAAATCCGTGTCACAAAAGAGGGGGAGGATCATTGTCGCTGGATTGAGAACAGGGTCAAGGTAAACGGGGATCGTGATGACTTTGATGTTGTCTTTGAACGGGATACGTTGAAACCGGTTACCTACCGGCGGATAATAAAAACCGGTCACACAACCAGAACCATCAGGCTTGCCATCGGTGAAAAAAAAATCGCGGCAGACATAACAGACTCCGGCGGGAACGAGGAAAAGCAGTCCATTGACCTGCCTGAACACGGATTTATCATTGAACCCTTTCTCAAAAAACACATTGCGCTTCAGGTTGGTATTGAAAAAAAGGCTGGCTCCTTTACCATGGTAACATTTATCAGGGATAAACTGACGGACTTCGGTATTGAATGGGAGGTGCTGGAAAGGGAAACGGTCACCACCAAAAAAGGAGACTTTGATTGTCAGAAATTGAAAATCGGATCAACCAGCTGGGTTGTCAGAGCGTTTGCCCCGCCGGGTACCACCTGGTTCGACACTGCCGGAACAAATAAAGTGGTGCGTTCCCGGGGCCAGAGGACCCGTTTCGATGATGAGACAATTACAGACCTTGTGGACTACAGGCAGGGCTCTTAAGGAACGAACAATGACGCTGACTCATACCCTCATATACCCTCAATCGCTCAGATATAACCTTGCAAAGGCAATCTCAGGAGTGACATCATGCAGAAAAATCAGTGGTCAAGAAGAGTCTTTTTGAAATTAACGGGAATTGCCGCCAGCACTGCGTTTTTGCCTGCCTGCGCCCATAGCATGAAAACCACAAAGGCGGAGGTCGCTGCAATGCCGGTCTCTGACACCTGGACGCCCCATGTGGCAAGCGCGTGGATACCAAAAGGGGAACATGCCGACGCCTATGATATTTTTAAAAAAACCATCGAGGCTTCCACTGATTTTACCTGGATGTCCAGGGGCGATTCCGTGTTTATCAAGCTTGCACTTAATTCCGGAAATACGTTTCCGGCCACAAGTGATCCCTGGTCGCTGGGGTTTATGATCAGGCTTATGCGGGAAAAAGGCGCCGGCCGGATTATGGTTGGCGATTCCAGTGGAGTGGAGAGTGTTCACTGGTCGAAGGAGGGCCGGAAAGGGGCTTCCCGGGAGTGCTGCAAACAAGCGGGGCTTTTGGATGTGATCGAGCAAAACGGGGCTGAAACCGTATTTTTCGAAAAGCTGGGGTATGACGCGTTTATGTCTGTCTATCCTGAGGGGCAGCACCACTGGAAAGAACCCTTATGGGTCACAACCGCCATCAATGGGGCGGACCATCTCATTTATCTTGCCCGGGTAAGTTCTCATATCATGGGTGATATTACTTCCGGCATGAAAATTGGTGTCGGGTTTTTGAGAGAAGACACCCGGAAAGCATTTCATCAGGGAGGTGAGGCGTTTTATGCCATGTACGAAGAGATCAACCGGATATCGGCCATCTCATCAAAATTACGGATAGCGGTGTCATCCGGAAGAAAGGTTCTTTCCACCTTTGGACCGGATAATGGCCATGTAACAGAGCCGGATATGGGGTTAATCATGTCGTCCGAAGACCTGTTCGCCCATGAGGCTCTTGCCTATGCCTGGCTTTTGTATAACCGGGAGTTTGAAACAGATTTTTTTGACGTCGGCATTACCGGCCGCCTGACGAAGCGGCGGTCATTTATCAACAAGGGCTTTGTCTGGTATACATGGAACGATGTCGATTTTCATCAAACGCCTTCAATGCCGCTGTTCATTCCCGGAAGCATCTACACTCATCCCTCTATGGTGAATTTTATGAAACGAATGGGCGGGCGTCCTTACAGAGTTGAATGGGAACAGGTCAATGCACCCGCCGGATCAGAAAAGATGACAAGTTATATCAACGCTAAGATTGCAACAGAACGTTAGAAATACAGGGGCGGACTATGGGGAAACGTAAACAAATGAAGGACCGGAACCACCGGCTTTCGTTTGTTTTCGGAAATCGAGGGAATGGAGAATGCTATCGGTGAAATGCGGGGACTGTTCTTTCCAAAACAGCCGCTGCTGAATCAGGACATGGAGCCGGATGTCCACTCTTTTTTGCCGGATGAAACGTGGTTTATTAAGACCATTACAGACAGAATCGCCGATCATCCGGGAAATGGCAGGCGAAAAACAACGGTGTTCTGAAACCGATGGCGATTTCCGTTTATCCGAAGCTATCCGGAACACTTCCTCAGGTATGATCCGTGTCAGATCGATACCAGGAATGAGTTTTGGAAACCGATATTATTCGAGAAACAGGATGCAATCATGTGATCCAGACAATCTCTGCGGATTGATCCGACAGGAGATACTTTGGCGCACTGTCCCAAGGAAATGCCTCAACGATCTGTTGAGCCGTCCACTTGGCCGTAGGATTAGTGGTCACGTTGAAATGAACAATTTTACGACGACTGTGGCTGAGAATTACCAGCACAAACAGAATCCGGAATGTGGCGGTGGGAACAGTGAAAAAATCGATTGAAACCGTCTTTATGCCATCGAATTACAGTCTCGGGTTTCACGACGATCAAAGCATCACGCCAGTTGCTCCAGATGCGGGGAAGCAAAATCCAGAAAAGACGGTCTCTACAGCGAATTTGAGGCCGATGTACAGATTGTTTCATGACGGCCAACTGCTGGCGGAGTGCAAGGTTTTCCAGAATAAGATCGGAGGTCTTTTTAAATCCCAAAAATATGTTAAAAAGTGTTTAAACTTCATATTGATCATAGATGCAGACTTCTCCGAAAAAGTCTATAATTTCAATGTGAAGATTGCTTTTGTCAGGGACAGATCAAAAAGTTGAAGGAGGCCGGTGGCAAGGATTGGTATATGAATAAGGATGAACTTAAACGGTTCCTCCAGGGGTTGAATGATATCTCTCAGGAAGTCTCAACGTATTCTGTCAGGAGAGGCGGCTGACACCACGCAGTCTTTGCCTTTTCGTTTGCCTTTATAAAGCGCCTCGTCTGCGAGCTTAATGGTACCTCCGATGCCCAGATCTTCATGGTATTGACAGATGCCGATGGTTACAGTCACAGAGATAAGATGCCCGGAGTGGAAGATTTTTTTTCTTCCGATCTGCTTTTTCAATTTATTGGCCACTATCATTGCGCCTGCGGTGTCGGTATCGGGAAAGGCCAGTAAGAACTCCTCGCCCCCCCACCGGGCCGCTCTGTCCTGTTTGCGCAGAATGTTATCCAGCGATCCGGCGATGGCCACGAGGACAGTGTCACCACAATCGTGGCCGTATGTATCGTTGACCGACTTGAAGTCATCGATATCGAGCAATCCGATGCTCAGGGGGGTGCGGTTCCTCTCCAAACGTCTTTCCTCCTGTCCGATGATCTTCAAAATGCTTCTTCGATTTGAAAGGCCGGTCAGAGGGTCTGTAAAGGCGAGTTTTTTGATCTCAACGTAGGCCTCTTTCAATGCACAGGTACGGTCCTCCACTATTCTTTCGAGATTTTGGGTGAGATCAGTGAGATCGCGGTTTTTCTCCTCAAGCATGCCCGAAAGGGTTTCCACGGCGGTAAAGGCTTTGGAGAAGCGATGGTTCACCAGGAATGCCTGGCAGAAGATAAGGCAAAGGAGACCGTAGCCGGACATATGGCCCGTGTCGATGATTTGTCTTGCATAGAGGATGTCGTTGATAGCGGCGATAAAGAGCACTGCAAAACCGGCAGAGAGAATTATCGCACCATCCAGCTTTTCGATGACGGACCGTATTATCCCACGGAGACCGTAGAAGATGCACGCGATGGTAAAAACCTGGTAGACGGTAATGGTGCTTGAGAAAAATTCAACCGGGGTAGAGACAACGATTCCGCAAAATATGCCACCGACGATAATCACCCCCATGGAGATTGTTTTGGAATACGCCCTGGGGAAAGCTATCAGGAGAAATGTCGATATAACGGGAACCACTGCGAAAAATGTTAAATACTCAAGCCGAATAATGGTCTTGAACGAAATAAACGGAAAGAGGTTGAGGGCGATAATCTCCCCTATGGAGGCCTGCCGAACGCAGAGAATGATGCAAACCATGGAGAAGACGAGTGAAAAACCATCTATTTTTCTCAATAGGACAAGCATGATGTGATAGATAAACATGATAAAGAAGATACCGGTGAGGAAGGCTTCCTTGATGATATTGTCTTCCCTCAGTTCCCGGATGTCCCGTGGCTCTCCCATAACCGGAGAGTACCATTGCCCCCCCCATCTATAGTTGAAGTTCGACATGTGTATGACAATATCAAGAATATCATCCTCCGGGGCAAACGTCGTAATCTGAGGACGGTAGGCCGGTGTCATTGTCTCCCTGGATTTGCCGATTTTTCCGGCGTATGCTATTTTTTTGCCATTGACATAAAGGTTGTAGGCAGTTCCCGCCGTGGGGAGTTTGAGGGCCAGTAACTCCGGGCGGTGGCTCAATCGGACCCGCAGGTGATATGTGCCCAGTCCCTTGTTGTGAAGTTTCCTGTTTTTGTAGATGACGCTGCTCCACACACTCGGCACAGCCGCAACTTCTCCAGGCAGTTTTTTCAGATGCCGGAGGCTTTCCGGGGGAAGAAAGTTCCCCCAGTGGAAGCACCATTCTCCATTCAACAAGACGGGGCCATCAATTTTGAAGTCCCAGGCACCCAGGTCTAACACGCCCTTTACGGCCACAGGAGCGGCATGGAGAGGCGGGGTATGGCACAGTAACAAGAGGGCGGCAAGGGAAAACATTGCTCTGGATATCGCGGCAAGTCTCTTTTTGTTTACACGCTTGGGATCCATTACGCTCCATAAAGCCAAGTGCAATTGATTAAAGGTTATGCCTTTGGGGGCAGCATAACATGCTATGGTCAGGCCCATCAAGGTAAACCCCTATGGGGTGCTCGCAAATTCATAGCCTCGACAGGCTTATTTGCATATCGTTAGTTACCATCAAGGGGAGCCATCGTATCTCTTGGGTAATGGAATCGGGTTCATGACTGGCCTTTCAGTCGCTGGAAAACTTGCTGTCTCGCCATACATAATGGGAGAGGACCAAAAAATATAGACGGGACAGAACGTAACCCTTTTCCGGTCCTTCTCCGGTTCTTTGACTTTAATGGAAAGCTCTTAATGCCACAGGGAGGCTTGACCGCAAAGGCGATAGTGTCTGTACGTGTTGCCACGTTGAAATATTGTTATGGCAGTCCCATTGTGTGAAAATTTTGCGTTGTGGAGTTCTTGCACTGGTTGGTTCTGTTCACGGTTCGTGGAGGATAGTCTACACTATTGCGGGTTTACATTGTGGTTTCAGGAGGTTGGGTCGAGGGTCTTCTAATCCGTAGGTCGCAGGTTCGAGTCCTGCCAGGCGCACCATTAAACTCAAGTCTCTCGGGAAAATCTCCCTGGGGCTTTTTTTGTTTCTCCGGTCAACCTCCGGTCTTCTTGAATTTTTTCCATATTCCAATTGGGTTTCTGCTTCATCCCGTCAACTTGCCCTTTGTTCGAATTTGTCAGCATACCACTTTTATAGGTTGGGATACCACCCGATTACCAGTGTATCCTTTGGCCTGTTTTCCGGCTTTGATCCCTGGTCCATCTTCTACAGTTCCCTAGTATTGGCAACATGGTTTATGATCCTCTGTTTTTTTTGATTCATGTAGTCCCCACGTTGCTGTATATTATCATTTATTCTATGCTGGCGTAGACTCTATCTGCTTGGAAGGATATAGCGAGAACGTAATGAATCGGGAACCGACATCCCCAAAAAATGGGTTGTTTTTATTTCCCTTTATTTATGATGTATTTCATCCCACCAGTCCCTCTTCTAAAGATAGCCACTGTGCTGTCAAGTTCGGAACGATTTAATGGCGATATTTTTTTTCGCCAATAGCGATTTTTTTCTTGACAATCTGATTTCGACTGTCTATTACAGTTATGAGCCTATACTCAATAGGTAAAGCCAAACCTGTAGTAATGCAGGGACGGAAAGCCACGGGTCATAAATGATAGCCGGGTTGCCATTAGGTGACTCGGCTTTTTCATTTGGACAATGGTACTCTCTTCAATAAAGGTACAATATATGCTGTTCTCTTCACATAATTTTATATTCATCTTTTTACCAATAACATTTACGGTATATTTTATTCTTAATAATATCAATCTGCATAAATTAGCAAAATGGCATTTGATATGTTCTTCTTTTTTATTTTATAGTTATGCAAGTATCGACTTTTTCCCATTTTTTCTGGGAAGTGTTATTTTTAATTACTTATTTGGAACGTTACTATGTAAATTTAGCGAAACACATTATATAAAAATCAAAAAGATTACTTTACTACTGGGAATACTCTTCAATATATCCCTTCTGGGATATTTCAAATACTTAGATTTCTTTATATCTAATATTAATTATGTTGTAGATAAGAAAATCCCTTTGCAACATATCCTTTTACCAATTGGGATTTCTTTTTTTACATTTCAATTAATTGCATATTTGGTTGATTCCTATCGAAACGAGACAAAAGAATACAGTCTTGTTAATTATTTGTTATTTATAACATTTTTTCCACAATTAATAGTAGGACCTATTGTGCATCATAAAGAAGTTGTTCCACAATATGAGAATACTGATAATAAGAGACTGAATTATGAAAACATTTCAAAGGGTTTGTTTGTTTTTTCTGTTGGGTGCGCAAAAAAAATATTTTTAGCAGATGCATTGTCCGCATGGGCTCAAGAAGGATTTAACGATGTTTATGGTATGAGTACAATTGATGCTTGGTTTTCTTCCATAAGCTATACTTTAGCATATTACTTTGACTTATCCGGTTATGCTGATATGGCAATTGGCTTAGGAAAGTTTTTTAATATTAACATTCCAATTAATTTTAATTCACCATATAAAGCACGTAATTTTGCAGACTATTGGCGTAGGTGGCATATTACTCTTTCCAATTTTTTGGGTGATTATATTTTTAAAAGTATTTTCAATAATAGCCCACGTACAAGCATATGGTTTTATTTGAGTGTTATGATTACTTTTTTTGTTTCAGGATTTTGGCATGGCGCTGGTTGGAACTTTATTGTGTGGGGACTCATAAACGGTGTTTTTGTATCCATTTCGCACATGATGAATCGGGCAAACAAACAACTTCCTTATATTATAGCGTGGGTCCTAACATTTGCGGGAATTATTGGTACTAGAATTCTGTTTGTTTCAAATTCAATTGCAGATTCGTTGGTTGTATACAAAAGGATGTTTTCATATAAGTTCTTAATATTTAACAATTTATCTTATTCATCGAACACTCAAGCCATTTATATTGCAATTGGTTTAATTATTGTATTTCTGCCCAAGAATAGTATTGATTTGATGAACAATAGTTATAAGCCAACAAACCGATATGCTTTCTATAGTGCAGCTTTATTAATCACAACAATTTTATTTATGAATAAACCTGCGGCATTTTTATATTTTCAATTCTAAAGGAAAATTTACATAATGGATTATTTTTTATATAAAAAACATTTGATAAAAGTAAGCACGATTATTGTTGTCTGTTTAGCTGTTTTTTTTTCTATAAATTATGTGATTGATCCTTATAATATCAATCAGAAATTTAATATATGCAAGAATAAAAAGGGTGAATGTAAAAGGGAAAGAGTCAGTAAATTTTTTAGATTAAACGAAGTGAAACCTAATGCTATAATGCTTGGGGCTTCTAGGACTGAATTTTTAAATGCACGAGATTTTGCTAAATACACAAACAATGCTGTCTATAATTTAGCGCTTTCAGGAGCCACGATACACGAACAATTAATATTGTTAAAGTACTCAATAAAACATTTTAATATAAAAAATGTTATAATCGGAATTAGTTTTTCTGGATTTACAACAACAAATGGAATAGATGATTATCGGGAAACCTTTCCATTGGGTCTATATGAAAAAAAAATGAGCACCCCTTTAAAAATCTTTTTTGAAAATTATTTATCAAAATCCGCTTTGAAGCTTTCTTATGAAACTATCATGGCAAATAAAGATGAGCAATTCCAATTTCTCGATGATACCGGATCTAGAACTCTCGATTTCCAACGATTTCTAATTTCTAAAGATGAAACTACCAATAGGATTAACAAAACCTTAAAAGATTTAGAAGAATCCATTTCTTCTACAAGTGTATCACTTTCTAATCGAAAAATTCAAGCGTTCAAAAGAATGATCGAAATTTGCAAAAAAAACAATGTGGTATATAATGTTTTTATGACGCCTATTCATTTTGATTATTATAATTTAATATGCGATTATCATCTTGAAAAACTTTATGAATGGAAAAAGGAAATAGCTCTTATAACCAATTACACTGATTTCTCAGGCAAAAATGATATAACTACAAATGACAATAATTATATTGAAGGCAGTCATGTAAAACAACAGATAGGGAAATTGATTTTTGCGAGAATTTATAATGATAATAACGTAGACGTTCCAATAAATTTTGGGAAAAGCATTACTTTTAAAAATTTTGAACATTTGTCGTACATTCCGCCAGCGATTCTCGGGGAAAGTAATTTATTAAGAAATCAGGCAAAATAAGCAAGGGGGGTTGTATTTTTTGAATACCGATGTGTTTGCTGAGCCGCAGTCGGGATATTTGAGGGAGCCTTTTGTTTTTATGACGGCCATTAAACTATAAAATGCCCGCCATAAAAAGGGGGTGGGAAGTAATCCAGGCTTTGCATCTTTTTTGATTGACAAAAAAAAGGTTTCCATCCTAATGTTAGCAGTGATAACTTATTGTACTGCCAGAACCACCCTGTTGTTATTCAACATAACACTTCTGGTATGAATGAAACAAACCTAAATAAAGTTACTTAATTCGTATATGTTCTTTCATATCTTTTTATTCAAGTGAAGAGAACAGTTTTATCAACCTGGTTGCCGAACAGTTACTTGAAAACAATGCCATGACCCAGGAATATAAAAGAGACCCAAACGAGACAAAGCTACCCAAATTACTACGGCGGATTATCGAAAATCCCGCAGGAACAGTTGTCGTATCTTCACTTCTCCTCCTGCTATACCAGGCATGCCTGCCAAAGGGACTGACTCTGGACCCGGCAGCACGAACCATCTTGTGGAAAATCATACCATCTGAAACCTTCCATGTTTCACGTTTCGATATTATCGGGAACATTCTCCCCTACTGGATATTCGCCAACCTGTTGTTTGTCTACGCCTGGAGAGCTGCGCGTTCTGCCGAACGGATGCTGCTGATAACGTTCTTCGGCACCATTGGTACGGCCATGGCAGTGGAGGGGATCGAGTATTTTAACCTCTACCGCGGAACAGCTGCCTGGGATATCCTCAGCGGAGCCATCGGGGCCTTTTCTGGGTTGTTCACCGGAACCGCCTATGTCAAACTGATCCACCCCCGGATAAAACGGTTCATCATAAAGAATATCCGCCGAAGCCCCTGGCTCATAGCTGCCTGCGTACTCATGTTGGCCATCTGCTGGGATGCGGCCAGGCCGTTTTACATCATCAGTGATTTCGGGTACCTGAAGAACAACATCAAGCACAGTGTAATCATACCGTTTGAGCCCCCCGGCAGGGACATTCGGGAACAATTGGTTCTAACCGAGGTACGCACCCCTGTCACATCACGAACTCCTGACTACTGGGGAGCTGTGGCAGAAAGATTTATTGCATACTCACTGCTTCTTGGCCTCCTTGTCTACAGGAGGAAGCCCAGTGCAATATTTGGCGGTCTGGGTTTATGGGGGGGATTGCTCGTGGCCGTTGAAATGATTTCCCTGGTCACGGTTAACGGAACATTCAACATCACTCACCTGTCTGTGGGGTCGGCGGCACTCCCGGCAGCCCTGTTCGGCGCCTCGGCCTTTTCAAGACGCCCAAAGGCGGGTCTTCATGGGTTGTTGGCATTGTCCGTGGCATATATCCAAATATCCGACCTCCGGCCCTTTCAGTTCTGCCCCATGGCTCCGATCACCAGCCGCATGTTTATCCCGCTGCTCCACCATGGGAATCCATCGATGTAATGATGCTGGCCAATATCATTGAAGCGGTCTTTGTCTTCTCCCCCATCGGAACTCTTGTCTACCTGATCATGCTCCATGGCAGAAACCTTCCGGGCCCTACGGCCTGGCCGTCCATCCTAGTGCCCTGCGCCGTCTGCGGAACCATCGGGTTGACCGTTGAAACGATTCAACTCTGGTGCATCGGCAGGACTCCTGACATCGAAGATGTCATTTATGCTGTGATTGGCGGTTATGCGGGCGCTTCAGCTGTCCAGATTTATCAGGTCTATTCATCCGTAGGGAAACATGAGGACGGGTAATTCTTAAACCACTCAATAGATTAAGATGCCCTGCTGTCCCACGCAACTCAACCTGAAATTTCCTGTTTTATAATATCTAAATTTGATTGCTTGGGTAATGGAGTGTGGGATTTTAAGCTGGATTTGAGGTATATCAGCGGGCTACTTTACAGGAATCTATTTGGAATCTACTCCCCCTCCAATTCAAAGGATTCAAATTGATTTAATCTTGGACAGACTTTCTTATTGATGGGCTTTTTTGTTTCTATGGTTGAGAGATCATTTGTTCTCAACCATTTTGAGGGAGGGATAGAATGAACCCTGCCGGACTGTCTGATCCGGCAGGGTGTTTAATGTTATATGGTAAACCGTCCGATCATTTCATTAAGACTCTTGGCCACTCCAGACATTTCCGAAGCTCTGGAATTTACCATATGTCCGCCAGTTTTTATCTCTTCGGCAGCTTGGCTGACCTGGCTGATATCCATATTGACTTCTCCGACCACGGCAGAGGTTTGGTTTACACTTTCATTTACCTCCTGGACGCCAGCAGCAGCCTGACTTACATTGGTTGAAATTTCCTGGGTTGTTACCGACTGCTCTTCAATGGCGGTTGCCACTGTTGTAACAATCTCGTTGATCTCATTAATGATGGAAACAATGGAGCCTATGGCCTCCACAGACTCTTTTGTTGTCGTCTGAATCCCGGTAATTTTAGTGTTGATTTCATTGGTCGCCTCAGCTGTCTGCATGGCAAGGTCCTTGATTTCTCCTGCAACAACGGCAAACCCTTTGCCGGCTTCTCCAGCTCTGGCAGCTTCAATTGTTGCGTTAAGAGCAAGTAAGTTTGTTTGTTCTGATATATTTGCAATGGTTTCTGTCACTTTATTAATTTCTGAAGCGGCTTTTCCAAGTTCATCAACTTTACCGGAAACAAGCCCGGCGGTTTTAACGGCCTTTGAGGTTGTCTTACTGCCCTTAGCGGTATTGCTGGCAATCTCGTTAATGGTGGCAGACATCTCTTCGACTGCAGATACAATGGTCTGGATATTTGCCGTGGCCTGCTCCGTGGCTGCTGCCACACTGTTCATATTGGTTGACATCTCTTCGGATGCCGCAGCAACATTGCTGGTTCGATTGGAGGTCTGCTCTGCATTTGATGCCATTTGTTCTGAAACCGTTGACAATTCACTGGATGAAGAGTCCAGGGTATGGGCACCCTGGGTAATATCCCTGAACATGCTGGAAAGGTTTTGGGTCATGTGTTTCATACTGGCATAGACACCGGTAATTTTTTTTTCATTTTCATCAAATTTAACGGCGAGGTTGCCCTTGGCAATGCTGTCGGCAATTTCAGCAATATCGGCCGGATCACTGCCCAATTGCCCCATTACACTTCGGATAATGAAAACAACAATAAACACTCCAATGATAACGGCCATAAGGCAGATGATTACTATAGTCGTTATAGCTTTCTGCTCGGATGCGTCCAGCCGGACACCTAACTCATCCTGATGTTTTTCAATATCAAGTTTTACATTCTCAATCTCAACAGAGATTTCCGATCCAGCCTTAACTAATATGTCCGCAACAATCTTATTACGTTCAACGATGGTTGTAACCAGTTCATCAAACACTGTATTGTATTTTTTTTGTGTCGCACTGACCTTTGACAACAATTCCCTGCGTTTTGGATTTTCCAGTTCATTATCCAGCACATCCAAATACTTAATCATTTTTCTGAACTCTTCATGGACCCTGTCGACATCACTTTGATCATTGGCATCCAGGAATTTAGCCATGTACAACCGTGCCAGCAGGAGATGTTTCATGGCCAGGCCAGTAAAAAAAGAAGCTGTCTGGTCTCCATCGTTATTGGCCGAGACCATGATGTCTGTCAAAGCCTTTTCCATAAACGGCCCTTCTATATTCAAGACTTCATACACCAACTTATTCCGCTGGTTACCGCGTTGAATGATCTGTTCAAACCCTTTTTGATAAAGATTTAGATCTTTTTCAACCTCCTTAACTATAACAGCCCATTCAGGCTCTTGAATGTTTTTTATGGCTTGCGCTTGTAATTTTAATAGTTTTTTCCAGCGCGTATTAAAATCTTCCAAATGATTATCACTTCCAGTATCTATAAAATTAGAGGCACTCATACGAGCGGAAAGCATGTTTGCTTGAATCTGTCCACCGAGGTTTGTGCCCATGACCATTTCACGGTACTCATCAAAACCTGTAGCCGCATGTCGCAGTGCATAAAAAGCAACTACAGAGATGATGAGAAGCAGGAAGAGGACTGTGGAAAATCCCCCAGTCAATTTACATTTTAGAGATAATTTATTCCAATTCATTTGAAATCCTTTAGCAAGACTATTGGTGTTTAAAATCGGGGCTTTATTTTTGGTTGGTATTTGTAATCGGTTGAAATAAAAAAAGAAACCTCCTTATTTCCGGTAAATGTCAATCAAGTTGTCTTCTAAACGTGAAAAAAGACTGATGCCTTTTCATCAGTCTTTTTTAATTCAGGTTTGATCCCATTTATTTCAAATAGCAGATCGTAATCAATGCCTGTCCTCAGAAACAAATACCCTGAAAAGACTCCGGATCATTGGCTTGCACCCCACAAGATTGAAGGCGGACATGATAAAGGTAACAGCGCCGGTAACCTGTTCGTCCGGGGCGATTCAGCGAAAAGGAGAATCCGTCCCCCGAGAATGGTCACGGTAGAGAAGGTCACCTGTCTTCAAAAACCATACAGCGCATGAATATTTTGAAGGAAACAATTCATGCGTTGTATGGTAATCGTTGATTAAAGTCCTATGGCTTTAAGTGTGCCATATGAATTTCAGGCAGCTTTTTCAACCTGCCTGAGCAGGTTTAAAGATCTCTTCAAGGCATCATGGAATTTGGGCGGTTCCGGCTCCTCAAGAGATCTTTCCAGCCCACTGATGGTATTGTGATAAAAACCGTTGATCTCGTCCCTGTCAAGATTCTGGCGATCCACGATCCGGACGATCAACTTTGAAAGACTATCAACCGCCAGGATCCTGACATCGTAGTAAAGATCTTTTCGTTTAACGATTGAAAAGACTTCTTGTGCCAGGTCAAAACTCGGATTTTCAATAAAAGCCAGCGACTCGATAGCTGCCTCCCGAAGCCTCCAGTTCTGGTCAAAGCGGAGCAGGCGGATCAGTTCGTGCTGCCATTCTTCAAGCCGGCCGACTTTTATCAGATGCTCCAGCTTTTGCAGGACCTGGCCCCAGTCTCTTAAATTTCCAAAACTCATACTCTCCATTTTTGTCTCCTCCAATTGTCCTTCCTGTTGAATTGCCTTTGAGCAACATAATTGCACCGGTACAATAAACGCATATACCATCCGGAACTGCTATTTACAGCGTTTCTTTGAGCAAGGAACATGCCATTGGCAAGCGTAGAAGGTAACCCTCTGTAAACAATAGATGTTCACAATTATGGGAGAAAGATGATGGAAAACGAACTCGGTGCAATGTGCAACAAGTGTTGCACATTGCACTAACGCAGATAAAAAGAGGGAGGGCTCAACGAATAAAGCGGTCGTTTAATTGATATTGAGGCGGTTCATGATACGCCAGAGCGTGGAACGGTCGATCCCCAGCAGTTTTGCCGTCTGGGTCTTATTGTTCCCGGTCAGGTCGAGCACTTTTTCAATATGGTTCCGGCTTAATTGTTCAAGGGATTTAATGTCCTGGCCCATCACTTTGCCCCCCGGCCGGGTAGATGGATGCAGAAGGGTTTCCGGAAGACTGTCTTTAGTAATCTCGCTGCTCTGTTCAAAAAGGGTTGCTCTTTCAATAATATTTTCCAATTCCCTTACATTGCCCGGCCAGTCATAGGCGTCCAAAAGAGTCAGGACTTCTTTGGAAATCCGATCGATCGGCTTTTTGTTTAGGGCGGCATACTGCCCTAAAAAATGATGGGCTAATAACGCGATGTCGCCTTTGCGTTCCCTTAAGGACGGCAGGTCGATCATCACCACATTGAGACGGTAGTAAAGGTCTTTTCGAAAGGCTCCCTCGGTTACCATGGCCTCAAGATTCTTGTGGGTTGCCGCAATTATTCTGACCTCCACTTTTTTTCGCTCAAAGGAGCCTACCGGCTGTATTTCCCCGCTTTCCAATGCCCGGAGAAAGGTCTGCTGTAGCCCTCTTCCGATATCCCCGATTTCATCCAGAAAAATCGTACCGCCGTGGGCTGCCTCAAAAAGTCCCTGCTTATCGGATACCGCACCGGTGAATGCTCCCTTTGAATACCCAAACAATTCGCTTGCTAAAAGATTTTCGTTAAGGGCGGCACAATTAACCGGCAGATACGGTTTTAATGCCTTATCGCTGTTAAAGTGAATGGCCCTTGCCACGAGCTCTTTCCCTGTACCGGTCTCTCCACGGATAAGAACCGTGCTTTTTGAATCCTTTACATTGTTGATTGTTTTAAAAACCGTCATCATGGCTTCACTGGTACCGATAATATTCTCAAAGGCGTACTTTTTTTTAAGCTGGCGCTGCAGGTGGATATTTTGGAGAAAAAGGGCTCGCTTTTCCAGGGTCTTTTTAACCACAAGCCTGAGCTCTTCCAAGTCAAAGGGCTTTAAAATATAATCTTCAGCCCCTTGTTTCATGGCTGCCACGGCTGTATCCACCGTGCCGTATGCCGTAATCATGAGCAGAAGAATATCAGGAGCATACGCTTTGACAGCCTTGAGCAATTCCATTCCGTCAATCCCAGGAAGTTTCAGATCGGTAATCAAAAGATCATACTGGGTCTCCTTTATTTTATCCAATGCTTTTTCCCCGGTATCAACCGACTCGGCTGCGTATCCCTGCTTTAAAAGAATATGCAAAAGTCCCTGGTTCATTTTCGGGTCATCTTCCACAATCAAAATCCGATATTTATTCATAAAGGCCTCCTGGCCAGGGATCATATCTTATTCAACAGGAAACTCAACCGTGAAAAGAGTTCCGGTTTTAACAGCCTCTGCAGCGGTGGAACTTACGACCTTCAGATCCCCTCCCAGTTTCCTGACCATTTGATGGCTGACAAACAGTCCAAGTCCTGTTCCGCTTCCCTGTTGTTTGGTGGTAAAAAACGGCGTGAATATTTTGGCCATCACCTGCTTGGAAATTCCGGGACCTGTATCCCGAACTTCTATTTTTACTTTTTTCAGCACTTCCACATACCGGGTTTTCAAGGTTAAACTGCCGCCGTCCGGCATCGCTTCAACAGCATTGGATACCAGATTGGTCAAGATCGCCTGGATGGTACTGGCATCGGCATTAACTTTGGGCATTCCCTTTTGCAGCTTCATCTCCACCGCTATGCCACCGCATTCACAATGGGCCCCTGCAATTTTCATCAGCTTTTCTAATATTTCGTTCACATCGGTTTTATCCCCGTCATGCCGGTGATGGCGGGAAAAGTCCAGCAGATTCCGGATAATCATGCTGCCTTGGTGGATCTCGGCCACAACGGTTGAGAGCCGATCCTGCACGGTCTTAAGCTCGATTTCAGGCTCTTCCAGCTCTTCCTTGGCAATCTGAGTATACAAAAGAGCATTGGCCAGGGGGGTATTGAGTTCATGGGCAAGCCCTGAGGTCAGAAGGCCGAGAGATGCCAGTTTTTCTTTCTGGATAACCTGGAACTCGAGTTCTTTTTCATACCGGTATTTGGATTTCAGGATATTGACGATTCCCGTAGACACCAAAAAGGCCAGACAAAAAACGATCAGGGCAGTAAGGAGCCCGTAAAATAAGGCATCCCTTCCAATTTTATGAATACGGTTCAAAATTTCAGCCATATCCTGGTCCGCCATTACATACCACGGGAAGCCTTCCACTTTCCGATAAGCCTGCAGAACACGATTCCCTCGGTAGTCGGTGGTCTCATACAGCCCTTGGGGCAGGCCCTTGGTTTGAAACATGGAGACTCTGTCCTCAAGGGCCTTTGCACCGAAGCGGGAGGCAGACAGGAACCGTCCGGTTTCATCCACGAGATAAACCTCCCCGGTCATTTCAATATTGCTTTTGTGCAACAGGCCGTCCATCCGCCTGAAATCGATCAGGGCGCACAGATGACCGTGGCTCATCTGTGAAGTATCCCGGATCTGTGAACAGATCATGAGCGCCGGAACCTTGGCTTGGCCGTTGTCAAACATGAAGACGGTCCAACCCTTTATACTATAGTTTTCACCCAAAAGATGCCTGGCTCGGGATATGATCTGGCCAGACGCTGAATCAAGCGTAGAAAAGACCGGGGCACCAAAACTGTCCATCACCAAAAAAGCAAGATAGGAATCGTATTGTTCCTTCATTTGTTCAAAATGGGATTCCATCTTTTCCTTGTCATATCCGAAGATGCAGATGATGTTGGAAAGACTGTCGATATCATTGAGCCGTTCCGACATAAAAGCCCTAATCTCCTCTGCATTACTATGGGACAATCCTTTTAAATAGGAGGAGGCCTTTTCTTCGATCAGCACCCGTCCTTGGGATATGACCTTGAAGCCCAGAGACGCCAGGGGCACCAGTGAAACAATCATAAATGCGGCAATCAACAGCAGTCTGAGTCGCTCAAAATTCATTTCTTTTTTTCCTTTTTCCACATTCCGCACCCCCGGGATGCGCATGGCTACTGTGAAATAGACCATATTTTCATTCTTGCCACAAGTCCCTCCCCCAAAAAACGCTGTTTTCTGTTTGTCCGGATTTTGGGGCCCTTGCGGGTGGGGAAAAGTCAAAATTCGTTTTTAGGGTTAGAGGAGCACGGCTGATTCCTCCGGGAACTAAAATAGAGTTCCCCATGATATCAGGACGGAATTTGAGCGCAAGACGGGACGATTGGGTTCAGATCGAGGTGCTTCATTCCTGACCAGGGAAGAGATCACCCTCCGGTGGCCTCAGCCCAAGGAGAGAGGGGTCCCAGCGAAAGAGCGAAAGCCATCAAGAGCAGATTTTACGGGGCGGCACCTGTGCCGGCCGCGCCGCTAATCTGCTAAAGTTGCGAAACTTTGTTTTTTGAGATTGTTTTTGGAAAGAGATACTCAGAAAACTCCTATCGAAGTTCGGTTCATTGGGAACGGGAATGTTCTCTGCAACCTTCCACAGTTGGGATCATTTTGGGGTGATCGGATGAGGGTGGGAATACGCCGCCCCCTGCCGGGCACCCGAAAAAGCGCCCTCCCGATAGCCGAATTGTATTTGATCTTTTTTGAAAATTGATTTAGAAGAATGATATTCACGGGTTCCTCTTTTTATTCTGATTAAGTTTGACTCTCAATTTTTATAGTAACCTTCCCATGGAAAAATTAATTCCATGGGAAGGTTTCAGCTGCTTTTCAAATTTCAGTTTCGTAAAATGTGGGGGATTGAAGTCTATGACACATGAGAAAGAAGTGACTGGAGGTTTCAAGTATTTTGCCTTTATCAGCTATTCACGCCAGGATATTGCCGAAGCTCGTTGGTTGCAAAGAAAATTAGAGTGGTATCGATTTCCCAATAACATAGATGAAAAGTGTCGCCCCCCACACCCTAGGTATATTCGTCCTGTTGTTCTCGATAAAACGGATCTGGAGGTGGATGAAAAGCCGTTCTGGGATAACATCAAGGGAAAACTGGATGCGTCAAAATATTTGATCGTCCTGTGTTCGGCCGAATCAGCCCGTTCTCCATATGTAGATAAAGAAATCCGGCACTTTTTGAATAATCCCGAACGTGGTGCCAATGTTGCTGATAGTATTATTCCCGTGCTACTTGAAGATGACCTCGAATCCTGTTTGCCTGCCGTGCTTCGGGATCTGGGAGATACAATATCCATGAGGAATTTACCTCGTATGATCGCAGACCCCGGAGAATCCTGCAAACAGGGAAGATTGAACGGTCTTTTGCAAACAGTATCTATTCTCCTGCACGTGAAGCGTGAAGATATCATGGATCGTTATCGTAAGGCCAAAAAACGAACAGCCATACTGACAACCAGCATAATTGCCGCCATGATATTCCTTATTTCAGCCTTAGGTATGTGGGGAGTAAAAAGTAAGACAGAGCAGCAGGCTGTAAGGCTTTATAAAGAAGGTAGCCAGTATCTGAATAACAATTCTCCCGGTAATGCACTGGCGGCTTTTGCAGGGGCTGTTGAGGTGGCTCACCATGAACCCTCTGCGGCTCGGATCGCGTTGCTCATGCAGACGGTTACTTGGCCTCTGTTTCGCTTTGCCGGCCCTCCGGGAGATCTTTCTCCATATGGACATATGCTTTCTGTCAGTGGGGAAAAGAATACGCGGCTTCTGAATCCTGTGGATTTTACCGATCAGGCGAGATTAAACGAGAAGCGCCCGACTTATGAGCGGTTGTTTATGCAGACTGCCTCTGCCAATCAATCTGGTGAAGTCAGACCACTTGATAAAACAAAGTTGTATGAGAATTCGTTTGTCACATATTCCGGAGATGGAAGATATCTTGCGACTTGTGCCATTAATGCCAATGAACAGACTTTTTCTGGATGGCGAATTATCGTTCGAACCCATGATGGGGAAGAGCAGTTCAAATGCGACATCCAAGCCTTTCCGGGGGCCCTGTCCCTTGCTCACAATGGGAAGCATCTTGCAATTTCCCACGGGAAACAGATCCGGATTTATTCCTTGTACGGGGATTCTTCTGTGCATGAGATTCAATGTGAGGATGTCGTGGAAAAGATTGCCGTGGCACCAGAGGGCAATTCCGTCATCCTTTTGTCTGGTGAGGAATTAGGAGTCTGGCAGTTTCAAGGAAACTCTTTCGTCCGTGACCAGCATTGGGACCTCTCGTCGCTGTTTCCTGTATTGACAAGGGATAAATTGATGAAGCAGAACCTTGAGAAAGAAGAGAGTAACGAAAATACAGACCTGTTAATGGAGTTGTACAAGGACTCAAAGTTAAATATACCTTCCGGCATGCAAGATGAAAACCTGAAGGCAATGGGACTCTTCAACGATCATGTACAGCTGTCAATTTCTCCCGATGGACAATTTGCCGGCTTAGGCATGGGAACCCATGCTGCCCTTGTCTCGATTTCTCATCCTGAAAGTACTCCTGTCGGGTTTCGATTTATACATAGATTTTCTCAGCTGGCATTCAGCCCGGATTCACGACACCTGGCCTTTGCCATGGATCATTATGGCAGGTCCGGTGCTGTCTGGGTTGCGGATACTGTAACCAAAACGATTTTGACTCACAAGCCGCGTCATCCGGACGGAGGTATCCGCCATTGCCAATTTGATCCCATGGGTACCCGTTTATTGACGGTGGGTACGGACAATACAGTCCGTATCTGGAATATTCAAAACGGCGAGGAGGTGATGGCGCCGATTCGCGTTACAACAGGTCCCGTCAAGTCAGCCGAATTTTGCGAGAACGGACGCTATATTTGTGTGGCTTGCGAGGATCATACGGAGACATGGGAACTGGGATGTGCTCCCAGCGGCATCCCCAGGGTTTCGAGCGGTATCGTTGCGGCAAACAAATGCAGAACAAGAGATAACATGGTGGTTCTTGCGCGCTATTTCGATTCCATGGCATCTGACGATCAGATGCCGCCGGGAGAGGCGGTCTGTTTCGATTTAACCTCATCCCGAAAAAAGTGGCAGGTTCCCTGCTCGCTGAGGACTGGTGTTCGTGAGGTAGATCTGTCGTCAAGCGGTGAAACCCTATTAAGCTGTGGACAAGGAATTTCAGGGTATCCTCCGCCCACTCCCGGCAGAAGAGATGATATGGTACTCGTTGTAAACCCGGATGGAGATATCCCCAGGCAGTGGCCATGTCCGAAACAGGCAAGCCTTGATTTTGCCAGGTGGTCTCCGGATTCAAAGCATATTTTGGTTCATCTATATGATAAACAGGGGAGTTTCCTGCAAATCCTCGATGGGGAAAACCTTATTCCTGTGAGCAAGGAGATCCGCCCGGAGATTGCAACAAATAACGTTTTTGGTTCGGCTATCTGGCACCCATCCGGTAATTTCATAATAGCGACAACTACACGGCATTTCCCGTGGGATGATGGTGCCCCAATGCATGGAGGTAAGGTGTCGCAGAAGAGGGTCCTCCCACACCTTTTCCTTTATGAGCTCAATAACCATAGCCACAGGGCGTTTCCCATAAACACTGGGGAGAAGAGTGATCTCGATGCTCTTTTTGTCCTTCCTACCAGCGGAGAAGTGGTCCTCAGGTCTACTTATTCGAACGCATCCGCTGCGCACATTTTTTTTGTGGATCTGGCCAGCGAGGGGCAAAGGAGTGCAGCATTCCAGTCTAAGGTGCTGACCACTGTTTTGTCTCCTGATGCTCAGACCCTCGCCGTTGCCAGCTATGGGGGGAATGTGGATCTTCTCGATATTAAGACAGCTGCGAAACAACCTGTGCCTGTCAATTTGAAATCCCAGGAGATAAGCAGTTTAGCCTTTGATAAGACCGGCGGATTGCTTTTGATCGGTACGGAAGCCATGTCTTCCGAGTCTCCTTCAATGCCCGGCCAATCGGGAGATGACCATATCGATTTCAAGGCGGTCTTTTGCATATGGGATATCCCCATGAATACAGAATTTTTTCGGAACACGGGTCATGATACAATTGTCTCTGTATGGTCCACCCCACAAAACACCCTCTCTTGGGCGACCCTTGGTGGAGCGATTTTCACACTTTATGTCCCCGAGGATGTGCCCTCCTGGCTTGCTGCCTTCACGGGAAAGATAGCACGAACAGAGTGGATTCCCAGTACGGATAGCTACCAGAATATCAGTGATTTTGCCCCTCAACCTGTTATCGGGGAATCTCCATGGGCAACCTTGGCCAATTGGTTGGTCTCTCCTACCATAAAGCGTACCGTGTGGCCAGGCAGTTTGATTCTTGTTGACAAATTCGTTGAAACCCTTGTGGCTGCCGAGGATAATTTAGAGACTGCCATCCGGCTATATCCAACCAATGCCCCAGCGGTTATGTCACATACCCTCGACGGTGTGCGTGGCAGACATCCCTGGATACCCAAGCAATCCCGTCTTGCCTACCTGTACGGGATATGCAGGGAAATGGAATCCTGGGGAACGGCCACTGCAGACGCTTGGATTTCTGCTTGTAAGGCATATTGGTGGACCAATGATTTTGTATCGGCTGTCGATGCGGCCCAAAAGGCACATGGCCTGAATCCGGATGATGCGGAAACCAATTGGTGTTTAGCCCAAGCGCTTCAGCTGAGCGGCAACCTTGAATGGACAGATGAATCTGCTCGTTACCTTCGCTCGGCAACCCAGACGTACAGATTATCGAACCCCATGGAGCTCAATAAAATGGTTCAGTTCCACAGCACCTATTGGGAATGCCTGTGCCGACTTGATCGGCGCAAAGAGATCCCTCCCGCCTTTGCTGAATTCATGGATGTGATTCGTCCTTGGGGACAGCGGCAAATTGCGGTTTCCTTACTGCAGAGGATGGAAACTGTAAGTGCTTTGAGTTATACGACGTCTTCCCTGGTTAAAAATCTTGTGGACAACAGACTTGATGATCAAGCCAGGCAATGGGTGGCGTTCTGTCGGGCAACCATTGAATCGTTTAAAGAACTAAATCCGAATGATGAATCGATACTGATAGCGGAAGATTATTTCAAATTGGTTGAGGCTGAACTTCTAATTTACAGTAAGCAAATCGGCCAGGCGGAGGATATTTATTATAACATGGATGATTCCAACAGCCCTCTTGTCAGGTTGTCTGCACAGTTAGGGATAGGGTGTTGCCGTGCCGCCCGGAATGACCCTTCCGGGGCATTGAACTTGTTTCTCCCACTGAAAAGATACCTCCGTCTACCCATGGGAAATCCACCCGACCTGGATAAAACTTTCATAAATGGCCTGATTGATGTGTTGTACCAAATGAGGCGAAGAGGGGTCGGGGCTGAGACTTTCCACACCATCGTTGAGGCGTTACCCTCTTCCGCTCTAACCGTGCTTAGTGTTCACCCGAAAGGGCAAGCTGCTCCGACAGGTATTCAGACGGGCGATATTATTTGGCGCTATAAGGGAGAACGTGTTCATAGCCTCTGTCAGCTTTACGACCTTCGGAATACTTTGATAGAACCGTTTACGGATATTCAGATTTTGCGTGGGGGAGCGTTTCACACCATGCAGATTCTTAGAGGCCAGCTTGGATTGGCTATATCGGAGAGGTTGTTGCCAGATGGTGCCGAAGGGTAATGGATAGGAAGTGGTTTTTGTCAACAAAAGTATAAATCAAAAATTGAACCGCAAAAGAATCCTTTTAAAGACATCTCATTAGCTATGATAGTCGGTATTTCATTTTTACGTGTGCCCTTCAGGTTGAAACTTCATACTGAAAGGCCTCTTCAAGGTCTTCCAATATAAACCCGGGTGCTATTTTAAAATCAGGTTTATGATTGCCATCTCAAGAGCGGTAACGGCGATCGCATTATTCATGGCCATGCTCATCCACCAGTCAAATAAAAAAATATTCCGAAAAAATGTGTGATACTCCCTCCCAGAACAAAAAGATGCCAGACCGTATGATTATATGGCATCTTTTCCCATGTATAAAATATAATTCCGAAAGTATATGACAGCCCGCCAACGAGAAGCCAGAGAAGTAAATTCAACGGGACTGCCTGAAGCATTGGTTTTATTGCAACAACAATAATCCATCCCATGACAATATAAAATAAGACAGAAATTTTGCTATAGCTGCCTGTCAGAAAAATCTTTGAGACAATACCACAGACAGCCATTGCCCAGACGATTCCGAAAAAAGTCCATCCCCAAGCACCGCCCATTGAAACTAAAACTATAGGGGTATACGATCCGGCTATTAGCAAATAAATTGACGAGTGATCCATGACTTTGAAAAAATGTTTTATTCGTTGATTGGAAAAACCATGATACAAGGTAGAGGACAAATACAAAAGAATCAGTGTGGCGCCGTATAGACTTAGGCTGACAACCCTCAGAGTATCCCCATGCCCGGATGCAGAAACAACCAAAATAACGAGAGCTGCAATACTCATTGCTGCGCCGAGGCCATGGGTAATACTGTTTGCAATTTCTTCTCCCAACCTCTGAATTGCCGGGTCTGAAACGTCCTTATTTTTTGCTGACTTGCTGTTTTTCATATCGACTCCGTAACGTTTCTCTTGAAAATACGTAATTTCCATTTTGCCATTTTCTGCCTAAAACCCTTCCGTTCCGGCGAGATCCCCATGTTCCCAGCACTGGGTTGCGGCCAATCTAAGCGTTTGTCAGGCTCACCTTCCCCCAAACCATCCCCCGATTCTGCTCTGCTTTTCTATACGGTACTAATTCGCTGGACGCTCTTTTTTCCATTTTAAAACCGATCTCAGCCCCTCCTTTGCGACTCTCTTACCTTGAACCTCATCAGACAACGCATAATTTATGGCATTAATCACATCCACGTTTCTTTTCGTATCATCTTCAAAAATTTCCCTGTCGAGAATTTCACGAAAAATTCTTCTGGCTTCTTGCAGCCGCCCTTCTGTTAAAATTTTTTGAAAAGCAACGTGGGGCTGCTGCTCTGCGTACCCGGACTCATCAAGTCGTTTAAGGATATACGTGAGGGTTCTGAGCGTTGGCATGAAACCAATTTTTTTTTCCAGTAGTGCTGAAAAGGCAGTTGGGATGGTCGATTGAACAGGTTTGCCCCTTGCCACAATCGTTCTTTTGGCTTTCCGGTCAATCTTAAACCTGTGGGCCTCTGCATGTCGGCACAGGTGTTCTGCCTGAAGTGACACCGCCTGAAGGTAGGCGCTTAAACTGTAGAAACCGGTGTGTATATGCTCAGGAAGCATTATACCACGCCTGCTGAGTACATATCGATATTTGTGATCGATCTCACCCCACGCTTCCTCAAAAATCGTTCGCAATTGTAGTTCTGTTTGAAGTCCTTTCAACTCATCGGAGGCATCGGATTCTTGCCCCAGCTCTACCTTGAAATGAATGGAAGAGTATCCACTATACCAAAGATCAAGTCCCTCCGGAATTGTATCACCCGGATCTACCGGCAGAATAAATGATCGTTTATGATCCGGTTTGCCAACGAATCGCAGGATCTTTTCATCTGCCAAAAGTTCAAGATATGCCTTGACGCTGTTAATATCCGAAAGGCGAAGGCATACAAGCCTAATTCCAAGTAAATCTCCAATTTTTTTTTGAAAATTGTTTCTGGTAATGGACTCTGCATCAGGTCCGGCTTTTTTATTCTCTTCATCGATTTTTTCTATGAGCCTGTTTTCCCCTTTAATTCGATAAATGATTGTATGAAGGCTTTCTTTTGGGGATGCAGGATCATCTTTAATCAGACGGACAATGTACTGTGCAAGTCTTTCGTATTTCTGTTTTTCCTTAAAAAACGAGATCAGGATTTCTTCTTTCTGGCGTTTTCTCATACGGCATGCCTCCCTGGTGAAACATCGTTGACTGAACTCCGATCGTTTGTTGTTTTATTGTAAAGGATTTACTATGCCGAACCAAGTACATGGTTTCCATAGCCCGATAGGGAGTTTAAAACGAATTCAGGTGAAAGCGTTCTGTTCTATATCAAAGTAAGCGCTCAGTAAACTACACCCTGGCAGGCCCGATACAGTGGAGGAGGTCTTCACCAGTCAATCCCTGCTCTTTTGCATCGCTTTCGATCTTATAGAGGTTCTGGAGATATTTCAATGCCTGATCGTCAGATCCTGTTTTTGTCTTGCCGTTCTTTGGCTTTCCAGCCGTCTTGACGACATCAACGAATTTACCGCTTACATCGCCCGGCATCACAGGTGTTATTACTCAGGAGGATCCCATCGCTGGCAAATATGGCAGACACCTCCACCTCCATCAGGGAGGCCTTGGTACGGTCGATGTCCAGATACAGATAGGGGTACTTGCCGAGTAGAGGGTAAAAGCATGGAGTTAGCCAAAAAATGACCCCCTCCACTTTCGAACCTGGGCTTAGGGGAACTGGGCCTGCTGCTGGGTTCACATGTCTCCAATTGTGAACGAGGCTTTGGATTTCTCCTTGACACAATATTTGCGCTCTTGTATTTTTCTATTTACGATTGTTAAAAAACGAGTTTTTCTAACTTCATTTTTCTAAAGTCGGCAAGGTGTCAATATCGCAAGAGAAACGGCGATATCTCCATTGCCGGCAAGAAAATTTTGAAGAACTGATATGAAAACATCCCCATTGGAATCTTATGGACTTGCTGAATACCACAAATATGCAAGCCGGTTACACGATGATCATGCAGCCGGATGGCCGTGAATGGATGGTTGTTGCCATAAAAGGAACCTTTAATTTTCCGGCGGACGGCGGCCGTCCGAAATTGGCGGATGAGCAAGTTCCCTTGACGGAAGCGGATGCATACACCGGAGAGCCAGGGCTGTCGGCGCCTGTTTATGAAAGCGATTATGCCAGATTCAAACAACGATGTGATGTTGTCTTAAACGGCAGCGCCTATTCCCCCAAGGGCGTTCCAGCGAAAAAGGTGCGGGTTTCGCTTTCAGTCGGTTCCATGCAAAAGTCTTTTCATGTAATCGGAAACAGGTATTGGAAAAAAGGACTTGTTTTAAACTCCGCCTCAACTCCCCAGCCTTTCACCGTGATGCCCATATCCTATGACAATGCCTTTGGCGGCGTCGATAACACCCATGAAAAGCCCTCAAAACACAAGGCTTTTATGCTGAATCCCATCGGTGTCGGCTTTCATGCCAATCTAAAGGCAGAATTCTTCGACAGTAAGCCGTTGCCCAATACCGAAGAGATCAATAAACCGGTAAAAAGTCCAACCGGAACTTACCGGCCAATGGCATTCGGTCAGGTGGGCCGCGGCTGGGAGCCCCGCTATAAACTGGCGGGAACCTATGATCAAAACTGGCTGGATAACGTTTTTCCTTTTTTGCCGCCCGATTTCGATGATGCCTATTTCCAGTCCGCACCGGCAGATCAACAGATCGGGTACCTGCAAGGGGGGGAATCCGTTGTTTTACACAATCTGACCCCCCAGGGCCAGACACGTTTTTCAATCCCGAAGGTAAGTGTGCCCGTGGTTTTCTTTCTTAAGAAAGGCAAATTCCGAAAAGTCCGTGCTGCCGCAGATACCCTGACATTGGAGCCGGATATCGGCCGTTTCATGATCACCTGGCGTGCCGGCCTGCCCTTGAAAAAGAATATATTCGAGGTGGTACAGGTGTTGACCGGCAAGATGTCCAATGGATGGTGGCGGGCAAGGGAGGCAGGCAAGGCCTACTATCGCAGTTTAAAAGAACTGTCCCTACGACAAGAATAAAGGATATGGCATGAACACTCAAACCCTGGCGATCATAAAATCGGGCATGGTAAGCGCGGTGGGGTTGAGCGCGCCGGCGACCTGCGCGGCCATCAGATGCGGCCTCGACAATATTCAGGAAACCCGGTTCATGGATTCCGTCGGCGAGTGGATCAAGGGCAGTTCCGTGCCATTGGAGAAACGGTGGCGTTACAAATCGAAATTACGGCGTTTTATTGAACTGGCGGTTCGTGAAACCCTTTCCGGTTTTGATCGGCAGGAAATCAGCAAGATCCCTCTGCTCTTGTGCCTGGCCGAAAAGGACCGCCCCGGCAGACTGGATGAATTGGACGAATCCCTGATCAATGCCGTTCAAGACGCATCGGGATTGAGGTTCCATGCCAACTCAAGGGTTATCTCCAATGGACGCGTGGGTGGTGCGGAAGCCGTAAAAGAAGCATTTACGCTCATATATAAATTCGGTCATCCCTACTGCATTGTTGCCGGAGCGGATACATTTCTGACGCCGGGTACGGTGGAAGCCTATGAGGAAAAAGAAAGACTTCTGACCAGCAACAACTCCAACGGCTTCATTCCCGGAGAAGGCGGCGCAGCAGTGCTCCTCGGTATCGGAGGCAACGGTGCCCAGCCTGAATTAAAGATCAAAGGCCTCGGATTTGGCAAGGAGGCTGCCACCATTGAATCCGAAGAACCGCTGCGTGCCGACGGCCTGGTACAGGCCTTCAAATCCGCTTTTTCAGCGGCCGGATTAGCAATGCGGGATATGCACTACCGGGTGACCGATGACAATGGCGAACAATACAAATTCAAAGAGGGGAATCTGGCCGTGAGCCGCACCCTCCGGGATCATAAAGGCGAGATAGACTTCTGGCATCCTGCCGGGTGCATCGGCGAAGTCGGTGCGGCCGCCGTTCCCTTTGCCCTTGGCGTGGCCGAAGCGGCAGCCAGGAAGGGGTATTCGCGCGGGAAAAATGTACTTTGCCATTTCAGCAACGATAATGACGATCGAGCGGCAATCATTTTAACCTTTGCCGAGAATGGAGACGGTTGATGGCCAACGATGTATTTGCCAATGGGAGGGAGGTTTCCTGCAAGAAAGGTGATGGCAAGTCCATCTGCGCCTTTCCCGATGTTTGCATGACCCCCCCGGAGAATCCCGCAACGCCCCCTGGTGTCCCTGTCCCCTATCCCAACACAGGCATGTCCAAGGATATGACCAAAGGAAGTAAAAGTGTCAAGATCTCCGGTAAGGAGGTGATGCTTAAAAATAAATCCTATTTCAAAAAAAGCATTGGTGATGAAGCCGGCAGCGCAGCAAAAAAAGGTGTGGTCACCAGCGTAAACCGGGGTAAGGTTTATTTTGTTTCATGGTCTATGGATGTAAAGATCGAAGGAGAGAATGTTGTCCGGCACCTGGACATGACGACCCATAATCATGCCTCTCCGATAGCAAATACGCCCATTACCAACCACATAGACAATATGGCGACCGATCCGATTCCCGATTGTGATAAACTGAAAAGCAAAAGATCCGCCCTGAAAGCCAAAATGCCGAACACAAAAAAAAACAAAGCCACGCTTGCCGTGGGGATGACCGTCAATAAGGGTGAGGTGTCTGTAAAAGCATCTGCCAGCTCCGTACGTGTCGGTCGAAGATATAATGGAAAATATAGAAATTTTGCCAAGGGGATTAAGAAAAAAGGCACCTCTAATGCAAAAACCTGTGATAAACCACCCGAGCGCTTTAATTACCGCAAAGGACAGGCAAGACCGAAGCAGGGACATGCCGAGGCAAAATTGATAGAAGATTTTTTCAAGGCCGGCGGCCAAGGGACCTTGACCATCAGTGTCTCCAAAAAACCATGTGATGACTGTCAAAGACTAATTGATGAAGTAAATAAAGGTAAAAATGGTAAAGGTAAATGCAACAAGATAATAATTTGTCCGCAATAATCATGGAGTGACTCAATGACACTATCCTTTCCATACGCGCCAAAAGAAAAAATTCTTGCCATACCGATGTCCTATGACTGGGATGATTGGGACCCGTATGAAGTGATCGCTGAGCCCGATGACAAATTGATCGACAGCCTTTCAAAACTGTCTTTCAGGGCAAACCTTACGTTTGCGTTAGGTTGTACTGAGTGGGTGGTTTTCCGGTTTTCCCATGTATCGGAAGATCCCATACCCTATCAGTATTTGGAAGCTTGTTGGGCATATAACATGTCGGATCAATTTGAGCCTCCGGAAGAACTCGAGGATGAAGAATGGAAAGGTTCTGTCCGGGGACCGATCAATATGGCCTTAATGACATCGCTCAATGTTATCTATGGATTCGAAGATGAAACTCCCGAGCCGGAAGCAGCGCTTTCAGACCGGATCGCGCTTCATGTACTAAATTCAGCCCCCCTTTACATAAAATGGAGGGATCAGTTATTACAACGGCTCGAATACTATAAACGGGATGAAAAAGACGTTCTTGGTGCCCCAATCCCCCGTGAGATCCTTGATATGAATGTAAAAATGGAGCCCGATCAATCGGACAAGCTTGTTAACAAGTTCCTGTCAGCTATTGAAATCCAGACCAATCCGTTTTTAGATATTTTTGAGGAATAGGACGCAAACACCGCCCACCCTTAAAAAAGGGTTCATCCGATTAATGCGTACTTTTTGTTATGAACTCAACTTTCGGAGAAGTAAAACTATCTCAAAGCCCTTACCAATTGGGACTTACGCTTGTTGTCTAAGTCAAAAAATGCAACGGCTTCACCCATGATCGCATCAAGCATGGAAATGGGAATTAAAATTCTGAACATCACCGTAGGTCTGAACTGCTATACTGGCACCAGGAACAGCATTATCATATGGGACGGCAACTTTTAAATATGCATTGATCACCTTCCAGGAGATGCATGTAAACCAGAACGAGATGGTCAGGAGTTCGGAAAAAAGTGTCCCCTTACACTCACGGGCTTGAGCCTAGGGAAAACGGGGTCAGGCTTGTTTTATCGTGCTTTTCGCCATTCGTTCATAAGGACCGGCAAAAAGGGCAATAAGCTAAGCCTGCCCCCATCTATTAAGTCTGTTACTCCCAGCCGCCGCCCAGGGCCTTGTACAAACGTACGGCGTTCCGGCTGACCGTCCCCATACTGACGGCAAGCTCTTCCTGGAATGAGAGGAGTGAGCGCTGGGCGTCCAGCACATTGTTGAAATCGCTCAACCCGTTCTTATACTGATCCGCGGCCACCTTTTCCGCAGCTGTGGCCGAGGCCACCGCCTCCGCCAGTATCTCCCGGCGCAGCTTTTCCTTTTCATAATCGGTCAGGGCGTCCTTGACCTCCTTGACGGCGTTCAGCACCGTTGTCTCATAGGCGGCCAAGCGCTGCTCCTGGAGGGTCTCCTGCACCTTGATATTGTTGCGTATGGAACCCGAATGGAAGATGGGCCAGCTCACCCCCGGAACAATGGCGTAGCGCCGGGAATCAGCGTCCATGAAGGTTGAAGCCTTCAGGGTCTCAAGCCCGATGGAGCCGCCCAGGGTGAACTTGGGGTAGAGTTCGGCAACAGAGGCTCCGATCCGTGCGGTCTGGGCGGCAAGCTCCCGCTCTGCCCGGCGGATGTCCGGACGGTGGCGCAGGGTGTTGGCCGGAATCCCCGTTAATTCCAGTGTGGCCTGGGGAATGGGGCTGTGGGCCATCTCCTTGTCTGGAAAAAGCGTCCCCGGCACCTGGCCCATCAGGACACAGAGGGCGTTGCGGCTCGCCTGGATCGAGGCTTCCAGGGAGGGGATCCTGGACCGGGTGCTTGCCAGGTTGTAGCGGGCCTGGTGGATCGCAAGGGCGTCACTGAGCCCGGAGTCGAACCGGGACTGAAGGATCTCCAGGGTCTGCTGCTGGGTGGCCAGGTTGGAGCGGGTAACGTCAAGGTGACGCTGGTCGGTGCGAAGGCTGATGTAGGCCTGGGCGGTTTCCGCTGCTACCGTCACCCACACGTCACCCAGGGCGGCCTGTTGGGCCTCCAGGTCAGCGGTCTGGGCCTCAACGGCCCTGCGGGTGCCTCCGAAGATATCCAGTTCCCATACCGCATCAAACCCGGCACTGTAAAGGTCCTGTTGCCCGGTGCCGCCGGCATTGTCCGAGGTGCGAAAGGTTTTAACGCTGGCCGGCAGGTCAACACTTGGCCCGAACCCGCTCCGGGCGATACCCAGCTGGGCCCTTGCCTGGCGCACCCTGGCAATGGCGGATTTGAGATCCTGGTTGTTGTCAAGGGCTGTCTGCACAAACTGGTTCAGCAGGGGATCGTTATAACGGGTCCACCACTGGGCAATGTCCGCCGGCTGGACGGTCTGACCTGAAAGCTCGGGAAAAACCGGGGCCTTGTACTCAGGTCCGACGCTGGTGCAGCCGGTGAGGAATCCCGGTGCCATGGGCAGCAGGAACATCAGCAGGACCATGGGCAGATGCCGGTATGGTTTGCCCCTGAGTCCGGCTCCCTTCTCCCTCAAGTTCTGAAACAGGGCGTAAAGGGGCGGCACCAGGACGATGCCGGCAACGGTGGCGGCGACCATGCCCCAGAACACCGTGGTGCCGATGGCCCTGCGGCTGGCCGAACCCGCACCTGTTGCAAAGATCAGGGGCAGCACCCCGAGGATAAAGGTGAAAGCGGTCATCAACACCGCACGGAACCGCTGTGTTGCGCCGTCTGCGGCGGCGTCGAGGATGGAGGCCCCCTCCTCCCTCCGGCTCTTGGAAAACTCCACGATCAAAATGGCGTTCTTACTGGCAAGCCCCACCAGCAGGATGAGACCGAGCTGGGCATAGATGCTCAGGGGAAGTCCCATGATCCTGAGTCCGGCCAGGGCACCCAGAACGGCCACGGAGATGGAGAGCATCACGGACAGGGGAATGGTCCAGCTCTCATACTGGGCCACCAGGAAGAGGTAGCCGAAAATCAGGGCCATGGCAATGATGATATTGGTCTTGCCCGAGGCTTTGGCCTCCTGGTAGCTCAAACCGGACCAGTCAAACCCGTATTCCCCGGGCAGGGTTTCCTTTGCAATGGCTGCAACGGCGTTCATGGCATCCCCGCTGCTCACGGCGGGAACGGTCATGGCGGAAATGGTTGCCGAAGTGAATTTATTGTATCTCTCCAGGGCCCGTGGGGCCAGGGTGGTGCTGATCTTGACAAGGCTGCCCAGGGGCACCATGGCGCCTGTATTGCTCTTGACATGGATCCTGTCGATGGACGCCCGGTTTTTTCTGAAGGGCCAGTCCGCCTGGAGGGTCACATGGTTTGTCTGTCCGTCAAAATTGACGTCATTGACATACCGGGAACCGAAATAGGTCTGGAGGGTGGCAAAGATAGCAGACACCTCCACCTCCATCAGGGAAGCCTTGGTACGGTCGATGTCCAGATACAGATAGGGGGTACTGGCCGAGTAGGGGCTGAATGCATACATGATCTCCGGAGCCGTGTTAAGCCGCATCAGGAAATTTTTCAGCACGCTGTCAAGTTTCTGGGGATCGTTATCCCCCAGGGCCTGGAGTCTCAGGTCCATGCCCCCGCTCTGACCGAGCCCCATGATGGCGGGTGGGGTAAAAAGATTTATCTTGGCCCCTGAAACATTGGCCAGGCGATTCTGCAGCCGTTCCTGGATCGCCTTTACCGAGAGCTCAGGGCTCTTCCGTTCTTCCCAGTTGTCCAGTTGAAACAGGAAAAAACCCATGTTCTCTCCCGAGCCGCCGATCATACTGAACCCGGTCACATAGATAATGCTCCTGATGCCTTCCTCGTGCTGAAGGGGCACGATGGCTTTTTCCATGAGCGCTATGGTCCGGGAAGCGGTGGCGCCTTCGGGCAACTGCATGCTGCCGAAGATGACGCCCTGGTCCTCATCCGGCAGAAACGAGGTGGGGGTAACGGAAAAAATGCCATAGGAACCGGCAATGACACCCCCAAGGATCAGGGTGGTTATCACCAGGCGCCGGGCAAGGCCCACCGTCACGCTCACATAGCTGGAACGCACCCTGTTCAGGCCCTTGTTGAACCAGCACAGGGGACCCCGACGGGGGGGCGTCACCCTGCGGAGCACGGTTGCGCACAGGGCCGGACTCAGGGTCAGAGCATTGATGGATGAGAAGAGCACGGCAGCGGAAATGGCCACGGCAAACTGCTGGTAGATTTTACCGGTGATGCCGTCCATGAAGGCGATGGGGACAAAAATGGAGAGCAGCACCAGGGTGGTGGCAATAACGGCGCCGCTCACCTGCTCCATGGCCTTTATGGTGGCCTCCTTGGGCGCCAGGCCCTCTTCCATCAGGTGCAGGACCCGCTCCACCACCACGATGGCGTCATCCACCACAAGACCGATGGCAAGCACCAGGCCGAACAGGGTAAGGGTGTTGATGCTGTAGCCAAAGGCGGAGAGCACGGCAAAGGTTGCGGCCAGGGAGACCGGAATCGTCATGCTGGCGATGAGGGTCGGGCGGACGTCCTGCAAAAAAAGATAGCAGATCCCGACCACCAGGAGAAAGGTCAGACCCAGGGTCATCACGATCTCATTGATACAGGTACGGACAAACTCGGTGGCATCGTAGGAGATAAAGCACTCCATATCGTCCGGGAAACGCTGGCCCAGGGAATCAAGCTCCGTCTTCAGGGCCGCCATGGTCTCCAGGGCATTGGACCCGGTCGACCGGCTCGCCGCAATCAGGACAGAGGAGGAGCCGTTGTATTTTGAGCTGTACATGTAGGAGTCGGCATCTTTTTCAACCCGGGCGATATCGCCCAGGCGCACCACGGCTCCGTCCTCACCCGTGCGGATCACAATATCCCTGAACGCCTTGGGATCGTTGAGCCGGCCCGTGGTTTTCAGGGTGTAGGTCATCTGCTCTGTGCCGTCACCGGGAGTACTTCCCACGGCACCGATGGATGCCTGGATATTCTGGGAGCCGACGGCCTTAACCACATCGTCGGCACTCAACCCCAGAAAGGCGAGCCGGTCCGCATCCATCCACACCCTCATGCTGTACTTGGAGGCGTAGATCGATACTTTGCTGATCCCGGGAATCCGTTCCAGGGACGGTTTGATCTGCTTGTTGGCGTAATCGCTCAAAAAGAGCTTCTCCCGAGACTCGTTGGGAGACCTCAACACGATGTATCCAAGCATGTCCGAGGATTGGGCCTGTACGTTAACCCCCTGCTGTTTTACCTCGGCCGGAAGCAGGGGATCAGCCTGGGAGACCCGGTTCTGAACCTTGACCTGGGCCATGTCGGGATCGGTCCCCACTTCAAAGGTGACGGTCAGATCGTAGTTGCCCGTGCTGTCGGAACTGGAAGACATATACAGCATGTCATCCACGCCGTTGACGGCATCCTCGATGGGCCCGGCCACGGTATCTGCAAGGACTTCGGCGCTTGCCCCGGGATAGGAGGCCGAGACCGTAACCTGGGGGGGTGTTACCTGGGGATATTGGGCGATGGGCAGGGAAAACATGGACAGCACACCGGCAAGGGTCAGCAGAATGGAGATCACGCCGGCCAGGCGGGGGCGCTCGATAAATATCCTGGAAAAATTAAATTTCGGCATCTTTAATTCCATGTTACCCCCTCTTCCCCGGGGCGGATACCACCGGAAAAGCCCTGACTTCCATGCCGTTCCGAACCTTCTGTATTCCGGATACGATCACCTGCTGACCGGCCTCCAGGCCCGATTCGATGATGCGGTTGACGTCCAGGGTCTCCCCCGGGGTCACAGGGGTACGGGTGACCCTGGCTTCCTTGTCCAGGGTCCAGACAAAATCGCCGTCCCTGTCCGTCAGAATGGCGGCCTGGGGCAGGAGCACCTTCTTGTCCCTGCCCTGCCCCTGGAAAACAACCTTGACATAGGCGTTGGGAACAAGGAGGTTGTCCTTGTTGGAAAAACGCAAACGCAGGGCCATGGTGCCGGTATTGGGGTTCATCTGGTTGTCCGCAAAATCCTGGCGGCCCGGTGTGTTCAGCAGGGTGCCGTCGGAAAGCTGCACCTTAGCGTCCACAGGGTTATCTCTCCCCTGCTTCTGTTGGCTGACCATGTCAAGGTAGGCTGAGTCGGGCATGGAAAACACCACCCGCACAGGATCCCATTGGATGATCCGGGCCAGGGTGCCCGCCCCCGGGCTCACATAATTTCCCCGGGTGACAAGTGCCCTGCCGATCCGGCCGGAGATGGGGGCCTTGATCCGGGTGCGGGCAAAATCGATGGCCGCAAGCTTCAAGGCGGCTTTTGCCTGCATCACCTGGGCCTTTGCCTCCAGGAGATCCGATTCAGCCTTGTCCATATCGGACTGGGAAACGCTCCGGTTATCCGCAGCCTTCACCATGGCAAGATATTTTTTGGTCCTGGAAAGGGTGGCCTCAGCCCTGGCAAGTTCCGCCTCCCTTTGCTCCTCGGTGGCCCTGTACTGGGCCGGGTCGATGGTAAAGAGCAGATCACCCTGGCTGACCACGCTTCCCTCTGCAAAATGAACCTTTTCAATATAACCGCTCACCTGGGCCTGGAGTTCCACCTGGGAGATGGGTTCCACCCTGGCGATATATTCTTTTACCGGATGCACCGGGCTTTTTTCCGTGACCATGACCGATACCTGGGGCGGTGGCGGCTGCCCCGGGGCGGGTACTCCAGAGGCCTCCCTGGTGGCCGGCATGAATTCAACCATGGCAAAAATGGCAGCAACCGAAACAATGGCGGCAATACCACCCAATTTTTTATTCATCTGTTCACTCCTTTTTTTCTACCCCCGGACACGTCCCGTCAATCCTGGTCAAACCAGCGGGGAGCACCCAAAGAAAATCTTTGAAATCGTTATGGCACCGAACCGTAATACGGCACCATATAAGAGAGGAGGTTAACGACCGGTTAACGGCAAAAAAATAAAATCGTATTAACCGGTTGTTACCCCGGTTGAACCTATAGCCTCTATGGCAGACCTTTTATGGTAAGATTGCCGGCCTCCCCTGCAAAACAATTTTCCCCGAATTCGGCTGTTTTGTACCCTTTTACGGAACATATCGTAATCTTCTGTGAACATCTCCACATCAGGCATCTTCCAAAAATCCCCGCCCATATAAGCCTTCTGCCGATATCACTTTGTAATGAAACGCCCTATTCTACGCGCAACTCCACACCCCACGCCCCCCCATGTAAAGCAGTCAGTGCCGTAAAAAAAAGATTGGCACCAATATTGCTATATTTCCTCACGTCCGGCCGGACGCAAGGAGGTATTTTCTATCGATACGCCCCGTTTACAACGGGGGAAACCAGTTTTAACAGTTAAGGACAGTAAGACATGTTTAAAAACCACAAGAAAAACCTGATTGTGAAAGCGTTGCTTTCAGCCACAATTGCCCTGTCGCTGTGTACGGCAAGTTGGGCCAATGTACAAATTATAACCGGTCCGACCCCCATTCCGGCCGGTGAGGCCATCGGTGTCAGGGATATTACCTTGCAGAACGAAAACCTTGCGGTCACTTTCGGCGTTGATACGCCGGGACCCTGGGGGGTTCCCAGCGGAGGTATTCTGGATGGGGCTGTGATCCGTAACGGGAATTATGAAATGGATCATATCGCCTTGATGGACCTGATCCCCAACAACTGGTCCAGCTGGCCCAATACCTATCAGAAAATAGACGTGGTGAAGAGCACTCCCGGGGAAGGGGTGATCCGGGTGACCAGGGACTGGGACAAATGCACCATTGAAACCCTTTACGTTTTAAAAAAGGGGGATTACAGAATCCAGGCCACCACCACCCTGACCAACAATGACTCCAAATCCTGCGATGATCTGCTTTCAGGTTATGTGTTGTGGCCCGAGGGCGGGTATACTTTCCAGCCTCCCGGCATGGAGGGCATCCGGAAAGGTTCAGCAAAAGACAAGGCACTGGCAGACTGGGTCGTTCATTATGATAACAACTGGGCCATTGGACTTCATGCTCCCTATTTTGATTTTATCAACTATGACGCCCGTGATATGTACGTACGTCATAATTTGAAGGCCGGTGGTAAAAAGCAGTTCCAGGGCTGGCTGGAAATTCTCCCCACTGGGGATATTTCCGGGATGGTGCGTTTTGAAAACAGACGAAAATCCCTCAAGACCGGAACCCTGACGGGCCGTGTGGCCACAATAGACGGCAAGTCCATGAAAAATCCTGTGGTCATCGTTGAAAAAGACGGTCATCCTTATACCTGGACCACAGGAAAAGACGGGGCATACAGCCTGGAGCTTCCGGCGGGCAGATATGTGGCGTATGCCGCCGGCAAAAGCTACGCCTCCAGCAGCAAGGCCAAGATAACAATTAAGGGGGGAAAGGAATACACCCATAACTTCAAAGACATGAAGTATCCCGGTGAAGTGGCGTTCCATGTGGTTGAAAAGGGAAGCGACGTGCCCATCGATGCCCGGATTACCATTGAAGAGGGCGAGGCGCCCCTGGTAAAATTTCTGGGACAGCAGACCTTTTTTACGGAATTGAACGAGGTGGGCAAGGTGGTCTTGCCCTTGGGACCCGGAAAGTACGTGTTTAAAGTGGCTTCAGGGGAGTCTTTCCTCTCCCTGGCTGAAACGGTGGGCGCCGAAGTGAAGTCCGGTGCGAAAACGTCCTTTGATGTGGCCATTGACACCAGGGTCAACCCTGCTGAAAAAAAATGGTATTCGGCGGATATGCATCACCATTCAGACCTTGTTGACGGAGTCACCGCTCCGGAATACCTGGTCCGCTCTCAGCTCGCGGCACGACTTAACTTCACCCTGGTCAGTGACCATGACCTGGTAGATCGACACTATGACGTGATGAATCTGACCAAAACCCGTGGGTTTGAGTTCATTCCTTCCATTGAACTGTCGCCGGACTGGTCTCATTTCGGTGCAGCTCCCATTAATCTGGGGCAGGAGCTGACGGTAAACCCGGGAACCGCCACCATTGATGAACTGTTTGCCGATGCGCGTCAGATGGGAGCCACGGCGATTACCGCCAATCATCCCTATATTCCCTACGGTATTTTCTATGCCCTGGATAACGATAAAGTGCCGGGTGGATTTAATCCCACTTTCGACCTGGTTGAACTCAATGCGGTGGGACATGTTGAAAAAACCGTTGCACGCATGCATGACCTGTGGTCCCAGGGACTGACATACTACCTGAACGCGGGTACCGACACCCATGATGTATGGACTGAGATCTCCGGCCGTATCCGGATGTTTGCCCATCTCGGCGGCGAGCAGACGCCCCAAAATTTTGTAAAGGCGCTGAAAGCCGGTCATGCCTATGCCTCGACAGGTCCCCTGCTTTATCCGGAAGTGATGTTCGGCGAAACCTTAAAGGTTCTGAAGAACGATAAGATTGAGGTCTCGTTTACGGCACAGGCAGTTAACGGTTTGCAGGAAATTCAGCTGATCAGCGGAAACAAGGTGATCGAAACGGTCGCGTTTGAAGACAAACCGGTGACAGAAGATGTGTCTCTGTCATTTTCCGCGACAGGCGATACCTACTATGCCCTGATCGCTGTTGATGCCAAAGGCCATAAAGCCTGGTCCAACCCGGTCTGGGTCGATGTCGTCTCTTACACCAGGACACCTGAGAATATCGCCAAGATTAAAGATTAAAAGACAAGCGTGACAATGATGGGCCGGGGTGCTTTTCAGCACTCCGGCTTTTTTTGCTTATACTGCGCAGATCCTATGGCCATCCGGGAGATCCCTGCTTAAACGTTTGCATCCCAGCCCATGCGGTCTATGCTGTGTTTTCGAAGGAGGGTGTAGAGCCTGGTTCGGCTAAGGCCGGAGATGGCGCATGCTTCTTTGATATTGCCCCGGCTGGTTCTCACCAGTTTCTGAAGATAGCGTTTCTCGATCCGGTTGAGTTCGCTCACCCGATAGGCTTTAAAGTCCGGAAGGGGAATATGCGATTCTGCCTCTTTTTCGGAAACTCGCGGCATCACACTCCCACGCGGTTCTGCAAATGGAGGAGATATCGGCGTTTTCTCCCGCCTTGGAACAGGAGCGACTGCCGATCGGGCCATGGTGATACGGATCCTTTCGGGAAGGTGCTTGGAGTAAAGCTCCGGCTCGTAATAGGCATTATTAATGGAGGCATCCAGTACATTGACCAGTTCGCGTACATTGCCCGGCCAGTGATAGCCGGAAAGAGCGGATAAAAAGTCCTGGGAGATGCGTTTCGGCTCAACACCAAGAGCGGCGTAGCTTTTCGCGCTGAGCTGTGTCACCAGGTCGGGAAGGTCTTCGACCCGGATGCGCAAAGGGGGCAGATGGAGGGAAATGGCGTCAAGGCGATAGAGGAGGTCCTCACGGAAGAGCCCCTGCTTCACCATGTCCGGAAGGTCCCTGTTGGTGGCTGCCACCAGCCGGAAATCACTGGCAACCTCTCTCCTGCTTCCCACGGGGCGGTAGCGCCGTTCCTGAAGAACTCGTAAAAAGGCCTTCTGAAGATTCAGGTTCATCTCCCCCACCTCGTCAAGGAAAAGGGTCCCGCCGTTGGCAAGCCCCACCAGGCCTTCGCTGGCCTTATCGGCGCCGGTAAAAGCCCCCTTTTCATGGCCGAAGAGCGCACTCTCAACAAGATTCTCCGGAAGGGCTGCGCAGTCCACCACGACAAACCTGCTTCCGCAGCGGTTGCTGTTAGTGTGAATGGCCCGGGCGAACAGCTCTTTGCCCGTTCCTGTCTCACCGGTAATGATAACGTTGGACAGACTCTGAGAGGCCTTGGCCACAGTGCTCAGGCTCTCCTGAATCCGGGGACTCTCCCCCACGATCCCCACCCGGTCAAGAATTCGGTCCGACCGATCGGCAAGGCTGATGTTGTTCCGGTACTTCAGCACCAGATCCAGGGGTTGAATGATCTTTTTAGGCGAGAGGGGCTTCTGGATATACTCCCAGGCGCCGTTCCGAATGGCTTGTTCCGCCCCATCCGAGTCCCCCATACCGGTCATGACAATGATCTCTGGCGGAAACTCTGTCTCCAGAATATCCTTCATCACATCGAGCCCGCTGCCGTCGGGCATGCACACATCCAGAAACACCACATCAAAGTTCCCGCTCATTGCCATCTGAACGCCCTGGGCAAGGGTCTGCGCACTGACGGCCATGTTGTTCACATGTTTTACCAGATCACACAGCATGGTGCACGTTGCCTGATCATCATCAATAATCAATACATTGGCCATAACATCACTCTCTCCATTTTCCCATCATGCCATTGCGCACTTGTCCCGATGAACGATGCGGCTGACCAGATCGCCCAGCTGGCGTGCACCGATGGGTTTTTTCATAAATTTACAGATGCCTGCACGTCGGGCCTCCGCCTCGAGATCCGGTGAACTGAACCCCGTGCAGAGCACCACGGGAATGTCAGGCCGTACCGCCAGAATCTCAACGGCAAGATCGAAACCCGTCATCTCAGGCATTGTCTGATCCGTGATCACCAGATCGAAACCGTCCGGATTTTCCATAAAAAGGTCCCTTGCACGGATGCTGCTGGTCTCTTTCACCACATCATATCCAAGGTGCCCCAGAATCTCGGAACTGAGTTTCACCAGCCCCGCCTCATCATCCACAAACAGGATTTTCCCATTGCCCCGGGACACCTTTTTCAGGTCCTCTCCCTTCTTTTCAGGGCATCTGCCGATTCCCACCGGAAGAAGCAGATGAAAGGCCGTTCCTATCTCCGGAGAAGATTCAACTGTAACCGTGCCGTTCAAACTCTCCACAATGCCATGGACAACCGCAAGCCCCATGCCAGTGCCGTCACCCGTTTTCTTGGTGGTGAAGAAAGGCTCAAAAATACGGGCCATCACCCGGGGCTCAATACCGGGTCCCGTATCAGAGACGGACAGCCTGAGATGGGGACCTGTAAGCTTTGCTTCTTCCCCATGGAGCGCGGCATCGGTGAGACCCACCCTGAGGGTTCCTCCCGTCTCCTGCATGGCGTAAGAAGCGTTGCTGCAAAGATTCAGCAGAACCTGATGCACCTGCGTGGCATTGGCCAGCACCACATCACTGGTACACTCAATGACCTCTTCAATGGCAATGGTTGAGGGAATGGACGCCCGAAGGAATTTAAGGCTCTCCTTGACAATGGGAATCAGTCCCAGCAGGCTCCTGTCCTGATCCCCCCGACGGCTGAAGGTGAGAATCTGATCCACAAGCTCCCGCGCCCGATACGCGCCTTCCAGCATATACCCGATACGTTCGGCAACCCGATCGTTCTTCTCCACATCAAACATCTCAATCAGTTCTCCATACCCGATGATGCTGCCCAGGATATTGTTGAAGTCATGGGCAATGCCGCCGGCCAGCGTACCGATCGCCTCCATTTTCTGAGACTGCTGAAGTTGAGCTTCAAGGGTCTTCTGCTCTGTCAGGTCCCGTTCATTCACCACGACACCGACAACGGCATTGTTTTCATTAAAAATAGGAGAGAAGGTAAAATCGATGAACCGGCGCCCCCGGACCGGTGTGTTCACCCAGGAGCAATGGTTTGCACTCTCCCCTTTCAGACATGCTTCAAGAGGGTGTTTCACATGCTCCCTGAAAAGCGCCTCCCCCATCACCCCGGACACGGAACGATTGACAAGGGAGGCTCTGTCCCTTCCCCAGGATGCAATGTACGCGGCATTCACCGCCTGGATGACAAGGTTTCCATCGGTCAGCCACATTCCGTCACTGAAAGCTGCCACCATCTGCTCATACTTTCTCAACTCCTCTTCCGAACGCTTGCGCCTTGTAATGTCCCGGGCAATGCCCATGGCCCCCACGGGAGAACCATCAAGGTCTGTTTGAATGGTGATGTTAAGTTCCATATGAACCAGCGAGCCATCCCGCCTGGTTACCTGGATTTCATGCAGGTTATCGCTCCCCGCCAGGACGCCCTTTTTCAATTTCTCGAAAGCATCCCTTGTGTCGCCTAAAGCAAGAAGCCGGTGAAAGGGTTTCCCCAGGAAATCCGCCGCCTGAAATCCCGTCCATTTTTCAAAATTCCGGTTCATGTAGATCAAACAGCCGTCCGGGTCCGTCCGGAATATGATGTCCGTGGTTCCCTCGACCAGGTTTCTGTATTTTGTTTCACTCTCCCGTACCCTGCTGTCCCTTGAAGCCACCTGCTCCACCATAATATTGAACTCATCGGCAATCTCGGAAAGTTCATTTTTATTTTTCAAACGCACCCGCCGGGAATAATCCCCCGCAGAGATCCTTCGAAAGGCCGTCCCCATCACAGCCAATGGGTTGAGAATCTGCCGGTTGATAAGAACCCAGCTGGTCCCCACCACGACAAAAAGGGCCGTGAACATAATGGCAAGATCCGAGAGAATCATCTGCTTTGTCATCATCCACACATCACCATTGGTAAAGGCCATGGCAATGCGGCCTATGGTTCTGCCGTTGTAGAGTACGGGCCGTTCAAGTTCCCAACGGAACTTCTCCCTGACAGAGGCATGTCCCCGCCGGTCAAACCTAACCATGCCCCGCCCCTGTTCATCAAAAACCGACAGATGAAGAAGGCTCTTATCGTTGCTAAGTATATCGGCAAAGGTCCGGACAAAAGCCTCATCATAATGCCAGAGCGGCTGTACCAGAGTCTCCACCGCTTTGTCCATGGTGTTCTCCGCCCTTGTCGCCAGCATCCGGGTGTTCCGCACATAGACCATATAACTGTCGGTCACCGTCACAATAATGCAGGTGATCCCCAGAACCATAAAAAGAGCGTAGGTAAAATCGGTCTTCAAGGAAGCCCGCCTGCCGGATTCACAGTGCTGCTCGTTCATCGTCCCCTCTCCACTGCCTTGCCAATTGATCCCATCTCTTCCCCATATACATCAGCCACCCTGCTCCTGCGGACCTTACGGCAGGTCTCCATCAAACGACCAAGTAAATAAGACCGCAAATACGCTGCCGAAGGATGCCGGAGCCATGCCCGCCAAGGCCTCAAAGAACAGAACAAATACTCTATTTTACCAAATTATTGTACCCTTTTTTGTAAACAGACCATCAGCCCCGGTGAACACCCCATCCCTGGCTCTTCCAACTTGTCTAAAAACAGGGAAGTGTGATAAGAACCCTGAATGCTTGAAGGTAGAGACTTAAGATCAAACCGGCGACAAGGGGGTATCATGCCAACTATTTTTTTCCCATTCACACGTTTTATCCCCCTTTTTGTACTGTTGGCATGGCTGCTCCTTCCCTTTCCGGCACAGGCAGATCCCAATCCCAGCCCTTTGAGGATCTGTAACGACGAAGCGCTCTGGCCCCCCTTTGTCTACCGGGAAAAGGAAACAGGCAAGCTCACCGGCGCCTCGGTTGAGATTGTCGAAGAGATTTTCAGGCGCAAGGATATCCCCATCAATATCTCACTGCTCCCCTGGAAACGATGCCTCAACCAGGTGGAGTTCGGTTTAAGCGATGCCGTTTTCGATATCAGCAGCAATGAAGAGAGATGCCGCCGCTTTCTCATCAGCACACCACTCTACCAGGTTCAGCCGGTCTTATTCTATCTCAAGGAGAAATATCCCCATGGCCCCCGGATCGAGTCGCCTTCGGATCTTCGCAATTTTCGCATCGGCAGTGTGTTGGGCTACAATATACGCATCCTCCCCCTTGACACCTCCCACGTGAATTCAGGAGCAAAAACCGTCCAGGCTCTCTTTCAAATGCTGCGCTCCGACCGCATCGACCTGGCCCTTTACTATTACGAAGCGGCCGCAGGTTTTGCTGACCTTGACATTATAAACCTAACGGGCCTCTCTCACCTTAAGGTCCCCGATGCGGCCCCCCTGCTCTTCCACATGATGGTCGCTAAAAAGCACGAATCAGAACCGCTCCTGGAAATAATCAACGATGGAATCAGAACACTCCGGCAGGAAGGCCTTTTGCAGCAAATCCTGGACAAATATGAACTTTCAAACACCCTTCCCCATCTTCCACGCGAAAAACCACTCTGAAAAAATCGACGGCACCGACATCTATCTGAATCGGGAGGAACGGTTACGCACAAGGCCAGGCTATCAGGACTGATCCCCGGGAAAAACAGGCCAGCTTATTTGAAAAGCTGCTCCCCCCAGGGATGAGGCTTCGATCCGGACCTCTCCCCCATGGCGGGCGACAATACTTCGGACAATGGCAAGGCCCAATCCGTGGTTTCCCGATTCCCGATCCCGGCCATCATCCAGCCGGGTGAACGGGATAAATACCTTTTCCCGCTGGGCTTCGGCAATTCCGCATCCATCGTCTTCAACGTTCAGATGATAGTGTGCTCCATCCAACTCAAGTGAGACCAACACCGTTTTTTTGGCGTAGCGAATTCCATTGGAGATGAGATTGCTAAGGGCACGGGCCATCAGGTGGGGTTCAAACCGGGCTGTCCTGGCGGTATCGCTCTGAACCGAGTGGTACCTGACCTCAATTCCGGAATTATTTTTAAAAAAGGGTTCGACACATTCTTTCAACCAATTCGCAGAATTGACCTCACGGAACTTCGGATCGATCAGACCATGCTCCATTCGGGAATAAAACAGCAGTTCCTGAATCAGCTTGTCCAGCTCCTCAATGTTCAGCTCGATCTCCTGGGAAAGGGTGTGCCTTTTTTGTTCATCCCGGGATTCTTCGATCATGGCAAAAGCGAACCTAAGCCTTGCCAGGGGTGTTCTCAGCTCATGGGATATGGCATCTGCAAGTTCGATGCGATAGGAGATCTCCGATTCGATCTGTCCTGCCATGGTATTGAATCCCCGTATCAGGTCGGAAATATCCGATCGAGGCGAAGCGTTGACCCGGGAAGTGAGATCCCCTTTTCCAAAGCGTTCGGCAGCACCGGCCAGCCGGTCCAGGTCCCTCCACAAGGGCCGGGTCCATAGAAATGCACTGAAGCCGATGAGAAGAACAAACAATCCGATGATCCCGTAAATGGCGTGGCGAAGAATATAGGATTGACCCTCCAGTAAAGGGCCAAGCTTCAAGTAATAGGGGGTTTCAGGGAGATTGCACCAGACGGTTTCATCGTCCATGTCAATCCAGATCCCACTGCGTTTAAATTCCCGGGTTGCCATGGGATCATCAAATTGGGGAACGCTTGTGCCCAGTTTGATGGGAAATCCGAAAACAGGTTTGATTATTTCAAATGCCTGTTCCGGGCTCATTTGATCATAGCGCTTGAGTTCCAGGCCTATCAGGTGGAGGGTCAGGGCCGTCACACGCTCATCCTCCCCCGTATACCAGTATGAACCATGGGTACCTGGTTTCATGCGAAGCACCAGGTCACTATTTTTCAGACGTTTGAAAAAGGTATCTTCTTCATAGATACTCTGGAGTTTCCCGTTTTTGATGGCTGAAAGTTCTTTTTCGTCAAGGGATTCAACCTCTTCAAGCGGGAGCAATGAGACAAGGGAGCCAGATGCCGTCTTCATTGCTTTTATCCGATTGTTCCACTCGCTCCGGGGAGTGTTTGCAAGCTCCCTTGCAGCCAGTTTAAAGACGCCCTGCATGATTCGCAGATCATCTTTTTTTTCAATCCCACTGAGCAGGGGAAGGAAGATGGCAAAGGTGATGAACAGCCCGGCTGCAAGAGTGAGAAGGACGAGCAGATATAGTTTGATAAATATTTTCTTCAATATCTGCCCGAACCCGCCCTGACAGATATGAGGTTTTCTTTTACAAAAAGATCAAACACAGGACTCAACATATTGATGTTCTCTATATCCTTTCTTGTTATAAGACCTTTGCTTTATATATGATTTAAATCAATAGATATAGTCCTATTTTGTAAATTACATTCATTTACCCAAGATCATCAAACAGGGACAGGCTTATTTTATCGTGCTTTTAACCATTCGTTCATTTGAGCCGGCAAAAAGAGCAGGTTAACGACGGGAAAAAATAAATTCGCGTTAACCGGTTGTTAACCCGGTTAAACCTATAGTATCTATGGTCTGCATGTGCAGTTATGAAGAAATGTTTAAGGAGAAGCCTGTGGCGATAAGTGTATTACTGGTGGAAGACGATTTTGATCTTGCCGCAACCGTGGTTCAATACCTTGAACTGGAAGGGATGGTCTGCGACTATGCCATGAACGGGGAGGAAGGGTTCAATCTGATAAGGAAAAATTCATATGACGTGGTGTTACTGGATGTGATGCTTCCCCGGATGGATGGCCTTGCCGTCTGTACCCGGATGCGCCGGGAGGGACATGATCTGCCGGTGCTGATGCTCACGGCCAGGGATACCCTGGATGACAAGCTTGCCGGTTTCCGTGCGGGCACCGACGATTACCTGGTCAAGCCCTTTGAACTTGCCGAGGTGGTGGCAAGAATTCAGGTGCTTGCCCAGCGGAAAAGCGGCCAGGTGCGGCGCCTTGGGGTCGGAGACTTGTACATGGAACTGGACCGGCGGGAAGCTTTCCGGGCCGGAACTCCCCTCCAGCTGACGCCGACCTGCTGGAAGCTGTTGACGGTGCTCATGCGCAACTTCCCCGGGGCGGTGAGCAAAAGAAAACTGGCCGAAGCCGTATGGGGGGAGGATCCGCCGGAGAGCAACAGCCTGAAGGTCCATATGCACAAGCTCAGGCAGCAGGTGGACGGAAAAGAAAGGGTCCCCATGATCCAAACCGTTCCCGGTTACGGCTTTGTATTGAGGAACCATGATGACGCCTAGCATGAAAACATACATCACCCGGTATCTGGTGGGCATCACCGTACTCATTGCCCTGCTCTACGGGGTTATCATGAACCTTTATCTGGTCAACGGTCTGGATGCGTCCACACGCCTGGACCTGGAACTTGCAGCAACCCATTTTGAACGGGAGTATAAAAAAAATCCCCATGCTACCCTGCCCCGGGCTGGAAGACTTCACTCCTACCTGGGTCTGGAGCAACTGCCAAAGGAATACCTGGCGATCTTCCCTGAAAAAAGACATGGTCACAAGAAGGTGATCTGGGAAGAATCTGAGAACCGGGCCGAAAATGACATAAATGATTGCGCGGGCATTATTTTCATGCCCTACGACCTTTATGACGGAAAGCGGCTGTTTCTGCTAAAGATGTATACGGAAGATGATTTTTCCCTGATTGACGGACCGGGCATCGATATGATGATGATGATGGCCATACCCCTGGGAATCGGTGTCGTGGCCCTGGTTTTCTTTACCGTTCGCTACATGCTGAAAAGGCTCTACCAGCCGGTCCGGCGGCTCACAGGGTGGGCCGACGAACTGGACCACGCCCTTCTTTCAGCCCCGGTGCCGGATTTCGGATTCGAAGAGGTCAACCTGCTGGCCGGGCGTCTCCACAACAGTATGAAGGAGCTCGGGGAGATCATCCAGCGGGAGGAGCGGTTCCTGAGAAATGCCAGCCATGAGCTGAGAACCCCCCTGGCCATCCTTCAATCCAATATGGAGCTTCTGGACCGCATCTGTCCCAATCCGGAAAAAGCTGAAATCCTGCCCCGCCAGCGCATCAAGAGAACCATATCAAACATGAACTGCCTCACGGAAACCCTGCTATGGCTTGGCATGGATTCAAGCCGAATCCCGGATCCGGAAAAGGTTGTGCTGAACGACCTGGTGGAGGAACTTGTGACCGAGAGCCGATACCTTCTGGCAAAAAAACAGGTCCGGGTTGATCTTATATGCAGCCCGGCGACTGTCCGGGTGGTGGCCCATGCCGCCCGCATTGCCGTGGGTAACCTGATCCGTAACGGCTTTCAGTACACGGCCGAGGGAACGGTTGAAATCAACGTCGCAGGCGCATCCGTGACAGTAAAAAATGTGAACCGGAACAAAACGGATATCGATCGCCACGGCAGCGACTACGGCCATGGCCTCGGCCTTGTCCTGGTGGCCCAGATCGCGGAAAAGTCGGGATGGAACTATACCAACAGGGCAATCCCCGGGGGACGGGAAGCGACACTGGACTTCCCTTCAGCCCCAAAAGTCAAGCTCTGCTGATCCTGGTGCTCTTCCTATCCATTAGTTTGCCGGGCCCCCCCTTTGCGGGTCTGCCCGGCATTCTGTCTTTATTACATCGGGTTAGAGGATTTCATCCACGGACAGCTTGAATTTGGATAGGGCTTCGCAATGGTCCATGTGAATCACAATGGGATTTTCATACCTGAAACCGATCTTTTCCTCAGGACAGGCATATTGCATGGCACAGATCAGGACTTCATTCTCCCGGTAGACATGCTCGGGATTGGTCCAATAGGAAAAGGGGCCATCGTTCAGCCCGATGCGCCATTCATCCCCCATCATGCCAATGCCGTGTTCAAACCCGGGCACCATGAAGTCTGCAAACCCGCCCTGGTCGGCAAAGTCCATCATCTGCTCAGCCAGGTCCAGGGGAGTGATTCCAGCCTTATAGGTTTCCAGGGTCTTTTCCACAATGGAGATAAAATTGTCCGCATGCCAGCGCTGTCGGTCCGTGGCCCTGCCGATGAAATAATTATGGGAGTGATCCCCCAGGCCCAGCCTGTACATGGAATGTATATCCACCATAAGGGGGTCTCCGGACTCCAGTTCCTTCCGGGTGGCAGGGGTACAGGCGCCGCCGGTGTATCCGGTACGGTACCCCGATGCAATCTCGTTGCCCCCGGTGAATGACCACTCAAACTCACTGCCGGCCTTCCGCATGGCATGGGCGGCAAGGCCGGCCACCTCGGTTTCGGTCATCCCTTTCCATCCGCCGTCTTTTAAAGCCTCAAATACAGCTTCATGACCGATGTCGACAATCCGGGAGGCCTTTTTGAAACGGTTGATGGTGCCCTGGTCCTTGATCAGGGCCAGGCGATCGATGATGGTATGGGCATTGACGAATTCGCTGTTTGCAATGGCAGACTTGTATTTTTCATATTCATAATGGGTGAGGTTGCCCTCGGGCAGATAGTTTGACATCCCGCTTTCAATCCCCACGCGAATCTTTTTGCCCCGGGCCAGGTCATTGATATAATCGGCGATCTGCTCGATCTGATCCTGGCCGCCCATGGGGGCAAACCCGAAGACATGATCCGGGTCCATCCAGGTTTCATCGGCAATCCGTGCGGCATCAATAACAAAAGAGAACAGGGCCGGCATGCCCTGGGACGGAATCACCACAAAGCTGCGCCAGGGACAGAACACGTCAGAAACCCAGGAGAGGGTTCTCAGCCTGGAGCCCAGGTATACATCAATATTTTCCTCAGCCATGGCGGCCTGGATTTGCTGGACACGGGATCTGAAATTTATAAAATATGGATCTGTCATGGGAACCTCCTAATACCGGGTGTCAATGGTGGAGATGACCTTGTTGATTCGGTCTGCCACAGAGGCGAGTTTCAAGGCTTTGATCATATTGCCCTTGAGCTTGAGTTTTCCGGTCATCAATGCCTTTTGGGAGCCCATTTCCGACCTGGAAATCCTTGCAAAGACCTCGTAATCGCCGGTTACCTTGAATTCCGCCTCTGGCGGCTCTCCGGTCCCAGTGGACACGGCCTTGAAATTGCCCTCTTCAAACGCGAAAAAAAGAAACCGGTCCTCTCCGCACGGACACCCCGTATAGATATTGGACATGGACGAAGTGATAAAATTCATCCGCTGGGGGGACAGGGCAGACTTCAGCCTTTTTTCAACCTCATCCCGCCAGGAATCGCTCAAATACACCAAAGATGTCATTTTCGTCTCCTTAATATTAGCCGATTATGGTGCCGGCGGTATGAACAGCCCCTGGGTCATGAGGCCCAGGGTTTCCGACAGCATCTGGTTATACTCCTCTTCTTTTCCCCTGATATAGGCCTCAATGATAAAAACCTTGTAAATAAGAAATATCACCTGGGATATCTGGTGGGTATCCACGGTCCTAAAGGCCTTCTCACGGATTCCCTGCTCCAGTATATCCCTGATCATGGCAATAGAGTCCAGGTTGATGGACTCAAACGGGTCCTTGTCCGGAAACATGGGAAAAATACCAGGATCCTTGGCCATGAGCCTGTGGAGTTCCCGATCCCGGGAAAGATAGTCGATGGCCTTGTGGCAAAGCACTTCAAATTTAAGCCTCAGGTCATTTTCCTTTTCCACGGCAAGGGCCACCCTGGACTGCCATCTTCTCAGGCCCCAGGAGATCGTATCCCTGTAAAGGGATTTCTTGTTCCTTGCGTACAGGTAGAGGTTGCCCTTGGTCATGCCCAGTTCTCCGGCAATATCTTCCATGGTTGTCTTTTTGTATCCAAAACGGGAAAATACCGACAGGGCCGCTTTGTAGATAATCTGGGAATCTTCTCTCTTTTTCATGGGACACCACTCAATGAATAAATGAACAAATTGTTTATTTGTTCATTTAAAATCATATTCTGATCCCATTGTCAAGACCGCCCGCAAATCAATACGCCCTGGAAAAAGTGCAGTGGGTCAAGATCCTTATCACCTTTATGGTGGTTTTGGGGTTTTCAGGCACCGGAGATTATATAGGAACTGACAGACTGGGGAAAAGGGTCTGTGTACAGGTCGAAACCAGCCACGCTGATCACAGGGCTACTTTCATGGGAATTGTCCGTCATAAGAATTTGTATCATATATCCGGGTTAACCAAAGAGACCCTTCCATATCAGGGAGGCCAAGCCCTGCCCTCCCCGGTACGGCTTCCCTTTCAGAATCAGACGCTCTGTTTTCAGACGAAACAATTCCGTTTGATCCATATCCATGGGGTTTTGATCAAGAATCACCATGTCTGCTGATTTTCCAGGCTCAAGACTTCCCCGTTCCGCCTCATCAAAACTTGCCCAGGCCGGTTCACAGGTATACATTTTCAGGGCTTGGGAAACGGTAATTGACTGGTCGGACCGATAGTGGTTGCAGGCGCACCACATGCCGAAGGCCGGGTCCGGCTGGGTGACCGGTGCATCGGAACCGCCGGATACATGGACCCCCATGTCCAGAAGTGTTCTTAAGGGGGAGATATCCTCTACGCGGTCGCCCAGGATCTCTTTCAGGTATTCATAGGGCTCCAGGTTCAAATGGAGAAGAGACGGCTGGCAGGCGATGCCGATACCGTGTTCTGCGCAGGTTTCCATGGCAAACCGGCTCATGAGAGAGGCATGGATGATACTGTGGCGGTGGTCTTTGCGGGGATTGCTCTTCTGAGCCCTGGCAAATGCCCGGGCAGCCTGGTCCACGGCAGCATCGCCAATGGCATGGAGCTGAACCTGAAGCCCCTTGTCGTGTGCGGTCCGGACAAATTCATCCACCTGGCTGTCCGGATAGAACAATATGCCTCTATTTTCGGGTTCATGGGCATAGGGCTGCAAAAGTGCGGCATCGCAGGAACCGAAACATCCGTCCAGGGCCGTGGCAAAGCAGCCGCCGATCCGGGGAAGCTTTCTTTTTAAGACCTTGTCTATATCCAGGGTCTGGAAAAAGACCCTGAACTGGACCGGATCTGAAAGCCCCCGGGCCAGGAACCTGACAATATCCACATCCAGATCCAGGAAATAGCCCACGCCTTCGGCCGGGTGGGCCAGGGAAATCCCCTTGGCCGCCATCCGGTCCACCCCTGACAGCATATGCTTGATCAGGGAGACCACAGACACCTTGGCAGAGATATAATCGGTGGCCTCAAAAAAGGCTTCCTGGAAAAGATAGCCGGTATCTGCATGGTATCCGCGAAGTTTTTTTATCTTTTCCGGCAGAAGATTCTGCATGGCCGTGTTGATTACCGATGCATGACCGTCGTATTTCACCAGCATCACAGGCCTTTTTTCCATCTTATCCAGTTCGGTCCGGGTCACCATACGCCCCTCTTCAACCGAGTGGGCGGATATACCAAAACCAAGCACCACCTTGGGCCGGGTCGCGTTGACATAACCGGCAATGAGTTCTGATAAATGGGAAAAGTCCCTGGCCTCCCGGACATCAAGGGTGGAAGAAAACAGGGCATAGGATGAAAAATGCAGGTGGGAGTCCCCGAAGGCCGGGATCAATGTTTTTTCACCCAGGTTTATTTTTTTATGGGTGGAATATATTTCCGGCAGGTCATCCCCGGTAAATACGATTTCCCCCTGGTCTTCAACCAGAAAGTCGCAAATGGTATCGTCCTTGTCGCAGGTGAGAATAGAGCCTTGGTATACGGTCATTTGGTTTTCCCCTGATCATTTTTTTAAACGCAGTTTTTTCATGTTCTTTTATTTTCAGGACATCCGGCCCCCGGACACCACCCCGTGACACCGGCAGGCCGTGGCAACAAAACAGGGACCCCTGTGCGCCTCAATCCGCTCCAGCAGGTCAAACAAGGCCTTTGGCCGATAGCCTCCGACACCCGGTCCCAGCTGAACACTTTGAATCACAAACGGGGTAATTCCCGGAAACTCCACCCCGGCCAGCAGCCTGAACATATCCGGTTTTCTCGGTTCACCCGTCTTCGTACATCTGTCATCCGGTTCATTGCAGTTCGGGGGGCACAGGAAGTCAGCATGGCTGACATAAATGTCATGCCCTGCCCCGTGCATGCAATTGGGCAGATGCGCCTCTAACCTTTCAGGCAGAGGATACGGAGCCAGATGATCTCCGTCCACTCTCAACCGGCACCACTCCCAGGCCAGATGAACCGGCACTGCCGGCACGATCCAGTCCGGACCATGCTCCCGGGTAAGCCTTGTCTTTAAAAATTCAATACCGTCGCCGGCCTCAACCCGGCACCCCAACTCCCTTGCCTGCGCCAGGGAGGCTTTATCCTGATCCACCAGGGTTACGCTATATTGACCGTCCTGTTTCAACAGCCACCTAGCCGCCCTGAGTCCGAATTTACCTGCACCTATAATCCATATGGTTTCCATACAAGGCTTATCCTATGAACGCACCGGAACTGTCAAGGCTGATTGCGATGCCGGGGTTTCTCGCCTTAATGACTCTGCTGAAAATTGACATGGATAAAAATAATCAACCCCTGCCGTCTAAATGGATACTGGAGGGTCTTATGATTCGTTTATTTACCAGTTGATATCAGCCCGGCAAAAATGGTAATAGCCTATTAAAAATTGAATGAAGGGACGCAGTAATTTGTTTTACCCGGGGCATGAAAATATGATTGTATTTAAACCGAATACATGGAGAAATACTGGACAGCCTTACCGGTCGAAGCACCGGCGCTGTTGTCCGGAGACGGTACCAGGGGGGGCAGTGTGCAAACTCAGAAACCAATAAGGAATAAATACGTGATCAGGTGGTGTTTATCTATTTTATCTCTGGCCCTCTTTATTTATCCTGTAGCCTGTTCGCCCATCCGGGCCGCCCGGAATTATGAGCCTTCATTCATTGTCATCAGGAACAGCACAGGAGCCCCTATTGAACAGATCCTCCTTCATTGCCAAGGTCTTTGACGATTTGCTGGGGAAATGTGGATGAAAACCAAACTTGCAGGCAGAAAGAGATCTCCGCTGTCCTCAAAGAATCGAAAGGCCAGGGGAATGCCCTTGTTTTTGAAATCATCCCAGGACCCGGAGGGCGGGTTCACCTGGAAAGCGGGCAACAACAATTTCAATTGGGAGTAGACCGATGGCAGCTATCCGGCCACAACCATTGAATCCTTCGTTGATCCGATTAAAAATGCAACGGCGACGTCCAACGTTCTTTTCAATAATTTCCCCAAAATCCATCCTTTAATTATGATTGGTTTCTTTGATTTCCGGTTCAACATCCTGGGGTCATCTGATTTTGAAAGAGAGATTCCAACTCTCCGACATATGGAGATGGTAATGTAAAAACTGCGGAAGCGAAAAAAACACTCTGTCTATGAGAACTTGTTTAGGTAAATGTCAGGCCTTGTCCTGAAAATTATTTTTAACATTGTAACAGCCGCTACAGAATGTTGGCCTTCAAGGACGTATGGTGAAAATAGTTTCAAAAATAATCAAATAAAGGAGCGTTAAAAATGCAACCCCAGATTTTAGGAATTTCAGGTAGTCCCATAAAAGATAGCAACACGGATCGTTTGGTTCAGGCGGTTCTTGCGAGCAGCGGTCTTGAATCAGAATTTATAAAACTGAGCAGCATTAACGTCAGGCCCTGCCTTGCCTGCAAAAAATGTGTCCCGGATAACGTTTGCAAAGTGAATGATGATTTTCCTGAGCTTGCAGAAAAAATTAGAACCGCTAAAGCTTTGGTTATCGGCGGATATATTCCCTATTCACAAATAGACGGGTTCACAAAGGCGCTTCTTGAAAGGTTCTGGTCGTTGAGACATCAGAAAAATCTTTTGAAAGGCAAACTGGGTGCAACCATCCTCACCGGTTGTTCTCCTGAGCCTTTGGCTGCCGTCAATCAATCATTGGCTGCTGAGATGACACAATTTGAAAACATGGATCTTATCGGGCAATTAGCGATTCAGGGCAATATTCCCTGTGCGTTCTGCGGTAAGGGAGATGAGTGCGAGATGGGCGCGATCGAGAGTATGTTTGAGCCTGGAACAAGGGCATGCGATATTAAATACGCCCGGGTGGAGGATCAGAAAGACATATGGGAACAAGCAATGCGAATCGGTCGTGAGATGGGTGAACGTTTAAAATAGAAAAGACCTCTGGATTGTGAAGGGGTTTAAGGAAATATGATGAGAGTCTTTACCAAATGTGATATCACATATACCAATACTTATAATTAAAAGGAAAAAGAATGGCTTGCCTATGTGAACAAATAGCTGGCGATGACATTGAACTATCACCCATCTGTATTGGTAGCCACTGGATCTTTCAGAGTCTCGATCCTGCTGATATTAAAGCCCTAAGCCATGAGGCCTTGAGGAAAAAATCAATCAAAGGTGAATCCTTATTCTTACAAGGAGACTCTGCAGATGAAATGTTTCTGATCAAAGGCGGACGCATTAAGCTTTCCAAAGTTCTTGAAGACGGCACGGAACTGATGCTTGATATACGAAAAGCCGGCGACTTTGTCGGGGAGAATATGTTCTCTGAAGAAGGTCTGTATCCTGTCAGTGCGGTCTGTCTTGAAGATACTCTGACATGCGGTTTCAGCCGAAGTCAATTTGAAGAATTGGTGCTGCAGCACCCCAAGGTCGGGCTCCAGATTATTAAAACCCTAAGCGAAAGAATTTCCAGCCTCACTGATCGTGTGGGCAGCCTTGCGGTTGCAAATATTGAAGATCGTCTCTACAGGGTACTCAAAAACGTGGCTAAAGAGCATGGGGCACAAAGTCCACAGGGCGTGGTGATTCAGTTTCCTCTGACCCATGAAGATCTTGGTTTTTTAACCGGCGCCCATAGAGTCAGTATTACCCGGGCCATGAAAGCACTTAAAGAAGCGGGAAAAATCATTCTTGAGGGTAGACGGCTCATCCTGCCCACCTTAAAAATCGCATAATTTTTACTTGATCGTTTAATCCGTATCATATCTGTTAAGTTCTTCGATCGCAATCCTCCATTTAACCACCTGAGATCATACCCATTTTACATCTGCTAATTATTCAGAAAATTTTAATACACATTGTAGCCGCTGCTACAGAGTGTTTGCCGCCAAGGTCGTATAGTGCATATGCGTTCAAGGTTAATCAAAAAAGGAGAATTAAAAATGGAGCTTACATCATGAAAGTATTAGTGACGTATTTCAGCCAGAGCGGAAACACAGAAAAAATAGCCAAAGCCATCTGCGAACAAGCAGCCAGGACCAATGAAGCCGAATTGAAAAAACTTGAAGATATCACTCCCGACGATGCGGCTGGATACGACTTCATTTTCATTGGCTCCCCCCTGCACTCCGGCAGTATGGCTGCACCGGTAAAAGAATTTTCAGGCCTTATTCAGGCAAGTTCCGGTCAAAAGATAGCCGGTTTCATAACCCATTTTGCCCAGGGATATCCGGAACAAGACATGGATGGATTTACAGAACCCATAAAAGCAGCGTGCAAGGAAAAAGGTATTGAATACCAGGGGTGTTTCGATTGCCAGGGGGCATTGACTGAATCCTTACACGGGGCGGTACAAAAGAAACTTAATTTAACGGATGAGCAATGGGCGGATATGGTCAAACAGATGACCGGACATCCCAACAAAAAAGACGAAGAAAAAGCCAAGGCGTTTGCCAAAACTATTTTAGCATAGAGAGCTAAGCCCTGCACTTGGAGTGGAGGGCCCAAATCCGTTGCAGGCTTATCTGAGCCTGGATTGTTATCCGGCAGGTTCACAGAGACAATTTAACAAACCCGCAACCCAAAACGACAAAAGGCTCTCAGCAAATGCTGAGAGCCTTTATTTTTATATGGTCGGGACGGCAAGATTTGAACTTGCGACCACTTGTCCCCCAGACAAATTCCTACCTTTTTCACCCTGTTTCATACCTTTCCAAAAGAATAAGAAAAGCATTGACTGACGAGGCTTATAGGCATAAGGCCCGTTTCAGCGAGTTTCATTGAATCTCGCCTCTACACAGAGCTAAAAGGGACCCAGTCTTAAAGCCTTAGTAGGCTTATTACAGGGCTTTTGAGGGTTTTAACGGTGAATGTTTTCACCCAATTAGGGAGTTCTAAGGATGTTGACAGATCCAGTTATCAAAAAAATGAAGGCTGAACCTGGGAGACGGATCGAAAAATGGGATTGATCGGGAGTCCTCAAGCAGCATGAAAAGTTATCATATTCAAGTGAACCGGTCATCAAGGAACTAATCCAGGAGTTGTGGGATAAGAAATTAAAGAAACTTAAAAGCGGAAAAGCCACTCGACGTCTCTTGGAAAAAGATCTTTTAAAACCATGGGAAAACCGCAAGGTGTCCACTTTTACTTGACCAGGTCATTAGCTCACTTGCCAAGAAATAGTGGACATAGAGAGTCAGGACGGCGTCCTTATCGCGTTGAGGCAGAGTTGAATCCAATCAGAACCTCCTTGGACTAACGCAGCTAATCATCCGCGCGGCTTTTTGCGTCGGCTGAATTAGCTGCGTTAGCTGATTTAATGGAATATAAAGCGACTGATAAAGTGTTTAGAACCCCTTTTTGTATTTCAGAAAATCAATCTAACTTTCAATCATAGGCTTTTGAAAACACTTTTCACTGTCTGTTCTATTAGTGAACGGGAAAATGGCGATACCTCAACAAAAGGCGCGGCATCTGCCAATATGCGTTCAACATCGGCCCAGCGCATATATTTGCGGAACTTGTCCTCTCTCTTGATTCCCAGACTGGTAGACAGTAGGTTAATGTAATTCTCTACTTTAAAACGAACATTTTGCTGTCGCGATGCCAGCATCTGGTTGCAGAAATGACAAGCTGTGGCCAGGATGCTTGCGCCGGTTTCCGCGGCTTCATCAATCCTATCTTCCAGCATCTTGCTACCTGCTTCCGGATAAGTTACTAAAGCCGCACAACCGCAGCATGCTGACTCTGGACCACTACGAGACATTTCAACGATCTCTGCGCCCATAGCTTCCAATATCTTCCTGGACCCCACGACATCCAAGCCTGTGAGCGCAACCTTGCAGGCATCGTGCACGGTAATTTTGGTAGATAACTTCTCGACGATCTCAAGTTCATCCAAATGCTCGGAAACGTATTGCGCCAATGTCAGGATCTTGAAGGGATATTCGGTAAATGGTCCAAAGGTCGTTTCTAACGCACAAGAACAAGTGGGGCACCAGAGGACAACTGTTTCGGGTTGATAAGATGTAATCTTATCCATAAGCTCTTTAAAGGCGTTTCCGGCCCGCCCAGGACGTCCTTTTGCGATGTGACAGAACCCACAGCAGTAATCCAGGCCGGGCACAAAAGCAAAATCCGGATCGATCATTTTCATGACGTCCAAGGCATTCAGAAGCTTCTCGGGCTGATAGTATACATTGCACCCTGGAAAAAAGAGTGTCTCCGCTTGTGCAATGTCAGAAGGCTTAAAGATACGCTCATATTCTAGGGCTGTGGTTTGGATGCTGGCAAGCACTCGATGAACCAGATCCGGGGATTTTGGATCCCACTCAGGAAACACTGCTATCCCTTGTTCGGCCATCTCCCACGTGCAAATTTCAAGGATACGCAAGGGATTGAGCCCCTGGGGACACAGGCCGACACAACCGTAGCACTTCATACATGCTCTGATTCGCTCTCGTAAAACAGGGCTGTCCTTGCCATGGATAAGGAAATCAAGAATCGCACGCTGTATTTCCTTAGGTTTTACATCCGCTATTTCTGTTTTGGAGATGATCGGACATTTCTTGACACACAATCCGCAGACCTTGCACTCCGAGATTACCCGTTGTTTTTCTAATTTGTAAAATTCGTTTAGATTCATATTTCCTCAAATTGTTCTTGGTTCCCAGCTAACAAAAAATTATACTGACCTGGTTATCTTGTAATTTTGAATGTTATCTGACCAGATTTTTTAAATTTCCTTCAAGGATTCCCATCAATATTTAATAGGCCCGTAAAGGCATTTCAACAAATCACCTTTAAGACTATAAACGATAATTTCGACTTTTCTATTTTAAACGTTCACCCATCAAACGGCCAATTCGCACAGCTTCGTCCCATACTTCTTTTTGATCCTCAACCTTGGCATATTTAACATCAGCGGCCTTTGTTTTGGTCTCAATCTGATCAATTTTGAATGCACTCATTTCGCACTCATCTCCAACGCCGCAGAACGCACAGACAATATTTCCCTGAACAGTGACTTGCCCGATAAGATCCATGTTTTCATATTCTTTGAACTCGGCAGCCAATGCATGATTTACAGCGGCCAGCGCTTCAGGGGCAAGTCCGGTCAGGACGGTTGCAACCAATTTGCCCTGCAAAAGGTTTTTCTGGTGTCTGAACGACCAGAATCTTTCGAGAAGTGCCTTTGTGAACCCGTCTATTTGTGAATAGGGGATGTATCCACCAATCACCAGAGCTTTAGCATTTTTAATTTTTTCTGCAAGCGCAGGAAAATCATCGTTCTGTTTGCAAATGTTATCATGGACGCATTTATAACAGGCAAGGCAGGGTCTGACGTTCAGTGTGCTGAGTTTTACAAATTCAGACTCTGCTCCGGTTTCATTCAATACCGATTGGATTAAACGGTCTGTGTTACTATTTTTTGTTAGGCTTCCGGAAATTCCTAATACTTCTACACTCATTGTTATTCTTCTTATTAAATTAATACTTTTGATGCTTTTTTAAATTTCCCATATGGATGTTGTTGGGTAAAAATGCTGTATTCTCTTGTGCTTATCAAATCTCTGACAATGTTCGCAAACGCTTCAGGAGTCTCATATTCCGGATAGCTGCGATACGTAGTTGCGTATCATGCCACTACACTGATAACCCGAGAATTCGTATTTAGAAATCAAACGAATTGAATCGCGCACTCATGGCATTGCTTTATGCACAGACCAAGAGATTCTCAGAATTGGCAACAAAAGATTTCACACGTCCTTTGATCTTTGTTTTGAATCTACCGATAAATCCCAGGGAATCATACTTTTTTGGTGTTATTTCTATAAGTTCAAAAGCTCAGTTTGGACAATTTTTCAAGCAACTACCATCATTGTCGCATTTATTCATCTATATTTTCCTTAATGAGGGAAGGACCCTTCGACAATTCATTTTCAAGGGTTGAGGTTATAATCTGAATCAGACGCATGAATTCAATCTGTTCGGTTTCATTCATCCCTCCTACAATAATTTTATTTACACTGTGGGATTCCTGCTGTAGCATTTCTTTAAGATCCAATGCTCTTGCTGTCAGATAAATCCGCCACTGTCGTTTATCGTCCTCATCTGCTATCCTTTTTATCAATCCATCTCGTTCCATACGTTTCAAAGTATTGGCAAGAGTGGGTTGTTCAACACGGATAAGTTCACAAAGTGCTTTCTGGGTGAGTCCTTCTTCTTCCCATAAATGGGCAAGTATCGGGAATTGTCCAACGGTTACTTTGTGTTGTTTTAGTCTTTCCTGAAGAATCGCCTTCACCATACGTGTGGTTTGTTGCAAAGTATAGCCCAGTGACTTGCCTTTTAAATGATTCATTTTTTATTGCTCCGTAAAAACATCCTTATTTGTGTAGACACCCGCACATACATAGCTTGCTATACTTATCGCATAGCAAGCTATGTATGTCAATAAAAAATACTACTTAATAACCGGCCAAAAATTTGTGATTATATTTGTTGCTTATTGATCCTTCTCCAACAAATGAACTGGAAGTTAAACCATGCTCTCCTTTTTTTAGACAACTTTTTTCGACAAAATATATGAGATTATCACTGATTTTCTCGCAAGCATTAATGGTATATTTTTTTGACCAGCAGTGATTTAAAAAAAGGCAGGATTGGAAGAAGTAATGTGGGGGATTCGGCATCAAGTTCGGTGGGAGCGATATAACGTAAAGTCATCATCGATGATCAAAACCTGCCGACCACAACATATGGTATCGAAACATTTTAATCTGAAAATCAAACTTAAGTTGAGATAATTGCGTCAAGTTAAATCCGAAGCATTGGAAAAGGAGAGAATGAACTCTTAGAAAATTGTTATTGTTACCCAGTGGGTGCAAGTCCCACTTGATTAAAGCTTAGTCAGCAGATCAATAGAGAAGTCCGAAGGTAAACCTGGTAACAGGAGTCCTAAGCCGGACATGATCGAGAATGTAGGCCTTGTATTATAGTGGACCCCAATTGGGGACCCAGTACGACTTTAAAACAAAAAAGGCTCTCAGCAAATGCTGAGAGCCTTTATTTTTATATGGTCGGGACGGCAAGATTTGAACTTGCGACCACTTGTCCCCCAGACAAGTGCGCTACCAGACTGCGCTACGCCCCGAATGTTCTTTTCTAACGAACAACAGGGCGGACTTTTAGCACCCTTTAAAAAGCGTGTCAAGACATATAATCAAACTGGGGTATAATTTGAATCCCCTGCCGGATAATACGGCCTGTTATCCCAGCCCCTGGAACCCCATGAAGGCAAGGGAGATAAACCCTGCGGTCACAAGGCCGATGGCCGTATCCGTCAGGGCCTCGGGCACATTGTTCAGGATGATCCGCTCCCTGACTCCCGCAAACAGGATCAGTGCAATACCGAATCCCGCCCCCAGGAAAGAAGCGTTGATCAGGGCCGTCAAAAAATCGTACTCCTCGTTGATGTTCATGAGGCAGGCCCCCATCACGGCACAGTTGGTGGTGATGAGGGGCAGGAAAATCCCCAGTCCCGCATAAAGGGAGGGTACGCTCTTTTTCATGAACATCTCCACAAACTGCACAAGGGAGGCGATGATCAGGATGAACACCAGGGTTCTCAGGAATTCAATATTGCAGGGCTTGAGCAGGAAATGGTCTGCGATCCAGGTTGCGGCACCGGCCATGACCAGGACAAATATCACGGCCATTGCCATGCCGATGGCCGTGTCCATGGACTTGGAGGTGCCAAGATAGGGGCAGCTGCCCAGCCCCTGGGCCAGGAGGATGTTGTTTACAAAAATGGCGCTGACCGCCATCACGATATATGTTTCCATATTTATCTTCTCTTTCCGGTTTTCCGGGGTCTATTTTTTTACAGGCACAAGGTTCATGAAAGCCAGGAGCAGCCCCAGGGTCACAAATGCCCCCGGTGCCTTGACCATTACCCCAAAGGGCACGAAAGCGTCCCCAAACACCTGGAGTCCAAGGAATGTCCCGTTTCCCAACACCTCCCGGAACGCCCCGATGAGGGAGAGGGAGAGGGTAAATCCAAGCCCCATGCCCAGGCCGTCCGCCAGGGACGGAAGGATGGGATTCTTGCAGGCAAACGCTTCCGCACGACCGAGCACCACGCAGTTCACAACGATCAGGGGAATAAAGATCCCCAGCTTCAGATAAAGGGGATAAACATAGGCCTGCATGATAAATTCCACCATGGTCACAAAGGTGGCGATGATGATGATGAAACAGGCGATCCTGATCTTTGGGGGGATCACGTTCCTGAGAAGGGAAACCAGAAAATTTGAGCCCACCAGCACAAAGGTTGTGGCAAGCCCCATGCCGATTCCGTTTTCCACGCTCATGGTCACCGCCAGGACGGGGCACAGGCCCAGCACCAGACGGAAGGGAGGAATCTCACTCCACAGCCCCTTGGCAAACTCCCTGGCTATCGACTTACTCATGGCTTCCATCCTTTGCTGCTATTTTTGTTGGAAGAAGTTGCTCTTTCAGCTCCCCGTAAACCTTACCGGCCTCGTCCACGGCCACGCACACGGCACGGGAGGTGATGGTTGCGCCGGAGATGGCGTCCACCCCTCCCCCGTCGTTTCTCACCTTAAACCCGCTCTCCACCGGCTCTCCTTTAAACTGGTCAACAAAGGTGGGGGAGTCCTTGACCTTGGAGCCGATCCCCGGTGTTTCACTGTGGGTGGTCACCCCCATGCCGATGATCCTGCCGGAGGAGAGGGAAAGCCCCACCATCACGCCCACATCTCCGGAATACCCTTTTCCAAAGGTTTCAAAGGCCGCCATGGGCTCGCCGTCGATCTCACCGGGAAATATGGTGAGCTTCCTGCCCTGGTAATCGATCTTGAAACGCCCGGCCATGGGATCCATCCCAGACCCTTCCATGATTTTTCTCACCGCAGGTTCCTTTTGGAACTTGAGCTGCTGATATTCGATCTTCTCCATGGTCACCACCCGGATACCCGCCAGGATGCCCGCGGAGGACCCCGACAGCACGGTCAGGACCACAACCATCTGAATTATGTTTTTCATTTTATTCCTTACGCCCCCAACGCTTTGGGTCTGATACGGTCAAGGAGGGGACTTGCCAGATTCATGATCAGAACCGCAAAAATCACCCCGTCCACATACACGCCCCTGTTCCTGATCAGCACGGTGAGAACGCCGCCGCCCAGTCCGTACACGACCATGGCAAGGGTATTCACCGGGGAGGAGGAATCCTCCGTGGCCAGGAAAAACGCTCCGAACAATGTGTATCCGGTGAGCAGATGGAACATGGGACCGGCATAGTCCCCGGGGGATGCCAGCTGGAACAGGAACGCTGTCACGGCCACCCCCACAAGAAAGGAAAGGCTGATGGCCCACTGGATGATGCCCCGGGCCATGAGCAGGATACCGCCGGCCAAGAGCCCTATGCCGCACACCGTACCGATACCGCCAGCCTGCCTGCCCATTAAAAGATCGGAAACAGCATAGTTACCGGCCAGATCCGAACCGAAATATTTCACCAGGGCCAGGGGGGCCATCAGGTCAAAATCCGCAACCATGTTCCTGTAGGCCATATCGAAATCCAGATAGTCCGGCCAGGAGACCAGCAGGACCGCCATGCCCAGGGCCACGGGACAGAAGGGATTTCCCCCCATGCCACCGTAAATCATCTTGCCCAGAATCACACAGAGGAAGGTGCCTGTGAGAACCACCCACCAGGGACTGGTGGCCGGAAGCACCATGGCCAGCAGCAGTCCGATCAGGGCTGAATTGTAGTCAGACACCGTGTTCCGTCTGCCAATGATGTAACAGAACAGAAACTCCCAGGCCATGGCCGTGGACACGGAAAAAGCGGTCACAGCAAGGGCCGGCATCCCGTAAATCATGATTCCGGGAACAAGGGCCAAAAGTGCCGCACCAATGATCCACAGACTTCGCTGGGGAATGGTACAGGCACTGCGGTAAAACGGGGCGTGGGCTATGCGCAACTTGGTCATCAGGCGGCCCCTTCTTCAATAAGTTCTTGTTTCATGGCTCTTAACTTCATTTTTCCAAGCTTGATGCGCTGGAGAATGGGAATCTTGGACACGCAGATATAGGTGCACAGTCCGCACTCAAGGCAGGAGTCCAGGTTAAAATGGTCACTTGCCTGCACGTAGTTGCGCCGGGTGAGATGGCGCACCAGGAGGTTCACCGGAATGGAAGCCGGACAAACCCGAAGGCATTTTCCACAGTTGATGCAGCCGTAATCGCTGTTTCCCAGGATATCTTCCCCAGCGGATACAAGGATCGCATCCATGTAAGGGGACACGGTGTAATCCGGGTCGTGGATCGCTACCCCTGTCAAAGGGCCGCCGGCGATCAGGTAATCACCATCCGTCAATTTTTCATTAAAAATAGAGAGGATATGACGGATGGGGGTGCCAATGCGCACCTTCACCAGAATGGTGGTACCGCTTTTCAGGACCACGCTGAGTGTCTTGTCAAAAATCCCCTGCTCTTTTCTGGAAATTCTTCCCAGGGCCGCGGCTGTTTCCGCGGAAACAAAGGCCAGCCCCTCCCGGGTGAGGGGGGTGGCGGCGGGAACAGCCCGTCCCAGGATCTTTTTTGCAATGAGCCGGGGGGATGCTGAAGGATATTGTTCGGAAACAGTGAACACGCCGTCCCCCAGGCCCTTACCACAAGCATCCAGAGACCCGGGAACTGCAACAGTGACTTTTGCCGCCCGGGACAGTTTTTTCAACAGATCAATACCGGATACCATCAGCTCTCTTTCGTGCTTCATGGCATACTGGTTGGAGATAACGGAGAGATCCTTTTCCCCGCCGCAGATCACAAGTTCATTAATGGGGGGAAGATCCCCCCTCACGGGAAGAAGCCGCAACCGCCCGGGAAGCTGGGAAATAAATTTGTGGGAGGTTTCCCGGTCCAGGTTTCCCGGCTCAAAAAGGGAGTCGTCCAGGACCTCCTCTTCCAAAGGCGCCACCGTCACCCTGACCAGTTTCCGGCCCAAAGGTCCGGTGTAAAGCCCCACCCCGGTCACGGTGCCCGTGACAGTGGAGAGGATAAAAAGATCGTCCTGCTCAAACATCCTGAGCCGCTGGCCGGTCCTGACCTGGGCGCCCTTCTTGAGCAGCGTTTTCTTCTTTGCCACAAGCCCGGCCTGGACCGGGGTGCATCCAGCAAGAAGACTCACCTTTTCCGGCAGGGGTATCGTAACCGGCCCGGGCTGGGATTCATCCAGTTTTGTATAGTTCAGGCGCAAGGCCGAAGAACCAAAAAATAAATTATTTATCATCGATTTTGTTGACGTGAAACCGCCTTCCTTTTGCAAGGGAAGGAAACGCCAATTCCTTTCGTTATGGGTGTAGCCATCCGCAAGAGAGACCTCTTACCTGGAACGATGGCATGCAGCGCACTCCACAGGTCCTGCGCCTTGATCCTCATGGCACTGGATACACTGGGTGTGCAGGGCATCGGTCATGCCGGGAAGATCTTCGTCACCATCATCTCCGTGGCATTGACGACAATCGTAAACATCATCCTCTTCGATATTGTGATGACAGCTCAGGCAATCCGCACCGTAGCCATCCCCCGAGGCGTGAACACCGTGGGTGAACACCACGTTTCCGGCGCTGCCTTTGTATACAATTCGAATGGGCTCTTCCGGTGCCACTGTGGGAAAAGCGGCATAGGCTATTCCCCCCACGGCAAGCAGCACAATTATAATCCTGAGAGCCGTACTGAACTCCTTTGGTGAAGACATCTTTATCTGAAACTTCCTTTTCCAAAATATTGTATTTTTCTCCATCACCTTCCGGTCAAGCCAAAAAACGCTTTGACGGAAGGTTGGCCTTGCCTGCAAACAAAACTGAAATGAAGATACGATGCTTTTTTTCCGGGATATCTTACAACTTCCATGCCACACCAGTACAAATCTCACAACAAGCCTGTCTGACAAGGCTTTTGACCGCCATCCCCCGTCATCTATCTGGTGAAAAGCCACCCCTGTCTGTCCTGAAAAAAAGACCCGTAAAACGGATTTTCCAGAAAACCGGACTTTGTCGAAAAAGATCGTGGCCACGGCACAGTCGTCATTTTTTTTTATTGACGAACCACTTCTCTTTTCTGTATATAAGCAGGCCTGCAATCAAAACTATTTGAAAATATAAAAAGCCTTTTTTTAAAAAACCGACAAACGAATTTTTTATAATCCCAGAAAATAAAAGCGATATAGTTTTTTATTGAAGAGGTAAATTACAATGATAACAAGTATCATCACCCCCATCCTTCTTGTGAGTATCCTGGGTGCCGGAATCGCCATCTTTCTTGCCATAGCCGACAAGAAACTCGCCGTACCGGTGGACCCCCTTGTAGAGGAAGTAACCTCCGTTCTCCCCATGGGGAACTGCGGTAACTGCGGTTTTGCAGGCTGCACCCAGTTTGCGGAAAAAGTGGTCCATGATCCATTGGTTTCGCCGTCCCTGTGCACGCCCGGTGGATCGGAATGTGCCGAAAAAATCGCCCGGATCACCGGGAAAGAGCCGGGAACCATTGAAGTTAAAAAAGCGGCGGCCCGATGCAGCGGATGCACGGACACAAACTGCACCGCCAAATATATCTATAGCGGACTGTCGGACTGTGATGCCGCAGCCCAGATGTTTGCCGGCGAAAAGAGCTGCGAATACGGATGCCTGGGACTTGGAAACTGCCAACGGATCTGCCCCTTTGACGCCATTGCCATGGATGACAATCACCTGCCGTTGGTGGACGAGAAAAAATGTACCGGTTGCGGCGTCTGCGCCACGGCCTGCCCCCGCAATATCATCCAGATCGTGCCCATTCTTGCCGCAAGCATCATCAAATGCATGAACAAGGATAAAGGAGGGGCCACCAGAAAGATTTGCGAGAGCGGATGCATGGGGTGCAGAATATGTGAGAAATCCTGTCCCCACGGCGCCATGAAGGTAGTAAACAACCTGTGCGAAATCGACTACGATAAGTGCCGGGGATGCAAAGAGCCTGTTTGCCTGGTGGTCCAGTGCAAGCCCAATGTCATTCTCCCCAACTATGGCGTGGCAATTCCCGATATCGAGCCGCCCACACCTAAAAAAAGACAGAAAGCCCCGGCGGCATAACGTCCCGGAATGTTACTGTTGACTTTATTGTAAATCTGGTGGGCTCGTTCCTAGGGAACGGGCCCCCTTATCCTTTTTTTACGGTATTTCGGAATCCAAACCACATCATACTTGCAATACCAGCGACACCCTCATAAATTTCAAATTTTTCTCTATCCCTTGCGCCGGGCAAGGATTTGGGTGGCCTCCCGGTTGGATCCCAGGAGGATGGAGATCCACTGGGTGGAAGCCTTGCCGCCCAAGGCGATTTTGACGGCCATGGTCAGGGGAACGGAGAGGAGCATGCCCACCGGCCCCAGTACCCATCCCCAGAATGCCAGGGAGAGGAAGACCACCAGGGTGGACAGGCCGATCCCCTTGCCCATGATTTTGGGTTCCACCACACTGCCGATGATGATGTTGACCATGGCGAATCCCAGGGCGGCCACCAGTGCAGGTCCCAGTCCCAGCTGGATCAGGGCCAGAAGCACGGCAGGCACGGCCGCAATGATGGAGCCGATATTGGGGATAAAGTTGAGCAGGAAGGCGAACACGCCCCACATCACGGGATAATCCACCCCTTGGATCAGCAGCCAGAGGGAAATGATAATGCCTGTGACCAGGCTGGTCAGGCTTTTGATCCCAAGATACCGGTTCACCCCGTTCAGGATCTCGGTATATTTGCTCAGATCCCCGTCTCCGTCACCGTCCAGTGCCCTGAGCTTGTTGGGGAAACCGGCGGCCTCGGACAGGATAAAGATAAAGGTCAGGAAAACAAAAAAGGTGTTGGTCAGGACCCCGCCCAGGCTGTTCAGGGTATTGGCGACCAGCTTCAGGGCCTTGGACGGATTGAACAATTCGGTAATTCTGTCTGCCGCCAGGTCAATGCCGTAATTGGACAGCAGTTTCAGGCTCCCGGACATCAGGGCCATCAGCCGCTCCTGGTAAAAGGGCAGGTTTTTGGAAAAATCGGCAATGGACGAGGAAACCAGGCTGACCAGAACGACCTGGACCACAATCACCCCGGCCATGAGCAGAAGAATGCTCACAATGCTCGGAATCCCTTTGCGCTGCATCCAGTACAGGGGCGGGGAACAGATAATAGCTAAAAACCCTGCCAGCAGCAGGGGCACCACAAGTACAGCCGCCGCCTTCATCCCGGCAACCACCACCACAAAAGCGGCACATGCCAGAAGAGAACCGCCTTTAAACCGCATTGTATCCATGTGTTCTACCTTTGGTTAATTGAAACGATATAATGATACGGTCTTTCTATCCCATGGCCCCGGCTGAAGTCAAGCGCCCCGTATTTGAAATTGTCCGGTTATGCATAGTGGTCTTCGGGTAAAATTAAACTACAGGACAAATATATTTATTTTTATTTGCGATCAAGTATAATACGTATCAAGAGAGAGTTGGCAAATTGAACTATGGATTTGATCCTTACCCATTTCTCAAAATATCCAGCCATCTTCTTTCCACCGGCACGAGTTCATGGGAGAACCTTAAGTAATGGTTATTGCAAAGCATGGTTTTACTCCTGCTATTGTCATAACAATCAGTCTGGAGATCATATGAATTTCAGATCAATTATTTTGACATTTATCCTGATATTTTTTTACAGTTCGCCCTATGCCGAAGATCAGCCCACCCAGATAACTCTGGGGCATGAGGACCAAAATGCCTATCCCTGGGTGCTTGAGGGTATTGGCGGTTATAGCGGACTGGATCTGGAATTAATTGACCTGCTACAGGATAAATTTGGTATAAAAATCAAAACAGTGGGATATCCATGGACCAGAGCTCTGGTAACCATGCAGAGGGGTGATATAGATGGAGTATTTGCGGCCAGCTACAAGCCTGAGCGTGAAAAGTATGGCTGCTACCCCTTTAAAGGTGGCAAGTTGGATGGAGACAGGCGCATCCACACATCCGGATATTCTCTCTATATACTGAAGGGTTCAAATCTTAAGTTTGATGGAGATAAATTTGAAAACCTGGTCAGTGGGATTGGTGTGACAGATATAGGCGTGCAGCGCTCTTTTTCAATTATTCCGTCCCTTGAAAAGTTTGATGTCAGCCTCAATGATTCCAGCGCCGATCCTGGGCACATTCTCAATTTGCTCTTTCATAAGCGCATCGCAGCGGCCGCTATCCAGGCCGACCGGGCCGATCAGATCATAGCTGCCAAGCCTCTCTATCAAAAAGAAATAGTTAAGTATGAAACAGATAAAAAACCATTTCACCAGAAGCCCTATTTCATCATGCTCTCACATCAGTTTGTGAAGCGCTATCCTGAGTTTTCTGAAACATTCTGGGATGCAGTAGAAGAGGTGAGAAATTCGAGTGAGTACAGGCAGAGGGAAACCGAGTTTTACGATTTGTGATTAATTCCAGCCCTAGGATCCGGGCACCCTGGGAACTGGCGGTTGCTACCACATAAAATATTTAGACGCATAGGGTTTTACAAAAAAGGTCTTTTCCCAAAATGACCGGGTCAGCAGAATTTCAGGCTTTGAGATCACCACCTTTGGGATCACATGAAACCACCGGAAGCCAAGGCTGTCCAGGTAGGCGTTGAGTTCATCGGCCATCCCCAGATCAAGGGCCGCGATCTTAACGGCCTCCCGCTGGCACCGGGAGCTGATGAATAAATTGGCAATCCGTTTTTGAAATCCATTTTCAAAGAACAGATCCTTGGCCAGCTTATAATTTTGAAACCGGCTTAAGGCATCCATCTGGGTTAAAACAATCAAAACAACCCCATAAATGGAGATATACTCATACATAAAAAACAAAAATGCGCGATTTTGTTCCAGGGCATCCTGGGCAAGCCTGCCAAATCCCAAAAACAGAACCAGCCCCATAAGTGATGTCAGGTGAAGCAGGATGGCGACCTTTATAAATCGGCCGGCCTGTTTATAAAAGATATAATACCGGTTGATATCTGAAGCAATTAACGGAATAGACTTTATAACCACCCCCCCTTTATATCTTTTTTTTCTAATTCGTATTCAAATTCGCCGTAAATGTCAAGGTACACCTTTGCAGTTCAGGGCAATCAAAGCTTCCCACCCCCCTGGTAAAAAAATCCGTTAAAAGTTCCTTTCAGGGAGCGATCACAAGGGCCGAGCCGTCAAGAACCAGGACGCCATCCTGGTTGGTGCAGGTGGTTTTGAGAACCAGCCGGTTTTTTTCGACGATCTGTTTTTCAATTTCAACCCGGGCGGTGATGGTATCATTGTACCTGACCGGCGCTTTAAATGTCAGATCCTGTTTCAGGTAGATGGTGCCGGGACCGGGAAGCTTTGTTCCGATGATGGCCGAGACCAGTCCCGCCGTAAGCATGCCGTGGGCAATGCGGGTTTTAAACCGGCTTTGTTCTGCATACTCCCGGTTGATGTGCATTGGATTAAAATCACCGGTTATCCCGGCATAGGCATAGACATCTGCTTCAGAGACAGTCTTTGAGAATTCTGCAAATTGTCCGGGTAAAAACGCCTTTGGTTGCGGATCGTTCATCTTGATTTTCCTCCTGAAGTCATTGGGGTTATGGGCCCGCACGTTCAGATAACGGGCCCTGAACTTATTTTCCAAACACATAGTTGCCAGGGGCCGGATACCCCGGTGTGTTGCCGGAATATTTTTCAACACCGGGTGGCGCGACCTTAGAGCCTGAGTTCCTGGCCAGCCAGCGTTGCCAGGGAATCCACCAGGACCCCTTTTTTACAGGCGTCTCGTTTAACCACCGTTCCGGTGGCACATATTTATCCCCCTCGGTCATGGTTGAAACGCGATAATGCCTTCGGGGATGATTGGGTTCGCTGATAATACCGGCGTTGTGACCGCCGCTTGTGAGGAGAAAGGTGACCGACGGTGCATCCGATGAGAGAAGGAACTTGTAAACCGAGAACCAGGGTGCCACATGGTCTTTCTCCGTTGCCACCATAAACACCGGAACATGTATATCGCTAACGGCAACAGAATGCCCCTTTACCTTGAATTTCCCGTCAGAGAAACCGTTGTTCAGGAACAGCTCCCTCAGGTACCGGCTGTGCATCCTGTAGGGCATTCGCGTGGCATCGGCGTTCCAGGCCATGAGATCGTTCATGGGCCGTGGTTCGCCCCTCAGGTAGTTTGAAACGATTCGCGACCAGATCAGGTCGTTGGAGCGAAGCAGCTGAAACGCTCCGGCCATCTGGCTGGTATCCAGGTAATCCTGGCACTCCATGATGTGCTCAAGATAGGTAACCTGGGCATGATCCACAAACAGCATCAACTCGCCTGCGTCCGTAAAGTCGGTCTGGGCGGCAAGCAGGGTCATGGTTTTCATCCGGTCATCCCCATCCCTTGACATGGAAGCCCCGGCAATGGCGAGCAGGGTGCCACCAAGGCAATATCCCACCGTATGGATCTTCCGGCCGTTCAATCGTTTGGTGATGGCATCCATGGCCGCCATGATTCCAAGGTTGAGATAATCGTCCATGGAGGTCTCCCTGTCTTCATGGCCCGGGTTTTTCCAGGAGATCATGAAGACCGTATGCCCCTTGTCCACCAGATAGCGCACCAGGGAATTTTCCGGAGAAAGATCCAGGATATAGTATTTCATGATCCAGGCCGGCACGATGAGAACCGGAGTCCCATGGACCTTGTCTGTGGTGGGAGAATAAAGGATAAGCTCCATCAGCCGGTTGGCATAAACCACCCTGCCCGGTGTCCTGGCAACGCCCTTGCCGGGGATGAAATTTTCAGCGCCATTGGGGCCCATGCCCAGACAATTCCGGTTCAGGTCGTCAAGGTAGTTGATCATTCCCTTGACAAGGTTCAGACCGCCCGATTCAAGGGTCAGTTTCAGGATCTCAGGGTTGGTGCCCACATAATTGTACGGACAGACGAGATCAAGCATCTGTTTACCGATGAATTTAACAACATCGGTGTGGTGGGGGGTAACCCCCTGGACCTCGGCCGCACTGTTTTGCCACCAACGGTCAAGGGAGAGGAAAAAACGGTAAAAGGTCCTGAAGGGATCCTCTTGCCAGGCGGGATCTTCAAACCTGCGGTCCACGCTTTGTTTCTCCCCATCCCGGGACTCCCCGCCCTGCCCTTTGTCCAAGGGGGCCAGAAGACTTTCCATCACCAGGTGCTGGAAATCCTCCAGGATTCCGGCCTGTTTACCCGGAGCGTTCAAAAGGTGAAGCGCCCAGTCGCAACAGGCAAGCCCCACGGCAGGGGGTGATATATTCAAGGTGCCCCTGCCCTGCAAGGCATGGAAATATACATCAAAGGCATTGAACGGCGATGTCTCTTTGTCCTGCATCTCTTTCTCCGCAATGGATGTTAACACGAAACCGCTTCCCGGACCTGGCTTTTACCGGTTGTTTTTTTGCCTGGCGCAGCAGGTTTCGCCTTGACATCGTCCCGCTGTTTCAGCCAGTCGCTTATTTGCGGCACAAACTGCTGCTGGCATTTTGAACTGACATAGATACCGATATGCCCGGTATCCAGACACACATCCTGTACGTCCGAGCTGCCGCAGGCCTTGGTGAACTTATCGCAGGAAGCCGGAGGAACAAGGTGGTCGTATCGTGCATAGATATTCAACAGGGGCATGGCGATCTTTTGCAAATCCACCCGCTTCCCCCCCACCGCCATCTCGCCCTTGATAAACAGATCGTTACGATAGCAGTCGTTCACAAACTGGCGAAAGGTCTCACCGGGAACATCGGGACTGTCAAAGATCCATTTTTCCATGCGAATGAAGTTTTCCACAAAGGTCCGGTCATCCAGGTGACCAAGAAAATCGTTATATTTTCCTATCATCAGTTTTGCCGGGTTCAGCATGAGAAACCCCATGTTCATCATGTCACCGGGCATATTGCCCCAGGTGTCCACAAGCATGTCCACATCGGTGTTTTTCATCCACAGATGGAGAAGTCCCTGGTCGTGGTCAAAGCTTGTGGGGGTCACCGTTGTGATCAGGTTTTTCACCTTTTCAGGATAGAACGACGAATAGATCGCACACATGGTGCCGCCCATGCAGATGCCCATGAGATTCAGGGTGGTGATCTTATTGGAGCTGAGGATGAAATCAACCACATTGTTGATATAACCGTTTATATGATCATCCAGGGTAAGAAAGCGGTCTTTCCGTGAGGGATACCCCCATTCAAGCACATAGAGATCAATGCCCTGGTCCATAAAATTGCGTATGACGCTCTTGTCCGGCTGGATGTCAAGCATGGTTTCCCGGTTGATAAGGGCATAGACGATCAACACGGGTGTTTTCACAGCCCCCTTTTTTTTGGCCGCCGGCGGCTTGTAGTAATTCAGCCGGATCCTGTCCTCGGTGTAGACCGTTTCAAAGGGGGTGGTGGCGATCTCAATATTGATATCGCTTGATATGGTGTTCATCGCTTCTTCAAAGTAATTCATCCCGTTGACCATGCCTTTATAGGTACCATCCATGACTGCCTGACCAATACTGTTGTCGAAAATATTCATCGTTTTTTCCTTAATAGTTAGTAAACAAGTCTAAACTGCCCGGAAAATGACAGAAATCCAGGATGGCCTATTCCTTGACAGGGATGTCGCTTTTCATCTTTTCAAGCTGGGATACCTTTTTTTTGAGCTGGTAGATTTCAAAACTGATATCATCCATCTCTTCCAGGGAGGCGATGCCCATCTGTTTGTACAGGTCATTGTTGATGGAAAGCATGGCAGCCCGGGACTCCCCGGCAGCCCGGACAAAGAAGTCCAGGGAGTTCAGATAGGATGGCGTCTTGTACAGCTTGCCGTACTGCTCCTCCATGTGGGAAAGCCACCGGGTATAGATCTGCTTCATGGCGTCCGGCGTCAGCGCCCCATTTCCCTGTTTTGAAATCTCATGGAGCATATTCCGTGTGGCCGATTCCATGGGAAGGCTCAGGTAGCGAAAAAATTCCATGGCCGCGATATTAAACTCACCCGTTTTCTCCATGGCCTGGTCTATTTTCCCCTGGAAATTCCGGGCGGGACCCACCCGCTTGAACATTGTGTTTTTTAATGCCTTCTCAAACAGTTCATTAAATGCTTCCATGGAAAACACACCCATATCCCGGGCATAAGCGCCTGGAGAGGAAACACTTTCCTTTGCGTTGTCCTTGTGCTTTTCAAACCATTTCATGCCTTCACCCATGGTGTTGAGCCACAACTGTCTTGCCTGGTTCGCCACATCGTCAAATCCAAGACCGGGTTCAGCAGAGTCCCCAGGCTGGCTGGTTTTACTCTGATACGCCTTTGCTGTTTGCTGACCGGTCTTGTACATTTCAAAGGGGATTTCCATCCACATCTCCATGACCCTGTTAAGTCCCGTATCTTTTGTTTCTGGCATGATTCCTCCTTGTTTTTGTTTATGATTACAGCTGACATGGGCATATCTCCCTTAAGGAGTCTCTTTTCTAATTGTCTATTTTAGTAGCATAAACAGTGCCAATTCAGTAAAAACAAAAGTATTCGCGAAAAACAAGGGTTTTAGGCTTGACTGACATCCCTTGCTGAAAACAAATAGTGTCAGCTTTTTTTCCAAAATGAAAAAGAGTGGAACAAAACAATTGAAAACACGGTCTTTGTGGGTACGACCATATGGTCCCGGCAAATTGTAATTGATATTAAGGTGTGATATTGATCGATGGTGCTGATGAAACCCATTGAATAATTACAGGTTACACCCAGGTGGGAATTATGAAACTGAACTATTGTATGCCGGAGAACCGGCAGGAAATGTGGTGCCAGGAAGTATGGAGGGAAGATTGTCATTTAAGAACAGAAGCAACAACGCCAATACCGGACAAGAGACCGGACTGCCGCCAGGTGCAGCGATTTACACCGCTTTCATCTGCATGCTGTTTGGTGCCAATACCGTGGCGATTAAAATCAGTCTCCTGGGCCTTGGGATTTTTACAACCGCCTCCCTGAGATTCGCAATCGCCTCGGTGGCCATCTGTTGTTGGGCCCGCGCCACAGGAAAACCCCTGGCCCTGGGATCAGGCCAGTTGGTGAAGCTCATTCCGGTTGGCGTTCTCTTTTTTTTCCAACTCACCTTTTTCTATTTGGGACAGAGCAAGACAACAGCATCCCATGGCACCCTGATAACCAATGCCCTCCCCTTTGTGATAATGGTTCTTGCCCATTTCTTTATTCCGGACGAAACCATCACCTGGAAAAAAATAACCGGCATGATCCTTGGCTTTTCAGGGGTATTACTCCTGTTTTCAGATCAGGTTTCCCTGGATAACGATGCCCTCCATGGTGACCTCATTATCCTCATGGCTGTAATGTTCTGGGGATGCAACGCCGTATATATTAAAAAAATCATCCATGATTTTCATCCGGTTCAGATCACCATTTATCCCATGATAATGGCAAGCCCTGTACTATTCATTTGTGCCCTGTTCCTTGACAGCGAGATGGTGAAGTTTGTCAACACGAGTGTTCTGGGTGCAATGTTCTATCAGACATTTGTTACGGCCTCATTCGGCTTTGTTACCTGGAATACAATGATCAGGAGATACGGAGCGACAGTACTTCACTCCTTTATATTCATCATGCCGGTTTCCGGCGTTTTTTTTGGTGTTATGCTGCTCAAAGAGCCCCTTACGCCAAATCTTATTCTCGCTATCATCCTTGTGACAACAGGACTTATTGTCATTAACAAGAATGGGAAAAGGACCATTAAGTAAGCAACCCGAGCCCATGGGGGGCTTGGGCCTCCTGTTCAGTTGTCCGGAAAATTCAGAATGCCAGGGTTCCGTTCCTGAGCATCTCGTCTACAATATTGTAACCTGTTTCCTTCCTGTGGTTCAGGGCCCCGGTGGAGAAATTGCTTCCCCCTGAAGAACTCTCATGGGACTCATAATTTACACATACCTTTCTGATGGTTTTGTAGTTCAACACCTTATCCAAGGTCTCTCCGTGTTCTTCCCTGATGATTTTATCGACTTTTTTCTTTTCAGCGGCCGGCAGTTTTTGCAGTTGTTCGTTCATGAACACCACAAGATTCTGTACGGAACGAATTTTATCAAACAGCTTTGCGTCCTGGCTGAAGTGGTTTGAAAAGATAAGTTCAAGCATCCTGTTGTTGACCATCTGCATGTTCGACACTTCCTCCTCCATTTTTTTGGGAAACAGGTCGAATATGATCATCTCAAGATCAACACCTTCGTTGTGCAGGCTTTCAAGGGCCTTGATTGTGGGTTGAAACGGTGTGTTGGAAAGCAGGCCCCCATCCCAGTAAGGCGTATTATTGACGTGGGTTATGGGGAATCCCGGCGGAAGACTGCCGCTGGCAACCACATGCTCGTATTTAATTTTGCCGTCCTTGTTTTTGTACCGGTCGTCATCCGGGTCCGGTTTGTTCGAGAACCAGTCCAGGGTTCCCTCCCGAATGTTGGAGGATGTTAATATAACCTGGGTGTCGCTGTTGTTGATGATATCCAGATCCACCAGGTCGCCAAGGGTTTTGTACAGGAGCTGGGTATCATAGTAACTCGTCATTGCAAAGGGAAAGAGAAAAAGACTTGGATTGATGCTGTACATCCCGGGATTGCCGAATGAGGACATGAACGGCGCTCCCGGTACGGTGAGTCTTTCCCACAGCTTGTCCAGGTTTTCCCGGGGATTCCTGGTACCGGTTATAACTGCGGTGGTTATTGCTCCGATGGAGACGCCGGATATCGCGCTGGGAGAAAAATTCTTCTCTTCATAGAGTCTCGTCAGGGCTCCGTATTCAAATGCGCCCAGCGCGCCGCCGCCCTGCAATACCAAACCCGTGTGTTTCTTTTTCGCTTTTGTCATCGTTTGTCTCCTTTGGTTAAGGGGCCCGGAACAAAACAGACCCGCCGGTTAAACAGCGGGATGAACGATTTCGTTTCCTCGATCGGTGTAGGCACACGCCTCAGCTCAGCAAAGGGAATCAAATCATGGCTATCTGCTTTTTACCGGGTCCCCGGGAAAAAATGGGGTTATTGCAAATTTCGATACTGAAATTAAATAAACGAGCCTTCTGCAACCCATTGAAAATACGAGAGAAAGAGGTGTCTGAAAATACTGCTGATCTCACATCGACATCCGCATAGTCGGATAAAAGCTGTCTTTTGTCAACCGCTATGTATCGAGTCATTGGTCTGGCAGGCATCTCTATTCACAGTGACGATACCACTGTCCTGGACACCCATGGGCAAATCATACGAAAAAGTAGAATTTGAAGGAGAGTTTTTTTACCTAGTGCATTTAGGAAAAAATCGACGGCTAAAAAAGCCATACACAGGATACAAAATCAAAAGAGCTGTTTCGCTCTGATTCTGTATCCTGTAATGGTGGACGTTATTTAAAAAGAGTACATATGGTTAAGGACCGCTGATGAAATAAGCTGAACCAAACTGCGGTGCTATTTCTGTTCACCTTATTTCATCAGCGGTCCTTAATTCATATGCGATGAGCACATTATGCCGTATGCCGGAATCGTGTGATCCCAGTGTCTTCCATTTTATACCGCAGTCATCAATTGCAAATTATCCCGCTGTCGTGGCAAAGGCATTAGCCGATGCAGATGGACCAGAGCCAGGAGAGGGGCATGACAATAACGAGGGACGGAATCATACCGGCAACGGGAAACTGTTTGATACCGCAGATGCGAAAGCCCGTGGCCAGCATGATCATTCCTCCGCAGGAAGAGAAGTCCGAAAGCATATCCGGCGTGAGCAGGGGCAGAATCAGGGAGGCTGCAAAGTACAGTGTCCCCTGGATTGCAAATTGGGGGATGACAAGTAAGCCCACCGAGAAGCCCATGGTGGCTGCAAAAATGGGGGCTGTAAACAAGTCGAGGATGGCCTTAACGATGAGCAGGGTGGGATCCCCGGTCATGCCTTCACTCATGGAGCCGTAAATCCCCGTTCCGCTCATGCAGAAGAGAACCAGAAGGGCAACGAACTTCTCCTGGAATTCCTCCTGGCTCAGGTTGCCGGAGGGACGTGTAAATTTATCGATCCAGCTCCGGGTAAATTGGGCAGTCTTCTGGATTCTGGATTCCAGCTGAATCAATTCTCCGATAAGACTGCCGACAACGAGGGCCAGGACCACCGGCGCCAGGAATTTGACCTTGACAATCATGGTGATTCCAAGGCCCATGGATGCGCATCCGAAAACCAAGGGCATCCTCTCACGCAGATTTGGATTAAGCTTTGGGCCTATTAGGGCACCTGCCGCACTTCCGGCGAACAGGGCCACTCCGTTGACGTATGGACCAATCATAGAGTTTCCTTCAATGTAAAAGAGTTTTCTTTAATGTAAAAATAAAAAATCACGAAACATCGGCAAACAGGCCGCCTTTGGCGGCCTGTTTGTCGTGCTGGGACGCATAAGAAATTGATGTTGAACGGGGGATTTTATCAGCTTTCAAAGGTAAAGCCGAAGGCCACCTTGGATTTGGTGTAAAAAACGCGCACTTTATTTTCTTTGAGGCAGGCCATCAGCCTGTCGCACTCATCGTATGTCAAGGCGATGTTTACCTTCAGGGGCGAGTTCGCATCGTCAAAATAATTATCAGAATGGAAGCGTCCGTCATGGCCGAAGCCTTCCGTCCCGGAAAGGATGGTGGCCCCGCAAACCCCAAACTTCCTTGCCTCTTCTACAATCCATTTTGCCAGGGAAATCCCCTGATATTGGCGGTTCTGCTGGGTGAAAAACGTTACAAGATATCCTTCCATGTCTTTTTCCTTATTCTTCGTGTCACAAGTTATAAAGGCAAAAAATAAACCGAAACCAGGGAAAGAACAATGACCTGGATCACTTAAAAAATTGTGTGTGTGGCTAAAGCATGAAAAAAGGGCTAGTGGACAGGTCCTGAAGCTGTGCTTCGTCCAAAATCTTTATGGTTCCCCGTGATTTGGAAATCAGGTTAACCTTGTGAAGGTGTGAGATAACACGGGCGGCGGTTTCCCGAGACACCCCTGTCATTTCGGCCACATCCCTGTTGGTCAGGGGAAGGGTGGGGCCGATTTTGCCGGAGAGCATGTTCAAGGCGTTTAAAATGCGGTTCTCAGCGCTTTGATCAATGAGATCCAGGATGCGGGTATAGGAACCCTCCAGCAGGTCAGCCATGGTTCCTAAAATCCCTGCGGTAACCTTGGGATGATCAAGGACCCACTGCCGGAACACGGAAGATGGAATGGCAACCACGGTGGCCCGTTCCGCCACACGGGCGGAAAAAACTTTGGGCTTTGCCATAAAGCAGGTGACGGCATTCAGGGACATTCCCCGGACGGCGATAAGAAATGTAAATGCTTTTCCTGAATGGGTCTGCCTTGACAGTATAACTCTACCACTTTCCATCAGGTGGACATAGTCTGATGCATCTCCGACGGTAAAGATATACTCGCCCTTGCCAAACTCAAGCAGGTGCGCACTTTGAGCCAGTTCCGCAAGCGCTTCCCCGGTCGATCGGTTCAAATTGACGTCCAGTTTCAAGGTTTCAACGATTCGTTGAAAATGTTTCATATATTTTCCTTTTCAGGCCGCTGCATTCACGGGACAAGACCCTGTCGGACAGCCGAACCATTTTTTTGAGTTTAGGATGGGAATCGGTAGAAAGTCAAGGAGGGGCGCATATCCAATCCAAAGGGAATTGGGTCTTCTGGGTGCTCTTTACCTAAAAACAGATTGTCAGGCGATTCCAAACTCCTGGGCAGTTAAGAAGATGGGTGAACATTTTGTGGTTTTTTTTTATCCTGGCAGAGCCTGTTTAATTTGGTGGTTTTTCCGCTTTTCCAGATGGATATGAAATCTTAAGGGGCTGGTTTCGTTGGTATGGGGCAAAGGGTTTGACAAACAACCGGGAAACAGTAAAATGGTGTATTCCCGAATAACAAGTCTGGCCCATCATCCATAACTGGGGGGCTTGAAAAATATGTTAGACCAGGAATATCGATTTTCATCCAAAAATATCTGTAAGATTCTTGTGGCCCGTGGCCTGCTGTCAAAGGAACAGGCCATGGACGTTCTCAAGCGGGATGCGTCGGCAATAAAGGCCCTGGAAGCGAAAAACGCGGAAAAGAAGCGGAGAGACTCCTCGGGGACCGTGATCGAGACGCCGGTCACATTTGCGGATGTGCTGGTTGCCCTCAAGATAAAACGTATTGCCGACCCATCCAAGATCCTGGACGAGGACTCCATTTATGAGGCCATGGCCGAGGGGTTTGGCATGGTCTACAAGAAAATTGATCCGCTAAAGCTTGAGCTGAACCTTGTCACAAAGACCATACCGCGATCCTTTGCCATGAAGCACCTGCTGTTGCCCCTGGAGATGGATGGGGACAGGTTAGCAATGAAAATTTAATTACCCGAACGAAATAGTCTAAAATATCAAGAACTTACAAAAAAACCAGACATTATTGTTATAATATGAGATAGTTACGGTGCAATCTCAACCAAGACTTTAGAAGGCACCGTTAATAATGGAAAAAAATATAACACCTGGTCCAAAACCATTGTCACCCTATTCTGCTGAAATTGAAAAATTTATCAAAGAGACTTATTTGAAACTGTCAGAAAAAGACAGGAGAGCATATGCTGCAATAGAAGCGTTAAAATTACCGAGAAGTGGAAAAGCCTATATCGTTGGACTTCTTGGTTGCAGTAAAAATACTATCCTTCGAGGTATCTCCGAAATAAAAAAACCGGATTTGGTTGTAAAAGACAGAATCCGAAAGAAGGGTGCTGGACGAAAACCTGCTATAGAAACAATTGAAAATATAGACGAAGTCTTCCTTAAAGTTATTGATGACCATATCGCAGGGGATCCTATGGATGAAAGGATTCGTTGGACCAATTTAAGTCACAAAAAGATTGCAGCAAAGATTAAAGAAGCCGGAATTACTATCAGCGTAACAGTGGTTAAAAAACTGTTGAAAAAACACGGATTCACAAAACGTAAAGCCCTTAAGAGCAAGGCTATAGGGGCTTCTAAAAATCGCAATGAACAATTTGAAAAGATTAACCAATTAAAAGAACAATATTTTAAAGACGACAATCCGGTTGTCAGTATGGACACAAAAAAAAAGAGTTTTTAGGCAATCTATACAGGGACGGTCGTGTATATACGACAGGTGTTATTGAAGTTTATGATCATGACTTTCCATATCTTGCAGATGGAATAGTGATTCCTCACGCCATTTATGATTTAAAAAGTAACAAAGCCCATGTAAATATTGGGGTTAGCAAAGATACCAGTGAGTTTGCCTGTGACTCAATAAGGATCTGGTGGGAAAATCATGGCAAACATCAATATTTGAATTGTACTTCCATCCTCATACTTGCGGATGGTGGTGGTAGCAATTCAAGCCGTCATTATATCTTCAAAGAAGACTTGCAGAAGCTTGTAGATGAAATCGGAGTGGAAATACGAATGACACATTTCCCACCCTATACCTCGAAATGGAATCCTGTAGAACATCGACTCTTCCCCCATATTACAAGGTCTTTAAAGGGTGTCATTCTAAAAAGTCATGATTATGTTAAAGAACTGATTGAAAATACGACTACACTAACGGGCTTAAAAGTTAATGCCAACATTATAAAAAAAGTATATAAAACTGGGCGAAAATATGCTGATAATTTTAAAGAAACAATGAGAATAGTTTTTGATGATTATCTGGGAGAGTGGAATTATAGAGCGATACCGGGAAAAGCATAATTACGGTCAATTTATTTTATTCTCATTACTAAGCTGATAGAAGATAACCATTATCATGATTGGGACAGATGCCGATTTAGAATCATTTTGGTTTGAGATGCATATCCACAAATGCCCGGAAGCCTCTTCTCTCCTCTTTAACTGCTTCTTCAAAGGATGTGGAGTTCCTGTGTTCAATCAGGTTCTTTACCGTCATCATCATCTGCCGGTTGGCGGATGCAATTGATTGTGCAGTCTCTTTGGCCCGGTCAAGTAACCTTTCTTCAGGAACGATCTCATTGACAAGGCCGATTTCAAGTGCTTTGTCCGCATTTATAAACTCACAGGTAAGGGAAAGCTGTTTTGCCATTCTTTGACCGACGGCTTGCTGAAGCAACTGGGTCATGCCCCACCCCGGATGAATGCCCACCCTGGCATGGGTATCTGCAAAGGATGCATTTTCAGAGGCGATCAGAAAGTCACAATTGAGGGCAAGCTCAAACCCGCCGGTAATGGCATGGCCGTTGACAGCACCGATGATGGGTTTCTGGCAGTCCCTGAAGACGTCTACCATGTCCCGGCCGTCTCCCCTTGGATCAAAAAGGTCGTCGGTGGAAAGGACAGCCAGATCAATACCCGAACAGAATGATTTGCCATTGCCGGTTATGATTACGGTGCTGATTTCATCATCCTTTGAGGCTGAATCCATGGCATTGTAGAGATGGGTAAGAAGCTCCTGATTGATGGCGTTTCTTCTCTCCGGTCTGTTGAGCGTCAGGATGGCTATGTGATTTTCTCTGGTATACAATACAGGTTGGTCCATTGTGAATCTCCTTATCTGGTTGGAATCAACGTCATGGCGTACTTTGCATCACCCATTACCCCGTCCAGGGCCATGGGCCCTCAAAACCGGATCTTTGCCCCTTGAATGTCATCAAATATTTTTTGGGTCAATTTTAAAAAGGTTTTGTTTTTCGGGTGCAGGAAATAGAGCGGGTCATGGATTGTCCCGGGATCAAAGCCCTGCTTCTGAAGGTTTGTCTTGATCTGTTTAAAACTGGATGTTGTGTCTGCGGTATCACGAAGACGCAGGAAATAGGGCCAGGCATAGACCGGTAGATTTTCAACGATATGGGCGGCAAATTTGTCCAGATCAAGTTTGCTCCCCTGGAGCATGGTCAAAGCAGCCATACCGCATCGCCCTTCTGTCCCATTGACCTCTACGCCATAGATGTTGCAGTCTTCAATATGACCCAATCTGTTAAGCACATCGGCCACCTCATTGGTTGCAACGACTTCTCCCTTCCACTTGAAAGTATCACCAAGGCGGTCAACAAAGGAGACGTAGTTTCCTTTATGAAGCTGAACAAGGTCGCCGCTGATAAAATAGCAGTCACCTTTTTTAAATACGTTTTTCAGGATCTTTTCGCTGGTTGCTTTTTTATTGCTCTTATAACCGGAAAATGGACTCATGGAACTGATCCTGGGCAGGAACATCCCTTTTTCTCCGACCTTACTTTTCTCCACAAACCCCTTTTGGTTTCGGATAAATGTTTCATTCTCCACATCATACCGGGCAACTTCCCCCATCCTGACCCCGGCGGTTGTGAGTTTCCCGATCATGCCGGGAACGCCTTTCATGTTGATAAGTGCGCCCACCCCCTCGGTGGAACCGTACACCTCGATGATGCGTTTTATCTTAAAGCGGTTTTGAAACCCCAACCAGTAATCGCCCCGCATGCCGTTGCCCATAATTCTCTCCAGGGGATTATCACCGTCATCGGGTTTTGGGGGCTGGTTGTTGAGATAACGGCAGAGTTCACCGATGTAGACAAAATACCTTGCATTGTATCTTTTGACATCATCCCAGAAATGGGTGGCTGAAAATTTCCGACGCAAGGCAAAGGTTGCGCCAGCCATAAGCGTACTTGACCAGGCCAGATTGATGCCGCTGTTGTGGTAAAGGGGCAGGCAGCAGTATTGAACCTCTCCGGGCAGCATGCGAAAACACATGAAGCCTGTTCCTGTTCCAATCTGGATCCATTTATGATGGGTGAGCTGTGTTGCTTTGGGCATACCGGTGGTGCCTGAAGTGTATATATATTCGAGAATATCTTTGGTTGTGATGGGGACTTCCACCAGGGGATTGCCCGTCGGCTGGTTTTCAAGGAGGGGGCCCAGGTCCTGTGCTCCGGCCGGTGTTTTTATATCCCTGCCCTCTTTTTCAACATAAACAGAACCGCTCCCCTGAAGCGAAATGCCGTCTGCAATGTCAAGATAGGCATCGATAAACTCGTGGCCGATGATAAGCGCCTTTGGCTCTGCGGTATTGATGGCATGGGCAAGCACACTGCCCCGGATAT
>JAQYWC010000010.1 GCA_030145245.1 Desulfobacterium sp.
CAGGCGCCAAGGCCGTCGCAATATTGATCCTTGACCACCTTTGCCTTTCCGTCGATGATCTGTATGGCACCTTCGGCACAGGAGGGAACGCAGTTTCCGCAGCCGTCGCAGAGTTCTTCATCTATCTCTATTATTTTTCGTATAATTTTCATTGTCTACTCTCCCTGGTTCAGCAGAACCGCTGCTGCCTTTTCCTTCCCATGGTCTGTGAGAAAGGATTTGGCGATGATCCTTTCAAGCCGTTCTTTATTTATGGTGCCTTCCTTGTTCTCCTCCTGGAGATTGGTGATGAGGTCAGCATCATAAAGCACCTTAAAATTGGTGGTCTCAACTTCTCTTGGATGATGGTGGTGTCCCACAATATCGCACACCTCCCGGATCAGGTCCTCCTTGGCATTGAGTTTCTCAAGAAGGGTGCGGGCAATGGGAGGCCCTTCCAGCTCCTGGAATTTTGGGGCGCTGGAGTTGTGTTTGCGTTCAGCCTCTTTGATGCCGATATCGTGGAGATAGGCGGCACAGAGGATGACGGCCAGGTTGCCCTGCTCTTTTTTGCCAATGGCTTCCGCAAATCTTGCCACCCTTGAGGCATGGCCGATCCGCTTGAAATCGGTATGGAAATAGCGCTTCATCTCCACGGCCACCCTGTCCTTGAGAAGATCGTCCCTGTTCTGGAGGAACTCTTCAGGCAGGGTGCCAAGGCACTGTTCTGCATGCTGGCAGTAAGCGGCGCACCCGAAATCCATGTTGGGGTTGACCATCTTTTTTCCGCAGCCTTTGCACCGCCTTGCCGTGTCATCCTTGAAAAATTCGATGGTGGCCCCGCATTCCGGGCACGGTGTCTCAAAGATGGCTTCCTTGTTCCAGTATTGTGTGTCCTGACCCGGGCATTTCATGGGGGCCTCCTTATGGGTTTCGGTTTTTTGCTTTCGTTGCTTTGGTCGCTTCCGTTGTCTCAGGATCTCCAGGCGTTTTTCCTGGAGATCCCGGGAACTATCAGTTGCCCTGCATCATGGCTTGGATATCGCTTTCCACGTCACCAATGGGTTTTATATCAAAGTTCTCCACCAGCACATTGAGGACAGCGGGTGAGATAAAGGCCGGCAGGGAGGGCCCGAGCCTGATTCCCTTGACCCCCAGGTGAAGCAGGGCCAGGAGTACGGCAACGGCCTTCTGCTCGTACCATCCGATGTCAAAGCTTATGGGAAGCTCGTTGATGTCATCCAGGCCAAACACCTCCTTGAGCTTGAGGGCGATCACGGCCAGGGAGTAGGAGTCGTTGCACTGACCCGCATCCAGAACCCTGGGAATGCCGTTGATGTCGCCCAGGTTCAGCTTGTTGTAGCGGTATTTTGCACATCCGGCAGTGAGGATGACGGTGTCTTTCGGAAGTTGCTCTGCCACCTCGGTAAAGTATCCCCTTCCCTTTTGCCTGCCGTCGCAGCCGGCCATTACGATGAATCGTTTTATGGCTCCGGACTTGACCGCGTCTACCACCTTGTCGGCAAGGGCAAGTACCTGGTTGTGGGCAAATCCGCCCACGATGGTGCCTGTCTCTATCTCGGTGGGGGGGGCACAGCCCTTTGCAAGGGCGATGATCCCGGAAAAATCCTTGGCTCCGCCTTCGCTTCTTTCAGGAAGATGCTTGACGCCGGGATAGCCCACCACCCCTGTTGTAAAGATTCTGTCGGCGTAGCTGTTCTCCTTCTTTATGGGGATGATGCAGTTGGTGGTCATGAGAATGGGGCCGTTAAAGCTCTCAAACTCCTTGTTCTGGTGCCACCAGGAGCTTCCGTAGTTCCCCTTAAGGTGTTCGTAGCGCTTGAACGCAGGGTAGTAGTTTGCCGGAAGCATCTCGCCGTGGGTATAGACATCCACCCCTGTATTTTCGGTCTGTTTCAGAAGCTCTTCCATGTCTTTCAGGTCATGGCCTGAGATGAGAATGCCGGGGTTGTTACCCACACCGATGTTCACTTCGCTGATTTCGGGATTGCCGTAGGCCGAGGTGTTGGCTTCGTCAAGTGTGGCCATGGTGGTGACTGCCACCTCTCCCGCTTTAAGTACCAGGGCGACCATCTCATCCACGCTGAGGTCTTCGGTGGTGGAGGCCAGGGCCTTGAGGATGAAGTCGTAGATGTCGGTTTTTTCCCTGCCGAGCACGGCCGCATGGTCTGCATAGGCTGCAATGCCCTTGAGGCCGATGATCAGCAGTTCCCTTAGGGAGCGGACATCCTCGTTCTCTGTGGCAAGCACACCCACGGTCTTTGCCTTTGCCTGGAACTCCTCCTCGTTGTCGGAAAACCAGAGGGCCGATCCGTCAAGATCCTTGCCAAGTTTACCTTCAAGCTTTTCAACAAGCCCTTTCTTTACGGCCAGGGCCTGACGGACCCAGTCAACCAGGCTTGTATCGTCAAAATTGGCATTGGTGATGGTGGTGAACAACGCCTTTGCGGCAAATCGTCCGGCTTCGGTGGTCACGTCCATTCCCGCCTCTTTTGCTTTGGCCGCAAGAACCGCTATCCCCTTGAGGTTGAAGATCAGAAGATCCTGGAAATTTGCGGTCTCCTCTTTTTTGCCGCACACGCCGGCGATGGTGCATCCTTTACCCTTTGCGGTCTCCTGGCATTGAAAACAGAACATGGTCGCCTTCTCCCTTTTGGTTGTGGAAAATTGTTTTATTTAAAACCTGGCTATAAGATAGTGCAGATTAGCCCATCTTTCCTTGATGTGGGTCAAGAAAAATGAATTATTAGTAAAAAATAATAATTCAGGGAGTCCCAGACCAGCCTGATCTGGACGGATGGACGACTATTCTTCCAGGGGAATGTCCAGCTTTTGAGCAATCTGTTCCATGATCTCTTTTGCTCCGTCAAAATCGAACCGGGTCATGCAGCCATGGACAGGATCATGGGCGATCTGGGCATCATGGGGCTGGCCCACCGAAACCTTGGAGACCTATTGCTTAGGTCAGGCCAATTGATACCTCTACTTACTAATAATGGTAAGGGCGGTATCCTGTCATTTGACCGGCACTATAAGCGGTGGAGAACGGCAGCGGGTTTTCATTGCCCAGGCCCTTGTCAGGGGGCCCAAACGGCTTTTTCTGGATGAGCCGACCAGCAATCTTGACCTGAGATATCAGTTTGAGGTGCTTGAGATCATTCGAAGGATAACCAGGGAGATGGGGATCGCCTCGATCATTGTCATGCATGATCTCAACCTTGCTGCCAGATATTCCGATCAGGTCGTGGTGCTGTCCGTAGGAGAGGCGTTTGTTCAAGGGCCGCCGGAAGAGGTGTTGACTTCAAAGCTCATAGAGCGTGTCTACAAGGTCAGGGCAAGGGTGAAAATTGATTCTTCCGGAGTCCCCCGGATAAACTTTTCGGGTCTTTCAGAAACGTACATTTAACGTAGGTGAAGCAAAAATCGTGACCCACTCCATGGCGCATACCCCGTGGTTCTTCTTGATTTTTTTTCCCATAAACTATATTAGTTGAAGGTTTTTACAAACAGTGTAGTGTGATAATAATTAATTAATTCAGAACAGATTGGATGGGGTATGGAACTATATCAGGGGGTAGTGCTTGGCATCCTGCAGGGGCTTACTGAGTTTCTTCCGGTGAGCAGCTCGGGGCACCTTGTGCTCGGCCAAAATTTTTTCGGTATCACTGAGCCTGCGCTCTCGTTTGATATCAGCCTTCACCTTGGGACCCTTTTTGCCGTGGTGGTTGTTTTTTTTGGCGATATCAAGGGGATGCTGATGGCGCTTGTCCGGCTGACCCGGGCAGGGGGGTCAACAGGCCGGGTAAAAACGCTTCTCAAAGAAGATCGCGATGTCAGGCTTGGCGCCCTCATTCTCGTGGGCTCGGTGCCCACGGCCATTATTGGGCTCATCTTAAAGGATTATGCCCATACCCTGTTTTCGTCCCTTTTGATCGTCGGGACGATGCTCATGGTTACCGGCACTTTTCTATGGCTCACTAAAAAGATGACGGGTCAGGGCCGGGGGGTCAGGGAGGTTGGATTCGGTACGGCTCTGTTCATCGGTTTTTGCCAGGGGCTTGCCGTGATGCCGGGCATCTCAAGGTCAGGCGCGACCATAGCGGCTGGGCTGTTTTTCGGACTTGACCGGGAGACGGCGGCACGCTACTCGTTTCTTCTCTCCATGCCCGCCATTATCGGGGCCGAGATCCTGAGTCTCAGGGAGTCGTTTGCAGCAGGTGCCGGGATCGATCCGGTCACCCTATGGGGGACCCTGGCCGCTTTTGTTGCGGGGTTCTTTGCCCTGAAGGTGCTGCTGAAGATCGTCAGCCAGGGAAGAATTTATATTTTTGCCCCCTATTGCTGGGCAGCTGGATTAATCGCCATTATATCGGGAGTGATATCATAAAGGAGGATATATGAATCCGGGAATTTTCAGGGAGTATGACATTCGTGGCATTGCAGGTGAGGAGATCACGGAGGAGGATGTCGTTAAAATAGGCAGAGCCTACGGGACCATGCTGCAACGGGACAACAACCGGCGGATCACCGTGGGACGGGACTGCAGACTCACCTCTGAACTCTACTCCAGGCGCTTTATCGAGGGCATCCTGGCAACGGGATGTGACGTCATCGACCTTGGCGTCATACCAACGCCGGTGCTCTATTTTTCCATCCACCACCTTGGGACCCAGGGCGGTGCCATGGTGACCGCCAGCCATAATCCGCCGGAGTATAACGGGTTCAAGCTGATGAGCGGGTTTGACAGCATCCACAGCCAGGGGCTCCAGGATGTGAGACAGATCATCGAGACCGAAGGCTATGCAACGGGTACGGGAACCCTTGAGACCGTTGACGTGCTGCCTCCTTATATGGCGTACCTCCAGGAGAACATCTCCATCAAGCGGCCCATGCGCATCGGCATCGATGCGGGAAACGGCACCGGAGGCGTCACGGCACTTCCGGTCCTCAAGGCCCTGGGGTGCGAGGTTCACGACCTTTATTGCGACATGGACGGCACTTTTCCCAACCACGAGTCCGATCCCACGGTCAAGGCCAACATGCTGGAGCTCATTGACCTTGTCAAAGAGAAAAATCTGGATCTCGGGGTGGGCTATGACGGCGATGCTGACCGCATCGGTGTCGTGGATGAGAAGGGTAACATCATATACGGCGATCAGCTCGTGGTGATCTTTGCAAGGGAGATTCTTTCAAGAAGACCCGGGGTCACCTTTATCTCCGAGGTGAAGTGCTCCATGACCATGTACGATGATATCGAAAAACACGGGGGCCGGGCCATCATGTGGCGCACGGGCCACTCCCTGATCAAGAAGAAGATGAAGGAGGAGGATGCGGCCCTTGCAGGGGAGATGAGCGGCCACATGTTCTTCAAGGACAGGTATTTCGGGTTTGACGACGCCCTCTACGCCACCTGCCGCCTTCTTGAGATCATGGCAGATACGGGTAAGACCGTGTCCCAGCTTTTGGAGGGCCTGCCCGTCACCTACACAACCCCGGAGATCCGGGTTGCGTGTGACGACGCACGGAAGTTCGAGGTGGTAAAGACCATCACTGAGCAGTTCAAGCAGACCCATGAGGTGATCGACATCGACGGCATGCGCGCCCTGTTCGGGGACGGATGGGGACTTGTAAGGGCTTCCAACACCCAGCCCGCACTGGTTCTGAGGTTTGAAGCATTAACAGAAGCAAGGCTTAACGAGATCAGAACCATTGTTGAGACAGCCTTGAAAAAGATCATAGGGACTTAAAAAACAGCATCCATGGAATTATCAGAACAACAGCAAATGGCTGTCAACCACAGCGGTTCCCCGGCCCTGGTCGTTGCCGGGGCAGGATCCGGCAAGACCCGGACACTCACGGCAAAGATCATGCACCTGATCAATGAGGGGTTTGCGCCCGAGAGAATCCTTGCCATCACCTTTACCAACAAGGCGGCCCAGGAGATGAAGAGCCGCCTCTACAAGCTGACGGGCCTCGGTTATGCCAAGTTTCCCTGGGTGAGGACCTACCATTCGGCCTGCCTCATGATCTTCAAGACCCACGGTCATGTGCTGGGCTACCGCTCCCCCATCCAGATCTGCTCGATTTACCAGCAGAAAAAGATCGTGACTGAGATCCTGGTGAACAACAACTTTGAGAAGAAACACGCCGGCAACCTCATCTCGGTGATCTCCCGGGCAAAGAACTCGGGCAACCCGGACCGCTATTTTGATGAGCGACCCCGAATGGGCATGATCCGGGTGCTGGACCTTTACAAGGAGTATGAAAAGCGGTTGTTTGACGCGAATCTCGTGGATTTTGACAACATCCTCCTCAAGACCCGGGATATCCTCCGGGATTACCAGGAGATCCAGGACCGGTACAAGAAACAGTTCACCCATATCCTTGTGGACGAATACCAGGACACCAATAACCTCCAGGACGAGCTGACACGGCTGTTCCTCGGGGACCATGGCAACCTGTTTTGCGTGGGCGACGACTGGCAGGCGGTGTACGGGTTCCGGGGCAGTAACGTCAACCATTTTCTCCAGTTTTCCAACCGGTACGAGAACTCAAAGATCTTCAGGCTTGAGCAGAACTACCGCTCTGCCGACGAAATCGTCCAGGCAGCCAACGGGCTCATCGATTTCAATGCCGACAAGATGGATAAAAAGTGCTTTTCCAAGAAGCGGGGCGGGGTGGTGGAGATCCACGAGTTCTTCTCGGAGAACGAGGAGGCCGAGTGGGTGGCCAAACGGCTCAATGCACTCCACTGCAAGGGTGAGGGCATTGATCTGGACAAGATCGCCGTGGTCTACCGCACCAAGTTCTGTTCCCTTGCCTTTGAGAAGATCTTCCGGTTTTTTAAGATTCCCTACCGGCTCATGGGCGCCCAGGGCTTTTTTGAGCGCAAGGAGGTCCTGGACCTGAACTCCTACCTGAGTGCGGCCCAGTTTCCCAACGACGATGTCTCCTTTGATCGGATCCTCAACACCCCCAAACGGGGCATCGGGCCAGCCATGGTCAAGAAGATCGGGGCCATCAAGGAGGAGGGGATGAGCCTTCAGCAGGCGGCCGCCAAGATGGTTTCCGAGCGGGTGCTCTCCCCTAAGATCCATGAAAAGCTGTCCGCGCTTCTCAAGCTCCTCGAATCCCTGTGGGACCTGTCTCCCAGTCAGGCCATGGAGCGGGTGATCGATGGGACCGACTACTACACCTACCTGAGAACAACCGTGAAGACCGAGGCCGAGTTCATCTCCAAAAAGGAGAACCTGGAGCAGCTCATCCACACGGCCAAGGAGAAGGCCACCATCCTCGATTACCTGGAGGAGGCGGCCCTGATACGGGAGGATACCAAGGACGAGGATGATGACGAGGAGGGGGTTGCCCTGCTGACCATCCATTCGGCCAAGGGCCTTGAGTTTGACTCGGTATTTGTGGTCGGCTGCGAAGAGAAGCTGTTTCCCCACTGGCGTTCCATCGACGCCGGCGCCCAGGCCATCCAGGAGGAGAGACGGCTGATGTATGTTGCCATGACACGGGCCGAGCGGTTCCTCTATCTCTCCCATTCAAGCTATCGAAAGGGGCAGTTTGCCGTAAAATCGAGATTCATCGACCAGATCGAGGAGTGCATCAGCTGATCATTGCTCGTTGTATTATGGGAAAGGCCCCAGGGCCTTTCCCACCTCTGTTGCGCGTCCCGGTTCAACGGAGGATAAACCATGTCAAAAGTCATTATGGCCCTGGATCAGGGCACAACAAGCTCCCGAACGATTCTCTACAATGAACCTTTTACTCTTGAAGATATCTTATCGATGCTAAAAATTGCCTAAATGTAGTAAAGTCCAGAATAGCAAAGATTCATGAAGTGCCGTTGGAATGATTGGAGCCCAGTCCCTGACTTGCTTTTTTAGAATGTTCAGAGTATGTAGAGAACATGCTCAGTTTGTTGTTCTTTCCCTTCTGACTTCATTTTTTTTGCTTTCTTTGGGGGCCTAATGGCCGATGTTATGAATTGGCCCCTAAACTATATATAACTTATTTCACAATAGGTTTTTTAAATTGCATAAAAAAAATATTTACAAAACAGCAGCATTAATTTTCAAAGCTTTCATTGTTTACATATGTTTAGAAAATTTTTGCTTTGCTTTGCTGCAGACAAAGTCAACTTATCGTTTAATATTGAAAAATTTGTCATGGAAACTTTTGATTTAGAGTTACAAGGTGTTCGTTGGGCTGAACTAACAGGCCGTTCCGGAAAAAAGAAATTCTATGCCCGTTTTTTATGGTCAAAAGATTTTGAACCTGGATGGGATCTTTTTTACATTACCGATTCAGTAACGATTCGATCAATAACTTTTTCTGATAGATTAGAATTTGAAGTGATAAAGACTGATAAAGTAGTAACTCAAATAAGTCCTGGTTATATAGTCAAAGTGACATTTAACAATCTTTACTCGTTTTCACGGCGAAGCTATGAGGAAATTATGTCAAAGGATAAAATAGTCAAAGTGATTTTAACTGATTCTGGCCCACATTTCGTTGGCAGGCTGTTCACCTGCATGGTAAAGATAGGAAAGAACGTGTCATTCCATTGTGGAAGGGCACTGTTAAGTTGTTAAAAGCCAGGGTTGTAGAAATCAAGTCGGATCCTCAGCAACCGCTCTCCCCAAATCGCTTCATGTCATCAGGTACACAACAGCCACGTATTTATAGCAAGCAGGGGGTAGATCTTAGCGTAATCGCTTTGTGGCTGGGCCATGACCGAGGAAGACTATAAAGCACTGCTGCCATAGAATATGAAGCCGTCTCAGCTTTCAGGTTCTGCTAATATCGCATAACTGGCAGGGCGTGACAGGGTGCGGTTTATAGAGCGCTTACCTTCCAGGAAAAAGTGGATGAGTGCATACGCGGATAGCACAAAGCCGTTGAAAGGGCCAGGGAGTGGGTGGAGCATTAAAACAGGCAGGACGGTTGATCAGGAGAGACCGGGGTGAACGCCCAGAAGATCCATGGGGCCGCGGCAAATCCGATGCCCTTGCTTTGAAAAGTTCAAGGTCAAACAGTCCACAGTGGATCGCTTCGGTCAGTTCTGCCTGGATGAGCTGGTCTCCCCAGAAGATGGGGTTCTGTGCGGGTAAGGCAGGGATTTGTATTCCCAAGCCGTGGCGTCGGCAGGTTGTAAGTGCCCCTTCCTTTTCTTACGAAAACAGGATATAGTAAATGCTCTTTTTGTTTGATAAACCAGTACTCTGGAAATAAAATAAAAAGGCTCCTTTTTTATGGGTATCGTTTACAGAACAGAACGGGTTCATGGAATCGAGGTGTTGTCCTGCACGGAGCCCTTTGAGTTCAGGCCGCACATCCATGACCGTTATGTGGTGTGGCTGAATACTGGAGGCAGTGAACACTACCGTGTCTGCGGCACGTCGGGCATCCTTGCCCCCGGCAGTATCTCTGTGATCGAACCCGGCACGGTGCACGCCAACCGCCCCTGTGAAAATACTGACCGGCATCTTCGCAGCTTTTATATCGAGGCCGAATTTTTTGAAAAAATATGTCAGCAGGTGGGCGATCAGAATTCCAGTCGATTTCATTTAACGGACAAGCCCCTGAGAGATGAACACCTTTGGACGCAGTTGGCCTCTCTCCATGAGTTGATGCTTGGTGATGTGCAGGAGCTGGAACTGAACACCCAAGTGATTCGGATCTTTGGGGAATTTCTTATGCGTTATGGTCATCTCAAAGAGGTCTCCCGGAAAGTAGGGGTGGGGGATATTCGGATTAATTTGGTCATCGAGTCTTTTCATGACTGTATTAATGAATCAGCCTCCCTTGAAACCCTTGCCAATCTTGCCGGCTGCACCCAATACCACCTGATTCGCCTGTTTAAAGAGGTAAAAGGGATGACCCCCCATGCCTACCTGATGCAGCTACGGCTTGAAAACGCCCGCCGCATGTTGGAAAAGGGGGCAACCATTGTGGACAGTGCCCTTGACTCCGGCTTTTCGGATCAGAGCCACCTGACCCGGGTATTCAGGCAAAGATACGGACTGACTCCCGGTTCCTATCGAAAATCCCTGTAGTTTTTTTCCATGTCAATTTTGTTCAAGAAAGGAGAGGGGGAACTGAGATATTGTTCTTCCAATAATTGGCAGTCTGTTTGGCTGTGTCTTTCTTTTTTGGGATCAGATAGGCCGAACGGTTATCATGCCGTGGGATGAACATAAATAAGGATGGAAAAGATGGCAAAGGCAGTCAAACCGATCGTTCCCTTTGGGGAGTCATTTGAGAAACTCGACATCCGGGTGGGAAGGGTCACTGAAGTGGAACCCGAAACCCGTACCCATAAAATCACCTATAAAATGGTGGTGGATTTCGGAAAATTCGGAAAACGGGTAAGCTATGGGCGTTTTACAAAACACCCTATGGATGAGGTCAAAGGCATGCTTGTGCTCGGCATCCTGAATTTTGAACCAAGGGAAATGGGGCCTGTCACCTCTGAGGTTCTCATTTTGGGTGTTCAGTATCCGAAGGCGGACAGCGGCGAAGCCACCTTCGTCAGCCCCTGGGGCCAGGCAAAGGTTGGAAGCAAGCTGTTCTAAAGGCGGGTAAGGTCACATAAGTGACTGTTTCCAGCAGACGTTCCCAGATACCTGTCCGCTCTGCCGTATGGCCCTTTCCGAGAAATCGTCCGGTGGCAAGTAAAACGCCCTTTGCTTCCAGCTTTTTTCAAGTGGGACTCTGAAACCCAGTTCGGGAAGCTTTGTTACCCGGGTGATGATTTCCGGCATCCCTGGAAGAGGTCTGGCTTTTTCAGTCCCACCATAAGGGTCGCCTTGAGCCTGACGCCGGGAACGGAGACCGGGGGGAGGGCTTGGATCAAACCAGGCTTCCCCCCCCTGTTTATTTTTTCTTGTTGCCTTCTTTAGGTTTAGCGTTGCTGGAAGGCGTTTACTGCGGCAAAGGCGCTTGCAATGGCAACCCCTGCGCCGGATTTCGTCCGGGTCCAGTCGCTGTGGGCCAGGATGGAACCTGCACAAAACAGGTTCTCAAAAATGGGCGCGTTTGATCCGTTTACCGGCCTGAACATCGGGTCTGTCTCAATGCCCGCCCTGTTGACAGGATGGCCCTGGGGATCAAAAAGATCCTGCTTATGCCAGGTTGTTCTGTCCCCGGGTTGGTAAACGGGAAGATCCAGGAGGCTCTCTTTGATGCCTGTCCGCTCTGCGATAAGGCCCTTGCCGAGGAAACGTCCGGTGGCAAGTATAATTGCCTTTGCCTCCAGGGTCTTTTCCGTGTCGTCCTTTCCAAGGGTGATCCTGAACCCCTGGCCGGGAAGCGGTGTGATCCGGGTGATCATCAGCGGCATGGCCTTGAAGGTGTCCCGCTTTTCCAGTCCCATGGTAAGGGTCTCCTTGAGCCTGACGCCGGGAACGGAGACAGGGGGGGTGGGGATCTCAAAGATGGGCAGGCCGAGGAGCTCTTCCAGCTCTTTTATGGTTTCTTCGGATCGGTACATGCCAAGAACCGCCGGGAAACCGATATACTCGGCATCCTTTATAAGGGGCTTGATCCGTTCAGCCAGTTTGACCCGGTTGGCGGAGAGATCCAGGCTTCTTGCCAGGTGTTCGCCGTGGAGTTCCTCCAGGCGTTCGGTGCCGGGAAACTCGATGCGTTCCGCACTGAGGCCGGGCCATTGCTCCTTCAGGGCTGAAGTGATCTGCTTTGCGCTGTAGATCTTCAGGCCCGCAAAATCGATGAGAAGGGTGGGGGCCTTTTTTTCCAGTGCGACAATCCCGTTCCACATCCCCTTGGGTACCATGTAGCTCTTTTTGATGCTGCCAAGGGAGGTGATGGTATTGACGTTCTTAAGGGATTCCTCTTTATGGTAGGCAAGTCCCTGGCCGTTCAGAAAATCATGGACCTCCTGGAAGGCGGTGCTGATCTCTGTGTTTCCGATCTTGGCATAGGGGTGGCCCGGGATCTCTTTCCGTAATCTCTCCATACCGGCAAAGGGGTCATCCCAGGTGGTTTCACCGGGGTGAACGCCCAGAAGATCCATGAGGCCGCTGGCAAATCCGATGCCCTTGCTTTGACCGGCAAGAACGGTTGGGATGCCGCGGTTGGTTGCAAAGATGGCTGCGGCAAGGCCGGTCAGGCCCGACCCCAGGATGGCCAGGTCCGTTTTTATTGTGCTGTTCGCTTTGTTCGTCATAACCGCTTCCTTACTCCTTGCAAAGTTCAAGGTCAAACAGTCCACAGTGGATCGCTTCGGTCAGTTCTGCCTGGATGAGCTGGTCTCCCCAGAAGATTGGGTGCTGACCCTTCCATCTCTCATTCAGAAATGCCTTGATATCATGGATGCCGCTGTCTCCTGTCAAAGACCCCTTGTCATACATGTGGGCGAGAACCCTTACGCTGCAGAAGGCGCCCTGGCAGGGGCCTTTACCCAGCCTGCTGCGCTTGCCGATGGTCAGCAGATCCGGCGTCTCACCGTTTTTCTTGAGTTCCTGTTCAATATCGTCAATGGTGTTTTCAGATATCATTTCACATTCGCACAGAATTTTGTCTTTGACGCCACTGTTTTTGGTGATCCATCTTTTGGGGGCAAGGCCGGGTTCGGTCCATTTGCCTTCCATGGATGACGGAAGGGGTTCTGTGCGGGTCAGGCAGGGATTTGTATTCCCAAGCCGCTTGCACACGAGGTCTGACATCCTTTCGGCCATGAGGCGGAAGGTGGTGAGTTTTCCTCCGGTGATGGTGGCAAAATTCTCAACGTCGCTGTCTGCATGATCCAGAAGGACAAAGCCCCGGCTGACGTTCCTGCCGTCGCCGCCTTCACCATGGGTGACAAGGGGCCGGACCCCTGAATAGGCTCTGATATACCGTGTTGTTTCAAGGCTTGGGATCATCTCGGCCCCTTTTCGTACGATGAGATCCGTCTCAGCCACGGTGGGGATGATCAGGTTGGGATCTTCAACCGTAACGGAGGTGGTGCCAAGGATGGACACGGTTCCGCCGGGAACAAGGATGTCTGCGTCGGAGGGGGGTCTCAGGCGGTTCACCACGCCGTTGGTGAGCCTGGACTGGGTCACCAGCAGGGTGCCCATGGAGTAGAGGATATTGATCTTCGCCCCGACCTGGGAGGCGACCTGGCCGGCCCAGGCGCCGGCGGCATTCACAACCTGATCCGGTTCCACGGAAAATTCTTTGCCCGAGCGGGTGTCCCTGAGCCAGACCTTTGTTATGCGGTTGCCGCTTGTTTCAAATTTAACCGCCTCTGTGTGGCACAGCTGCTTGGAACCCAGGGCCTTTGCATGGGCAATGTTTTCAAGGGAAAGCATGAACGGATCGATGGCCGCATCGTCGACCTCATAGGCGGCTATGGTCTTTTCTGACAGTACGGGCTCCATTTCAAGGGCCTCTTTGACAGAGAGCTTTTTGCAGGCCAGGCCGTTTTTTTCGCAAAACGTGGGGAAGTTGGCCGCATATTGCTCATCGTCGCCTTCAACAGCCACAAAGAGCCCTTTGCAGTCATCAATGCATCTGGGGGCGACTTGCTTGAGTATCTTGCCCTCTTCCATGCACTCGATTGCGCTTTCCGCATCGTTGGAAACATACCGGGCGCCGCTGTGAAGGAGGCCGTGGTTGCCGCCTGAAGCACCTGCATTGATGTCACTTTTTTCTACGAGAAGGGTCTTTACTCCCCTGAGGGCAAGATCCCTGGCAATACCGGTGCCTGTGGCACCGCCGCCGATAATGAGTACCTCGGTTTTCACTTTTTCTCTCCTAACAGGCTTTTTTAGAAATCCATGAGTCCAAGAAAGTTTTCCGGATCAAGGCTTGCCCCGCCAACAAGGGCACCGTCAATGTCTGATTCAGCCATAAGGGTCTTAACGTTGGAGGGTTTGACACTGCCGCCGTATTGAATGCGGACGGCTTCGGAAACTTCCGTGCCGTACAGGGCGCCGATGCTCTCCCGGATAAAGGCGATCACCGTATTGGCATCTTCGCTGGTGGATGTCTTGCCGGTGCCGATGGCCCAGATGGGTTCATAGGCAACCACAACTGTTTTGATCTTTTCGGCCGGGACGCCTTCAAGGCCTGCCAGAACCTGGTTTTTCACCAGTTCATTTGTTTTGCCGGCCTCCCTCTGTTCAAGGGTTTCTCCGCAGCACATGATCGGGGTGATGTCTGATGCCAGGGCCTTGAGAACTTTCTGGTTGACACTCTGATCGGTCTCGTTGAAGTATTCCCGTCTTTCCGAGTGACCGATGATGGCATAATCGATCTTGAGATCGGATAGCATGGCAGCGGAGATTTCGCCTGTAAATGCGCCGTCTTCTTCCTGGTGCATGTTCTGGGCGCCAATTTTTATGTTGGTGCCGCAGGTCGCCTTCTTCAGCTGGTCAAGCATGATGGCAGGTGGGCAGATGACAACTTCAACGTCGGTTCCCGCGATTTTATCTTTTATCTCATTGACAAAGTTTATTCCCTGGTCAATGGTTTTGTTCATTTTCCAGTTTCCGGCGATAATGGGTTTTCTCATTTCATCCTCTTGGGTTGTGGGGTGGGTTATAGCTTCTTACTCTGATTCTCGTGTTGTTTCGGCAAGAGATCAGAAACCTTTTTGGGTTCTGGTTTGTACAGGTTCGGCTCACCACGATTGCTGAATCGGGAACTGGCTGTTTCCAGGCCATGGGCAGATACGACGACGAACTTGAAAAAATGACGGCTGACGGCTGAAAAAGTTCAACAGCTTTTCCAGCCGTCAGGCCTGGTCTTCAGTTCACTCCATGGGAGTAAACGGTCATGGGTCGATTACTTGAACGCCATGGCTGCTTTAACTGCTTTCTGCCATCCTTTGTAGAGTTCGTCGGAGGCGTCCTTGTCCATCTGAACTTCAAAGGTTTTGTCCTTGTTCCATTTTTCTGCGATCTCATTCTTGTCTTTCCAGAATCCGACGGCAAGGCCGGCAAGGTATGCTGCGCCAAGTGCCGTGGTCTCGACGACCATGGGGCGCTCAACATCTGAGCCCAGGATATCGCTCTGGAACTGGAGAAGGAAGTTGTTGCCGGTTGCACCACCGTCCACGCGAAGGGTTTTGATGGCGATGCCTGAGTCGGCTTCCATGGCAGAAAGGACATCCTTGGTCTGGTAAGCCAAAGACTCAAGGGTTGCCCGGATGAAGTGCTCTTTTGTTACGCCACGGGTGATGCCGAAGATGGAGCCCCGGACATCACTGTCCCAATAGGGCGTGCCCAGTCCGACGAATGCGGGGACCACATAAACCCCATCGGTGGATTCTACACGCTCTGCATAGATTTCACTGTCTTTGGCGTCCTTGAGCATCCGCATACCGTCACGGAGCCACTGGATGGCGGAGCCGGCGACAAAAACACTGCCTTCAAGGGCGTACTCAACCTTGCCGTCAAGTCCCCAGGCAATGGTTGTGAGGAGGCCGCTCTCTGATTTAACGGCTTTCTCACCAGTGTTCATGAGCATGAAGCAGCCGGTTCCATAGGTGTTCTTTGCCATGCCCTCTTCGTAGCAGGCCTGTCCGAAGAGAGCTGCCTGCTGGTCACCGGCAATACCTGAGATGGGAATCTCATAGCCGAAGAACTGACTGGGGATGGTGGTACCGTAAACTTCTGAGGAGGGTTTTACTTCAGGAAGCATGGAAGCGGGAACTGTGAGCATGTCCAGGAGCTCTTCGTCCCATTTGAGCTCATGGATGTTGTACATGAGCGTTCTTGAAGCATTTGAGTAATCTGTTACGTGGGATTTGCCGCCGGTGAGTTTCCAGGTCAGCCAGGTGTCGATGGTGCCGAAGAGCAGATCGCCCTTGTCCGCTTTCTCCCGTGCGCCCTCAACATTATCCAGGATCCATTTTACCTTGGTGCCTGAAAAGTAAGCGTCGATGAGAAGGCCTGTTTTGTCGCGGACGGTCTGGTCAAACCCTTTTGCCTTGAGGTCGTCGCAGATACCGGCGGTCTGGCGGGACTGCCATACGATGGCATTGTAAATGGGATCGCCAGTGTTTTTGTCCCAGACAACGGTGGTCTCCCGCTGGTTGGTGATACCGATGGCGGCGATCTCTTCGCCCCTGATATCTTTGTTGGCAAGGGCCTCGGCAATCACGGAGCTTACCGAGGACCAGATCTCGAGGGCATCATGCTCAACCCAGCCGGGCTTGGGGAAAATCTGGGTGAATTCTTTCTGGGTGATCAGCTTGATATCACCGGTTTTGTCAAAAATGATTGCACGTGAACTTGTTGTACCCTGATCAATAGAAATGATATATTTTTTTTCCATTACGTTTGTTCCTCTTGATTCAAAATTAACCGTTTTACATTCACAATGTTTTATTCTTGAAGCTGTGTTGGCTATGCGGCGAAGGCCAACTTATAGAGCATTGCCCCGGCTACACCACCGATGATGGGACCGACAACCGGAATCCATGCATAGGACCAGTCTGAATCTCTCTTGCCTGCGATGGGAAGGAAGAAGTGGGCGATTCTGGGTCCGAGGTCACGGGCAGGGTTGATGGCATACCCTGTGGTGCCGCCCAAAGAGAGGCCGATGGCGATGATCAGGATACCTACGATCATGGGATTGAGGCCCTTGGCGAACTCGTTTGCGCCGATGCCGAGGATACCGAATACCAGTACTGCTGTACCGATGATTTCACTGATCAGGTTGGCAACCGGGTTGTTGATTGCAGGACCCGTTGAAAAAACAGCAAGTTTTGCGTCCTTGTCTTCAGTTGCTTCCCAGTGGGGCAGGTAGTGAAGATATACGATTACGCCACCTAAGAATGCGCCGATCATCTGGGCTGCGACATACATGGGAACCTGTGCCCAGGGGAATGATCCGATGGATGCAAGACCGATGGTGACAGCAGGGTTGATGTGAGCACCTGAGAATTTGCCGACAACGTAAACTGCAATTGCGACTGCCAAACCCCAGCCTACTGTTATTACGATCCAGCCCGAATCCTGAGCCTTGGATTTGTTGAGAACAACGCCACCGACAACACCGCCACCAAAAATGATGAGGATCATGGTTCCAAGAAGTTCACCCATAAAACTAGACATACGTACCTCCGCAAAACTAAAAAAAAATTAATAATACCGTTGGACTATAGCCAGCTGTTATTGCAAATCCCTTACAATAACAATAAATTGTGGTTGCAATTTATAGTTGTAAACCGAAAATTGCAAGAAAAATATATTCGAAAACGAAAATAAAGTTCGTTGCTGTACAAACGGTGCTAATTGTTTAATTCTTCTGCATATATTGAGTTTGCTGCTGATAAGCCAGATTTCGTATCAGCATTGCGATTGGAAAAACCCGGGCCTGTAGTTCGTATACGAATATGGGCTTTTCCAATCAGAACACTGTTGGGTATTAAGGGGTTTTACACGAAGGGCATGGACGCAAGTTTCGCCCCGGCGCCAAGCTGCTCTTCAATCCGGATCAGCTGGTTGTATTTGGCGACCCTGTCGCTTCTGGACATGGATCCTGTCTTGATCTGTCCGCCGCAGACACCCACGGCCAGATCCGAGATAAAGGCGTCTTCGGTTTCGCCGGATCTGTGGGAGATGACGGTGGTGTATCCCGCGTCCTTTGCAAGCCGTATGGCATCCAGGGTCTCGGTAACCGTTCCGATCTGATTGAGCTTGATCAGTACGGAGTTGGCCAGGCCATCCCTGATCCCCTGTTCTATAATTGCAGGATTGGTGACAAAGACGTCATCCCCCACCAGCTGGATGCGGTCCCCGAGCCTTTCGGTCATTACGGCCCAGTTCTCCCAGTCGCCCTCTGCCAGTCCATCCTCGATGGAGCAGATGGGGTAGGTGTTGATCAGCTTTTCGTAATAATCGATCATCTCGCCCGCGGACAGGGTCTTATCTTCGGCTTCCAGCATGTAGCGACCGTCTTTGTAAAGTTCGCTGGCCGCCACATCCATGGCCAGGAAAACATCCTGACCCGGCACATATCCGGCAGCTTCTATGGCTTTGATGATAAACCGGATCGCCTCTTCATTGGAGTTGAGATCCGGGGCAAAACCGCCTTCATCCCCCACTGCGGTGCTCAGGCCTTTATCCTTTAAGAGGCTTTTCAGGTGATGGAACACCTCGGCCCCCATTTGCACGGCCTGCCTGAGGGTGGAGGCACCTGCAGGAACGATCATGAACTCCTGGATATCAAGGCTGTTTGCCGCATGCATACCGCCATTGATGATGTTCATCATGGGAAGTGGAAGTTCGTTTGCGACCATTCCGCCAAGATATCTGTACAGGGGAAGAGTGTAAGCGCTTGCAGCAGCACGGGTTGCCGCCATGGAAACCCCCAGGGTGGCATTGGCGCCCAGCACGGATTTGTTCGGTGTGCCGTCAAGGGTGATCAGCTGCTGGTCCAGGCTTTTCTGGTCTTCTGCATCCATGCCGATGATGGCGGGTGCGATGATGGAGTTGACGTTGTCCACTGCGGTCAGTACCCCTTTCCCAAGGAATCGGTTTTCGTCCTTGTCCCTCAGCTCCAGGGCTTCCCGGACGCCGGTGGATGCCCCGGAAGGCACAGATGCCCTTCCCATGGCACCGCATTTAAGAAAGATATCTACTTCAACGGTCGGATTTCCCCTGGAATCAAGAATTTCACGGGCCATAACATTTACGATAGTGGTCATGTTCGCTTCTCCCAAAAAAATGTTCTAAATGTGTTTTACTTTGACCATATTGGTTGTTCCGGGGACCCACATGGGGTGGCCGGCGGTGATGATGATCGTGTCGTTTTCGTGAACCAGGCCGGTGCGCAAGGCCCCTTTTGTTCCCTTTTCGATCATTTCGTCCGTATCTTTCGGATCGCAGATATAGCTTGGGACACATCCCCAGCAGAGGCAGAGTTGCCTCAGGGCTCTCTTGTCCGGAGAGAGTGCGATGATATCCGCATCCGGCCGGCACCTTGAGATCTGCCTTGCTGTAAATCCCGATTTTGTCGATGCGACAATGGCTTTGGCATCCAGGCTTTCAGCGAGTACAGAGGCGGCATAGGATACGGACGCTGCGATATCCCCGGTCTTGTTTGTTCCAATAAACTTGTCATGCCGGTAGTTGTCTTCGGCTTTGAGTGCGATTTTGCCCATGAATGTGAGGGCTTCAACCGGGAAATCGCCGTTTGCCGTCTCTTCCGAAAGCATCAGGGCATCTGTGCCGTCGATGACGGCGTTTGCCACATCTGCAGCTTCGGCCCGGGTGGGTCTTGGGGAGTCCACCATGGACTTCAACATCTGGGTGGCAATGATCACAGGCTTTCCTGCGGCCACGGATTTCTTGACCAGCATCTTCTGGATGCCCGGCACATCTTCAAGGGGGATCTCAACTCCCAGGTCGCCCCTTGCCACCATGATGCCGTCGGAGGCCGTGAGGATCTCGTCTATATTCTGGATCGCCTCATGTTTCTCGATCTTTGAGATAACCGGGGTATCTTTCCCGGCAGCTTTGATCTCTTCCTTGATCTCCATGACGTCATCAATGCTTTTAACAAAAGAGAGGGCAACGAAATCAACATCGTTTTTCAATCCAAAACAAAGGTCTTTTTTGTCTTTTGCCGTGAGCGCCGGAATATTGAGTGAGGTGCCGGGCAGGTTGATCCCCTTGTGGGAGGTGAGGATACCGCCATACACGATCTCGCAGCAGATGTCAGTGGTTGTTTTCTCTTTTACGCAAAGTTCGAACATGCCGTCGGCAAGGAGGATGGCGTCTCCTGGGTTTACTTCCTCCGGAAGATTGTAGTAGGAGACCGAAACCCGGTTGCCCGTACCCTTTATATCTTCGTTTGTCAGGATAAGCTCTTTTCCGGGCACAAGTTCCATGCCCTCTCCCTCGATGATCCCGGTCCGTATCTTTGGGCCGCACAGGTCCTGGAGGATGGCCACCGGTTTTTCAAGTTCCCGGGAGATCTTCCGGATGGTTTCGATCTTCTTCAGGTGTTCTTCATGGGTGCCATGGGAAAAATTCATCCGGGCAACGTTCATGCCGTTTTGGATCAGTTCCCTTAACACTTCAGGGGATTCACTGGAGGGTCCGATGGTGCAAACTATCTTGGTACGGCGCATAAAAAATCCTAATTGTCAAATTTTACTGGAAAGGGCTTCAATGCCGGGAAGGGGTTTTCCCTCAAGGAACTGGAGGGAGGCGCCGCCTCCGGTTGATACATGGGAGACCTGATCCCCAAGGCCTGTTTTTTCAATGGCTGCAGCGGAGTCCCCGCCACCTATGATGGTGATGGCGCCATTTTTTGTCGCCCCTGCCAGGGCTTTGGCAATGCCGGTGGTTCCCAGTGCCGACGCATCAATTTCAGCCACTCCCATGGGGCCGTTCCACACAACGGTTTTTGACTCAAGGATAATGTCTGAAAACAATTTTATGGAAGCAGAACCGATGTCCACGGCCATCATTTCCTTGGGAATTTCATCCCCATTGACCTGTTGGGTCGGGTTCATGGTGCGGGCATTGAAATCAAAGTGATCGGTGATGGTGTAGTCCAGGGGCAGGACGATTTTGTCGCCGCCCTGGGCCATCAGCTCTTTTGCAAGGGGGATCTTATCCTCCTCGCACAGGGATGCGCCGATCTCAGCCCCCTTTGCTTTCAGAAAGGTGCAGGCCATGCCGCCGCCGATGATGAGTCGATCGACCTTGGGAAGCAGCTGCTGGATAACATCGATTTTTCCGGTGATTTTGGCGCCGCCAATGATGGCGACAAAGGGGGGCTTGGGCTTGTTAAGGGCTTTGTCTAGAAAATCGAGCTCTTTTTTGACAAGATAACCGCAGGCGGCCTGCTTCACATGGCGGGTGATGGCCTGGGTGGACGCATGGGCCCTGTGGGCGGTTCCAAAGGCGTCGTTGACATAGATCTCTGCTGATTTTGCCAGGCTGGCTGCAAAAACGGGGTCATTGTCGGTCTCTTCGCCATGGAACCTCAGATTCTCCAGGAGAATTACCTGGCCGTCGTCAAGGTCGTTTATAGCGGTTTCAACCGCTTTGCCGTAGCAGTCATTGACGAATTTTACCGGGGTTTTCAGGAGATCGCCAAGGTGGTCGGCCACCGGCCTGAGGCTGAGGGCGTCTACGACCCTGCGGTCCGGCCGGCCCAGGTGGGAGATGAGCACGACCCGCGCCCCTTTTGATTGCAAATACTGGATGGTGGGCAGGGCTGCCCGGATTCTTTTGTCGTTGTCGACCCTGCCGTCTTTCAGGGGTACATTGAAATCGACCCTTGTGATCACGGTCTTACCCTGAACTTCTAGATCTTCTACAAAAAGCGTTTCCATTGTTCAACATCCCTTGAAGCCCGACCCTGGGCGGATCGGGCTTTGTGGTTTTACTTAATTTTTAGAATTTTGCGTAATTCTTAAGTCTTTGAACTTTGCTTAATTTTTTGAAATATGGCTGATCAGGTCGAGGACCTTGCAGGAATACCCCCACTCATTGTCGTACCATGAGATGAGTTTTACAAAGTTGTCGTTCAGCTGGATGCCGGCTTCCGCATCAAAGATGGATGTGCAGGATTCGCCGATAAAGTCGCTGGAGACAACGGGCTCGTCTGTGTAGGCGAGAATGCCTTTCAGATAGGTTTCAGACGCTGTTTTGAGGACCGACTTAATTTCATCATAGCTGGCGCTTTTTTCAAGGCGGCAGGTCAGGTCAACCACCGACACATCGGGGGTCGGGACCCTGAAGGCCATGCCCGTGAGTCTGCCATTCAGAGATGGAATAACCTTTCCTACCGCCTTGGCTGCGCCTGTGGAAGAGGGAATGATGTTCTGGCCGGCACCCCGGCCGCCCCGCCAGTCTTTATTTGAAGGGGCATCCAGCGTTTTCTGGGTGGCTGTGGTTGCGTGGACTGTGGTCATCAGCCCTTCAAGGATGCCGAATTCTTTATGAATAACGCTTGCCAGGGGGGCAAGGCAGTTGGTTGTGCAGGAGGCGTTTGAGACGATATCCTCGCCTGCGTACTCTTCGTGGTTTACGCCCATTACAAACATGGGTGTGTCATCTTTTGAAGGGGCGGAGAGGACGACTTTCTTGGCGCCGGCATGGAGATGGGCCATCGCTTTTTCCCGGGTGAGGAAAAGGCCGGTTGACTCCACAATATGAGTTGCGTTGATTTCGCCCCAGTTCAGGTCTGCGGGGTTCTTTTCAGACGTTACCCTTATGGTTTTACCGTTAACAACCAGGTTGCCGTCTTTGACCTCCACATCGCCGTCAAAGCGTCCGTGGGTTGAGTCGTATCTCAACATATAGGATATATAATCAACATCGATTAGGTCATTGATCCCGACAACTTCCACATCATCCCGTTTGGATGCTGCCCTGAAAACCAGGCGGCCGATACGGCCGAAACCGTTAATACCTATTCTAATCATTCTGTTCTCCCTCTTTCCGAGATTAATATTTCCGTTGGGCGTTCACTCCCAGGATTTGCAAACATTCAGATTCGGGAAATGTAATAGTATACGGTTTCGTTAAAATCAAGAAAAATATTCAAAATCGAACATTCTGGTTTCGAAAGTGAAAAAAAGCGCCTGGTGTGGATTCCAGGGGCTGCTCCTCCTTTTTGTCGGGAGATGCCCCTTTAATGAGCCTTTCCGGGTTAGATCAGGGGGGTGTGAAGGGGGCGTGTAACCATGTTGAAAAATATTCATTAATCGAACAAATGAATGTTTTTTTCGAAAAAAGACCATGTTCGAACATTTTTCCCGGGGGGGAACCCGGCAGTACGCTTTCGAAGCAATTTGCCAAGACCGCTTTGGGTGTAAAATAGTGTTTCCATATCCCTGGGTTTCCGCTTATAATCGGCGCCCGATTGCGTTATATGACTGCCTTCAAAGGTACAAACGGACAACAGAGGGGTTTTTTATGGAAAAAATTGAAACAGAAGGAACCGACAAACGGTTCATCCAGGCCAACAAAGAGGCATTATGGGCCACCGCCCTTGCCCTTTGCTACTTTGCCTGGTGGTACCTTTCCGCATACATTCCCGGGGAAGTGCCGGTGGAGGAGTACACATACATCTTCGGGTTTCCCACCTGGTTCTTTCTGAGCTGCATGGTGGGTTTTGTGCTTTTTTCTATTCTGGCAGCCCTCATGGTTGCTACGGTTTTTAAAGATATCTCCCTTGCAGACTCAGACAAAGGAGCGGGAAAACCATGATCAACTACGAGATAGTGATACCGCTTTTTTTCTATCTGCTGCTGGTCTATCTCATGGCCATTTATGCAAACAAAATCCTATCAAAATCGGGTAATTTCCTAGAAGAGTATTTCATCGGGAGCCGGGACATGGGGGGATTTATCCTTGCCATGACCCTTGTTGCCACCTACACCAGCGCCAGTAGTTTTGTGGGCGGACCCGGGGTGGCTTATAAGATGGGGCTTGGCTGGGTGCTTCTGGCCATGATCCAGGTGCCCGCAGCATGGCTCTCCCTTGGAATCCTCGGGAAGAAATACGCCATCATCGCCCGGCGGGTCCGGGCGGTCACCATCAATGATATCCTCCTTGCCCGCTACCGGAACAAGTGGGTGGTGATCCTGGGTTCCCTGAGCCTGGTACTCTTTTTTATTGCCGCCATGGTGGCCCAGTTTGTTGGCGGTGCCCGGCTGTTCGAAGGGATCACGGGCCTGTCCTACAACACAGGCCTTATCATTTTTGCGGCCACGGTGATCGTCTACACCACCATCGGGGGATTCCGGGCTGTTGCCCTGACCGATGCGGTCCAGGGGGTGGTGATGATGATCGGCACCACCGCCTTGCTGGCAGGGGTTGTGGTGGCCGGCGGCGGGATTCCTGCCATCATGGCCAAGCTGGCCGCCATTGATCCGGCCCTGATCACTCCGGCCGGGCCTGACCATTTTCTCAGTAAACCCTTTATTCTTTCGTTCTGGGTGCTGGTCTGCTTCGGCATCATCGGCATTCCCCACACGGCGGTCCGGTGTTTCGGATATAAAGACAGCCGGGCCATGCACAGGGCCATTGTCATTGGCACCTTTATCCTCGGGTTTCTCATGCTTGGAATGCATCTTTGCGGTGCAATGGGCCGGGCCATCATTCCGGAACTTGCCGTGGGCGACATGATCATGCCGGCCCTGACCCTCAAGGTGCTGCCCCCGTTTTTTGCGGGCATCTTCCTGGCAGGTCCCCTGGCCGCCATCATGTCCACCATCGACTCCCAGCTGATTCTGGCCTCGGCAACCATTGTCAAGGACATCTACCTCAACTACATCCGGCCTGAAACCGACACCCAACGTCCGGCGCCGGGCGGGGAAAATCTCCTCCACCGGTTGAGTTTCTATACCACAACCATCATCGGGCTGATCGTTTTTGCCGCCGCCTTTAATCCCCCGGATCTCATCGTCTGGCTCAACCTTTTCGCCTTTGGCGGGCTCCAGGCCGCATTCTTATGGCCCCTTGTCCTGGGGCTCTACTGGAAGCGGGCCAATGCCGCCGGCGCCATTGCCGCCATGGTGACAGGGGTTGCCTCCTACATGATCCTTGCTGTGTTTGTCAAGCGGGTTGCAGGCATGCACGTGATCGTGCCGACCCTGGTCATCACCCTTGGCGTTTTTATTCTGGTAAGCCTGTTGACGCCGAAGCCCGATTCCAGTGTGATCACTCTTTTCTGGGGAGACGGACAGGTCCGGGATCATGGTCAGTGGCAACGGTGAAACGGTTCAGGGTCTGATCCGGGAGGGGAGGCGGCGTGCCTGGTGTGACGTTTTAATAAGGTGTAACGTTTTCTGATTTGGGAGCATCTTTACAAATCCTTTCGATATTGGTACACAAGCATGGGATTGGCAATTGTTTACGGATAGCAGAACGGAGAATTGATGCAGAAACGACAGATTAAAATTGTTGAACGGGTTCAGGCACTTGGGTACGTATCCATCGAGGATCTTGCCCAGAATTTTAAGGTCACTCCCCAGACCATACGGAGGGATATAAACCTGTTGAGCAAGGAGGGGGTGCTCCGGCGGTACCATGGCGGAGCGGGCCTTGCATCCAGCTCGGAAAATATCCGGTATTCGGCCCGGCAGATCCTCTGCCAGGATGAGAAGCGCGCCATTGCAGCCAAGATTGCCCAGCGTATTCCAGCCATGGCCTCGGTCTTCATCAACATCGGCACCACCACCGAGGAGGTCGCAAGGGAGCTTGTGAAAAAAGACGGCCTCAGGGTGATCACCAACAACCTGAACGTGGCCGTCATCCTGAGCCGGAATCCCGCCATCGAGATCTACATGGCCGGCGGGGTGGTGAGGCACAGGGACTGCGGCCTCACGGGCCATGCCACCCTTGAGTTCATCCGCCAGTTCAGGACCGACTTCTGCGTTATCGGCATCAGCGGCATCGGCCATAACGGAGATCTTCTCGATTTTGATTACCGGGAGGTCCAGGTTGCCAAGGCGATCATCGGCAACTCATCAAAGGTGCTGCTTGCGGCCGATCACTCCAAATTCGGCAGGGAGGCCATGGTTCGCCTGGGCCATGTATCGGATCTTGACGAACTTTTCACCGATGCCATGCCTTCGGAGTCCATGGTGGAGATCCTGACGGAGAACGGCGTAAAACTCCATGTTTAACCGTTCCCATCCTTTGGCCGCTTTTATGGTTATTTAAACCCAAGTTTAATGCCTGAAGCCGTTTCCCTGGCGGTAAACCCAAGGGGCGTCAGCAGCTGGAAAAGCGGGCGGCCAAAATAGAACAGCTCTTCTGCGACAGAGAGATTAAACCTATCGATTGCCCCCATGCGATAGGCAATCTCTTTGTTGTTTATCCGTTCAAGCTTTTTAATTGTTTTCTTGGATGAGCGGGAAATGGTCCGGGATATGGCTTTCAGATCCGGCAATGGAAACAGCTGTTCATGCTCGATCAGCTGTTTTCTCAATGGGTTGTCCTCCTTCACAATATCAAGCCGTGAAAGGAGATCCTTGCCGGCAAGCTTGAGGATCTCATCCGTATCCCAGCACTTGAGAACCCCGCAGGCCAGGGGGCGATGATCGTATATGGTGCATCCGTTCCGGCTTTTATCGTAAAATATACAGGACCATGACCCCTTTTTCCCGGTGATCTTCAAAAGCTCGGTTTTTACAGGCTCAATGGAATCTGTGGCCGGATCATGGGCAAGCTCACCTTTCCGGATGGTGATGAGGTTGCCAAAGGATAAATCCCCTTTCTCTATTAAGGGCAGGTCCTGGCTGTGCAGTGCAGGTCCGCCATTTTCGCAGCAGGTACCGCACCGCTGACATTCCGTCTGATGAGTCATATGATCCATATCCCGGTGAAGAATTAAATTACTGAAAATTTTAAAAATTCCAACTATAGCTTTATTCTCTGTTCCTGTATAGGCTTATATCCCCGGCCGCCCGGAGGGGATCATTGACAAGCGTTGGATTTTCTGGCATATATCACCCTTTTTTTACCTTCTGGGAAATCCTGAACAGATGATACAATTGATAAAAGGCCAGCGCTTCACAAGCGAAATGGAACCTGAACTGGGGCTTGGCACCCTTGTTCATAGCGATGCAAGGACGCTTACCATCAATTTTGCGGCCAGCAACTGCGTCCGGCGCTACACCGCGACCAACGCCCCGTTAAGACGGGTCCGGTTTGATGTGGGGGACACCGTCATCTTCCGTGACAACACCACCATGGTGGTTGAAACCGTGGAAGAGGAGGATGGCCTTGTTCGTTATAAGGGAGAGGGCAAAAGCGTTCTTGAGCCGGATCTTTCCGATGCCATGAGTGTTTCCGCACCCAGGGACCGGCTTGCAGCCGGCATGTTCGACCCGGTGGACACCTTTGATCTCAGGTTTGAGGCCAATCGCCTGAGGCATGAGCACGAAAGTTCCGAGACCATGGGGTTCATGGGCGGCCGGGTGGATCTTGTGCCCCATCAGTTCTATATTGCGGGCGAGGTCGCATCCAGGCATGTGCCCCGGATCCTTCTTGCCGATGAGACAGGGCTTGGCAAGACTATTGAGGCCTGCCTTATCCTCCACAGGCTTTTGTTAAGCGAACGGATCTCCCGGGTGGTCATCCTGGTGCCCGACTCCCTGGTTCACCAGTGGTTTGTGGAGTTCTACAGGCGGTTCAACCTTGTCTTCAGGATATTTGACGAGGAGTATTGCCGGGAGGTGGAGCTATCCGAGCCCGGCGCCAATCCTTTTTTATCCGAGCAGCTTGTTCTCTGCTCCCTTGATGGTGTGGCGGTTGATACGCGTCGCCGGGCCCAGCTCATGGAAGCGGGATGGGACATGGTGGTGGTGGATGAGGCCCACCACGTGGAAGAGAAAAGCCGGGCCTATTCCCTGTTGGCCGGGCTTGGGAGTCTTCAGACCGGGATGATGCTGTTGAGCGCAACCCCGGAACAGCTTGGCCAACGGACCCACTTTTCCCATCTGAGGCTTCTTGATCCTGCCCGGTACACAGACTTTGAGGCCTATCTCCAGGAGAGCCGGACCTACCGGGAAACAGCGGCGGCCATGGACGATCTGCTGGCCCTTGAAGAGGATTCCCCAAAAATGAGGGAGATGCTGGATTGCCACGGTCCCGGCCGGGCTGTTTTCAGGAATACCCGGGCCGTGATCAAGGGCTTTCCCGAGCGCCGGGGCATCCTCTATCCCCTGGCAACTGCCGGGGCAGGCCAGGAGTCTGCAACCCTTCAAAAAATCCAGTGGCTTGTCACGCTTCTTAAAAAGCTGGACAGCGACAAGGTGCTTCTGATCTGCAGCTCGCCTGAAACCGTGGCCCGGATCGAAGCGGCCATAAGAGAGATCGTCTCCATCAAGATCGCCCTGTTCACCGAGTCCATGACCATCCTCCAGCGGGACAGGAGCGCGGCCTGGTTTTCCGAACCCTCCGGGGCACAGCTGATGATCTGCTCCGAGATCGGGAGCGAAGGGCGAAACTTTCAGTTCGCCCACCATCTGGTGATGTTCGACCTTCCCACCAACCCGGAACTTGTGGAGCAGCGGATCGGACGGCTGGACAGGATCGGCCAGCGTCACCCGATCTCCATCCATGTGCCCTATGCAAAGGGAAGCGTCCAGGAGGTCCTGGCCCGGTGGTACAAGGATGGCGCCGGCATCTTTGAGAACAATATCAGCGGAATCCACCAGATCCACAAACGGTTTGAGGCGGAGCTGGTGAGCCTGTCCACCCTTTGTGAAGGCGGGGAGGGATTCCCGGAGGAGGCGCTCCAGGGAGTCATCGAGCACACCCGGCAGTTCTCCTGTGAGATCGCTGAACAGCTCTCTTCAGGCCGGGACCGGCTGCTGGAACTCAACTCCTTCCGGCCGAAGAAAGCCCAGGGGCTTGTCAACACCATTGGATCCATGGATGGGGACACGGTGATCGATGGGTTCATGGCAAGGATGTTCAAGTTCTACGGCATTTCGCCTGAACCTGTCATGGAGCGAACCTACCGGCTTGAGGTGTTCAACGCCTCGGAGGTCGAGTTCCCCTGTCTCAAGTCGGATAAGATGGTGGTGACCTTTGACAGAAAGGTGGCCGTGACCCGGGACGATATCGAATTTCTGACCTGGGACCATCCCATGGTGACCGGCGCCATGGAGCTGTTCCTCGGCAGCGGCAACGGTAATGTCTCCATTGCCGAGATCAGCGGCACCGGCGAATTCCAGATCCTTTTGGAGTCTGTTTACATCCTGGAGTGCATTGCGCCAAGGGAGCTTCACATCAACCGGTTTCTGGCAAGAACGCCCATACGGACCCTGGTGGATCACACCCTTGCCGACCTGACCCGGGAGGTGCCGGCCGAGGCCCTCAGCAAAAAGGTCACCACCTGTGCCAGGTCCTGGCTCTCCCAGTTTCCAGAGATAAAGGAGAAGTTGCTGCCACAGCTTTTGGAGGCCGGGTTCAAGCGTGCCGAAAAAGAGGCGGACAGGGCCATAAATCTGGCAAAGGAAGAGGTGATCAGCCTGGTCGGGGGCGAGGCCCGGCGGCTTGCCCGGCTCAAGGAACTCAACCCTGCCATACGGGAAGATGAGATCGTCGCAGCCCGGGAAGAGGCGCGGGGGCTCCTGGCCCACATGGACACAGCACGGCTCAGGCTCGATTCCCTCCGTCTCATCAAGGTGGATTGATCCCATTCCTGGCCGCCTGCCTATCGGGGTGCCTGGGCAGGCGGGCCGGAATCGTTGGTGGGTGGGCTTATTTGGAGTGCTTTTTTATAGCCGCGTCCCAGGGTGAGGGGGCCGGGGCGGCCTGTTTCTCTTCCTTGGACGGGTCCACCAGGGTGATGCCGGTGTCGGAGATCTGGACGAGCCTTTTTTTGTACAGCCCGCCGATGGTTCGCTTGAACTCCTTTTTGCTCATGGAGAACCGCTCCCTGATGGCGTCGGGAGAGCTTTTGTCGTTTATGGGGATAAACCCGCCCTCCTTTTCCAGGAGTGCAAGGATGCCGGTGGCAGAGTCTGATACAGAGTCGTATCCGGGTTTTTTCAGGAGAAGATCGATCTTGCCGTCCTCTTTTATACGCTGGATGTACCCGACGGTCTTCTCTCCCATTGAGAGATCCCTGAAGGTCTCGTTGCGGTACAGCATGCCCGTGTACCGGTCGTTGATGATCGCCTTGAAGCCAAGGGTGGTGATGCCGTAGATCCGGAGATCCACCATCTCTCCCTGGGACAGCTCCTCCAGGTTCTTATCCGCGTGCAGGGATATTCTGGCCGTGGCATAGACCCGGCTGGTGCTCTTGTCGAGGAGGGCCTTTACGACAACCTTATCCCCGGGTTGCATCTGCTGGCCCTGCATCTCTGATTTGGGCAGGAACAGATCCTTTTCAAGGCCCCACTCCAGAAAGGCGCCAAACGCCTGGACATCCTTGACCTCAAGGCAGGCAAAATCGCCCACCACGGCCAGGGGAGTCAGGGTGGTTGCCACCGGGCGATCTTCTGAATCGGTGTAGACAAACACCCGGATGGTGTCTCCGGGGGCGAGCCCCTCGGGTGCATATTTGATCGGAAGCAGGACCTCGTCCTCCTTGGGATTGAGGTAAAACCCAAAATCCACCTTCCGTTCAACAACAAGTTCGTTATAACTGCCGATTACTAACATTGTTTCTTTCTCCAAAAAATATTTTAAATAAATCATTATAAGTCATATTCAAGGTTTATAAAACCCCAATCTGGACAAGCCAGAACCAAAAAAACTTTCTGATTCTCTTGCCAGAACAACGCGAAAATCAGAGCTGAGAAGCTAAAACCGGGGGGCTGTCTCCAGGCCCGGTTGTGCGTTATTTCAGGGGCTTTAACAGGTACTCAAGCCCGTTCACCTTAATCTCGTAGAGCATCTTCATCAACTCTCCTAATTCCCCCTCGGGAAAGCCCTTTTGGGCAAACCACACCACATAGGGTTCGGGAAGATCCACCAGGGGAAGATCCTTGTATTTCCCGAAGGGCATGGGGGTGCGGGCGATCTTGAGAAGCAGTGTCGGATCCGGGATCGGTGATTGGCTGTGGTGTGTCATGGACGGTGGTCTCTCCTGTGATCCTTACGGTACTGGTTTTTGATATGCTTGCTGCTGACCCTGTAGAGGCGCGATGAGAGCAACACACCGGAAATGGTGAGGCCTGCGATGAGGCTCAGCCAGAACCCCTTTGCTCCCAGTGCCGGAACCACAAGGTCGGTCATGGCAAGGACATAGCCTAGAGGAAGGGTGATGACCCAGTAGGCAGTAAAGGTTAAAAGCAGGGTCATGTTGGCATCCTTGTATCCCCGGAGCGCTCCCTGGCAGGTGGTCATGATGGCGTCCGAGACCTGGTAGAGGGCGCCTATCTGCAAGAGTGACACGGCAATGGCGGATACTACGGGATCAGTGGTGTAGACGGCGACGATTTCATGGGAAAAGAGCCGGGTGAAGGCGAGGGTCAAAAGTGAGATCCCCACGGCCAGGGCGCAGCCCATGAAACAGGAAAACCGGGCCGATTCAGGATCCTTCCGGCCGATGGCGTGTCCCGCCCGGATGGTGATGGACATGCCGATGCTTAAGGGGAAGGCAAAGACAAGGCCTGAATAGTTGAGGGTGATCTGGTGGCCGCCCACGATTATTGGTCCCAGCACACCGATGAACAGGGTGATGCAGGCAAAGATGCTGCACTCCATGAAGATGGTGCCGCCGATGGGTAGCCCCAGTTTAAGGATCTCCATGATTCCTTTTGCCGAGGGAAGCGACAGTGTCGAAAACACCTGGGTTTTTTGGCACCGTTTGTTCACCAGGCTGTAGCCGAGGATGCAGAGGAAAAAGAGCCAGAAGGTCAGCCCGCTTGCATAGCCGCACCCGGCTCCGCCAAGCTCGGGGAATCCCCATTTTCCGTGGATGAGGATGTCGTTGGCCAGATAGTTGAAGCCAACGGTGATGACAGAGATGATCATCTGGGGTTTTGTGTCACCAAGGCCCTCCACATAGGATTTGAGGACAAAATAGCCAGCTGCGGCCGGTAACCCCAATGAGAGGCCGGCAAGGTAGCCCTTGGCCACCGCCACCACCTCCCTGTCAAGTTTCATCATTTCAAGGACGGTGTCCATGTGCCCGAACACTGCAAAGAGGAGGGCGGCCAGCAGGATGCCGAGCCAGAGGGCCTGCCTCACCTTGGGACCGATCGGTTTTAGGTGGCCCGCTCCTGTGAGCTGGGCCGTGATCGGGGTGACCGCCATCATCACTCCGTTCAGGGCAATGATACAGGGAAAGCCGATGCTTGAACCCACAGCCGCCCCGGCCAGGGCGGTGTTGCTGTAATGGCCGGCCATCATGGTGTCGATGAATCCCACGGCGGAAACGCCGAGCTGGGTCACCAGCATGGGAAAGGCAAGTTTGATGATCGCCGCAAGCTCTTCCAGGTAAGGGTGTCTGGTTGAAAGGGGCTTTGCTATGGGGTGGGTCAGGGTTGTCATGGTCTACTCGTTTTAGGGTGTCCTGGTGCTGGTTGAAAAAAATGGAGCAAGGGAGCCAAAGGTTAAAATACGTTGTGCTCGTGGAGAATCCGGATACCGATGAGGATGAGAATGGTGCCTCCCAGGAGTTCGGCCTTTTTTCCCACCCGGCCCGATGAGAGGAACCGGTTGCCCAGGATCAGGCCGATCCAGGTGAAACAGAGGGCAACCACGCCGATAATTATTACGGGCAGGAGGATGGAGACCTTTAGGGCGGCCAGGCTGAATCCAACGGCCAGGGCGTCGATACTTGTGGCAACCGAAAGGAGGACGAGCCGGGTTCCCCGGGTAGGGTCTTTCAGGGGCTTGTCATCCTTTGTGTCAAAGGATTCCCGGATCATGTTGGCGCCGATCCAGAAGAGAAGGATAAAGGCGGCCCAGTGGTCGTAGCGCTCAATGTATGAGAGAACAGCCCTGCCCGAGCACCAGCCGATCACCGGCATCAGGGCCTGGAAAAGTCCGAAATGCCAGGAGAGCCTGAAGATGTGGCGGGCCGTCAGCCGTTGGATCTGAAAACCGGCGGTTACCGCAACGGCAAAGGCATCCATTGCCAGGGCAACTGCTATAAAAACGATTGTTAGTATGTCCATTCGATTTATCGCCTAAAAGGTAAAAAAACAGCCCACCTAACTATCAAATTTCAGAAGAAACAGCAATGGAATTATAAAGATATCGAAACTGCCTTGTATTTTGACTTTAACACAAAACTTGGGTATTACATTACCAGCATTGGGATCATTGGGTATTTGACTTTTACAGGACAGTTGTAAATATGGACAAAGCGTTTGAAATTGAGATAAAAAAGCTAAGATCTAATATTGATCAAATCGATCGGGAGATTCTGGAATTGATTTCCCGGAGGTTGGACGAAGTCCAAAAGGTCGTTGCCTTGAAAAAAGTACACAACGTCCCTGTCTACCACCCAGCAAGGGAAGAGGATCTGATTTCAAAGCTTCGCAATCAGGCCTCCGCATCCGGAATCAATCCCGATTTTATGGAGGAGATGTACCGGGTTATACTCAGGAATTCCAGGATGGAACAGACCGTGGAAATGAAACAGCAGGGCATCAAGGCTGGATCAAATATTCTTATCGTGGGCGGAGCAGGGCAGATGGGACAGTTCTTTGCCGGCATGTTCCGTTCATCGGGTTACGGGGTCAAAATCCTCACCGAAGACAACTGGAACAATGTTGAATCCCTTTGTCAGGACACCTCACTTGTGCTGATATCCGTTCCCATCAATGTTACACTAAAGACCATCGAACGAATTGCCCCGTTCATCCCTTCCACCGCCATCCTTGCCGACATAACCAGTATTAAGATTGCTCCGGTGAAAGGAATGATGGAACAGTTCAAAGGTCCTGTCATCGGCCTCCACCCCTTGTTCGGTCCCTCTTGCGCAAGCCTGGACAAACAGATAATCGCCGTGGTCCCCGGCAGGAAGAATAAAGAATGCAGATGGCTGATTGATCAACTCACCATCTGGGGAGCGATTATTGTCAGCTCCAATGCCGATGAGCATGATGAAATAATGGACCTTGTCCAGGCCCTTCGCCATTTTGCCACCTTCTGTTTTGGTCAGTTCCTTTCCCAACGAAAAATAAACCTGGCAAGAACCCTTGAGTTTTCAAGCCCCATCTACCGTCTTGAGCTTGGTATGGTGGGACGACTCTTTGCCCAAGACAGCAGCCTATATGCGGAAATCATCTTTGCCACCCCTTCCCGAAGAAACCTGTTAAAGGAGTATGTGGCTTGTATGAACGAACAGATTGCCCTTGTGGAAAACAACAACAAGTCTCTTTTCAGAGAACGATTTTCCGAAATTGCCGACTGGTTCGGTTCCTTTAGCGAACAGGCCATGCGGGAAAGTGACTTTATTATAGACAAGCTCATAGAAAGATTTTAAATTCTTAAATAAAAATGATCCCATATTTTCCCCTATAATTTTTCATTCAAGATGGGATAACGCCAAAAAAAAATACCACAATGCAAATTTTCATATGGGGAACCTATGAATATCGAAAAATCGTATATCAGAATCAAACAAGCTCAAAATCATATGAAGATATCCGGTAGATTCCCCTGGGTTCAAAAAAGTTTAAAAAGCGTTCTCTCTCTGACCCTGTTATCATTTGTCTTCTACCTGGTTATCTCGCCTTTGGGTTCGCATGTTAAAGCCTCAGACAAAACAAACCAGATTGTTTTACAACTGGCATGGAAACATCAATTCCAGTTTGCAGGCTATTATGCTGCTTTATCAAAGGGCTATTATAAGGAAGCCGGTCTTGATGTGACCCTGGTCGAAGGAGGAGAAGGACATTTTGCAAGGGAGGAGGTCCTCGGGGGCAATGCCCAATATGGTGTTGCTGGCAGCGAGCTTATTCTTCACAAGGCTGAGGGTAATCCCTTTGTTGTGTTGGCCCCGATTTTTCAGCACTCCCCGTCCATACTTTTGACCATGGCGAATTCAGGTATTTCAACTTACCCGGATCTTATTGGGAAACGGGTAATGCTCTTGCCCGGGAAAAAAGATGCTGATATCCTGGCGGCCTTTCAAAACGAGGGGATCGATATTGATCATGATTCATTCATCCGCATGGATCAGTCATATAATCTGGATGACCTCATTAAAGGCAGAACGGATTCAGTATCAGCCTATGTTACCAATGAGCCGTGGATCCTTGAACAGGCAGGCATAAAACCGGGAATTCTTTCCCCCTTGACCTATGGCGTCGATTTTTATAGTGACTGCCTTTTTACAACCGAAGAAGAAATAAACAAGCACCCCGAACGTGTTAGCCGTTTTTTAAAGGCCACCATAAAGGGATGGACTTATGCCATGGATAACAAGGAAGAAATTATTGATCTTATTATTGATCAATACGGTGTCGACAAGGCAAAGGATCATTTGCGATATGAGGCAGCAACCATGGAAAAACTAATATTCCCCCATCTGGTGCAGATCGGGCATATGAATCCCGGGAGATGGCGTCATATCGCAGACACCTATAACAAACTCGGCATGCTTGAAAACGATTTTTCCCTGGACGGATTCCTCTATGATCCCAATCCCAATCCTGTTCCTGATCATTCAAGGCTTATCGGGGTTATTCTTCTCTTATTTATGATCAGCCTAGTGACAAGCATCATCACCATCGTTCTGTCTATTTTCAACAAAAAACTTAAAAAAGAATCCCATGAACGAAAACTTGCTGTAAAGGCTCTCCAGGAAAGTGAAGCAAAATTTAAAGAATTCATGTTACACCTTCCTGCCTATGCATTTATAAAGAATAGATCAGGGAAATATTTATATGTAAATAAAGCCTTTGGTTTTATAGCAAAATCAAGCCCCCTTGACAGACTTGGAAAAACAGATAACGATATTTTTCAATCCGACATTGCAAAAGAATTGAGAGCTAATGATTCAGAGGTGTTCAGAACCTGCAAATCCATTGAAAAGAACGAGACGATTACGGATGCCGATGGAAATTATAGAACGAACCTGGTTATTAAATTTCCCATAATCAGGGATGGCGTACCCCTTTTCCTGGGAGGGATTGCCTTTGATGTTACCGAAAGGGTGAAAATGGAAAAAATGCTTGTCCAGTCCGAAAAAATGCTCTCTGTGGGGGGGCTGGCTGCAGGTATGGCCCACGAACTTAATAACCCCCTGGGCGGAATGATTCAGAATGCACAGGTTATTTACAATCGCTTTACAAAGGATCTTCCCGCCAATAGAAAGGCTGCAAATGAGCTTAATATTTCACTGGGCTCAATCACTGACTACATGGAAAAAAGGGAAATTTTAAAGCTGCTTTCATCCATCGGCGAAGCCGGGGATAGGGCCGCCCATATCGTGGAGAACATGCTCTCTTTTAGCCAGCAGTCCAGACACCATTTTACCCATTATAACCTGAGCGATCTTCTTGACAAAACCATTGAACTTGCTGAAAATGATTATAATTTAAAGCAAAAATATGACTTTAAAAAGATAGCAATCACCCGTGAATATGAACAATCAATCCCTGAAGTACAGTGCGAGGGGAGTACCATTCAGCAGGTTTTTTTTAACATCCTTAGAAACGGAGCTGAGGCCATGGCTGAATCAAAAACTCAAATGGAGGAGACACAAGAATCAGAATCCCCATATCCAAAAAATAAATTCATTCTTCGAATAAAAGAGGAAAATGGCTTGGCTTGCATTGAAATAGAGGACAACGGGCCCGGTATGGAGGAGGATATAAGAAGACGGATATTTGACCCCTTTTTTACCACAAAACCTATTGGTGTCGGTTCAGGGCTTGGCCTTTCTGTCTCATATTTTATCATTACCGAAAACCATGGCGGTGAAATAAATGTGAGATCAGAACCTGGAAAGGGAACAACGTTTATCATTCGCCTGCCCTTTGAAAAAAATAGGGAAACCAAGTAAGCCGCTTGCCTGAATACAAACCACTCAAAAGATAACGGATGGAAATTCGATAAAACCATCAAACCCAACCTGGTGGATTACAGCCATGGGAGGGGAAACGGTCTTGACAGGGGGCTGCTGGGCGATTATCTTTCCGCATTGTTTGCAATAATCGATATTTTAAGCGAGTTCAGGGAGGCTTTTCTGGTCCGGGCTGTTGCCAAACCGGAGCGCTTTTTTATGAAGTGGTTGATTAGGAGATGGTCATGATCAAAATGGATAAAATCGATCTTGCCTTTGACGGCAGGGTGCTGTTCAGCGATTTTTCCCTGACCGTGGAAAAAGGAGAGAAGGTGCTCATCTCATCCCCGTCGGGAACGGGGAAATCCTCCCTTGTCAAGATGATGCTGGGGTTTGTGCGGCCGGACAGGGGCAGGATCGTCATCGACGACCAGGTGCTTTCCCGGAAAACCCTGGCCGCCTGCCGGGGGAAGATCTGCTATGTGAGCCAGGATGTGGACCTGAGGAATGAGGGGGTGGCGGATTTGATCACCGAGATCTTCTCTTACAGGAGCAATCGTGAGTCCCTCTATACCCCTGGTGCCCTTGCCCGTGAGATGGAGCTGTTCGACCTTGACCAGCGGGTGCTGAAGAAAACGGTCAGCCAGCTCTCGGGGGGAGAGCGCCAGCGCCTGGGGGTTATCATCTGTCGTCTTTTGAACCGGCAGATATGGATCCTGGACGAAGTTACCTCGGCCCTGGACGAGACCCTGAAACAACGGGTAATCCAGGCGATGGCCGACTCCGACAGGACCGTGGTGATCATTTCCCACGATGACCTTTGGAATGCTTCAGGCGCCATCAGGCGGGTTGCCTGGTAAGGAGGGAAAGTGGAGACCGGAACCGTGACCTATGGCAGCCTGTGCTATCTTGTTGTGCTGCTTGTACCCATCATTGCCATAAATCTTAAATTAAAGATCTTTATTAACAAAAAGCTTGTCTGGGCAGTGTTTCGCATGGTGGTCCAACTGAGCCTTGTGGGGCTGTTTCTCAAGTTTATCTTTGAACTCGACAACCCCTTGATCAATGTCGCCTATGTCTGCTGCATGATCCTTGTAGCTGCCGTCTCCGGCATCAAGAGCTGCGATATGGAGGGCGCCAGGCTTTTTTTTCCCATATTGGTCGCCTTTGCCCTGCCAAGTCTTTTTATGCTGGCCTACTTCAACATGTTTGTGGCTGATCTGGATCATCTTTTAAACGCCAGGCACACCATTCCCATTGCCGGCATGCTTCTTGGCAACAGCCTGAGCAGCATCATCATCGGGGTGAACACCTTTTATAAGGGGGTCAGGGACAACCGGAAAGAGTACCTCTACTCCCTGAGTCTTTCAAACTCAAGGGTCGAGGCCCTCATGCCCTATTTCAGAAAGGGGCTTCTTGCCGTGGCCAATCCCATGCTTGCCGGCATGGAAACCATCGGGCTTGTGGCCCTGCCCGGTATGATGACGGGCCAGATCCTGGGAGGCGCCCTTCCCATGACCGCCATCAAGTATCAGATCGCCATCATGCTTGCCATCTTCATGGTCCAGTATCTTGCTGTGATCCTTGCCATCGTTCTTACCTCCATGCGCTCCTTTGACAGCTATGACCAGTTGATTGCATAACGTATTAACGGGGGCAGGTAGCGTAACAACGGGGTCAGGCTTAGCTTATTGGATAATAATTGGATATTCAGTAAGCTGACGTCAATAAGCTAAGGCCGACCCCAGCTGACGTGACCCCATATCGGCACCATGTCTCAATAAGCTAATAAGCTAATAAGCTAAGCCTGCCCCCAGATTACGGATTAGCGGTCGTTGTCAAGGAGGGTCTGGATCTCTTGGGGGATTGATCGGGAACGGATGGCATGGGGAACCTGATCCAGTACAAACTCAATGTTGAAGGAGTGGAGCCCCAGGCGGTGAAAATCTTGGTTTTCACTTAAAAAGGCCACGGAGCGTTTTGATCCGTACCGCCGGTCTCCGGTGACAGGGTGCCCGCCAAGCTTTGCATGGCGCCGGATCTGGTGCTTCCGGCCGGTGAGAAGTTCGATCTCCACCAGGGCGTAGTGGACGCTCTGGTCCAGGACCTTGTACCGGGTTTCGGCCCTGACCCGTTTGCCCCGGCCCCTGGGGTCGGTTCTGCCGCCCGCTTCTTTTGAAAGGGGGGTGTCCCAGACCTGAACGGCTCCGGGGGGGAGGTCGAAATTCCCGTGGACAAGGGCGATGTAGGTCTTGTTAACGGCTCCTGTTTGAAAGAGGACGGACAGGGCGGACAGGGCTTCCGGCTGGACGGCAACGAGGATTACGCCGCTGGTGTCCCGGTCCAGCCGGTGAACCGGGTGGATCTGAAACTCTTTGTCAATGCCAAGGGCGGTCATCAGCGCTTCATCGCCACGGATCTGGTTGGCAAGGATCGAGAGAAGATCCCGGCCAGGTTCGTTGTGGACGCTCATGCCAAAGGGTTTTTCAACACAGAGCCAGCCCTGACCTGTTTTCAGGATATCGATGGTATCAATTTGAGTCATAATGTTATTCTTTATTCCTGCTTTTTTTGTCCTTCATGGTTAATCACGCTCTAATCCTAACATACATTGCGAGCAAGCGTGAAATCAAAATAGTGACGACGTAACGACGGGGTCAGGTAGCGTAGCAACGGGGTCAGATGACAACTGGTTTGACATGCACCGTTATTCGGGCAATAAGTTCGCATTAACGGGGTCAGGCTTAGCTTATTGTATTATATTGAATGTTCGATAATGAGACGTCAATAAGCTAAGCCTGACCCCGGCTGACGTGATCCCATATCTCAATAGGCTAATAAGCTAAGCCTGACCCAAGGTTATGTGGAATACGGCTCCTCCCAGGAGCATGAGAACCGCGCCAAGGGGAAAGACCACCACAAGGTCGGCATGGTCCATGGCAATGCCCGCCGCCATGGATCCGGTGAGCATGCCCAGGCTGTGTGACATGGTGATGAGCGAGATCACAGCGCCCATGGCCTCTTTTTCATGGCCCTTGATCACGGCCATTGCCATGATGGAGGGCATGGAGATTCCCCCGCCGATGCCGAAGAGGCAGACCGCACCCACAAGACCTGCATAGGAGGTGGATAGAATGATCAGGCCCATGGCAATGGCGCAGAGCACGCCCCCGGCTGAAACTATCACCCTTGTGTTGAACCGGTCGGCCGCATATCCCATGGGCAGCTGGAGCAGGCCGCTGATAAAGACCCCCAGCATCACCAGGATTCCGGTCAGGCTGTCTGACAGGGCGAACCGTGAATGGGCAAATATGGGCAGAAAACTCCAGATGATGCCGATGCAGGCGGTGTAGGCAAACCGGTATGCAAAGAGTCCGATAATTCCCGGGTCTTTGAGCATGGATGACCAGGAGATCGGGGTGCGCTTTTTCTGTTGGATCTGTTCCTCGGCGGTGGGGGGCAAAAGGGTGATGGCGAGGCAGAGCCCGGTGGCGGAGAGGCCCCCCAGGCAGGCAAAGGCGGCATCCATGGAGAAAAGATCGGCAATCACTCCCCCCATGAGCGGTCCCAGGCTCAGGCTTGCAAACATGGACATGTTGAACAGGCCCATGGTGTAGCCCTCCCTTCCCCGGGGGGTGATCTCCCCCACATAGGCCTGGACCACGGGCATGATCATGGCCGAGGCGATTCCCTGGATAAACCGGAAGAGGATCAGGCCGGCCACCGAGTCGCTTGCAACAAAAGCCATGGAGACAAGGATGTACCCCAAAAGGCCCGCAACGATAAAGGGTTTGCGCCCGTGGCGGTCGGAGGCCCTGCCGAACCAGGGGAGAAAAAGGGTGCGGGAGAGGGCAAAGGCGCCGAAGATCATGCCGATATATATGCCTTTCGCCCCAAGGTCGTTGGCATAGACCGGCAGCAGGGGAACCACGATCCCCACGCCGGTCACCGTGGTGAAAATGGTGAAAAAGAGGGTCAGAAAGACCTTTTTCCGGGGGGAGGGGATGATGGCAAAAATCCGGTCTTCCCCCTTCAGCAGGTTGATGAATTCAGGTATCATCGTCTTTTAATAACGATTTTTCCCTTGATTGGCAACCGGTGCTTTTGGGGGAGTGCTGATATAATTTGTTTGAAATCCATTGATGCAGATGGTAAACGGAGTATTAATTTTTTGCTATTCTGATAAATGAGGGAGAAGATCTATGGATGCGACAACTGTCTTATTAGTAGATGATGAGAAGGAGTTCGTGGATACCCTGGCTGAACGGATCGGCATTAGAAGCCTTTGTCCCCAGGTGGCCTATAGCGGTGAACAGGCCCTGGAGATGATCAGTGACACGGTCCCCGACGTAATGGTGCTGGACCTTAAGATGCCGGGCATGGGCGGCGCAGATGTCCTTGCCAGGGTCAAGGCCGCCTACCCGGACGTTAGTATCATCATCCTCACCGGCCACGGCGACAAAAAAGACCAGGTCCTTGTCGAGGGCATGGGCGCCTCGGGCTATTTCCAGAAACCGGTTGATATCGACCTGCTTGTTGCCAAGATCAGGGTTCTTGGCTGACCCAGCATCTGTTGTAAATATTTCCCCCCAAAAGCAGCGGGTTGGTTTGCGGGAGGGGCAACGATATTTTTGTTGACCCTTTGGGATTTTGTTGATAATAAAAAACTGACTGACCAATCAGTAGAGGTGGCTGATTGAACAGTCAGTGCCGGAAACGGCTGGGTATAAATATTAAACGGAGCGATGATGTCCAAGAAAGACGATATTCTAAAGGCTGCAATAACCCTCTTTGCCGACAGGGGATTTCAAGACGCCTCCATGACGGAAGTTGCCAAGATGAGCGGCGTTTCCGGCGCCACTGTATTTTATCACTTCAAGAGCAAGGAGGCACTGTTCCTCATCGCCCTTGAGACCGTCAAAGACGGCATCATCCAGGAGTTTGACCAGTACCTTTCAGAACACGATTTTGAGTCGGGACTCGAACTTGCGGAAGGCATAATCTCCTTCTACCTCTATCTTGCCGGAACCATGGAAGAGTGGTTCCTGCTCCTCCACAGCCACTATCCCTACAAACTTGCCCTGGTCAATGAAGAGTGCCGCAGTCACCTTGAAAAAATATACAACAGCCTTGTGGATATCTTTGAACGTGCAGTTGCCCTGGGCCGGGAGGACGGTTCCATCAGTGCCGGGGATTCGAGGAAAACAGCCCTGGTGATCTTCTCCATGGTTGACGGCGTGGTCCGGTTCAAGATCTATAACCTTTACGATACAGGTGCCCTGTTCAATGAACTTATTAATTCATGCAGGAAGATCCTAAAATATAAAATGTAAGATAACTTTAACAATTAGGTGGTTAAATGCTGACAAAATTATTTCCGTTTCTTCCATGGTTCAAGGACTATGGCGTTGACAAGTTCAGGATCGATTTTTTGGCGGGGCTCACAGTGGCCCTGGTGCTTATCCCCCAATCCATGGCCTATGCCCAGCTGGCCGGGATGCCCTCCTATTTCGGGCTTTACGCTTCTTTTCTTCCTCCCATGATCGCTGCGCTGTTCGGTTCCAGCCGCCAGCTTGCAACCGGTCCTGTGGCCGTGGTCTCCCTCATGACCGCAGCCAGCCTCGAACCCCTTGCAACGGCCGGCAGTGAAGGCTTTATTGCCTATGCCATCGTCCTTGCCTTGATGGTGGGTGTGTTCCAGCTCTCCCTGGGTGTCTTGAAGCTCGGGGTCGTGGTCAATTTCCTCTCCCATCCGGTTGTCAACGGTTTTACCAATGCGGCAGCCATCATCATCGCCTCCTCCCAGCTTTCCAAGATGTTCGGCGTCTATGTGGACAAGTCCGCTCACCACTATGAAACCATCATCAACGTGTGCAAGGGGGCAGTTCACTATACCCACTGGCCCACCCTGTTCATGGGTGCTCTTGCCTTTGCCATCATGTACGGGCTCAAGAAGGTGATGCCAAAGGTGCCCAACGTCCTTGTGGCCGTTGCCGTGACCATTGTCATCTCCTGGGCCATCGGGTTTGAGCACAACACCCGTGTGGATATTTCTGCCATCGAGTCCCCTGAGGTTCGCGCCCAGATCGAGTTCTTTAATGACATCAACACACAGATCCCTGTGCTTTCGGACAAACGTACGGTCCAGTCCAATGCCGTGGACGACGCCAAGAAAGCCAATGATACAATCCTTGAGTTGGATACGGTCCATGACTTCAACGTCACGGCGGTCAAGCTGGAGCGCCAGAAGCACGACGCCCATGTCCAGCGGGAGCAGTTGAGGGCCCATCTCTTCTCCGGGATTGAGCAGGCGGACGGTTCCTTGAAATTGTACCTCCAGGGCCAGGAGCCCCAGGGTGTTGAAACCGACGGCAGGACCTGGCGGATCAAGGTGGGCAACAGACTGCTCGATACCACCAATCTTTTGGTGATGGGCGGTGGCGCTGTGGTCAGCACCGTTCCCAAGGGACTTCCGTCACTCAGCATTCCAAAGATCGATATGAAGGTGATCCTCCGGTTGCTTCCCTTTGCTGCCATCATCTCCCTGCTGGGTTTCATGGAGGCGATCTCCATTGCCAAGGCCATGGCCGCAAAGACAGGACAGCGGCTGGATCCCAACCAGGAACTCATCGGCCAGGGGCTTGCCAACATCCTTGGCGCCGTTGGAAAGAGTTATCCCACCTCGGGTTCTTTTTCACGGTCGGCGGTTAACCTCCAGGCCGGCGCTGTCACCGGGCTTTCCAGTGTTTTTACAAGTCTTGCCGTGGTTGTGGTTCTTCTCTTTTTTACCCCCCTTCTCTACCATCTTCCCCAGAGTGTGCTTGCGGCCGTCATCATGATGGCGGTAATCGGGCTTGTCAATGTGTCCGGTTTTATCCACGCCTGGAAAGCCCAGTGGTATGACGGCGCCATCTCCATCATCACCTTTATCTGCACCCTGGCTTTTGCTCCCCATCTTGACAAGGGGATCATGGTGGGTGTAGCGTTGTCGCTGGCGGTATTCCTTTATAAGAGCATGCGGCCCAAGGTGCCCTCCCTGTCAAGGTTTGACGACGATGCCCTGCGCTGTTCCGTGACCCACGGTCTCCAGGAGTGTGAGTATGTTGATCTTGTCAGGTTCGAAGGCCCCCTGTTTTTTGCCAATGCAAGCTATCTTGAGGACCAGATAAACGACAGGATGGAGAACAAGAAAAAATTAAGGGATATCATCATTGTCTCCAACGCCATTAACGACATCGATGCATCGGGTGAAGAGTTGCTTTCCCTTTTGATCGACAATGTCAGGAGTGCAGGCGTGGATATCTCGTTTTCAGGGGTTAACGAATCCGTGACCCAGGTGTTTGAACGAACCCATCTCATCGAGAAGATCGGAAGGGATCACATCTACACGACCATGGAACAGGCCATATGTGCGGTCCACGAACATGCCCATAAGGATGATCCGGATCACCAGTGCCCGCTTTCAACCACCTGCAAACTGGTATAATTTTTAGATAAGGGAGTTATAATGTCTGTCATAACACTATTCAGCGGCAGTTTTTGCGATAATGAGAAGGTCGAGGCATCTCTGGTCGAGACAACAGGTTCCACGTTGGTCACAGAGCAGGAGATCGTGGAAAAGGCAAGCAGCCTCTCCTCCATCGGCGTAAAAAAGATCAAGGAGGCGTTCCTCGAAAAAACGTCGATCTTCAATAAATTCACCCATGAAAAAGAGCGCTCCATTGCTTACCTGCGCCTTGCCCTGGCTGAGATGCTTGCCCAGGACAACCTTGTCATCACGGGCTTTCCCGCCCATTTGATTCCAAACAGTATCAGCCACGTCCTTAGGGTATGCCTTATTGCCGAGCTCAAGCATCGGCTTGGCCAGGCGGCAACCCTTGGCACCGTGGAAAAAGAGGCCCTCAAACTGATCCAGGAGAACGATAAGAACTGTTCAACCTGGGTCAACACCCTTGTCGGCAACAACGATCCCTGGGACAAGGCGCTCTATGATATTGTCGTTCCCATGAACACAACCTCTGTTGAGGAGGCGGTTTCCCTCATCAGTGAAAAGTCACAAAGCCCTGCCGTTGCCTCTTCGGACGCCTCGGCCCAGGCGGTAAAGGATTTTCTCCTGGCCGCAAGGGTTGAGACCGCCCTTGCCGATGAGGGACACAACGTTGTTGTGTCCGCCAAAGCGGGCAAGGTGGTGCTGACCATCAACAAGAACGTATTGATGCTCAAGCGCCTGGAGGAGGATCTCCAGGCCATCGTCAACAAGATTGAAGGGGTAGAGGCGGTGGAGACCCAGATCGGTAAGGGGTTTTACCAGACCGATATTTACCGGCAGTTTGATTTTGAAACACCGTCAAAGGTGCTGCTGGTGGATGATGAGCGCGAATTTGTCCAGACCCTGTCGGAACGGCTGATGATGCGGGAGATGAGTTCGGCTGTTGCCTATGACGGCGAGTCCGCCCTCAGTATTGTGGATGAGGATGAGCCCGAGGTGATGATTCTGGATCTTAAGATGCCCGGCATCGACGGCATTGAGGTGTTGAAAAAGGTCAAGGCCACCAAGCCCGAGATCGAGGTGATCATCCTCACCGGTCACGGCAGCGAGGCGGACAAGAAAGTCTGCATGGATCTTGGAGCGTTTGCCTATCTGCAGAAGCCGGTTGATATCGATCTGTTGAGCAAGACCCTTAAGCTTGCCAATGACAAGATCAAGAAACAGGGCGCGTAGATAGATCACCACCTATAGATCCTTGCATTCGGATTGATGCCTGCTTTGGGTGCGAGGATCTATAATAACGTTGAAACAAGATGATCAGAGGGGAATCGGGACGTCAATCGTCATCCGGAATCGGGGGGTAGTATGTCTGTTGTTGATAAATTGAAGCCGGCTTTTTTGGAACACCCGGGAACGGGAGAGGTGCGGTATAAGCATACCTTTAACTACCGTAAGATCTGGCAGATGGTGATTCTGCTCACTGCCGCCGTCACCCTGATTCCCCTGATCATCATCACCTCCATCGATTATAATGTGACCCAGCAGTCCATTGAGTCGGAGATCTCCCTCCGGGCCAGGCGGACCGCCTCCAACACCAAGCGGGCCATTTCGTTTTTTGTTTCCGAACGCAGGGCGGCCCTGGATTTCATCGTCCATGACAACGGGCTCAAGGCCCTGACCGGTAATGAGCGGTTGTCCACCATCCTTAAGAATCTTCAGGCCGGGTTTGGCGGGTTTGTGGATATTGGCGTGATCAACGATCGCGGCATCCAGACCGCCTATTCCGGCACCTACAACCTTGGGGGACAGGATTACTCGGACCAGGCCTGGTTCACCAAGGTGGTGGAGCGGGGCGTTTATATCAGCGAGGTGTTCCTGGGGTTCAGGAACAAGCCCCACCTGGTGATCGCGGTAAAATCCCGGCTGGATCAGGGCGCCTTTTACGTGCTCCGGGCCACCATCGATACGGATCAGTTTAATGAGATCCTGTCGAGCCTTGAGCTGAACGGCAAGGGGGACGCTTTTCTCATCAACCGCAACCGGGTGATCCAGACGCCCAGCCGTCATCACGGGGATGTGCTTTCCACCGTTGATATCCCGGTGCCGGAATATTCGGACCGGACCCGGGTGAAGGAGTACCAGAGCCCTGACTACGAGCAGTTTGTGGTGGGTTATGCCTACATCCCGGATACGGATTTTATCCTGATGATCGTCAAGCAGAAGGCCGCCCTGATGAAGTCCTGGTATGCGACCCGGTCCAATCTCATCGGGTTCCTCCTGTTGAGCATCACCGTGATTCTCGGGGTGATCGTTTTTGTCACCACCTATCTTGTCAACCAGATGTACTTTTCAGACAGGAAGCGGGCCAAGGCCATGCACCGGATCGAGTATGACAACAAGCTTGCCACCGTCGGCCGGCTTGCCGCCGGCGTTGCCCACGAGATCAACAACCCGCTTGCCATCATCAACGAAAAGGCGGGGCTGATCAAGGATATCTTTGTTTTCCGGGAGAAGTATTCCGCCGACGACAAGCTCATGGGCCTTGTGGATTCGGTGATCTCATCGGTTGCCCGGTGCGGGACCATCACAAAGCGGCTGCTCAATTTTGCCCGGCACATGGATGAATCCTTCCAGACCGTGGAGATCGGTACGGTGATCCGGGAGGTGCTGGGATTTCTGGGCAAAGAGGCCGAGTACAGAAGCATCGATATCTCGGTGGATGTGCCTGAGACGTTTCCAACCATCGAGTGTGACCGGGGAAAGCTCCAGCAGGTGCTGTTGAACATCGTGAACAACGCCTTTTTTGCCATCGAGTCCGAGGGCGCGCTCTCCATCCAGGTGAAGCAGCGGGATGATAAGTACCTGACCGTCACCATCTCTGACACGGGGTGCGGTATTCCCGAAAAGGAGCTGGAACTCATCTTTGAACCGTTCTTCACCAAGAAATCGGATCATGGCGGAACAGGGCTTGGCCTCTCCATCACCTATCAGCTCGTGGAGGAGGCAGGCGGCTGTATCAAGGTTCAGAGCGAGGTCGGTGTGGGAACAAGTTTTATCGTGAATCTGCCGTTTAAACCCAAAAAAAGAAAGGAGGCAAAAACGTGCGAGTCCTTCTAGTTGATGATGAAGTGGAATATGTATCAACCCTTGCCGAACGGCTCTCCTTCAGGGGGATCGATGCCAGCTGGGTATCAAGCGCAAAGGAAGCCCTGGAGCGCATCCGGCAGGAAAGTTTTGACATCGCCGTACTGGATGTGAAGATGCCCAAGATGGGGGGGATCGAGCTGAAACAGATCATCGAAGAGATCAATCCGGACATGAAATTTATCTATCTCACGGGCCACGGGTCTGAGAACGACTATCAAAAAGGGGTGACCGACGGGGTCTCCTACCTGATCAAACCCGTTGATATCGATAAGTTGATGACCACCATGAATCAAGCCATGATAAACAGGGGAAGCTGACAATGAGCATGGAAACAGAGGAACTGGCTGGAACGGGAGTGCGTTACTTTGGGAAGATGATGGCTGCCATCAGCCATGAGATCAAGAATTCCCTTGCCATCATCAATGAAAACGCAGGGTTGATGGAGGATCTGAGCCTGATGGCAAAGAGCGGTCATCAACTGGATCCCGAGCGGGTCGGGGCTATCTCCGGCCGGGTGATCAAGCAGGTCCAGCGGGCCGACACCACCGTTAAAAAGATGAACCGGCTGGCCCACAGCGTGGATGATCCCGTCAAAGAGATCGATGTGGCCGACCTCCTGGCTTTCACCATGGAGCTTGGGAAAAAAACGGTCGCTTCCCTGGGGGTGGATCTTCAGATGACGCCGCCTGCAAGCCCTGTCCGGATCAACTCCAACCCGTTTCTGTTGATGAACCTGATGTGGGAGGTGATGGGGTATGCCTGCACCAGGGTCAATGGGGCCCCAATTATCACGATCGCCATTGCTAAGAGTGCCAAAGGGGTTGAACTTGTTTTTTCACCTGTCAGCGATGACGGTCATGACGGATTTTCATTGGAGCAGGCGCCTTTCAGCGGGCTTGTCTCCTGTTTGAATGCCGAAATTTTAGCCCTTGCCGACAGGCAGGTACTTGTGTTAATTCTTCCTGAAACTGTGTAAAAAGTGTAACATGAAATTGTTGTGTGCAGTAATCGATGTTTTCGCGACCCCTTATTGTCATGCAGAACCAAGTTATAACCCGTATAGCTTTTAATATAATTATGAAAGGAGAATTGCCATGTCTGAGAAAATATTATTAGTTGATGATGAAAAAGAGTTTCTGGAAGCCATGTCCGAGAGAATGACCAACCGGGGTATGGAGGTGACAACAGCACTCTCCGCAAAAGAGGCCATTGAAAAGGTCAAGAATGAGAGCTTTGACGCCATCATCGTTGATCTGCTCATGCCGGAGATGGACGGGCTTGAGGCCCTTGAGACCCTGAAAAAGATCAACGCAGACCTTCAGGTGATCCTGCTGACCGGCAATGCCACCGTTGAAAAGGGGATCGAGGCCATGAAGCTTGGGGCCATGGATCTTCTGGAAAAACCGGCCGACCTCAATAATCTGACCGAACGGATTAAAAAAGCCAAGGCCCGCAAGATGATCCTCGTTGAAAAACACACCGAAGAGAAGATCAAGAAGATCATCAGTTCCAAGGGGTGGTAACCGCGTGACCCCGGGTTCTGCTAAAGCCTGTAAACCGTTGGGATTTCATCCTTGTTGATGAAAATTCCAACGGTGTCCCCGGTGCTGAATCCAAGTTCTTTGAACCGGGTGGTAAAGGCTTCATGCTTGTCAGCGTGCCAGAACACATTCCACATGGGGTTTCTCACCGTGTCGATCCCATAGGCATCGTGGCTGCAGAGGTTGACCCTGAACCTGTCCTTTGCGATCAGGGTGTCGGCCTCGGAAAGAAAAAAATCTATCTGGTAGAGATTGTTGGTGAGTTCCTTTGCGATCTCCTTCTGGAGTTCCGGGAAATCGTCAAGGTAGTGGTTGGCGATCTGGTAGAGCTCCTCAGGCTCCTTGATGGACATGCCGAGGATGGCAAACCGTTCGTTGCGCATGGCAAAGGTTTCAAGCTCCTCCTGGAATGATCGGATCACCTTGATGGCATCCTTAAGGCCCTTTTTCGGATCTACCCCACCCAGAACGATCTCTTCGCATTTGGCTATGACGTTGAGGTAGATCTCCTTGGTGTTCATCACGTAGATGTTGCGCTCCCGGTAGCTTCTTCGTTTCCGAATCCGCTTGATGCCGTTGAGGCGTATGGAGATGATCCCCTTTTTCTGCTCAAGGATCTCGATGTTTGAGATGTTCTTTGCCTGGACCACAAAGATCTCACCCATTTCCGAGATGATGTACTCGATTTCGCAGGGAAAACCCAGAAGTTCCTGTATCTCCTTGGAGATGGCCATCAGCTTTCGGTCGTGGGGGGTCTTGGTGATATAGGGTTCGGACTGGACCCTGGAAATGCGGTCCCTGCAGTAGCCGAACTCCCAGTCCCCGGAGATCACCTTGGCCATGACGCTGGAGCCTTCCACAAAGGGCATGACAATGATGCCCATCTCATCAAGGTCTATCTCGGGTGCGTTGAGGAATTTCTGCTGCCGTTTGATGGACAGAGCCTTGGTGGTGGTTCCCGAGCGGATGATCTTTGATCTGGCATACTTGATCCCCATGAGGTCGGCATAGGTCTCCATGGAATCGAAGGTCCCGCCCTTGAAACAGTACTCCTGGGGGTGGGCGCTCCGTGCGATCACCTTGTAGTTCTCCTGGTGTTGGGAGAGGAGATCCTCCAGGGGGCCGAAGTTTCCGGTGTTGAAATCCGCTGCCGAAACATAGATAAAGTCCGGAACGTTGAACCCTTTGCTCTTGAGCTGTGCCAGAAGCCGGGCCTTGGCCGGAAGTGTCTTGTCTGTGAATGACTCCTTGGTCTCAGTTTCTTCTTTTTTCATATTCCTGCCGTGATCAGTGATGGGGTTTTAGAGTTATCGGTTTATAACTTTTATGGATACCACTATTTTTCCTGAAAGTACATGGACTCCAATGGATTGGGCGCTTATTTCCGGGATTTGATTTGATTTGCACCATAATCTATTGTACTCTTATTTTTGTTGAAATTGACCGGAATATTAAAGTCGTTCTGGTTTTCTCCCCTCGCGATTTTGTATAAATAGATAAAAGAGTTCGCCAAATCCAAATGCCGGGTTCCTGAACTGAAAAAAAGCTCTGCTTGTGATCGGAATTTTGTTGTGTGTATTGGGTTCTTGCCGGACCTTGAGAGAGATTTCCCATGGATGAAAAACCGACCTATGAAGAATTAGAGAAAAGGAATCGAGAATTAGAGCGGGTGGAGTCTGATCGTAAGAGAATCGAGAAGGCTCTACAGGAGAGTGAGGCCCGATTCCGGTTGCTTTACGAAAGGGCTCCCCTTCCCTACCAATCATTGGATGAAGCGGGTCATTTTATTGCGGTCAATCAATCCTGGCTGGATGTTATGGGGTATTCACGTGAAGAGGTTCTCGGAAAATCGTTTGGTGAGTTTCTGCACCCGGACTGGAGGGATCATTTCAAGGAAAATTTTCCCCGCTTCAAAGCGGTGGGTGAAATTTTAGGGGTTGAATTTGAAATGATCAAAAAAGAGGGTGCTTTGATACTTGTTTCATTTCACGGGAAGATAGGGAAAAATAAATATGGAGACTTTCAGCAAACCCATTGCATCTTTCAGGACATCACCGACCGCAGGCGGGCCGAAGATGAACTTCGCCATCTGCGTAACTACCTGTCCAACATCATTGATTCCATGCCGTCTGTGCTGGTTGGGGTGGATGCCGAAGCAAAGATAACCCTGTGGAACAAGACAGCGGAAAAAACCACGGGGGTCATTGGCACCCATGCCCAGGGCAATCCTCTTTCCCACATATTTCCCCGGCTGGCGCCGGAAATGGAAAAAATAACAGATAGCATCCGGACCCGGGAAATAAAACAGCATCGGAAGAGAGCCTGTGTTTCTGAAAAGGGGCCATGCTATGAGGATGTGACCATCTATCCGTTGACCGGCGAGGGGTTGGAGGGGGCCGTTATCCGTATTGACGATGTAACCGAGCAGGTGCGGCTGGAAGAGATGATGGTGCAATCGGAAAAGATGCTTTCGGTGGGGGGACTTGCAGCAGGCATGGCCCACGAGATCAACAATCCATTGGCCGGCATGATGCAGACCGCCAATGTGATGGCAGGCCGGTTGACCAATGAAAATATGCCGGCCAACCTCAAAGCCGCCAGGGAAGCCGGCGTCACAATGGCTGCCATCCGGAACTTCATGGAGGCCCGGGGCATACCGCGCATGCTCGCGACCATCAGGGACGCAGGATCAAGGGCGGCGGAGATTGTGTCCAACATGCTCGGTTTTGCCCGGAAGAGCGAGGCCCAGGTCTCATTCCATGATTTTTCCGGGCTTATCGATAAAACCCTGGACCTGGCCGCCACCGATTATGATCTTAAAAAGCAATATGATTTCAAGACGATTGAGATCATAAGAGAGTATGAAGCAGCCCTTCCCCCTGTGTTCTGTGAGGGGGGAAAGATTCAGCAGGTGCTGCTCAATATTTTCAGAAATGGCGCCGAGGCCATGCAGGCGGCCGGAACCGGCAAGCCCCGGTTCATTGTCCGGACGAAATTTGAAAAAGAGCGGAAAATAGTCTGCATGGAGATCGAAGACAATGGCCCGGGCATGGATGAAGCGATCCGCAAACGGGTATTTGAGCCATTTTATACCACCAAACCTGTGGGAGAGGGGACGGGTCTCGGACTCAGCGTGTCCTATTTTATCATTACCGAAAACCATGGGGGCAAGATGGCTGTGGAATCCCAGCCCGGCAAGGGGGCAAAATTTGTTATCCGCCTGCCCTTGGAAGGGTGAATTGGCGAATTGATGACGTGTTGTTTTTTTGTGGCTGACTTTTGCTTAAAAGAGGCGGC
>JAQYWC010000037.1 GCA_030145245.1 Desulfobacterium sp.
ACAGCCCCCCACACGACCTAACCGTTATTAAAAGGTTCCGGGAAAGAGAACATATATGTAGGTCAGGGCGAGGAAGCCTGCCACGATTCCGTACAGGAGGCAGGGCAGCATTGTTCGCCGGATAATGGTACCTTCCATGCCCACAAGGCCGACCGTTGCCGATGCGGCAACCACGTTGTGCACGCAGATCATGTTACCCATGGCCGCACCCACGGACTGCATGGCCACGACAATCTGGTGGCTTGAACCGATCTTGGTGGCGATGCCGTACTGGAAGTCGGCAAAGAGAAGGTTGGAAACCGTGCAGCTTCCGGTGATGAAAGCACCCAGGGCACCCACATAGGAGGCGAACATGGGCCAGACGGACCCTGCAACACCTGCCACAAAGGTGGCCATGGTCAGGGGCATGGAGGCATAGCCAAGGGGATTGTGGGCGGACTGTTTCAGGATTTCAACCATGGCCACGGCAAAGAACATGGCAATGGTGGGGTTCTTCATCTTGACAAAGGAGTCTTTCCAGGCGGTTTTGACCTTGTCCATGGGAATTTTGTGGAGGAAGATTGTGATCACGGCAACGAGCATAAATGGAACCACGCCGGGAAGGTAGAGGGGTTTCATGGCAAAGTTAACGGTTTCATACCCCAGGATATGGGGGAATGAGATCACCCAGGAGGTAACCCATCCCTTAAAGGGAAGGCTTGCGATTCGTGTGAGAACAAGAAGGGCGGCAATCAGGAGGTAGGGCATCCAGGCGGAAAACTGGCTCATGCGGGCCTTGAGTTTGGTTGTGCCGGGCTCAATTTCTCCCACCCACTCTTTTTCCCAGCCGGAGCGTTCCTCAAAATCCCATACTTCCTCGGGAAGGAACATCTTTTTCTTGGCGCCTGCAACAACCACGGACAGACCGATCAGGCCGCCTATGAGGGAGGGGAACTCAACACCGATGACAAAGGCTGTGAAAAGGTAGGGGATGGAGAAGGCAACACCGGCAAACAGAGCGAACTTCCAGGCGCCAAGACCTTCGGACCAGGATTTGTTCTTACCAAAGAAACGGGTCATGAAGCAGACAACAAAGAGGGGCAGGAGGATGGCCACTACAGAGTGGGTCAGGGCGGAAAACGCGCCCACGTTTTTCATGAAGGCGTCAAACGAAGCAACCGTGGCCTCAGGTCCGTTGGCTGCAATGGCTGCTTCAACGTTGGTTCGAAGGGTCTTGAGACCGAACCACACCGGGGTTCCCACGGCACCAAAGGTAACGGGGATGGAGTTGAGAATCAGGCTGACGCACACTGCGGCAAGGGCAGGGAAGCCGAGGCCGAGAAGGAGGGGGGCACAGATGGCGGCCGGGGTGCCAAAACCTGCGGAACCTTCTATAAAGGCACCGAATAAAAAGGCGATGATGATGGTCTGAACCCGACGGTCAGGGGAGATGGTTGTGAAACCGTAACTGATGGTTTCCATGGCGCCGCTCTCACGCAGGGTGTATAAGATAATGATGGCGCCAAATACGATGATAAGAACGTTAATTGCACTGCCGAACCCGCTGAGGGTTGCTGCGGCAACAAGGCCTGCCGGCATTTTCCAGGCAGCAACACCCAGGATGGCGCTGGCCAGCCAGGCAAGGGGCATGGCCTTTGTTGCGGGCCACCTCAGGCCTACCATAAATACCAGTACAATCGCGATGGGTATAAACGCTATTAACGCAAGCACTCCTAAAGACATCCGATCCTCCTAACTCTTATGTTATTATAAAAAACCTCATGCTTTTCTCATATCCTATATTACAATTTGCGTGCCATGGTTGTTATCTGGTTGGAATTACAGGGGATACCAGTGTTCGCTCTTGTTTTTCAGACACCGGGCTTAAAAAAAACCGGGCCGGAGTCTGAAAAAACGGAATGGCAAAGGGTGACGTTAGGGGAATGTTTCTGCTTATTTGTGTTATTTTAAGGTGTTATTTATGAAGTCCTTTTTTTCGGACCCTTTCCTGTTCCTTGGCCGGGGTGGGAAAAAAAGGTGGAATTCTTTCAAAATGAGGGGATATTCATTGGATGGTTGCCGTGATGGCGTCCCGGGGCTGGCTTTTTTTATGGTACAATAGTTGCTAATGATTTCTCTTTTGAAATTATTTCATTTATAATCCATGGAAAGCATACTAAAAGAGTCTGAATGAAACCAAAAATTTTTACATATATTATGGTGATCATCATAGCCATGGTCGTTACCGGACCCGCATTTGCCGGCAATGACCCACTGCAAAGCCGACGCATCCTCTACCTTAACTCATACCAGAGCGGCTATGCCTGGTCAGACGGCATCCTCAACGGCATACGGTCGGAGTTGTCCAAAAGAATAGAAAACCTGGATCTCCAGGTGGAGTTCATGGATTCCAAGAAATATTATGGCAAGAAGATCCTGGAGATGCTCCACGGCTATTACCAGTACAAGTTCAAGGACGTTCGTTTTGATGTTGTGATCACCTCGGACAACAGCGCCTTTGAGTTTGCATTGAAATACAGGGACTCATTGTTTCCAGGGGTTCCCATCGTTTTTTGCGGATTGAACAATTATAATCCCGCCATGCTGGGGGGCCAAAAAGGGATCACCGGCATCGAGGAGAGCGTCGATTTTGCCGAGAACCTTGGGATTGCACGGCGTCTGCATCCCAATGCCACACAGATGGTGGTGATCGGCAACCGTACCTTGACCTCCCTTGCCATCATCCGTGAGATCAAGAAGACCATCAAAGAGAAGGCCATTGATTTCAAGGTGTCGTTTATCTCAGGTTTTAAGACAAGCCATCTTCAAGCCGGTAAAAAATCCTTCCTTGAAGACATTCCCAAGGATTCTTTGATTTACATCGTGCCCACCCATGAAGCCACCGGGGAAAAGTTCTACACGCCGGAGGATATAAGCCGCATGGTGTGCAGGGCCACAAGTCTTCCGGTCTACAGCTCCTGGGTTTTTCTGACCGGTACCGGTATCGTGGGCGGCAAACTTGCCAGCGGGTTTGAGCACGGCAAAACAGCGGGAAGCGTTGCCGCACGAATCTTGAACGGAGAGAATCCGGATGCCATTCCCGTGGTCACCGGCGGCGGTCACACCTATGTTTTTGACCACAACGTGCTCACCCGGTTCAATATAGAAAAGGAGCGGCTGCCCGAGGCCAGCGTTATCATCAACGAGCCCTACAACTTTTATAAGCTGAACCGGCATATCTTCTGGGTGATCATTGCAAGCGTCATCATCCTCTCCGCCATGGTGATTCTCCTGGTCCTCAACATGGTCCAGAAAAGAAGGGCCAACTTTGCCATGCGGGAGTCCAAAAAGAAACTGCGGCTCATTCTGGACAACATTCCCCAGCTGGTGTTCTGGCAGGACCATGACCTGAACTTCGTTGATGTGAACAACTCGTTCATGAAGTTTTTCAAGATCTCGGACAAGCGCAGCATCATTGGGTCCGCTATCACCAGCATCCCCAATCTGGGGGAGGCGGCCAAGGTTTCAAGGGAGCTTGGACTGAGGGTGCTTTCCACAAACAAGCCCAGCTACTCCTGTCCCTGGAAAATACGCATAAACGACCAGGAGTCGATCTGGCTTGAGATGAGCAAAATTCCCCTCCATGATGAAAACGGGAACGTCATCGGCGTGCTGAGTACGGCCGAGGACATCACCAAGAAGATCAATCTCAAAAAGCAGCTGACCCAGGCCCAGAAGATGGAGGCCCTGGGCATATTGTCGGGGGGGATTGCCCATGATTTCAACAATATCCTGACATCCATCATCAACTCCACCGAGCTTGCCATTGAAGATGTGCCCGTTGATTCCATCACCCGCAAGGATCTGGAACGGGTCTTGAACGCCGGAAACCGGGGCGCCAATCTTGTCAAGCAGATCCTGACCTTTTCACGGCCCGGGCATATGCAGTTCAGGAACATGAGCATGACCGGCATTGTCACCGATGCCATGGAACTGTTGAAGACGTCTCTGCCGGGGAACCTTGAGATCATCACCGATATCGGTAAGATCCGGTCCCACTGCCACGGTGACCCTACCCAGATTCACCAGGTGGTCATGAACCTTTGCACCAACTCCTTCCAGGCCATGAACGGTTTGGGCGGAAGGCTCCGGGTCGGACTCAGGGAGCGGACCGTCTTTGCCGGTGAAGCCGAAAAGGTGAACCTGCTCCCCGGCAGCTATGTGGAACTGACCGTTGCAGACAACGGTCCGGGCATCGATCCTGACATCATTGACAAGATTTTTGATCCCTTCTTTTCCACCAAGAGCAAGAACATCGGGACGGGGCTCGGGCTCTCCATGGTCCATGGTATTGTCCAGGGCCACAACGGTGCCATCACGGTGACAAGTCTTCCCTTTGAACAGACCCAATTTACCATTTTGATTCCCCAGATCGACAGGGGTGATGATGATGAGGTCACAGGAGATACCGGTTCTCAAAGGGGCGAGGGCACTATCCTCTTTGTGGAGGATGATGCGGATCAGCGGGAGAGCGTGCCAAGGACCCTGGAAAAACTGGGATACAGGGTCACCCCGGTCAACGATGCCCAAGAGGCCATGGAGCGCCTTTCCCTGGAGCCTGGAAAGTTCGATCTTGTGATCACCGATTATGACATGCCCAGAACCAGCGGCCTGGACCTGGCAAAGCAGATTAAAAAAATCCTGCCCGATCTTCCCTTGATCATGGTGTCCGGGCGGAACGTGGATTTTTGTGTCCAGGAATCGGACAACATCCGGAAATTTGTTGTCAAACCCTACAACAAGACCATCCTGTCCGAAGCCATCAACCAGGTGATGCACGGCCAGGATTTTTAACCATGGATGTTTGCATTCGAATGGATACCTGCTGTCACTGTCAGGTGGTCTCGATTCATATGCAAGGTGCTGCAAAAAGCTTTTTTTTATTGCTTAACCCGGATCACTCCTTATTATAGACGACTATGGCATTAATACTGATAATAGATGACGACAACAACTTCTGCGGGACCATGGAAAGCCTGATCCTGCGCATGGGACACGACTGTCTCAAGGCCGAAACCCTGAACCAGGGCATGGCGTTCCTTGCCACCCGGGATGTGGACATCCTGCTTCTGGACGTGCGGCTGCCCGACGGCAACGGCCTTGAGTTTCTTCCCCAGATCAAGGAAAAGAGCATCTCCAATCCTGAGATTTTCATTGTAACGGGACTGGGTGACCCGGATGGTGCCGAGGCCGCCATCAGGGAAGGGGTGTGGGATTATATTGTGAAGCCCACCTCGGTGAAGCAGACCAAGTTGAGCCTGACCCGGGCATTGAAATACAGGGAGGAGAAAAAAAGCAAAAAGCAGACCGTGGCCATCGATCTTGACCGGATCATCGGCGAGTCACCCGTGATCAAGCAGTGCTTTGAAAGCCTTACCCGGGCCTCCGTGTCAAACGCCCCTGTCCTCATCACCGGTGAGACCGGCACCGGCAAGGAGCTTTTTGCCAATACCATCCATGAAAACAGCGTCAGGGGCCGGAACAATTTTGTTGTGGTGGACTGTGCCGCCCTGACCGAATCCCTGCTGGAGAGCACCCTGTTCGGCCATAAAAAAGGGGCTTTCACCGGGGCTGCGGACAAGCGGACAGGCCTTGTGAAGCTTGCGGACAAGGGAACCCTGTTCCTTGACGAGGTGGGCGAGATGCCGCTTTCCACCCAAAAATCCTTTTTGCGGGTGCTCCAGGAAAAACGGTTCCGCCCGGTGGGGGACAGCCTGGAAATCAGCAGCGACTTCCGCCTGATCGCCGCAACCAACCGGGACCTTGACGCCATGGTCAAAAAAGGGGAGTTCCGCCAGGACCTGCTCTACAGGCTGTGCGCCGTCCAGCTCAGGATCCCCCCCTTGCGCAAGCGGGGAGGTGATATCAAACAACTTGCCATTTTCCATGTCAACCGGCTCTGTGATGACTACCAGATTCCCAACAAGGGATTTGAACAGGTTTTCTTTGACACCCTCAATGCTTACCACTGGCCCGGCAATGTGCGTGAGCTGTTCAATGTCCTGGAGACCGCCTTTGTGGCATCCGGTTATGAAAAAACCCTATACGCCATGCACCTTCCCAGGGAGATCCGCATCCAGGTGGCCAAGGCCTCCATGCAGAAGGGAACCGGCCGGCCGGATGAACCGGAAATGAGCCTCCCCTCCTTTAAGGAGTTCAAGAATCTCATGGAGATCAAGTACCTCAAGCAGATAATAGCGGAGAACCGGGGGGATGTGCAGACCATCCTGAAACGGTCCGGGCTCTCAAAATCCCATTTCTACAGCCTGCTCAAAAAGTACGACATCAAAATATGAGAGCGCATTTGCACGAACACGCATGCCCTCTTTTTTTGGGGGAACAGCTAAAAGGATTGTGCCTGCGGAGGGATGGTTGCGTCTGCGGGAAACAGCGGTTGGGGTGCGTTATTTTTTGTATACATCTATCCCGTAGCGGGCCATGCGTTCGCCCGAATCAAAATAATGTTTTCTGATCTGATATTCCACGTCCCTTGGTACCCCTGATTTAAGGGCATCAACAATTACCCGGTGGCGCTGGTGGATCTCCTGGGCTGTGAACAGTTTTATCCAGTGTCTGAAAAGAAGAAATTTCGAAATTCCCTGGCAGGATCTGTGGCAGAGTTCGGAGAGCAGTTCGTTGTTTACCCTGGAAAAGAGGATCTGGTGAAATTCGTTGTCAAGCTCCGTATTGTCTTCAATGGGCGCCTGGGTATCCGCAATGGTTTTCATTTCCTGGACAAGGGTTTCCAATCTTGCAATATCCTTGTCTGTATAAAGGACAAGGGCTGCGGCCACAGCAGCCCCTTCCAGAATCCCGCCGGTAAAGTAGCTGTCCCTGATCTGTTTGGCGGTGAGGGTGGTTACATATTTACCCTTCTGGGGCACGGAAACGATGAGCCCCTCCTTGGCAAGAATCTGGAGGGCTTCACGTATGGGGGCTCGACTGATGGAGAGTTTTTTAGCCAGGTTTACTTCTTTGATCTTTGTACCCGGCTGAAATTCTCCGTTCAGGATTCCCTTTTTTATATAGCTAACGACTTGGTCACTATAGGTTTGCTTCTTTATTTCAGGCATTTACTGTCCTTTGTTTGCTCCGTGCTGTTGGTGGTGATACAAAAGTAAAAAGGTTGTAGATGGATTTTCATTTTTTTGCAAGTCATCATGGTTGTTTGCCGGTGAAAAGAAAGTTGAAATCATCTTCCCTGAAAGAAAAACGTTCTTCCATCTCCTGCCGGGCGTTTTCAATGTCTGCGGCAAGAACGGGCAGTGTTTTTTTGATGATGGCAATGTATTTGTCCGCATCCTGGGCCACGAAGGCGGGAATTTTCCATATTTTGATGGAGTGTTCCGAAACGGTCATGGAGAGGACCGCTGCCGTGCCGGGCATCAGCCCTCCGCCGGCCACCACATTGTGAAGATCCGAGGACATGAAGGTCACTCCGCCCGCATCCTGGCTGACAATAACGGCCAGTTTTCCCATGATGGCAACTTTTTCCCGGGCGGTTGCGGCCCGGGCCAAATCCTTGCCAAGGGAGGTGATGCGTTCCCCCAGTTCCCGGGTGTTTGCTGCCATTTCATTGGTTCCCCGGGGGTAGGCCGTGTCGGAGCATGTGCAGGGAAGGCCCGTGGCATGGATTCCCTTGACCAAGGCGTTGTAGACCGCCCGGTTGTCCACATCCTTGTTCATCCTCACCCAGAACCGGTTGTCTTCCTGGTCTTTGCACATGGCGGGTACATATGCCTTGCTTTCGAGAATGATGGTGGGAAGCCGGTCAAGGCCAAGGGCTTTCATGGCGCGCCCTTTGTCCCCTAACATGATGTTTCCTTCCAGGTCTTCGTCCGGTCCGAGGCCCTGGTCATTGGCATTGAGCAGCGCCATGACGGAGACGGGAATTGAATTGATTTCCAGGACGGCCCCCATGGTCCTGCCGATCTTGCCGGGCATATCTTCATCGCCGGTGACAAGTTTGCCTGGGTATTTTTTCTCAAAGGTGTCGATGACCGCAAGACAGGTGGCGGTCTGAAGGGCCACGGGCAGTTCCATAACGCCTTGGCCGTAGATCCGGCCAAAGGCCGCAAAGGCGGCTTTCTGGCTGTATACGGCGTCAAGTCCAATGGCGAGCCGTACAAGGGTGGCCTCGTAGGGGGTGATGCCCCGGCGGGTCCGGGCGATTCCCTTGCCGCCGTCCTGGGTGCGGACCGTAACGGTACCGGTATCGATATCCGCATCCACCGAGGAGATGGTGGTGCACACAGGAAAGGCCCGGCGCAAAAGGCATGCGACCACGGCAAAGCCGGCCGTATCGTCCTGGACAAATCCGAAATTGCTGTGAACGTGTCCTGCGCCTGCATGGCCCATGATACCTATAATACCCTTGGACCGGCTGCTTTTTTCAACTTTCATTGTGGTCGGATCTCCTTTGTATTCAAGAAAAGGCCCGGCAATGCCGGGCCTTTTTTCCATATTTTTGTTCTACATTCCCGGGAGCCACAGGGTGAGCGCCGGAATAAAGACGATGGCAAGCAGGGCCATAACCATGGTCAACAGGAACGGCATCACTGCCACGCTGAGTTTCTCAATGGACAGGTTGCTGATGCTGCAGCCCACAAAAAGGTTTACACCCACCGGCGGGGTCAAAAAGCCCATGGAAGAGGTTACGATCATGACGATACCAAAATGGATCGGGTCCATGCCAAGGTGTTTTACCACGGGCAGGAGCAGGGGGGTCAGGATCAGAATGTTGGCAAGGGCATCCATAAAGGTTCCCATGACCAGCAGGAATACCAGGATGATGGGAAGCAATACATACCGGTTGTCTGAAATACTGGAAAGAATCTCAACCAGCTGATTCGGCAGGTTGTAGAACAACAGGATCTGTCCCAAAGCGGTGGCGGTGGCGACCACAAGGAAGATGGATGAGGTTGTCAGGGCTGTGCCCTTGAAAACCTGGGCGATTTTTTCAAGGCTGAGGGTCTTCAGGAAGAGCCCTTCCACGATGAGGGAGTAGATAACGGCGATGACGCCCGCTTCCGTGGGCGTGGTGAATCCGCCGTAAATGCCGCCCAGAACAATTAAAGGCACCATGAGGGCCGGCAGTGCCGCCTTAAGGGAGGTGAATATCTCGGAGAGAGGTGCCCTTTTACCTGTGCCGGTAAATCCGTATTTTTTGGACAGAATATAACTGCACAGCATCAGGCAGAGGCCCACAAAGATACCTGGGATGACGCCTGCGATAAAAAGATCGCCAACCGACACACCGGCAGTGGTGCCGTAAATGATCAGGGGAACACTTGGGGGAATGATGACGCCCAGGCAGCCGGCTGCGGTATTTACCGCGGTTGAAAAGGATTTACTGTACCCCTCTTTTTCCATGGAGGGAACCATGATGCCGCCAACGGCTGCCACCGTGGCAGGTGCAGACCCTGAGAGGGCGCCGTAGAACATGCTGGTGAGTACGGAGATATGCGCCATGCCGCCGGTAACGTGGCCGACAAGGGCCCGGGATACGGCGAGCAGCCGCTGGGCCATGCTTCCCTTCTGCATGATCTCACCTGCCATGATGAAAAACGGAACAGCCATCAGGGGAAACACATCCAGGGAGGTTACCATCTTCTGGATTAAGAATTCATAGGGAAGCATGTCACTGAAGGTCATGCCCACGGTGACACTCAGGCCGATGGCGATACCGATGGGTACACTCAAGAGCAGGAATGCCGCAAGGGAAACAAAGGTTAGAATAATTGCCAGGTCCATTTGCTCGGATACTCCTTAATTAAGATCGATTGTTGGCGGTTTGATTTTGCCTGTGATCAGGCCGTAAATTCGTTCCGCAGTTCTTAACGCCATCAGTCCCATTCCCACCGGAACACTTAAAAAGACCCAGTACGCCTGGATTTCAAGGGCAGGGGTTTTCTGGCCGGTGGAGGATAAAAACATGACAAACTGGATGCCCCATACGGTGGCGCAGACGCAGAAGACAATGGTGCAGACATAGGCGGCAATGGTAATCGGTTTGGCAAATTTGCCCCCGGCCATGTTCCGGACAACCGTGACTTCCAGGTGACGGTTCATCTGGGAGGCGTAACTGCAACCTACATAAACAGCCCATATAAAAAGGTAGCGGGCAACCTCTTCGGACCAGTCAAGGGAGCTCTGGAGTACATACCTGTTAAATACTTGTATAACTGTAATGCCGGTCATCATTACCAGGGAAACCGAGGAAAAAATCTCCTCGGTTCGGTTGATGACGGATTTTATGGATTGGGTCATGGGAAGTTCTCCTGGAGTAGGATTTGCCGGGCAGGTTGCGTCTGCCCGGCGTATTCAGATGGTCTATATTACTCGGCCATGGTTGCCCTGGCACGGTCAATCAGATCTTTACCGATGCGTTTCTCAAACTTTTTGTAAACGTCAGCAGTTGCTTCCGCCCATCGTTTTCGCTCTTCAGGGGAGAGAACTGTTACGGAAACGCCCTTGTCTTTCAGTTTTGCCATGATCTCTTTTTCGCCGTCGCGGATAAGTTTTCTTTCGTAGAGCTTTACTTCGTCAAATGTCGTCAGGACAAGTTCTCTCTGGACCGGGGTAAGGCCGTCCAGGAAGCGTTTGGAGATCATCACGAGATGGGGGCTGTAGAGGCTGTTGACAATGGTGACATTGTTGTTTACTTCCGGGAAGTTGTTGTGCCATGCAAGGTTGAGATCGATGTCGATGCCGTCTACGGTTTTCTGCTGAAGGGCGGTGTAGACCTCACCCCAGGAGATGGGAGTGGGGTTCATGCCCAGTTCCTTCAGGGTTGCAATATGGGCTTTGGAGGGGGTGGATCGAATTTTAAGACCCTTGGCATCTGCCAGGGTGGAGACGGTTTTTTTGTTGTTCCAGAGGTTCCGGAAACCGATTTCAATATAGCCAAGGCCAATGATGCCGCTTTTTTCAAGGGCTTTGGTGGCGTTCATGCCGATGGGACCGTCGGTGATTTTATCGGCTGAAGGGTAATCGGGGAAGAGAAAGGGGAGGTCAAAAATCAGGAATTCATCGGAAAAGGGAGCCAGGTTGGGGGTGGCTGCTGATCCCATTTGAAGCATGTTAAACTGTAGGCCTTGTACAACACTGTCGAAGTTTCCGAATTTGGAGCTGTCGAAGATATCCACGCGAAATTCGCCGTTGCTCCGGGATTCGATAAGCTCTTTGAACTTTTCAAACGCTTGTCCCATGGGGTGCTGGGGGACGTTGGGGTGGGCTAATTTAATAACGATGGGGCCTGCAACTGCGTAAGTGGTGGCCATGAAGATTGCGATCATAAGTGCTGCAAAAAATGTTTTGAATCTGGTCATCAGTTACTCCTTTGATATTAATGATCCCGGAGCCTCACCTTTGGCTCCCGGGTGTTACTCCCATACAACAATCTGAGAGTAACGGGGGCCGCACCGACCCCGGGGGGGCGGTGCGAAATTCTTCCCTGTTACCTGAAGGTATCAAGGTATGCATAAAGGGCTGGGGAGCCACCGGTATGAAGGAACAGGACGTTTGATCCTTCTTCAAAGTGCCCTTTTCTAACAAGGTCGACAAGGCCGGCCATGGCCTTTCCGGAATAAACCGGGTCAAGGAGGATGCTTTCGGTGCTGGCCAGCAGTTTTACCGCTTCTACCATGCTTTCGGTGGGAAGGGAATAGCCGGGGCCGACATAACCGTCAAAACAGGTGATGGCTTCAGCCGGGATGGCTTCCTTCACGCCAACGTGGGCAGCGGTTTCAGTGGCAAGCTTGTGAACGAGGGCTTCCTGGACATCCTTGGTGCGGCTGACGTTGATGCCGGAGACGGGGATACCGGAGTTGGTGCCCACCATGCCGACGACCATACCTGCATGGGTGCCGGCACTGCCGCTGGGAACAACCATGTGATCGATGTTGAGTTTCATCTCGAAAAGCTGCTGCTGAAGCTCCTGGGCACATGCCACATATCCGGTGGCGCCGATGGTGTTGGATGCACCGCCAGGGATGATGTAGGGATTTTTTCCCTCAGCTTTGAGTTTCTCTGCAAGTTTCTCCATTTCGCCCATCATGTCGGAGCCGCCGGCTGCAACGGCGACGCTTTTTACACCCATCATCTGGAACAGGAAGTTGTTGCCGGACGCCTCTTCCTTATAGCTTCCCTTTACACGCTCTTCCAGGATCAGGTGGCAGTCCATTCCCTCTTTTACAGCCCAGGAGAGGGTCAGACGGCAGTGGTTGGACTGAACTGCGCCGCAGGTGATGATGGTGTCAGCGCCTTTTTCAAGGGCATCTGCAATACAGAAATCAAGTTTTCGGGTCTTGTTTCCGCCGGCGCAACCGGGAAGCAGGTCGTCACGTTTGATATAAAGGTTGACTTTTCCACCCAATGCTTTGGAAAATGCGGGCATTGCTTCGATGGGGGTGGAACCCTGGAGATAACCTCTTCTGGGGAATTTTGAAAGATTCATGGTCGTGGTAGTCCTTTTTTGTATTGTATCTGTTTTTTATTTTGTAAGAATGATAGCTTCTACTTCGATATCCGCACCCAGGGGAAGGGCTGCCACTTGGAAGGCACTTCGCGCGGGGTAGGGGGCCTTGAAGTACTCTGCGTATACTTCATTTACCGCCTGAAAATCCTTGATGTCAGCGAGAAGAACTGTGGTTTTGACCACATCTTCAAGTGTTGCGCCAGCCTCTTGGGCGATTGCCTGGAGGTTCTTGAATACCTGGTGGGCGCGAACGGCGATGGGGCCTTCGGGCATCTTTCCGGTTTCAGGATCGATGGGCAACTGACCCGAAGAGAATACAAGGTTGCCCGCCATAATGGCCTGCGAGTATGGTCCTACGGCGCCGGGCGCCTTGTCAGTGGAGAGTACTTTTTTTTCCATTGTCGCTTCAGACATTGTTTTTTCCTTTTCGTTCATTTTTATTCATTCCGGTTGCTGCTGTTCTTAATATCTGTCAGCAAGGCGGGGGAGTAAGTGTCGAATGTCGACATTTGTGACTCGCCACAGCTATATTTCGAACAGCTGGCAGGAACCTGCGGTTCCCCATTTAGTCAACAAACTTTCTTGTAGAAATGTAAGAATGTCGACATTTGCTGCATTTAACCCCAATGATTGGTGGATGTCAATAAAAAAAAATAAAATGTCGAGAACATCGTTTCACCGGCTATGTTGATGGCATCGTCATTTGTAAAGCGAGTCTGTCCGGCAGTCAAAAAGGCCGGGACGTGGCAACAGAATTTCGAAAATCATCGATTGACATTTGTCAAAAGGAAGCGTAGTAGATGACAGTTTTTAAAAGAGAGAGTTTTGTTTGTTTGATTTATCCTTGAGGAACCGCCATGAATAACTATGTTCTCTATCTCATCATCGCGTCCGTCACCATTGCCAGCCCGGGTCCCGGGGTGTTGCTGACCGTTTCCAATTCCCTGCGTCACGGTTTTTCCGGTGCCATCCGAAGCATTCTGGGGGTGGCTGCCGGCATCTTGATCGTCGCTGTGGTTTCCGCAACGGGCCTGGGGCTGATGCTTGCCGCCTCCGCCATGGCCTTTTCAGTCATCAAGTATATTGGTGCGGCCTATCTTGTTTGGCTCGGCATCAAGTTATGGCGGTCTCCAGCAGGGGTTCTTGGGCCGGATATGCCTGAAAACGAAAGCCGGGGCGGCCGTTTTGTGGAAGGAATTTCAATCACGCTTTTAAATCCCAAGGCGATCTTCTTCTTTATGTCCCTCTTTCCACAGTTTATCGATCATTCCGCGGCGTATGCAGGCCAGTTTGCACTGCTTTCGCTCTCCTACTGCGTGCTCGTGGTCATCATCCACAGCGTCTATGCCCTGGGAGCAAAATCGATCCGGGGCTGGGTGGCCACCCCCCGTGGGAACAGTATCGTCAAAAAAGTGGCCGGAGGCGCGTTTATGGCATTTGGCGCTGCGCTGGCCACATCCGGGAGATAGCTCCAGCCTTTCAGGGTGCTCCTGTCAAACAGATAGATAAAAAACAATCGTCCTAAAAAAACTTTTCGGAGTACTCCGGGAGAATTTCCCATGGTTGACGATTTGACCTGTTGTACCTTTTGTCTTTATAACGTTGACATATTTCGCGCTTTTTTGTAGTGCATTATCTTAAGGCGCGCTCAAATCATCTTCCGTTGTTGCCTTAGCAGTCCTTGCGATCTTTTCTCATATATGGGCCATTGATCCGGTCCGGCCTGGATTGGGCTTGAATCTGTATTGCTGTTAACAATTTGGAATGGAGGGAGTATGAAAAAGAGTGCTTTTCTTCTTTGTTTTTGTCTTCTGATCACTGTCGCCGACGTATCTGCCAAGGGTACGGATACCTTTGTAAAAGCGACATACGGTACGGTAAGAACCCTTGATCCGGCATGTGCCTACGACACCACAAGCGGCATGAGGCTTTATAACCTCTATGACAGGCTGGTGGCTTTTGACGGAGGCTCTACCCAGGATTTCATCCCGGAACTGGCCGTGGACGTTCCCACCGTTGCAAACGGCGGTATCTCCGGGGACGGAAAGACCTACCGGTTTAAAATTCGCAAAGGCGTCAGGTTCCATGACGGTTCCATCCTGACCCCTGAAGATGTGGAGTACTCCTTTGAGCGCGGCATGATCTGCGATCAGGCGGGCGGCCCCCAGTGGATGATTCTTGAAGCCCTGACCGGACAAGGAGCAACCAGGGATGGTGAGAATAAGATCATTCCCGGCGTATTTGAAAAGATCGTCAAGGCGGTTGAGGTTGAAGGTGGTGAGGTGGTTTTCAGGCTTCACGCAGCTTATCCTCCCCTGATGGCTATTCTCCAGTACGTAAGTTCTTCGGTTATCAATAAGAAATGGGCCATAGCCACCGGATGCTGGGATGGAAAGATCGAAAATGCCGCAAAATATAACAACCCGGATTTTAACACCGAGCCCCTGCATAAAACAGAGAACGGAACCGGTCCCTATGTGATGAAAGAGTGGGTTCCCTCCAACCAGTTTGTTTTCGAACGTTTTGACGGGTACTGGGAAAAGAAACCCGCCATCAGGACCGCAATCGTCAAGTATGTTCCCGAGTGGACCACCCGGAAGCTGATGCTCCGGAACGGCGATGCGGACCAGGTGGACCTGGATGCAACCTACCTTCCTGAAGTTGAAACCATGAAGGATGTGACCATTCACAGATTTCCCCTGCTCGATTACTCTGCTGCGATCTTCTGCCAGAACATCAACCCGGCCGGAAACCCCGATATCGGCAGCGGAAAACTTGACGGCAACGGGATTCCGCCGGACTTCTTCTCTGACATTCACGTGAGAAGAGCCTTTTCCCATTCCATCAACTGGACGGCCATGAAGGCGGATGTGGGCAACAACCTGATCGAGCTTCCCGGATCTCCCAACTGCATCGGGCTTCCTTACTACAAGGAGGTCCCCCTCCACGAATACAGTCAGGAAAAAGCGGCTGCCGAGATGAAAAAAGCCTGGGCCGGTAAAGTGTGGGATAAAGGGTTCAAGATGACCATCACCCATAATACGGGCAATGCCCTCCGGGAGGCTGCGGCCCAGATGATGGCGGAGAACATCATGGAACTGAACCCCAAATTCCAAATCGAAGTGAGAAACGTGGACTGGAAGGATTACACCGTTAAATATCGCCAGTTCTCCTATCCCATGTTCATCATCGGATGGGGAGCGGATTTTCCGGATCCCCACAATTTCCTTTACACCTTTATGCACTCCAACGGTGTTTACGGAAAATATGCGGGCTTCAGGGATGAAGAGGTGGACCGCCTGTGTAATGCGGGAATCAAGAATGTAGACCCCGCCAAACGAAGGGAGATTTACTCAAAACTCCAGGACAGGTGGCATGAACTGGCGGTGGGGAACACGGTTTATCAGAAAATCGGACTGAAAACCTACCGTTCAAACGTGAAAGGGTTTGTTCCCAACCCCATGTTCGACATGTCCCATGAGTATCTGAAGAACCTGTATATGGAATAGGAAAAGAGGGGTGGGGCTTTGGCGGCGTTCATAGCAAGAAGATTAATATTTCTGATTTTTGTAATGTTCGGGGTTTCGATTCTGATTTTCGGCCTGATGCTGACCTTCAGTCCGGAAAGAAGGGCCGCAGCTTTCGTCACCACCCCTCAGATGGCAAAGGATATTCCCGTTTTGATCAAAAAATACGGGTTTGACCGGCCCTACCACGAGCAGTATTTCACCTGGTTCAGGCAGGTCACCTCCGGCAACCTGGGGTATTCCCTGGTGGCCTCCCGGTCGGTCCTCGAAGCCTTCTGGTACTATTTTCCCATCACCCTGGAGCTCAACCTCTATGCCGCCCCGTGTATTATCCTGTTCGGCATCTGGATGGGGACCATTGCCGGCAGAAAACCCAACTCCTTTTTTGATCATTTCTCGCGCATCTTTTCCATTGTCGGCTGGTCCCTTCCCACCTTTCTTTTTGCCCTGGTCCTGCTCATGATCTTTTACGGATATTTTTCCTGGTTTCCGCCGGGGATTGTCAGTGACGGGTTTACCATGCTGGTGAGGGATCCTGCCCGGTTCAATCAAATCACCGGTATGTATACCATCGACGGCATTTTGAACGGCCGCCCGGATGTGACGTTCAATGCCCTGAAACATCTTGTACTTCCGGTGATTACCGAGACCATCGTGATCTGTGCCCTGCTCATGCGCGTGATGCGATCGGGGATGCTCGAGGAGATGAATAAGGATTATGTGATCACGGCCAGGGCCAAGGGGGTGGATGAAAAAACCATCTGCCTGAAGCACGCAAGGCCCAATGCCCTGATACCGGTGATCACCATTGCCGGCCAGCTGGTGGCGTCCCTGATGGAGGGCAGCATTGCCGTGGAGATCGTCTTTAACCGTCAGGGGCTCGGATGGTGGCTGGCAAGTTCCGCCACCCAGCTCGACATGCCGGTGTTGATGAGTATGTGCCTGTTTATGGCCATGGTGTTTGTTCTGGTAAACCTGGTTGTAGACATTTTATATGCCTATATTGATCCAAGAATCCGCTTAAGCTGAAAGACGACTGATTATGCTGGAAAATCATCCGAAATTAAAAGAACTGAGATACACGCTGTACCGGATTTTCAGGAACCCGACTGCGGTTATGGGGTTTACCCTGCTTTTTGGATTTCTGCTGGTGGCGATCTTTGCCCCCTGGCTTGCGCCGCCGAAAAACATGGACAAACCGTACAAGATGCCCCGGAGCGGTTATGGCGTGACGCCAAAGCCCCCAAGTGAAAAGCACATTTTCGGAACAACATCCGGACAGTACGATATCTATTACGGCGCGGTATGGGGGACCAGGACCGCTTTTAAAATCGGGATCTTCGTGATCAGCACCGCCCTGGTGATCGGGGTGACCCTGGGGACCCTGGCCGGGTATTACGGCGGGTTTGTGGACGAGTTGATCATGCGCTTTGTGGACGTGGTTTTTGCCATACCGTTCCTGGTGCTTGCCATGGCCATTGTGGTCGCCTTTGGCCGGGGGCTGGAAAATGTGATGATCGCCATTGCCGCCGTGGCCTGGCGGAATTACGTTCGGGTGATCCGGTCGGGGATTTTGACTGTACGGGAGCAGGATTTTGTCCATGCTGCCAGGGTGATGGGGGTGTCTGATTTTAAGATCATGATCCGTCATATTATTCCCAACGCCATCTATCCGGTGATGGTGATCGCCTTTATGGAATGCGGTTCTGTGGTTCTGACCGCGGCGTTCATGGGTTTTCTGGGGCTTGGCGCTCCCAAGGGGTATGCGGACTGGGGTCAGATGGTGGCCATGGCCCGGAACTACATTGTCGGGCCTCCTGACGATCCCCTTAGATACTGGTATACCATCGTGATCCCGGGCGGCTGTATCATATTGTTCGTGCTTGCATGGAATCTGATTGGTGATGCCCTTCGTGATGCATTCGATCCCAAGCTGCGACGTCAATAAGATAAGAGAAGCAAAATACGGAAACGACCGAATGTCCAAGTTAATTGAAATAAAAGACCTTGTAACTAATTTTTATACCTATGAAGGGGTGGTCAACGCCTTGAACGGGGTCAGTCTTGATGTGGAGGAAGGGATGACCCTCGGGCTTGTGGGGGAGTCCGGTTGCGGAAAGAGTGTGACGGTGCGCTCCATGATGCGTATCATTCAGGCGCCCGGGGTGATTGAAAGCGGCCGGGTGATCTTTCACACGGAAGAGAACGGGAAAAAGGTGGCCGTTGATCTTTTGCAGCAGTCTGAAGCGTATATGCAGAAACTTCGCGGGAACCGGATCTCCATGATCTTCCAGGAGCCCAACGCTGCCCTGAACCCGATCATGAGCATCGGAGACCAGGTCTCCGAGAGTTTTCTCCTCCACCGGAAAGAGGAGATCTGCAAGAAGGTGCTGAAGGATATTGAATCTCCCGGAGACAAGACAAATCCGGTATTGCAACCCTGGCTCAGGTTCGTTTATGGGCTGGCGGCCGGGAATCCCGGTTCGCCCCTGCTGAAACTGATCAACAGGATACCTGTTCTCAACCGGTGGGACACCCGGCTGAAAAAGGAAGCTCTGGAGCGGTCTGTTGAAATCATCAGAAAACTTTCCATTCCCAATCCGGAAGAGGTGATTCTCAGTTACCCCCACAACCTTTCGGGGGGGATGAAACAACGGATTGTCATTGCCATGGCCCTGGCCTGCAATCCGGTTCTGCTGGTGGCCGACGAATCCACCTCCAACCTGGATGTGACGATCCAGGCCCAGATCCTTGCGCTTTTCAACACGCTGAAAAAAGATGTGATCTCATCCATCCTCCTGATTACCCATGACCTGGGGGTCGTGGCTGAAACCTGTGACCGGGTCGGTGTGATGTATGCCGGAAATCTCTGCGAAGTTGCCCAAGTGAGAGATCTGTTCAAGAATCCGAAACATCCCTACACCCGGGCGCTTTTAAGATCGGTACCGCAAAAGCACCAGGCGGAACGCCTTGAAACCATTGAAGGCAGTGTTCCCAATCTTGTTACCCCTCCGCTGGGCTGTCGTTTCCATCCAAGGTGCAGGTATGTGATGGAAAAATGCAGGCAGGAGATACCGGCGTTGACCCATATGGGAAACAATCACCTGGTCGCATGCTATTGGGTGAATCCGTGATGCCGGAAAAAATATTAGAGCTTAAAAACCTGAAAAAACATTATCCGGTTCTGGGAGGCATACTCCGCAGGCAGGTGAATTCGGTCAGGGCACTTGACGGCATCGATCTGGATCTTTACAGGGGGGAATGCCTGGGGCTTGTGGGGGAATCCGGTTGTGGAAAAACAACCACCGGAAAGGCAGTCATACGCCTTCACGATGCAACCTGCGGAAAGATCAACTTTTATCCTAAAGGCTCCGATATTCCCGTGGATATTGCCCGGATGGGCAGGGGGGAGATGAAAAAACGGGATATCAGAAGAAAGTTGCAGATGGTGTTTCAGGATCCCACCACCTCCATGAATCCCAGGATGCTGGTAAAGAATATCATTGCAGAACCCATAAGGGCGTGTGAAACGCTCAGCAGCAGGGAGCTGGATGAAAGGGTCAGATCCCTGCTCCGGCTTGTGGGGCTGAACGATCATCATCTTCTGCGGTATCCCCATGAGTTCTCCGGTGGACAGCGGCAGCGTCTTGCCATTGCCCGGGCCGTGGCAGCAAATCCCGAATTTATCGTTCTGGATGAGCCCACCTCTGCCCTGGATGTCTCTGTTCAGGCCCAGATTCTCAACCTTTTAAAGGATCTGCAGCAGAAACTTGATATGACCTACCTGTTTATTACCCACCATCTGTTGGTGGTCAGGTATATCAGTACGCGGCTGGCTGTAATGTATCTGGGTAAGGTGGTTGAGATTGCAGAGACCGACGGGTTGTTCAACAACCCCATGCATCCATATACCCATGCGCTTTTGTCAGCCATACCGGATATGGATGTTGATGCGGCGTTGAAACGGATTGTACTGACCGGGGATGTGCCGAGCCCCCTGGATCCGCTTGACGGGTGCCGGTTTCATCCCCGGTGCCCCTTTGCCACAGACCTGTGCCGTAAAGATGAACCGGTTCTGGAGGAGGTGGGTGGGGGACACAAGGTGGCCTGTCACAGAAAATTTGAACTGGTTGGATCGGATTTGCTCTTCTGATTCTTTGTCTACAGGATCTCATGGTAAAGGGCAATCGTCTTTTCCACGGTCTGCTCGATGGAGAATTTTTTAACCGATGCCAGCCCTCCCTGGCTCAGCTGTTCCCGCAGGGCAGGCTGATCGATCAACCGGGAGAGTTTTTCTGCAAAATCATTTAAATTTCCTGCTTCCGCCAGAAGTCCGCTTACACCGTCTTCGATAATTTCAGGAATCCCACCGACCCTGGATGCAAGCACCGGAAGCCCGACGGACTGGGCATCAAGGATGGAGGTTCCCAGCCCCTCCATATGGGATGCCAGAACAAAAACATCAAAAATATGTAAAAACGCCCCCACATCCTTACGAAAACCCATAAACCGGAAACGGTCCCCCAGGCCCAGTTCATCCACCTGGCGAAGAAGCGCCTCCCTGCCGGAACCGTCTCCCAGGGCGCAGAAGGTGACCTTTTCATGTTTGCTTAAAACCTCTGCTGCTGCCGCAAGAAGTGTGGGATACCCTTTTTCAGGGGTCAAAGCGGCCACTATTCCAACGATCAGATGGTCTTCCGGGATCCCGGTGCTTTTTCGGAAACCGTCCCGGGGCTCCTCCTGCACCAGCCGCTGGGTATCCACCCCGCTGTGGATGGTGGAGATGCGGTCGGGCGCAATCCCATCTGCAATCATCACCTGGCGAATGCCCTCAGAAACGGCAATATGCCGGGTCATGCGGGAGCTTGTGTACTTGTATCGACTCAAGCGATTTTTGCGAATGGGCGACGCCACCCTTCTCGCACCGACCAGTTTCAGCTTTTTATTAAAAAGCGAGGCCCACAAGCCAATGGCCAGGGCATGGGCCGAGTGCAGATGCAGAATGGATACCCGCCGCTCCGTGGCCGCCCTGGCAATCTGCCATCCCGCAATAAAATCCCCCTCATTTCGCATGGGAATGGAAAGATGGGGAAGGCGCTTGGATTCCAGATGTTTCTCAAAGGGAGAGCCCGGACGGCAGATGACCCAACTGTCGTTCCCCCGGGCCACCAACCCTTGATGGAGGTAAGAGGCCTGTTGCTGACCGCCCCGCCAGCACTTCTCAGGATCAATGTGAAATACGCCTGGTAAGCTGTTATGCATGATGATTCTCCCTAGGATTTAATTCCCAGAGTTGTAAGTATTTGAGCGTCACTCCAAAAGAGGAGATAACGGCCAGAATAAAGCCTTCTTTTCCGTCGAGGAACCCGAGTTTTAAAAGGTACATTTTAATAAATCTTCCCAGCCCCCTGAGACTGGCGAAAACAGGATTTGTTTTTTTTCCCTTTTCCAGAAGCTGTTTTGCTCCAAGCCCGGAATAGCTGCCGATCTTTTCGAAATGGGAGGAGATGGTGGGGTAGGTATAGTGGCGCATATGGGAGCTGATTTTTCCGGGTTTGCTATCCATCTCAACCGATTCATGGAGGATTTTACCGTTAAACCTGCCATGGTTCCTGTTGAACAACCGCAAGGGGGCATCATTCCGCCAACCGGAAAATCGGACTGGCCGGTCAAGGTAGTTGGAACGCCGGGCAATCCGATATCCCTGTTTTCGGGGGGCTTCCAGAATGACCATAATCTCCAGGGCCAGGTGCACCGATACCTCTTCGTCGGCATCGATGGAAAGCACCCAATCGTGGGACGCAGCGTCCACTGCCAGCTGCTTGGTTTTTCCAAAACCGAGCCAGGGGGGTTTGATGACCCTTGCGCCATATTCCCGGGCAACCTCCATGGTGCGGTCCGTGGAGCCTGAGTCCACAACAACAATTTCATCTGCCCAGCCCAGGGATTTCAGGCACCGGCCAATATTGTGTTCTTCGTTCTTCGTTATAATCACTGCTGAAAGCATCGAATCCGCCTCTTATATAAGTATCCCGGTATCCCCCCACCTGCTGAACCCATGGGAAGTTACTTCTTGTCAACAAAACCATATTCACAGGGAGGTTTATACATCATGAACATGACAGGGAAATGACAGCCACATTAAAAAAAACTAATCCGGCATCCCGTGGCCTTTGTGATAATGGCGGTCATCTTTTTCATGCAGCGGGTCCGCAAAACAAAAGAAAGTGATACGGAGATGCTTGGGTTTGATAAGAATGTCCGGTAAAAAAGGGTGTCATTTTTTTTTATAGGGAGTATCCTTTTGAAAAGGATACTCCCTGAAACACAACATGAGACATTAAAATTTAAGAAAGGAGTGATGAATGAAACAGGATGGAAATGTCTTTAAACTTGTCATGGCATTGGGAATTGGGATTATCCTTTGTGTTGATTTATCTTTCGCATCCACAGAGGGTGATTTTGGATCTTCATACAAAGCCCTCCCCCATCAATTACAAGGTATAATGAATACAGGTGAGAATCTTCAGCATTTATATTTAACCCAGACACAGGTTTCCCAGCTTTATGTTTCGATTTTAGGGCGGGCATCGGAAGGTGCCGGCAATTCCTACTGTAGGAGTTCTCAAGGCGGCATGGTGGAAACGGCTGAAAATATTTTAGCAACTGAGGAGGCAAACGCTTACTTTAAAGATGCCCTGGAAAACAATTACGAGTTCATCACGCATATTTATAAAAATGTCCTGGGGAAAACGTATGATGAAGATAGTGGCGAAATCGACCACTGGGTTGCATCCCTGGAAAGTGGCATGTCAAAAGGAGCTGTTGTCGTTGCCTTAATCAATGCCGTCATGGATCCCCAATATGCAGATATGGCAGCACAGGATCAATTCATCAATAAGGTTGGAGTATCGAATTATACGGCTGATACACTGTTCAAAATTACAAATAGGGTGGACTTCAAGTGGTTTCTTGATGGTGTTAGTAATGCCCCTTCAACTGTTCTGGATGCTAAAATCAATGTGGATGAATACGGTGAAAATGATCAATCCGATTTGACCCAAACACAGGTTTCCCAGCTTTATGTTATGCTTTTGGGAAGGGCCTCGGAAGGTGCTGGCAATTCCTACTGGAGGAGTTCTCAAGGCGGCATGGTGGAAACGGCTGAAGCTATTTTAGCAACAGATGAAGCAAAGGCATATTTTAAAGATGCCCTGGAAGACAACCACGAATTTATCACGTATATTTATAAAAATACCCTGGGGAAAACTTATGATGAAGATCGTGGCGGAATCGACTACTGGGTTGCAGCACTGGAAAGTGGCATGTCAAAAGGGGCTGTTGTCGTTTCGTTAATTAATACCGTCATGGACCTGCAACATGTTGGCATGGCAATACAGGATCAATTCGTCAATAAAGTTGAGATATCGAACTATACGGATGATATCTTTTTCAATATTATGGACAGGGTGGCATTCAAGTGGTTTATCCGTGATATTACCGATCTGCCTTCAACGCTTACACATGCTAGAAGAACGGTGGATGAGTACCATGAAGTATCTGATGGGGCGGTACTCATATGGGAAGGTGATTATAAAATCACTGATATTGACGATATTAAAAAACTCTCGGGTTATTTCGCTATAACTGGAAACCTGGCTGTTGGAGAATGGTTTTTGAATCCAACTGCCATAACAAGCTTGACAGGACTGGAGAGTTTAAAAATCATTTCCGGCACCCTTAGTATTAACGGGAATCCTTCCCTGTCAAGCCTTAAAGGGCTTGACAACCTCATTTCAGTCGAGTCACTTTACATCGTTTCCAACGATTCCCTTACCAGCCTTGAAGGGCTTGGTAACATTAATTCTTTAAAATCACTCTGGATCGACGACAATCCTTTCCTGGCAAGCCTTGAGGGACTTGAGAATATTACATCAATCGATTACCTTTCCATCTGGAATAACCCTTCCCTTGAGAATCTCAAGCAGCTTGATGGCATAACCGCAGTTAAGAGTCTTAGTCTTCACGGGGGGATAAGCCTTGAAGGGCTTGATCATATTGTTTCAGTTGGGGGAGATCTCTCCATTTGGTTTATGGCTTCCCAGGCAAGCCTTGAAGGGCTCGGTAATATAGCGTCGGTTGGCGGGAACCTGTCCATCAATTTCTGCAATGGCCTGACAAGCCTTGAAGGGCTTGATAGCCTCACTTTGATTGGCGGGAATCTCTCTATTGAAAAATGCGATGCCCTGAAAACCCTTAAAGGACTTGAAAAGCTTACCTCGGTTGGCGGTGCCTTGTCCATCCGTTACAACGACTCCCTGGAAAACATTGGATTTTTCAACAATTTAAGTTTGGTCAATCGGCTTTATATCACCGGCAATCATTCACTGACAAGCCTTGAAATGTCCAGCAATCTTACTTCCCTTGATACCCTTTTAATCAGCGAAATGGACAGAGTTAACGACTTTGACGACCTTACTTCAGTTCAAAAGCTTCACATCAGGGATGTGGAACATTTTGAAGGACTTGAAAATATTACTTTCGTTAAGAACCTTCACATCGATGGAGTGACCTCTTTTGCCGGACTTAACAGCCTTACGTCTGTTGAGAATCTTACCATCAGCAATATGACAAATCTTAAAGGGTTTGATGGCCTTACGTCGATCAATAATTTATTTATGAGCAACATGGGTGATATTGAAGGCCTCAACCATATTACATCTGTAGAAAATCTAGCCGTCACAAACATGACAAGCCTTAAGGGTCTTGAGCATTTTACTTCAATTGGCAGGAATCTTGAAATCTCTGGCAGCGCTTCCCTCAAAACCCTTGACGGACTTAATAATATTGTTTCTGTTGGCGGAAATATTTTCATTGCTTACTACAATAATTCCCTTATCAATCTTAAAGGGTTGGACAATCTTATCTCGGCCGGTGGGATAAGTTTACTCGGAAACGCTTCCATAAAGAATTTTGAAGGATTGTACAGCCTTACTTCGCTCGGATCTGTTTCTGCGTACCGCAACGATTCCCTGATAAATTTTTCAGGGCTTGAGAACATCACCTCGGTTACAGGCATTGGGGCAAGCAACAACGCTTCTCTATCAAGCTTTGAAGGGCTTGATAACATTACTTCGGTTGGGGCGCTGGGAATCAAAATATCAAGTAACGGTTCTCTCACCAGCCTTGCAGGACTTAACAATATTGTTTCCACCGAGGAGCTTACCATAGATCGCAACGATTCCCTCACAAGCCTTGATCTTGACAGCCTTAACTCAGTTGGCAACCATTTAGGCGAAGAGTATAGAAAAACATTTTTCATCACCAATAATAAAGAGCTGTGCACCTATCATGCAGAAAGCTTAAAAGACCAGGTACAAAAAGGTGAAGGCCTTAACGCAGAGATCCGGATTACCGGCAACAAAACATGTCCTTGATCTTTTTTACAACGTGGGTGCGTAAAAAACCGTACCCACGTTGTTTGCTTATGGGTAGTGAAATTTGCTGCTTTCATTTTTTAATGTGTGTTTGCAGTTATTTATGCTATGGTTCAATATCCTGTATCCTAACCTGGACAAGCCAGAGCCAAAGAGGCTCTCTGATTCTCTTACCAAAATTACACGATAATCAGAGCTAAGAAGCTAAAAGCCAGAACTGTGTTAGTTCCTCCCCTGGGCGAATCTGTACCTATGATTTTTTATGCCTTTTCCATGAAGCCAAACCATTAAACCATTTCATTTTTTAAAATTATTCAAAAAAACATATAGGGGAGGGCATGCCAATGGGCTTTTAAGCGGTGGTTGCTGTTAGGAATCCGTGGTGGCAAAAACAAGTGTTAAACCGTCTTTGTTTGAACGATGACCGTTTTGAAAAAGGAGGGTTGTTATGGGAAGAGGTAAGATCTTGTTCGTTTTTCTGCTTTTTTTCGTGCCATTTTTGCTTGTCGGATGCGATGAAGAGATGCAGTATTACAAATGGAATCTCGTTACGTTGACCGACGACGGTTGCCAGTGCGGTAACGGTACTCCCTACAAATTTTTCGTGAACCCGTCCATGACCTCAAAAAATGTTCTCATCTATTTTGAGGCCGGCGGCGCATGCTGGGATTATCCCAGCTGTTCTGGCCAGGCAGGCATCCGGGGGGCGGCAAACCCCAACGGAATTCCGGATGATTACATGGAGGGGTTTTCAATACCTGCCCTTATGTCGCCGTTTGTTTTCCGGCTCCATCCCTGGGACAGCGTTCCCACCAAAGACTGGACCATTGTTTTTATTCCCTACTGCACGGGAGACATTCATATCGGCAACAACGATATGGAATACGAGATCCCGGGGGAAGAGGGGACCTTTACCTGGCACCATGCCGGATACAATAATGTGCAGGGTGTGCTGGAATGGATGAAGAACGGAAAGTACAGCGAATACTTTGACACGATTCCCAATCTGATGGTCACCGGATGCAGCGCCGGAGGTGCCGGCGCTTTCCTGAATTACCATTTTATCCGTGAGGGTCTGGGGAACCGTGTTGAAAACGCTATCCTGCTGAACGACTCAGGACCCATATATTATACGGGCGATGGTACGCCCGGCCATTCCTCACCACTTCACCAGAAGATAAAAAGTGCCTGGAACGTCGACACTGTGCTTGATGTGCTTGGAAACGAATTTTCCAGCTGGTTTGATCGTGACAATTTCGGTACTCTGAACACCGCGTTGTCCAATACATACCCTGGGGACAGGCTTGCCCATACACAGTTCACCATGGATGCGATCTATTCCGGGTACTCCTACGAAAATTTCCATGACGGCATAACCGTTGACGAAATTCATCAATACTGGGCAGAAGACCAGGAGTACCTGCTCAGGATGTACGAAGATCTCCAGGGCAATAATATGGGGTATTTTGTTCCCTACTACCGGCCGTTTAATGAGAGCCACTGCACCTGTGTCCTTTCCTTTGACGACACCGACATCACCGGAACCGGCATGGACATGGGAAGTTATGTGGAAGACCTCATGGACGGCAATGTCACCATGGGAGCCATGCGGTATTATGAGACCCCGGATCCTGGTGAACTGACAAAGCCCTATTGGGGCTGGGAGTTGCTTGATCTGCTGATGGAGATGATCTGATCAGTTCATTTAACCTTAAATTCGCCGGTGCTCCCTACGCTCTGCTTAAACAGCCGCCTGCAGGGGGTATGGAGGCCGGCGAAATCTAACCTGATGGTTATTGGTTCTCACCGGATCGCAATCTTGCAACGGCTTCGGCTTCCTTTATCGGGATATATTCGAGGCGTTTTTTGAACTGAGCAAGCAGGAATTTGTGTTTTTTCATGTTTTTTTCACTGAACCGGCTCCCGTATTCGGCCAGGACAAATTCAAGGATCTGTCTGCTGTCTTCAGACAGACGCCGCTGGTGGTCATAATAGGCCAGAATCTCCTGTTCTGTTGATTTGTTTGCGCTGATTTTTCCAAAATCCAGATTCCTTTTATTTCGCTCCAGCTTTTTTTGTTCCCGGTCTTCATCCGTTATTGGGGGAAGTGCCAGGTTCCCGGGAAAGGTATCTGCCAGCAGTTGCGGGTCTACAAAATCATTTTCAGCCATTTTTGAATCCGGTTGGGCCTCTGTTTCCAAGGGGCCGGCCTCATTAAGGCTGTGCACAGGTGTTGAATCGTTTTTTCCCAGACCCGGGGCAGGGGATTGGGGCATCTCAGTTCTGTTCTCCCTGGCAACAACTTGTTTTTGTGGGGAGTCATGGTACAGGCTGCTTAAAAAGAAACCTGCCAGAATGCCGGCAGCAAGAAACGCTATTCTGAATTTCATCCTTGTCTCCTTTGTTTTTGTTGTCGATCACGGTAACGACCGCAACTGTAAACGTGGCTGGATGTTGACAAATCTGTGTGCAAGCGGGGATAATAATAGTTATATTACCTGTTGCTGGAAATAGTTCAAGTGTTAAATAATGTTGATTCGAATTGAAAAAACGGTTATCAAAGATCTGTCATGAACAGAAGAGAATTTATAAAAGGAACGATTTTTGCCGTAGCCGCAGCCGCAGGACTTTGTCCTCCGGCGTTCGGCCGCTCCCTGGCCTTGCCCAAGGGGGAGTGCCGGGACTCGGCCGTGAGGGATAACCTTCCGGAGTTACTTGGCATCAACGATATCCGTGAGGCGGATGTGTTTCTGGATACCGGGGATTTGCCGGTCCTTGCGTCCGTGGTGGCACGGCTGAAGCGGCTTCGGCGCACCATGGGGTACGGCAACTTTTCCCTGATGGGGTTTGATGATGCCATGTCCAACGCCGCAGCCTATTCATCCATTGGCGCCTTTACCCGTAACGAGGTGGTGTTCCTGGAGAGACTTTTTTACGAGGATGCTTCTTTATACGGGTTCCTGGGCGAGAAAAAGCTTTCAGGGATTACGGACACCATCCGCCTGAAACGGATCGTTAAGATCCAGGGAACCGGGAACTGCCTGTACAACGGAAAACCCCTTGCGACCTATGAAAAAATCAAGGCTGATGTGGGCAAGGATGCCGTGCTCACATCCGGAATAAGGGGCATTGTCAAGCAGATGCTCCTGTTCCTGGACAAGGCGGTGAACCATGGGGGAAACCTCTCCCTTGCCTCAAGATCTTTGGCACCGCCCGGATACTCCTACCACGGGGTCGGGGATTTCGATGTGGGCAAGATCGGGTTTGGCGTTGCCAATTTTACGGAAAGGTTCACCACCACCCGGGTCTACTCGAGCCTGGTCGACACCGGGTATGTGAAGTTGCGGTACACCCGGGGCAACCGTTTGGGTGTCAGGTTCGAGCCTTGGCATATCAAGGTCGTGGCCTCATGACCCCGGGAATGTTCATCACCGATCTTGACGGCACCCTGCTGCGGGATGACAAGCGGCTGGCAGATGCCGATATCAGCGCACTTGAGGCGCTGGGCGCAAGGGGGATCCCAAGGATTGTTGCCACGGGGCGCTCCTGGGACTCCTTCAGGGAGATCATGGAAAAACTGGGGTTTATGGGCCCGGGCAGGGTCCTGCCCGTGGATTATGTGATTTTCTCCACCGGTGCCGGCATCATGGCGTTTCCCCAGGCAGACCTGATCCGACAGTCTTCCCTGGATGGGTCAGATGTTGACCGCATTATCCGCTATTTCGAGGAGCAGGGCCTGGACTACATGGTTCACAAGGCGATTCCCCGCACCAGGGAGTTTGTGTTCCGCTCCCATGGGCGCTCCAATCCGGATTTCTGGTCCAGGATCGAACTGTACAGGCATTGTGCTTCAGCCATGGGGCCCGGGAAAATCAACGGGTTTGGCAGGGCCACCCAGGTGCTTGCCATCGTACCAAAGAGCGAGGCCCCGGGCGTTGTAACAAAGGCACTGCAGGCGCTGACCGGTTTCAGCGTGATCAAGGCCACTTCACCTCTGGATAACCAATCGGTCTGGATCGAGGTTTTTCCCCGGTGTGTATCCAAGAGCCAGACGGCTTCCTGGCTTGGAACGCGCCTGGGCGTGGACCCGGCCAATGTGGTTGCCCTGGGCAATGATTACAACGACCTGGATCTTTTGGATTGGGCAGGCCGGGGATTTGTGGTGGACAATGCGCCCGCGGATCTTAAATCCCGGTTCAGGAGCGTTTCCTCGAACAACCGATGCGGTGTTGCCCAGGTTATTTCCGAGGTCTGGGGCGCGCTTCCGGTTCCTTGTCAGGCCTGCAGGTGACCCCGGTCCCGGATATCATGCACATAAAACTTGACGGTTATCATTTAATTTACTATTAGTCCGCCTTGCTATTTCGATCTTTTCCCCGAAAAATCGTATAAACCATGCCTGATTAAAGGATAGCATTCCTTTAATTGTCGTATATTTAAGAGAACTTGAAAACGAGGAAGAATAAAAGCAACATGAAGTACATGAATAACGCTACGCTGATCCGGCGCGAACTGATAACGCGCCTTGCCGGACTTTACTATGAAAACCGGCTTGATGATATAGACCGCATTCCTCTGATGATGACACCCAAAAAGGACCGGAAGCAGCTGCGATGTTGCATACACAAAGAGAGGGCCATTCTCAAATACAGGCTCATGGCTCTTCTTGGTGTGAGTGTGGAACAGGAGGAAGATGAGCTGACCCCCCTCAAAGAATATCTGGAAAAGCGAAACGAGCTGTCCTCCGGTGATCCCGTGCTTACGGTGATTGACGAAGCGTGCAGTAGCTGTGTTAAAATCAACTATTTCATAACCAATGCCTGCCAGGGGTGTGTTGCCCGTCCCTGTACCCTCACCTGCCGGAAGGATGCCATAGAGATAAAAAACGGCAGGGCTGAAATAGACCATGAAAAGTGCGTGAACTGCGGACTCTGCATGGAGAAATGCCCCTACCACGCCATCATCTACATGCCGGTTCCCTGTGAGGAAGCGTGCCCGGTCGGGGCAATTTCACGAAACAGCTCCAACCGTGAAGAGATTGATTTTGAAAAATGTATCCACTGCGGAAAGTGCATGCGGGAATGCCCGTTTGGTGCGGTTATGGAACGGTCACAAATTTTGAGCGTTCTTCAAGCCATATCATCGGAGACAAAGGTTGTTGCCATGATTGCACCGGCCATTGTCGGGCAATTCTCCGGCGAACCCGAACAGGTGTATGCTGCCGTAAAAGAGCTTGGTTTTGATGAGGTTGCTGAAGTTGCGTGGGGAGCGGAAGTCACCACTGAAAAAGAGGCCCGGGAATTTATAGAAAAAATGGAGAACGGGGAACCGTTTATGACCACCTCATGCTGCCCGGCATATACGGAGACGGTCAATAAGCAGATCCCGGGACTTAAGCCATTTATTTCCCATACCAGAACCCCCATGCACTATACGGCACAACACATTGCCGAAACCATACCCGGGGCCATCAGGGTGTTCATTGGTCCCTGTGTCGCTAAAAAGAAAGAGGCCCTCGAAGATTCATACGTGGACTTTGTTCTCAGCTTTGAAGAGCTTGGGTCCATGTTAGCTGCCAGGGGGATTGAGGTTAAGGCCTGTGAGTCCTATGAGGCACCTGCAAAAGGGTCAAATGGCGGACGTGGTTTTCCCGTGACCGGAGGTGTTTCCAGTGCGGTCATCAAAAAAATCGACGGAAAGGTTGAGGTCAACCCCGTTGCCATTAACGGGCTTACCCGAAAATCGCTGAAGGAGATGAAGCGATTTGAAAAGAGATGTCCGGGAAACCTTGTTGAGGTCATGGCTTGCGAAGGCGGATGCATTGCCGGCCCGAATGTGATCGGCAATCCCCGGTTGGCTGCAAAGCACCTGAAAAAATATCTCGGCAAATAAGTCCGGGCCAGTGGTTTTACAGTGAAAAGGCCCGAAGTCGAAACTTCGGGCCTTTTTTTTATTGACCATATCGAAATAATGCGATATCTATGTCCACATGAATATGGATGCAATTTTCAAAGTACTGGCAAATCCGGTGCGGGTTCGAATTCTGACCTGGCTGAAAGATCCGGACACTAACTTTCCCCCCATGATCCATCTTCCGGAGGAGGAAAAGGGGAAGGGATATGTTTGTGTCGGGGTGATCCAGGAAAAGGCTGGTGTGACCCAATCCACGGTTTCCCATTACCTGAACCTGATGAAACAGGCGGAGCTGCTGTCCTGCAAACGGATCGGGCAATGGACCTATTACCGCAGGAATGAAGAAACGTTGCAAACAACCGCCGATTACATCGCCAAACATCTTTAGTTAGTGAATTAGGGTAGAGCTGTATAATTTTTTTAGGATTAAATATATCGAGTTTTTGCGATATCTCAATTAATAGATATATAGAAAGGAATCACAATGAAAACACTGTTTGAATCAACCACCATCGGATCCATGAACCTGAAAAACCGCCTGTGGCGCTCCGCCACCTGGATGAATATGGCCGACGGGAAAGGTCACCTGACCGACCGCCTTGAGAAGGTCTACCTGGATCTGGCAAAGGGCGGCGTGGGAACGATTATCACAGGTTATGCCTTTGTGCTTGAAGGGGAGCAGCCCAACCCCGGTATGCTAGGAATCTATGATGATTCCTTTATCCCCGGGTACCGGAAATTCACTGAAAAAATCAAGGCTGAAGGGGCGAACATCATCATGCAGATCGTCTATGGCGGGTCCAGCACATCCTTCCAGCCGGAAAACCGTGTGATATGGGGGCCCTCAGCCGTTCCCCACCCCCTGTTTAAGGTGGTGCCCACCGAGATGACGAAAGGGAATATCAACACGGTGATTACAGCATTCACCCAGGCTGCAGCCCGGGCAAAAGCTGCCGGGTTTGATGGGATTCAGATCCACGGCGCCCACACCTACCTCTTCAGCCAGTTCCTTTCCCCCTACTACAACCGCCGCCAGGATGAATATGGCGGTTCCATCGAAAACCGGGCCAGGATCATCTGTGAAACACTTGAGGCCGTCCGGAAAGAGGTGGGACCCGAATACCCGGTATTTATCAAAATGCACTGTTCCGATGACTGGGAGGAAAAAGGGCTCACGGAAGAGGAAAGCCTTTATGTGGCCCTGGAACTTGAAAAAAGAGGTATCACCGGGATTGAGTTCAGCGGGGGCAACCTGGATACCCAAAATTATCCCAATGCCGGCCCTGCAAGGAGCAAGATCCTGAAACCGGAAAATCAGTCCTACTTTGCCGAAAAAACCGCCAGGATTGCAGAGCACTTGAATGTCCCTGTCATTTCCGTTGGCGGGCACCGAACTCCGGAAAAACTGGAACATTTTCTAAACACCACCCCCATCGGTTATTTCTCCATGTCACGTCCCCTGCTGTCCGAGCCCGGTTTGGTCAACCGGTGGAAAAACGGAGACCTTGGAAAACCGCGCTGCGTTGCCTGTGGCAAGTGCTGGGGTGAAGACGGAAACGTATGTATTTTGGATCGCAAGCAGCGATAAAACCAGATAACGGGCTTACCGGAAATCGTTGAAGGAGATGAAGCGATTTATAGCTAACTGTCCGGGAAATAACTACGGGCGATCGCTTTTTAGCCATACAGGCCCTGGAACGGTCCACATTAAAGATAAGTTTCCCTGGGGGAACTTATCAGGGCTTTTCCAGGTCCGTTAAAAGCAATTCCTTCCGAATGCCAGGGCTTTCTTGACTTCCGGGACCATCGATGATAGGCAAATTGGTTCGGGTAATTCTTTTTAAATTTTAGGAGAGAGCTGAACATGATGAGGAAATTTGTTGTATTTCTGGCAACAGGGTTGCTGCTGTTTACGACGTTTGGCGTCGTTCATGCGAACAATTTAACCGAAACCCAAGTTTCACAGCTTTATGTTTCCATCTTTGGTAGGGCTTCAGAGGGAAGCGGAAATGCTTTCTGGATGAATGCTCCCAGTATGGTAGAGGCAGCCGAATCCATGTTGGATTCTTCACGTGCAAAAGCATATTTTGGAAATTCTCTGAACACCAATCAGGCGTTTATCGAGCATATTTATCTGAATACCCTTGGTAAAACCTATTTAGACGACCCCAAAGGTATTAACTTTTGGGTTGGAGCACTTGATGGTGGGATGTCAAAGGGTAAAATCATTACCAGCATGATTCAAGCCGCCCAAAAAACCGCTACCGCGGGTGCTGCCCAAGACCGATTTAACAATAAAGTAGCTGTATCCGACTATACTGCGACCATAATTGATAAAGTTCCCGATGTTAATGATCTGTCAGCATTTGTAGGGTTTATTTCCGGTGTAACCGATGAGTCTGCTACGATGACATCGGCTAAAGATGATGTTCGTACATTTGGAGTAGATAATCCCGCCGTAAAAAAACACCCGAAATTCAATTATAATGAAGATGGCAGCAGCATTCGGGAATTATCCAATAAAAATGTCAACAACTATCTGAAAACCCAGGAGAGTCTGCTTGAAAAGATCAATGGCAACGATAGCGGGTCATTTCATAATCTCTTTGAAAATTACGTTAACGGGCTTCTGGAGGATAGTTACTTAACCGATTCCATTCCATCCTATGCGCCCCGTGGAGAATCAAAAGAAATTACAATCAATGTCGCCAATGGGCAGATCGATTATTCAAATTATATTCTCAAAGGTGACATTAATTTAGACTCCAAAGTTGATTTCACCGATCTTAACGAACTGAAAATGGCCCTGTTCACAGGATCAGAGGAATCAATATACGATCTTAATTCAGACAATGTCATTGACACCCGGGATATGATATTCCTTGTTGCCAGAATAGGATCAGAGGTCAGCTATTTTGATTTTTACACCACCGCCGGCGAAAAGATATCAGATATTCCGACCCGGGAAGCGTCCGATCCAAGGGCTTTCAGCTATACCGGCACTGAAACACAAGTGATGGTTGTGCCCAAAGATATTAATAAAGCCAGTGGGTTTACATCCGGTCTGAATGACTTGGACGATGTCTGGTATAAAAAGACAGACTGGACGTATCAAGATGATGATGGCTGGGTTGTAGAGGACGGAGCCAACGGTCAGGATAGTGATACCTGGTTCAGGAACGCAAGTTCTGCATCTCAGGATGATGGTGTTTTGAGAAGAAGCGCCGGCCAGGAGGCGCCTGCCGCTGAAAAAGGTAAAGGCGAAATTTTTAAATATATTTTAGATAAATTACTCGATTTCGATAAAGTTAAAAGCACCCCTTATCTGGTTGGATGGCACCTTGATCTTCGATATGTCAATGCCGGGACATTTAAAGCGCTGGATAATTATGGTATGGACGGTTCAAGATCCTATATGCTCCCCTATGAAAACAGAATCAGAAACCCCCATTTTGCAAAAACGAAAATGATGTATGAAAATATATCCGTCACGAAAACGGCATATGTCTTCCACCTTGGAATTGAAAGAGACCCGGTGCATGTCCGATCTGTACGTCAACCGATAAAAAGGAAGATCATAGTAGACGGTCAAGAGATTATTGTTCGCCAGATCGTCCATGCGCAGTCCCAGACGTTTACCTCCAATGAAGAACATACGCTGTCCGCTGATATATGGAGTAGCAATAACAACCTTGAAGGAAATGTGAAGCTCTACCGGATAGGGCCTTATCCCGATGAAAAGGATTATGGCTCAGCCGAAGTGAAAAATAATAGTTTTAGTGTTCCCAATCTGCCCTATGGCGCATACAAAATGGATTTTGAAAACAAATGCGGCTGCTCGACTTCAATAGATGACAGCTACATCTTTAAAGATGACGATACTTATATTCTTGAAATGGAAGAGGTGGCGAAAAATGTGAGGGTGGGGCTCACCATTGTGGATGGTTCCGATAACCCATTGTCCACTTCAACGGTTACAATAACATCCGCCGAGTGTGTTTCCGAAGCAAAAAGCGCCAGCGGCACAACCAATGGGGAGGGATTTGTCGCATTTACCGATATGCCCATTGGAAAATATAATGTGTCTGTTGACGGTGCGGGGGCCGGTAGTATTACATTTTGTGACAACTATAACAGCACTGTCGTTGTTGCAATCGATCGGTTATGGGAATTCAGTGTTACCTATAACAGTCCCTATGGTAGTGGAACAATTACAGCGAGTGATTTTCGTATCGATTTTGACGCTGAGACCGACCCCGGCGGCATCAAGGTCTATGCCATAGCAGACAGCACCTGTGGAGGGCGTTTGTGGGGCTGTGGCGATTTTTTAATATTAAGTGATAACATTGTAAGGCCCGGATCAAAATGGGTGTCATTCAGTTCAATGATAACAATTGAAAAAGAGGCAAGGGAGATGATCTCAGGGGAGATCGATTACGGCATGAACGGCCTGGTTTGTGACGGTCACCTTCCTGCTGGTTTTAATGCTGATTCAGGTGCGACAACCTGGACCTACTCAAACGGTTTTAGCTCATGGACGATGACATTAACGCCTTGTGACGCAGGCGGGTGTGATTAACCGGCAGTTGCTGTTTGTCAACAAAAGCATATAAACAATCCAAAGGCTGAAAGATACGCCAAGCCCGGCACAGGCACTCCATGTTGTGTGCATGCCGGGCTTCGGTGCTTTTATCCCATGGATAAGCGTGTGATTGACGGGCTTCTGCTGAACCGTCATGTAGGGCTTTGCCTTGTTTCTCTGAAAAAAGGTTGGCTCTGTTGAAGAATTTATTGGACATAAAGGGATTGGCTTGATATAAGGCTTCTTTGTTTGCGCCTGTAGCTCAGCTGGATAGAGCAACGGACTTCTAATCCGTAGGTCGCAGGTTCGAGTCCTGCCAGGCGCACCACTTAGATTTTTAAGGGCTTTCAGCTTCGGTTGAAAGCCCTTTTTGTTTTGTTCCATTCCTGAAACCCTTTATTCACTATGCTTTCAGTTCGTGGTATCCACATCAATTAATCTGGACGTACATTAACAAACTGAGCCGGAAAAGCGAGGACGGAATCTATTTAGAACCGACGCCCCCTCCAATCCAAAGGCTTCAAATCGATTCAATCCTGCTCAGGCTTTCTTTTTTGATGGAAAAAATTGGTTCTATGATTGGGAATTCATCATTCTCAATTGCTTTCAGGGAGGGGCAGAATGAACCCTCTCATTAATGTTATATGGTAAACTCCCTGACCATTTCATTGAGACTCTTGGCTACTTCAGACAGATCCGAAGCCCTGGAATTTACCTGGTGTCCGCCAATTTTTATCTCTTCGGCAGCCTGGCTTACATTTGTTGAAATCTCCTGGGTTGTTAACGACTGCTCTTCAATGGCGGTTGCCACTGTTCTAACAATCTCGTTAATCTCATTAATGATGGAAACAATGGATCCTATGGCTTCCACAGACTCTTTTGTTGTCGTCTGAACCCCAGCAATCTTAGTGTTGACCTCATTGGTCGCCTCGGCTGTCTGCAAGGCAAGGGCCTTGATTTCTCCTGCAACAACGGCAAACCCTTTACCGGCTTTTCCAGCTCTGGCCGCTTCAATGGTTGCGTTGAGAGCAAGTAAGTTTGTCTGCTCTGAAATATCTGCAATGGTGTCTGTCACCTTATTGATTTCTGAAGCGGCTTTTTCAAGTTCATCAACTTTACCGGATCAAGCTCGGCGGTTTTAACGGCCTTTAAGGTTGTCTCACTCCCCTTAGCCGTATTGCTGGCAATCTTGTTAATGGTAACAGCTATAAGACTGATGATTGTTATAGCCTTTTGTTCTGATGCCTGCAGTCGGAGACTTAATTCATCCTGATTTTTTATAAGTACCCATATAAAAATTTTACACATATAGTATATATGCATCGTGTTGATATTCTATCCATATTAAAAACAACCATAGGTAAGATTCTCACGCCACCTACTTACGTAGTAAAGAATCATATGGGCCGTTGGAATGATTGGAGTATAGTAGCAAAAAAAATATCTGAACCATTTCTTGCTGAATAGTTAAAGTTCCTCTTGACAAAAAATAATTTCTCACTTATATGAGCTATTGCTCAATAAAGAAAGGTATAAAACCCTAAATCTAATCTCATTGCTATGAGAAATGCAATCAGGAGGATTGACTGTGAAAAAGTTTTTTTTAACTCTGTTAATGTTGCTCATGATGACCGTAAACACGAAGGCTGACATCGTCTTTGGCGTAATTCCATTGGAAGACAAGGACGTCATGACACAAAAATTCACCCCCCTGGCCCACTATCTTACCACTCAACTTGGAGAGCCCGTTACTCTACAGGTCGGAAAAGATTACAATGAAATCGAAACCGGCATCAGCAATGGCGTCATCCAGCTCGCCTACCTCGGACCAGCGGGTGCGGTCAAAGTGAACAAACAGAATCCTTTTATTTTTCCCCTTGTCAAAGTGGTTAAAGGGGGAAAGCCTTTCTATAAATCCTATGTGATTGCAAAAAAAAATTCTCCTCTTAACAGCCCGTCGGATATAAAGGGAAAGGTTTTTGCCTTTGGCGACAAAGGATCAACCTCATCCTATCTTGTCCCCAGATACCTTCTGGCCAAAAATGGTGTCACCCTTGACGACCTGCAGGAGCACGTGCTCACCGGGTCTCACTCCAATGTTATAAGGGCAGTGCTTGAAGGTCGCGCAGCCGCTGGCGGGGTCAAGGAAAGTGTTGCCCTCAAGAACAAAGATAAAGTCAAGTTCCTTGAGATCTCTAATCCAATCCCCAATTTCCCAATCTGTGTCAATGTAAAGGCGCTTGGTAAGGAAAAAGCAAAAAAACTGCAACAAGCTCTTGTTTCTCTGCCGGAAAAATCCGCTGAAATCACTGGGATCAATAAGAAGTATGACAAATTTGCCAAGGCAACAATCACCGATTATCAGATCATTGAAGCCATTATGAAACAGCAGTAAGAGAAGATGGTTACAGTTATTGCATCCCATCAATTACAGAAATCCTTTTGAGTATTTAAACCACAAAAGCATTCGCTCTGCATGTCTTACCCCATTCCGGGAGACTAAAACTAATAGGGCTGTATATTATGAAAATTCGATGGAAACTTCTTTTTTCTATGGTCGCCATTTCAATTCTGCCGGCGCTCCTGATTGCCGGTTTTTCAAGCTATAAAATTTCCAACTATCTTGAAGTCCGTCAGAGGCTGACCTTAGAAAAGGAAAGCATTGCTGCCAGTGAACATCTTGAAAATTTTATGCGGCTTAGACACCGCGATCTGCGCCTGTTGCAGGCCTATCCAGTATTAGCCCGATCCCTTATCACTGACTTTGATTACAGCGATGTTGATACCTTGCTTGCGCAACTTGTTGCAGATAAGGACAATCCGTTCTCTTTTTATATGTTAACCAGGGAAGATGGGATCTGTGTGGGTGCAAGCACACCCAAGCTGATCGGGAAAAAAAACGCACAGAAGAAATGGCACCAGGAAACCTTGACCCAGGGTTGCTACGTCTCGGACTGGAACAAACGTCCAGACAACGCTCTACTCTCCAACCCGCCGTTTGGGGGCGACTACCGCTATACAATAGTCTTTTCCTCTGTGATTAAGGATGATCAGGGAAAAAAACTGGGAACGATCAATACCAGAATGAAATGGCAGTTAATTCAGCAATGGCTGGAGTCTCAAATCAACAATTTTCGTCAAACAGGTTGGAAAAGCAAAAGCCTGACGCTTATCCGTGAAGATGGCACGGTCATAGCACACGAGCAGAGCAGTTCATATTATGAAAAAAAGATTAAAGAATTCATCACAGATGAAAAAAGTATCCAGCTCCTTTTCAACAAAGAGAATGGCAGCTTTAGTGATCCAGGCCACGGTTCTTCCCGGATATGGGCCTTTGCAACCGTTCATCTGGACGGATTTAAGTGGAAGGTCCTGACGAGCGTGGATAAGGAGGAATTCTATCAGGTACAGAATGATTTCACCAAGACTTTTACAATTGTTTTCCTATTCTGTATAGCTGGATCTGTTATTATCGGGATAGTAACAGGTAATTCCATAGTACGGCCATTGAATCATACGGTTGCCGTACTGCAGGACATTGCCGCCGGAGACGGTGATTTAACTGCCCGGTTGCCTGCCCTGACCAGCGGCAAAAAAGGAGATGAAATCAATGAACTATCAGTGGCTTTCAATACATTTGTTGGAAAGCTGCAAACCATATTCAAAAAAATCACTGCAAATGTAGAGACCCTTAATAATTCTTCTTCGGATTTAACGGATATTGCCGACACTTTTGCAGCCGGATCGCAGCAGGCTTCCGATTGTTCGGAGACGGTAGCCAGTGCTGCTGACGAATTGAGCAACAAGATGAACAGCATTAGCGCCGCAGAGGAGGAGGCATCGATAAATATCAGCCAGGTGGCTGACGCGTCCGAGGAGGTCAACTCTACCTTTAGTGATATTGCCGATCAGACAAAAACGGCGACAAAAGTGACCAACGAGGCAGTTCAGCAGGCCAGGACAGCGACAACTAAGGTTGCCGAACTTGGCCAGGCAGCCAGCAAGGTCGGCAAGGTTGTGGAGACGATTACAGAAATTTCGGAAAAGACCAGCCTGCTGGCCTTGAATGCCACCATTGAAGCGGCGCGTGCAGGTGAGGCTGGCAAGGGTTTTGCCGTGGTGGCAAATGAAATCAAAGAGCTTGCCAGCCAGACCTTCTCGGCAACCAATGAGATAGAAACAAGGATTTCCGGAATTCTATCCTCTGTTGATGGAACTGTCACAACCATCGATCAGATAAGCTCGGTTATCGACAGGGTAAACGAAATTGTTTCAACTATAGCAACCTCCATTGCAAAGCACTCCGAAACAATGGTGGAAATCACCAACAATGTCAGCCATGTTTCAGGCGGGATCATTGAGATTACGGGAAATGTGGCTCAAAGTTCTACTTTAGCAAAACAGGTCGCTGCTGATATCTTTGAAGTGAATACTTCGGCAGACGGAATAAACCGAAGCAGCAGTCAGTTAAAACACAACGCCGAGGACTTGGCAAACCTGGCTACGGAAATCAAAGGACTTGTTGATAATTTTAAGTTATAAAAAATTGATTCAAAAGCGTAAGCAAAATCATTTTATCAAGTGATCAGCATCCGGGCCAGCCGGTTCATTCATTCACTGCATCTATAAGCTGCACGTGGATTTCCAGGTGTCCCTCGCAAAAAAAAGCTCCACGTTAAAGTTATTGACTTTTTCGAATAGACTTGTAATGTATGCCTCTATGATGAGGATGAAACCTAAAACACTTTTAGACATATTTTGGGATTCAAAAAGACCTCCGATCTTGTTCTGGAAAACCTTGCACTCCGCCAGCAGTTGGCCATCATGAAACAATCTATACAGCGGCCCCAAATTCGCTGTATAGACCGTTTCTTCTGGGTTTTGCTTTCCCGTATCTGGGGTCACCGGCGTGACGCTTTGGTCGTCGTGAAACCTGAGGCTGTAATTCGGTGGCACAAAAAAGGTTTCAAGCTGTTTTGGAAGTTTAAGTCCCGGCACAAAAGTCCTGGACGACCTCAGATAAGGCCTGAGATCCGCGATCTTGTTCGCAGAATGGCAAAGGCTATTCGCCCTAAGGCGCCGCCAGCGGCTTCAGGCCTGTTGCATTAAATTTTGCGAAGGGCGCCCCTTATTTTTTTGGATGGCATTTGTTGCAGCTTGCCGGGGCATCCTTGGTATTGTTCTTTTTATTGTACGCTTTGTGGCAACTGATGCAGTTGGCATGGAGGGCCTCGGTATGGTATTCAAAACGCTCTGAATCCGAGAGCTTCCTATCTTTTGATTTTGGCGCTTTGCCGGGATCACTATGACATTCTGCGCAACCGACCACCTCATCCCCTATATTTAAATCAACCAGGGGCTCGCCGCTGTCATCATGGTGACAATCTCCGCACGCGATTTCATAATCCTTTAAATGCTTCTGGTGGGTAAACTGAACGATACCCTTTTTGTGGATTTCGTAAATTGGGTTATCCATGGCAATGATATCTGCCATATCGGAATCTGAACCGGTAGGAACCGTCTTTTCAGCAACTGTTTTTTCTTCGTTTGCGGGAGATTCTTCCAGTGCCGGCAGCTCCTCTACCGAAGATGCTTTGGGCGAAGATGCTTCAGGCACTTCTTCCACATGCTCTTCTAAAACCGTATTATCCTTGGAAGCCACATCTTCTGTTCGATCTTCCTCGACAGCATCCGTTTCATGATCAGCATTCTGGTGCTCCAGGTATTCTGTCACATGGACTTGGGATGTCTTATCCTTGGAAGGGATAGAGCAATAGCTTAAAAAAAGAATTAAGACAAGATTAACAATTAAAATGAGATTTTGCCCGTCAAATTTTTTACGCATGAATAACCTCCGGTTCCGCATGATTGTAAATTAATTTACACCGTTTTTTGCAAACAGCCATTGGTTTTCTGGATAATCAAAAGAAACGTTATACAAAAAAGTACAGGGATGCAACATCTTTGTGGCTTTTTTCGGTTCCGGTTTTATCTGCTTCAAATCCCTTTATTTTCCCAGGATCTGTATTGTCATAATATTATCAATTGGTATAACGGCTTTTTTAATATGTATTGAAAAGAAAAAATATTTTTTTATATGCACGTTTTTTAATATCAGATGGGTTCCGATTTCTGACAAGTCGACAACATCGGCGTTAAAAACTTTTTTGGTGTTTAATGTGGGGTCTTTTTCCTGGAATACCAGCTTAACCTTTTTATCTATTAATTTAAGGTAATCACCAACTGTATTTAATTTGATCAGGCCGTCTATTTTGAATTGTATTTTATTGTTGGCTTTACCCATTATTTATCCCAATTAATAAGATTTTTTTTGTGGTTGTTCCTAAGACAGGAAAAAAGGTGACCTGGTCAAGTAACAGCGGATATTCCTGTTCATTTGACAGCTACCCTACCACCTTCATTATGCCCTGGGTTTCTGCTTCAGAATATCATAGTAGGTGAGTATCTGTTTTATGTAGTGGACCGGTTCCCGGCCCCTGGCATAGCCGTATTGGGTGGTTTTGTAGTAGCGCTTCTTGGTTAACAGGGGCAGGGTCTTTTCCATGGTGTGCCAGCGGTTCTTGTCCCATCCCAGCTCCTGGGCAATGGTCTGGGCGTCCCGGATGTGGCCGTAGCCGATGTTGTAGGAGCCAAGGGCAAAGAGCAGCCTCTGGTGGGGGTCCGTGATTTCGTCGAACCGCTGGTAGAGCTTGTCCAGGTATTGGATGCCGGCCTTGAGGCTCTGTTCGGGGTTGAGGCGGTTGGTGATGCCCATCTCGTGTGCCGTATTCATGGTGACCTGCATGAGCCCCCGGACGCCGGTGCGGCTCCTGGCCCAGGGGTTGAAGTGGGACTCCTGGTAGACCACGGCCGCGATCATCCGCCAGTCAAATCCATATTTGAGGGATTCTCTTTCAATGATCTCCTGGTAGCGGGGAAGCCGTGTCTCGATGCGTTCGTGGAACTTTTTCAGGTCAAAATAATCAAAGGATTCCACGTTGGTGTAGTATTTCTTATAGAGCCTCTCCTGGATCTCCTGGGTCTTGGCGGATGCCAGGAATTGATTCATGGTCTCCAGGAATTTGGGGTCCTTTGACCGGACGGCCCAGGCCAGGGGTTGCTCCTGTGTAATGTCGAGGCCGATGGCGATATCGGGATGGTACCTGCGGTTGAGCAGGGCGATGTTCGAGTCGGCCACCGTGTATTTTATCTTCCGGTCTGCGACCATGCGGATCAGTTCATCCGTGGAGGTGTCGTCGTGGAGGACGATGTTGATGTCCACCCCGCTTTGCCTGATCTGTTCAAGCCTTGTATGGTAGGAGGTGCCCCGGCGCACATGGATGGTCTTTGCGGCAAGGGCCTCGATGCTCTTTACCCCGTAAAGGAGCTTGTGATGGATGAGTTTCTGCTGAACCGTCATGTAGGGGTTGGAAAAGGTGATCACCTTTTCTCTGTCTTCTGTGATGGTGAGGCCCGCGGCAATGAAGTCGCCCCAACCTTCTTTAAGGAAGCGGGTCATGCTGCTCCATCCCGGTGTGACCACTTCGAGATCGAGGTTGAGATAATCGGCAAAGGCCTTTGCCATCTCATACTCGAATCCCATGGGCATGCCCTGGTAGAGGTAGTAGGAGTTGGCATTGGCAGAGGTGATCATGCGGATGGTCTTTGCCTTGTTTATCTTATACAGGGTGGTGCCGCCGATAAAGAGGTTGCCGTGCTTTTTCTTCTGAACGCAGATGAAGGCAAGCTCCAGGCAGAGGATCACCATGAACCCGGAAACAAAGAGTATGAAAATCGTTTTTTTTAACATAGGCTTTGTCGGGTTACTCTTCCGGCTGTATTATTTCGATGCTGCTGACATTCTGGAAGCCCCTGGGAAGCTTCTTCCCCCTGTACCCCCGTTTGGACCTGTAGTTATCCTGGTTCCCGGCAGAGAGTTTCAAAAAATGTTTACCCGCATAAATAACAAGGGTGGCGTTTTCCGGCAACAGTTTTAATATCTTGATCCGTTCGGTTCCGGGCACGGAGTGCTGGTCCTTTGGGATGCCGATGATCTTGTTGCCCTTGCCTTTTTCCATGATGGGCATCTCACTTACGGGAAAGATGATCAGCCGGCCGGCGGTGGTGATGGCGGCCAGGAGGTCGGTCTCGGGATTCATGATCTGTTGGGGGGCCATGAACTGGGCAAGGTCGCTTAAGTTCAGGACGGCCTTGCCGGTTCTGCTCTTTGCAATGAGATTGGAGAAGTGGGTGATGAAACCAAAGCCCGTGTCTGTGTAAAGGAGAAAGAGGTCGTCATCGTCCCCGGTGACAAGACTTGTGATAGGGGTGTTTGGCTGCAGGGTCAACCGACCGGTCAGCGGTTCCCCCATGCCCCGGGCCGATGGCAGGGTGTGGGATGCGATGGAGTAGCTCCTGCCGCTTGCGTCAAAAAAGGCGGCAGGCCGGTTGCTCATGGTGGGGGCCACGGACAGCAGGGAGTCCCCGGATTTGAACTTGAGCTTTGCGGTATCGATGTCATGTCCCTTTGCCGAACGAATCCATCCGTTCTTGGACAGGATCACAGATACGGCCTCGGTCTGGATCACCTCTTCCTCTGAGAAGGCCTCGGATTCTTTCCTTTCCGTGATGGGAGACCGCCGCTTGTCCCCGTGTTTTTTTGCATCCTCCCGGATCTCTTTCTTGATGAGGTTCTTGAGCAGTTTTTCCGAGGCAAGGGTCTTTTCCAGCTGCTCCCGCTCAAGGTCGAGTTCATCCCTTTCCGCCTGGATCTTGATCTCTTCTAACCTTGCAAGGTTGCGAAGCTTGATCTCGAGAATGGCGGTTGCCTGGCGCTCGCTGAGCTTGAATGCTTCCATGAGATCGGGTTTTGGCTCGTCGCTGTTCCGGATGATCGCGATGATCTCATCGATGTTGAGAAATGCAATGAGCAGGCCTTCGAGGATGTGAAGCCGGTCGTTGACCTTTTCGAGCCGGTGCTCCAGGCGTTTCCGTACGGTCTCGGTCCTGAACCCCAGCCACTCGGACAAAACGGTGAGCAGGGGTTTTACCTCGGGTTTGCCGTTGATGCCGATCATGTTCATGTTGACCCGGTAGGAGCGCTCAAGATCCGTGGTGGCAAAGAGGTGGTCCATGAGGGCGTCCGTGTTGGTCCTGGCCTTGGGTATGATGACCAGGCGGGTGGGATCTTCGTGGTCGGATTCGTCCCGGAGATCCACCACCATGGGAAGCCGTTTTGCCTGCATCTGGGCCGCAATCTGTTCCAGGATCTTCTCCCCGGAGGAATGATGGGGCAGGGCGGTCACAACGATGTCGCCGTCGTCCACATGGTACTTTGCCCTCATTTTGATTCTGCCGTTGCCGGTTTTGTACATCTCCTTGATTTCAGACGGGGAGGTGATGATTTCGGCCTCGGTGGGATAATCCGGCCCATGGATGAAGTCGCAGATCTTGTCGAGCCCGGCATTGGGGTGGTCAAGCAGATAGACCAGGGCATGGGCCACCTCGGTGAGGTTGTGGGGGGCAATGTCGGTTGCCATTCCCACGGCAATGCCGGTGGTGCCGTTAAGCAGGATATTGGGAAGCCGTGCCGGCAGCAGGGCCGGCTCCTTCAGGGTGCCGTCAAAGTTGGGATTCCACTCGGTGGCCCCGAGATCCAGCTCGGACAGGAGAAGATCTGCGTACTTTGAGAGCCTTGATTCGGTGTAACGCATGGCTGCAAATGATTTCGGGTCGTCCTGGGCGCCCCAGTTGCCCTGGCCGTCCAGGAGGGGGTAGCGGCAGGAAAAGGGCTGGGCCAACAGGACCATGGCCTCGTAGCAGGCAGAGTCCCCATGGGGATGGAATTTTCCCAGAACATCCCCGACGGTTCTGGCCGATTTCTTGTATTTTGCCGTGGCAGAGAGCCCCAGTTGGCTCATGGCGTAGACGATTCTTCGCTGTACCGGTTTGAGGCCGTCCCCGATATAGGGCAGGGCCCTGTCCAGGATGACATACATGGAGTAGTTGAGGTATGCGTTTTCGGCAAAATCTTCAAAGGGCTGTTTCTCAAAACCCTCAAGGCTTGTAACTGAACTTGTTCCCATTATGATTCAATCTCTCTGAGGTTTCCCTTTGTTTCGATCCACCTGCGTCTGTCCGACGCCCGTTTTTTTCCAAGAAGCATGTCCATCATTTTGAATACCCTGTCTTCGGCGGTTGTCTCATCTTCATCCCCTTCATCATGGTTGATCACCAGCTGGACAAGCCGCCGGGTGTCTGGCGCGATGGTGGTCTCCCTCAGCTGCACCGGGTTCATCTCGCCAAGACCCTTGAACCGCTGGACATTGATTTTGCCGTGTCTTTTTTTATTCTGGATCCGTTTGATGATGCTCTCCCGTTCGTCGTCGTCCAGGGCGTAAAACACCTCCTTGCCCACATCGATGCGGAACAGGGGGGGCATGGCCATGAAGATGTGTCCTTCCCTTACCACCTGCCTGAAATGCCTGAAAAAGAGGGCGCACAGGAGGGTGGCAATGTGGAGGCCGTCCGAGTCCGCATCGGCCAGGATGCAGATCTTGTTGTACCGCAGCTCCGAGATGTCGTCGGAGTCAGGATCCACGCCCATGGCCACCGAGATGTCGTGGATCTCTTTGGAGCTTAAAATCATGGACGGATCCGTGTCCCAGGTGTTGAGAATCTTACCCTTCAGGGGCATGATGGCCTGGAACCGCCTGTCCCTTGCCTGTTTTGCCGAGCCCCCTGCAGAGTCTCCCTCCACAAGAAAGAGTTCGCTCTTTTCCGGGTCGCTGCTGGTGCAGTCGCTCAGCTTGCCCGGGAGAGCCGGGCCGCTGGTCACCCGTTTCCGGGTCACCTTTCTTGCCTTTTTGAGTCGGTCCCTTGCATTTTCCACGGCAAGTTCGGCCAGCTTCTCTCCCACGTCCGTGTTCTGGTTGAGCCAGAGGCTGAAAGCGTCCTTGACGGCCGAGTTCACGATGGCCGTGCAGTGGCGGGAGGAGAGCCTCTCCTTGGTCTGGCCCGAGAACTGGGCGTCAACAAGCTTGACCGAGAGGATGAAGCCGATGTTCTCCCAGATATCCTCGGGGGCGAGGTTGACCCCCTTGGGCAAAAGATCCCTGAACCGGCAGAACTCCCTGATCGATTCCAGAAGCCCTGACCTGAAACCATTGACATGGGTGCCCCCCAGGGGGGTGGGAATAAGATTGACATAGCTCTCGCAGGGATTGGTATGTTTCTCCTCGGTCCAGTCCACGGCCCAGGCCACAGTGGCCTCTTCACCTTTGATATCCCCTGTGAAGGGCAACCCAAACACCGTGGGAACGTCATCCAGGGCCTCGGCCAGGTAGTCCCTTAAACCGAATTCGAATTTCCACTCGAATTTTTCCTTGGTCGCCTCGTCGAGAAAGGTGATCAAAAGACCGGGACAGAGCACTGCCTTGGCCTTTAGCGCATGCATGAGCACCTTTTTAGAGAAGGTGGGGCGGTCAAAGTAGTCTGTGTCGGGATAGAACTTGAGGCTGGTGCCCGTGTTGTTCTTTCCCACCTTTTTGATTTCGGTGAGTTCCTGGTCCCTGTACCCGTTTTTAAAGGTGATTCTGTGGACTGCAGCGTCCCTACGGATATTGACTTCGAGATAGGTTGACAGGGCATTGACCACGGAGACGCCGACTCCGTGGAGGCCCCCTGAAAAGTTGTAATCCTTGCTGGAAAACTTTGCCCCGGCATGGAGCCGGGTCAGGATCAGTTCAACACCGGAGATCCCCTCTTCGGGATGGATATCCACGGGCATGCCCCTGCCGTTGTCGGTCACCTCGATGGCGTTGTCCGTGTGGAGGACCACGTCGATCTTGTTGGCATACCCTGCAATGGCTTCGTCAACGCTGTTGTCAATGACCTCGTGGGCCAGGTGGTCCGGGCTTGAGGTGTCCGTGTACATGCCCGGCCTTTTTCTTACGGGATCAAGCCCTTTAAGGACCTCAATGGATCCGGCGTTGTACTGGCTTCCGTGTTTTATGCTCTCTGTTTCTCTATCAAATAGTTTCATTGGGTTTCATAAATACGGTATTAGGTTCAGGGTCAAATCTGCTATAATATACAATTTGAGCATAAATTCAATTGATTTTATTAGGTTGCAAATTCTTTCTGTTCAAAATATAAGTGGTAGTATCTTTTAAATTCGACAGAGAAGTGAAAAAAATATGCGCCTGAAACTCAACCTTGACAACCATTGCGTGGAGACGGAAATCCGGCGGATCTACAATGCAAGAGTAAGGAAATGCCTGGGTCACGGCCGGGTTTCAGCGGAAGATGAGGAACTCATCGAACTGTTGAAAATCATGTTGGAAACCATGGATTTTTCGAGCCTTCGTTCCGCCTGGAAGGAACTTGCCGGCGGCTCTGGAAGGGATGCCATTCTTTTCAAGGAGAATGGCATCCAGGTGTGGATAGAAATTAATAACAAACGAATCAGTATGGACGGTCCATGGGAGAGAATCACAAAAACGGGTTAGATCTGAACGGGTTTGACCGGGAGTGGAGCAGTGCCAGCGAGGCAACCCAGCTCGATATTATCAAACGGGCGGCTGACCTCTCTCCTGCCCGGGGGATCGTTCCTGTTCTTGCAGGAATAAACTCCTTACATTATTCCGTTCGAAACCGGGCCAGGATGAGCCTTAATTCGCTGAAGGCTAAGGCTGTTGAGTTCCAGCACCTTCAAAAACATCGCCTGTACGGAGGCCTGTCCGATTCCATCAAGGAGTCCTCGGTGTTCTGTGCCAGGATTCATGAGGTACTGAAACCGGATCTTCCGGTTCAGGAGATCCGGTTGTATATGGAGATTCTTCTGGAATCCGGAGGGCGGGGACCGTTCTATGCCTGGCGGTTCTGCCAGAGCGGTGTCATCTCGATTCATAATTTGAGAAAGGTTGTGACCACGATTTCCGAGCCAGCCGGGCTCGCCCTTGTGGCCCAGTACCTGAAAGCGACTCCCTGTGTGAGACGACGCTTTGCCCGGGAGTTCAAGTTGATCCTGAAGGGAATCAGCACCCGCAAGCCTGTGATTCAGTTCCTTGCCCATCTCTTTGACTGGAAATGTCCATCCGATCCGATTCTGTTTTACCTGGACCCGGAGCTGAGAGACCCCGGCACCCTGGTCACCCGGGAATTGGCCTCTTCTGATCCTGAAGAGCGGGCCACCGCCATAAAAGCCCTGGCCATGATGATCCCCCGTATCGATTCAGGCCTTATTCGATCCCTGCTGTCCCCCCGGGAGGACGGGGTGGTCCACCATGCCGTTCTGGCCGTTCTTGAAGCCTCTCCCCGGGACACCTATCCCGAACTGTTCGAGACCCTGGTCGACCGGGTCTGCACCCAGAAGGGGGAGGATCTCTCCTGTTTCAGGGCACTGGTGGTTTTAACCTCATCTCCCCTGCTCGCGCTTTTAGACACCATCCGGCAGAGGGCTCCCCGGCTCATGGGAACCATCCTTGATGATCTTTCCACCCTGTCAAGGATCTCGTTTCTCTTTGTCCAGGAGATAGCCGTGGACAGACGGGGCTGGCTCCATGCAAACGATGACGTATACAAGGCCCTTGTCTATGGGATGATCAAAAAAAGACCGGAACGGGTTATCAAGCTGCTTGAGTCCTGTGAGAACCATTTCAACGACGTCCAGAAACCGGTTGTGCGAAATCTTGTTCAAAAGATTCAGAGCGCCCTGTCAAAGGAGAAGCAGGAGATTGCGGCCAACGGTGAGGCGTTGATGCTTAAGCTGAAGCAGAACAACGGCAGAAAACTTGGCTTTTTAGGAAAGGTGCTTTCCGTGCCCGTGGAAAAGCGGCTCTTGAGTCTCAAGCAGGGCACTGCAACAGAGGTGCTGGATTTCAGCAATGAGACCATCGACGATGTTGACCTGTCCTCGGGAATCTTTTTTTCCGCCACGATCTTTAACCGTTGTACCTTGCTGAATTCGGACCTGTCCTTTTCTTCCTTTGTCAACACCTCGTTCCGGGGCACCTGTTTCCACAAGGTTAATCTGAACGGGGCCAGGTTTGACTCCATCTGCTTTGACGATGCAGTGTTTATAAACGTGTCTGCCAAGGGCGCGACCTTTATCAACTGCAGCTTTGAAAACGCCTCGATCTTTAAAACAAGCTTTGAAGCCACCCAGATGATCGATTGCATCTTTGCCGGTGCCGGAATTTCAACCTCCTTGTTTCTGAAAACAGATCTTTCCGGTTCAACTTTTGCCTGCACCAGGACTGCCAATGTTTCGTTTGTCGATTCCAACCTGCGGAATGCCGATTTTTCCGGGGTCCGGGCCAGGTTCACCCGGTTTCCTTCTTACACCGTGGCATCACTTGAGGCGGAGTTTTCCGATTTTAATGCCCGGTCGTTTCCGTTTGATAAAAAGGATCTGCCCGACTCCCTGTTTGATCCGCTGGTCAGCGAGCCCCATCTCCTTGATGAGCTGGATCTCTTGCTCCTTACCGATCTTGTCCATTCAGGGAAAAAGAAGTTTTTAAAGCAGAACAAGTTCTCCCTGCTGACCGCCTTTGACCTTTTTGATCCAAAACAGGCGGATCTTTTTGAGATCGTTCCCCTGCTTCTCCACGAGAATATCGATTTTCCAGGGTTTGACGCTGACCGTGAAAACGCTCCCTGCGGAATATCGGGCTACTGCCCGTCCCAGCAGACGGGCGTCAGCGCAGCACCCCATGTGGATCCGGAAAAGATATTGTACCGGTTCAACTATTCTCCCCATGTGGAGGCGCTGTTCACCATCGGAAGCATTGGCTCCATTGCCCAGACTCCGGACTCGGATATAGACTACTGGGTATGTGTCCGGGACCATGACCATCGAAGCCCGGAAACAGAGAGATTCCAGAAAAAACTAACCCTTCTTGAGCGGTGGGCTGAAGACTATTTTAAAACTGAGATCCACTTTTTTATCGTGGATGTGGACAGGGCCAGGAACGACGATTTTGGTGATTCCACAACGGAGAGTTCGGGCTCGGCCCAGGGGCGGATCCTCAAGGAGGAGTTTTACAGGACCATGATCCATGTGGCAGGAAAACTGCCGCTTTGGTGCACGCTTCCCGTCTCCATCAGCCGGCCCTATTACAAAAGGCTCCATGAACGGATCTGCAGCAATCCGGTCCTGTGCCGGTTTATCGATCTTGGCGATATCCATGAAATTCCTTCGGAAGAGTATTTTGGCGCATCCATCTGGCAGCTGTTCAAGTGGTTGAAGAGTCCGTTCAAGTCGGTGATCAAGATGGCACTCCTGGAGGAGTTCATCAATGCCAGCGGCAAAAAACAACTGCTGTGCAACCGGTTCAAGGATGAGTGGATGGATACCGGTCCCCGCCCGGTCCTCGGGAAAATCGATCCCTATTACACCCTAATCACAAGCCTTGTGGACTATTACCAGCAGGAGGGGTATTCCGAGGCTGCAAGGCTTATCCAGCTTTGTTATTTTCTCAAAACCGGCATATCCAAGGATTCGGACCTGGACCACACCCATTTTGGTTTTCGGTCGGTATTCATCTCCCGGTGTATGGAAGAGTGGGCCTGGGACCGGACCAGGGTGTTCGAGGTCGGCAGTTTCAAGGAGTGGAGTTATGCCAAGATTACACGGTTGAGCCTGTTGGTGGAACGCTACATGATCAAGACATATAAGCGGGTAAACCAGGCCCTGGACAGTGGCAAACGCGCCATGATAACCCCGGAGGACAGAACCATTCTGGGTAGGAAGATGTTTGTGGAGTTTTCCAGGCAGGATGAAAAAAAGGTCTCTAAAATTCTGCTGGTGTCAAGGAGTGATCGCCTTTTTACGGGGCTGGCATTGCAGTATGTTTCCAAGCCGGGCCGTCCAAATGTGTGGGAGCTTGTTCACCGGTCCGGACGGGAGCGGGGAGAACTCCTGAAAAGGGCAGGAAGCATCGAGGAGATCGCAGCGTGGTTTATCAATAACCAGCTCTTTTCCACCTCCACCATCATTAACCTTGTTCCCAACCCGACGCCGGTCTCCTCGGATGACGTTCGGAGGCTGTTCCATGCCCTTTACCTCTTTTTTCGCCATGACCATGGCGACTCCATCAGTTTTGGGAGTCTGCTGGCCAAGGATACGCTCAAGGCGATTTTTATTTCCCTGAATCTCTGCGTGCCAAGGAAAAGCAAGCGCATCCACGAGTTCTGTATCGTCCATCTCAACTCCTGGGGGGAGATGTTCTGCACCCGGGTTGCAAGTGGGGAGGGATTTGCCACGGTGGACGATGTCCTGGAGCAGGTGAAAATCAAACTTGAGGTGAAGGAACTTCCCGAGAGGATTCTTCTCCACTTTCCAAAGCCGCTTAATTTGTGAATTCTTTGGGGATGCCGTGCATCAGTCCAGTGCCCTTTGCTCGGTGATCCCCTGTTGCCGGTAGGTGTGGAACCGGGAGGTCGCAGACGCTTTGAATACCGGGTTGTTGACATCCACAAAGTCGATGATGGTCGCCTTAACCTTCTCTTTTGACGGTCTCAGGATCCGGCCGACATACTGGATCACCCTGCCTGGAAACTTCACCGGCGTGGTCAGGTAGAGGGTGGACAGCCTTGGCAGATCAAACCCTTCACCGATCAATTGGCCGGTTGCGATGAGCACGGTAAAGTAACCTTTGTTAAGGTTTTCCATGATTTTGGCCCGCTGCTTTGCGGTTTTGTCACCGGTCAGGACGGCGGGTTTTGCCAATCCTGTTTGTTCAAGCAACCGCCCCAGCACCAGGCAGTGCTCCCTGCGGTCGGAGAGAACGAGATCGATGCCGGTGCCTGTGTGGGTGGCCACCGTGTCGCAGATGAGCCGGTTCCGTTTGTGATCCTTTGTCAGGGCCGACAGGGCCTGGGAGTAGTTGTTGGAGGTGTCTATATCCGTATCAAACTCTGTCTTGACCCAGATCACTTCGGCCTGGCAGAGATGGTTGGTTTCTATAAGCGCCTGCTTGTCGATTTTTCCGGTTATGTCTCCGATGTGCCAGAAGATGGCCTTTGAAAGCTTGTCCCTCCTCGAGGGGGTGGCCGTGAGGCCGGTCATGTAATTGCAGTCAAACTGCTTGATGGCCTCGATATACTGCATGGCCGGAGCCCGGTGGCATTCGTCCAGGATAAGGTAGCCCACCTGGGGCACCACCTTGTCTGTCCGTTTTACAAGGCTCTGGATCGTTGCAACGGTGACCTCCCTGCCGATCCTGAATTTGCCGTCTCCGATGATGCCGATCTCTTTTCTGGGGATGTGCAGAAACTCTTCTGTCCTGTCAATCCACTGATTGAGCAGCTCCCTGGTATGGACAACCACCAGGGCCGGCTGTTTCCTGTGGGCAATGAGCCATAGGGCGATAACGGTTTTACCGCCTCCGGTGGGGATGTGCAGAACGCCAAAGTCCTTTTTCAGGAGACTTTTGACCGCAGTCAGCTGAAGGGAGCGCAACTTGCCGTAAAAGGAGATCTCCCGGGGCGATAGCATCCTTCGCCGATCGTTGATGTTACAGTTAACACCGGCCTTTTTTGCGAGCTGCTTGAGCTGATGGATAAATCCCCTGGGAAGCTCCATGCCATCGTCGTCGTTCTCCTCGTAAAAGGTCAGCTCGGTGGGGATGTTGGCGGTTCTTCTGCCACGTTTTTCAGCCTCGGCATATTTAGGGTTTTTCATGGTGAGGCGGGACTTGATTTCATGGGCCAGCTCCTCGTCCATGCCCGAGAGTGTCAAGGTGTTGTGAACAATTATCTCCATATCTCTCTTTGTTTCTCTATTGTTTTTGTTGGCTTACGTTCTGGTAAAGGCAGAATACCATACCTGGGCAGGCTTTGTCTTGAATTCACTTGTTCTTTTTGTTGTATCTGATAAATTTAAAACAGGTCCTAACACATTCCCATCGTATCCGAATTTTATTTTGATCAGGAGAGTACCATGGCCGGGATGATAAAAAAAATCCTTGGAATCGTCCTTGTCCTTACAATGGTACCCCTTGGCGCAGACGGGTTTGAACTTGAACTCTCAAAAGAGAATAAGGTGTTGCTGACCAATGGGGCCGGTCTCCTTGCCATCACCGGATGGGGGGTCGCCAATTGGGACTATTTCACCAACAGCCCGACCCGGGGGGACGAACGTTGGTTTTCAAAAAACACGGACCATGGCGGTGTTGATAAGCTTGGGCACTTCTATTTCACTTACACCCTATCCCACATCCTTGGCGCAAGCTATGAACGCTGGGGGTATTCCCATGAAAGGGCGTCGTTCCTGGGGGCACTCTCCTCCGTTACCCTGATGGGCGCAATGGAGGCTGGTGACTCGTTCAGCGACTTTGGGTTCTCCCATGAAGATTTCATCATGAATGCCCTTGGCGGTATTGCCGGCTATTACTTCAGGGTCAGCCCGGAGCTTGCAAGAAAAATCGATCTCAGGGTGGAGTACCGCCCGGACTTCACAGAACCGGATATCTTTACCGACTATGAAAGAACCAGGTATCTTGTGGCGATCAAGCTGGACGGTTTTGACGCCGTCGAACACCGGTATCTCAAATTTATAGAGATTCATTTTGGGTATTTTACCCGGGGGTATTCCGACAACGAAACAAACCGGTCCAGAAACATTTATCTTGGGGTCGGCATCAATATTCCCAGGATTTTTAAGTATGCTTCCTTGAACAGGATTTCAAAACTTACCAACTACGTTCAAATCCCTTACACAAGCCTGAACCTTGAAAAGGATTTGAATTAGCCCTGTCTCCTGTCCCTTCTTGCCCGCCTGTCATTTGTGGAGGAGAGAAGAACCACAACTCCGTCCCTCACTTCTTTTCGCCGGTCCCGTCTGTTTTTTCGTCTGTCCCGTCTCAGCTTTCGGCCTTTTGCGATTCTTCTCTCTCTGTTTGACTCTTCACCAACCGATACAGCAGCGTTTACAGGTCCCTTTTTCAGAGGTGTGATCAAAGGTGCGCCGGTCATTTTATCTTAACTCCAGTTACAGGGTTAATTGGTTGAAAAGCTTTTTACTCCATTTCTCTTGAATATCGTCATCTAAGAAAAAATCTTTAATTTCTATTTTTTGCAATCCTTGATGTAGTTGGTTGTTCGCAAAAACGGGACATAGAGAAGGTCGCTGGTCATGATGTGCTCCACAAGCCAGTCCCGCAGCTGTTCGATCACCTCGTAGTTCAAGTTGTCCTTGTCCTCTGTTACCAGGCGCCGGAGGCTGACCGTGTTCTTGATAAACTTGCGGTGCTCCTTGGCGTGGTAATCGATTTCGGGGTAGCCGCATTTTCTCAGGTACTCTTCCTCTTTGCTGAAGAAATACCTGCTGTATTCATTGAGTTCGGCAACCATGTTGGAGCACTCCTTGCCGTCCTTGTTATTGTCCTTCAGGTCAATCAATACGTTCAAGAGGGCAAACATTTTTTTTTGCAGCTCGTCGATCTCAGGAATGTCAACGCTCAGCTCTTCATTCCACTCAAATGCTTCTATTTTATCCATATCTATAATCCTTTTTTATAAATTTATTATCAACGTTTTTTGCCGATAAAGAGGGTGGCGATAACCGCCACAGAGACGAGGACCGCCACAGCAACGGTCATCTTCAGTCCACTATCTCCAAATCTGGGGTAAATTACAAAGGGTACCAGCCACAGGTAAAGAAACATGTGAAAGGTTCCGATTCCAACAATTCTCAGGACAGCACTTTTTTTTTTCATCAAAGGCTCTCCAGCAATCTGTCATGGATGTTGTCAAAACCGCCATTTGACATGATAAGCATGAGATCGTTTTTTTCAGCCCTTTGGGTGAGAAAATTTATGATGGCATCGGTGTCGTCAAAAAGATGGGCATCCGTTCCCCTTTCACAAATGTCTGCAACCAGTTTTTCCGGGGAGAGTCTCTCCCCGGGGGGGATTTTTTCAATCTTCGACGGCCGGCGGACACATACCATGTCGGCCCCGTCAAAGGATGCAGGATAGACTTTTTGAAAAACAGCACGCATGCTGGAATTGGTTCGGGGTTCAAACACGGCAATGATTCTTCCATCCTTGTAAAACGGACCCACAGCCTTCAGAGTCTCCCTCACTGCGGTGGGGTGATGGGCAAAGTCATCCATCACGGTGATACCGTTCTTAACGCCCCTTACTTCCTGGCGTCTTTTGACCCCGGCAAAGCTGTCCAGGGCTGCGGCCAGGCTCTCATCCGGAATATTGATTCGTTTTGAGGCTGCGATCACGGCAAGGGCGTTCATGATGTTGTGGTGTCCCATCATGGGGGTGGTGAACGTGAGTTCCTTTGCTTTGGGATCTATTACACTGAAAACGCTTTTTCCATCCACTGCCTTTAGGTCAACACAGGACCAGTCCCCGGCATCATCACCATAGCGCTGGATGCCGCACTTCCCAGACCCAAGGATCTCGTCAAGGTTCCGGTCGTCATCAAAGGCAATGGCCAGGCTCTCCGGAGCAAGCTTCTTCACGAAGTTTGTGAACACCTCCTTGACGTGGTCAAGATCCCTGAAGATATCGGCATGGTCAAACTCAACCCCTGTCATGATGGTGACATGGGGGTCGTAATGCATGAACTTGGGGCCTTTGTCGAAAAAGGCCGTGTCATACTCATCGCCCTCGATGACAATGTGGTCGCCTTTTCCGATCCTGTAGTTGCCGTTGAAATCCTTGACAATTCCGCCGATCATGAACGAGGGGTCCAGGCCTGCTTCATTCAGGACATGGGCCATGAGTGAGGCCGTGGTTGTCTTGCCGTGGGTGCCCGTGACCAGAATGATCTTTTTGCCGGCTGCGGCAAACCGGTTCAACGCCTGGGGCATGGAGCAGTAAGGGATCTTCCGCTCTATTGTGGCCACTGCCTCGGGATTGGTTCTGAAAACGGCATTTCCCACAATCACAAGATCGGTTTCCGGATCAATGTTGTCCGGATGAAATCCCTTAATCAGCCGGATCCCCTTATGTTCAAGGAAATCACTCATGGGCGGATAGACGTCCTGGTCCGACCCTGTCACTTCATACCCCATCTCCTGGAGCATGCAGGCAAGGGCACCCATACCGGTGCCGCAGGCGGCGATCATGTGAATCTTTTTTACCGTTTCCGGGATGTAGTTCCCCATATCAGGCAAGACCTTTCATAACCTCAGCTGCGGCGTTGATTGTGGCTTCTATATCCTCGTCACTGTGTGCGGCAGAGACAAACACGGCTTCGAACTGGGATGGGGCAAGGTAGATCCCCCGCTTGCGCATCTCAATATAGTAGGTGGCAAACCGTTCAAGGTTGCTGGTTTTGGCCTCATCAAAATTGGTTATCAGTGTTTTTGTGAAAAACATTCCCGCCATTGATCCGATATGTCCGGCGGAAAAGTCGATGCCTGCCTTGTCTGCGGCATTCCGAAGGCCTGCGACCAGCTTTTCGGTCTTGGCGTCCAGGGCTTCATAGAACCCGGGTTTGCTGATCTCTTCCAGGGTCGCAATCCCGGCTGCCATGGCCAATGGGTTGCCCGACAGGGTGCCTGCCTGGTATACCGGTCCCACAGGGGCGATGTGGTCCATGATCTCCCGTTTTCCGCCATAGGCTCCCACGGGAAGGCCGCCACCGATGATCTTTCCAAAACAGGTGAGATCCGGGGTGATCCCGAAAAGGCCCTGGGCAGATCCCCTGGCCACCCTGAAACCTGTCATCACCTCGTCAAAGATGAGAAGGGCACCATGTTTTGTGGCTTCGCTCCGAAGGGTCTCAAGGAAACCCTCAACCGGCGGAACCATGCCCATGTTGCCGGCCACAGGCTCCACAATGATGCCGGCAACCTTGTCGCCTTTGGTCTCCATGATCTGCTTGAAACCGTCAATATCATTATATGTGATGCTCAGGGTGTGGGTGACGACGGACTCTGGAATTCCGGGGCTTCCGGGAATCCCTAATGTTGCAACCCCTGAACCTGCGGCAACAAGAAGTGTATCTGCATGGCCGTGGTAGCATCCGTCAAATTTGATGATGATGTCCCTGCCCGTATATCCCCTGGCAAGCCGGATGGCGCTCATGGTCGCCTCGGTACCGGAGTTGACCATTCTCACCTTTTCCACCGACGGAACCGCCGCTGTGACAAGCTTTGACAGCTCGCTTTCAAGGGCGGTGGGTGCACCAAAGCTTGTTCCGGACGCCAAAGCCTTGGTCAGCGCCTCAATGACCCTGGGATGGCGGTGCCCCAGGATCATGGGACCCCATGATCCTATGTAATCTATGTATGTGTTACCGTCGGCATCAACAATCTTGCTGCCATCGGCCTTTTCTATAAAAAGAGGGCTGCCGCCCACGGACCCGCAAGCTCTAACAGGTGAGTTCACACCTCCGGGAATAAGTTCGGCCGCCTCAGTGAACAGCGCCTCAGATCTGGTTGTATCCATGATATTTAATCCTTGAATAATTTATTAACACTTGAAACCCTCAAGATATACACCCTAAACAAACTTACTTTTTTATCAAACAGGTAAAATCAGGTCAATATCTTTATGCCTTTAGGGCCAAATCCATTTTTTTAAAAAAAAGGTTTGACAGGTGACCCGATTGCTGGTACTTTCGCCTTGTTTCTTGCTTCGGCAGGGCCGTTAGCTCAATTGGCAGAGCAACTGACTCTTAATCAGTAGGTCCGCGGTTCGACCCCGCGACGGCCCACCATTTAAAAAGCTAAGGCTTTCAGTGTTTTTCGCTGAAAGCCTTTTTGTTTTTTCGTCCCCACTATGTCCCCTTTTTTTAGGCTCTACTCTGGAATCTTAATGCAAATAGAATCAAGCTGAATAGCCTACCGGCATGACCAGTAAAGGCTCATGTGTGCGGGGAAGGTTCAGAACCTCAGTGAGTTTCATATCATTAAATGCCCCGACAGTTCCGGCCTTGAGTCCCAGAGCTTCGGCCTGGAGAAAGATGTTTTGGCCAATATGGCCTGCTTCGATCATTGCATATCGAACACCACGTTCCCCGTATTTGACGCCCACCCGGTTGTACTCTGCAGTGATAACAAGGTTGACCGGCGCCCCGGCCATCCACATCTGGGAACGGGCGGCCCTGGCCATACCAATCCTCAAATCTTTTTTTGCCACCTGTGACAGCATGTGGCTGTGGGGTTCATAGTGATAAACACCGGCTTCGAGCTGCGCCACACAACCCTGTCCTGCCACAACATATACATCCATGGGAAACAAGGCACCTGCAGACGGGGCGGCCCGCTTGACTCCCTTGTTTCCTGTTATGCCTTGGGCAGACCATAGCAATTGTGCCAATTGATCTAAGGGCAACATCTTTGGTATATAGGATCGAACCGTTCTTCTTTGGTTAATCGCCTGTTCCACAGAAACGGTTCCTTGTGTTTTTGCTTGTGGCAGTTTCATAACATCCTCCAGGTATGGCTTAATCGCTTTTGCAACAGCCCATCTAAGTGGCCAGAACAATGCAAGGCCGAAAGGAAAAAATGCTCCGGCAAGACCGGCTATAATTTTTCTTCGTTCTTTTAATTTGTCCTTTTTATCTTTCATGTGTCTTTCCAATTCCGTATTTGAGACAGAATTGCTCTGTGATCTGCCAGAGATCCTCCGTCAGACACTCCTTCACCTTTTTCAAGATGCGCTGGCTAACAGGACCGTAATAGGCTTCAGCAATGCCTCCTGTGATGCAGGCAAGGGTGTCGCTGTCGCCTCCCAGTGAAATTGCGTTGCGTACGGCGTCCTCGTAGGAGTCTGAATCTAAAAAGGCAATAATGGCCTCCGGCACTGTTCCCTGGCATGAAATATCAAACGTGTAGGAAGGTCTGATCTCTTCCACGGTGCGATCGAGATCGTATCCGAACCGACGGGCCACTTCTTTCCTGATCAGTGTTTTGTCATGTGTGGTTCTGGCTAGGTAAATGCTCAACGCTGTTGCTTGTGCGCCTTTCACACCTTCAGGATGGTTATGGGATATCTCTGCCGTCCGCTCGGCCTCCTCCAGGACTGTGTCAACCGTGTCAAAGGCAAATCCGACCGGACTTACCCGCATGGCAGATCCGTTGCCCCAGCTGTTGTAGGGTTCGGGGTCGGTCGAATGAAGCCAGTGGATGAATGTCCCGCCGTAGCCGGCGTGGGGATACTTTCTTCCGGTTTTCCGCACTGCCTTTAAGTAATCCCGGTCGGCTAAGATGGCTTTTGCAATGGCAATGGTAAGAACCGTATCGTCCGTGAAGCAACACTTTGGATGGAAAAGGGGAAATTCTTTTGTTTTAATGGGGAATTGTTCGTAAACCGATCCGATGATATCTCCTGCGATAGCACCAATCATATGTTTCCCCTTTCTCTGTCGAACATGCAATCCTCGTATTCTATCCAATATGTTTTTTTATGGAATTAAGTATTGTTCCCTTCAGATTCTATCTTCTCTATTGGAAGTAGGGGG
>JAQYWC010000071.1 GCA_030145245.1 Desulfobacterium sp.
AATCGGTACAATGAAATCAACCCCGGAATTGATAAAAGAACCTGCGGCTATCAACGCCGTAAAGAAGCGATAACGAAATCCACTGAATTGTTGGAACCTATGATCAAAAGGGCCCTTGGTCTCGGCCTCCGGGCAAAGTACCTTGTAATGGACAGTTGGTTTTCGATGCCCAGTCTCATATCAACACTTCGCCAGCATATTCACGTTATCTGCATGATGAAAGACCATCCTAAATGGTTGTACGAATACGATGGAAAAAAATCCGGCTGAGTGATCTCTATGGCAAGTTGAAAAAGAAAAGGGGAAGAGCCCAAATCATGGCCAGCGTTCTTGTTACACTATTCGACGGGAACAAAGCTAAAATTATCTTAGTAGCCAGTGACAAGAAGCGGGGGTGGCTCGCTCTTTTATCTGCAGATACTTGTCTCGCTGATGAAGAAATTGTAAGGCTTTACGGAAAGCGCTGGGACATCGAAGTGTTTTTCAAAATGTGCAAACAGCACTTGAAACTGGTCAAAGAGATCCAGATTCGTAACTATGATGGTTTAATCGGCCACACTTCCTTGGTGATTGCCCGGTACAATATATTAAGCCTGTTTCAAAGAGAAAGCACGGACCAGCGGTCATTTGGAGATCTATTCAGAGCCTGTAATGAAGAATTGGCAAATATAACGTTCCTTGATGCACTGAGGAGGATAATGCAGTTGGCCAAGGTACGCTACGCAAAGCCCAGAAGTTATCTGATCAGGCCATAACCTCCATGCTTGATGCGATCATGGATGAAGCCGTTGCATTTTTTGATTTAGACAACAAGCGTAAGTCCCAATTGGTAGGGGCTTTGAGATAGTTTTACTTCTCCGAAAGTTGAGTTCGTAAGCCAATCATCAACATCTGCGGCTTGTCCGTCAGAATGTTTTTGATGATTCCATATTGCTTAAAAGTATATTTTGGTTATCCGAAATTGATATTTAAGAGCATTCAAGGTATCTATCTTTTACAATTTATACCTCTTTTCAATTCGTTGCGTTGGCCCTACCACTCAGTATTAGATTGCCCCAGGATCATCGTTGCGACCGCAATGCCAAGCGTCAGATGACCGAGGCCGTTCGGGTGTACGTCACAGCCCTGGAAATCGTCTTCATTCAACAGGGTGTAGACGTCGGGTCCACACACTACACCCTCGCATGTGTTGCACATGGACCCCACGATGGTGCGATACGCTTCCAAACGCATAACCACATCTGCATTGGTCGATTCACACATGGGGGGTGGCGGCATGAGCATGACTTGTCCAGCGCCATCGTTGATCAGGTTAGTCACAAGGTTGGTGAGGTTGTCACGGTATTCATCTGGAGAAATCGGTTCGGGTTCGAAAAAACCGGTGGCATCGTTGGTACCCAACATGACAGTCACCACATCAGCGGGAAGATTCGGGCGAACGCGAGCATCATAAACATTCAAATCCCATAATTGGCCGCCGCAAAGTGTTGCTCCGCCACGCGAAGACCAATCCCATGTTGTGGCCCCACCGCACCCGACCTGGGTGACCGTGAATCCATCCCCCAGAACCTTCGCTGCTACGGTCGTGTAAGGATCTGCTGAAGGATTGCTCTGTACCCCTGCGGTGATGGAGTCGCCTATCATGAGAATACTGATTTGCCGCCGTGCTTTGACAGGCGTTACCGTTTTTATTTGATGGCTGCAGGATATTAATAAAGAAAGTGAAATGGTCATCATTGGATAAAAAAAATATTTCCTAAGGAATCTGCAATTAATCATTAATATCTCTTTATTTTGCGTATTCTTAATCGACATTTTTTTCCGTGAGCGCAGAAATATCACCTTCAACCCGTTCACTATAGGGGCTGGACAGTTGTTACAAAACTCTGATACGGGAGCGAATAACCACGCATACCTTTGGGGTGACAATGAATAGCTCCGCCCCTTCGCTTCCATCTCGCAGACAGAGATGAGCAAACCAGTGCTGAGCATTTGTTCGTTATATAAAGGAGGTCGCATTAAAGCAACAAGAAAAAAACTTAAGATGAAGTACAGATGGGCGCGGGATAAAAGAGAACAGGCCGTACAGGTAGGAGGGGTGTTCACACATAGGTGCTCAATGAAGTTTATGGTGGGTCATGTTGGGCTCGAACCAACGACTCTCTCCTTAAAAGGGAGATACTCTACCAACTGAGTTAATGACCCATGAAGTCGCAAAAGAGGAATCTTCTGCCTGGGAAGTACCTGGTGGGCGAAACAGGGCTCGAACCTGTGACTTCAACCTTGTAAGGGTTGCACTCTACCAACTGAGTTATTCGCCCGATGATCAGGGATATTTTACCCGGTTCAGCCTTAGGATTTTATGGTGGGTCATGTTGGGCTCGAACCAACGACTCTCTCCTTAAAAGGGAGATACTCTACCAACTGAGTTAATGACCCATAAATCGCAAAAGACAAATCTAATGCCGGGGTGTGTCTGGTGGGCGAAACAGGGCTCGAACCTGTGACTTCAACCTTGTAAGGGTTGCACTCTACCAACTGAGTTATTCGCCCGAAGACCAGCGATATTTACCCGTTTCGGTCTTGGATGTCAAGCATCTATTTTATTTTTTTTAGGGCAATCGGAACAAGATTTGCTAACGGCTTATAATTCTTAAAAAAACGCCTACCCGTTAATTTTCATGGAACGCTGGGCCCGCCTCATCACAAAGAGGGAATCCGCGGAATAGAGTGCCAGGGCGGCCCAGATCATGACAAAAGTGACGAGCTGTTTTGAAGAAAAGGGCTCATTGAACATGAAAATGGCCAGAAAAAAGCTCAGGGTGGGTGCCATGTACTGCATGAACCCCACCGTGGCAAGGGGGACCTTTCTTGCGCCCATGGTGAAGAGAAGCAGGGGCAATGCCGTGACAAGGGTTGTTCCCACGAGAAGGAGATCGGTGCTGACGCCCATGGTGAACATGGCTCCCCTGCCCTGGGTGTCCAGGAAAATGAGGTAGGCCATGGCCGGGAGGGTCAAAAGCAGGGTCTCCACACAGATGCCGGTCAGGGAGGTTACCTGGGTGATCTTGTGGAACAGGCTGTAGAAACCGAAGCTGACGGCAAGGGAAAGGGCTATCCAGGGAAACTGGCCAAGCCCGAGGGCGTAGTAGACCACCCCTGCGGTGGCAACCAGGAGGGCCAGCCATTTTAAGGGGGTGAGCCGTTCCTTTAGAAAGAGCATGCCCAGGAGCACCATGATCAGGGGATTGATGTAGTAGCCGAGGCTTGTCTGGAGCACATGGCCGTTGTTGACCGACCAGATAAACAGGAACCAGTTGAACGCCAGGATCAGGGTGGATCCCAGGAGGGATAAAAGGGTCCTGGGGTTTGTGAGCGCCTGGATGAGCTCTGGGGTTCTCTTCTGGAGAACAACGAGGGCGAAGAGAAAGACAAAGGACCATACCGTGCGGTGGAGCAGCAGTTCCAGGGCCGGGACCTGGGCCAGGGTTTTCCAGTAAACCGGGGAAAAGCCCCAGATGGTGTAGGCCATGACCAGGAATGCGTATCCCTGGCAGCTTTTGGGTTCTTGGGTCATTATGCGTGCTCCGCTTGCTGGTTCTGGTGGGCCCTGACACGGGTGCTGACAAGGGTTCTTACCCGGGTTGCGATCTCCTCCTCGGGCAGGTCGGAGAACCGCTCGTAGGGGATCTCGTCCAGGATCTCAAGGGTGATGTCGTGGCATTCGTTGAGCACAAGGCTCTGCTTGGGAAGGGCCTCCATGGTGCCGTTGATGGCAATGGGAACAATGGGGGTCTTCATTTTTTTGGCAAGGAGAAAGGCGCCGGTTTTGAAGGGTCTCAGATTGCCGGTGCGGGATCTTGTGCCCTCTGGAAAGAAAAACAGGGAGCAGCCTTGTTTCATGGCCTGCTCACAGTGGCTGAGCATGGCCTCAACGCTTTTCCGGTCTCCCCGCTTCAGGCCGATGTAGCGGTTGAGCATCATGTTCCAGCCGATCACGGGCAGCTTGAACACCTCTGCCTTGGAGATCCACTTGAACGGGAAAAAGATCCCGAAGGCCACCAGGATGTCCAGCTGGGACTGGTGGTTTGAGACGATCATGTACTGCTTTCTCCAGTCGAGCTTCTCACGGCCGATGATGGTCACCGACCATGCCGGCATGCACCAGACGTAGAACCATGCCCAAAGGGAAGAAAAATAGTGGAGACAGACCAGGCGACGGTCAAATGGGGCGGTCAGCACACGGATCACCAGGGCTATCAGGAAGAAGAGCGGGGAGGTGATGCAGATGAACAGGATGAACAGGGCGGAAACAAGCCTGGCGGTCATGGTGCAACCACCTTTCCCACAAGGGTTGCGGCGTCAACGTCCCAGGTATTGATGAAGGTGTTGAGGGCCTCAATGCCGGTGAGGGGCGTGTTTGAGGGGGGTACACAGAGGGCCGGGAGGTTGAGCCCGGGCAGGCCGGAGGGGTTGTCCACCCGGTTCCAGACCACGCTCTTGATGTGGATGTTGCTGGTTTTAAGATCGGAAACCGTGCGCCGGGTTTCTGACACGGACAGGGTGTCGTTGTTGGCGACCACGGAGATGGTTGTGGTTTCCTGGTTCCGGAAGATCGATTCGAGGTTGGTGTAGTATTCTTTCATGGCTTTGATTCGGTTGAGTATCTTGTCACGGCCGTGCTCTTTTTTGCCGTACCGGACAGTCGCTACAATCTCCTTTTTTTTGTTGATTTCGTTTCTGAGGTTTTCAAGCTGCTCGATCCATGTGCGGGACAGGGCCGGCAGGGTGAAGAATTTTAATGACAAGGCTGTTGGAGGCATGTCCAGGATCAGGTAATCCAGGTCGGGATATCTGTCCAGCAGCTGGGTGAATGCCTTTACCAGGGCGTACTCCTCAAGTCCGGGGGAGAACTTCAGGATGTTAAAGTAGGAGTCAAGGTTAAAGGCGGTCAGATAGGAGTAGGTTTGCTTGATGGAATCCCTTGTCTCCTTGAGAAAGGCCTGGATCATCCGTTCCCGGTCGATCTCGGCGGCAAGGAGATTGGGAGCCACTCGTTTGGGTTTGTGGCTAAGCCGGGTCTGGAAAATGTCGGACAGGTTGTGGGCGGCATCAAGGCTTGCCACCATCACCTTATTGTCTGATTTTGCCAGGGTCATGGCGGTAATGGCTGAGACCGTTGATTTGCCGGTCCCTCCCTTGCCCACGTAGAATATGACGGACGGTGTTTTCATGAGACGTCAAAGGTTGAAAAGAGGTGGGACAGGGGTTCGTTGGCCGTGTCGATCTTTTCTGTCATAAGGAGAAGCTCCCTCTCCATCAGGGGAAGAAGCTCCAGGGATATCTGCATGGGGGGCGAAGGGATGCCCACAAAGGCACCCTGGACCATGAGGGCGAATACGTGCTCAAGCTCTTCCAGCTCCGCTTCAATGGAATCAACGGCCTTGCCCCGGGCCACCTCGTCCGCTGTCTGCCACAGGGAGACAAGATGATCCCTCAGCTTTTCAAATGTTTTTTTCATGTGCCTCCACCCTGAAGATCTTCGTGTCAAAGGCGATGCGCCGCTCGGACGGATAATAATAATAGGCCGCATACAGGGCCATGAGAACAATGGACGAGGCGTAGAACTTCTGGAATTCAAACACCATAACGATAATCGCAAGCCAGGGCGTCAAAAGCGATGTCAACAGGAGACGCTGCTGAAACTTAAGAAAGCTCTGGGCGTCTGCCCTGGAACTGCTCCTGAGGGAATGGGCAAACAGGGTCCTTAACATGAGGGGCGCTGCAATGCTGGTCAGGGCCGCGAGAATGAAGAAAAGGGGTTGAAGCGCGGGGGGCAGGACCCAGGGCTCGATCAGGCCTGACTCCTTTGCCCCCGCGGCAAGGAAAAGCCCGGCCGAAGCCGGGCATAACATCCAATAGTACAAACGTTTTAATCTGTTAACCATTGTCACCTGACGTTAACCCCTATGAATCCGCTTTAATGCCGGCGGAAGTGTCGGCGTCAATGCTGAAAAACTTCATGGCGCCCTCCACGGAGATCCAGATAACGATGAAGAGGATAATACCGTTAACACTCTGGAGGAGCAGGTTGTGCTGGGTGCCGAACTTGGTCTGGTTGAGCACCAGGGCCCAGATGGTCATGAACACCATGAAAACGGCAGGGATGCCGGAGATGAGCCATTTCATGCCGCCTTTGCCCTTGAGATAAACCGTGATGATGATCAGGGCCAGGGCTGCCAGGGTCTGGTTGACCGCCCCGAAAAGCGGCCAGAGCTTCAGGGCTCCTTTCCCCCCTGCGCCGGTAATAAAGGCCAGGGCCAGGGCCGTTGTAACGGCAAGAAAGGTGGAGATATATTTACCCGTGAGGAAGTTCATGCGGACGCTGGTAAAGAGCTCGGAGATGATGTACCGCTGGATCCGTGTTGCCGTATCCAGGGTGGTGCCGGCAAAGGAGGCCACGAACACGCCCATGACCACCAGGGCGATCTTGAAGGAGATGCCGGTGGAGGCGATCATGTTGGCGGCACCGTTAACAAAAGCGCCCACCTTTGAGCCAAGGCCTGCGGCTGCGGCCCAGGAGGAGTAATGGGTGGACCAGGCCGCGATCCCGGTGAGGGTCTCTCCCGACTTGGTGGTGTACCCCATGCCGATACCGGCGGCAACAGCGATGATCACGAGGGTTGCAAGGGAGCCTTCCATGAGCATGGATCCGTACCCGACAAACAGGGCGTCGGTCTCTTTCCTCACCTGCTTGGATGAGGTGCCGGAGGAGACCAGGGAATGGAATCCGGAGATGGCGCCGCAGGCAATGGTGATAAAGAGGAACGGCCACATGGGCGGTGCCTTGGCAGGAGCCACCTGGATGGCCGGGGCAACGATCTCAAGGTTGCCGCTGAAGGCCGAGGCAAATACGCCGGAGATCAGCAGGGCCATGGCAATGACCAGCTGGTGGGAGTTGATGAAATCCCTTGGCTGGAGCAGGGTTGTCACCGGGAGGGTGGAGGCGATGAAAGCATAGATCAGGAGGAGGATCGTCCATACCCCGGTGGGGGGAATGCCTGCCACGGCCGGCATTTTGATGGGAACGAAAGCACCGATGGCAACGGTGACATACATGGCCACAACGGCAATGATGGACCAGAGCACAATGCTCTTACCCTTCTTATAGATAAGGTGGCCAAGGTAGATGGCGATGGGAATCTCAAACCACACAGGAAGCACTGCGGCAGGATACATGGCAAACACAACGGCAATGACAAGGCCGAAGATGGCGATCACGATCCAGAGCTCAAGGAACACCAGGAGGAAGAAGAGAAACCGGGTGCGGTTGTTAACGTACTTGGAGGTGTAGTCGGCAATGGACTTGCCCTGGTTGCGCATGGAGATGACAAGGGAACCGAAATCGTGGACCGCACCCATGAAGATGCTGCCCACAAAGACCCAGATGAGTGCCGGCACCCAGCCCCAGATGATGGCGACCGCCGGTCCCACAATGGGTCCTGTTCCTGCGATGGAGGTAAAGTGATGACCGAAGATCACCTCTTTGTTCGTGGGAACGTAATCGATCCCGTCCTCAAGATCCACCGACGGCGTGGAAACCGCCGCCGACAGCTTGAAGATCTTCTCCCCTATGAACTTTCCGTAGAGGTTGTACATTAACAGATAACCGGCAAACGATGCCACCATGATCAACAATGCATTCATTAACAAATCCTCCCTTTGTATCCGCAGCTTTGAGCCGCATCATATTTACGGGTTATTGGAAAAGAGTTACATATTGCTCGTCAATTCTAATAACCCCCGGGGATCGAGGATGTCAAGGAATAATCCTGGAAGGCGTTCGCCGGTTAACGGCTGTATTTAGTAGGGCGTGAGGCTCTCCCACCCGGTTTCGGTGACAACGATGGTCTGCTCGAACTGTGCAGACAGGGAGCCGTCATTGGTGACTGCGGTCCAGTTGTCGTCAAGGATATGGAGCTCCCGGCCGCCAAGGTTGATCATGGGCTCAATGGTGAAGACCATGCCCGGTACAAGCTCGACCCCCTTGTTTTTCCGGCCAAAGTGAAGCACCTGGGGCTGCTCGTGGAAATCAATGCCCACACCGTGGCCGACAAACTCCCTGACAACGGAACATCCCTGGGCCTCGGCATAGCTCTGGATGGCATAACCGATATCCCCGAGATGGGCACCGGGACGAACCGCATCAATGGACCGGCGCAGGCACTCCAGGGCGACGTTCACAATCTTCTGGCCGTCAGCAGTGGGTTTGCCGACAAAAAAGGTCTTGTTGGCATCGGCATAATAGCCGTCAAGGATGGGGGTGATGTCAACATTGACGATGTCACCGTCCTTAAGTACCCGGTTTCCGGGGATGCCGTGGCAGATCACCTCGTTGACAGAAACGCAGACGCTCTTTGGAAAGCCCCGGTAATTCAAGGGTGCGGCAATGGCACCGGCTTTCCGGGTCTCCTCCTCGATGAGGGTGTTGATGTCATCGGTGATGATGCCAGGTTTGATCATGGCCTCCACCTTGTCCATCATGGAGATGAGCAGGTCCCCTGCCTTGCGGATACCCTCTATCTGGTGGGGCTCCTTGAGAATAATGTCGTACTGATTCTTGTAAATCTCTTTAAGGCTCTGTACCTTGGGCTCCTGGTTCATGCAGCAGTTTTTATACTTTTTCCCGCTTCCGCAGGGGCAGGCACTGTTCCTGCCGACCTTCTTAGCTTTACCTTGGGTTCTCATAGCGATTAAACTCCCTGCACACTCCCCCATAGGGAATGGGGGTAGGCATGCTCGATTTTTATATCCAGGATATCTCCCGGATGGATATCTTCCCCATGGAAATGCACAATTTTGGCTGATTCAGTTCTACCGGTCATCTGGGGAAGATTGCTCTGGCTCGCTTTAGAACTGTGTCTCTTTTTCTGGCTTTTACCTTCTACAAGCACCCGCACGCTCTGGCCGACAAGGGCCTGGTTCTTCTGTTCCGTCATCTTTTCCTGGAACCCGAGGAGCTCGTTGAGCCGTGCCATCTTCTCGGTTTCGTCAACGGCATCGGAAAATTTGGCGGCTGGCGCCTGGGGTCTGTCAGAATAGGCAAAGGCAAAGATCCCGTCAAATTCGACTGCTTTGATGAGATCCATGGTCTGGTCGAACTCCTCCCGGGTCTCCGAGGGAAATCCGATGATCATATCTGATGAGAGCCCAATGCCTGGGCACTCTTGCTTGAGCTTTTCGATTCTCTCAAGATAGTCCTTGCTGGTGTATCCCCTGTTCATCTTCTTTAATATCCTGTCCGATCCCGACTGGACAGGAAGATGGAGATGGTTGCACACCTTGTCAAGGTCGCGGATGGCATAGATCAGCTCGTCGGAAAGATCCTTGGGATGGGAAGTGGCAAAACGGATCCGCTCAAGTTTGGGGATCTCGGAAAGCTTTGCAAGCAGCTCGGGAAACGAGCAGATGCCCTCTTTTATTCCGTAGGAGTTGACGTTCTGACCCAGCAGGGTCACCTCTTTAACGCCGGAGTCTGCAAGGATGGTGATCTCCTCGACAATGCTCTCGGGTGTGCGGCTGCGCTCCCGGCCCCTTACATAGGGAACCACGCAATAGGTGCAGTAGTTGTCGCATCCCTGCATGATGGTGACAAACCGTGACACCTTATCGTTGTCAAGGCAGTCGAAATCGGGCATGGACTCGTAGATGCCGGTTGCGTCATCAGTATCGGCAATCCGGGTCTTTCCGGACAGAATGGCCCGGATATGGCCTGCAAGGCGTGAAAATGCCTGGGTGCCGAGCACGATGTCAAGATAGGGAATGCGTTTAAAGGCCTTCTCACCCTCCTGCTGGGCCACACAGCCCGCCATGACGGTGACAAGATTGGGTTTTTCCTTTTTTATTGCGGGAATGCGCCCAAGAAAGCTGAAAGCCTTTTCCTGGGCCTTCTCCCGGATGGAACAGGTGTTACAAATGACGACGTCGGCCCTGTCCAGGGAGTCGGTCTTTTCATACCCAAGGCCGCTTAATATGGAAAAAAACTTTTCCGAGTCATAGGTGTTCATCTGACAGCCGATGGTGTAGATGTATGCGTATCCCTTAAACTTCATTGATCATGATATCCTTTTTCAAATCCTCCATCACGGCAACGGCCTCTGGAGAACAGCCGGGAGCAATGGCAAGGCGAACAAGGCCATCTTTTGCGTCCAGGGTGGTTAAAACGGCGAGGTTGTCATGGGCCTCGAAAATGAATTTCAAAAACCCGATCTTACTCTTTTCCACCCGGTACATCTTATGAACTGTCTGCATCCAAACCCCTTATTCGTTGATAAAATCCAAACTTGCTTTATATCACTTTCCTGGGACACTCTTCAACACAAAACTTGGATATTTTACCAACAGGGGTAATCACGGACGCGCCTTGCCCAGCTCCTGGGATATCAGGGACAGCGTTCAACGGGGTATACCGTTGAAATGTCGTTGATCCGGGACCTTACAATCCTGAGATTGCGATGGAAAGACCCATGGCCACACCCACCCACAAAGCGGTCTTCATGGCGTTAAGGCAGGTTCTGACCGTGTTGTCTGCCAGGAGAGGCAGGGGATTGTTGTAACAGCCGGTTGAATCTTCCGGGGTTACCATGAACATCAGAACATCGAAAAAACCGTGATTGAGTGCTGTCATTGCCGCTACCTCCATTTTTTTTGTGCAAACCAGGTCAATAGAATGTTTGTTTCCCATACTTACTTCTTGATTTTATAGTTCAGAGAGGGTAACGAGTAAAATTAAACTAACTAAGTCTATTGATTAAGGACAGCTAATGTTACCAGATTTCAACCGGCTCAAGGTCTTTTTCCACGTCTTCTCCAACCAGAGCATCGTGGCAGCGGCAGCAGAGCTCAACATCACCCAGTCCGCCATCAGCCAGAGCCTTCACAAGCTGGAGGCCGAGATCGACACCCCCCTGTTCACCCGGCTTCACAAACGGCTGGTGCCGACCCTGGCCGGCACCCGGCTGTTTGCCATTGTCGAGCCCTTTGTAAGGGAGCTTGAGGTCGGGATACCGGCCATCAAGCGCGCCAGGGAGGAACCCCACGGCCTGCTTCGCATCGGCGCCCCGGTGGAGTTTGGCAAACAGTATTTCCCATCGATCTTTGCCCAGTTCAGGGAGCAGTACCCCGAGGTGGTCTTTGAACTGACCCTCGGCCCCCCGGATATGCTGCTCTCCCTCACAGGAGCGGGGGAGCTGGACTTCGCCTTTGTGGACGTCTTTTTAACCCAGGAGAAGTTCCGGGAAGACCTGGGCATCTACAGCATGGAACCCTTGATCGATGAAGAGGTGATCCTGGCCTGCTCCAGGGAATACCATGACGAAAAAATCTGCAGTGACCACTCGTTTGACAACCTGAGGTCCAGGGAGTTCATCTCCTGCCAGACCCATGGCCTGGACCTGAAAAAGTGGTTCAAGCACCACTTTGAGCGCTCGGAAAAAAACATGAATATCATTCTTTCCGTGGGGAACCACCATGCGGTGATCTCGGCACTGAAGAGCAGCATGGGGCTCGGGGTTGTGGCCTCCCATCTGGTGTGGGACGAGATCCAGTCCGGCTCCATCGTTCCCATCACAACCGGCCGGAACGAGGTGATCAACCGGATCTCCCTGGTTCAGCTCCAGGAAAAGGTTCCCAACCTCACGGAGAAAAGTTTTTTGGCCTTTTTCAAGAACCGGCTCGTGAACACCGAAATCCTCAAGCACTTTTCATACACCACCAGACAGAGTTTAGCCTAATGGTTTGACATTCTTAGACATCCTATATATGCTTTAAATTTTTTTCGATTGGACCAATATGGAAACAGAGTGGAAAGAAAAAAAGGCTGATCCAGCTGCCGTTGAGAGGCTCACCCAGGCCCTGGGGTGCCATCCCGTGGTTGCAACCCTTCTTACAAACAGAGGTATCGACACCCCTGAAGAGGCAAAGATCTTTCTTGACCCCTCCCTTGAGACCCTGGCCAAGCCCTTTTCCCTCAAGGACATGGACAAAGCCGTAACACGCATCGTCTCTGCCGTGGAAAACCGTGAGAAGATCCTCATCTTCGGGGATTTTGATGCGGACGGCGTCACCTCAACCGCAATCCTGACCGACTTTTTCAACCATGTGGATGCTGAACTCACCTGGTACATCCCCCACAGGACAAAAGAAGGGTACGGCCTTAAGCCTGAGCACATTGCCATGGCTGCCGAGCAGTATGTGGATCTGATCATCACCGTGGACTGCGGATCCGACAGCTTTGAAGCCGTTGACGCAGCAAAGCTTGAGGATATTGACGTCATTGTCACCGACCACCATGAGGTACCCGACCCCCCTCCCCCAGCCCTTGCCCTGGTCAACCCCAAGCAGAAGGCTTGCACGTCAGGACTTGACCACCTTGCCGGGGTCGGGGTCGCCTTCTACCTTGTCATCGCCCTGAGGATAGCCATGCGGGAAAAAGACATGTGGCAGGAGATAAAGGAGCCCAACCTCCTCAAGAGCTGTGACCTTGTCGCCCTGGGCACCATCGCCGACATGGTTCCCCTGGTAGCCGAAAACCGGACCCTCTCCAAGGCCGGCATTAACGTGATGAGGAAGGGAGAGCGCCCCGGACTCAAGGCCCTCTTTGACGTCTCAAGGATCGACGCCGGGGTTCTTGATTCCGATGACATTGCCTTCAGGGTCGCCCCGCGGATCAATGCCGCAGGCAGGATGTCCCACGCAAGGATCTGCATCGACCTGCTCTGCTCCAGGGACAGGAACGGCGCTGAGCAGAAGGCGGCACTCCTGGACCAGCTCAACAAGAAACGCCAGCAGACCGAGCAGAGCATTGTTGCCGACATGGAACAGAAGATCGCACGCCATCCCGAGCTTGCCCAAGGAAGCGCCCTGGTGATGTCGGACCCCTCTTGGAATCCAGGCGTCCTCGGCATTGCCGCCTCAAAGGCTGCAAGAAAATACGCCTGCCCCGTGGTGCTGATCTCAACGGCACAATCCCCGGCAACCGGGTCGTGCAGGAGCGTCAACAGCATCAACATCCATAAGGCCCTTGGGCAATGCAGCGGGGTTCTCCAACGGTTCGGAGGCCACGCCATGGCGGCCGGCCTCACCATCAAGAAGAACAACATCAAGGACTTTTCAGCCCTGTTCGAATCCGAGATAAAATCCATGATCAATGGCAGGGAGGTCAAAAAGACCCTGGACCTGGACTGTGCTCTTCCCATCGACACGATCACAAAAGAGCTGGTGGAACAGGTGGACCGGCTTAGGCCCTTTGGCACCGCTAACCCCGAGCCCCTCTTCTACTGTGAAGACGTCACCGTGATCCGCTCAACCATCATCGGAACCCGCCACAGGAAAATGATGCTGGCAAACACCGGAAACACGACCGGCCCCACCATGGAAGCCCTCCATTTCAACATCGATAATCCCAACGACCTGCCAAACCACTATTCGAAAATTGCCTTCCGAATACGAATGAACCGTTTCAACCGTGAGGTATCTCCCCAGATTATTATCGAGGAATCATTATTTTTATCTTGAAACCCAATGGATTTTCAGACTATAAATAACGGACAAATTGTAGTGACCTTTTAATAAAACGCACCAACAACGTAAAAATATAAGGACAGTCCATGGCCAAGACATTCAGTGTAGGAAACAGAGAATCAAAGCTGCTTTCAAAAATAGAATCCTCCAAGACACGTGAGAGAATCCGTGCCATCAGTGCCGTCAGGGACAATGTCGAATCCTTCAGCCAAAAGGTCTCGATGAAACTTGTGGAGACCGGCCTTATTGAGACGGTGAGCAAAAACTCCATCCAGGAGCAGATCAACAAGTGCCTTGACACCCTTTGCAAGTCAGAGGACTTTGACATCGACTTCAAGATCGCCCCCTTCAGGACCCTGGTGTCCAGCCCCAACGTGGTCAGCATCTATCTTACCGCCTACGTTGTTGAGACACTGCTCAACCACAAGGATGTCATCGACATCTTTGGCAGTGACGAAGACATTTACCACTGCATACAGAAAGAGACAGTCCAGCTCATGGACAGCGCCCGATAGCGCTTATCTCTTATAATCAATTTCGGGATGGTATGTTCAACAGGGAAAGACACCTCCTTGCCGGAACACCATCCCGATTATACCTGCCTTGACATAGCAGGCGTCGAGCATCCTATCCAGAAAAACGCCCCCCCCTTTTTGCCGTATTGATCACATATCCGTCCCCAGGGCAACCAGGCATCGCAATCATTTTTCGCATCAATCCGGGATTTTTTTTTAACAACAGCGAGCGATGAATTCTTGGGAAGGGCAGCGCCATGAAGGCAAACTCCATGTTCCTGAAATGAACTCCAAGATCACCCTCCTTAAGCCTGTTCCCTTCGCGAATCATCCGGTTTCCCCGGGTTTCACGGGCGATGCCATATTGCCATGAACTGCCCCTGCCTGCGCTTGTCTACTTCCTCACCCCCCCCCGGTTGATACGATATATTTTTCGTATCAACCGGCAAAAAAATCTGCGACCCATGATTTTTTACTATTTCCTGCTTGACTTATGAAAATAATGATATACAATAACATTACGAAAATACAGAAAAAAAACCAAGTCCAACTTCTGAATCGATGAAAATTCGCTAAAAGATATTCAACCGGACACAAACAGATCTTTTGAAATCTATAATATAGATTTTTTTATATCGTTATTTCAGGAGGCATCATGAGCGATTTTTTAAAAAACCTGAGAAGCACCCATAGAGGCTCGCAACCCCATCGAGGCTCGCAACAAAGATCTTCAGGCCCCACTCGAAAAGAGATCGGGGAGCGTTATTATTCCGGAAATGACCGGAGAACGATGGTTGACAGGAGAACTCCCCTGCGGTCCCAACCCCAGGCCCAGAGCCAGAGCCAGTACAAGGAATCTGATATGCTGCAGGAGTCGCTCCCCGTGATCAAGGACAACCTTTCAACCATTGCGACAAGCCTTGAGCGAATGGCAGAGAGCCAGGAGAGCCTGGCCAGAGTACAGGCCGAGCAGCACCTTGCCGTGGGTACCTTTTTCGAGAACCTGAACCAGATTCTCATGGATAAGATTGTCCCCACCCTGGACGCGGCAAGCGCACCAAGGCCCGTCAGAAAAGGAACCACCAGTTACGCATCCGGCACCCACCACACCAAGGACGAGGTGATAGCCATCATCCGGTCCATGAGGGAAGAGAGGGCGACCTATGCGGAAATTGCCGAAGTCCTGACGGAAAAGGGCATCCCCACATTCTCCGGAAGGGGAGACTGGCATGCCCAGACCATACACAGGCTCTGCAAGTAACTACTGTTTCTTAAAGCCCGCACCAATGATCTCAAAGGCCGTCTCAAGGGTCTGCCTTACGAAATCCTTTTCATTGTTGAGCTGACGCTTGCTGTCCACCCAGAGCACCACCCCTGAATAGGTTGCCCAGAGAATGTCGGCAAGGGCAACCGGATGCCTCTCTATAAAGACGCCTTGGTCTATTCCCTCCTGGACAATGGAGGTTATCGCGCCCAGGGCATCGGAAGACGTTTGCTTGATCTGTTGAAGGACTTCGCCGGACAGGTTCTTCAACGTCTCCCCGGACTGGAGATGAAACAGGTTGATCAACACCATGGCGTCAAACTCGTAAACATTGATAAACGCATCCCTCAAAGCGTTGAGCTTGTCTTCCGGCGTCATCTCCTTTTCATCGACATACTCTTTTATCTGTGACGTCAGATACTTCAGAATATCTATGGAGAGGGAGGTATGAAGTTCCTCCTTGTTCTTAAAATAAAGATAAAGGGTGCCGGGACTCAACTCCGCTTCCCCTGCAATCTCCTCCATGGTGGCCCGGTTAAACCCTTTGGCTGAAAACACAAGTTTAGCCGCCTGCATGATCTGTCTGCGCCGCTGTTCTTTCTCTCTTATCTTGCGCTCCTGAATTCCCATGTCTTTCCTCATCAGAGTTTGAATACGATTTATTCTGTATCAATTGGTTTATTGCATACTAGGACGGCTGAAAAATCGCAAGCAAAACTTTAAAAAAAATTCATGAAAAAATAACAGACCCCATACCCATAGGCCGGTACACTGTTCTTCAGGTCGCTGAGAAATTAGACTATCCCCGTTCCAGGGTCTGGATATTCCAGATCTCCCGGGCATACTCCCGGATCGCTCTGTCACTTGAAAAATAGCCAATTCTTGCCGTGTTGAGAAGGGATTTTTTCGCCCAGCCCACCCGATTCCGATAGTTAAGCCCCACCCGATTCTGGACCTCAACGTAGGAATAAAAATCGGCCATGTTAAAATAGTAATCCCCCTGGTTGACAATGGAATCATAGAGCCGGCCGAAGAGTCCGGGCTCCTTTTTGCAGAAAAGGTCTGAATTAATGGCGTTCATCACCCGGCCAAGCCCAGGGTTATTGTCGATATAATCCCAGGGGTTGTAGTGATTTCTCATGGCATCCACCTCCTCCACGGTGAGCCCGAAGATGTAGATATTCTCCGCCCCCACCCTGTCGGCTATCTCGATGTTTGCACCGTCAAGTGTTCCCAGGGTCAATGCGCCGTTCAGTGCGAACTTCATGTTTCCCGTTCCCGATGCCTCCATGCCGGCGCAGGAGATCTGTTCGCTCACATCTGCCGCCGGAATGATCGCCTCGGCAAGGGAAACCCGGTAGTCGGGAATGAAGACGACCCGAAGCCATTGATTCACGTCAGGATCGCTGTTGACCACGTCGGCAATGCCGTGGATCAGCCGGATGATCAGCTTGGCATTGACATAGCCGGGAGCGGCCTTGCCGGCAAAGATAAAGGTCCTTGGGGAGACGGGTGTCCTGTTATCCTCCTTTATCTCAAAATAGGTGTGGACGATGTTCAAAAGATTGAGCAGCTGCCGCTTGTACTCGTGTATCCGTTTGGCATGGATATCAAAGATGGAATCCGGATCCACATCCACATAGGTGGTCTTCTTGATGATCCCTGCCAGGCGAAGTTTGTTCGCCCGCTTCACCTGGGAGAACCGGTCAAGAAACCCACTGTCCCGGACCAGGGGCTCAAGGCCCTTGAGCTGTTCAAGGTCTTTGATCCAGCCGTCTCCAATGGCCTCGGTAACAAGCCCTGCAAGGCCGGGATTTGCCGCAAGCAGCCACCGTCTGGGGGTCACGCCGTTTGTCTTGTTGTTGAACCGATGGGGCCAGAGCCGGTAAAAGTCGGGGACAAGACGGGTCTTGACAAGCTCGGAATGGATGGCTGCCACCCCGTTCACCGAATGACTTCCGATAATGGCAAGGTTGGCCATCCTGACAAGCTTCTCCCCTCCTTCCAGGATAATGGCCATGGACTCCACCATGCCGGGATCATCGGGAAAGCGCTTCTTGACCTGCGCCACAAAGCGCCGGTTGATTTCGTAGATGATCTGGAGGTGCCTTGGAATGACCCGCTCCACAATGGAAACCGGCCAGGTTTCAAGGGCTTCGGGAAGGAGGGTGTGGTTGGTATAGCCAAGGGTGCTGGTTGTGATCTCCCAGGCACGATCCCATTCAAGCCCATGGCCGTCCACAAAGACCCGCATCAATTCAGCCACCGTCAATGCAGGATGGGTATCGTTGAGCTGAATGGCAACCTTGTCAGAAAATTGGTCAAAACCGTCATGATGTTTAAGATAGAGCCGGATGATGTCGTTGACGGAACAGGCGACAAGAAAGTACTCCTGCACCAGCCGGAGTTCCCTGCCGGCCTCCTGGGAATCCGAGGGATAGAGAATCTTGGAGATGGATTCAAACTGTATCTTCTCCTCCACCGCCCTGAAATAGTCGCCCTCGTTAAAGACCTGCATATCAAAATTTTCACCGGCCCATGCAGAAAAGAGACGCAGCCGGTTGACGGTCCTGCCACCGTAACCTGCCACCGGAATGTCATGGGCCCTTCCGATGATGAGTTTCCAGTCGACCCACATGGGATTGTATTCGCCGTCCCTGTCCTCTGAGACCTCGATCCTGCCGTAAACCGGAACCATGCACCGCTCACCCGACCTGGCCAGAAGCCATGGAGAGGACCGGTTTGGCCAGAAATCCGGGTTTTCCCGCTGCTCCCCTCCCATGATACTCTGCTTGAAAAGCCCGTAATCGTAATTTATACCATAGCCGAACCCCGGCATATCCAGGGTTGCCAGGGAGTCGAGGAAACAGGCGGCAAGACGCCCTAACCCCCCGTTGCCAAGGGCGGGGTCGGGTTCATACTCCATAAGTTCGTCAAGATCGATGCCCATGGTTTTGAGGATCTCCCGGCACCGTTCCTGGATCCCGAGGTTGATGAGATTGTTGGACAGAAGCCTTCCCGGAAGGAATTCAATTGAGAGGTAGTGCATTCTCTTGGCATCGCTCTGTTCGTATCGCTTTTCCGTGTCCATGGCAATATCGATGAGCAGCATCCGGACGGCCGAGGAGACGGCATTGAACAGATCCCGTTTGGTGGCGTCCTCAAACCTCTTTCCAAGCACGTAGCGGACAAACCGGTGTATCGACTCTTTAAACCCTGAAATCGCTATTGGTTCCATGGTTCTCTCTCCTGCTCTAAGAAAAAGTAAAGAGAAGCGAATTGCAGCTCCCCGCGTATGAACAGACCCTTTTCCTGTTAAGATGAGATAAAGCAGGTATCAATTCGAAAGCGAAGATCTACGAAGAAGAACACTCCTCAATAAGATCATTCCGGTACCTTGAAACAAAAAGATCGACCCCGTGACGCCATCCTGTCATGCGATTTATCTCGCCCCGTTTGAGTCTTGTGTTATCAAGGATTGAATTTCCCGGCCGGGTTGCAGGGGTGGGATACTCGGCTGTGGTACAGGGAGCGATGCTGTGGCTGACATCCATTTTTTTCAGGAAATAGGCGGCAAGCTCGTACCAGGAGCAATACCCCTCCGAGGTGGCATGATAGATGCCATGACCCTTTACCATCACAAGCTTTTCAAGCTGCAGGGCCAGCCTCAGGGTCCAGGTAGGGGACCCGTACTGGTCGTTCACGACCCGGATGGTTCGATCGGAATCCGCAAGGGCCAGCCTGAGCATGGTCTTAAGAAAATTATTGCCATGGGCGCCGTAGAGCCAGGCCGTGCGAACGATCATATGTTTTTCGGCGTTACGGGCAACAAGCTGCTCCCCCTCAAGCTTGGTTCTGCCATACACCCCCAAGGGAGATGTGGCGCTGGTTTCGGCATAGCTCAAAGGAAGTTCTTTTTTACCGTCAAACACATAGTCGGTGGAGATATGAACCATGGGGACATCAATGGCTGAACAGGCACGGGCAACATACCCGGCACCCAGGGCGTTGATTTTCCGGGCAAGCTCAGCATCACCTTCGCTTTTATCCACATTGGTGTAGGCGGCACAGTTGATCACCACATCCGGAGAAACGGTTGTGATCATTTTTTCAACCAGCTCCTGGCTTGTGATGTCCAGATCAAGGGAGCCAAAAGCCTGAACCGTATTGTTCTTCTGAAAAACCCGCAAACAGTCTCTGCCTAACTGCCCGTTACCGCCACAAATCATGATCCGCATAGTTTCTTCCCTAAGTATCTGTTATTACGTTGATGCCCCACAGTTTAGACTCTTTTCACCAACCGCACAAGAGTTTTGTATCGGTTTTAATTGACCTGCCCGGGTTTTATAGTATACTCGTCAAAAACGAGGAGGGCACCATGGCAAAACCGATCTATTGGGCCGACAGCTATGTGGATAAACTGTGCAGTGCAAAGGATGCCATCGCAAAAATACACCCCGGCCAGAGGATATTCATCAGTTCCTCCTGCGGTGAACCCCAGCACCTTGTCAAGGAACTTTCAAGGCTATCCCCCAGGTTTACCGACCTTGAAATCGTGAGACTTCTCTCCCTTGAAAGCACCCCCATCACCCTTATTGCAAACCGGTCCCACTCCCAGCAGTTCAATATCCGCTCCTTCTATCTTGGATCGGCAAAACCGAAAATCATCAGCAAGAATGCAAGATTCATCACCCCCATCAACCTGTCCCAGGTGCCGAAGCTGTTCAAAACAAGACGCTTGCCGCTTAACGCGGCCCTGATACAGGTATCGCCCCCGGACGATTTCGGCTGGATGAGTCTTGGCATCTCAGTGGATATCAGCAAAGCTGCGGCCGAATCGGCGGACATGGTCATCGCCCAGGTCAATCCCCGCATGCCCAGGGTGTTGGGCCAGAGCTTCATCCATGTCAACGATGTGGACCATATTGTGGAGCATGAAGAGGAACTCCTCACCATCCAGGAGATGCCGGAATTCGAATCGGCCAACACCATTGCCCGCCACATCTCCCGGGTCATCGATGACGGGTCCACCCTCCAGACCAGCCTCGGGGCCACGACCCAGGCCACCCTGCTCTGCCTTGCGGAAAAAAACGACCTTGGCATCCACACCCAATACCTGACCGACGGCATCATGCGCCTCATCTCCATGGGAGCTGTGACCAACCGGGCAAAAGGGTTTAACGACGGCAAACTGGTGGCAAGCTCGGCCGTTGGGTCCACCAATTTTTACGAATTCCTGGATGACAACCCGGCCATCGAATTTCACCCCTCGGACTATGTCAACGATCCCAGGATCATCTCACGGCACAACGCCATGGTCTCCATGAACACGGCCATGGCCATCGATCTCACCGGCCAGGTTTCGGCCGATGCCCTGCCCTACAACAACTTCACCGGGGTCAACGGCATGCTGGACTTTATCCGGGGCACGGCCATGTCCCCCAACGGCAAGTCCATCCTCATGCTCACCGCCACGGCCGACCATGGAAAAATAAGCAGGATCGTGCCCTTTCTCGAACAATCCGCCGTTGTAGTGCCAAGGGGAGATGTCCAGTATGTGGCCACGGAATACGGCATCGTCAACCTGTTCGGCAAAAGCATCCAAGAGAGGGCAATGGCCCTCATCAGCATTGCCCACCCCAATTTCCGGGACCATCTCTTTGCCATGGCAAAGGAGCTCGATTTCCTGGACAACAGCAGAAAGCTCAAGGAATCGATCCGGGGTGTATATCCCCTGAAACTCGAAGAGGTTGTAAAGATCGACGAAACCCCGATCACCCTTAGACCTGCCAAACCGGTTGATGAACGCAGGATACAGGAATACTACTACACCATGAACCGGCGGGATGTGATCTCCCGCTTTTTCCATGAAAAAACAAGCTTTGTCCACGACCAGATCGGCGGCACCGTTGAGATTGATTACATCAACGACCTCACCATCGTTGCCGTTGTCGGCGAGGTGGGGTTTGGAAAAATCATTGGCGTTGGCGAGTACCTGCGCAACCCTGTGGTGAACATGGCTGAGATCGCCTTTTCCGTATCCCAGAATTGGCAGGGCAAGGGCATTGCAAAGCTTTTGCAAACAAAACTTGCCGAAGCTGCCAGGCTGAACGGAATCAAGGGACTTATCGCCTATACCTCCCCGCAAAACCGGGGAATGATAAGGCTCTTCAACACCCTCCCCTATGAGGTGAATTCAGAGTATGAAGAGGATATGCTCATATTGAGCTGTCTTTTCAGTGCCCCCAAAGAAAAAGTGCCCCACTAACACCTTGACAGCAGGCAAAATCCGCTCTATTTTTCATCTATTTTTGAAGCAGACATTTATGTCAAGAATTTGATGGAGCAAGGAGTTATAATGAAGGCAGTCTTTCCTACAAACAGCGAATTGGGACTCACGGGCACGGTCTACGGCCATTTTGGCTCGGCCCCCTTTTTTGTCCTCGTAGACACCGATACCAACGACCATGAGGTATTGATCAACCACGACGTGGACCATATCCACGGTCAATGCCAGCCTATCAAGGCCCTGGGCGGAATCGATGCAGACGCTATCGTTGTGGGCGGGATCGGCAAGGGAGCCCTGACAAAACTTGCGGCTGCCGGAATTAAAGCATACAAAGCAGTTGAAGGCACTGTTGAAAAGAATCTGGATCTTTTTAAGGCAGGCAGCCTTCCTGAATACACCATCGACCAGACATGCAGCGGTCATACAGCAGACGGAAGCTGCGCACATTAGGGAGGCAAACAACATGGAAACAGTTACGGATACCGAAAATAAAGAGAATGTTCGGGCAATGCTCACTGAATCAGGCTATTCAGACACAGCCATTGACTACTTCATCGACCAGCCCGACATGGGAAGCCTCGAAGACGCCGACCAGGTGAGCGAACTCACCGGCCAGTGCGGCGACACCATGAAAGTCTACCTGAAGATGGACGGAGAGATCATCAAGGATGCCAAGATCCAGGTTCTTGGTTGCCCCGGCGCCATCGCATCTGCCATGGTCGCCATGGAGATGATTAAGGGCATGACCATTGAAGAAGCCCGCAAAATCACCGACCGGGACATTTTCCGTCGGCTGATTGAGATCCCGGACCAGAAACAGCACTGCATCCGGCTCTCGGTAAAGACCATGAACCAGGCCTTTGACGAGATCTCCCCCAGAAAAGCGTAACACCATTACCGGGGCCGGTTTTTCGTTAACCCGCCCCGGCAATCCCACCCCCGTTTAATTTTCCTTGTTATCAAGCCTCCGCATGGGAAGCGTGTATCCCACCTGATCATAAAGTTTCTGCATGGTCTTGAGGTCTTCACCCATGGAATCCCCCGGATGAAAGCTGCCAAGACAGATACAGCGTTTGTTGGCCGTATCAAAGTACCAGCAGAGGATGGAGGCGTTGGCCTGGGTGGCAATGTGCCAGAACCCGGTCTTCAGGTTTGAGCCCGATTGCCGGGTCCCCTGGGGAACAATATTGACGCTGAACTCTTTGTTGTTGCTGAACTCAGAAACAATCCGCTGAACAATCCCCCCGGGGGCGCTCCGATCCACGGGAATGGCGCTGTTCAGCCTCAAAAACCAGGACAGGGGCCAGAAGAACGCCTCTTTTTTAATAAAGGTGTGGGAGCGTTTCTTCAACAGATGCATACCCACCATGGTGAGTACCGTATCTTTCATGGAGGTGTGGGGGAATCCCACAACAACGTTTTTCTTCTCCCACAGAATACGGGCCCTGTCCTTGTCGATCTCCCATCCCAGTATGCGGTAAAGGACTTTTGCCACATGGTAAAACATGAAACACCTCGTCTGAATGAATAGTCAAAAGCCATACACTATAGAGCATCTATCTATTTTTACAAGACATTTTCCATCCAGACCATATATTAACCATTTATGACCGCAGGCATCGGCTTTGACGATCTTAAAAAAAGTTACGACTCACGAGCAAAACAAAACAACATCAATTCGGCCACTCCAATTTTCAGAACCTCATACATGGACGTTTCCTCACGATCTTCAACTAGGAATCCTGGTGCCATAGAAAAATACCGCCGTCAAAAAGGAAAACCACACCACATGTTAGCTAAATCACCAGGCAGTATTCTCGAGGAAAATCAGTTATCCACCCCCTCGGTTCATAACCGTAAACCTTGTTTTTTATTCACAATCCCGTTAACAAGCCATTAACTTCACTATATTAACCTTTTCACAATAAATTTGACATTCAATTTGCTCCATTGAAAAACTTATGCTAAAAAATAAGCGTTTTTACTTTTAAAGATCTAATTCAGGAGGCTAAAATGAAAAAGATTAAAAACCATGCGTTTTTGACCTTTGTGATGCTAATTGCAGGCCTGACCATTTATTCATGTAATGGCAGCAGCAGTAGTAGCAGTACCAGTACGACAGGGAAACTATCCGTAGGCCTGACAGACGCGTCTACAACCGACTATAAGGCTGTATACGTAACGATCAAAGAGGTAAAGGTCAGCCTTGCTACAGAGAACGAAGAGGATAAAGAATGGATAGTAGCGGCGTCTCCTGCAAAGACCTACAACCTTCTTGAACTTATCAATGGTACCATTGAGACCCTTGGCATTACGGATCTTCAGGCTGGTGAATACGATCAGATGAGACTGGTTCTCGGAGACACACAGGATACCGGGTTAAACAGTCTTGGGAACAATCATCCGTTTGCTAATTATATCATTGATATTGGTGATAATGTATATGAGCTTACCGTTCCTGACGGATATCAGGAGGGATTTAAAATTGTCGACGGCTTTACCATAACCGAAGATGCGACAACAGATCTGATCCTTGATTTCAATGTGGTTGATTCGATTGTTCAAGCCGGCAGCAACGGAAACTGGAGCCTGAATCCCACGGTTAAAGTCCTTGATGAAGAAAAATTATCATATGTAAGCGGTGTTATTACAGACAATGCCACAGGTGTCCCCCTCGAAGGTGTTCGCGTAAGCGCCCAGATATCAGGAGAGACTTCGGAAACAAATTTAGTTTCGACATCAACGATTTCAGACGAAACCGGTGGATATACACTTTTATTGGACCCTGCCACATATACACTGGTGGCAAGTTTATCAGGATACAAATCTGGCACGGCAGACGTTACAGTAGAGTCTGGCAATACCATAGAGCAGATTTTCTCACTTGAACAGGGGACAGGTGAAGGAACGATAACAGGCACCATCTCCATCGAAGAAGGTGAAGATGATCAATTCATCAAAGTGAGCATCCGTCAAAAGGTTCTTGATGGAGAGAATGAGACTGTAATTGAAGTAGCTTCTGTAAATGTTGCGAATGGCGGACAATACACCATTGATCTTCCGGCAGGCACATACTCAATGGTTGCTGTATTTACCGTTGACGGAATCGAAATGACCCTTGAATCCAGTGATTCATTTGTAATAACCGACGGAACAGTTATTGAATTTGACCTCCTGTTTTCAAATGTAGATGTTACTGAGGACGACGATGATGATGGTGAAACGCCTGAAAAGGTAACAATCTGTCACAAGGGTAGAACGATTACGATCTCAAAGTCAGCATTGATTGCGCATTTAAATCATGGTGATGTTGAAGGGAGTTGCGATGATGCAGAGCCGGATGATGATTCCGACACCGACACCGACACCGATAATGACACCGACAATGATGACGATACAATTAACGGAAACGGTCAAAGTAAAATTACTGTTTGCCATAAGGGACGAGAGCTCAGAATTTCAGAGGCTGCTCTTCAGATGCACTTAAATCATGGAGATACATTGGGTTCCTGTGACGGGGAGTCTGATGATGATTCCGGAAACGACACTGATCCTGATGATGACGACACCAACGGGACGGAAACAACAAATTGATAAAACGTTGAAGTGTCCACCAAACCTGGCCCAAACACAGCATGTTGTGCTTGGGCCGGGTTTGATCCAAATATTATTGATCACTGGAAAGCGGAATATCCGAATAGATATTCAAGGCATGTTGGCAAGTTCAATAGCCGTGCCTGTTAATGATAGTTTTTCATCTTTTTTTTGTGATTTGGCTTCCAGGAAGAACGCTGCCAGAGTCAATAGAAACAACCGCTCGCTTGGTTCCGCATGGGACAAGTAGTATTGAGAGAGTAAAACCAGCTATAAGGCATAGGAGTTGCTTAGTCATAGCTCCCCTCCATTAATTAATGTCAAGAATTATCCGGAGCAGTTGCTATTGCCAAGATGATAGAGCGCCTTAAGCTCTCCGGGGGTCAGCAATGATTTTTGTTCAAGGGCCTTTTCCCTTACCAGGGGGATCAGTTTTTTTGCCCCTGCTTTATCAATGAAAAGCCCCTGTTTTTCAAGCACATGGCCGATGGCGGCGGATCCTGAATGATACCCGATAACATAATCACTCTCTTTTTTTCCCACGGTTTCGGGTTCAAAGAGCTGATAGGAGGACCTGTCCTTTAAAAGCCCTGAACAATGAATGCCGGATTCGTGCCGGAAAACGTTTTTCCCGACAATGGGCTTTGATTCAGGAATAGCGTGCCCGGAAGCCCCGGCAACCAGCCGACAGAGGTCCGTCATACCGGAGTTGTTGATGGTTCCCCCATATCCGCCCACCTCAAAAAGAGCCATGGACACCTCTTCCAAAGGCGCATTGCCGGCCCTTTCACCCAGGCCGTTAACCGTGACACTCAAGGCGGACGCACCTGCCTCCACCGCCGTAACCGCATTGGCCGTGGCCATGCCAAGATCATTATGTCCGTGGAATTCAAGATCAAGATCCGGCACCCGGTGGACAAGACCGGTCATGGTTTTGATCACCATGGAAGGACTGATCATTCCCACCGTATCTGCCAGGCGAAGACGGTCAGCCCCGGCTTCAAAGGCACCCTCTGCAAATTGTTGTAGAAATTGATGCCGGGTCCGGGTGGCATCCTGGGCACCCACCGAGACCCGGTCAAAATATCTTTTTGCCATCCCCACCAGACGCCCAAGGGTATCCATCACCCACGCCTCGTCCCTGTCAAAGGTTCTGAGGAGGACAGAAGAGGTGGGAAAACTGATATGAACCCCGGGGGTATTGCAGCAAGCGGCCTTCTCAATATCCCCCTTGTCTGCCCGGCACCAGCAGGAGAGGATACAGGACAGATCCAGCCCGACAAGTTTTCTGATATCCCGGCAGGCCTGCTCCCCCATGGCCGGGATTCCGGCCTCTATCTCATCGATTCCTATCCGGTCAAGGGCTGTTGCGATTTCAACCCTTTCATGGGAGCTGAACACCACCCCGGGTGCCTGTTCGCCATCCCGCAGGGTGGTGTCCACCATCCATATTTTTCTTTTATCGTTTTCGTTCACCATGGCCGACTCCGTGATTTTAAGTTTAACCGCTGCAACAAATATCGCTTTACTGTTTCAATTCATTTCCCGACTTTTGTTATGGGACTTTGCACTTTAAAGGCTGCAAGAGATATTCTGTTGCGGTCCCACCATCTTCAAGGGCATCCAGGATCTCGTCAATGGCATCTTCAGATGTCACATTGCCGTACCAGGTGTTTTCCGGGTAAATGACCATGACCGGCCCCTCATCACAGAGCTTAAGGCAGCAGGTGGACGAAACAATTACGCCTTCAAGCCCCCGGTCAATGATCTCGTTTTCGATGTAGGGAAGAAAATCCATGGAGTTTTTCCGATGACATTTTCCTTTGGGTTCCCCGTTGGGTCTGAAACTTGCGCATACCAGTATGTGGTGCTTTGGTTTTTCCATTCTTTTTTCTCCTCGGGAACAGATTTCAACTCTGTCCCCATAATTTGATTTATCTGTCCCGATACTTTATCTGACCGATGGTTTACATGCATCCCATTCCCGCACCTGAGCATTCTGCATTACAATCCAGGGGGGCTCTTTTAATAAGATGATTTATGTTCTGTTTGCTTTTCACGGCATCAATGACTTCCTGGATCAGGCCGTTGACCATGAGGATTTCAAATCCTTCTTCTGTCAACACTTTCCTAGGGGTTTCCCCAACCCCGCTCACCAGGATGAGATGGCAATCCCTGAGCAGTTCCGCCACGGTATGCCACCTGGCCCCTGGGCCACCAGGTTTCGGAACGCTCCTTGTTTCCACAAGCACCAGTTCTTCTTCGCTAATGTCATAGATGGCAAGTTCAGTTGCCTCTCCCAAATGCTGGTTCACCAGAACCCCCTCCCGGGTGGCCACGGCCACATAGGGTCTGGCAGGATTTTCTATCTCCATTTCGGGTGTCTCTTCCATGGATGCGCATTCCTTAAGGCTATCCACCAATACCTTGTCCGGTTCTTCACCCAGTATGCCCACGGCATCGGCCCGGCACCGCCTGCAATGTTTCATCTGGGGGATATACTTTTGGGCGTCTGTCTGGATTCTTACAATCTCTTCCCTGGACGGTTCTGCAAGGTGGGAGAAATTGGACCCCTCATTGGGGTAGTAGGGCATGCAGTTGAGCAGATCTACCCCCATCCTGGCCATTTCCCTGGCAATATCGGTAACGTGATGATCGTTAATACCGGGCAGAACAATGGTGTTGACCTTTACAATGATCCCCCTTTCTTTTAAGCCTGCCACGGATTCCATCTGCTTTTCCAGAAGAAGCCCGGCCCCTTTTCCGGGGGCCAGGGATCTCTTGCCAAACCTTACCCAGGAATAGATTTTTTCACTGATTGCAAGGTCAATGGCGTTAATGGTGATGCTCACATGGCTGACATTGAACTTTGCTATGTCATCCAGGTAATCTGGGAGGTTCAGACCATTGCTTGCAAGACACAAGAGCATTTCCGGATATTCTTTGTTGATCATTTCAATGGTTTTCAAGGTCTCTTCAGGGTTGGCAAAGGGATCTCCGGGACCTGCAATTCCCACCACGGAAATATTTTTTTTCCGGGTCATTACCCTTTTAAGGTATTCCATGGCCTGGAAAGGGGAAAGAATACTGCTGCAGACACCGGGCCTGCTTTCATTGACACAGTCAAATTTCCGGTTACAGAAATTGCACTGGATATTACAGCGTGGAGCGACTGGAAGGTGGACCCGTCCCCAACTTTTACAGGCATTTGCATTAAAACAGGGATGATTTTTAATATTCATTTTTCTATCCTTTCTCTTTCCTTATATCTATGGCCTTATATCTATGGCCTTATTTCTACATGTAGGCGTAACCGGTTTTTGACGTATCCTGCCGACGCTGGAGCAGGGTATTAACAATGGTATCAAACAGCTCCTGGGCCCCCTTGTAACCAATGTGAAGAATGCGCTGGCCCCCAATCCGGTCATGGATGGGAAAACCGACCCTGACCAGGGGAACATTGAGGTGCCGGGACATGGTGTACCCCTTGCTGTTTCCGATTACAAAATCTGGATTAAGGTCCCTGGCCGCTTGCTCCATCCGGGTAAAATCCATACCCTGGTGAACCGTCACCTGTTTGAGGATGTTCGGTGCAAGGGTCTCTTCCAGGGCTTTTTCCAGCAACCCGCTTTTCCCGCCGGAAGCGCATAGAACAGGGATGATGCCGACCTCGGCCAGGAACCCTGCCATGGCAACCACAAAGTCCTCCTCCCCGTAGACAACGGCCCTTCGTTTGGACACATATTTGTTTCCATCCACATAGGCGTCAATCAGTCGTCCCCGTTGACATTTGTACTTCTCAGGCATGGCCGTTGCGGTCAGTTGTTCCAGGTGCGAAAAGAAAAGATCCGTGGCCTTAACCCCAATAGGGAAGCCAAGGGAAACCAGGGGAATGTCAAACCGTTCCTTTAAAAGGGACCCGGCACTCTCTCCGCCCTGGTTAACCGTGCCTGCCAGGATGGAACCCAATTCCATGCTGGCCGTGGCAAGGTTCATGGTCTTGATCTCCCTGACCGGGGTTCCGCCTTTTTGAATGGCCTGGTAGTCCTCCCAGGAAGGGCCTTCCAGCCGTTCCGAATAATCCGGCAGAATCGTAAATTCGGTGTTAAGATCCGTAAAGATCTCCTTTATATGTCTAATATCCTCATTGGAGAGCATACCCGGAAAAATGTTTATTTTTTTCCGGGTCTTAAGATCGTCCTTTGTTTTGCCGGTCAAGGGATTGCACCGTTCCACCACGGCATGAACCGCCCCGTGGAATCCGTCCACATGGGTGCCGGTATAACTTGGGGTTGACACATGGACCAGGATCGTATCGTCGACGGCATTATCCATGCCGTTTAAAATCATGGGCACATCATCCCCAATGGTTTCCGAAAGGCAGGTGGTGGCAATGCCGATCATGGCCGGGAAGTATTGACGGGTTACATTTTCAATGGCAAGCCTGAGGTTGTCCCCACCGCCGAATATGGCCGTATCCTCTGAAAAATTGGATGAGGCGATATCCACGGGCTCCCTGAAATGGCTGATCAGGTACCGCCGCATATAGGTTGAACACCCCTGGGAACCGTGCAAAAGGGGGATGGTCCCCTCTATCCCGTGGAAAACCAGAGCGGCGCCAAGTGGTGTACACATTTTGCAAGCATTGCGGGTGGCAGTATATGGTATTGTTTTGATCTTTTTTGGAATCATGGGGTATCATCCTTTCTTTGAAATGGCCCGGTTAAACGACTTTCTCGGGACAAGGTCCCAGATGGGACTTGTTACGGTTTCATGGACTTCCCTGGCGAAATTTACCATTCCCTCAAACCCTACCAGAGGGATCTTTCTCTCATGGTTATGGTCGCAGAAACCAATTCCCAGCTTGTAGGCAATGGGCCGTTCCTTGACCCCGCCGATAAAAAGGTGGGCATCCTTTTCCATGACATACTTGGCAAGTTCCAGGGGGTTGGCATCATCCAGGATCACCGTGCCCGGGTCGCACATCTCCCTCAGAAGCGCGTAGTCATCCTTGTTGCCGGTCTGGGATCCCACAAGGACCTCCGCCATGCCCAGGTGTTTCAGCGCCTTGATCAAAGAAAAGGCCTTGAACGCACCGCCCACGTAAATGGCGGCCCGTTTTCCCGTAAGATCCTTTCTCAGGGCTGACAGTTCTGGAAGAATGGTTTTCACCTCCTCCTGCACCAGGGTCTTTGTTCGTTCCATGATCTCCGGGGTGTCCTCAAAAAACGCGGCCACATCATACAGGGCATCCGAGGTGTCTTCTATGCCGAAATAGGAGACCCGTATAAAGGGGATGCCATAGGCTTTTTCCATGTCCTTGGCAAGGTAGGTCAAAGAGCCGGAACACTGGACCACATTCAAACAGGCCCGGTGTGCCGACTGCACCTCTTCCACCCTGCCGTCCCCTGTCATCACGGCAACCACCTCGATTCCCATCCGCCGGTAGTACTCTTTGATGATCCAGGTCTCTCCACCGATATTGAACTCCCCCAGGATATTGATGCTCAGGGGGATTTGCTTTTCCGGTTTTCTGTTCTGGTCAATGAGTTTAAACAGGGCGTCACAGGCGGCCTTGTACCCGTCCTTTTTCGTGCCCTTGAACCCCTCTGAATGCACCGGGAGAACGGGGATGTGGGTTTTTGCGGCCACCTTTTTACATACCGCTTCCACATCATCCCCGATGATCCCGACAATACAGGTGCAATAGACAAAAGCTGCCTTGGGTTCATATTCTGCAATAAGTTCAACCAGGGCCTGTTCAAGCTTTTTCTCACCGCCGAAAACGATATCCGTCTCGGAAAGATCCGTGGAAAAACTCATCCGGTGGAGTTCCGGCCCCGATGACAGGGCCCCCCTGATATCCCAGGTGTAGGATGCGCAGCCAATGGGCCCATGGATAAGGTGCAGGGCATCTGCTATGGGGTAGAGAACCACCCTGGATCCGCAGAAAACACAGGCCCGCTGGCTCACTGCACCTGCCAGGCTCTTTTTTTCGCAGGAGATATCAAAGCTATCCTGGCCCTTCCGGTAAATCTGGTTTTTCCTGTCTTCCAATACGGATATGGGTTCCATTGTATCCATCCTTTATCTAATCAATTACAGTACCAGTTCAAAACTTTCTTCCGGGGCATCACGGTCAAGACGATCCAGCAGGACATCAAGAATCTTTTCAAGAAGCCGCATGCCGCCCTTGTAACAAACCGTGGGAAAATAGGAGTGGCCCACCCTGTCCAGGATGGGGAATCCAATCCGCACAAAGGGGATGTCATCATCTTTTGCCATGTATTTTCCATAGGTGTTGGCCATGAGCAGATCCACCGGCTCGTTTTTGATCCACTGGTGGAGCTGGAACAGGTCACCGGCTGCCTTGACATTGACCGTGTAGGGAAGATGGGCTGTCATCTCCCTGATCCTTTTCTCAAAGTCCTGTCCCGGCGTTCCCGTGACAATATGAACGGGCATCATGTCAATGCTCAGGAGAAATTCCACCAAAGGAATCAAGTGATCCGGGTCCCCTGCCAGGGCCACCTTTTTCCCGTAAAAGTACTGGTGCATATCCGTGATGATATCCAGCAGCTGGCCCCGTTCCCGTGTGATGCTGTCCGGCACGCTCACCCCTGCCGCCTTTCTCAAGGCATCAATAAAACGGTCGGTTGCAGCAAGTCCGATGGGCAGATCCTGCACCTGGCAGGGGACCTTCCATTTGGTGTCCAGGGCCCTTGCCGCGTCGGCAGAGGCCATGGCGCCCAGGGCAATGGTGCCGATGCTGTCGCCGGTGGCGGTGAGTTCTTCGGCTGTGACGCCGCCGTCGGGATACATTTTGTATTTTCCGGTCATGGGACCGTTGAGGACGTTGGAAGTGTCCGGGAAAAGAATAGGGTTGATATCCATCTCTTTGACCAGCCGTTTAATCTCTGCCATGTCCGAAGGTTCAACATATCCTGGAATAATATTGAATTTACCATTGGGTGTCCCGGTGGACTTGGAAAAATACATGGCCATGGCCTTGGTCATGTTGGAGAACCCGGTAACGTGGGACCCCACATAACTGGGGGTACTGGCATGGATCACATGTTTACCGTCAGGTACCTTTCCGTCCTTTACCGCCTTAATGGCGATCTGATTCACATCATCCCCGATGGTTTCAGAAAGACAGGTGGTGTGAACGGCGATGATATCCGGCTCATAGGTGGTAAAAATCGTGTTAATGGCCTGGACCAGGTTGGCCTGGCCCCCGAAAACAGATGACCCTTCGGTAAATGAACTGGTGGCTGCCATGACCGGTTCCCGATAGTGGCGGGTGAGGGCGCTTCTGTGATAGGCGCAGCATCCCTGGGAACCGTGACTGTGGGGCAGGCAATTGTGTATCCCAAGGGATGCATACATGGCACCAATGGGCTGGCAGGTTTTCGCCGGGTTTACGGTTAGCGCCTTCCTTGGTTTTATCTCTTTATTGGTATGTCTGAGCAACATTTTGCGTAGGTCTCCCTTGTAAATTTATGTTTTTTTCGTGGGATGGATCAGGTTAAAAGATTACGAAATTTATTCCCAACCGTATTTTGCCGAAAGTTCAGGGTTTGTCTGCCAGGGGGCTTCAAGATAGTCCCAGACCTTGGAGTTGACCAGTCTGTCGATCTCCCGGTAAAAATTGACCGCCCCTTTAAAGCCTGCGTAGGGACCCCCTGAATCGTAGGAATGGAGCTGTTTCATTGGGATGCCGCTCTTCTGAATGGCATATTTTTCTTTGATGCCCGCACAATAGAGATCGGGTTTGTACAGTTTGAGCAGCTGCTCTGTTTCATACTGGCTGATATCATCGATGAGAAGGGCATCGTTTTCCATATCAACACTCATGCCCTTGTAATCCTTGAATTCAAACCCCTTGGCCTTCAGGGCCGCCAGTTCAGCTTCGGTTTTCCTGGACCGGTATTTGTCGTCATCCTTTTCAATTTTAAGCTCTTCAATATTTCTTGAATCCGCATCAATCTTGATATCGGGAATAACCCGTCTTCCCTCGTAATCATCCCTGTGGGCGAATTCGTATCCGGCTGAAATCGTTCTCATGCCGATCTCCTTGAACAGCTCCTGGTAATGATGGGCCCTGGAACCGCCCACAAAGATCATGGCGACTTTGCCTTCGCACCTTTTTTTAACCTCCAGTCTCACCCGTTCAACTTCAGGCATCTCCGCTTCAATAACGGCCTCCACCCGTTGGATGAATTCTTCCTCGCCAAAATACCCGGCGATTTTCCTCAAGGATTTGGCTGTGGATTTACCACCGATGAAGTTGATCTTTATCCAGGGGATACCGTATTTGATCTCCATCATATCGGCCACATAGTTGATGGATCTGTGGCACATGACCGTGTTGAGGTCTGCCGTATGGGAGTTGGCAAACTGGTCATAGGTGGAGTTACCGCTATAGGTTGAGACAACGGAGATGCCGCAGTCGTCCAGAATCCGGTCGATCTCAAAGCCATCGCCGCCGATGTTGTACTCACCCAAAAGGTTGATCTTATAGTCGGCTTCCTTGATGGAATCATCCTTGCCGACCACATTCTTAAAAATACCGTTGTTGGCGATATGATGGCCGGCAGACTGGCTCACACCCTTGTAGCCTTCACAGGAAAAACCAAAAACGTTGATGCCGAGCTTTTCCTTCATCTCACTTGCAACGGCATGGACATCATCTCCGATAAGCCCCACGGGACAGGTTGAAAAGATGCTGATCGCCTTGGGTTTAAATATGTCATAGGCCTCTTGTACAGCAGCTTTCAGCTTTTTTTCACCGCCGAAGACAATGTCTTTATCCTGCATGTCCGTGGAAAAGCAGTAGGGCATATAATTGTCATCCGCATCCGAGGCGGTACGGGTCTGATTCCGCCGGGTCAGCCAGCTGTAGAACCCGCACCCGATGGGGCCATGGGTGATATTGACGATATCCCTTGTGGGCCCCAGGATGACCCCCTTGCAACCCGCATAGGAGCATCCCCTCTGGGTGATAATTCCCGGAACCGTCCTGACATTGGCCCCCATGACCGGGGTTTTGCCGGTATCATCCTTTTTGTTGACCATGATCTGATTGGATCGTTTTCTGGCCACCTTGGCAGGATACCTTGACAGCAACTCTTTTTTTATCTTTTCCGGATCAAGCGTGTCAACGCCACCCGGTCTGATTGTTTTAGTATCCTTTATCGTATCGCTCATCTTTATTTTCCCATCCTAAAAGTTAATTAAAGGTCGTCCAGGACCCTGTCGCCACTCTCGCTGGTTCTCACACTCAAGGCATCCAGGATCGGCATGACCCAGACGACCCCGTCCCCGGATTTTCCGGTCTGGTTGGCACGAATGATGGTCTCCACCGTTTTTGACACCAGCTTGTCCGGGACAACCAGGGAGATTGCTCTCTTGGGAATCAGCCGGCCGGCCTGACCGAGCTGGGAAATGGCCTCTTCATATCCCTGTTCCGCCCCCTTTAAAAGCGCCATATCCACAAGACCTTTGCCCCGACCCAACGCATCCATGGCCGTCATGGATGGGATCCCCGCATCGATCAGGGCCAATTTGGTCTTGTTGATCATGTTCATGCGGATGACAGCCATGATCTCCTTCATGGGGCCACCTCTTCCGTCGGGGCTTCACCCGGTTCCATGACCCCGGAACTGATGGTGTAGATCTCCTCCACAGGGCTGACAAAGATCTTGCCGTCTCCAAATGCACCCTTTTCACTGGTCTTGGCCGTTTTCATGATGATATTGAGGACAAACTCCCTGGCCTTTTCATCCACCACGGTGATGAGCATCTCCTTGGGAATCTCATCGTAGGTGATCTCGCCGATCTTAATACCCCTCTGCTTTCCCCGGCCTGCAACGCCCATGCGGGTGACGGCGGGAAATCCTGCTTCCATAAGGGCGGCCATGACATCATGGGTTTTTTCCGGTCTGATAATTGATCTGATCATTATTTTCATTGTTCTTAACTCCCTTATTTAATGGCTTTAGCTGCTTAGCTCTGATTTTCGCGTTTTTTTGATTCCGGCTTGTCCGGGTTAGGATGCAATTCCATAGGTGACCAGCAGACTCTCAAGCTCTTCGATTTCAATGGGTGTTGGAATGACATACTTCTTGTTCTCATGGATTTTTTTGGCAAGCGTACGGTATTCATCTGCCTGGCTATGCTCCGGTTCATACTCGATCACGGTTTTTCTGTTTATCTCGGCCCGCTGTACCACATTCTCCCTGGGAATAAAGTGGATCATCTGGGTGCCCAGTTTCCCGGCAAGAACCTCGATCATCTCTTTTTCATAATCCACAGCCCTGGAGTTGCAGATAAGTCCGCCCAGGCGGATACCGCCTGACTCGGCGAATTTGACGATTCCCTTGCAGATATTGTTGGCCGCATACATGGCCATCATCTCGCCGGAGACGACAATATAGATTTCCTGGGCCTTGCCTTCCCGCATGGGCATGGCAAAACCGCCGCAAACCACATCCCCCAGAACATCATAAAATACATAATCCAGCTCTTCATTGTCATAGGCTCCCAGCTGTTCCAGAAGGTTAATGGAGGTAATGATGCCCCTTCCGGCACATCCCACGCCAGGCTCGGGCCCACCGGATTCCGTGCACAGGGTTCCACCGTATCCCGGCTTCAGGACATCTTCCAGGATGACATCTTCTCCTTCCTCCCTCAGGGTGTCCAATACGGTTTTCTGGGCAAGCCCGTTGAGCAGCAGCCGTGTGGAGTCCGCTTTTGGATCGCAGCCAACCACCATTATTTTATTGCCGGCCTCCACAAGCCCTGCAACGGTGTTCTGGGTGGTGGTGGATTTGCCGATGCCGCCTTTTCCATAGATCGCTATTTTTCTCATTTTGTGTTCACTCCTTTTCTTAAGGTTAAATTTAACTGCATTAAATCCCGATCGCTTGATATCTGGGTTTGCAATACAGATACCAATTCTTCAAAAAAAACCTTCCTATCACTTAACCTCCTGATATATTAGTATATTCTTGAAACGTTTTCGATTGACCGCCCTTAAAGCCCCATTAAACATCAAGATAACTATTACATTTCTGCAATATTGCCATTCACCTACACCAAAATTGTAATTTCCTTAATCAAGCAATCCGAATTTGTAATTTCTAAAGTTTCAGGGTAAGACAGGCAAGATTTGTCCGCTGCCATCCCTGGCGATTGTAGAAGGTCAGCGCAGGCGTGTTGTTTTTATCAGCCAGGAGCTGGAGATGATCTATGCCTCTTTTCCGGGCCCAATGGGATATTTCCGTCAAAAGCTGTTCCCCGACCCCCCTGCCCCGGTGACCCGCATTAACGATCAGATCCTCAAGAACGCCGGAGATGCTTCCATTTGAGGTGGATATCCGCGTCTGGATGGTGCACATGCCCACAATTTTGTTACCGTGCAAGGCGACCTTGACGGCCCTGTGTTTGCCGCACCCCTCCAGCATCAAGAGCAACCCTTTGCGCTGCTTTTCTGCATTAAAAGTAAAATCTTCTTCCATTGCAAAAAGCTGTTCCAGAAGATCCACAAGGCCATCAATATCCTGAACCCTGCCGTTTCTTATAAGGTGTGTGTCATTTTCCATGTTGATTTCTCCTGTTAATGATTGGGGGTTCACAAGGACCCCTTTTGTAAAAAATAAGGTTTTTATCCATGGGAAAAGCAAAGCCCGTACCAGAATCGGTAATGTCTGGTCAGGTTGTTGCATATGAACAGGTTTATTTTATTTTTTTAAGATCTAACGTCGGCAATGGAAGGCGATGAAGGAATTAGACGTTCAAAGGGAGAAAAACCATACAGTGAAAAAGACCACGACCCCCGGCTGTTTAAAAACACAACCAAAGGCAAAACCCAAAGAGACCATTTCCGATTGTCAATTCAGCCTGTGCAGTGTACCGCCGTGGATCATTGGTTCCCGTGGTTTCAATGACAGCCCAACACCCCTGAGGATCCATGGGGTCCGGACCACCCATTCCCATTTTTTCAGCCAGCTGGATCATTTGTCAACCTGGGAGGAAAGGGCCGGGATATTTCAGGATTACATGGAGGTTGCCTTTCATCTTCACCAATGGCGAAAACCGGATGACCCGGACGGGCAGATCCGTCTGAAACACAGTTACCTCCGGTTTCTCAGGGGCTGGTTGTTTAATGCCGGCTCGGTTGAAGGTGCGGTGATGAAGGGATGGGTGGAAAGCAGAATGGGGCTGCCGCCCACCTGGCATCGCGGTCATATACAGGGGAAAGACAGCAAGGCATACCTTGCCTACCTGAAGGACCGCATGGGTGGGGCAGCCCGGACCAATGCCATTTTCTCCCAACTGGATCTTCTCTATGAGTTTGTTCAGTACGAGTTGGAACGCCGTGATCCCAGTATCACCCACATCACGCTTTTCAGGGGGATTTACGATTTTGCTGAACATGAAATCCTTGCCCGGAAGGACAACCGGCGCGCCGTGGTCAGGCTCAACAACCTGAATTCGTTTACCCATGATTTTGAGCGGGCCTGGGAGTTCGGCACCTTTGTTTTCGAAGTAAAGGTGCCTGTTTCAAAGATCTTTTTTGATGGTTCTTTTCTCCATGCAGGTATTCTAAAGGGAGAAGAGGAGGTTCTGGTCATTGGGGGGGAGTATGATATCACCAGGCGTCTGGTATAAAAAAAGGAACGGGGACATTGATGAAAAACAATCAGCAAGCTGACTGGAAGGAAATTGAAGACAAGGCGAAAGCTGCATTTATCGGCGTTGCCCTGGGGGATGCCCTGGGGGCCACCACCGAATTCATGACCCCCCGGGAAATCAAGGTTCAATTCGGTGTGCACAACCAGATTATCGGGAAAGGATGGCTTTATCTCAAGCCCGGTCAGGTGACCGACGATACCGAGATGTCCGTCTGGATGGGCCGGGCCATTCGAAATTCCAAAGGGTGGCATCTGTCAGCCATTGCAGACGCTTTTGCCGGCTGGATGAAAAGCCGGCCGGTTGATATCGGTTCCACCTGTGCCAGGGGGATCAGGAACTACATTGTTCACCACAGCCTTGAAGTCCGGCCAAGCCGCTGGGATGCGGGCAACGGCGCTTTGATGCGCATGGTTCCGGTTGCCCTTTACACCCTGGGAGATGAGGAATGCCTTGGCAAATATGCGGTGGAACAGGCACACCTTACCCATAATAACCCCCTTTCCGATGCTGCATGTATCTTTTGGGGCCGCCTGGTTCACAGGGCTGTTATGGGGGCCACCCTTGACCAGCTTCGCATCCTTGCCGACGATTTTGTGGCCGGACACCCGGAGTTTGGGTATCACCCCTATCCGGGAAACAGTTCCGCCTATGTTGTGGATACCGTGCAGACCGTGTTTCATTTTCTGTTCTCAACAACAACCTTTGAGGAATGCCTTATCAATACGGTGAACCAGGGGGGGGACGCCGACACCACCGGAGCCCTGGCCGGTATGCTGGCCGGGGCTCTTTACGGTGTCCGGGGGCTGCCGAAACGCTGGGTCAAGCGCCTGGATCCCAAGGTTTATGCCGAGGTTCCCGGGCTGGCTGAATACCTTGTGAACAACTCTCCGATAGCTAAGACTTCAAAAAGAATTAATTGTTAAGCAAATTTCCCATGGGAATTTACAGGATAAGATGATTTACGCCGGAGCTTCATGGCAACAGGCGTAAACCGCTGCGTGCTGTTTTTAAATATTTTATTCCATTTTCGTAACAAAAAAAACACCTTCAGAAACGGTTCACCAACTCCCACCACATTCGGATCCCATTGAATTCGTCATGGCGTTCCTTTGTCTGGGATTTGGCCACCTGGCTGCTCCATGCTTCAACAAACTCATCAGAATCGAATTTAAAACCATTTTCCCCAAGAAACATTTTAATTTCCTCACTGCTCCCGCACCGGTTCAGCCCTTTCCTGAGTTCCTGATTCACCGGAACAGCGTTAATAAATTTTTTGGCATCATGAACCGTCATTGCACTCTCCTTTTTTTTAAATTTACTGATTTGTGCAGTGCAAGTATCGATCCAACCGGGGAAACCTGACCCCACAGGGATGGATTGCTGCAGATAGGATACAAATCTTGAAAAATGAAAGCTGCAAACCCCATTAAGGCCGGACCGTTTTTACCGGATAAATCCCATGGCATCAATTTTCACGGTGTGATAGAATCTACGACCTAAATTAACCAAGAGGAAGAACCATAAAGAGAGTGAAATGGACCACAGGATTCAGTGTTACATAATTATCATATTATCAATATATACCTCAGCTTATGGGGATGAGAAAACGGTTAGGATCGCAACCCTGGAAGATTATGCGCCCTTTTGCATGACCGTGGGAGAATTCAAAATCCACCAAACCATTCAACCCGGTAAGGATGCGGTCGGTTTTCAGGGTTACAGCTGGGATGTTATAAGACAGAGCTTTCATGAAATGGGATATACCATTCATCTGTCTATTATTCCCTGGGTAAGGGGGATGACATATATCAAAAATGGACAAACAGACATTCTCTTCCCGGCGGGTAAAAACACCGGCCGGCAAAGGCTTTTTTATTATTCCGAGGAGCCTGTCAATGAAGTTAATTTTGTAGTTTATGTCCGGGCCGATGCCCCCATTAAATGGAAGGAACTGGAATCATTGAAAGGACTGACCATTGGCGTTAAAAGAGGGTTCAGCTATGGGAACCAATGGAACGCCGCTGTGGGCATAAAAAAAAATAATGTAAATAAAATTTTGCAGGGTTTTCAAATGCTGAATGCCAAACGGTTGGATGGATTTATCGGCTACGAATATAATTGGGATTATGTTTTAAAACAGAACAACCTGAAACATAACTATCGAAAAATTCCTTTGTTCAGTACTTCATCGGAATATCTGATCGCACTGAAAAAGAATCCGGACGGCAAAGACTTTTTGAAGGCCTTTGATACCGGCAAAAAAGACCTTATCAAAACCGGCCAATTAGAGCAGATCAAAAACAAATGGTTTAAGGCTGACTCCCCCCTCCCGGAACAACTGAAGTGACCCCCAATCAATTCGACGGATATTTTTATTGACAAAAGATTCAAACAAACGTAAAAAAACCACTTTCTAAAAATAGAAATGGCGTGTCGTTAAAAGAGGTTACTTTTGGATTTCTTCCTCCTCTTTTAGATTTATGGCAGCTCTTTCTCGAAGGGATCCTGATAAGAGCAATTATCGGGAGACCTGCACAATACCAATGCTCCTGATCGTTTTTTCCTTTGTATTTTTTTCCATGGAGCATTGCAATGCCACTTTATTTTCGTTCTTTAAGGGAAGTTTTTACCTTCGCACTCCCCATCATCGCAGGTCAACTGGGCCAGATGCTTTTTGGTATCGGTGATATCATCGTTGCCGGTCACTACTCCACGGAGGTCCTCTCTGCCCTTGGAATCGCCACGGCTATATTTTCCCCGTATCTTTTGATTGGAACAGGGATTACCTTTGCCATAAGCCCTTTGAAAGCCCGGATGCTTGCGGAAGGAGAGGATGTGGGATCATTGCCGGCAACATCCCTTTTGCTTGCGCTGATCACAGGAACGATCCTGATGGGTTTGATTTTTGGTACAGGTATGTGTGTGGACCACATGGGGTTTGCCCCCGGTATTGGAAAACTCGTATCCTCATATCTCATGATCTCTGCAGCATCCATCATACCTGTCATGATATTTCTGGTGCTGAAGGAGAATCTTCAGGCCCGTGAAAAGACACTGTTTGCAAACAGCCTTATTGTCTTTTTCAATCTGTTCAATCTCGTTGCAAATGTTTTTTTCATGTTCACATGGGAACTCGGCATAGATGGCGCCGCCCTGGCAACCGCATTATCGAGAACACTGATGGCTGTTTTTCTATATATCTATACTGCGAAAAAACTTAATTTCAAGTATGAGATCTCTTTTCAAATCATGGCGGATTTTTACAAAAAAGGGATACCCATCGGCTTAAACGGACTTCTGGTGGGTCTTATTTTCTCCCTTGTCACCGTGCTTGTGGGCAAGATGTCAATCGTTGTTTCTGCGGCAAACAACATACTGATAAACATCACATCCTTTACGTATATGGTTCCCTACGCACTTGCCAGCGCCTCCTCGGTCAAGATAGGAAAAGAGTTCGGAAACAGGAATTTCAAAAAGATCAACGCCTATGCCCTTGCCACAGTATCCCTGGGTCTCTTGTCCGCATCAGCCATGGGACTTCTGTTCCTTGTCATTCCGGGAAAAATAATATCCATTGCCACAGGGGATGCGGCTGTTATTGATTATGGGGTGACCCTACTTTTTTACGGGGCGATTTATCAGATTCCGGATTCAATCCAGGTAACCCTCCAGGGCTGCCTCCGCGGAATTGAAATAACGTTCAAGCCCATGGTTTACGGCTTTTCAGGCATATGGGCCTTGGGATTTCCAGTCGGCTGTTTCCTTGCTTATGAAAAAAACATGGGCGCTGCCGGTCTGTGGATGGGCATGGCAACCGGGTTGTCGGTCATGGCGTTTCTGAATTCCTTTCTGTTTATAAAAGTTGTCAAAAACTTTGACCGTATCAAGGGTAAGAGTTTGATCTTGAGGTGATATCCAGGTATTATGCACTCTGATGAGGTTTTTTTCCTGACTATTTTCTTACAGACAGACAACAGGTACCACAAAAGAGAACCTCTCCAATTCATCCTACATTTCAAATAGTTAAATCTTCAGTCGAGCCAAAAACAGACCCCATAACCTGAGTCTTTAATAAAGAAGCATTGTCAATGCAGGGGATTTCAAAGTTGTCATATAAAAAACCCTTCAATGATCAGCATGATAGATCTTTGCACTCGAATTGATGCCTGCTTCACCTATTACAATAAGAATTGGGCGCTATTCGTATGCGATGGGCTATAAGTATCTTTGGACACCATTCAGTAACTGTTTTAACAGGGGGGCACAATGAAAATTTTCCATCGAAGGAGTTTTCTTAAAGGTCTTGCTGCTTTTCCAGGGGCGGCAATTTGCGGAATCGCAGGCGCAGGAAATGCAAACGCGAATATTGCTGCACCTGAAACGGTTGAAGCACCCGCATTGCCCTGGGGATATAACGAACTTAATCCGGAGTATTTAAGAAAACTAGGGCATCTGGGTTACTATGGTTTTGAATGTGCCGGCGGTTCGTTCTGGGCCATAATAACCGCATTGAAAGAAACCATCGGTTATCCCTATACCCTGATACCGTTGCCGGCCAGAGAGGAGGTGCTCCATCACCTTAAAAACAAAAATTCGGGAAAACATCTTCAGGTGATGATGCAATTTGGTGTTGGAGGCGTTGCCAACTATGGCTCCTTGTGCGGAGCACCCAACGGAGCCTCCTCTGCAATTAATATTGCATTGCCCATGGCCGGTGTAAAGGAGATGGTTCCAAGGCTCATGAGATATTACGAAACAACACCCTTCCCAAGCGACAAATCAAACGAATATGGCATTAAAAATGGGTTTTATCCGCCAAAGTACAAAAGCAGCAAATCATTGCCCCAATCAGCAAGCCACTCGGTTTTATGCCATGTAAGTGTTGGAAGCTGGTGTGAAAATGCCGGGTATGCCAGCGGTTCCAAAGAAAGATCCGAGAGATGTGCTAGACTAACAGGGGACATAACAGCAATGGCCGGCACTCTGTTAAACGCCCACATGAAAGGGGAACTCCATACGGTTTCCCCCATGAAAGTGTCCCAGGAAACGGCAGGTTGCAGAACATGTCATTCCAAGGGGAAAGAATACGAAACAGGGCAGTTTACAAGGGGCATGATGGAATGTGGCAGCTGCCATGACGACAGGCGGCCTCATTTGGGGGAAAACAAACTGAAAACCGTATACGGCGCAGATATTGGCACATGGTCAGGCGCTGCCGCCATCGGTACGGCGACGGGCATAGGCGCCCATGCGGTTAGCAGACGCTTTGGCAAGGGGGAACCGGACAATGAAGAATAAAACGATAACGGTCAAAAGACACAGCTCCCTTTACAGGGTTCTTCATTGGATGATGGTAACCGAAATACTAATACTTCTATTGTCCGGATTGAACGTCAGCGAATACCTCCATTTTGCTTTTATAAGCAGGGGCGTTTCAAGGAACTTGCATATTGTTGCTGGGCTGGCCTGGATCAGTACAGCCACCTTCTTCCTTTATTACTTTATAATGAGCGGGGAATCCAGATGGTTTGGTTTTTCAAAAACAAGTCATGCATTTGATTTCTTTGTTCATGAGGCCAAAAGTTACATTGAGGGAAAAAAAGTAAAAAGCCCGGTTGGATACTGCATGAAAAAGGAACAATATATTGAAAAAATCATACCCACTGCAATTCTGGCATGGTGGGGCTGGTTTGGCCTGTGGGCCGTAATGGCCTTTACGGGTCTTGGGATCCTGTTTCCAGAAAGCTTTTATACCATAAACACCTTATGCCATGCAATACTCCCGGCCTTCGGGAAAGCTCCCGCAGCGACGAGACTCATACATATGGTTGCAGCCATGGTCATTGTCATCTACATTTTTATCCATGCCTATGCGACCTGGACCTTCGGACTGATGGGTTCAATGATTTCCGGAACCCGAAAAGAACCTGTTGTTGACCCGGAAAGATAGGGAGGGCGTTAATCCATTTACCAGCCAAGGGTGCGGGAGGATGTGAACACCCGCTCCTTTCCCGAGATCGGATCCATGAACGCCACCTGTTTGGAAAGCAGCTGGAGCGGGCGGTCCCAATCATCTTTCTGTTTGGGGAGAAGCCCGGGGTAGCACCGGTCGTTGACAATGGGGCAGCCCATGGCACTCAGGTGAAGGCGGAGCTGGTGCTTTTTACCGGTTTCGGGGAAGAGCCGGAAACGGGCCCTGTTGCCCCGGGTTTCCAGAAGTTTCACCCGGGTTACGGCATTGGGATTGCCCGGTACGATCCTGTTCCTGAACCAGGGCTCGCCCCTGACAATGCGGTTTTCCATGCGTCCGGGAACGGTAACGGCAGTTTCTGGCCAGAGGGTCACGGCTTCATAGGTCTTCTTTACCTTGCGGTCCATGAAGAGGCTCTGGAAGAGTCCCCGGGTTTCCGGCTGAACGGAAAAGAGGACAAGGCCTGCGGTTTCCCGGTCGATGCGGTTAATTGGAACAAGCTCAGGGTTGCAGGTGTGTTGTTTCAGGCGGTTCAGCAGGGTCTCGTTAACATAGGGGCCGGAGGGAACCACCGGCAGGAAATGGGGCTTGCACGCCACAAGAAGGTGGTCGTCCAGGAAAAGGATCTTCTCCTGGAACGGAACCACCGGCTCAATCTCAACCTCCCGATAGTAATGAACCCTTGACCCGGCAAGGTAAGGGGTCTCCAGGGTGACAGGGCTGCCATCTTCGGTGGTGACAAGTTTTTTGCGAATCCGACCTGCCCAGACCTCCCTGCCAATGCGGGGAAATCTGTGGTCGAGGAAATCAAGGATTCCGGCAAACCCCTGGGGATTCTCCCTGGGAAGGGTTACCGTGGATGCAGAGGCTGAGATTGACATTTATCGCCCTATCCTACTGGATGGTGGTGGGCCATTTGGGGGTCTCGTCATCCTCCCAGAAGTAGCTCCACTGGACCCCGTCAAGGACGTCATCGGTGAACATGAAGCAGCACTCCAGGGCACCCACGGTGACGATCTTCATGGATGGAGAGATCTCATCCTCCTCTTCCAGATAGAAGTAGGCGTTTTTCTTGAGATAGCTTTTTATCTCGTCAAGGCTCTTGCCGATGACCTTCTCGCTGTCCAGGATAGCGTCATTGCGGGAAATGATGATGGTTCCAAGGCGATCATCCTCGGACCCCTCAAAGCACAGGGCAATGTCGCCCTCTCCGTAATACCAGGAGGTATACTCATCCCCTTCATACTCCTCTGTCAACTCCTCTTCGGGTTTACCAAAATATTCCCTGCACTCGTCCATGGTGGCGCCGAACCTGACATTGCCAAGGCCTATACCGGGTTTTATCGTATGATCAACCATCTTATCTCCTGTGTTCCCTTGTTAAAAGATCCCCATTCGGGATCGTTGCTTTTAAAAAAACAAAACCACGGGAAGCTCCCGTGGTCTTTTTGAGGGACTCATTTACCATGTTTCATCTCAGATGCCAACGATTTTCAGCCTGTTACCCTCTTTTTTCGGACCTGTTTTTTGGCCGTATTCTCCGGGTGGGCACAGCCGACCGGGGATCTTCTGGCCAAAAATGTTTGGGATATCTCCCCTTGAGATCCTTTTTCACCTCCAGGTAGGTGTTGCTCCAGAAACTTTCAAGGTCCTGGGTCACCTGGACGGGCCTTGATGCGGGGGAAAGCAGGTGAAGGGTGACCGGCACCTTTCCGTTTGCAAGCCTGGGGGTTGCATCACAGCCGAACATCTCCTGGAGGCGGACGGCCAGCACCGGCGATTCGTGGATGGTTCTCTCAAAGGAACCATAGTCAAGGCTTATCCTTGACCCGCTGGGAACCGTAATATGGGAGGGGGCCTGGCGGTCCAGCAGCTGCTGCTCCTTATAGGTCAGTTGGGACAGGACCGCTGCCTTGAGATCGATCTTTCTGAGCCTGGACAGGGAGGATACGGTATCGAGAAAGGGAGCAAGCCAGGTCTCCAGGGTATCGGCCAGGGCACCATCGGAGAGGTCGGGGAACCGGCCGTCCCCAAGGGCTCTTCCCAGGAACACGGCCCTTGCCTGGAACTGGCGGAGGGGCCGGGTCCAGGGAAGGACAGTGAGCCCCTCCTCCCTTATGCCCCTGACCATGGCAGAGAGCACCAGGGAAGGATCCGGGCTCAAAAGCTTCTCCTCAGCAAGGACCAGGGCGTGGTAGCAGCGCCTGCGCCTTGCCGCAACGCTCTTGGAACGACGGTCCCAGGCCACCTCGTCGCAAATATTGATCTGCCGGTCAAAATCCCGCTCCAGGGCTTCCCTCGAATACGGCGCCCCAAGAAAGATCCTGGCATTGGAATGCTTGCCGTCAACATGGGCGGCCACCACCAGCTCCTCCCAGGCCAGGGGGTCGGACTCCGGGAGAAAGCCCCCCCGGCCGGAAGCGAGAAGAAAACGGCCGTTCCGGGTGCCCCGGTTCAAAGCGATCCGTTCGGGATAGGCAAGGGCCACCAGGGTGCCGGCATTTTGGGGGTCGATTTTTTCATCCTTGATGGCCAGCTGTTTGCGGAACCGTTGGGCAAGCCTGCGGATCCTGGCCATGATCCCTTTTTTTACCGTGTGCCCCCGGTGACCGTTGGAAGAGATAATTTCCAGGCGAAGTCTCAGGTCCGCATCCCTTGTACTGTTCCTGAAGATCATGAAATCAGGCTCCTGGAGCAGGGCCGCAAGGGTGCAACCAAGGGCGCCGAGCCCCATGGCCCTGCCCTTCACAAGCATATGGGCCAGCCTTGGGTGGAGGCCCAGTCCGGCCAGGGATTTTCCATGGGCCGTGATCATGCCCTGGCTGTCCAGGGCGTTGATCCGTGTCAACAGCTCCCGGGCCTGGTCCATTGCCCCCGTTGGGGGCGGATCAAGCCACTTGAGCTCTTCCGGGTTACGCACGCCCCAGAGGGCAAGTTCCAGGGCAAGTCCGGAAAGATCAGTGTTGAAAATCTCGGGCCGGATCTGCTCCCGGCGCTGGTTGTGGCTCTCACCGGACCAGAGCCTGTAGCAGATGCCCGGGCCTGTCCGGCCAGCCCTGCCCCGTCTCTGGTCGGTGGAGGACTTGGGTGCGGCAACGGTCTCAAGGCTGCCCATGCCGGTACTGGGGGAAAAGCGGGGTTCCCGCATGAGACCCGAGTCCACCACAATGGTCACCCCGTCGATGGTGATGGAGGTCTCGGCAATGGAGGTGGCCAGCACCACCTTGCGGCGCCCGGGAACCGAAGGACGAATGGCAAGATCCTGCTCCGCCCGGGTGAGATTGCCGTACAAGGGCACCACAAACACCTCCGGGGAGAGCCGTCCGTCATTGAGCAGGGCCGCGACCCGTTGGATCTCCCCTGCCCCGGGGAGGAACACCAGGATATCTCCGTCCTCCCGGGCAAGGGCCCGGGTCACAAAGACGGCACAGAGACTCTCCAGGGATTCGTTTCTGCTCCCCTGGCGGGGGTCCAGGTACCGGGTTGCGACGTCAAAGCATTTGCCGGTGGATTCCACCACCGGAGCATGGTCCAGGAGCTGTGCCAGGGGCGCCACATCCAGGGTGGCCGACATCACGATGATCTTGAGATCCTCGCACAGGGCCTCCATGGCCTCCAGGCAGAGGGCAAGCCCGAGGTCGGAATTCAGGTTGCGTTCATGGAACTCATCAAAGATAACAAGGCCAATGCCGGAAAGCCCGGGATCGTTCTGGATCCTCCGGGTCAAGATCCCCTCGGTGACCACCTCGATACGGGTCTCTTTCGAAACAACCCGCTCCATGCTGATGTGGTAGCCCACCGTTTTCCCCAGGGGCTCCCCCAGCATCTGGGCCATGCGGCAGGCAGCAGCCCTTGCCGCAATGCGCCGGGGTTCCAGCAGCAGGATCTTATTCTGTCCAAGCCAGGATTGTTCAAGGAGGGCCAGGGGAACCCGGGTGGTCTTTCCAGCTCCCGGGGGTGCCTTGATCACCAGCCGCGGGTTCTGCTCCAGGGCTTTTTTGATCTCCGGCATCACCCGGTCAATGGGAAGGGTCACAATCAGGCAGGCCCCATGTTCTTGAGCACTTCTTTAACCAGGTTGCCGTCGGCAAGCTTGCCAAAATGCTTCATCACGACCCCCATGGCCTGCATGGGCGCTTTGAACTTTGAAAAATCAACGTTCTCCCGGACCCACTCCCCGATCTCCTCCGGGGTTGCCATGCTGGGAAGATAGCGGTTCAACAGCTCCATATAATCCGAGGTGGTCTCGTTCTTCATTTCAAGCACGGTCTTTTCCGATTTGACAAATTTGCGGATAATATCCAGGATATCGTCATCGGTGATCTCCTCCGGGGTCTTGACCCGGGTGGTCTTTTTTCCGCTCTCCAGGGTCATGGAGACGGTGAGGCTTGGGAACTCACCCATGATGAGCCGCATGGTGTCCCTGACTTCCGTCGCCTTGTTAATCATGGAATGCTTCATATCCTGGCGGATCTTATCGTAGAGGGTGATGCCCATTGAGGCGTCCCATCCGTACTGGTCTTTGTTATCTGACATTGATAATGTCTCTCCTTTTATGGTTATTGAATCACATCCTTATAATACGGGGCACCATACCACATTGCCGAAGGGTCTGCCACAGGGTTGTTGTCAGAGGGTTTGGAAAAGAATTCCGGTTGACTTTGGAACACGGGCAAACCATACTCATTTTATGAATAATATTCATCAACAAGGAGGTAATCCATGATTTCCAAACAATTTGGCCGGCTGGTTCCGGCTCTCACAATTGCTGCAGCCCTCTTGTTTTCCCCCATGGCTGTTGCCGAGACCTGGAGAATCACCTCCCTGGACTGGCAGCCCTATTCCGGATCAAACCTTGAAGACCAGGGAAAATCAATTGCACTACTCAGGACCATTCTTGCCCGGCACAACATTGAGCTGATCGTAGAATTTTACCCGTGGAAAAGAGCCCAGAAACTTGCAGGCACCCACAAATATGTGGGATACTTCCCGGCCTGGCCCGAGGAGGTAACAAAAGGATTTCTCCCGTCCCTCCCGGTGGACTGGTCCACCATCGGGGTCATGACCTACAAGGGATCCAACCTCGCCTGGGAGAGCATTGACAAACTGTACGAAAAAAACAAGGTGGTCACCATTAAGACCTATGTCTATCCAATGGAGATCGAAAAGGCCATGAAACGGTTTCCCGGGAATGTCATCAACTCTCCCGACGAAGCGCTTTGTTCAAAAATGCTGGGTAAAAAGCGGGCAAAGGCCGCCATCACCGATCCCAACGTGATGCTTTACAACGCAAAAAAGGAGGGGATCAAAAACATCGAAATTCTTAAAAACAATATTCAAAAAAAGGAGCTTGTCATCGCGTTCAGAGATGACGATATCAACAGGCAGAGACTCAAGTTCCTGAACGAAATCCTCACCGAAGATTAACCGTTTGCAAAGCCCCCGGACCACATTGCCGGTGAAGCCGCCACAGGGTTGTTATCAGCGGGTTTGAAATAGAATTATGGTTGACTTTGAAATAAAGTTAAACCATACTAATTTTTAAATACAATTCATAAATCAGCATAAACAAAGGCCTTGAGACAGGAGATCCCCATAAGGAGAGAAGCTCCATGTTCGACCTTTTCCAAAAAAAGATCGTACTGAAACTTGCCGGCATCATCGTCCTGATCGTCACCCTTGTGAGCACCGTCTCCGTATTCTATTTTAACAGGACAAACAGCGCCCTGTCCATGGAAGATCTTGAAAAAGATATCTCCAACGCCGTCAAACTCTCCGAAATGGTCTATTCCCAGTCCCTGTGGAATTTCGACGACAATGAGGTGAGCCGGCTGAACAACGCCCTGCTCAAGAACGACATCATCGTGGCAATCAATGTCTACAACATGGCAGGCCTTGTCAGGGCCCACCAAAAGCAAGACCCGGCGTCCCAGGGGGAAAAGGTTGAAGAAACCCTGCAATTGACCGCCCCCTTTGAACTCTCGGAAGAAAACCCCTTTCACCGGATGGTCACAAGCAAGATAAAACGGAACAATGAACTTCTCGGACATTTCGAGCTGTTTTACACGGAAGAGTTCATTGCTGCGGCCAACAAAAAGGCAAGCATCAGGATGATCGTCGCGGTCACCATCATCGCAGCTCTGATCATTGTGGTGGTCTTTGTCGGGTTGGACCGGCTGACCATTCAACCGGTGCTGACCCTGGCAAAACTCTCCCAGGGCATCGCCGACACCAATGACTACTCGGTAAAAATTGACAAGCAGGACAGAAAGGATGAGATCGGAACCCTGTTCAACGGCTTCATCAACATGCTCAAACAGATCAATGCCAAGGACCGGGAACGACAGGAGCTGTACGCCACCCTTAAGGAGAGTGAAAAAAAATTTCGCTCGATCTTTGCAAAACTGCAGAAGGCCATCGACAAGGAGGACTACTCCCTGCGGATCGCCCCTGACTCAAAGGACGACGATCTTGCCAACTCCCTCAACAAGATGATCCGGACACTGGAGGTTGCGGACATCGAAACCACCCGTCAGAACTGGCTCAAGACCGGACAGAACGAGCTGAACAAAATCATCGCCGGAGAACAGGACATCGAACGCCTCTGCCTCAAGGCGATCACCTATATTGCCGGTTACCTGGGAGCCCAGGTGGGAACCTTTTTCGTGGAAGATAAAAAAGATCTCTACAAGCTGGTGGCAAGCTATGCCTATACCACGAGAAAAGGGATCGCCAACCAATTTGCTCTGGGAGAAGGACTGGTGGGCCAGGCAGCCCTTGAGAAAAAAAGAATTATCTTCACCCAGGTACCGGAATCCTACATCAAGATCAGCTCCTCCCTGGGCAATGCCCAGCCGACCAATATCCTTGTCCTTCCCCTGGTTTACGAAGAAAACGTCAAGGGCCTCATGGAGCTCGGCTCGGTATCGGAATTCACGGACGATCAGCTCAATTTTATCGAAATGGCAGGAAGCACCCTTGGCGTTGCCATCAATTCGGCCCTGTTCAACCAACAGCTTGCAGCGCTCCTTAACAGGACCCAGGAGCAGGCAGAAGAGCTGAAGGTCCAGCAGGAGGAGCTTAAAACTGCTAACCAGGAACTGGAAGAGCAGACAGAGAGCCTGAAGAAATCGGAAGCAAAGCTTCAGCTCCAGCAGGAGGAACTCCAGGCAAGCAATGAGGAGTTGGAGGAAAAGACCGAGTTGCTCGAAAGCCAGAAGGAAGAGATCGAGAAAAAGAACCGGACCCTCAAGACAAAACAGAAGGAGGTGGAAGAGAAGGCCAACCAGCTTGAGATCGCCACCCGCTACAAATCGGAATTTCTGGCCAACATGTCCCATGAACTCAGGACTCCCCTCAACAGTCTTCTGATCCTTGCCAACATGCTGGCCGAAAACCAGGAGAACAACCTCACCGAGGACCAGGTGGAATCTGCATCATCCATCCACAGAAGCGGCCAGAACCTCCTCCACCTGATCAACGACATCCTCGACCTCTCCAAGATCGAGGCCAGGAAGATCGAGTTGAGCCTTTCTGGCATCTCCCTGGAAAGCCTCTTATCCAACGTAAGAAGCGAGTTCATGCACGTGGCTAAGAAAAAGAACCTCGACTTCACCACCAGCATAAAGGAGAACATTCCAAACGCGATCACCACGGATGTTCACAGGCTCGAACAGATCCTGAGAAACCTGGTGGGCAATGCATTGAAATTCACCAAACAGGGGGCTGTATCCCTCACGGTTTCAAGGCCTGCCCCGGGGATAAGCCTGACCCGGAAAGAGCTCGATCCTGACAAGACCATCGCCATATCCATCCAGGATACGGGGCTGGGCATCTCCAAGGAAAAGCTGGGTATCATCTTTGAGGCCTTTAAGCAGGTGGACGGATCGATCAGCCGGCGCCACGGCGGCACCGGCCTTGGGCTCTCCATCTCCCGGGAGCTTGCCATGCTCCTGGGAGGAGAGATCCAGGTGGAAAGCGAGCCAGCCAAGGGAGCGGTCTTCACCGTCTACATCCCCGAGGTGCTCTCCCTTCCCGACCATGAAGAAAAGGAAGCCGGCCCTGCGCCTGTTTCGGCACCTGCAACCCGGCCACCACGGCAGGAGGATCCCCCAGAGGAAGTGCCGGCCCCCAAAGAAGAGCCAGGGGCCGAGGTCACCCCGGGGAGAAGGACCATGCTCATCATCGAAGATGACAAGGAATTTGCCTCGATCCTTGCCAAGTTCTTCCAGAAAAACGGGTATGCCCCCATTGTGGCAGAGAACGGGGAGACCGGAATCAAGTACGCCATCGAACACAGGCCAACGGCGATCACCCTGGATATCGGCCTGCCCGGCATCGACGGGTGGACCGTCTTGAACGAACTGAAACACAACCCGGCAACCCGGCACATCCCGGTTCACATCATGTCAGCCTTTGACAATACCCGCCAGGGCCTGGAAAAGGGTGCCGTGGGCTACCTGACAAAACCCATCAGCCAGGACGACCTGAAACAGGCCCTGGGCCGGATCGAGGATATCCTTGCAAGCGATGTCAAGGAGCTTCTGGTGGTGGAGGACAACACGGAGCTCCGGCAGAGCATTCTCAAGCTGTTGACCACCCACGACATCAACGCCGTTGCCGTGGGGACCGGCAAGGAGGCCATCGAACTGTTGAAAAAGAAGCGGTTCGACTGCATGATCCTGGACCTTGGACTTCCCGACATCTCGGGCTTTGAACTCCTGGACAGGATCAACAGCGACCATAGCGTGGAAACCACGCCGGTGATCATCTACACGGGAAGGGAGCTGAGCCAGGAGGAGAACGAAAAGCTCGAACGCTATGCCTCAAGCATTGTGGTGAAAAGCGCTGTCTCCATGGAGCGACTCCTTGACGAGACCGCTTTATTCATGCACCGGGTGGAGAGCGACATGCCGGAACAGCACCAGAAAATGATACAGAAGATCCGGGACAAGGGAGAGATCCTTCCCGGCAAACGGGTGCTTCTGGTGGATGACGACATGCGCAACGCCTTTGCCCTGAACAAATTTCTCAAATCCCGGGGCATGAAGGTCACCATTGCCAACAACGGAAAAAAGGCCCTGGAAATCCTGGACAGGGGGGATAAGATGGATATTGTCCTCATGGACATCATGATGCCGGTGATGGACGGCTATGAGACCATGAAACAGATACGGAAGCAGGAGAAGTTCAAGACCCTTCCCATCCTTGCCCTGACGGCAAAGGCCATGGAGACCGACCGTGAGGAGTGCATACGGTGCGGGGCCAATGACTACCTGTCCAAACCGGTGGACACAAACAAATTGGTGACCATGCTCAGGGTATGGTTATACTGATGATCACAGGTCAAAAATGATGAACAACGAAGAGATCGAGATAAAAGTCCTCCTCAATGCGATCCAGCTGAAATATGGGTACGACTTTACCCAGTATGCAGACGCATCCCTGACCCGACGGATCCATAAGAGCCTTTCCGATAGCGGTTACAAGCGGATATCCGAGATGATCCCCCCCCTCCTTTATGATAAGGATTTTTTCAACTCGTTTCTCAACAACCTCACGGTCAATGTCACCGAGATGTACCGGGACCCCCCGTTCTTTCGCTCTATACGGGAAAAGGTGGTGCCCTACCTCAAGACATTTCCCTTTATCAAGGTGTGGTCCGTGGGGATTGCCACCGGGGAAGAGGTCTATTCCCTTGCGATCATGCTCAAGGAGGAGGGGCTCTATGACAAGGCCCTGATCTATGCCACGGACTTCAACGACACCGTCCTTGAAATAGCCCAAAAGGGAATCTACCCGGCCCAGTCCATCAAGACCAGTACCCGGAACTACCAGAAATCCGGCGGAAAGCACTCCTTTGCAACCTACTACCACGCCGACTACGATTCCGTGATCTTTGACAGGGCGCTCAAGAAGAACATCGTGTTTGCAAACCACAACCTGGCAACCGACGGCGTGTTTGGAGAGATGAACCTGATTTTATGCCGTAATGTGCTCATCTACTTTAACAGGGCGCTCCAGGACCGGGTTCTTAAGCTATTCCATGACAGCCTGCGAACCAACGGTTTTTTGTGCCTGGGAAGCAGGGAGAGCATTGATTTTTCAACGGTTGCTCCAGCCTTTGTTCCCGTGAAAAAAAGGCTCAGGATATTTCAGAAAAAAAAGGGCCAGATCAAGGAGCTAAGCGATGAAAGTTGATTTCAGCGCAGTTGTCGTGGGGGTTTCCGCAGGAGGGTTCCAGGCCCTTCACACCCTCCTGCCCATGTTGCCCAAGGCCTTTCCCGCCCCTGTGATCGTGGTCCAGCACAGGATGGCCGGGGAGGACGATTATTTTGTCGAATCCCTGAACAGCAAATCCCTTGTCACGGTCAAGGAAGCCGAAGAAAAGGAGGAGATACGCCCGGGAACCGCCTACATCGCCCCGGGAGGCTACCATCTGCTCATTGAAAAGGACCACACCTTCAGCCTCTCCGTGGACGAGCCTGTCTGTTATGCAAGGCCCTCCATCGATGTCCTGTTTGAAACCGCAGCCCGGGTCTACGGGTCACACCTGGTGGGCATCATCCTGACCGGGGCCAACAACGACGGCAGCAACGGCATTAAAACCATCAAGCAAGGAAACGGGCTCACCATCGCCCAGGATCCTGAAACAGCCGAGGTGAATCTCATGCCCCAGTCGGCCATCGCAACCCATTGTGTTGATTTTATACTACCCCTTGAGGATATTCCCTCGTTCCTGACCAACCTTGTAGAGGATAACCATGGAAATTTCTGATAACAGACCGACAATTCTCATGGTGGACGACATCCGGGAAAACCTTATTGCCCTTGAGCAGCTGACCAAAAAACTGGATGTCAACATCGTCACCGCCACCTCAGGCAGTGAAGCCCTGAACCTGACCCTCCACCACGACTTTTCCCTGATTCTCCTGGATGTGATGATGCCCGAAATGAACGGATACGAAGTTGCGGAACTCCTGCAGAAAAACGAGAGAACCGCTGCCATTCCCATCATCTTCATATCGGCCATGGACAAGAGCGATATCATGGAGATCAAGGGATACAGCATGGGAGCCGTGGATTTCATCTTCAAACCCATCAACGAAACCGTGCTGACCAGCAAGATCAAGGTGCATCTGGAACTTTACCAGATGAGATGTTATGTTGAGACCGTGATGCTCAAACAAAAAACAGAAAAGCCCAAGATTCTCACCGTGGATGACCATCCGGAGAATCTCTTTGTCCTGGACAAGCTCCTGAAAAAGCTCGATGCCGAAATCATCCAGGCAAACAGCGGCAACGAGGCCCTCACCAAGGTGCTGGACCATGACTTTGCCCTGATCATCCTGGATGTCCAGATGCCGGAAATGGATGGATATGAAGTGGCCGAAATCCTCAAGTACGACGAACGTACAGAAAAGATACCCATCATTTTTGTCACGGCCATTGACCGGGATGACGCAAAGGAGATCAAGGGATACGACAAGGGAGCGGTGGACTTCATATTCAAGCCCCTGAACGAATTCATTCTCCTGAGCAAGGTCAAGGTCTTCCTTGAGCTCTACAAGATAAAGCACGGGCTTGAACGCCTTGTGGCCGAACGAACCCGGGAGCTGAAGAAAAACAACGAACAGCTCAAAACCGAGATGATCAAAAACGTCCGGGCAACAGAGGAGCTTGCAGAGTCCAGAGCCTATCTCCTGGATGTGATCAACGCCATCTCCTCCTCCCTGATCAGCGTGGATGCCAGGGGAAACGTCCTTGACATGAACAGGGCTGCGGAAACCCTCGCAAGGCGACTGAGGGACGATGCCAGTGGAAAGCCCATCGGGGAGCTTCTTCCATGGTTCACCGGGCTTACCCGGGAGGCAATTCAAGCCATTGAAACAGGAACGCCCCTTGAGAAAAACCGGGTCGCCGTCACCATGAACGGCAAACAACATGTGAACGATCTTGGTATCTACCCCTTGAGCTCCACCCGAAACCAGGGAGCAGTGGTCAGGATCGACGATGTGACAGACAGGGCAAGAATGGACGAGATCATGATCCAGTCTGAAAAGATGCTCTCCCTGGGCGGGCTTGCCGGCGGAATGGCCCATGAAATCAACAATCCCCTGGCCGGCATTATCCAGAACATCCAGGTCATGTCAAACAGGATGAAGGGCGACCTGCCCAAAAACCTTGCGGTGGCAGAAGAGTGCGGCACCACCCTTGAGACCCTCCGCTCCTACATGGAGAAAAGGGAAATATTCCAGATGGTCGATACGATTATGGAGGCGGGTCGGCGGGCGGCCCAAATCGTAGAAAACATGCTGAGCTTCAGCAGAAAGAGTGAAGGCCGGCCAAAGCCTGAAAATCTCGAAAAGCTCATGGACCGGACAATTAAACTTGCAGAAAACGACTATGACCTGAAGAAAAACTTTGATTTCAGGCAAGTCGAGATCATCCGCGACTACCAGCCGGACATGCCCCCTGTGGTGTGCCAGGCAAGCAAGATTCAGCAGGTGATGCTGAACCTTCTGAAAAACGGTGCCCACGCCATGGCCGACAAAGGGGGGGCAAGCCAGTTCAATTTAGGCATTGTCCTGGAGGACAACATGGCCTGCCTGAGGGTAACGGACAACGGAACCGGCATGGACAAGGCGGTGTGCAAACGCATTTTCGAACCCTTTTTCTCTACAAAAAAGAGCGGAACCGGCCTTGGCCTCTCCATCGCCTATTTCATCATTTCAGAGGACCACGGAGGCACCATTGAGGTGGAATCCGTTCCAGGCAAAGGCACAACCTTCATCATACGGCTACCCATGGTTGACGCCCCAGACTAGGGATGGGCCCGGCAATTCGCAGTTTTGGCACCACAAGGCCATGGTTGATCCTAGGTTTAAACGGGTACGAATTACATCCGTTCGTTCATCCAGCTGAGAATCGTGGTAAATATTTCATCACGGTTAATTTCATTATAATTTTCATGAAAATTATCTTTATAAAAGCAGGGGTTGTGTAGTTCTTCCGGAATCATGTCAAGCACCTCCCTTGCAATAATGGGATCTGCAATACAGTCTTGACCTGCAATCACTGAAATCAGAGGATATTTCGTCCAATTTTGAATGTTTTCGATGACCCAGTTCTGGCATTTCAGGGACTCGGCGCCCAATTTGGCACTCACTTGAGTACCCCGTAAACCCTTTTTTTCATCTTCATAGTGTCTTTTAGTAATTTCGCTGTCGTGGGTGAGTTTATCGTTCAAGGATTCGGGGGTAATTGCAAATCGGGGAAAAACCTTTGCGATGATTTTTGAAAAGAACAGCATCACCGGCGAAATTACAACCCTGTTTTTCAACCACGGAGAAGACAGGATAAATCCTTTGATCTCTTCGTTTTTCCCAAGGGAAAGGGCATATTTTAATGAGATGAGTGACCCGTTGGAATGGCCCATGATAAAGACTGGAATATCAGGATATTCTTTCCTGATCTTTTTATAGTAATTGTGAATGTCCGTTGCATAATCATCATATGAATTAATATGGAAGAAATTTTTTTCATTTTTATTGTATTGGGGAAATGTGCCGTGCCATCTCAGATCCGGCGCAAATGTGGCAATATTGTGTTCTTTAAAAAAAAGTGCCGGGGTTACATGGTCGCCTGCGTGGGCAAGTCCGCCGTGAATCCCTATGATTATGGCCTTTATCCCATTATCGGGAATCCACATATGTGACAATAAATTCGTGTGAGCGTCAGCTTGAAATACTTCACATCTTGTTTCAGAAAAATCCATAAACCCTCCTAAAATTGTATCAAAATCAGAAACTCATTTAACAAGTTTCATTGAATTTAAATTGGATGGGCACCCCTGTAAAAGCTGTTTACCGTCCGGGCTACGGCACAATAGAATGCATATGCTCTTAATCATTATCAACCCCGCAACCCAAAGGCAAGCGCATATTATAAATCTATTGAAACCTGCGACTGTATTATCCAAGGCTTAAGAAGGAGGAAGAATAAAGGGATTTTCAATAACCGGAGGCTTGAAAAAAATGACTTCGCCCCCCAATAACCAAAGATTAAAAAACGGATCCCCATTGGTATGGATATGTTGCTGCCCGAAACCGCCGAGGATGACGGTGCCGTAATTGTGAACAAAACCGCCCTCAGTATCCAGGTGGCCCGAGATCAGGATCACAGCCTCCTCCTGGGGAAATAACACGCCTTTGGTATCGATAAAGACGTGGTGAAACCGCGAATTTGTCGCCGGAGCAAAGACACCGGAATAAATGGAGAGGGATTGGGCACTCATGGGACCGGCATCAACCTGAAAATCGGTATCGATTTCCAGGGAATTAAAATGGATGGGCCCAACAATTCTCTGGGGTTCTGCTCCGCTGAAGACCACGGTTCCCTGGTTCGGCGACACTGAACCATAATTGCTCCAGTTGCCCGTGACGGTGACCCGGGTGTCACGTCCAAGGGATAGGGTCGAGCCCTCTGAAATGTCAACATCCTTGACAAACAGGTGGATCCCAGGTTCCAGAACCACGTTCCCATGGAGAATTTTTATGGATCCCTTGATGCGCAAGCTTGCATTAAAAACCACCGTCGCACCGTTGGTGACGGTAACGGTTTCATAGTCCATATCTGAATAGATATTAGAAACAACCGGCTTATCAAACCTTATTGCTGACGGATCGTCAGGCAATGAAGGATCACCTATTATGGTATCCGGATCGATCCATCCATACCTGTAATGGAGTCCGTAATCATCCATGCGGATAAACTCAATAACGCCCAACACTCCATTGTGCTGTACCAGAAGAACAGGCACGTGGGGTGAATGCAATGCGTCATCTTCCAAGGTATCAAAGACAAGAGACGCCTTGCTGGAAAACGAAACGCCCTGGGGATTAACAGTTTGGGGGCCTGCTTTAACGCCGACATAGGAGTAATATCCCTTGCAGGTCCAGGAAGGAGGGCCGGGGATGACATTGGCAAAGGTAACGCCCTCCACGGCGTAGACATAACCAAACCGCTTGTTTGCCCTGCTCCATGGCATCCTGATTTTTCCAAGATCCATGGGGGCCCCAACCCTGCTGTACCCCTGTTGTTTAAGAACACCGCAATCCCCTGCCTGCCCCCACAGGCAGATGACACAAACCGCCATAACCGTAAAAAAAAAAAGTCTCCACCTCATAACAACCAACCCTTTTATCCAATAACAATACTTCGTAAAAACAACGTTCTTCCTTCGCTAAACCACAGTATCTACGAACAAAAACTGTTCCTGCGGTCTCTATCGTATCGTTAGCAAGATCCTTGCCATTCGAGAAAACCCACCGTAACCGATTGTTTTTGTAAGAGATCCTAACACAAAGAAGAGAAAAACACCCATCCATAGAACTGTATGGAATTCCAGACATCCAACCATGACACACAGTATTTTTTTCATTCCAATCAGTTGGATTTATGGATCTTTTTTAACATTGAAGGATTTCACCTACACCCTAAAACCGGGGGAGGGGCCCGGAGGCTGGTGAAACGAGAAAAAACGCCGAAAAAAGGAATGGATCACCCGGGTTGGCAGGGCAGATTCATCCCTGGCTGGATTGTATGGATTTAACTACAGATCTCCCCTGAACTGGTCGGCCGTTAATCCGCACCGTTTCATCAGATCGTAAAAGTCGGCCCGGTAACGTCCGGCAAGTTTCGCCGATTTGCTGACATTTCCCTTGGTAAGCCTGAGAAGCTGAACCAGATAATCCCGTTCAAAATCGAGCCGGGCCTCTTTCAAGGGTTTCAGCTCCATGGTTCTCCCCTGGATATCGGGCATAATGAGGTCGTCTGAAATCACCCGTTTTTCAGAAGTGGCAACGCAGAACTCCACCACATTCTTGAGTTCACGTATGTTTCCCGGCCAGGGGTGGTAAACAAGCTTTTCCATGGCCTTTGCGCTGAACCTTTGAACATTCCTGTCCATACTCATCCTGAACGCGTTTAAAAAATGGTTGGCGAGCAGGGGAATGCTCTCCCGCCGCTCCCGCAAGGGCGGAAGGGTAATGGGAATCACATGGATCCGATAGTAGAGATCTTCCCTGAAGCTTCCTGAAGCCACTTCGTCGGAAAGTGTCCTGTTTGAGGCGGCTATGATTCTTGCATCCAGACTCTTTTTTTCGCCGCTTCCAAGGGGATAGAATTCGTTTTCCTGGAGCACCCGCAACAGCTTGACCTGGATCGACAAGGGGATCTCTGAAATTTCATCAAAAAAGAACGTGCCGCCCCGGGCCTGGTCCAGCAGCCCTTTTTTACTCTTGGAAGCCCCGGTAAATGCCCCCTGGCTGTAGCCAAACAGCTCGCTCTCAAACAGGGTTTCCGGTATAGCGCCGCAGTTGATGGCAACAAAGGGACCGTCCCGCCTGGCACTGGCCACATGGAGGGTTTTTGCAATGAGCTCCTTGCCGGTGCCGCTCTCCCCCTGGACAACCACCGTGGAATCGGTGAGTGCGGCCTGGGAAACAAGCTTGAGTACTTCTACCATCTTATCATCCCTGCCGATGATGTTATCAAAGGCAAACCGATCGGACACCATGCCCCTGAGTTCCTCCACCTCCCTGGCAAGCTTGTTCTTTTCAAGACAATGGTTGACCTGCTGAATCAGGGCCGCATCGTTATAGGGTTTTTCCAGAAAGCTGTAGGCGCCTTTTTGAAGGGCTTCAACCGCCTTGGCAATGGTTCCGTGGGCAGTGAGGATGATCACCGCCATTTCAGGATCATTCTGTTGAAGCTGTTCCATCACCTCAACCCCGGTTTCACCAGCGAGCTGGTAATCGATAACGGCCAGGTCAAACAGCCCTGTCCCCTGTTTGGCCAGGGCATCCCGGCCACTCAGCACCGCAGTCACCCGAAACCCCTCGGATTGAAGCCGCATCCGGATGAGCTTGAGCAAATTCTCGTCATCATCCACCACAAGAAGGTTTCCGCGCTTTTTTTGAAACACTTTTTTTACAGCCATGGCCTGTCCTTTATGTTCCGGTTAAGAGATCAGCCTTATTTTACGAGGTTTTCACCAGGTTTAGGGGTTATATTGTCCAGCCCGAGATCGATGGCCTTGTAGCTTTTAATCTGCTGTTTCAACCTTGCGTTCTCCTTTTCAACCCCGCGAAGCCTGACCAAAGCCTTTTCCTTGTCCTTGATCCTCTTTTGAAGTTGTTTCGCGGTTTTCTCCATGGAATCCAGTTTTTGCAACAGCACCTGTTTTTGTTTCTCCCTGACCATTATCCCGTCAAGAAGGGTTGCGTAAATATCAGCCTCCTGTTTCAATACGGACAGGGACAACGACTCTTTTTCAGAAAGATGGTCCAGGCACTCTTTCACCCTGTTGTTCTCCCTTTTGGCCTGTTGAAACGCCCCCTTGCCGATCATCTCCCGGAACCCCCCGGCGTGGCGGCAGGCCTCAATCTCAAACCCCTTCACCGGGGGAACCGGCTGGGGCTCGGGCACCCGGTGAGAACACCCTGCCACAAAAAAGATCAGGCCTAAACAGCAGGCAAGGTAAAGATCATGGTTGTTCCCTGTGAAAGATCGCTTATTGCCCATAAATTTCCCCTGTGTGCCTTGATGATATATTTTGAGATGGAGAGCCCCAGGCCCGAGCCCATCCGTGTTCCCACGCCATTATCGATCTGCTTGAATTTTTCAAACACCTCGGTGAGGTGCTCGGGAGCGATGCCGCACCCGCTGTCGGCCACCGAAACCCTGACCTGCTTCTCTGTTTCCTCCCGGGCAATCGTGACAGTGATCTTCCCATGCCCAGGGGTATACTTTATTGCATTGCCGATCAGGTTGTTCATCACTTCAAGAATCCTGTCCTGGTCGATGAGCACCAAAGGAAGATCCTGGGGAGGCGGGATAAACTCGAGATCGATGTTCCGGGTGTCACAAAGAGGGGCAAGCTTTAATATGGACCTCTGAATCACCCGGGGCAGGGAGAACGAGTCAATGGTATACTCCATTTCGCTGGCCTCCATCTTGGAGTAGTCGAGGATCCTTACCACGGAGTTCAAGAGGCGGTCGCACTCGTCCCGGATCAGGTGGTGCAACTCATCCTGCTTTTTTCCATCCCCGGCAAAAACCCCGTTGGAGAGCATGGCCGACGCCTCCTTAATGGCCGCAAGGGGTGTCCTGAGCTCATGGGAGACGTGGCTGACAAAATCGGCCTTCAGGGCATCCAGCTCCCCCAGCCGCTGACACATGAGATCGAAATGATAGGCAAGGTCCTGTATCTCAATGGGCCCCTGGAGAGAATCGATCCTGTCAAACCGGCCCTCGGCTATCTCCTTGGTTTTATCCTTGAGAAGTAAAACCGAACGGGTGACGGAACGGGTGGTAACGGTTAAGATGGAGATACCTGCCACAAGAACCACCAGGGAGACCACCAGGGTGATCAGCGGAATCCGGTTGATCCGCCTGTCGAAAAGGATGGTCTTTTCCGTAATCGCCGCCTCGTTCAGCTTCTTGATCTGCTGAAGGGCTGAAACCGTGCCCGCCCAACAGCCCTCCTTATCCTCCGGCAGAGGGGCAGGCAGGTCCTGTATTGCCTTTTTACCATGGATTGACAGCTCTTCAAGGGCCGCAAGATACAGGTTGCATTCGCTTCTGGCGAGACCGAGCAATTGCCGGTCTTCCGTGGTGTTGAGGAGGCGGTCCAGTTCGTCCATATCTGAGAAAAGGGTCTGCTTGAGCATTTGAAACCGCCCATAGTAATCCATATCTCCTAGGACGAAACACTTTTCTCCCGCTTTGACAAGGGCCGGAAACGAATTCAAGAGGCGCTCGACAATGATGATGCCGGTCTTGTTGACATCAACGATCTCCCGGTTCACTTTTCGCAAGCTGTTGATATTGATCATGACTACGCCGGCAAAAAGCACGATGAGCATCAGAATAACCAGGCTGCCCAGCAGCAAACGACCGGAAATAGTCAAGGGTACGATCTGTTTTGGAACAAGTTTCAATACAAATCCCCTGTTGGCTGTTTATTTTTAGGTATGGTGTTTATAGCAGAAGATAAACAGAAATTGCAAGCGGGTGTTCTTCCTTTTACCGCTTACCGCATATGAGCAGAGCCCATTTTTTATTTCAATAAATAAAGCAGACATCAATTCGAATACAGGCGTCCATATGCAACAACACCTGTCGGCTTTTTTTTCAATTTACTAGCCGGGGTGTCAGGAAATTTATCAGGGGGTGGTAATTTCAAACACGGAGATGGGCGTCTGTGTCACCTGGAACACCCTGTCGGAAAACCCGGTGGCCTGGTTCAGGCTGTGGCTTGCAAGGACAAGGGTGATATGGGGATGAAGGGCATGGATATGGTCGATGATCAGGCGGGCGGACGCCTGATCCATGGAGCTGAAGGGCTCGTCCATGAAGACAAGATCCGGATTGCAAAGAAAGGTTCTGATGATGGCGCACTTCTGTTTCATCCCCCTGGAGATTTCATGGGGATAGTGGCCCTCGAACCCGGCAAGACCGGTGACGGCCATCCATTCACGGCAGCGCGCCTCCATGTTCCTGCACCAGGGAATTTTCCTGAGCCCAAGGGGATACGCAATGTTCTCCTGAACCGTCTTGTACCAGAAGAGCCCGGGATCCTGGAACACCACCCCTTGTTGCCGGGTGCCGGTCTCCACGGTTCCTGAAAAATCCGGGTCAATGCCGGCCAGAACAGAGATCAATGTGGTTTTGCCGGATCCGGACGGTGCCATCAGGGTGACGGTCTCCCCCGGTTCCACGCTGAAACTTAAATCGTCTATAATGGTTTGCCGGTTAAAAATTTTCGTTATCCTGTTTGCCCTCAGCACCTGCGCCTCCCCCGGTCTATCCCGGATAAAAATATTTTTTAAAGAACCCCATGAAAACAGCGCTGATCACAAGCTGAATCACCAGGACAAAGAGCAGGATGACAACCACATAAAAGAGCACCTCCTGCATATTAAAATAGATCCTGGCAACATTGATCAGAAACCCAAGGCCGTTTTCAGATGCAATGAACTCCCCGAGCAGCGCCACCTTCATTGCCATGGTGGTGCCCATGCCGGCGTTGGCCCGCATGGCCGGAACAAGCAGGGGAATGTAAAGATCCCTGATCACATCCATCCGGGTGCCGTTAAACGAGCGGATCACCCCCTCCATCAACGGATCTGCCTTGGCCAGTGCGGCTGCCGTGTTTATGGCGATGAGGGGCGTTGTCATGGTGACAACCAGCAGCACCGGGGCCACGCTTCCCACCCCGACCATCAAAAGAAAAAGAACACCCACAATGAGGCCGGGCAGCACCTGAAGCATCATCATCAGGGCCTCCACCCAGGCCGTGATTTTCAACACATGGGCGATGATACCCACAAGGGTTCCAAGGGCAAAGGAGAGGATAAATCCGGTCATCACCCTTCCCAGGGTGAATGACAGGTGCCCGAAAAATTCCGGGGTGCACAACAGGTCCGCCCGGCCCAGGGTTTCCATGGGAGAGGGCAGGACAAAGGGGTCAAAGAAGAGGGACCCTGTCCCCCAGAGCGCCATGACGATGCCAAGGGAAACCAGGGGGCTGACCAGGGGCTTAAAAAAAGTTGTCAAAGGTCTCATCCAGGGGCGATCCAATGGTTTTATAATAGGTGAAAACGCCCTGTTTCAATTCCCGGTCTGTCAACAACCTGAACCGGGTGCGCCCCAGGGACGTTGCTAAAACAGTTCCGGGAAACCTGAGAAGTTTTTCAGCCCGTTGAACCGCACGACCTGGATCCTTGGTACATAGTTCAATGGCCTGTTCAAGGGCCTGGTTGAACCTGCGGATCAGTTCCCGGTTTTCCTTTGCCCATTGGGCATTGACAAAGGTTCCCACCTGGGGACAGGTGGTACCGGTTCCGGTATACCGTTCCCAAAGGGTTGCATAGTCAAGGCTGGCAACCAGGCCGGGATGGGTTTCAGCCAGGGATACAAAGGGTTCGGGCAATGCCGCAAACCTGATCCTCCCCTGTTGCAGCATTTTCACCGAGGAGTCGAACATTGCGTAGCCCACACGGATATCCCGTTGCCACACAAGTCCCTCACTCCGGGCAAAGAACCGGGTGACCTCCTCCAGGGGGGAACCGGGAAAGGGAAGCCAGATCTTCTCTCCCTTAAGGTCGCCAAACCCTTTGACGAGCCTTGTTGAGACCAGGGAACTGAGGCCGGCCACATGGGAGTTGATGATCTTCAGCGGAACCCCCTGGCGGAAAAAACGGACGCCAACGCTGATCCCGGTTGTCAGAAATTGTGCCTTGTTTCTCAAAAAGAGAGAATGGGCCTGGGAGTGGTTGTGAAATATTTTCAACCCCACCCCGGGCAGATTATCCACGGCCAGGATCAACGGGATGGAGGCCGGCGTTGCCGGGGCCAGGACAACAATGTCCCGGCCCGGTTCCCCCGCTGCCCTGCCCGGCACGACCAGGGCAAGGGCAAAGCAAAAGAGAAAGACAAGAATTATGGACTTATCAGGAGCGATCTTCGATCTCCTTCCATATCTCGTCCATGGTGTGGCTGACCGTTTGTTTCCTGTCCCTGTAGGTGGTATGGAGCAGGTGATGGCTCTTCTCCCCCAGGGGCTTTTCCAGAAAATCCTCGTAGATTTTTGCAATCATGGGATTGTTGTGGGACTGGCGGATGGAACGGTTCTGATCGATGGTATACATCCCCTGTTTCCGCTCCCGGCGTGTGCCCTGGTAGGAGTGCTTGCTTCTTGGCTGGCCACCGCCCCCGGCGCATCCCCCCGGGCATGCCATCACCTCCACAAACCCATAGGGACTCTCGCCTGTCTTAACTTCCTCCATGAGCCGGCGGGCCTCCTTAAGGGTGTGCACAACCGCAAGCTTGACAGGTCCGATACCCGGGCCAAGATCAACAGTCGCCTCCCTTCGAAGCGCTTCCCCCCTGAGATCGGTATACTCAACCTGTTCAAGCTCATTGCCGGTAACCACCTTGTGAACGGTTCTGACGGCTGCCTCCATGACACCGCCGGTGTTTCCAAAGATCACAGCCGCCCCGGAATATTCAGCCATCCACGGATTGTCAAACTTGGAATCCTCAAGACCGGCAAGATCGATGCCCTCCCGTTTCATGATCCGTGCAAATCCCCGGGTGGAGAGCACCACATCCACGTCCCGGCGCCCCTCGTTCTCAAATTCGGGCCGTTTAGCCTCTTCCTTCTTGGCTGTGCAGGGCATGATGGAGATCACCCGGATCTTATCGGGATTGATGTCCATCTTTTGGGCAAGATAGGTCTTGGCCATGGAACCCAGGCACTGCTGGGGAGAGCGGGTGGTGGAGATATGGGGGTTCATCTCAGGATAGTTCTTCTCCACAAAGGTCACCCAGCCGGGACAGCAAGAGGTAAACATGGGAAGAACACCCTTGTTTCGGATGCGGTCCAGCAGCTCCGTCCCCTCCTCCATAATGACAAGGTCGGCGGCAAAATTGGTATCCAGGACCACGTCGGCCCCAAGCTGTTTCAGGGCCGTGATCATCCTGCCCTCAACGTTTTCACCCTTGGCCATGTTGAACTCCTCACCAATGGCCGTTCTCACGGCCGGGGCAAACTGCACCACGGTGACAAGTTCAGGGTCGTACAGCATATCCAGGGCCTCTTCGGTATTGTTTTTACCGGCCAGGGCCCCAACCGGACAAACCAGAATACACTGGCCACAGGACACACAGCCCGATTGGTTCAAGGGCAGGTTGTCCCGGACGCTGATCTCGGTCTCAAGCCCCTTTTCCGTGATCACCAGGGCGTCGATGCCCTGGATATCCCGGCACACCTTGACACAGCGGAAACAGCGGATACACTTGCTCATGTCCCTGAAAATGGCGGGAGAGGAGTCATCCCGGCTGCGGCGCTGGTAAAACTCGGGATAGGTGTAACGGGTCTGCTGAAGTCCCACAAACTGGGCCACATCCTGGAGTTCGCAGTTTCCGTGGCGAACACAGGAGGCGCAGTCCTGGTTGTGATCGGCAAGGAGCAGTTCCACCTGGAGACGCTGCATCTCTCTCACCTTGGGTGTCCGGGTAAGGACGGCCATGCCCTCCTCCATGGGGGTGGTGCAGGAGGTGACAATGTGGTGTTCGGAATCGTCCTTCCGTTTTATATCCACCAGGCAGACCCGGCAGGTGCCCGGGGCATGGTCAAGGTCGGCCATCTCGCACAGGGTGGGAATGAAGTGGCCGTTTGCCTTGGCAACATCGAGCACTGTCTGGTTTTCACAAAATTCTACATCTTTACCATTAATGGTTGCTATCATTCTTAAGGCCTCCCTATTGCTCGGTGATTACGGAATAAACACGGTAACAGCGCATGCATCGCTGGGCTTCAGCGTATGCTTCGTCAACGGAAATGGGTTTTTCAACCTCTTCAAAGAGCTCTTTTCGAATCATTGGATCAAGCTCCTTTATCTTTACCCTGTATTCATGTTTTACCGGTATAGAGATGCCCGTGGAGATCATGGGCTGGACATCGGCCACAAGCTGGGACATCCGATCCCGTGGCTGAAACCGTACACGCCCCAGGGTCAGGTAGTCATCGATGCTTTGGGCCGCCTTCTCCCCCTGGGCCATGGCCTGAACCAGGGTGGCAGGCCCAGTCACGCAGTCGCCCCCGGCAAACACGCCATTCCTTGTGGTCATCAAAGAGGAGGGATTGACTTTTATCGTGCCCCAGGATTCGAGTTCCACCCCATCCTTGGGATCCACAAACCCGAGTTCCACCTGCTGGCCGATGGCAGGGATGACGTGGTCGGCCTCAAGCACAAATTCACTTTCCGCAATGGGAGTGACGCTGCACCTTCCGCCCTCGTCCGGTTCGCCCAGGGCCATCTTGTTGAGCTCGACCCCACGCACCTTCCCGTCCGCAACCAGGATCCGGGTGGGATTGGTCAGAAAATGAAAGATCACCCCCTCTTTCATGGCCGCCTCGATCTCTTCATGGTCGGCGGGCATCTCCTTCTGGCTTCTTCTATATACAAGGTGAACCTCCTTGACGTTCATCCGGAGGGCAGACCTGGCACAGTCCATGGCCACGTTGCCACCGCCCACAACCACCATTTTTTCCCCAAGTTCCATGGGCATGCCCCGGTCGATGTAGTCGTGGTTGATGCGAAGCAAGAAATCAACCCCAAAGTCGTACCCCTCGATTTCCGGATCTTCCTCGGCCACCCGCATCATCTTGCCCTTGTGGGCTCCGATTCCCAGGAACACTGCATTGTATCCCTTCTCCACAAGATCGTTCAGGACCAAATCCCGGCCAAGCTTCTGGTTGTATAGAATCCGGCCCCCCAGGGTTTCGATGATGGAGATCTCCTTGCCAAGCACCTCCTTTGGAAGCCTGTACTCGGGAATGCCCGTGGCTGCCATGCCCCCGGGAACAGGCTTGGACTCAAAGATATCCACCCTGTACCCCTTGAGCAGCAGGTGGTAGGCTGCGGCAATGCCGGCCGGCCCCGTGCCCACCACGGCGATCTTGAGATTCTTATCCTTGGGTTCAGCGGGTTTGTAGGTCGAAAACCACTCATTGATCACCCCTTGTTCGTGGTCGGCCACAAAGCGCTTGAGCACCTTGATTCCAACGGCTTCGTCCACCTGGGTCCGCCGGCAGGCCATCTCGCAGAACCGGACACAGACCCGGCCACAGGTGGCTGCCATGGGATATTTCTGGAGGATCACCCCCAGGGAGTGGGTAAACTTGCCGTCCTTAATGTAGTCGATATATTTGGGAACATCCACCTTTGAGGGACAGGCCTCGATGCAGGGGGCGGACAGATAGGTTCGACAGTGCTGTGCCAGGGGGGCGGGGGTAGCCAGCTCCGCCACAAGCGCCTCCCGGAACGATCCCAGCATCTCCAGGATGGCCACGGTTGCGGTCTGGCCAAGGCCGCACAAAGAGGTGTCTTTCACGTGCTTTGCAATGATTTCGATCTCGTCCAGGTCTTCCGGGCGGCCCGTACGGTCCACCAGGGCCTGGAGCTTTCTCTTGATGATCTGGGTCCCGACCCTGCAGGGGGTGCACTTGCCGCAGGACTCCTTTGCCACCCGCTCCATGTACTGGAGAAGGGCATCCAGAAGGTTGACATTTTTTTCAAAAATAAAAAAGCCGTGTCCCCCGAAAAAAGCCTTGATGGGGTTTCCAGCGTTAAACTCATCAAAGTCGCTGAACTCCGGGTGTTCCTCTATTTCAAAGATCTGCCGGTTTCGATTGTCGATGACCTTGCCATCCCATGATCCGAATATTACTTTTGCCATAAATAGATTCCCATTCGTGTCTATTGAATCGTGTTAACGTTTATTTTCATCCAGGGGATCGTTTCCCTTTCAGCTTCCCCCTGCCCACAGAAACGGCAATTGCAAAATAGATACCAATCCATTGGGGTCAGGCCTAGCTTATTGACTTTTGCTTTTTGTCAGGGGGGATCTTTTCTTGAGATTTCCTTGAGGATCAAACCTAACTTCTTGTGCGTATTGCAATGCGCATCAATCTTTACGAGGGGGCAGACATAAGATCCGTCCGCCCCCGTTACTTACCTCCTGGTGGCAATCCACAGGGTGTGGCGGGCGCCCTTGCCGGTTTCCCTTGCCCGGACCCGGTGAACCTCAGGATAAAACCCGCACTCCTTAAGACGACGGGTAAAGGGGGGGCTGTCTATGGCCGACCACACACCCAGGACACCTTTCGGTGCAAGGCACTTGCGAATGGCCCGAAGCCCCTGGGTTGTATAGATCCAGGCGTTGCCCTCCTGGGTCAGGGCACCGGGTCCGTTATCCACATCCAGAATAACGGCATCAAAGGTCCTGGCAGGCCGGACAAGCAGTTTAACCACATCCCCGACCTCAACCGCCACCCGATCGTCATCCAGGGGAGAACCGGCCAGGTGGGCGAGATGGTCACGGTTCCAGAGGACCAGCTCAGGCAAAAGTTCAGCCACCACCACCCCGGCACTCTGGGGGAGCGCCTCAAGGGCTGCGGCAAGGGTAAAGCCCATGCCAAGACCGCCAATGAGCACCCGGGGCTTAAGGTTGGGGCCCAGGGCTTCACAGGCAAGCCTGGCAAGCTGCTTTTCAGACCCTGACATGCGGCTGTTCATGAGCTCCTGGCCGCTGACGCGGATGGAAAATTCACTGCCCCGGCAAAATAGCCCCACCGGGTTTCCGTCCTCCGGGGTAAGCGCACTCCCGAGCTGTTTCCATGGAATCATAGGTTCCTCCGGCCTGGCTGTATTACAGGCATTTAACGCGCCTCAAGAAGGGCTACGGATTCGATGTGGAAGGTGTGGGGGAACATATCAACCGGCTGTACCTCCAGCGCCTTATAACTTGCGTTGAGCATGCCGAGATCCCGTGCAAGGGTTGCAGGGTTGCAGGAGACATAAACAATCTTCTTGGGAGCCAGGGCAATGACCTGCTCCACAACATCCTTGTGCATCCCGGCCCTTGGCGGATCGATGATCATGACGTCACAGGAGGCGTCTATCTTGGGGAGTACATCCTTGATGTCCCCGACAAAGAAGTCGCAGTTGTCAATGCCGTTCAGGGCCGCGTTTCGCTTGGCATCTTCGACGGCACTCTCCACAATCTCGATGCCCACAACACGTTTTGCCGTGTCCGAAAGCCAGATGGGAATGGTTCCCGTGCCCGAATAGAGATCGACCACGGTCTCGTTTCCGGTGAGACCTGCGTATTGGGAAACCAGGGTATAGAGCTGTTCGGCACCGGTGGTGTTGGTCTGGAAAAAACTGTTGGCCGAAATCTCAAAGGTGAACCTGCCCAGGCGCTCCTTGATACAGCGCTCCCCGGCAAGAAGCTTTTCATACTCACCAGTTGCAATGCCCGCCTTTCTGGCCGTGACATTGTTCACCACCGAGGCGATCTCCGGGAAGGTCTTTTGCAGGTGCTCGGCCAGGGGGATGAGCAGGTCATCGTTCTCCTCTTTGGTGACGATGTTGACCATCCAGGTGTTGAAGGCGGTGGAGCTCCGAAGCATGAGAAACCGCCAGAACCCCTCATGGGAACGAAGGCCGTAGGCCGGCACCCCGGACTCCTTGATGTAGTTACGCACCTCGTTAAGAATCCTGTTACCGATTTCCGGCTGTATCAGGCACTGGTCAAGATCGATGACCCGGTCAAAGGTTCCGGGCACATGGAGACCCAGGCCGAAATCCTTTTTGATGTCGGGATTGCTAAGCTCTTCCGGCAGAAGCCAGCGGCTGTCGCTGCAGGAGAACTCCATCTTGTTTCTGAACCCAAAGGTTTTCTGGGAGGGAATAACAGGATGAACCGTGACACCCTTCAATAGACCGATATGCTCCAGGGACTCCTGAACATGCCGGGTCTTATATTTAAGCTGGGTCTCATAGGGAAGGGCCTGCCACCGGCATCCGCCGCAGTACCCGGCATAGCTGCACGGGGTCTCCTGCCTCTGGGAAGAGGGTTCGATAATGGAGATAAGCTTTCCTTCGGCAAAGCTCTTCTTCTTTTTCGTAATCTTGACAAGGACCTTGTCTCCGGGAAGCGCCCGGTCAACGAACACGGGGTAGCCGTCCGGCTTAGCAAGTCCCTTGCCGCCAAAGGCAAGATCGATGATCTCAAGTTCCACAGCCTTTCTCTTTTGTATCTTCATAAACACCTTGGCCCATGGGGGCTCTTTTTATCATTCATAGGGGATATAAACATCCACTGTCTGGTTCTATTTGCGTCTGCCAAAAAATGAACTTGAGATTATACAGCCCCTATGGCATAAGCACAAGTATGAATATACTATCAAAGAAAATAGCATTTGTCTGTGATGCCCTGACCATCCACGGCATCCTTCACCTTCCTGCCACCCCCAACCCACCGCTGGTGATCGGTTCCCACGGACTCGAAGGCACCAAAGAATCGGCCAAGCAGACACTGCTTGCCGACCTTCTGCCCGGCATGGGTATTGCTTTTTTCCGGTTTGATCACCGGGGCTGCGGAGAGAGCGACGGGAATTTCCAACACGACACCTCCCTTGACAAACGGGCCGCTGACATGGTGGCAGCGGTAAACCATGTGCTCAAACTCGGCCTGACCAGCAGAAAAATCGCTTTGTTCGGAAGCAGCCTCGGAGGCGCGACCTGCATCGAGACGTGGTCCCGCCTTAAAACCCAGGGCCTGACACCCCGTGGTGCAGTAGTCTGCGCAACCCCGGTAGAAAGCCGGACCATCAAAAACATCCCCCTTGAGGGCAACTCAAACCGCCCAGCCCTGCCCATGAGTTTTTTCGAGGAGAACCTGCTCTTTGACCTCACCCGGGCGGCAGCGAAACTGGACAATCTCCTGATCTTCCACGGCTCAAAGGATGAAGTGGTGCCCTGGGAAAACGGCGAGACACTTTATGACCTTGCCCAGCACCCCAAGGAGCTGATCATCCACGAAAACGGAGACCACAGGATGTCCAACAAAAATCAGCAGGAAGATTTCACCGAGCGGACAGCCGTTTGGCTCAAAGGCTGCCTTCTGCTGGAGTGAGCCTTCGCCTCAGCATCTCCAGGGCAGTTGCGGCAAACATCTTCTTGTTCATTCCCCGGTCGTCAAAGGGAAACACATACCGCTTTGCCCAGGAGAAGCCAGGCCCTGCAACCCCGATACACACCGTACCCACAGGTTTGTCATCACTTCCGCCGCCAGGACCTGCAATGCCGGAGGTGGAGACCCCGTAGGTGGCCCCGGTCAAGCCCCTCACCCCCTGGGCCATCTCCCTGGCGGTCTCTTCGGACACCGCCCCGAAACCTGCCAGGGTCGATTCCTTAACCCCGAGAATCCTGACCTTGGCGTCATTGGTGTAGGTGACTCCGGAAAAAAGAAAGTACCCCGAACTTCCGGCAACATCTGTGAGCATGCTTGCCACTAACCCGCCGGTACAGCTTTCGGCCGCAGCAACAGTGGCACCAGCTTCAAGCAGAAGCCTGCCCACCTCCTGTTCCATGGTAAGCCCATGGCGGGAGATCACCCGCCGGCCAAGGGTCGACTCAACAAAGACCCCTGCCCCGGCAAGCACCGTTTCAGCCCCCTCCCCTTTTGAATCATCACAGGACAGCTTGACCTCGATCAAGGGAAAATCAACCCTGAATCCAAGCCGGACACCAGGAAAACGCAGATTAAAATCGTGAAGCCTGGTCCCCACCTCGGACTCAGGCAGGCCAAACACGGTGAAACTCCTGGACGCTATGGCACAGGGCAGATCAAAAATATTTTGAATGCGGAAAAAAACGTCTTTTGGCGCCATCACCTTCATCTCAGACGGCACCCCGGGCATAAAAAAACAGTGACAGCCGGAAATATTCAGATAAAAGCCGGGAGCCGTACCAACACTGTTTTCAATAACCCCGGCCCCCTTGGGAAGCTTTGCCTGTTTCCGGTTCACCCCAGCCATGTCCCAGCCCCGTTTTTCAAAAAAACGCTCCATGGAACCAAGGGCTTCGGGGTTCATAACCCAGTCCACCCCACCAGCTTGTGCAGCAGCCTCGGCGGTGAGATCATCGGACGTGGGCCCTAACCCCCCGGTGACCAGCAGAAGATCGACCCTGGCTGTTGCCTCAACAATGGCCCTGCCAATTCCGTCCAGATCATCCCCCACAACAACACAACGTTCAACCGCGATCCCCATGGCCAGTAGGTTTGTGGCAAGCCAGGTCGAATTGGTGTCGTTCACACCCCCCGAAACGATCTCATCTCCAGTCGATAAAATTTCCGCCTTCATAATCAAATCCCTGTTCATGTTTTTAATCGGCGATCAACATCGATCGCCCGCCAGGTGAAGGTATAAGCCATGCAAAGCGCTTTGAATAGTTTTTTTTAAGTTTCTCCATTGGTTGACGCCCGACCAGGGGCAAACAGTTCGGCACCATTCCCTGGCATAAAATTTGCTTATAACCATATTGATTCCCAAATTAGGAAAAGGCGCCATTATTGAGAAGAACATTGGATATAAAAATGACCTCCAACACACAACAGGTACTGAAAACACGCAATTCTTAACTTGAAAAGAAGAGTACTGTCTGGTAAAGTCTGATTAATTCTTTACTATAACGCGTCAGCACAGATGAGAGAGAACAATGATTAGAGTCGGTATTGCAGGAGCAACAGGATATACAGGTGCGGAGCTTGTCAAGTTAGTGACAGGCCATCCAGGGGCTGAACTTACGGCCGTAACCTCTCAATCCTACAGGGGACGAGCCATCCAGGATATTTTTCCTTCCATGAGAAATGTCGTGGATCTCACATGTGAATCACTGGATGTTGACGTCCTGAGTCAAAAGATTGACTGTATTTTTCTTGCCCTCCCCCACAAGGTTTCCATGAACTATGCACCCGGTTTTGTGGAAAATAAGGTCAAGGTCATCGATCTCTCGGCCGACTTCCGGTTTCATGATGACGCGGCCTATGAATCGGCCTATCAGGAACACGTTGCAAAACCACTGTTGAAACAGTCCGTCTACGGGTTAAGCGAACTCTACAGGGACGAGATAGCCGCTACGGACATTGTTGGAAACCCGGGGTGCTACCCCACAAGCTTTCTTCTCCCCATGCTTCCCCTGGTCAGCCAGAAACTTGTGCATACCCGTGACATCATATCAGACTCCAAATCAGGTGTCAGCGGTGCAGGACGTGCCCCTTCCCTTGGCAACCACTTCTGCGAGGTCAACGAATCATTCAAACCATATAAGGTGGGCAGCCATCGCCATGTTCCGGAGATGGAGGAGGTCTTGAGCCTTGGGGCCGGGGAACCCGTATCCATCACCTTTGTCCCCCACCTGCTGCCCCTTACCCGGGGCATGCTTACCACCATCTATGCAACGGTAACCAAAAACACCACAGAGGAAATGATCCGAAAAGCCCTCTTGAGCCAATACGGCCCGGATACCTTTGTGCGGGTACTCCCCCAGGGAGAGTTTCCCGACATCAGGAATGTCCGGGGCACCAATTTCTGTGACATAGGGTTCCATTTAGACAAGGACTCAGGCCGTATCATCCTTATATCGGCCATTGATAATATCCTGAAGGGTGCAGCCGGCCAGGCTGTTCAAAACATGAACATCATGTTTGGCATGGCCGAGCGCATGGGCCTTGAATTGCTCCAGGGAGCCCTGTAACAATAATGACCACCGTCCTTGACAGGGGTCTTTATTTCATTTAAGAAAAAGGCACTCATGAAAAAACAAATAAAAATATGGTTTCACACGGGATCGGCCTCCGACATACGAGAATTCGCCCTCTCCAGAACCCTGATACACTCCCTTGTGACCCTTACCCTTATGGCTGCCGCAGGTCTTGCCTACACAGGCTACGACTACTACAGGCTGAAAAAAGCCTCCTTTAACAACACCCTTCTCTCAGAAAAGATAGAGAGCCAGCATAACGAAATCAAGGTCCAGCGCTCCCAGCTCCAGACCCTGGCCGGCGAAATCAACCAGCTAAAAGACAGCGTCACCACCCTGTCAGGTTTTGAAGAGAAGGTCAGAATCATTGCCGACATCAAAAAGAACAGCGACTCCATCGGTTTTTTCGGTGTCGGCGGCATCTCCCGGGACGATATCGATCCTGACATCCCCCTTACCCAAAGGCATAACAGCCTCATCCGGGAGATGCACCAGCAGACAAGCCAGATCACGGTTGCAACCCAGAAGCAGAAAGCGGATTTTGAAGAGCTGCTGAAATTTCTCAATAAAAAACGTAATCTCCTTGCATCGACCCCCTCCATCCGGCCGGTCAAGGGGTGGGTCACCTCAAAATTCGGATATCGGTCATCCCCGTTTACAGGACGAAAAGAGTTCCACTCGGGCCTTGACATTGCAAACAGAAAAGGAAAGAAGATCATTGCCACGGCAGACGGGCTGGTCTCCTATGCCGCTGAGAAGATGCTGATCGGCAAAATGGTGAAGATTGATCACGGCCATGGAACGGTCACAAAATTCGGACACCTGGACAAGATCCTTGTAAAGAAAGGCGCAAGAGTGAAGCGGGGTGATGTCATCGGTCTCATGGGGAATACGGGCAGGAGCACAGGACCCCATGTTCACTATGAAGTAAGGATAAACGGAACCCCGGTCAATCCTGAAAAATACATTCTTAACTGAGACCCGGGGCCTTTGGGCCCCAGCATTAACCAAACCCGCCTGGAGCGGGCTTAATTCCCCTGCCCCCGGGATGTGCCATCCATACCGGCATATCCCCCCGCTGAACACCTTTCCTAAAAAAAAATTTTATTTTTTTCAAATAGTGCTTATATGTTTATTGGACATAACCAACTAACTCTATATTGAAGGCAAATCATCCATATGGTACTCAACTTACTTACGAAAATATTCGGCTCCAGCAACGACAGGGCCGTCAAACGAATCCAGCCCCTGGTAGACGCAATCAACGCTTTTGAACCGCAATTTCAAAAATACACGGATCAGGAACTGACTGAGACCACCCAGAGCTTCAAGCAAAGGCTTGCCAAAGATGAAACCCTGGACGACCTTCTTCCCGAAGCCTATGCCCTGGTAAGGGAAGCGTCCTGGCGCACATTGAAGATGCGCCATTTTGACGCCCAGCTCATCGGCGGCATTGCCCTGCACCAGGGCGTGATTGCCGAGATGAAAACCGGCGAGGGAAAAACCCTGGCTGCGACCCTCCCCGCCTATCTCAACGCCCTGTCCGGAAAAGGCGTCCACATCGTCACCGTCAACGACTATCTCGCAAAACGTGATGCGGAATGGATGAGCGCCATCTACAATTTTCTCGGCCTCACCGTTGGCATCATTGTTCACGACATGAACGACCAGGAGAGGAAAGAGGCCTACCGTTCCGACATCACCTACGGAACCAACAACGAGTTCGGGTTCGACTATCTCCGTGACAACATGAAGTTCGACAGCGACTCCCTTGCCCAGGCTGAACTCAACTTTGCCATTGTGGATGAGGTGGACAGTATCCTCATCGACGAAGCAAGGACACCGCTGATCATCTCCGGACCAACGGAAAAATCCACAGCCCTCTATACCCAGACAGACGCCATCATCCCGGCCTTTAAAGCAGATATCCACTACGCGGTGGACGAAAAGGCAAAAAGTTCCACCCTCACCGAAGAGGGTGTGGCCCTGGGAGAAAAGCTTCTCAATGTGGAAAACCTCTACGATCCCTCTAACATCGAGAGCCTCCACCACCTAAACCAGGCCCTCAAGGCCCACACCCTTTTCAAGCGGGACGTGGACTACATTGTCAAGGACGACGAGGTGGTAATTGTGGACGAGTTCACCGGCCGCCTCATGGCGGGGCGGCGTTACAGCGAAGGGCTCCACCAGGCACTGGAAGCAAAGGAGGGGGTCAAGATTGCCAACGAAAACCAGACCCTTGCCTCCATTACCTTTCAGAACTTTTTCAGGATGTACGACAAGCTGTCCGGCATGACCGGTACGGCCGAAACAGAGGCAGCGGAGTTCCAGAAGATCTACGAACTGAATGTCCTGGTGATCCCGACCCACAGGGCCATGATCCGGAAAGACCTTCCCGACCTGATCTACAAGACCCAGAAGGAGAAGTACCAGGCCGCCACCCAGGAGATCATCGCCCTCCACAAAAAAGGGCAGCCGGTTCTTGTGGGCACCATCTCCATCGATGTTTCCGAGGATCTGAGTAAGCAACTCAAGAAACGGGGCATCAAGCACACCGTACTCAATGCAAAGCACCATGAGGCGGAAGCTGAGATCGTTGCCAACGCAGGACAGCACGGAGCCGTCACCATATCCACCAACATGGCGGGCCGTGGAACCGATATCGTTCTGGGCGAGGGGGTCAAGGAGCTCGGGGGACTTCACATTCTCGGGACCAGCCGCCACGAATCGAGACGAATTGACAACCAGCTCAGGGGCCGTTCCGGCCGCCAGGGGGATCCCGGCTCTTCACGGTTCTACCTCTCCCTGGAGGATGACCTGTTGAGAATCTTCGGCGGAGACCGAATCACGGCCATCATGAACAAACTCGGTATCGACGAAGGCGAACCCATAGAGCACGGACTCATCAGCCGGGCCATTGAAAATGCCCAGTCCAAGGTGGAAGGTCACAACTTTGAGATCCGAAAACAGCTCATAGAATACGACGATGTCATGAACCAGCAGCGGGAGGTGATCTACCGCCAGAGACGCCAGATTCTCACGGACAAGGATCTTTCCGATCTCTTCCTGCAAATGGTTGAGGACCGGGCATGGCAGATTCACGGCCAGATTGCCCAGGAGAAGCTCCACGTCATGGAGTGGGATCTTGCAGGCCTCTCAGAAGCGATCAAGAAGCAGTTCAACATCGACATGGATTTCACCTCCCTGAATGAAGACCATCAGACCTCCGAAGCTCTGGGCCAGATCATCGAAGACGCTGCAAAACAGGCCTACAAAGCAAAGGAAGCCATTCTCGGGCCCGACGACACCCGCCGGCTTGAGAGCTACATCATGCTCCAGACCGTGGACTCCCTGTGGAAGGATCACCTGCTCAACATGGATCACCTCAAAGAGGGGATCGGCCTTCGGGGATATGCCCAGCAGAACCCCCTTATCATTTATAAGAAAGAGGGCTACGAAATGTTTGAGGGGCTTGTGGAACGTATCAAGGAGGAAACCCTTGGTATCTTTTTCAGGGTCCAGATCGCCATCAACAACGCGGTTGAACCCGTGCAGCAACCCAAGCAGGAGAACCTGGTCTTTTCCCATTCCGACGATTCAGCAACAAAGCAACCGGTGAAACGGGCCGAGGCAAAGGTTGGAAGAAACGACCCCTGCCCCTGCGGCAGCGGCAGAAAGCATAAGAAATGTTGCGGAGTTTAGACTAGCATGGGCACCAAAGATCCGGCAATCAAGGAAGAGATCGCATCGGGGGTTGACCAGAAGGAAGGACATCCCCCCATGTTCAGGGTGATCCTCCACAATGACGACTACACCACCATGGAATTTGTCGTGGAGATCCTCATAAAGGTTTTTGGAAAATCACTTGAAAAAGCATCCATAATAATGCTTAATGTACATAGGCAGGGTAAGGGTATTTGCGGTTCTTACACCCGGGAGATCGCCGAAACAAAAGTGAATACCGTGCATAACCTGGCAAGAGAGCAGGGATTCCCGCTAAAAAGCACTATGGAGAAGGAGTAGTCATGATAAGCAAGGAACTGAGTGCAACTCTGGGAGCTGCAGTAAGGGAGGCCAAAAAAAGACGGCACGAGTACGTCTGTGTCGAACACGTTCTCTATGCAATCCTGAACCATGAAACAGGCTCCGAAACAGTTAAAAAATGTGGCGGAGACCCTGAACCCATAAAGAAGAACCTCGACACTTTTTTCAAAGAGAAGATGACCGTCATGGACGAGGGGGAAGAGTATGTCCTCCAGCAGACCATCGGGTTCCAGAGAATGATCCAGAGGGCCATCAACCAGGCCCGGTCCGCAGAAAAGAGCGAGGTTAACCTCGGGGACATCATCGCCTCCATCTTCCAGGAAAAAGACTCCCATGCGGCCTACTACCTTGAGGCCGAAGGCATCACCAGGCTTGACGTTTTAAATTACATATCCCACGGCACCGAGGCACCGACGCCTCCAGCCGGCAAGCCGGAGCAGGGATTTCCAAAACCGAGCAAGCAGCCGAAAAAATCCGGCAAACCAGACCCCCTCGCCCTCTTTACAACCGATCTGTTGGGCAAGGCCGAGTCGAAAAAAATCGATCCCCTCATCGGCAGAAAGAACGAAACCGAAAGAGCCATGCAGGTGCTGTGCCGGCGCCGGAAAAACAATCCGGTGTTTGTGGGAGATCCAGGGGTTGGCAAAACCGCCATTGCCGAAGGAATCGCACTCAAGGCATTTAATAAGGAAGTTCCAGAGTTCCTGGAAGATTGTGAGATGTATTCCCTGGACATGGGGGCCTTGCTTGCAGGGACCAAGTACAGGGGAGACTTTGAGCAGCGGCTCAAGGATGTGATCGCCGCCCTTGAGGAAAAGGAGAACGCCCTGCTGGTCATCGACGAGATTCATACGGTGGTCGGGGCCGGCGCCACCAGCAGCGGTTCCATGGACGCCTCCAACATCCTGAAACCCGCCCTCTCCTCTGGCGCCTTGCGGTGCATCGGATCCACCACCTATGAGGAGTATAAAAACTTCTTTGAAAAGGATCGTGCCCTCTCCCGCAGATTTGAAAAGATCCAGGTGCCCGAGCCCACGGTGGAGGAGACAGTGGAGATCCTCAAGGGGCTCAAAGGCTGCTACGAGGAGCACCACAACCTGTTCTACACGGACGAGGCGCTGGAAGCGTGCGCCAGGCTTTCCGCAAAGCATATCAACGACCGGTTCCTTCCTGACAAGGCCATTGATGTCATGGATGAGACAGGTTCGGTCATACGGCTTTCCGGATCTGCAAGGCGAAAAAATATCCACCCCCTGGACATCGAAAAAACCGTTGCAAAGATGGCGAAGATTCCGGCCCAGAACGTGACGGCATCGGACAAAACCAATCTTGAAAACCTTCACTCAAAGCTTGAACATGTCATCTTTGGCCAGGACCATGCCATAACGACCCTTGCAACCTCCATCAAACGCTCCAGAGCAGGCCTTTCCTCTCCTGGCAGACCCATTGGTTCCTTTCTCTTCACCGGCCCCACCGGCGTGGGAAAAACCGAGGTGGCAAAGCAGCTGGCAGCCAACATGGGTATCGAGTTCCTGCGGTTTGACATGAGCGAGTACATGGAGAAGCATGCCGTATCAAGGCTCATTGGAGCACCTCCCGGCTATGTGGGCTTTGACCAGGGAGGCATCCTCACCGACAGCATCAGAAAACATCCCCACAGCGTGCTGCTGCTGGATGAGATTGAAAAGGCCCATCCGGACCTGTTCAACATCCTGCTCCAGGTGATGGATTACGCCACATTGACGGACAACAACGGAAAATCGGCGGATTTCAGAAACGTCATCATCATCATGACCTCCAATGCCGGGGCAAGGGAGATGAGCTCCAACAAGATCGGTTTCGGAGACCAGCTCGAAGATGTTGAGTCCAAGGGTTCCAGGGCCGTGAAAAAGACCTTCAGCCCTGAATTCAGAAACCGCCTCGACGCGGTGGTTCAGTTCCACTCCCTCTCCCATGAAGTCATGGAACTGATCGTGGACAAAAACATGAAGGAGCTTCGGGAGCTGTTGAAACCGAGGCACATCACCGTCCAGTACTCACCCAAGGTGAGGGCATGGCTTGCCCAAAAGGGATATGATCCCAAGTTCGGCGCCCGCCCCCTGGACCGGGTTATCCAGACCGAAATCAAGGACAAACTCACCGACGAGATCCTGTTCGGCTCCCTGGAAAAGGGCGGCAAAGCGGTCCTTGGCCTTAGAAACGATGCCATAACTTTTAGCTTTAAGCAGTGAATGCCTGTTTTCAGACTCTCTGAACGACTGGAATTTCCCAACCCCAGGCTTGCAAGATTTGATGGTCTCCTCTGTATCGGAGGAGACCTCTCAATTGATCGTCTGATCCTTGCCTACCGAAGCGGTATTTTTCCCTGGTACTCAAAAAATGAGCCCCTGCTCTGGTGGTCTCCGGACCCGAGGCTGGTTCTCTACCCCGGAGAGCTGAGGATCTCCAGGAGCCTTCGAAAAAAGATCAGGCACAATGTTTTCACCATCACCATGGACCAGGCCTTTGACCAGGTAATTCACAACTGTGCCGGCTTACGGACCGCCCAGGGCGAAGACACCTGGCTGGTTGAGGAGATGATCCGCGCCTATACCGAACTCCATAAAAGCGGGTATGCCCACTCGGTTGAGGTGTGGAAGGATGGAGAGCTTGCCGGCGGGCTCTACGGACTATCCCTTGGCGGCTGTTTTTTCGGCGAATCCATGTTCACAAAGGTCAGCGATGCCTCCAAGACTGCCCTGGCTGCCCTGAACCACCATCTGGTTGAACTCGATTTCGACCTCATCGACTGCCAGGTGACAAGCGACCACCTCCTCTCCATGGGAGCCGTGGAGATCCCAAGGGATCATTTCCTGGCCACGATCAACAGTTCCCTTGAACGCAACGATTTAAAGGGTCCTTGGTGCTTCAAGGGATTTAGGGGTCAGGCTTAGCTTATTGCAACCAAACTTAAAGAAACAAGGATTACACCAATAAGCTAAGCCTGACCCCGTTTTATTAATCGGTTCCGGGCAGGCGCACCACAAGGACCGGCTTTTCAGCCTTCCTAAGGACCCGCCGGGTAATGCTTCCCATCATCACGTCGGCAAGGGACGTCTCCCCATGGCTGCCCATGACGATCATATCGCACTGCCGCAGTTCCGCCTGCTTTAGAATCTGCTTCACAGGGTTTCCCCGGTCAATAACGATCTCATCGCTGAACTCGGTTTTCCCGGCAGAATCCCTTTTCACATCCTTGGTAAACTGGGTCAGCACCTCCCGGATCAAAACATTGTCCCGTCTCTTTCCGATCAGGGAACTCCGGGTCTCCTGAATATTCCTGGCCTTGATCTCTTCCCACTTTTCCCTGGCAACATGGCCCAGGACATTTCGCTCCAGCAGATCTGGCATCTCCTGGATCACATGAAGGATGGTGATTCTCGCCCCATATCGTTCTGCAAGACTTACGGCATAGGCAAAGGCGTATCTTGCATTCTCCGATAAATCAGTGGCATACAAGATATTGCCTATGGTGACCTCCGGTAATTTCATGGCTCCCCCTTTTCTATTCTATTTCCCATTGCCGCCCCTGCTGAACACCCGTTTTAACGAACCGACCCAGATGCCGCTCAAGAACCATGAATAGGCCCAGGTGCCGAACAGAATGTAAACAAACGCTTTGGCAATGTCCATGGAAGATCCGTCCAGGGAGAACCCCGGCACATAGGCGAACAGCAGCGGACCAAGGTAGAGAAACTTGGCAAACTTGAACGAGGTAAAGGCTGTTTTCCACATGTTGGCCTTTGCAATGGTTGCCCCGGCAAAGGCGGCAATGCACACCGGCGGCGTGATGTTGGAATCCTGGGAAAGCCAGTAGACGATCATGTGGGCGGCAAGCTGGTTCACCCCCAGGTGGGTAAGTGCCGGCACCGCCACCACCGCGGTGATCAGATAGGCCGCTGTGACAGGAACTCCCATGCCGAGTACAAGAGAGGCAACGGCAATGAGAGCGATGGTCAGGAGAAGCGATCCTCCGGCAAGCTCGATCATGATGTCGGCAAAGGTCAGCACCAGCCCGGAAAAGGTCAGAACCCCGATGATGATACCGATGATGCCCACGGTGGCACCGATCTTGAGGCTGTTCATTGCCCCATCCCTGGACGCCTGGACAAACTTCCGGGGACCGATCCGGGTATCCTTTCTGACCCACGAGATCACAAGGCAACTGACAAGGCCGAGGATGGCCGAGTAGGCCGGCGAATACCCGGTAAGCATGAAGATGGTGATCACGATGAGTGGGATGGTATAAAACCACTCCCGTTTCAGGATCTCCATGGCCGAGTGTTCCGATCTTTCACCCACGATGTTGTGCTTCTTGGCCTCATAATGCACCATGACAAACACGCTGAAAAAATACATGAGCGCCGGAAAAATAGCCACCAGCATGATCCTCGAGTAGGGGAGTCCCGTGAGTTCGGCCATGATAAAACCGCCAGCCCCCATGATGGGGGGCATGAACATTCCGCCGATGGAGGCGGCAGGCTCGATGCCTCCTGCCACATGGGGCTTAAACCCCGCCTTTTTCATCATGGGAATGGTGAACATTCCGGTTGAAACGGTGTTGGCAATTGCGCTTCCCGAGATGGAGCCCATGAGCCCGGATGCGATGACAGAGACCTTGGCGGGCCCGCCGATCTTATGGCCCACAGCAGCCAGGGGAAAGTCGATGAAGAACTTCTGGGCCCCGCATTTTTCAAGGAACGCGCCAAAAAGAACAAAGAGGATCACGTAGGTGGCAAGCACGTTGGCCATGATGCCGAACACCCCGTCGCTCTTGTAGAAAATACTGATGCAAAGTTCGGGGAACGGCGCCCCGGCATGGGAAACGAGATCCGGCGCCATGTAGCCGAACACCCCGTAAAGGAGCATGACCACCCCGATGATGACAAAGATGTTTCCCACCACCCTTCTGGCAAGCTCGATGCCGATGAGAACACCCACAATGGCGACCACCATGTCAAGGCGTGTCTCGGCCCCTGTACGGTAATTAATCGTCTCAAAATTGAAGATCCAGTAGCCGATGGAGCCCACCGAGAGCACCATGAGACAATAGTCCACCACCCGCATGATGGTGGACTTGGACCGGTAGAGCAGGAACACGAGAAGATAGGTGATGATGACGTACACTCCCCGGTGGTACTGGGTTGCCATGGGCTGAATCACTGCGGCATAGGAGTAAAAAAGAACAAGAATCACCGAACATACATCAAAGAGTATCTGTTCGAACCTGTTTAATTTTTCATACACGGTTGACCTGCCTATATTGGATTGAGACTGTTGATATCAAATAATTCTTCAGCCCAGTGCAGGGTGGAACCCGTCCACCCTGCATGGTTCGTCAGCAACAATTGGGAAAGACCTATTTCAGCACGCCCTTCTCCTTCCAGAACCGTTCTGCACCTGGGTGAAAGGGAGTCACGATTCCATTGGTGCCGGTTGAAACGCTCATCTCCTTGAAAGTTTTTTTCTGGCCGCGCATGTGCTTGAGCCCCTCGTCGGAGTAAATGAGAGAGAGCATTTTATATACCGTGTCAGCCGGAACTTTTGCGTTGGCAACCCAGAGGGTGGAATCCTGGAACGAGGGAATATCCTGGGTCACCCCCTTGTAGGTGTTGGCGGGAATGGTGAGTTTCGCAAAATAGGGGTATTGTTTGTAGAATCCACTGTCCACGGCGTCTTGATGCAGGTTCACAAGCTCGATGTCGTTGGTCTGGGCGGCCATGATGACAGCACCGCTGGGAAAGGCGGTAAAGAGCCAGAAGGCATCCAGCTGATTGTTACCAAAGGCCTGGGCGGCATCGTTGTAGCCCATGGCGTTTCTCTCGACCTTGTCCCACACCCCCATGTAACTGAAAAAGAGCTCACAATTGGCAAAGGCGCCGGACCCGGCATTGCCCACGCCCACTTTCTTGCCCGCAAGGTCGCTGACGCTGGTGATGCCCGACCCCTTCCGGGTTACCAGCTGGGCAGGCGCCCCATAGAGGTAGGATACGGCCAGAACGTCCGTATACTTCCGCAGGTCATTCTTCATCTTTCCGTTACGCCCCAGCCACACATGGCCCGAATAAACCACACTCATCTGCTGTCTGCCGGCATTGGTTTTCCGAAGATTTTCAACTGACCCCGCAGAAGACTGGGCCTGGACCTTAAACCCGGGAACCTGCTTCAGGGGTTTAAAGACCTGAATCCCGTTGGCAACAACCTGAAAAGTTCCTCCGGCAGGACCGCCGCCGAAGACGACCCGCTTCTTGGCAAAGGCCGAAGGAGAGACGAGCAGAGAGACACCTACAAATAAACCAAGGGCAAGACCTACCACATACTGTTTACTTCCCATGAAATCCTCCTGTTTGTTGTCTTTATTAAGATAAACGTGGACGGGGCCAGGGTTGGACTATTACAAAGAGTGCAACAAGGAACGTCTGCCCCATTAAAGAACAGTAGCAGCAATGGACAATGGGGTCAATCGGGGTATTTCTGATTATGGTGTAGGAATTTTTCTTACATGACCGGGAGGGAAAAGAGGTCTGAGGGGGGGGGGAGAGGAAGAGCAAAGGAGCATCAAAGCCCCAGGAAAAGCCTTTCACGGGCGTTTTCCTGGGGCTTTGATTAAAGCCTTGCCATAAAGGAAGATTAATCCTCCTCTACGACGATTGCTCCTTCTTCACATACTTCAACGCAGCTTTCGCAGCCCATGCACTCCTCGGCATTGACGGCAACGGATTTCTCGTTCTCCATCTCAAATACCTCTACAGGGCATACATCAACGCACTCTTCACAGCCAACGCACTTTTTCTCATCAACGATAGGATTAAAAGCCATTTTTTTTAAAGCCTCCATAAAAATTTAACGTAAAAATTTAACGTAAAGTCCATTATAAAAACACTAACAAGAGCGCCTATTATAACAGGTAACCCATCAAATCAAGCATTTTTATTTCTGACACTCACCAGGCACACGGGAATTTCCATGTTTGAACCCCGGATCAGTGCGCTTTTTCTGGCCTCCCGGTCGGTCGGACAGAATATGTTAATCACATCATCACCCGAAAAAAGATAAAGCTGAATATCGGCCAACAGCCCACAGCCGTCGTCTGCTTCAATCAAATCATTCGTTCCCGGGTTGTTGCCGGAGATGGCGTTTTCCATGGAACTTTTCAAACGTTCCTGCCACCCGGCGCTGTGTTTACAACACCCTTCATGCACTTTAAAATTCTCAATGTCAAGAATCTTTGTAGACTTTTTTGACTTTGAGTGAAAATAGTCCATTACGGCCTGGCTGGCGGTGACCGGGATAAGGGGTTCCCGCTCCCTGAGAACATCGATTTTTTGGCGGAAAAACCGCGCCCAGGCTAGAATTCTCTCTTCCGTCATGGCCCTGCCCTGATCCTGATCCAGGGTGCAGGAATCCACGCCCTGTTTCGACAAAGTCGCCCCATCCTTCAGGGCGGAGAAGAGTGCCGCTTCATTCCTGGCAATGGAGCAAAGCCTTGTGTTGACTTCCTCCGTATCCGCATCAGACTCCTGGGCGGTCCTCAAAAAGACAAGGGACTTGAGGTACGCCTCCCTGGAATCAACCGGAGCCACAGGCTCAGGGGAACCGGAACGACTTAGCCCAGCCCCCTGCTCGATACTCGATTTCAGCGTTGCAACCCCGGTATCACTGGTAAAATAGGGGGTCTCCCTAACCCGGGCTTTCAATTGGCCGGACCGGCCCTGGTTCACCGCGGCCCACTGCTTATAATCCTCGACCGTTGCAAGGGTCGACATGAGCTCATCGGGTGTCGGCAAAACAAGGTCAATGTCCGGATTCCGGCCCTCAACCTCTTTTGGAGAACTGACGCCCAAGTGGCAGAAGCTCTTAAAACAGGCGAAAAGCGCCCTGGCATCCTGTTGTCGTACATGGGTAAACGGAAAGAACAGAGGTTTCATTTATCTCACACCTTTTTATCGTTAATCTCAACACCCATGGCCACAAGCTCCTCCCTGAGACGGTCAGATAACTCCCACTCCCTGTTCAACCGGGCGGCTTCCCGCTCTTCCAGGAGTTTGGCGACCTTGGCCGAAGGAACCTTGCCGGGATAAAAATCAAATATTTTTAGCACGCTGTCGATCTCCTTAAAAAGATCGATAACCGCCCGGGCGCCGGAAGGATCAATCCCCTGGGTGTCCATGAGCCGGTTCAACTCCTTCACCCCCTTGAACAGCGCCGCCATCACCCCCGGGATCTTCAGATCATCATCCATGGAGGAAAGAAAGCCCTGCTTCAGGTCATAGAGCAGCTGGTCAAGCCCATCATACCGTTCTCCCGCCTGCACACCGGCAAGGGCGGCAAGGCAGCGGTCCAGCTTGTAAAGGGAGCGCCTTGCGTCGTCAAGGGACTGGCTTGAGAGGGTAAGGGGTTTGCGGTAGTGGGAGGAGAGAAGCCAGAACCGGACCAGCCTGGGCTCCCACCCAAGGTTTTCCAGGATATCGAGATCGATTTTGGAAAGGGCATCCACCCCGAGGCTGCCGTCATAGTTGACCGTGTCACAGTGCATCCACACCCTGGCAAGGGGCTCCCCTGCAAGGGCCCGGCACATGGCGTTCTCGTTCTCATGGTGGGGAAACAACAGCTCCCTTGAGCCGGTGTGGATATCAAACCCCTCTCCATGGTAATTCATGGCCATGGCCGCACACTGGAGATGGAGGGAGGGGCGGACATTTCCCCACTTGGTTTTCACGCACACCCCCCGTTTCAGCTCGGAAAGCCCCACCCGCTTCAACAGGGTAAAATCCTTGGGATTCTCCTTTTCATAGTCGTCCAGATCCACGGTGGCACCCACCCTGATCTTGTCAAGGTCCACCCCGGAAAGTGAGCCGTACCCGGGAAGGCTCGAGATGTCAAAGTAAAGGGACCTGAGCTTTTCATAGGCATATCCGTTATCACTGAGCCTTTCGGCAAGGGCCACCATCTCGTCCACATGGTCCGAAACAAGGGGGTAGGACTGGGCGGGCCTGACCCCAAGGGAGTCAAGATCCCGCTTAAACGCGTCAACAAAGGGCCGGGTAAACCCGGTAACGGAAACACCCTCCTGCTCTGACCCCTGGATGGTCTTGTCATCCAGATCCGTGATGTTGACCACATGGTTAACCGAAAGCCGCCGGTACTCAAGGTACCGTACAAGAAGGTCGGTTGCAACAAAACGCCTGAACCGCGAGGGGTCCATCCGTTTGTGAACCGTGGGACCGCAGGTGTAAACGGACACCTTGCCCTGGGTCTTGGGTTCAAACCGCTCCTGGCTCCGGGACAGGGTGTTATAGAGATCAAGGCTGATGTTGTCCCTGACCGTGAACAGGGAGGTGGAAAGGTACCGCTCACCGCTGTCGGGAAAGATAACCACCACCGTGCCGGTCTTGATCTTCTTTGCCTCTTCAATGGCAACGGCCATGGCCGCGCCGCTGCTCATCCCCACAAAAAGGCCCTCGCTCCTGGCAAGGTTCCTGGCAGCCTCAAAGGCGGTTTCATCGTCGATGTTCACCTTTTCATCCAGCCGTTTCTTATCAAAGAGATCGGGAATGTAGGACTCTTTCATGTTCTTGAGTCCCTGGATACCATGGCCCAGATAGGGCTCGGCACCAATGATCCGGATGTCGGGATTGAGCTCCTTGAGTTTCCGGGACAGTCCCATGAGGGTGCCGCTGGTTCCAAGGGTCGCCACCACGCTGGTCACCCTGCCCTGGGTCTGCTCCCAGATCTCCGGAGCAGTGGTCCTGTAGTGGGCCATCCAGTTGGCATCGTTGTTGTACTGGTCTGTCATAAAGTAACGGTCGGGATTTTCCCGGGCCAGGCGGTACACCTCTTCGATGGCACCGTCTGATCCCAGGTGTCCGGGGGTAAGCCGGATCTCGGCCCCCCTGGCCCTGAGGATACTCTTTCTCTCTTCGCTTGCCGATTCCGACATGGCAAGAAGAAGACTATACCCTTTTTCCGAACAGATCATGGCAAGGCCGATCCCCGTGTTTCCGCTGGTGGCTTCGATCACGGTCTTGCCCGGCACAAGCTCTCCGCTTTTTTCCCCCTGCTCAATCATGGAGAGGGCTGCCCTGTCCTTGATCGATCCCCCGGGGTTCATATACTCAAGCTTGGCAAAAATTCTGACCCCTGGAACCGGATTCATCCGTTTTATCTCCACCAGGGGCGTGTTTCCGATGGAGTCGAGAATTGAATGGCTCATGATGCGCTGCTTCCTTTGCCCTGGAGTTCAAGCCCAAGGCGTTTGTTAATTCCGGACACAATCTCCCCAAAGACCTGATCCTGGGTTCCTGCGGCATCAACCACCAGGAAGCGCTCCCTTTCCGCCTGGGCAAGGGCAAGATAGCCTTGCCGCACCCGCTGGTGGAATTCAAGGGCCTCCTGCTCGAACCGGGTCTCATCAGCGGTTCTTGCGCCTTTTTCCAAAGCACTGAAGGCCCGCTGGAGCCCGATTTCCGGATCCAGGTCAAAAAGGACGGTAAGGTCGGGCCGAAGATCCTGCACAACCACGGAGTGGATGGTATCGATTAATTCTTTGGCAATCCCCCGGGCAGCGCCCTGATAAACGGTGGTGGCGTCGGTAAACCTGTCGCACAGCACGGTTTTGCCCGCGCCCAGCGACGGAACCACGACTTCAAACAGGTGCTGGGCCCGGTCTGCTCCATACAGAAAAAGCTCGCACAGGTCCGACATCCCGCTGTTGTCCGGGTCAAGGAGAATGGCCCTGATTTTTTTTCCGATAGGGGTATCGCCAGGTTCCCTTGTGACAACCGTGTCATGCCCGTTTTCATCAAAACAGGCTGACAATCTCTTAATCTGTGTTGTCTTGCCGGAACCTTCGATCCCTTCAAAGGTGATAAACATAAGTTGCTCCCAACATTGCTTGACTTTTAAGCATTAAAATGGCTTTATACAGTAAAATTTCCGTAAAATGAAACATTAAAATCCGAAACACCTGTTTCCCCAGACTGGACAACCAACCATGGCGCCATTGTTACCCAGAAAATCAAAATACCGCAACCGGTCAACATCCTTGGCCATCCTGCTTCTAATCGCTTTCATCTCCCTTTGGCCGGTATCAGCGGCAGCTTTGTCAGAGATGCCGACCAAGGAGACATCCTGGCACATTTCCGCCCTGAAGGGTACCCAGGACCAGGAGAGGGATCTCTATGTCGCCGAAGGCGAGGTGGTGATCACAGGCGGCAACACCCGGCTGGAAGCGGACTATGTGGAGTTCAACAACACCACCAAGGATGCCCAGGCCAGAGGACATGTGCTCCTGATTTCAGGAGAAGACACGGTAACCTGCGAGTCCATGAACCTCAACCTTGCCACTGAGACAGGAACCATCTATGACGGCACCGTGTTTATCCAGGAGAACAACTTCTATATCAGGGGTGATAAAATCACAAAAACCGGCAAGGATACTTACCAGGCCGGGAAAGCCTCCCTCACCTCCTGTTCAGGAGACGCCCCGGACTGGAAAATTTCGGTCAGGGATGTAAAGGTCACCATGGAAGGATACGGGTTTGCAAAACACGCAACTGTCTGGGCAAAAAAGATGCCCACCCTGTACTCGCCCTTTCTGGCATTTCCGGCAAAGACAAAGCGGCAGACAGGCTTGCTTGCGCCCCAATACTCCATTTCAGACCGAAAGGGATTTCAGTTCACCCAGCCCCTGTTCCTTGCCCTCTCCCGAAACACGGATGCGACCCTCTACGCCGACTACCTGGAAAAACGGGGCATAAAGCTGGGAGCCGAATACCGTTATCTCCTTGCCAACGGATCCAAGGGAACCGCGTTCCTGGATTTTATGGACGACCGGAAGATCGATGACGGCACCGAAGACACCGAGGATTACCGCTACAGCAGCACCCCGGACAGGACCAACACGGACCGGTACTGGTTCAGGATGAAACATGACCAGAACCTTCCGGGCCAGTGGAAGGCAAAACTGGATCTGGACATTGTAAGCGACGCCGACTATCTCCGTGAATTCAAGGACGGTTACACGGGTTTCACCCAGACCCGGGACTATTTTGACAGCACCTTCGGCAGAAGTGTGGACGACTATGACGACACGATCCGGGCAAACCAGTTCAACCTGAACAAAACCTGGTCCGCCTACAGCCTGAACATGGACGTTGACTGGTATGACAATGTCATCGCAAGAAGGGACCACAGCGATGACACGACCCTACAGACCCTTCCGGCCGTCGCGTTCAACTCGATCCGGCAGAGAATCAACCACACCCCCCTGTACGTGGATTTAGATTCCGAGTTCAGGAGTTTTTACCGGAAGGACACCACCGCCGCCAAAACAAACGGCCAGCGAACCGACCTCCATCCCACCCTCTATCTTCCCATGCGGGCCGGACAATACTTCAGTCTGGAGCCATCCGTGGGAGTTCGCCAGACCCTTTGGTATTCGGACGAGTACGAATACGCCTCCGGAAACGACGAGGGGTTTAATCACCGGGAACTTTATGACCTCAACCTGAAACTTTCAACCGAGGTATCCCGGGTGTTCAGCCCGGCCAACGGGTTTGCCGATAAGATTAAACACGAGATCACGCCTGCCCTTGAGTATCACTACATCCCGGACAGGGACCAGGACGACCTGCCCTTCTTCGACGACACGGACAGGATCGCCAGGAGAAATGACCTGACCTGGTCAATGACCAACCGGTTCGTCACAAGAAAGCGAAAGCCCACCAGGGCAAAGCCGGAATCCGCCCCTTTGGCAGCCACAAAACCCGAAGGCACAGAAGAGGAGTATGTCTACCACGAATTTGCCTGGATCAAACTCTTCCAGACCTGCTACTTTGAAGATCAGACCCATTACGACGAGGACGTAAGATTCGACTCCTCCCAATCCTTTTCCGACATCTCCCTGGAGAGTGAGTTTTCACCCTACTCCTGGCTCTCCCTGGAACTGGATGCAGACTGGTCTCCCTATGAGAACCACTTCATGGAACAGAGCACCGGCCTCACCCTGAGGGACACCCGGGGAGATTCCATCCAGGGCTGGTACCGATACAAAAGGGAACGGACCGAACCTCTGAAAGTGGATCCCTCGGAGACGTTTTACGTCAGGTTAGACACAACCCTGACATCGAGACTCAGTGCCTTTTTCACCTATGAAGAGGATCTGTTCAAAAAAGAGAGGGTCGAAGCTGTAACCGGTATCCAGTATCGCAAAGATTGCTGGTCCCTGCTTCTGGCCTACAAAGACGAACCGGACGACAGATCCTTTGGTTTCATAATAACCCTGTATGGTATCGGAGAATTCGGACGAAAATGATTCAAGCCAAGCAATGGTACACCCTTCTCACGCGGAGCCGTTTTGAAAACGTTGTATTCAAGGACATCCAGAAAAAATCCATTGAGGCCTTTCTTCCCAGAATCAAGGTAAAGAGCCGGCGTAAAGACAGGAAACTGATGATCGATCTCCCCCTGTTTCCGGGCTTCCTCTTTGTCAACATAGGTCCCGACCCCCAGGAGCACCTGAGCGTCCTGAAAACCTATGGCTCTGTTCGGCTGCTGGGGTTTTCAGACGGCCCGGTGGCCGTTCCCGACAGCCATATAGAGTCCCTTAAGATCATCACAAGCACAGACAGTGACATCATCTGCGGCACCACGGGAACCCTCAGGAAAGGCGAGATGGTTCAGGTGGTAAACGGACCCTTTTCAGGCGTCAGGGGAGAGTTTTTGCGCTACAAGGGCAAAGACCGGGTGATCATAAAGATTGAGACACTGGGCCAGTTCGCAGGCGTTGAAATCGACAGGGATGATGTGGAAGTATTGCCGGATATCCTCGCCTAACCCCTTGACATAGTATAAAAATTTGTTTAGATAGTGACTTGCGCCCATCCGATGGGCCAATTTTTTTTACGGAAAAATGGTCTCGCACACTGGTTTGCTGATGAGCCTGTTCCAGACAACATAAAAGAGGATTTATGAATAAACTTGAACTTATCTCCGTCCTGAAACAGAGGTCGGATCTTACAAAAACTGAGGCAGCCGAAGTTGTTCAGATATTTTTTGATTCATTGACCGATGCACTTTCAAAGGATGAACGGGTCGAAATACGCGGTCTGTGCAGTTTTTTTATCAAAGAGTACAAAAGTTATACCGGTCGAAATCCAAAGACCGGGGCCAAGGTAACCATTCCGGCAAAGAAACTGCCGTTTTTCAAGTGTGGCAAAGAGCTGAAAGAACGGGTCGATTATTAGCCAATGCCTGTTCATGACACAGCAGAGGAGCATTGCCGGCCAAAGGAAGGGACAGACCTGCCCAAGGCATTGACAGCCATCCTTGAGACCCGAAAAATACCCAATGCTCTTCTGCTCCTCGGCAACCCGGGCATAGGCAAGCAAGACGCCGCACTGCAGTTTGCCCGGGCAGCCAACTGCCAGGGCGAACGGCTGTCCAGGGCACTTGCCTGCAACAGATGCAAATCATGCAGAAAGATCGCCGCAGGGATGCACCCCGATATCCTCCGGGTTGCCCCGGTAAAGGGCTCCATCAGAATTGCACAGATCCGTGACCTTTACGGAGCCATCACGGTAAAACCCCATGAGGCGAAATTCCGCATGGTTCTGATCCAGGACTCGGATGCCATGAACCCGGAGGCGTCCAACGCGCTGTTGAAGATCCTTGAAGAGCCGCCGGACCGCACCTTTTTCGTTCTGACTGCAGAAACAACCGATACCCTTCTTCAGACCATCCTTTCCCGGTGCCGGCAGGTGCGGTTCAGGCCGGCAAGCGTTGAAAGCATCCGGAAGGTCCTGGTGGACGCCCACGGCATTGATCCTGTCATGGCAAAGGTTGCGGCATCATGGTCCGACGGAAGCCTCAGCAAAGCCCTCAGGCTTCTCAACCTGTCAGACAACAACGACGGCACGGACTGGATAAAAAGACGGCAGTGGCTCATCACCGAAACAGCAGCCCTGATCAAAGGCGGCAACGGAAGCGACCGGACCGCCCTCCTTCTTTTAGCGGAAAAGATCGGCCGGCAACCTGACCTCTTAAAGGATTCCCTGGCCGTCATCAGAACCTTTTTCAGGGACATTGCCGTGTTCGGATACAGCCCCGGCACCATTGTCAATAATGATTTTTCAGCCCTTTTGCTGGAGATCATCCAAAATCAGCCGGCCCTGGCCCGGAAAGCCCTGGAATGGATCAAAGAGATCCACGGGGTTGAAAAAACAATCAAGGCCAATGCAGGTGCCAGATTAACCTTGGAAGCATTTTTCATTAAACTCATACCTGCCAGGCAAAGGCCTGACGCCATAAAGGTCCACAGGAGAGCATCATGACAAAAATTGCAGGTATCCGTTTCAAGCCTGCCGGCAAAATATACGATTTTGACTGCGGCGCGTTTGTCCTAGATATAGGGGACAAGGTGATTGTGGAAACAGAGCAGGGGCTTGGATTCGGTGTTGTCACCGTCCCGCCGGCGCCCCTTGAATCTGAGAAAAAGAAGAAACAGCTCAAAAAGGTGTTCCGCATCGCCACGGAAGCGGACTTCCAGAAGAGGGAAAAGAACAAGGAGCTTGAGCAACAGGCCTTTGACTTCTGCCAGGGCTGCATCTCAAAGCTTGGGCTGAAGATGAACCTCTTCTCCGTGGAGAGCACCTTTGATGCGGCCAAGCTCACCTTTTTCTACACGGCCGACGGCCGGGTGGACTTCAGGGAACTTGTGAAGATCCTTGTCAAGGAGTACCGCATCCGCATCGAGATGCGCCAGGTGGGCATCCGGAACCAGTCAAAACAGTGCGGTGGACTGGGCAGGTGCGGCCGGGAGATCTGCTGCTCATTGTTCATGAAGAACTTTGATCCTGTGTCCATAAAGATGGCCAAGGAGCAGGGTCTCTCCCTGAATCCCACAAAAATTTCAGGCCTGTGCGGCAGGCTCATGTGCTGCCTCACCTTTGAAAACAAAACCTACAAGCTACTGAAAAAAGAGCTTCCCAAACCAGGCAAGATCCTTGAAACCCCCAAAGGCCGGGGCAAGGTGATTCGTCAGAACGTGCTCAGGGGAACGGTATCACTCCGCCTTGAAGATGGTTCTGAACTCGAAGCCGACCCAAAAGATCTAAGCAAAGGATAACATTCGACAAATGAAAACAAGCGATCCCAATTTTTTCACCACCCCCATCTACTATGTCAATGCCAAGCCCCATCTTGGGCACGCCTATACCACCATTGCAGTGGACGTTGCCGCCCGCTACAGCCGAATGTGTTCAAAGGATACCTACTTTCTCACCGGAACGGACGAACACGGTGACAAGATAGCCGAGGCTGCAGACCGGGAGAGCACCACGCCAAAGGCCTATGCCGACAAGATCAGCCAGCGGTTCCAGGACCTGTGGCCAAAGCTGAACATCAGCAACGACCACTTTATCAGGACCACAGACCCCGATCACATCAAGGTGGTGAAGGGGCTTCTGTCCAAGATCCACGAGGCAGGGGACATCTACTTCAGCGAATACGAAGGGATCTACTGCTTCGGGTGTGAACGCTTCTACCAGGAGCGGGAGCTTGTGGACGGCAAATGTCCGGACCACGGCACGGTGCCGGAAACCATCAAGGAGTCCAACTACTTTTTCCGCATGAGCAAATACCAGGAGTGGCTCATTGATTACATCAACAGCAACCCCGGCTTCATCCGGCCCGAACGCTACAAAAATGAAATCCTCTCCTTTCTCAAGGAGCCCCTGGAGGACCTTTGCATCTCAAGGCCCAAATCACGGCTCACCTGGGGCATCACCCTCCCCTTTGACCAGGATTATGTCACCTATGTGTGGTTCGACGCCCTGACCAACTACCTCTCGGCCCTGGGGTATCCTGACGGAGAGCTGTTCAACCGCTTCTGGCCCAACACCCGCCATTTTGTTGCCAAGGATATCATTAAACCCCACGGCATCTACTGGCCCTGCATGCTCAAGGCGGCCGGCATCGAGCCTTACCACAGCCTCAATGTCCACGGCTTCTGGAACGTGGGCGGATCCAAGATGTCAAAGAGCATCGGCAACGTCACCGATCCTGTGGAGGTGACCGACACCTACGGCACGGACAGCTTCAGGTACTTTCTCATGCGGGAGATGGTGTTCGGCCTGGACTCCAACTTTACCGAGGACACAATTGTCCAGCGGATCAACTCAGACCTTGCCAACGACCTTGGCAACCTCTTTTCCAGGGTGGTCTCCATGGTCCACCGCTACTTTGACGGAAGCACCCCCGGGTTTGATGCTGCACTTGACAAGGAGCTCACCCTCAAACCCCAGGCGGACAAATGCGTCGAAAACTATAACCGCTTCATGGAAAACACGGAGTTCCACAAGGCCGTCATTGCCGTGTGGGAGTTCATCAGCACCATGAACAAGTATATCGACACCCAGGCGCCCTGGACCCTTGCAAAGGACGAGGAAAAAGCACCGGCACTGGAAACGGTCATGTACAACCTTGTGGAAGGATTGAGAACGGTTGCCAGCCTGATCTATCCCATCATGCCCGAAACGTCGGTCAGGATGCGGACCCTCCTCAACATCAAAATGCCTGCCGACCGGGAGTTCCACACCATGGAGGAGATTACCCCCTGGCACCAGACAACCGCCGGCACCGTCATTGAGAAGGCACCTGTCCTGTTTCCAAGGATCGATGTCAAGGTGGTGGAAAAAGCCGCCCCAAAAAAAGCGCCGGCTAAAAAGAAAGCCCAGGCCCTGAAACCCGAGATCACCATCGACGATTTTGCAAAGATCGATCTTCGGAGCGGAACCGTTATTTCGGCTGAAAAGATCAAAAAATCCAACAAGCTGCTCAAGCTCAGGGTGGACCTGGGTGAGGAAGAACCCCGCCAGGTGATCGCAGGCATAGCAAAAGACTATGACCCCGACCAGATTATCGGCAAAAGTGTTGTCGTGGTTGCCAACCTGGCCCCTGCCAAGCTCATGGGAGAGACCTCCCAGGGGATGGTGCTTGCGGCAAACGACGGCAAAAGCCTCGCCCTGACCGGATTCGACAAAACGGTCAACCCGGGAAACCAGATAAAATAGGATTGGGGAGAGCGGTTGCATAATCACACCAAAAACACCAGCTGGCGGGAGTTCCAGTCAGAAATACACCTTGAGAATCGAAGGAAAAGAAACCTTTCCCGGATTTTCAAGCTACTCCTTCTTGTCCTGATCTGTGTAGGAACCATGATGGGCATCACCAAGGCAAACATCCCCAGCCTGCCGAATATCATGGATATGGTGAAGCAAAAGCTTCCCCTTGACGCCCTGCTGCAAAAGGGGGAACAAAAGGTTGAGGAGGAAGCACCGCTCCCCGGTTTAACACGGAAGGATCTCAAGGAACTCCTGGATCCTTCCCTGCTGTTCAATACCGAAACATCCACCATTGTGGTGAACCGTGATGTTGACCGCTATACCATAGAAACCAGCCTTGATCCTTCGTTTCAACGGTTTCTCACAACCAAGCTTGACCGGCTCAAGACCCTTACCCGGGGAAAACCCCAGCGCATCGGCCTGGTGGCCATGGATCCCGGCACAGGAAAGATCCTTGCCATGGCAGGGTTTGATCTTGCCGATCCCAAGGCCAACCCCTGCACCATGGGAAACTATCCGGCCGCAAGCGTCTTTAAAATAGTGACGGCCTCGGCAGCCGTGGAAAGCATGGGATACACCCCCCGGACCCCCATGTACTTCAACGGCGGGAAATACACCCTTTACAAACGGCAGCTCAAGGACAAGAAAAACCGCTACACCACCCGGGTCACCCTTGGCAAGGCCTTTGCGGAATCGATCAACCCTGTGTTCGGCAAGATCGCATCCACCCGGCTTGAGAAAGAGAAACTCCGGCACTACGCCACCACATTCGGGTTCAACCAGGAGATGGATTCGGATTTCCCCTTTGATTCCGGAAAAATTCTTATCAAAGACAACGCCTACCAGCTGGCAGAGGTGGGATGCGGGTTTAACAAGACAACCACCATCTCCCCCATTTTTGGCGCCATGCTCTCCGCCACCATTGTCAACCAGGGCAAGCCCCCCCTGCCCTCACTTGTAAAAACGGTTACCGACGCAAACGGCTCGGTGATTTACACAAATAAGCCGCCCATCTTCAGAAAGGCCGTTGATCCAAAGACTGCCCAAGCCATCATGACCATGATGGAAAAAACCATCACCTCGGGTACGGCCAGTAAATCCTTCAGAAGGTTCAAGCGGGATTCAACCCTCTCAAAACTTGAAATCGGTGGCAAAACCGGATCTCTCTACAACAAGGACAACACTGTCAAGTACGACTGGTTCACCGGATTTGCCAAGGATAAAAACGGGGACAAAGCCCTGGCCCTGGCCGTGGTTGTCGGTCACAGAAAATACATCGGCACCCGGGCGGCAAGCTACGGTAAAATGATGTTCAAGCACTATTTCAAATCCTATTTTGCATCAAACAAAAATACGATCAACAACGGTTAAAATCCTGAAACGGAGGAACCATGCCATTTCCAATACTGAACCGTTCCATGCTGAAGAAAAGCATTTCACGACTCCTTTCCACATCCATCCAGTTCGGAAAATCCCCGGACCGTGCAAAGGAAAACAGCCTGATTCTGTTTCCGGTTCGACCCAACACGTTCTGCTGCGGGCTGTCGTCCCTTGTGAGCTACAAAGGCGTTAGCGCTTCCCCGGAAGAGACAGACCTTCGTTCCATGGAACAAGATATCGACATCCTCCGGGAGAGTTCGCTGACCGCCTGCCTTTCCAAGGGGCTCGACCTTGGGGAGAGCTATCTGGGTGGCGAAGAGCGTCTCTCCCTCTTTCTGGAACTGGCCCACACCCTTCGAAGGAAAGGGCCGTTTTACGACCTCTATTCCAGCCAATCCAGGGAAAAAGAGCTGAAAACCATCCTGGAAGCGCTGGGAGCCCTCCTCATCCAGGAGAAGAGCGAGCTCAAACAGCGGATGGCCGACCTTGCCGCCAAGGAAGTAGACACCGTGGCCCCGAGATTAGACAAACTCCAGGACATCATCTGGTGCCTTGAAAAAGAGGTGCTGGAAAACCTCGAGAGAATCCGTGACCTTGCCCTGTTCTCCTCCAATCCCGGAACAAAAGAGCAGATCACGATTTTCAAGAAGATCAATGCCGTGCTCAACAGCATAGACCGCCTGGAGGTGAGGGGCAGGGATTCTGCCGGGATCTCCCTTCTCTTTGTCTTTTCCAAGGAAGAATTTGAAGGTTTCCGGGACCAGCTTGTCAAGGCAGGCCTTGGCGACCAGCTGAAGCAGAGAACCAACAGGACGGTTCTCACCAACAACAGCATCACGGTCCACGACACCAATGACGACGATGGGAAACACCTTGTCAGCATTGCCATTGTCTATAAATTTGCCGCCGAGATCGGCGCCCTGGGGGACAATGTCTCCTTTCTCCGAAGCCAGATCAGAAACGACCAGATCCTCCAGATTCTGACCAAGGCAGACGCCTTGTTCAACACGGTATCGGCCCACACCCGATGGGCGTCGGTGGGAGACATCTCCGAAGCCAACTGTCATCCCGTGGACAACGTGCCAACGGACAAGGAGATCGAAAAGAGCGGCATCATCCATGTCAGTCTGAACGGTGATATCGACAACTACCTGGAACTCAAGACCGACTATGAAAACAGGTACGACGCCATAGCCCCTGATATCACCACGGACACCAAGATCATCCCCCTTGAGATCGAGCATTTTCTGAGGCAGGGAGAGACCGTGGAAGAGGCCTTCAGGCTGGCCGTCAATGAGTTCAAAGGCTCCCATGCCATCAGCATGCACACCGACCTTGCCCCGGGCAAGCTCTTCCTGGCCCAGAAGGGCAGCGGCCAGGCCCTGTTCATCGGCCTGGGCCCGGACCACTACATTGCGGCATCGGAACTCTATGGTCTTGTGGAAGAAACCCAGACCTTTCTCAAGCTCAATGGCGAAAAAGCGGGTCAGATCATGATCCTGGACCAGAACTCCACAGGAGGACTCACAGGCCTCAGTTCACGTGCCTATGACGGCACCCCCATCGAGCTCAGCCAGAACGACATCCAGACCAGTGAAATCACCGGAAGGGACATCGACCGCCAGAACTACCCCCACTACTTTTTAAAGGAGATCTCCGAGGCCCCGACCTCCGTGGAAATGACCCTGCAAAACAAGTGGAAAACCTGCCCAGATACCGCCCTCTACACCACAATTCTGGACCGGTCTGTCATTCCCGCATTCCTTGAAGAGGAACTGAAACAGGGAAAAATCAAGCGGATCTACTTCATCGGCCAGGGAACGGCAGGGGTCGCAGCCCAGGGCTGCGCCGACATCCTCGCCTCCTATCTTGCCGATACCAGCATCCAGATCCGGGCCCTGAAATCCTCTGAGCTATCGGGCTTCTCCATCCGGGGAAAGGACGGGGATACCGACTCCATGGCCGAAGACCTGGTGGTGGCCATCAGCCAGTCAGGCACCACCACCGATACCAACCGGACCGTGGACATGGTGAAATCCAGAGGCGCCCGGACCCTTGCCATTGTCAATCGCAGGGATTCGGACCTCACCTTTAAGACAGACGGCGTTCTCTATACAAGCAGCGGCAGGGACATTGAGATGTCCGTTGCCTCCACCAAGGCCTTCTACTCCCAGATCACTGCCGGCGCCATACTCGGTCTTCACATGGCCGCCATGGTGGGAGCGATAACAGAGGAGAGAATCACCGAAGAGATCAACGAGCTTGTCACCCTGCCGGACAAGATGCGAAAGATCCTCTCCATGAAGGAGGAGATCGGCCGTTCGGCCAAGCGACTGTCCGTTCAAAAGAACTACTGGGCCACCGTAGGCAGCGGCTCCAACAAAACGTCGGCCGACGAGATCCGGATCAAACTGTCCGAGCTATGCTACAAGACCATCTCATCGGACTTTGTCGAGGACAAGAAGCACATTGATCTCTCATCCGAGCCCCTGATCCTCATCTGTGCCGCCGGAACGAGGGAGAGCGTGCTCGGGGACATCATCAAAGACACCGCCATCTTCCACGCCCACAAGGCCGCTCCCGTGGTGATCACCAACGAGGGAGAAAACCGGTTTGATCCATACAGCATGGACGTGTTCAAGGTGCCCCGCACCGGAGAACACCTGGCGCCGATCCTCAACACCCTGGTGGGTCACATCTGGGGCTACTATGCCGCCCTTGCCATCAACGAAGGCTCGGAGTTCATGTACACCGCCAGAAACGAGATCAAGGAGCTCCTGGATGAATTTACCAGCATGGGACGAGATATCTATGAGGTGATTCTTGAGAAGCGGTTCAGGGAGAGCATTGCCGGGTTCTACGCCGATTTTTCAAAACGGCGCAGGGAAAAGCGGTTTCCGGCCGCCCTGGGGCTTGACAACGCCACCAACATCACCCTGCTTTTGAAATATCTTTCAGGCCGCCTGCCCGTGTCCGACTTTGAGATGGATTTTGCCGAAAAGGGCACCCCTGCCAACATGCTGAACGCGTTCTTCGAAAACATGGGGGAATCCATCAACACCATGGCAAGGCCGGTGGACGCCATCAAGCACCAGGCAAAGACCGTCACCGTGGGCACCAGCAGAATCAGTGAAACCTTTGAAGGCATCGTGTTTGACGAACTTGCAGCCCACGGTATCACCATTGCCCAGCTGACCAACAGGAACGTCATGGTGCTGAAAAACCTCCAGCAGGTGGTTTCCGAAATCAAGGGGGGCCTTTTCTACAAAATTTCCGGCCTCAACCTCCTTGGCGAGCCTTCAGCCGAAACAAGGATCCAGGTTGCCAAAAAAACCGGCAATCTTGCCGGCGAAGTCTCCAGGGTGGAGAACGACCACCAGCTCAAGGGAACCAAGCACATCATCGTAAGGGAGGGCAACGTCTATATCGGCAAAGGCCGTAAAGACAACAAGAGCATCCTCGTGATACCCGTGCTCTCATCCTCGGCCCACACCTCATCCACCATCGAGCACATCCTCTCCCTGAACGTGGGATTCAAGGCGGCGGATCAGGTGTCCCTCATGAAAAAGACCAAGGCCCTTGGGGGAAAATACACCCGGATAAAAGATATCATCCTCGAATCCTCGGACATCCCCAAATGGGACGACAAGCTCCTTGACCTTGTGAGCATCGACACCCTGTTCGGCGACTCGGCCGAGAAGATCGCAGAGCAGATCGAAGCCAGGGCATAAACCAGCGGGGTCAGGTCTGCACACTTGACAGAGAATCTGTCAAAAGTGTAGACCTGACCCCTGATTTATCAGTCCCTATTTTTTGTCTTTAGAAAGTGTATGGACAAGGTCATTCATCTTATAAGCCATATTTCGAAGATCATCAGAACTGTTTTTCACATCCGAACTTCTTTGGGTAATGGTTTCAGCAACACTGCTGACAATTGCTATATCCGTTGCTATGTCAGATGTCACGGCAGTGCTTTCTGAGATATTCCTGCTGATTTCAGATACGCCCATATCCATCTGTTCCATGTTATTCGATATTTCGTTAACTGTTGCTGACTGTTCTTCAACAGCCGATGCAAGTGTTGTAACAATATCGTTTAATCTGTTTATAACGCCGGTTACTTCAGATATATCTTGTACCCTGTCTCCGATCGATGTCTGAATCTCGTCAACCTGACCTTTAATTTTTGACGTTGCATCCGCAGTTTGTTTTGCAAGTTCCTTAATTTCGTTTGCAACAACAGCAAAACCTTTTCCGGCTTCACCTGCTCTTGCAGCTTCAATGGTGGCATTAAGTGCAAGGAGATTTGTCTGGTCGGATATATCAGTGATTATTCCCGTTACGCTGCCAATCTCCCCGGCTTTTCTACTTAACTCATCAATATTGCCGGAAGCATAACCTGCTTTGTTTACAGCGTTGGACATCTCATTCAATGTATCGCCAGCCCTGCCAGCTATTTCATTAATCGTTGTTACAAGCTGTTCCATCGAGGTTGAGATTGTACTCATATTATCAGAGGTTTCTTCCGTTGCAACAGCAATTGAAGCGATATTTGAGTTCATTTTCCCTGCAGCAGTTGCGACACCGTCTGACTTCGATGACATTTCTAGGGAGTCAGAATGCATATTTGTCGAAATACCGCTTAATGATTCTGATGATTCATTCAGAGCAGAAGAACTGATTGACAGTTCGGTAATGGTAATTTCCATCTGTCTTTTTTGCTTCTGAATCAAAAGGTTGTTTCTGAGTGCTGCTTTGTATGATGCACTTGAGTCTTTTGCGATGGCAAGAATTACAGACGTATACAGAGCCGTTATTCCGGCATAAGTGTATATACCGCTGATCAGTGCACCCACGAATGTTGGAAGTAACATTAATACAATAAAAGTGGTCATCATAGTAAAATCAGGCTCAAGGGTTTTAACCGCCCCGGATATAAGTCCGCATGTCATTATAAAAACATAAACAGATATAAGGGAATCAGGCCCGTAAAAGCTAACTGACATTGCGCAGAAAATGCCCCAGATTAACGCAGAGATAGCCGTAAGAATGAAAAAAACCTGATTCCACCGGTCAGGATTATCCATGTACTTTTTCTTTACAGTTAAGGCAGCCATAATTCTCAGACTAGAAAATAGCAGAATAATCAGAGCCATGGTGGACGTAAAAAGCTTATGGTCTTCAAAGTAGGTGGTTCCGAAAATCAGGATCAGGTATAGAACAACGTAGGTGATAACAGATTTAAGCGAATTACTGTACAGAAATTGATACGATATATGTTTAATTTCATCGACTTCGGTGTATCCCACCTCATTTCCTTCCATTTTGCCTCCTGAAAAATATTCTCAACATGCACCCATATAATCGTACAGATCAAAAATTGCGACAACTTAATTCCATATCAGGTTTTCCGGTTGCTGCAAAGAACTATGGCCTAGTTCAGATAAAAAAGGATTCGAAATAGACTCAAAGAATATGGTACTGTTTCATTCAAACCGAAAAAACAGACCTCGGCGAACAGCTGAAGCAGGGAACCAACCGGATGTTCCACGACGCCCATACAGACCAGGGGCAGCACCTTGAAGTCCGTCTCAATGCATTTGTCAGTATTTCTATCCCCGCCATTATTCTGGTTTATTGAACACTTCTGAACATTTATTTTTCCAGTTACCCGTCCTATTACTCCATTACTCAACGCTTGCACCTTCCGCTTCTAAAAAATCAAAGTTCGTTCACGCGGTCTGGTGATGCATATTGTACCGGTTTTTTTTACCAACAGTGGTCGAAGCATTAAGGTCTTACCCTGTAAGCAGATCAAGTTTTTGGGGGAGTTTTAATCAACGGGAAGCGGTCATGATCAAAAGGCCACTATCATCGCCCTGATTCTGAAATAAATTTTACCCCCAAGCCCACCTGCCAACCGCTGAATGCGTTCTTCAAAAACATTGGGGATCCGGTTCCACCCATATTGGGGTTGACAAAAAGGAAGTTCCACTCATAGGATGGGAAGACTGTTAAGCGGCTGTTTAAGGCGTTCAAAACCTAAAACTTAACCCTTCATTAACAGAACAGTAAAATTTCCAGCATTCAATGCACAGTTCTAAATGTGAGAAAAAAATGATGCGGAAAACCATTATCATTCTTTGTCAAATTAGTTTTATCTTTCTTTTTTTCGGCGGAAATCAATTATCTGCATTTCCACCTGAGAATCAAGATCCTGTAAAAATCATTCTGAATAACTGGACCAGCCAAAGGGTCATCTCAAAAATTACAGGCAAAATTTTACAACATATGGGGTACGCAGTTGCATATTCTGTTGCATCGGTCGACGAACAATGGGGCGGATTACAAAGGGGCATCTATCATGTCCAGATTGAGATATGGGAAGGTACAATGAAAAAAGCGTTTGATAAAATGGTTAAACTTGGCGGGTTGACTGATGCTGGTTCTCATTTTGCCAAAACCCGCGAAGAATGGTGGTACCCATCCTATGTTGAAAAAAAATGCCCGGGACTTCCGGATTGGAAAGCACTAAAGAATTGTTATTCTCTTTTTGCTTCTCCTGAAACATATCCAAAAGGAAGATATCTGGCCGGCCCCTGGGAAAAACCGGACGAAGCACGAATCAGAGCATTGGGCCTGAACTTTAAAGTAATTGTAGTTAAGCGCGGAGATGATCTGCGGATCGAATTGGAAAAAGCCATAAAAAACAAAACCCCCATCGTTTTGTTCAACTGGAGCCCAAACTGGGTTGAAGCAAAGTATAACGGCAAATTTATTGAATTTCCTGAATATGACCCGGAATGCGAAACCAATCCCAAGTGGGGAATAAATCCAATATTTCATCAGGACTGTGGCAACCCTAAAGACGGCTGGCTTAAAAAAGGAGTCTGGACAGGAATGATTGAAAAATGGCCGTGTGCGTTTAAAACCATTCAAAATATAAATTTTACGAATGAAATGATCTCGCAACTTTCCCTATGGGTTGATATTGAGAATATAAGCTATGAAGATGCTGCAATAAAGTGGATAGAGGAAAATAAAGGCTTATGGAAATCATGGATTCCCAAAACCTGCTTAGACAAGTCAACCATGAGCCAGTAAACCTGCGGGGTCAGGTCTGCACACTTGACCACTTCACGAGGAAGTAACGCCCTTGATAGTCAGTTGCGATGGTGGTGGCTGTCCTAAAGGCGCGGCTGCATTAATCCCGGATTTGAGTTTTTTTCTTCCCCGGAACAAAAAGGAAACCGATCACAGGTCACCCTTCCACCCCAAGGCTGAATGGGCAGTCTCAACTTGCCGCTTGGCAGCAATTTGAGATCCGTCCCTAGGCGTTTGGAACATTTTGATACTTTTCTTGCAAAAAAACAGCGTCCTATCTGTACATTTTACAAGAGGATGATGTATGTTTGTAATTTGGTTGTCTCCCCTTTGTATGGAATGGCTGTTTAAGTACCATGAATTCGGTTATTTTCCCGAGTGGACGCATCTGCTTTTTAAACAAATAAGGACGACGTAAACAGGGAATAACGGATTATGAAGGAAAAAAAGAACCTTCATCAGGACTGTAAAAACCCCCTTTCTTCCTGTGGGACATCCACGGGAATCACCTGCCGGAAAAGCCCCGGATTTTATGCGTGTCTGTTGATTTTGTGCATGTTTGCAGGTGCGCCTGCAGGCGCTTTTGCCGAACCCGAAAAGGTCACCCTGCAGTTGAACTGGAAGCACCAGTTTGAGTATGCCGGATATTACGCAGCAAAGGAGAAAGGGTATTATGCCGGTGCAGGTCTGGATGTTGAGTTCCGGGAAGGACTTCCCCAATCGACACCGGTGACTGAGGTCCTGGAAGGGCGGGCAGACTTCGGCGTCTGGGTTTCCAGCCTGATCTCAGAGCGTCTCAACGGCAAGCCTGTGGTTATGCTTGCCAACTATTTCAAACACTCCCCCCTTGTTATCATTGCAGACCCTTCCATCCGCATGCCGTCACAGCTTCGGGGTAAAAAAGTCATGGGGCCTGTTGAAGATGGAGAGATCGCTGAAATTTCCTGGCTTCTGAAGGCCAACGGCTTAGGGGTAGACTCCGTCAAGTGGATTCCCCATACCTATGACCCCATGGATATTGCGGAGGGCAAGGCCGACGCCATGACGGCGTACATCACAAATCAACCGTTTGCATTGGATGAACAAGGAATTTCCTATAATATTCTGGACCCTGCCAATTACGGAGCGGACTTCTACGGGGACAGCCTTTTCACTTCCGAGCATCAGATGCAGGAGAACCCTGAAAGAACCTGGAAATTTGTGGAGGCCACTTCCCGGGGGTGGGAGTATGCCCTTAACCATCCTGATGAGATCATCGATCTGATCCTTGAAAAATATTCGAAAAATATCCCCAGGGACAAGCTTCTTTTTGAAGCCCGGGGCACCCGCGAGATGATTCAACCCGGTGTCTTTGCAGTAGGGTCCATTGATGAAGTGAGGATCAGACGCATTGCAGACAGGTTGGTTGAGCTTGGGATGGTGGACAAAGGCTACACCCTTTCAGGATTTATTTATGGATCAACCGATCGGCCCCCTGTGACGGAGGGACGTATTCCCCTGACAGAAGAGGAGAGGCTCTTTGTAAGAACCCACCCTGTTATCCGTGTGTCAAATGAGTTCAACTGGCCCCCCTTTGATTTTGTGGTCTCCGGAGAGCCACGGGGGGTTGGCATTGAATTGATGAATATGATTGCGGCCCGAACCGGCCTTAACGTTGAATACGTGAACGGATACAACTGGGATGAGCTGCTGACCATGTTTTTCAAGGGGGAGATCGATATAATTCACTCCATAAGCCGTACACCGGAACGGGAGAAGAAAGCCCTGTTTACCAACCCCTACTATCACAGCAAAAACGTTCTGGTCCTGAGGCGGGACACGGCTGACATTCAGGACCTCAAGGATCTTGAAGGAAAAATCATCGCCCTGCCCAGGGGGTGGTCCTCCATTGATTTTTTCAAGAAAAATTATCCGGACATTCATATCATTGAAGTGGAAAACTCACGGCAGGCCCTTGAGTATGTGGACCAGGGCAAGGTACAGGCCACCGTTGAGCAGGAGGGGATTGTTTCCTATTTCATCAATAAATTTGGCTTTCGGGACCTGAAAATCTCCAGTTGGCTGGAAGATGCGGCATTACAAGACACCTCCTCCCTCCATTTTGCGGTTCGTAAAGAGAGACCGGCTCTTCACGGCATTCTGGCAAAAGGCCTGGCAACGGTCACCCCCGGCGAAATGCTTAATCTGAGAAATAAATGGTTCGGCAATAACGGGTTCAATTCCAGCCGGAAAGAGGTGGGGCTCACCCTGTCTGAACGGAACTGGCTGAAGCAAAAGGGGAGGATAACCTTCTGCATCGCCCCCGACAGAATGCCTTTTGAGGCATTTTCAGGGAAAGATGTAACCGGTATGACATCTGACTTTCTGAAGTTGTTCAGGGAGCGCCTCGGCGTTCCACTTACCCTTATCCCAACAAACTCCTGGGAGGAATCCGTGGAACAGGTCAGAACAGGTAAAGCCGATATCCTGACCATCGCAAGCGTCTCCCCCAAACGGCTGCAGTTCCTGGACTTCACCCCATCCTATCTCAACTGCAGTGTCGGAATCATTGTCCGGGAAGACTTCCCCTTCATTACCGGTATGGATGAGCTGGCAGGTAAACGGGTCGGCATCATGAAGGACACTTTTATCTGGGATGTTATTCCCGAAAGATATCCGAAAGTCACCTATGTCCCTGTAAAAAACCGCCGGTTTTCCCTGGTTCAGGTCTCCAATGGAAGCCTGGATGCCGTCATTATGGATCTGCCCGTGGCCGCAAACAACATCCGGCAACTGGGCCTGACCCACCTGAAGGTGGCCGGTCACACCGCTGTTCTCAATGAAATGCGCATCGGGATACGGAAAGATAGTGCCCGGCTCCATGGCATCATGAGCAAACTGGTTCGCTCTCTCTCCAGAAAAGAGGTGGACGCGGTTTACCAGAAATGGGCAGCCATCCGGTTTGAAAGCGAGTTTGACCGATCACTCCTCTTCAAAGTGATCGGGTTTGCCCTCTTTGCGGTCATATTTATTTTTCTCTGGAACCGCAAGCTCGTTCATCTGAACCGCAGGATCTCCCAGGCCCATGCCGAAGTTGAAGCCAAAAGCCTGCAGCTCGAACGCATCTCCATCACCGACACCCTGACCGGACTCTTTAACCGGAGGCACCTGGAAGAGACCTTCGCTGTTGAAGTCAAACGATCCCGCCGCTACAAGCGCCCCCTCTCTGTGATGATTATCGATATTGACCATTTTAAATCCATCAACGACACCCACGGCCACCAGGCAGGCGACACGGTCCTCCGCCAGATAGCAAAAGTCCTTGATAGGAACAGCCGCTCATGCGATATCCTGGGCCGCTGGGGCGGCGAGGAATTTATGCTCATCTGCCCGGAAACCAGCCTCAGGGGAACCGCCGCCGTGGCGGAAAACCTTCGCCTGAAAATTCGTGAAATACTCTTTCAGACCGCAGGTACCCAAACCGCAAGCTTCGGTTTGGCAACCCTCAAGGATGAGGATACCGGAGAATCTTTGATTCACCGTGCAGATACGGCGCTCTACCGCGCCAAGGAAAACGGGCGCGACCGTGTCGTAACCGAAGATCTATCTTCATAAGGGTTGCCTCCGTCCGCCTTCGCCAAGGGCTCTCCAAGGGGGCAGACCCATAAAAGTAAATCAGATGAAACGATTTGATCGGATATTGAAGCGGCTGCACGCTGGCGCGAAAATATAAGCGGTGGTGTCATGGCCGAAGGTATCCCCATATTGCCAACAGCATCCTGGCCAACATGGTCAAGATCCTCGGAGAACGGCTGCGGGATGCAACCCGGGTGATTAACAACCTGGAAAATTGACAATCTCCTTTAAACAAACATCAGACTTACATTATACTCTGCCTGCCTGCCAACGATTCCTTTTGACTTGACATACGTTGCCGCCTTGGCTAAACATTGCCCAGATTTTCATTACATAATCATAGCCTTTTTTCAACCAAGAGGCTTGGACTATACTACTTCCACAATTACTACCCGACTTTGATTTTTAGAAAAGGCTCCGTGAAATGAGTGAAAAAAAAGTTCTTCTTATGTCTGTCTATACGACAGCGTTCTTTGCATGTTTCGGAATTATGTGGGGGATTGTTGCCGACTCCGGTATGATTATCTTCGACGGCATTTACTCTCTGATCAGCATTGGCTTGAGCATGCTCTCTTTACAGGTGTTAAAACTGGTACAGGAGAATGATGAAGACATTCGGTTCCCCTTCAGCAAAGCTCATTTTGAGCCGCTGGTAATCATATTCAAGTCATTGGTTATTATAGTAATGTGCGGAATTTCAGCGTTCAATGCCCTTTCAGAAATACTTTCCGGAGGCAGATATGTGGAACCCGGACAGGGGATTGTCTATGCCCTGGTCAGCACGCTTGGCTGCCTGGTTGTGACGTTGGTTATTCAGCAGCAGAACCAAAAGATAGCTTCGGGTCTTTTGCAGGCGGAGAGAAACCAGTGGTTTGGCGACTCACTCCTCAGTACCGGTGTGCTGTTGGGCTTTTCTGTCTCCTACCTGTTGATCGGCAGCCACCTGGATTGGATGATTCCCTATGCTGACCCGGGCATGGTGGTGCTGGCCTCGGGTTTTTTCGTCATCCTGCCCCTGAAAAGTTTTGCAGCGGCTTTTAAAGAGATCCTCCTTTATCAGGTCCATGAGGATCTATTTCGCCCCGTCGATCTGGAAGCGAAGAAAATCGCCGAAGAATTAAAGGCTGAATATAAACTGCGCATGGTCAATATCGGCAGAGAGCTGAACATTGAATTAAATTTTCTGATGGAAAACCAGTCGTTTACCGTCAATGAAATGGACAATATACGAAAGAGGATAATTGCTGTTGCTTCGACAATTAAAGAGCGGCATTGGGTAAATATCAACTTCACCCAGGACAGGGCCTGGATTTAACAAAATAGGGGGCCAGGTCTACACTATAGGCTTAGACCTGACCCCTGATATTACTTGTTTTTCAGGGAGGCTTTGATGAAATCCCTGAACAGCGGGTGGGGATTACCCGGTCGGGACTTGAACTCCGGATGGAACTGGCAGGCCAGGAACCAGGGGTGATCCTTGAGCTCCACGATCTCAGCAAGGGAACCGTCCGGTGAGGTACCGCTGATCACGAGCCCAGCCTCCTCAAGCTCCTGCCGGAACTCGTTGTTGAACTCCCACCTGTGGCGGTGGCGCTCGGAGATGCTCTTCTCCCCGTAGGCCTTCATGGCAAAGGTATCCTCTATAAGGTCGCAGGGATAGGCGCCAAGACGCATGGTGCCGCCCTTGTCAGAGGAGGAATCCCTCTTCTCGATCTTCTTTGACCGCTCGTCATACCATTCGGTCATGAGATAGATCACAGGATAGGGGGTACGGGTGTCAAACTCGGTGCCGTGGGCATCTTCCATGCCGGCCACGTTCCTTGCAAACTCGATCACGGCCATGTGCATACCCAGGCAGATGCCGAAAAAGGGCACCTTGTTTTCCCTGGCATAGGTGATGGCAAGGATCTTGCCCTCAACACCCCTGGCGCCGAATCCGCCCGGCACGAGAATGCCGTCGGCCTTTCCAAGGATCTCCTCATAGTTGTCCTTATTCAGGGTTGAGGAGTCCACGAACATAAGCTCCACACTGGATTCGTTGTCGATTCCGCCGTGGGTGAGGGCTTCGTTCAGGCTCTTGTAGGATTCGGTGAGGTCCACGTACTTGCCGACAATGGCAATGGTGACCTGGGAGCGGGGATTTTTAAATTTATCCACCATATCCCGCCAGTCATCGAGCTGGGGAGACCGGGCCCAGATATTGAGCTTCTGAAGGACCTTGTCTCCAAGTCCCTCCTTGTTGTAGACCAGGGGAACCTCGTAGATGCAGTCAACATCCTTGGCCGTAAACACCGCATCATCGTCGATGTTGCAGAAGAGCGCGATCTTTGCCTTGATATCCGGGGAAAGGTAACGGTCCGTACGGCAGAGCAGAATATCCGGCTGGATGCCGATGCCCCTGAGCTCCTTGACGCTGTGCTGGGTGGGCTTGGTTTTGAGCTCTCCTGCCGTGCCGATGTAGGGAACCAGGGTCAGGTGGATGTAGATCACGTTGTTACGTCCCACATCGGCCCGGAACTGACGTATGGCCTCGAGGAACGGGAGGGATTCAATGTCGCCGATGGTGCCGCCGATCTCAACGATCACCACGTCAGCATCGCCCGAGACCAGGGAGATGCTCCGCTTGATCTCATCGGTGATGTGGGGAATCACCTGTACGGTGCCGCCCAGGTACTCGCCCCGCCTCTCCTTGGTGATCACAGAGTGGTAGATCTTTCCCGTTGTAAAGTTGTTGTTCTTGCCAAGCTTTGCGTTGGTAAACCGTTCGTAGTGCCCAAGGTCCAGGTCGGTTTCCGCGCCGTCGTCCGTCACAAAAACCTCGCCGTGCTGGAACGGGTTCATGGTACCGGGATCCACATTGATATAGGGATCAAGCTTCTGGATGGTTACGGTAAGGCCCCGGCTTTCAAGGAGCATTCCAATGGCAGCCGAAGCAAGCCCCTTACCAAGGGAGGAGACGACCCCTCCTGTGACAAAGATATATTTGGTCGTATCAGACATTGATTCCTCTTCTTTTATATAGCCATCGGCATCGCCCATGGCAATTAGGGTTCTATCACTTAATTTGCAGCAGTTTGTTACAGCATTTATTCTTGACGCAAAAACTTGGTTTCCGGATCAGCGGTTTCCAAATCATCTGCCCGGGCCGGCTCCAGGGAAGATTCTTCCCCGGGGGACTCGGGATAACTGTTCAAAAGATGATCAACGTCAAAAAGAGAGGCAGAGAAACTGGATTCAAGTTCAAACGAAATTACGTTGATCTCGGTAACAGGTAGATCGTCCACAAGGATGGTTATCTCCATGGGATACCAGGTCCGGCTCACCCTGCTCCAGTTTCGGTAACGGATTTCAACCCGCCGGCCGTTATCGGAACTTAAGAACTTTACCGGAAACAGGGTCTCCTTGTCGACCCAGAAAGTCGAAGCGCGGTCATTCTTCACATCACCCACCACATAGCAGACAGCGTCGTCGTACCGCTGAAGGGAGGATTGCGTCACATCCACGCCACTGGCTTTAAGGCGGTGCTGAAGGCGCTCCCTGTCCCTGAACAGCAGGGGGTCAGTATAAAGATCAGCCCCGGAAGGCGTTGAAGAAACAAGGGCGCCGCCCGCCACCTTGGCAAACCTGTTATCAGACCAGACCCGTATAATCCGGGGCGTTCCTTCAACCGTTTCCGAACGTAATTTTCCCGGATAGGAAAACCAGAGGGTCTCTTCTGTCTGGCTCCAGGAGGCATCCCCGCCAACGGGATCCCCAGCCACCCGGGTCTGCTGGTGAACCACAAGGCCCACGGGTCTGACGATCTTCTTAACCGCAAGATCGATGATGTGGGGTCCCTGGAGGACATAGGCCCGGGCCGGGCCGGCAGCCAAAGACAAGGCTGCCAGAACGGCCAGGAAACGGAGTGCTTTTTTAAGCATCACGATCATACAAACAGATCTTCGGGAAAAATGGCGCCCATGCCGAGCTGCTCTTCGATCCTGATCAGCTGATTGTACTTGGCAACCCTGTCGCTTCTGGAGAGGGAACCGGTCTTTATCTGGCCGGCATTGACCGCAACGGCAAGATCGGCAATAAAGGTGTCCTCGGTCTCACCGGATCGGTGGGAGATCACAGTGGTGTAACCGGACTCCTTTGCCATCTGGATGGTATCAAGGGTCTCGGTAACCGTTCCGATCTGGTTGAGCTTGATGAGGATCGAGTTTCCGATCCCCTCTGAGATCCCCTTTCTGAAGATATCGGGATTGGTCACAAAGGTGTCGTCCCCGACAATCTGAACGGAGTCGCCCAGGCGCTCGGTCATCATGCGCCAGTTCTCCCAATCCTGCTCAGCAAGACCGTCCTCGATGGAGTAGAGGGGATACCGGGTGACCAGGGACTCGTAGTAATCCACGAGTTGTTCCGCAGTCAGCTCCTGGCCCTCGGATTCGAACACATATTTGCCGTTTTTGTAAAACTCGCTTGCAGCGGCATCCAGGGAGATGCCAATATCCTTGCCCGGACGGTAGCCTGCGTTTTCAATGGCCTTGATGATATACTCGATGGCCTCTTCATTGGATTTGAGGTTCGGGGCAAACCCGCCCTCGTCTCCCACAGCAGTATTGAGCCCCTCCGCCTTGAGAATCTTTTTCAGGTTGTGAAAGACCTCGGCCCCCATGCGCACGGCCTCGGAAAGGGAGGGTGCACCAAAGGGAAGGATCATGAACTCCTGGATATCCAGGTTGTTGGCTGCATGGGCCCCGCCGTTGATGATGTTCATCATGGGCACGGGAAGGATCCTTGCGTTGATACCGCCGAGATGCCGGTAAAGGGGAACCTCTGCGGCATCGGCAGCAGCCCTGGCAGCTGCCATGGAGACGCCCAGGATGGCGTTGGCACCGAGGCGGGACTTGTTTTCCGTACCGTCGATGTCAATCATGGTTCTGTCGAGCCCTGCCTGGTCCATGGCATCAAACCCGATGATCTCCGGAGCGATCACCTCGTTGATATTGGCAACGGCGTTAAGCACCCCTTTGCCCATGTAACGGTTGGCGGCGTTGTCCCGCATCTCAAGTGCTTCCCGGGTTCCAGTGGAAGCCCCGGAAGGTACAGCCGCGCGCCCTGTTGCGCCACAGGCCAGAACTATATCGACCTCAACAGTGGGATTGCCCCTGGAATCGAGGATTTCCCTTGCTTTGACATCTATTATTTCAGTCATTGTATTCACCCCATATATATATTGTTAAATTAAGAGACATAACTACTCCCAATGGACCATTATGTCAACATTTGCGCAAGATTTGCGGTTAAACAGTGAACCGTTTATCGGCCCTGGTCGACTCAAGAGACCGTGTTCCGGCATCAAACCAGCCGGCCCTGGAATCCGGAAAGGCATCAAACTTGGGCACATAGGGTTTGATGTCGATGAGGGGGGTCCTGTCGACGATGTCGATGCCCTTGACATGGATGATGTTCTCCTCGACCCCCAACAGCCTGACAATGGAGATCCCGATCTGGTTGGGGCGTTTAGGGGCCCGGGTGGAGAAGAGTCCCCGCGGGGTATCATCCAGAAAGGGCTTTGCCATGAGGCTGTACCCCTCGGACAGGTGAAAGTGGTAGAGCAGAATGATCCGCTCAAATCCGTCAAGGTCGGAAAGCCCCTCCTGGAATTCCGGAAACACCTCCACCCTTCCTTCAAAGTCAACGGCACCGGCAGGCTGTATCGGGGCTCCCTCACGCTCTTTATGGGGGGAACGGATGATTCCTATTTCATTAAAGGTGATCATTGTATCTCCTTTTATAATAAAGTTTTTTTGACAAACCGAACTAGGATATCAACTCCCAATGTCCGGTTCAAGGAAAAACAATAAAAGTATCCGGCGCCCTTGCCAAGGGTTTCGCCCTTGCCTTTGATCCTGGATCTCGTGTAAACTTACCCCATGATGAAATTCGACATCCCCTACATCCCGGACAGGGATTACACCCGTTTTATACAGCGCCACAGGTCCCGGATCGACTCGGTTCATTTTGGGCTCCACCAGGGGCCTGTGCTCGATTCACGGCTCAGGTTCAAGGACGTTGAAACGGTAAGACTTGCCGAACAGCTCAATGCGCTTTCAGTTCCCCGTAACTACTGCCTGCTGAACTCCCGGTTCATGGCACCCGATCGCTACTTTGACCCCCTGTTTTTAACAGGGCTCATGGAAAACCTTGAGATACTCATGGAGCGCTCCCGTCTTGACGGAATCGTCTTCTGCGATGCCTATCTCCTCAATGCCCTGTCAAACCACGGAGGAGACACCCTTACCGGGCTCGAGGCGGTTCCCGGCATCAACTGCATGATAGACAACATGGACAAGGCCCGTGCCTATCTGGGACTCGTTGACCAGACCGCGTTCAAACGCCCGTCAAAACTTGTTCTGGACAGGTCGTTGAACCGGAACCCCAAAGCCCTTGAAGCCATGGTTCCCAAACTGAAAAATGAGTATCCGGGTCTGAGACTTGAGCTCCTTGCCAACGAGGGGTGCCTCTACCAGTGCCCGTTCAAGCCGGCCCACGACGCTCAGATCGCGCTCACCAACACGGGACTTGTCCGGGAACGGGGGCATGAGATAAACCGGGACCAGGGGTGCATGAAGGTGTTGTTCAACGACCCAAAACTTCTCTTCAAATCCCCGTTCATCAGGCCGGAAGATATCAACGATTATTCCCACCTGGTTGACACCATCAAGATCTCGGGCCGAACCCTTGGCCCGGGCTTTCTTAAAAATACGGTCACAGCCTACCTACAGGGTTCCTATGACGGAAATCTCCTGGACCTCCTGGACGCAATGGAATGGATGGCAGACCTTTTTTTTGTGGACAATTCAAAAATTTCAAAGCATGATGTCGAAACATTGACAAACTGCACCAAAGAGTGCAGGCGTTGTGATCAATGCAGCAAATTACTGGACTCAACCACCCAAAAGAAATCAATTCAACTCAACAGGTACAGGAACCCATCATGAAAATTCTCGTTACAGGCGGAGCCGGATATATTGGTAGTCACACCTGCGTGGATCTCTTAAACCAGGGCTGGGAAGTCGTAGTTGTGGATAACCTCTCAAACAGCAGCGAGGAGTCCTTGAAACGTGTGGAGTCGATCACGGGCAAATCACTTTCTTTTTATAAGGCAGACCTTCTGGACAAGGAGGCTTTGACCGACGTTTTCAAGGCCCATGCCATCGATGCCGTAATCCATTTTGCAGGCATGAAGGCCGTGGGAGAATCCGTTGAGATCCCCCTCCGGTACTACCACAACAACATCACCGGGACCCTGATACTCCTTGAGGTGATGACGGAATTCTCCGTAAAAAACCTTGTATTCAGCTCATCGGCCACCGTGTACGGAGATCCCCACACCCTTCCCATCAAGGAAGACTTTCCCCTGTCCGTTACCAACCCCTACGGCCGCACAAAACTGATGATCGAAGAGATGCTGAAAGATATTCACCTGGCCGACACGGCCTGGAACATCGCCCTGCTGCGCTACTTCAACCCCGTGGGAGCCCATGAATGCGGACGCATCGGGGAAGACCCCAACGGAATTCCCAACAACCTTCTGCCCTACATCTCCCAGGTTGCCGTGGGAAAGCTTGAAAGGGTCAACGTGTTCGGCAACGACTACGACACCCCGGATGGCACCGGGATGAGGGACTATATCCATGTTTCCGACCTTGCCGCAGGCCACATCAAGGCCATCCCAAAGCTCCTTACCGATCCGGGGATTGTCACCTACAACCTCGGCACCGGCCGCGGCAACTCGGTGCTCGAAATGATAGAGGGATTTGGACAGGCCTGTTCAAAGAAGATCTCCTTTGTTATTACAGATCGCCGTCCCGGGGATATTGCCGCCTGCTGGGCCGATCCGGCAAAGGCTGAAGAAGAGCTCGGATGGAAGGCGGAAAAAACCCTGGACGACATGTGCCGGGACACCTGGAGATGGCAAAAGAACAATCCAAACGGATATGAATAGGAGCCCCATGGACACCTTTATCACCAGATTCAAAAAGAGCTTGAAGGCATTGGATCTTAAAACCGCAAAAAACATTTTGATCAGCATCCCAGGCGAGCCGGATCAGATAAAGTTAGATGTTTTACACGAACTTGCCCTGGCCCCGGATCAAATCGCCTGGGAACTGTTGCTCTTCCTGTCTGAAATAAATTTCGGCACCAACGATATCAGGGAGAGACTGATCCAGCTCATCACGGACAGGGCCCACCTCAACTTTAGTTTTTTACCCATACTCTTCAAGGCCGGGGGCAGAAAAAAAGTCCGGGAAGCCGCCCCCCTGATGAAGCACGTCCTCGTCAATGAGACCGATACGGGCATCCTGGCAGAGACCATCCGGGCAGCCGGAAGAAATACCATCCAGGCCCTGGTGAATGAAATCAGCGAGTATATCTACTACGACGACCAGGAACTCAAGGCCCATACCGTCCAGGCCCTTGAGCGGATCGGATCACCCAAGGCCCTTTTCCGCCTGGAGGAGGCGGCACAGACTATAAAATGCGACCAGAACATCCTGGATGCCATTGCCACCCTCAAACAGGAAGAAGAGGATCAAAAAGCTAAAAAAGAAGAAAAGCAAGAAAAGGAGGTGGTCCACCGGGATGTCAAGGAGGACAAAAAGGCTCTCCTGCACTGCACCAACCTCAAATCCACTGAAATGGACATCCGGTTCAACGCCCTTGTCAACCTGACGGAGATGGGCCCCCAAAACATTAAGATCCTCGAAGAGAACCTTGGTTCCGACAACCACGATCTTGTGATCAACACATTGAGGATCATCGCCAGAACCATTCCCGAACAGATGCTGGGCAACCTCTATGCACTGCTCTCGAAAAAGGGTCTGCCCAAGTCCGTTAAATTTGCCGCCTATGAGGCCCTTGGTTCCTTCCCAGGCCTTGAGTCCGCAGCATCGACCCTGAACGGTATAGACGACCCGGCCCTGCATGTTCGCATGGCAGCCCTGAACGTTCTTGAAAAAACCCCCACCGACTTTGTGCTGGCCGAGATAAAAAACCGGATCGAAACCGGAAGAAGAAAGGGGGAGATCCTGGCCGAGACCATTCTGGATGTCCAGGCCAGGCACATCATCGAATATCTCAGGATCTCAGACACTTTCTCCTACATTGCATCCAACTATCTCACCAAACGGGCGCCCCTCTCCACGCTTAAGGGGTATGTTTCCATTCTCCAGGACCGGAACCTCAGGTCAACGGCCAAAAAGTTCAACAGTATCGCTGAAAAAGCGTCCCGGGAGAATAGACCCAAAGCCATGGTGATCAGCTCCTCGAAAACTGTGCAGGCCGTGTATGAAAAGCTCCTGTCCCAGGCAGGATACGCCCCCATGAGCTTTATAGCCCCCCAGGACGCTTTTGAAAAAGCCTCGGAAGAAAAGCCAGGGTTGATCATCTCCGATCTTTTCCTGAACGAAATCACCGCCATTGAATTTGCCTCGGAAATACGAGAATTCTATCCCCCAAAGGAGGTTGCCTTTGTCATCTCAACCCTTCAGCAGGACTTCAATGACAACCGGTTTGAAGCCTTGTTCTCCAAGATCGGCATCCACGGAATCGTGGCGTTTCCGGCCCGGGCCAACCAGATTCCGCCCCCTTGAACCAGGGCATCCGCCATTCATCGCCCTGGGAGCCAGGCTAAAGGACAGCCCCCTTGTGATGACCCTGGGATTCCGGCCTAACTTCTGCGACTACACCGACGAAGAGGTCGACCTGATCAACAATGCCGGGGTCATCTACTGGCCCACGGCATTCTACGCAGACCTCTTCAACACCATGGGTAAAAGAACCTTTCCAAGCTTTAACACCTATTCTTTTACCCTTGACAAGATCAGGCAGACGGCCATTTTCAAACTGCTCAACATCCCCCACCCTGCAACCAGGGTCTTTTACGGCAAAAAACAGAAACAGACCATCACCGATTTTTTTAACTTTCCATTTGTTGCCAAGATTCCCAGGGGATCGGCCAGGGGAAGGGGCATCTTCCTGATCAAGACCCGGGAGGAGCTGGCAACCTACCTGAAACTCCCAGGCCCTGCCTACATCCAGGAGTACCTTCCCACGGATCGGGACATGAGAGTTATCGTGATCGGCAAGGAGATAGCCCTTGCCTTCTGGCGGGTAGCAAAAGGAGGAGAGTTTCGGACCAACCTTTCCCAGGGGGGAAGCATCGACTTTTCCCCCCTGCCCCGTGAAGCCCTGGAACTGGCCATTGCCACGGCCATTCAGTGCAACTGGACCGACGTGGGCCTGGATATCATGGAACACCAGGGAAAATTCATAGTGCTTGAGGCCAACATGAAATACGGCATCCAGGGCTTTAAAACCGCCGGAATAGATTATAAGCAAATGCTCGAAAACCTCATGAAAAAAGGAAAGATATAAGCACTTGCACAAAAAAAATAAATATTGTAGGGTTCGAAAATTGGCTGAATTAAAATCAATTTTAACCCATGGAGAGATATAATCATCATGAACATGACTGATGCTATAGATCTTTTTACAAAAGAGAAATTGGACAGAATTTTTCCAGCAGACCGGGCAGATAGCTTTTTCGAGGCCCTGTATGGAGATGTTTCCGAAGGTGCCTATGATATCAGCCTGGAATTTTCCAAAATAGAGAAAGACAGTCTCATATTTGAATTTCACCTGAAACAGCGTCCGGGCAAATGCCTTGCCTGCAACGTCACCCACGGACTTCCAATGGTTTTCTCCCGTCATCCCGTGATCAACCTTGACGGAATTACCAAAGAGATCAACACACTTTTAAGCGGTAAAGCCACCTGCACTGGCTGGGACGTAAAACAGACCAAAGAGATCGACCGTACTCTTCACCTTCTCCCAGTCGCATTCCACATCACCTGATAAAAAACCTTCAAGACCACACAGTCATCGGGTTCCCGACAGATATATCTCCATATCACCGCCTCTCAGCTACGCTGGGAACCCGATACCAACCTAGTTGCCGGCCTCATCCCCCATCCACTCCTTAAGATATTCGTCCACATAGGCTGTTGCCGGAGAAAGAATAGGTTCAGGGGATAGCAGCACATACCCGATGCTCTCGATCTCCTGGGCAAGATGCTTGAAAAATGCCGCTTCAACATCCGCTTTTTCTTCAGAGGCGCAAGTCTCCGTGACCGCCTCGGTGAGATAGCCCACCGGCGTGAACGAGGAGCACTCAGCCATATCCCACTCGTCCGGAAAATTGTTGATTTTCCAGGGGCTCAGGCTCTCGGGCTTCAGTATGTTCGTTTTTTTCCTGTTGAAGGGTGCCTGGACAAACTTCATTTTCCGTTTTTCCCACTGCATCAGCTCTTTTAAGAGCGTCTCCATATCATCGGAAAAGATCCACTCCTCCGGTTCCAGTAAAACAGGAGGAAACTCCCTGCTGGTAAGGGCATACTTGAACGGCCCCTTGGTTTGCCAGAACTTCTTGAATTCACTGGATTCAAGTAAAATTATTCGTTGTACGGTCTTCGCCATAATGCCTCTCCTAACATCTCTACTGATTCACAGATAAAAGGATTAATGATATCAGAGAGGGGCTGATTTGAACATACCAAAAGTTTTTCCCTTGACCCCTGCAGGGTTTCCTGTTAACCATTCTTCTCAAACCAGGTTAACAGGAAACAATCCATGAAAGAAAAAATCTTACAATTGCTGGGCAATGCCCAGACCCGGTTCATCTCAGGGGTTGAGATGAGCAACCACCTGGGCATCTCCAGGGTGGCGGTGTGGAAACACATGAAACGGCTGGTCCAGGAGGGGTATGACATCGATTCCTCCCCCAAGGGCTATCGGCTGAAGAGCTGCCGGGACCTCCTGGCTTTCACCTTTGAAAGGGGGGTGTCCTCCATCCGTTTTCTGCCCATTGCGGACTCCACCATGGACAGGGCACGGGAACTTGCAAAACAGGGGGCCGGCCATCTCACGGTGGTGATTGCGGAACAGCAGGAAAAGGGCCGGGGCAGGCTCAACCGAACCTGGCTTTCCCAAAAAGGAGGACTGTGGTTCACCATCATCCTCAAGCCCGACCTGCCGCCACAGCTGAGCTTCAAGGTCAATTTCGCCGCCTCCCTCTGCCTTGCAAGGACATTGAACCGGCTCTTTGACATCAATGCCCGGGTGAAATGGCCCAACGACATCCTTGTCAACAACAAGAAGCTTGTGGGGCTTTTGTCCGAGATGGAAACCCGGGGGGACATGATCTCCTTTGTCAACGTCGGCATCGGCATCAATGTGAACAACCATCCTGAACAGGACGAGCCCAATGCCGTGTCCATACGCACACTCGTGGGCCGTGAAGTTTCCAGACGAGAGATCCTCACAACCTTTCTGGATGAGCTTGAGGCAATGCTTCAAGACATCCTTGAAAAAAATATCATCGACCTGTGGAAGGAGCAGACCTCAACCATTGGCAAGCAGGTGAGAATCGAGACCCTCAACAATGTGTACAAAGGGGTCGCCCTTGATGTGGACGAGACCGGCGCACTGATCCTGGAACAGGAGGATAACACCACCCGGCGGGTAATTTACGGAGACTGTTTTCACAGGGAGAATCAATCATGAACCAAGGATATCAACTCAGAGAAACCGTGTACTCGGCCCTTTTTGCGGCCCTCATTGCCGCAGGCGCCTTTATCGCCATCCCCATTGGCCCTGTGCCCATCGTTCTCCAGAACCTCTTTGTCCTGCTGGCAGGCCTGATCCTAGGCCCCCGCTGGGGCCTTGCAAGCGTTGGCCTCTATCTGCTGATGGGCGCATGCGGTTTTCCCGTGTTTGCCGGGGGAACCGGGGGCATGGGGCGACTGTTGGGCCCCACCGGGGGATATCTCCTCGGCTACATTCCGGCCGTGCTGGTCACAGGCCTTATTTCAGAACGCCTGGGCAGGACCCGGTTCGCCGACGCAGCAGCAATGGTTGCAGGCTCCCTCATCGTTTACGGTGCCGGTGTTCCCTGGCTGAAATTTGCAACAAACATGGCCTGGAACAAGGCGGTTTTAGCCGGCATGGTCCCGTTTATTCCGGGTGATCTGCTCAAGATTACGGCAGGCGTCTTTGCAGCCGAAATCATCAGAAAGGTTATCAAATGAGAGCGCGTCCCCTGATTGAGGCAGATCAACTCTGCCACGGGTATGACAGCACTGGAAACGGCATCCGAAAGATCAGCTTCCAAATTTTCAAGGGGGAGTTCCTCCTTGTGGCAGGCAAAAACGGTTCAGGCAAGAGCACCCTGTTTCGGCACCTGAATGCCCTGTTGATGCCCACGGCAGGCGATCTCCTCGTCCACGGCAGATCCATCCGTAAAGATCCCCTGGCTGCCAGAAAAACCGTGGGCCTGGTGTTCCAGGATGCCGACACCCAGATCGTGGGAGAGACAGTGGCCGACGACATCGCCTTTGGCCCGGAAAACCTCGGACTTTCCCGCAACGAAATCCAGGAAAGGGTCGACCTTGCCCTGGATGCCCTGGGGCTTTCACAGTTGCAAGAGAGGAACCCCTCCTCCCTGTCCGGGGGAGAGAAACGGCGCCTTGCCATTGCCGGGGTGGTTGCCATGGACCCGGAGGTGATCGTACTGGACGAGCCCTTTTCCAACCTGGACCACCCGGGCACCCTGGATCTCATTGCCTGCATTGAAAAGCTCCACCAGACGGGCCGCACCATCGTCCTTGCCACCCATGACATCGAAAAAGTGATCACCCTGGCCACCCGGATGATCATCCTGGACCGGGGCAGCCTTGTTGCGGATGATGTCCCCCAGGCACTCTTGAAACACCTGGAACAGTTCGGGATAAGGGAGCCCTGCGCATCACGGCTCGGCATGGAGGTTCAGCCGTGGGCCAGTTGAACCTGTTCACCTATATCCCATCCACCTCCATTGCCCATGACCTGGATGTGCGGTGCAAACTGTGCTGCCTGAGCCTCATGAGCCTTGCCACCTTCCGGGGAGGGCCGGTGCCCCTTGCCCTTATCACCGCCATGGTTGCAGGACTCCTGATCCCTGCCGCCATCAGGCCGCTTACGCTCCTTCGGGAGCTGAAATTCTTTTTTCTCCTGGTGGCCATGGTCTTTATCTCACGGTCCGTCACCACAGGGGGAGAACCCATGATCAACCTGTTGGGAATATCGGCAACAAAACAGGGAATCGCGGAGGGAGCCCTGCTGTCCTGGAAATTCGTCCTGGTGATGCTCATGGGAATCGTGTTTGCAAGGACCACAAAGCCCTCCCATGTCAAGGGAGCGGTCCAGTGGTTTCTGCGACCTGTCCCCTTTATCCCGGAGACCCGGGCCGCCGTCATGATCAGCCTGTTTTTAAGATTCATGCCCCTGATTCTCAACCAGGCGTCCGAGGTGTCCCAGGCCCAGCAGGCACGCTGTTTCCACCTGGAAAAAAACCCGGTAAAACGGCTGGTCCGCCTCACGGTTCCCCTGCTCAAAAAGACCTTTCAATCGGCGGACAGGATGGCCCTTGCAATGGAGGCCCGCAGCTACAGCGAAAAGCGAACAGACCCTGCCTTCATCCGTTCCGGCCACGAACCCCTCACCCTTGCCCTGTGCCTCCTTGTTCTGGGACTATCCTTTATGGTGTGACAGTCAGCTTCATTTCCATGAGATTCCAGGCTTCATCGCGGAATGTGAATGCACCCATCTTAAGCCGGTACTCCTTGAACCCAAGGCTTTGATAGGTGGCGATGGCCGCCTTGTTAAAGTCAAACACGCCAAGGGTGATTTCAACGAGGCCCAGAGTGTCGAACGCCTCCCTGGCAGCCAGCCGGACCATCTCCTTGCCAAGGCCTGTCCCTTGATAATCCGGAAAGATCATCACCCGTCCGATCCGGCAACATGCCCTGGTATAATCAATATTCATGAGCTGGATGTGACCGACCACCTGGGATGTTGTCCGGAGAACCGCCTTGAACACCTTAACAGATGGCTGTTCCCCGGCGGCCTTTGCCAGGGTTCGTTTCAACTGGATGGCATCCAGGGGATGACGATAATTCGGCCCGGCCCATTGAAGGAGTAAGCGAGCGTCCGGAACCAAAGCGATCAACGGATCGCAGTCGCTTTCAAGAAATTTTTCCAGCCGGATCATAGACCAGCCGGATTTCGAATGGTTTGTGCCTCTGCTATGGCGTCACCAATACGGGTTATCCTGATCTCAATCGTCATTACTCAATCTTGCTCCTGTCAGTAGGGGGTCTGAAGATCCAACGAATGTCTTCGTTTATCTGCAACCAGGACTTTACTCTTTTGGGGTTCCGTAAGTCCAGACCTTTCTACCGCACCCATACAAAAACGCCCCCTCCACCCGGGATACAAATAGCAGTCCGGGATGCCGACACCCGGATCGTGGAATAACCGTTTAACGATCTTTCAAAGATAGATCTCAGGTTCTTTCCGTTCCTGACATGCCATCTGTAATTGTTCAATGGCCCCGTTAAAATGGGGATCTGTCATCTGTTTGGCTTCTTCCGGGCAATGTTTCACACATGCAAAACAAATTAGGCATTGCCATTTGTCTATCTTTGAAACATTGTCCGGATCAATGGCTGCTGTGGGACAAACTTCAGCACACAGCCCACATTGGGTACACTTGTCCGCATCTGTCACAGGAGTAAAGGATAATGTCTCACGAACCTGTTTGATCATATGCAGATTTACAGGTTCAAGATAAGGAATATTTCCCGGAATATCAATTTTCCCAAGATCCTCTAAGGAATTTATGGCTTTAAGTTTTTCCCTGATTTTGGAACCAAAGGCCTGTGCTTTTTCAATATCATCGGAATCAGGCCGGGCATGGGCCTTCCTGGATTATGTTTCCGTCCATCTTCGGCAACTTTTTTGTCCCGTTGATACCAGGTGGAGCTGGCAATACCCGCATATTTAAGGATCTTTTTAGCTTGATGGCCTTTTTTTGTAAAGTTTTCAGCTACTTCTATTCTTTCAACCAGAGTTGGTTCGTTTTTTTTAAAAGCTCCTTTAATACCGCTATTTCAGTTTTGGCGTCTGCCAGTTCTTTCTCCAGGGTTCGCTGGGATTTCCGGTTATCCGCTTTCTGTTTGTTTTTGTCTCTTCTGAACCAAGTGTAGACCGTAGTGGCTGGAATTTCATGCTTTTGGGCCACTGCTGCATAGTTGTTCGTTTCAATGCACTCTTTAATGACCTGAGTCTTGAACTCAGTGGTGTAACTCTTCGACTTTTCGATGCTCATTTTTATGCTCCTTTCAGGTATTTTTTAATACCGGATTACGCACAAAAAGTCTCCACATTATATAGGGGGTTAGAGAGGCACCACCTCTTCCGGAACGCGGCCATAATAAACAGGGGTAGCAAGAATGACGATATCATTATTAAAAACAAAAGATTCCCCTTTACGCTTAGACCGGTTTGTACAGTCCATCATCTCAATATGTTCGGCCTGCATACCCACTGCAATGTTTTCTATGATTGTCCTGGTTGTCCCTGTTGGCGAAAAGTATACACATGAAACTGATTGAATATCCATTTACTGTCTCCATTTTCATTTAAAAGGTAAAAGCTGATCATATCTACTCAAAAGACTTAAAACTTTGAACATCTGAAAGCATCCCAAATTCAAAAAAAAGAGGACTATGAATACAAATCATCATTTTTTTGTTTTTGATGAATACCCACCACTCATACCATCATTACACACTATAAAATCAATCTAAAATTTACCGATTTTTTTTTGCATCATCATTCTTTTTACTGTAACGTGGTTCTATAAATATTTACAGATACAATTTAAATTGATGAGCCTTTGAACAATTAAGACTTATGCAAGTTTTCTTTGATACCTCAATTAAAAAGCATTAATCATGCAAGCAATATAAGTTGAAGTCACGTTTTAAGAAGGAAACCGCTATGACTGACGTTCTGATAGACGATATATTCAAAGATATCGTAGAGACAATACGTGACCCCCTTTTGGTGTTGAATTCAGATCTGAAGGTTATCTTAACAAGCCGTTCCTTCTATGACGTCTTCAAGGTAAAACCTGAAGAGACCGTGGGGCAACTTATTTATGACTTGGGCAACAGACAGTGGGATATCCCCAAGCTGCGGGAATTGCTAAAAAAAACGCTTCCTCAAAAGACCACCTTTGACAACTATGAGGTTGAACACGATTTTGCCACCATCGGCAGACGAACAATGCTTTTGAATGCCCGCCAGATTAATCGGGGGATAAGCAAGGAGCAGATCATTCTTTTGGCTATCGAGGACATCACCGAGCGCAGGGAGATAGAAGCCGGCCTTGAAACGACGCGAAAAGAACTGGAGGTTATTAAAAAAGCCGCGGATGAAGCCCATGAATTTGCGGACAGCGTCATCAACACCGTACGTGAACCCTTGATTTCTTTGGATCAAGATCTCAGGGTGGTCACCGTCAGCCGTTCCTTCTATGACTTCTTCAAGGTAAAACCTGAAGAGACCGTGGGGCAGCTTATTTATGACCTGGGCAATAAACAGTGGAATATCCCCAAGCTACGGGAATTGCTGGAAAAAATCCTTCCCCAAAAGACCACCTTTGACAACTATGAGGTTGAACACGATTTTGCCACCATCGGCAGAAGAACAATGCTTTTGAATGCCCGCCAGATTGATCGGGGGATAAGCAAGGAGCAGATCATTCTTTTGGCTATCGAGGACATCACCGAGCGCAGACTGTCAGAGGAAAAACAGGAAAGACTAATTATAGATCTTCAGGATGCGCTTGAAAAGGTTAAAATACTAAGTGGCTTAGTCCCGATTTGTGCGAGTTGTAAAAAAATAAGGGATGACAAAGGATACTGGAATCAAATAGAGGGGTACATCCAAAAACATTCTGAGGTAAAATTCAGCCATGGTATTTGTCCTGAATGTTCTGACAAGCTATATGGCAATGAAGCCTGGTATATTAAAATGAAAAAAGAAAAATGATCTTTGCAGAAAAAAACAACTCTACAAGCGAGTTTTTTGTCTGTAAGTGCGGGGTTTGTCAGGTCTATTTCAGACTGATCCCAGTAACGTGAAGTCCTCATCAAAATCAAAATCGGCCTACCCACAACATATGGTCTCGAAACATTTTAATCTAAAGACTTGGAAATCAAAGTTTATTGGAGATAATCCATCATCTAAGGCTGAAAATAATGGAACAAACCAAGCAATCCAAACTAAAAAGAGATATCTCATCAGAATGGTTTCACGCGCTTGTGGAATCCGCGCTTGAGGGCATTGTTATTATGGACGACAAAGGCCGCATTCTCGATGTAAATCCCGCTGCGGAAAAGATATTCGGTTATCGCAGCGAACATGTGATCGGATGCACTGTTTCTGAAAAGCTCATTCCACCGTCCAAGCGCAAGGCCCATGAAAATGGCTTAACCTCTTTTCTCACCACTGGTGAAAAAAAAATGATTGGCTGCCGGGTAGAGATAACGGCCATGCGGGCCGATCAGTCCGAATTCCCTGCAGAACTTGAAGTAATTTCGATCAACCCGGAAACATCACAAGTGTTTATTGCTTATATCCGGGATATTTCAGAACAGAAGCAAGCGGAACAGGATCGCTTGCAATATGCTATGAATATCAAAAAGACCCTTCTGCAGACCATTTTGGCTGTATCACGAACCGTCGAGATACGCGATCCCTATACAGCCGGTCATCAGCGACGTGTGGCCCATCTTGCAGCAAGCATTGCCCGGGAATTAGACCTATCTGAAGAACGTATCGAAGGGATCTTTCTTGGGGCGCTCATCCATGATATTGGCAAAATCGCCGTTCCCTCTGAAATTTTATCCCGGCCCGGAGAACTGCAACCTGAAGATATCGGTTATCTCAAGATCCACAGTCAAAAAGGATATGATATCCTGAAACCCGTAAATTTTCCATGGCCGGTGGCCGAAATTGCTCTGCAGCATCATGAACATCTGGACGGATCGGGTTATCCGCAGGGATTGCGGGGAGGAGATATATTACTGGAGGCCCACATTGTCAGTGTAGCTGATATTGTCGAATCCCTGACAGCCCATCGCCCATATCGTCCTGCCTACCCTCTGAATGAAGCGCTGGCGTTTATCAAGAAAAACGCCGGCAAACTCTATAAACGGTATATTGTTGAAACCTGTATCCAGCTTTTTAAAAAAGGTTATCATATCAATGCCATTGATATGGATGAGCTGAACTGGCTTGCTAACGTTAAGTCTTCATCAGAGTTTTAAAAAGCCTCTTTTCGAATAGACTCTTTCAACCGACCGCGACTCTCTCGTCCATACGGATGTTTACCACCAGCCTCACTGGGCCTGCATCGGCACCGGCTGCCCCAGGCAGACAATGATCAGTCTTACAATTTTTCCCCATATCCCCTTGACAAAAAACAAGTTTCGATCGTACGATTGAAGTGCATTCAGTTTATTTATGGCTTTAATTTTAAAAATTAAATTCTAAATAGAAACCGCGAAAAGCATAAAAATGAGGGATGCCATGTCCAAAACATTTAAAAAAGACGGAACCCTGAATATCCCTGACCTAAAAAAACCGGATTTGCAAAAAGCCATTGTCAAAAAACATAAAACCTTTGTTAAATCGGCCTATTGCCCCAAAGGTCACAATCTGATGAGCGATGTGAAAATTGATGACCACAAGGGAATTCATTTTCTATACCGTGAACTTAAAAGCAATAAGGAAGCAGATATTGTCATTACAGCCCTTGTGGGGGATTGCACAAAAGTCTATCTAAAGGGAGATGCTTTTAATGACGGTGAAATCGTGGCCATATACTGTCCCATCTGCAGAAGCGAACTACTCACCCACGGCGACTGCGAATGCGGAACCCAAGATTACCTGTTTTTCCTTAATGAAAAGCTTGACAAAGATTGCGCCCAAACTTTCTGTTCCAGGATTGGATGCGCAAAAGCCAGTAAACTGCATGTGGCTGAGGATGAGACCTCCGTGGTTCACAAAGAGGAAGAAACTGTGGTCACTGAAGCATACTGCCCCAATGGCCACAGTTTGATCAGCGATATAAAAATAGATCAACACAAGGGTATCCATTTTATTTATAAAGAACGCGGCGGTAATAGAGAAGCTGAGATTGTCGTTACTGCCACTGTGGCGAATAGCAAAAAAATCATATTAAGCGGAGAACCATTCAAAGAAGACCAAATCGTAGATATTCATTGCCCCACTTGCCGGGAAAAACTCCCCATTTTATTTGATTGCGAATGTGGAGCCCCCATTTATATGTTTTTTCTGGACAAAAGCATGAATTATAACTACGGCCAATCTTTTTGCTCAAGAATTGGTTGTGTAAAAGGCAGCAGTCTCCAGTTATCGGAGGACATGCTCAGGGAATTCATGGTGCGACACTGTTCATAATCCGGCCTGTCCCCCCCAGATTCAACCTTGTCAGGATCAAAGTTGAATCTGGTTCCATCCCCCCTCCCCCATCTCCTCCCACAGGCGATACAATTTGTAACAATTAAACACATAATTGGTACAGACGGTTACGCCCCCATTGGTTTATAGTCTGCCTACATTTTTGGGTAGGATCTTAAAAGAACATCCTCCTTTTTAAGATCTGACTTTATTTACAATCCAGGGCTGTGACACGGGCCGTGGAAAAAGATTAGGAGAGACTACATTGAACCGTATCCGAACAAACCATTTTAATAGACTGCTCCATGTTATTCTTTTGTGCGGCCTGATTCTCATGTTGCAGGCATGCAACTCAGGCTCATCGTCAAGTAAAAAAGCTGTTCCCGCCATCCCAGCCAAAATTCCAGTTATCAAAAGCGACATCACCCTGGGAGACCGCACATGGAAGGTTGAAAAGTTAGGGGCCGGAGAGAGAGTCATACCATTGTTTGAGGAAGATGGCGCCCTTCCCGGCCTGATTCTTACCATTGAGAGAAATGCCGTAGACTACGGCCTGCTTTCAAGTGATAATGGCGTCACACCCGACGGCGCCCTTGTCGTTCTCCGTATAGGTGACATTACCTACGCAGGCGCAGATCTGGAGATTTCCGAAATCGATGATGTTGAGATCGTCCTGACAGGACAGATGCAGGGATTCCAAAACGGAGCCCCGACCGGTGAATCGCTTCCGTGCACGATAAAGGTGACAGCATCACAGATCGGCGGTGGAACCAGTGAATTTTATATTGACGGCAACGAAGCGCTTCTGAGTGGAGACCTGGGTACAAGAACCTATAACCAGGTCATCGATCTCCTGACAAATCATCCGGAAGTCGACACCATTGTTGAAGTGAATGTCCCAGGATCAGTGAACGATGAGGTCAACATGAAAACCGGCAGAATGATAAGGGATCACGGCCTTAGCACAAAGGTACCCCCAAACGGCCACATCGCATCCGGAGGAGTGGACCTGTTCTGCGCCGGGATCATCAGAACACTTGGCAAAGGTGCCCGGGTGGGGGTTCACTCCTGGGCAGGTGATGATGGGAAGGCAGCTGCGGATTATCCCGAAAACGACCCCGCCCATGACGCCCAAATAAGCTATTTCAACACCATGCTGGGGACGCCCCAGGGACGAAATTTTTATTTTTACACCATCACCGCTGCAAAAGCCGATAACAAGCCCGACTATTCCCCCTTGGATATGCACTATATGACCGTTGAAGAGATCGCTAAGTGGAAGCTTGAGGCAGAATAATCTAACCAGACTATAGAAAAGAGAGGCAGTGGGATTTCTCTTTGGACGGTTCCCAGATCATGCAGATACCCGAGGTCAGGGCGCCGCAGGTGATAACACAGGGGGTCCTTTGGGAAAGATCGGTCTTCTGCCCGGCGGACAGGGATTCAGCAACGGTTTTTGCCCCATCCCGGTAGATGATACCGGGTTGGTGGCTGTGTCCCCTGAATAGAACGCTTTGGGGGGATTCACTGAAGAATTTATCCGATTCGCCAATTCCCATGGTCCGGATCATACCAGCCGGTCCCAGCTCTTTTGCAAACGGAAGGGAATGGGTAAAAAAAACATTGTCCCGTCCAACGGTCTGGGCCAGGTTGCCAAGATAGTCCAGGGTGGTTTGTGAGACGACCTCCCCCGGTTGAGCCCTGTGATTCAACAACACGATATGATCGTTGTTCCCCTTAACCGCAATGACACCATGGGTTTTCAGGAGCTCGACACAGGCATCCGCAGTCCCGGGAGACGCTGAATCGCAGATATCGCCAAGATGATATAAAAGAGTACACTCCTTCTCCTTTAGAAAAGAGATTGCCCCTTGGATGACTTCTGGTTTTCCATGGCTGTCGGCCATGATCCCGATTCTTTCCGGCATAGTGCTCAATGACTACTCTATAAACAGGGTTAAATCAATATTTAAAGGAAAAACGACAATGAAAACATTAAAGACAACAGCAATTCTTTTTCTGACAACCATCCTGTTATGGGGCTGCGGCCATACCGCAGCCAGGTATCGCCCCATTGTGGATGGCCCAATGGACCAAAAATATTCTGCCGATCTTGCAGACTGCCAGGCCCTTTCGGAAAAACGAAGTTACATGAATGATGATGTAAAAACCGAGGCATTGCTGGGCACCGGCATCGGTGCCGTCGCCGGAGGCTTATCCGACGGCCTGGGAGGCGCCATCGTCGGTGCGACGGCAGGGGCCGCGATTGGTGCCGGTAGCCGGGCCTGGGAAACCCGGGATGAACGCAGGAATATTGTGTGCGAATGTATGAGACTCCGAGGCCACAAAGTGGTGGAAAGATAGCCTAATACAGGCCTTGGATTTTCCGGGTGACAGTCAGGGGGAGCCTGGTGATGGTCAACTCATACTCCCCATAGGGATGGGCCGACAGGTCAACCGTAAAGATGGACTCCCTGTCCACAACGAGAACCGTCTCTTTGCCGGTGCCTGTCCGGCCCGGATCAACGATTTCGATTCCCTGACCCGAGATGCCGACCATCACCTCTCCGGCCAGGGAGTGATGGGCAACCTCAAACATCTCCCCCTCAAACCCCAGCACCTTGATAAAACTGGTGTGTTCTCCGCCCACCTGGGAGGTGAGGCGAAAAGGAGTGGTTTTGTTGACAAAGGAGATATAAGTGCAGTCCTGGCTCACATCCTCCCATTGGTGAATGCGGTGGGACGAACATCCGGTCAGGAAAATCATTATAAAAACAATGGATAGCCGTACCACGGTGACACCTCTGTTAATCAATGGATTGCCCAAGGCTTTTAATATTCTCCAGGATCGGATTTTTCCCCATTGGAAGAGGCAAGCTCTACTTTGGCGCCGGCTGCCTCGGAGCCCGGCTCAAGGATCATCAACCGAACCCGGCCCGTTGCCGCAAGCCTGCCCTGGTCGTCGTGGACCGTTGCTTCCCAGACATGGGACCGCCGCCCCATGACCAGGGGCGTCGCGGTGCAGCGCAGTGTCCCCGACCGGACCGCCCGCAGGAACGAGGTGGCGTTCTCAAGCCCCACCGCACTCCTGTTGTCGCCAAAAACGTTCAGGGCGGCCCCGGTGCTGCAAAGGGACTCGATCATGGAGGCGTACACACCGCCGTGGACCAGACCATAGGGCTGATACAGTTTTTCGGTAATCTCCACCTCGGCCACGAGCCTGGACAGGCTTGCCTCGACAAACCGAAGCCCAATGGTCCTGTTGTACCCCCCAAGGTTATCGTTGATCATCTCCACCAGATTGTCAGGCACTTGATCGCCGGGAATTTCCACCATTCTCCTGTTCCTCCTTTCCACCAAGGGTTTCAGTCAAAGAGCTTTACCCATAGCAGACCCATGGCGATTTCGCAACAGGTTGAACCAGGAAATCCCTGACTCAACTTCCTGACGCAAGCTTTGGTGCCCCCCTGTAAGAAAAGCCAGCCCCGGAAGTTGAGATCTCACATTATCCATCCAGCCGTTTCAGCCAGGTGGCCAGGACGGCTCCGGTCATGGCAAGGCTCTCGGGATCCAGGTAATACTCCCCGCTTTTCTGGAACAGCACGGTGGTGGTAGCAGGAAAGTCATCGTCCCTGTCGTTGAACAGCAGCAACAGACGAATCCTGGAAAGAGCCTGGAACTCCATGGCAAGATCGTAGGGGAAAGACCCTTCGGGCAGAAAGCCCCCCAGCCCCTCGCAGGCCTGGGTAAGTGCGTCCATCCTTCCTTCAAAAGCGGTGGTGATGGCCTTTTCGGTGTCGCTGGTAAAGAAGTTGACATTCAGGAAATGGGAGGTGCGCTTAAAATCCTTAAATGTAACCCAGTCAGCTGAATCGTGGACCCTCTCGGGACAGAGCAGCAGATACTTTGAAAGGATCACGCAGAGACCATAGTTGGGGGTCACCCCCTCCCGGTTGCGGATGCCGTTGCCAGACACATGGTAAATCTCGTTAAAGCAGGGTACAAAAATCCCGTCCCCGTCGGTTTCAAGCCCCAGCACCTCTGCCCGGGGCTGCAGGTCACAATCGGCGATCTGTTTCAGGTACTCGTCATGGTTTGTCTGAAATATTTCGGCACGCTCGTTCAAAGTTCACCTCCGGATATCGGATTAGTAGAAAATATCCATTGGATGGTAAACCCGTGAATCAAAAAAACCATCCCCCATTCGGGGGATTTTACAAATTTCCATGGCCATTCCAGGCCATGCATGCCCCTCTACCCCTTGTGAAGACCATTGTTGACAAAAAACAGGTGCTCCATGCCATGGAAACTACCGTCACCCTTGCTATCGCGCCTGAACCCGAGCTTGGAAAGCAGGTGCTGGGAGGCGGTGTTGGCCGAATGGGTGAGCGAGACCAGGGTGTCGGCGTTGAGGCTGTCGGCAGCATACCCGACACAGGCCCGGGCCGCCTCAGAGGCAATGCCCATGCCCCAGTACGGCTCGTCAATGATATACCCGAGTTCGATCTCCCCGGCCTCCTCAAGCCACCGGAGACCGCAATACCCTATGGGAAGGGCAGACTCCTTCATCTCCACGACAAACATGCCATAGCCATGCGCTTTCCAATGGCGGATCAGGCCATGGAGCCGTTTTTCGGCCTCCCGGGCGGACAAAGGCCCTTTCGTGGGTGGAATATGCTGCATCACCCGGGGATTACCGTAGAGACGGGCAAAAAATTCATGGTCAGACAAAAGGGGCGTGCGAAGAGAAAGCCGGCCGGTCTCCAGAAGAACCTGGAGTCCCCCCGGTTTGACCCGCTCCTGCCATCTCTCCTGGCTTGCAAAACTATGATCAATGTTGACAGCCATTTCAAGGAACCGTTTGGAAGGCACTGAAAACAACAGGGTATCATTGGGAACATGGGCCCTCATGGCCGGGTCCATGGCGCCGGCAACAGCTTTGGGCAAGGGGGTGAATCCCTCTTTATAAGGAAGGGTCCACATGCTTTGGCAGCCCGAGGCAAAAGGAATGGTCACATTATCGTTTCCATGCCTGTCGAAATTTGCAAGGGTGACAAGGCCTGTCAGGGTCAACGGGTCGACCCAGCAGTTAACAACCTCAACAACGACATTGTCGTCCATGGTCCGGAGGGTTTCCAGCACCAGGTAGGTTGCACTGGCCTTTTTGGCATCAACCTGTTCGTAAAACGCGTTGCCAAGGGCGGTGGTCTGTTTAAACCCCTCCTTGGCAGACAGCGCCCTTCCGCCCCCGGGACCCGGCTCCCGGAACCCCATATAGCAGGCAGCTCCGCCACACCCGGGACGGTCCTTTGAGATACACAGCCGTTTGCCCTTGACCACCTCCCGGAGAAGCTCAAACATGCAGGTCCGGGCGCCGGGATCAAACTCCAGTGCGTTATCCGGCACACGGTCTGAAAAATACCACCCCATGGTGGGCAGGGTGGTTGGAAAACGGTGGGTGAACTTGTGCTCAACGGCTTTTATTTTATCTGCTCCCATCTCTTTTCTCCATGGATCATTGCTCCTTTCCCATTGATCATTGGGACCGCTCAACCCGGGCGCAGAAGATACCGGCCAGTAGCCCGCACAGATGCCCCTCCCAGGACACCCCGAAGGAATGGGGAATCAACCCCCACAGAATACCTCCGTAGGCTGCCACGGTCACAATGGAGACCGCAATGGAGGCGAGGCTGCGCTTCACCATCCCCCTGAACACAAGATATCCAAAGTAACCAAAGATCAAAGAGCTTGCCCCCACATGGATCGCGGGTCTTCCAATGAGCCAGACCCCGCCCCCCCCGAGAACCGTAATAATGAGAGTGGTCTGGATAAACACCCTCTGCCCGTGTAAAAGGACCAGGCCGCCAAGCACCAGCAAAGGCAGCGTGTTCACCATCAGATGGCGGAGGCCGCCGTGGAGAAAGGGGGCAAAGAGAATGCCGGGAAGGCCCGAAAGACGCCTTGGGAGGATACCATACCTGAGGAGTGCATGGCCCAGCAACAGGTCGATACACGCCACCGCCCAGATAAAAAGGACGAACCAGATAATGATGGGCATGGATGTTCTGTTCTTACTCACAGTTGAATGATAATCCTCTCCCGGTCCCGGGTGGTCTCAAAGGTTGCGATGCCCTTGTTTGCGGAGCCGGACATCACCTGGCCCGTGAAATCATAGGTGGATTTTCCGATGCTGCAGCACTGGACGGTTCGGGTGCCGGGAACCGGATCAAGCCTGCGTCCCATGTGTTGGCACTGGTTTTGAAAGGTGTGCAAACTGTCCCCCTCCCCACGGACCACCAAAAGCCGGACCGGAAGCTTCTTCCCCTCCAGACGAATCGCACCAAAAGGGGTTGACAGCTCCGGGGCCTTGGCAAGGTCCACCTCCACTCTCTTTCCCGAGACCGTCCAGCATCCCTCGTCCTTTGGCTGTTGTGTGGCACAGATACCAAAAATCCGCTGAAGAATAGTGCGCTTGAGAATCACAGGTCCCATGTCGTCAGACTCCTTTTGTATGAAGTAACGGTTTGTCTCTGAATTGATCCAGGGTGATGCTGAACGGGGAAACCACGTCCCCGTAACAATCAAATGCAGGATCGGGTGCCATGCCGATCTTCCTTAATACAGCAAGGGAGGCGCTGTTTTCCGGAACGGCCGCCCCATAAAGGGTGGGCAGGCCCAGGACGGTGAAGCCATAGCCGACTACGGCCCTGGCAGCCTCCAGGGCAAACCCGTTGCCCCAATGCGCGTTTACAATCCCGTACCGGATATCCACAAAGGCCGTGGCCCCGGCATGTTCCAGGCCGGCATAGCCCACCACCCCCCCAGTAGACTTTATCCTGAGCAAAAAGATGCCAAACCCGTGGGTTTCCCAATGATCGAGCCTTGCCGCCACATACTCCTCGATCTCCGGCCCGGTGTAGGGGGCTGCCTTGGGAAGATAGCGGGTGAGCATTGGATCTGAAAGAAAGTCGGCCATGAAGTCAATGTCATTGGCACGGATCGGTGCAAGAATAAGGCGATCGGTTTCCATTGTTGCTGTTTGTGTATTCACTGCTTTTTCCAATATTAATATTCCAGTCAAACATCTTTTCTTCTCAAGGCGGGAAAAAGATGTCAAGTCAAATCGTGGTTAACGACATGCCGGGGATGGAATCCATTACTGTTGAAACGAGGGTTGCCATTGATAATCCTGATAACAAAACCGAAACAGATTCAAAAAAACGATTGGAAAAACAGTTTCGTCTGTGGTTACTTCCTGGCATCGTCAAAAACGTTCCCATTTAATAAGAGTTAATACAGGAGAAAAATAATGATCAAACGCGCCATGGTTGCCATGATAACACTTTGTACGGCACTCCTTGTTACCCTGCCGGTCCATGCCAACGACCTTGACCGGTTTGCCGGCCTTTCCGGAGATCTCAAGATCGCCGGCGGAACGGCCCACATTCCAGTGGTAAAAGAAGCGGCTAAACGAATCATGACCCTCAACCCCAATATCCGAATCACCATTGCCGGCGGCGGTTCAGGGGCCGGTATCAAGCAGGTGGGAGAGGGGCTGATCGATATCGGCAACTCCGGCAGACGCCCAAGCAGCAAGGAGATCGGCACCTACGGACTGGCACTCCACAAATGGGCCATCGATGGGGTGGCCGTGGTTGTCAACCCTGCCAACGCTGTGACCGCGCTGACCAAAGACCAGCTGGGGCGGATCTTTTCAGGAGAGATCACCAACTGGAAGGAGCTGGGCGGCAATGACCGGGGAATCAACCTCTACACCCGGGACGAGTCCAGCGGCACCCGGTCCGTGTTCTGGAAAAAAGCCCTTAACAAGGGAGATATTGCCCTGTCCGCCAACTTTGTTGTCTCAAACGGCGCCATGAAAACCGCAGTTGCAAACGATCCCAGCGCCATCGGCTACATGTCCGCAGGCTTTGTGGACCAGCGCCTCACCCCCGTTGTGCTGGACGGCGTCACACCCGATGCTGCGTCCATCAGAAACGGAAGTTATAAAGTGGCACGGGGACTTTTCAGCAACACCCGGGGGGAGGCCAGCGGCCTTTCCAGGCAGTTTATCGACTTTCTTCTCTCCGACCAGGGCCAGGCAATTGTAAAAGAGAAAGGATTCATTCCTGTCAAATAGCATCATGCATAGATCCCTTTTTCAACAAAAGAGAGACCGGAAAGAAACAGCAGCCAGGGCACTTCTATTTATGTCGGCCCTGGTTTGCTGTCTTCTGGTGCTGCTCATCCTCGGCTTCATGATCGTCACAGGCCTTCCCCTGTTCGGCCAGAGCCAGGCCATGGACCTGCTGACAGGCGCCTGGTCCCCCCGCAACAACCTCTACGGCATCGCGCCCATGATACTCGGGACCCTGTGGATATCACTTTTGAGCGTGACCATCTCTTTTCCCATGAGCCTGGGATGCGCCGCCTACATCTCCGTCCTGGGGGGCCACAAAAAAGCAACCGTCATGAAAGGCTGCGTCCAGATGATGACCGGCATTCCCACCATCATCTACGGGTTTGTGGGCGTCTTTCTCCTGGTGCCCCTGATCCGGGAGACGGCCGGAAGGGGCAGCGGCATGTGCATCCTGTCGGCAAGCCTTGTGCTCGCCGTTCTCATCGCCCCCACCATGATCCTTTTTTTCATCCAGAGCTTTGACAGGGTTCCCCGGTCCTGGCTGGATGCCGTGGACGCCCTGGGGGGCTCCAGGGTGCAGAAGCTCGTGTACGTGGTTCTCCCGGCCTGTGTAAAAGGCATCGTCACCGGCACGGTCCTCTCCTTTGGCAGGGCCCTGGGCGACACCCTGGTGGCGCTGATGATCGCCGGGAATGCGGTCCAGACACCCAACAGCCTGCTTGACTCCGCACGGACCCTGACCTCCCACATCGCCCTGGTGAGTGCTGCGGATTTCGAGAGCATGGAGTTCAAGTCCATCTTCCTGTGCGGAGCCGTGCTCTACCTGATCACAGCTGTGGTCATCCTTGGCGCAAGACTCATCGAAAAAAGAGGCAACCATGAATAGATGGGGCGAAAAAGCCGTTTACGCGCTCTCGGTCATCAGCTGCATGATGCTCTTCGGAAGCGTTGCCACCCTGCTCTGCTACCTTTTAATCAAGGGGCTTCCGGCACTCAACCTTGGGCTGATCTTCGGATCCACCCCGGTGGGGGACGCCCTGCTCCTGAAACGCCAGGTGTTTGACGGTATCTTTCCGGCCATGGCAGGCACCCTTGCCCTCATCCTGCTTGCCATCACCATTGCCGTACCCCTGGGGCTTCTGGCCGGCATCTACATGGCCGAATACAGCGGCAGGTTCACCCGGAACGTGTTTGGATTTCTCTTTGACCTTCTCTCTGGAATTCCCTCCATTGTGGTGGGGCTGTTCGGTTTTTCAGCCATCCTGTTTCTCCACCACCATGTCAGTGAAGCCCTGGTTCCCAGCCTTCTGGTCTCAGCCCTGTCCCTTGCCTTTCTCGTTCTGCCCTACATTGTGAAAACCACCCAGATGGCCCTTGAGACCGTTCCCAGGCAGACCCGGGTCACCGGACTTGCCCTTGGGGCGACCAAACTCCAGAACATCGTCTTCTGCCTGATCCCCGAATCCTTTTCAACCATACTCGGGGGCATCATCCTTGCCGTGGGGAGATGCGCCGAGGACACAGCCGTTATCATGCTCACCGGAGCCGTGGCATCGGCCGGGCTTCCCAACTCCCTGTTCAAGGGATTTGAGGCCCTGCCCTTTTACATCTACTACATCTCCTCCCAGTATGCCGACCAGGCAGAGCTCAACCAGGGATTTGGCGCCTGCATCGTGCTGTTGCTGATCTGCGCAACGCTTTTCATCCTTGCCGCCATCATCCAGAGGAAGGTAAAACACACCCTCTTGTACCGACACTAAAGGAACCAAACAGATTGACACCGCCAAAGATCAAAATCGAATCCCTGGATTTCTACTACAACAACCACCAGATACTGTCCAACATCAACGAAACCATCCCGGAGAACGCCATCACCTCCATTATCGGACCGTCCGGGGCCGGCAAATCCACCTTTCTCTCCCTTTTCAACCGGTTGTGGGAAACCACCCCCGGGGCCAGGGTTGAGGGCCGTGTCCTTGCCAGGTTTCACCACTCTTTCATGGACATCAACACCCCCAAATTTTCGGTAACCCAACTCAGAAGAGCCGTGGGCATGGTCTTTCAAATGCCCAACCCGCTCCCCATGAGCATCTTCAACAACGTGGCCTTTCCGTTGAAGCTTGCCGGCATAAAGGAGAAAGAGGCGGTCCAAAACCGGGTAACAGCCGCCATCAAGGCCTGCGGGCTCTGGCCCGAGGTGAAAGACCGCCTGGAGAAAAAAGCAACCACCCTGTCCGGCGGCCAGCAGCAACGCCTCTGCATGGCAAGGGCCCTGGTCATGGAGCCGGAAATCCTGCTCCTGGACGAACCCACCTCCTCCCTGGACCCAAGATCGGGAGCAATGATCGAGGAGCTCATGGTCGACCTCAAACAGCGGTGCACCCTGATCATGGTCTCCCACCAGCCGGACCAGGTGGAAAAAATTGCAGACCATATCATCGATTTTACCCCCGGCCCGGAAAGTTGACGTCATAGGCGAAAAGTTAGCGTTTGAATAAGATAACCGTTGACTTTCCTCCTGCTGATTCCTATGATTCCCGGAACGTAAAAACCGGAACAAGATACTGGATGGATAGATTTTCATGTTTATCAACGGATACACTGATTTTTCATTAACAAAAACCGGGGTCCTGTCCAATGCCTATATCGGCATCACCTTCAGCCTTGACCGGGACGTAGGCGAGCTTTTCCCTTACATCAACAAGGAAATTCCATCGTCGCGATTCCATGACGCTCCTGAGTATATCCAGTTTCTTCTTGATAAGAAACTTTGCTCCCTCTACCCCAGGGAAGTCATTGCAGCGCCCTTCACGGACCCGGACCAGGCCCGTGAATTTCCCGCCCGGATCATCGAGTTTCTAAATGATCTCCATGGAAGAAAAGGACAGCTTGAAACCGACCACCGGAAATACAAGCCCCTCTCGGTCATCGATATTTTCAAGCTGTTGCCCGGCACCAACTGCAGGCAATGCGGATTTCAAACCTGCACGGCCTTTGCCGCCTCCCTGAGCCGGAACATGACCACCCCCTCAAAATGCCCCTATTTCTCAACCCCCATCAGCAGCAATTCCGTGTATCCGATCTATGACAGGGAGGGCAACCTCACGTCCACGGTCACCATTGAGGGCGAACGCCCAAACGCTGAAACGGCCGAAAGCCCAACAGATGACCACAGGGATCCCGTGGAAACAGACCTTACCCCCAGGGAGGTGGAGGTACTTGAACTTGTTGCAACCGGAGCCACCAACACGGAAATTTCAAAGCAGCTCTTCATCAGCCCCCACACGGTCAAGAGCCACATCATCCACATCTTCAACAAGCTCGGGGTCAACGACCGCACCCAGGCAGCGGTGATGGCGGTCAAAAAAAAGATCATCTAGGCAATCCCAATGGGAACACTCCCGGAATCTGCGGCAAGAAAATCCCATTTGCAGGGTTTTCCATACAGATAAACGCCGAACAGGAAAAAACGGTCCTGTTACCCCTTGCAACAGGGGGTTCACGGCGCTGCCATACCCGGAAGCGATCAGGTGTATGGAACCCCCTTCACAACCTTCAACAACTCACGAAAAGCAGACGAAACAACGAGTAAACCCTGAATGAATTTTCCTTCACCCATGGGACAAGTCTTTTCAAATGCACCCGTCCTCCCCCCACCGGACTGGGATTTTATTGCCTTTCCGCCCCCCTTTAGGTCAGATTTGAATTGGCACAAGTATTGCTCTTGTCTTGTGTAGTTAAAGACATTTTTCGCTTTTACGATCCGGATCTGAAATACAGGGAGATGAGAACATGACAGCGATGAACAGGCTTTCCCAGAAAATATCCGCCGCCGTTTGCCTTTTTACCCGTCTTGACAGAAGAGATGCCGACCATGAAAAGCTGACCCGTTACATTGTTGCTTTAAACCGGGAAACCTTACCCCTTGAAATCATCAAACATGGTGCAGCATGTCTCAAAGAGATAACCAACCAAAGGGTATTGGCCTTTGCGATCAGAAACGGCAACCGCATTGATGGTTGGGCAGATCCGAAAACAGATGAAAAATCGGTTCAGGAATTAATCCTGAACGATTTCAACGCGACAGGAACCACCGCCCTTAACCTGCGCACCCAAAGCTTTCACCCGGACAGACAGGCCTGCCGTTTTAATCTGGGAAATCTTGTTTCCTATGAAACAGGCAAAAAAAAGAGTCTCTCAAAGATCTACATGATCCCGGACCCCAGGAGTTGCGGATACCATGGAGACATTGCGAACATTGTCCTTCAAAGCTGCTCATTGGCCGTTTCACGGCAGATGACCATCAAACACCTTTCAAACACGGCCATGATCGACCCCCTGACCGGCTGCTACAACCGGCGAGAATTCGCAAACCAGCTGAAAAGCCAGATTGCCGGAGCCGTGAGGCACGACAGTGACCTTGCCGTTTTCATGTTTGACCTGGACCATTTCAAAAAGGTCAACGACAGGTACGGCCACCTGGCCGGCGACCAGGTGTTAAAGGAGATCTCCCTGCTGGTCCGTCAAAACATGCGTCAAGGAGATGTTTTTGCAAGGTACGGCGGGGAAGAGTTCATAGCCATACTGCCGGAAACGGATAAAAGAAAAGCCATTGAGCTTGCCGATCGCCTCAGAAGAAAGATCCGGGCCAGAACCGTTTTATGCGGAAGCCGCGCCATTAAAGTGACCGCAAGTTTTGGCGTGGCGTCCCTGGATCATCAAAACAGGGAGACCAACACAATCATTGGGGATGCGGACAAAATGCTCTACAAAGCAAAGCTCAAAGGCCGCAACATGGTGATGCCCGGCTTGATGAAACTGGTCCGCCCGGGCCGGGAAGAAACATGGGACCACGGCTTAAGAATGCGGGTAATGTAAAAACACAAAACAAACCACGGCAATCCATGAAAATCCCCCGGATGGGGGATGTTTTTTCTGGCATTCCATGGTCTCCTGGGAACAACCTTAACCTGGGAGGAAACCATGACATACAGCACCATCGACATATTCAAGCTTCTGCCGAAAACCAATTGCAAAGAGTGCAGAACCCAAACTTGTTTTGCCTTTGCAGCGCTGATATTCAAGGGGGAACGGGAAATTAGCGAGTGCCCCTATGTTGACAAAGAGGTGACCGATCTTTTCAAAGGCACCCCAAAGAGAACCGACTCCATCGAGAGCGACCGGGAAAAATTCATGGAGAGCCTGAAGCAGCGGATTACCCACACGGATCTTGAGTCCCGGGCCATACCCACCGGGGGAATCTACGCCAAAAACAGGCTCACCATCAAAATCATGGGCAAGGATTTCAGCGTGGATGCCACAGGCAAGCTCTTTTCCGATATCCACGTCAATCCCTGGATCGCCGTCCCCTTTCTCACCTATGTATTGGAGACCAAGGGCCAGGCACCCACCGGCACCTGGGTCCCTCTCCGGGAACTTGAAGGGGGAAAGGACTGGTACCGGCTCTTTGGCCAGACATGCGAAAAACCCTTGAAACAGTTGGCAGACAACTATCCCGCCCTGTTTGAGGACATGATCAGTCTTTTTAACGGAAAACCCGTCGAAAACCATTACCAGTCAGACATCTCCCTGGTACTCCACCCCCTGCCCCGCCTGCCCATGCTCATATGCTACTGGAAGCCCGAGGAGGAGTTGTCGTCTGAACTCAACCTCTTTTTTGACCGCAACGCGGAAGAAAACCTCAACATAGAACGCATCTACACCCTTGCCACGGGACTTATCACCATGTTTAAAAAGATCGCCCTCAAGCACGGGATTGCCACCTCCTGCCCCGCAGGTTGACCGGAGGAACCACCGTCTCACCCCCCGGCCAGATCGTTGATCCCGGGGGCTGTTTCCCATGGGGCGCTTTTTTTGTTGACACCGCCTGCGGGTTGGACTATCACCCTAGGACAAATCAACCAAAGGAGAATTCCATGTCATCATTCAAAAAAATAGTTACCCTGTTGCTTCTCACCCTGGTACCCGTTCTGGGCATGGGTATCAGCGAATCCAAGGCCGTTGACACCCCTTCCATCAAGGCTGTGATGGAAACCACCAAGGGCACCATCAACCTCGAGCTCTACGGCACAAAAACCCCCTACACCGTGGCAAACTTTGTCAATCTCGCAAAACGAGGTTACTACGATGGCCTCAGCTTTCACCGGGTGATCGACAACTTCATGGTCCAGGGCGGTTGCCCCTTTGGCACCGGACGGGGCGGGCCCGGCTACAAGTTCAAGGACGAGTTTGTAAAGGAGCTGGTCCATGACCGTCCGGGTATCCTCTCCATGGCCAATGCAGGCCGCAACACCAATGGCAGCCAGTTCTTCATCACCCATGTGAAGACCCCGTGGCTCAACGGCAAACACACGGTGTTCGGAAGCGTTGAGACCGACCGGGACATGGCCGTTGTGAACAGCATCGTTAAGGGAGATAAGATCATCTCCGTGACCATTGAGGGCGATACAGCCCCCCTCATGGAAAAATGCAAAGACAAGGTCGACCAGTGGAACCAGGTCCTGGACAAAAAGTTTCCCAAAAAATAAGCGTGTAAAAAACATACCCCTTTAGTATCCGGCTTCCTCCCCTGGGGGAAGCCGGTGTCCCCCCGACTGATTCCCGTCCCCAACATTGCTTAACCACGTATCATTATTTATACCCGCCATGTGATGCTGGGGGTTCTGCGCAACGGCATCCGGTGATAATTGAACTTAGGATACCCCACCATCATGGCACCATAGCATTGATGCCCCTCCGGCAGAGCCAAAGCCGCCCCCATGGGTGGGAAAGAGTTGGCTGCCGCATTAAAGTAGCCGGCCCAGCAGGATCCCAGCCCCATGCCGGTTGCGGCCAGTTCAAGATATGCCAGAACCATGTTGCAGCTGGTGGGAGCCCTGGGATTCTCCTTTTCAGCATGGGTGATGATCACCGCCGGCGCACCCCGGAAAATGATATCCTTCCCATCTTCCCAGCGTTGTACGGCCCGGCTCAAATACATGGACAAAGCAATTTCCGGCTGGTTGCCGATCATCCACCGCATCCAGTCGACAACGATGCCGGCAAGCTTGTCCAGCTCATCCCTGTTCCCCAGCACCAGCCATTCCGCATCCTGGGAATTACGCCCGGACGGCGCATGCCGGGCGATCTCAATGAGCCTTTTGATCTCATCCCTGGGAACGGCCTTGTTTTTGTAAACCCGTATGGAACGGCGGCTTCTCAAAAAATGTTCACAATGCTCAGGCGATAATTGAAGATCCTTTTGCATGGGCGGACATTGCTCCACCGGAATATCCCGGTGGGTAAGGCTTGCAGATGGGCACACAGCCACGCAATGGCCGCATTGGATGCACGCGTTCTCCGCCCCGGCAACGGGAACAGGAAATTGGCCTTTACTGAAATCAATGATTCTGGAAGGACAGACAGCAGCGCATATTCCATCTTTAGTGCAGGTGTGGTGATCGACTTCAAATAAACTCATTCCCAGCGTCTCTCATAAAATTAATGTTTATTCTGCCAATGGTCTTGTTGCTTTGGCTTTACCCCATTTAAAGCCCATTGGTCAAGCACTGTGGGCAGCTAAAGTGAAGAAGCCATCTTGAGAGCAGTGGCAATCCACACCTCTTCTAACAATTTCAGGTAAAATATGGCCCGTGGTGCCAAAGGGAGCAGATGCTCAAGTGACCGGGGGAGGTGTTTGGAACCACCTTTCCTCGATAGGAGGTAACATCATATGGAAAGTTTGTTCATCACGCCTAATTCACTGGTTGCAGGGATTCCCAGAAAACTTATTCGTGCTATTAAAGGTTGTTAAACAAAAGCTTTGCCAAGAGGCCGAGATCCCTGCAATCCAGTGAAACGAAATGTTCGGCAATTTTTGTTATTTCTTTTTTCTTCTCAATCCTATGAGACCAGTAACACCGGAACCCAATAACCAAACCGCACCGGAAATAGGGACGGATGCTCCTAACGGCGAATCAACAAAAACTTGATCAAGTAATGCTTGATTTGCTATGCTCCCCAAGCTTGTATCATTGACATTTGAGAGATTGGTAAATGGAAAATCTGTATTCTCATCAGCCCCTCCGTATAACTCTATACATGGACCATCCCGAAATGCGACATCATACAAAATACCATTTACATCAACACCTACTGCGCCAAAAAGTTGGCCGCCCGAACGTCCAAGGTAGCAGCCTGTGCAATACTAATCATAAATAACAAACCTAATCCGCTTGCTTGTGGGAATTGCCCGCCAGGCCAACTTTACCAAGCTCACATGCAACACCTAAAAAAGACAGAGCCATTTCTGACCCTGCCTTATAATTTGTTTCAGGCGATTTATTACTTAAACTTACGCCTTACCCCCAGGAGTCCGACAAGGCCGGAACCTAAAAGCCATACCCCCGCAGGTATTGGTGTAGCCATGGGACCGGCCTGTAAAACGCCATAAGCCTCGCCAGCAAGGATAGTATGCCCAAAACTTGTGGGATGAACATCGTCCCAGAATAGCAGATTCCAGTACACAGGGTTGATCTCTCCATTATCCATGACTATGAAATCGGAAAAAAGGGTGTACACATCTAAAAAATAGATATCCACGGATGGATTTTTGCCGGCAAACCCATGCAGCTCAGCGTATAGCTGATTGTTAAAACCTTGTGTCCAGCCTGTGGCCTGGGCGGTTGTTACATTAGGGTTTTCATCATTATAAAACCCAGGTGTCATTCCAAGGTCGGGAAGATTTGGAACGAGTATGCTTTTTGCCCCGGCATCTTTCAATTTGCCAAGAGCAGCACCTATATTTGTTGCTGCGAGGGAAAAATCTCTTCCCTTGAAAAAATCATTGGCGCCGGCCCAGACTGTAAACAGGGTGTCATCCCAACTGGCCTGGGGAAGAGCATTGTCAATCTGCCACTGGAGGCCCGTTATGGGAGAACCGCCTGCTGCGGGATTATCATATCCTGTTGTTGCGCCTCCATATGCAACGTTGGAAAGGGTGCTGCCCATGGTGGCGCCAAGTTTTTCCACCCATACGGCCCCATCTGTATAATATTTAAATCCATGAAGATCAGTGGAATCTGGATTGGTTCCGAATACAACACTTCCATTATCAGTCAAACTGTCGCCAAAAGCCACGATGTTGGAGAATGAAGTTGAACCAAAAGCCGAAAAAGGAAATACCAAGAGTAAAACAAGGACTGCGCCAGTGAAAAGTCTTTTCATACAACCTCCTTTTTTTCAAGGCAACCCCGCCGTCTTCAAATTAAGACCCGAGGCTTTCCGTAACTGCATCACTGCAGGCTTGGCTTTTTCTTGATGGTTTGTGATTAAGTTGGAAACATCCCTACGATAAAAGCAAAAAACACACCAATGGTTTCGCTGCGAATATTTACTGCAGACCAGACGGCAAATAGCGCCAACGTGTTAGTTCCTTGGTCGTTTATGATTAAAATAAAGTTTAATTATCTCGATGAAACTATGAAAAACAATCCATAAAAGCTATAGATTATTTTTCACATTTTATTACATTTATAGGAATAATCCACACCATCAGCAGGTATTGAAAAAACTTGGGTACAAGGTTGAAGCCAGAACCAGAGCATCTGCAGACAGGCCTTTTCTGCATCAGATAATCAGCACAAAAAACCAACATTATATTTTTTTAATGTGGCTGTCATGTTCCTGTCATCTTCAACAGGTATAAGTTTTCCCATGATTAAAAACGAACATATCCCAACCATCAATCCGGCGAAAATCAAAAAAAGAGACTCAATCAAATGAAAATTATCGCATTGTTTATTCCTGTACTTCTGGTTTTCGCCATGGGAGTTCAATCATCCTTTGGACACAAATCTTCAAATATCGCCGATGCCATGTATGCAAATACAAATTCAACTGGAGTATTACAAAGGGTAAAAAAATGCTTGACGATTCAATCACCCAACGGGCCGTCACCACTCAACCGGGAAATTAAGGCTCACCTCAACAAAGAAAAGCCTAAAAATCTGGTTATTTTTTTGCAGGAGCGCCTGGGGCCTCAGTGTGTCGAAACCCTGGGCGGTAAAGAAGGGATCACCCCGAATATGAACAGATTGAGCAGGGAGGGAATTTTATTTAAGAATGTTTTCTCAAAAGGAACAAGCAGCAACAGAGAAACCCCAGGACCGGTTTCCGGGACTTGTTCAACGCCTGAAAAAGGCGTGCTGAAAAGGAACGGATCACAAAAAGAAAATTTCACCATTGCATCGCTGCTGAAGCCCTTTGGTTATCATACAATGTTTTTATACGGCGGTGAAAGTGGATTTGATAATATGAAAGACTGGTTTTCGGACAATGGTTTTGACCGGATAATCCATGAACCGGAATTGAAGAACTATGAATTCAAAGGTTCCTGGGAAGGATCCGACGGTAACCTGATCAGCAGGGCGAACAAAGAATTTACAAAACAATATAAAACCAATCAGCCGTTTGCTGCTGTCATCTATTCCGCTTCAAATCAACCGCCATTTAATTCCCCGAAGGAGAAAATGGATTTATCAGATGGCGTACCTGAAAAAAACATTAATAACGCTGCAAAATATGCAGATTTTGCCATTGGCGATTTTATAACGAAAGCAAGACAAGAACCGTATTACAAGGACACTGTTTTTGTCATTATCGCAGACCACAATGTAAAGATTTACGGGGATGACATGGGACCTGTAAACAGGTTTAATATTCCGGTATTATTTTTAGGAGATGGGATTGAACCGCTTAAATACCACCGGCTTGCGACGCAACCGGATGTGCTGGCAACAGCCCTTGACCTGATGGGGCTTGATTTCAATGACCCGATCATGGGGCGCTCGATTTTCAGTGGGAAAGAGGCGCACTTGAAAGCAGCAGCGCATGGGATCAAACCGGAGAAAGATACCCTGGCGTTTGTATTGTCCCTGGCGCACCTTTATAATAACGAACGATGCAGATAAAAAGGGTGTAGCGGTCTTCCAAGCGCAACTTACTTCTCTTCAATAATTTCCCGGAAAACCCCATCCCACAGATAGATGGATAATTTAATGGTATCATCCCGGGTGAACCCGATTCCTTCCGATTCCAGCAGGGCCTTTTGAAGTTCGTATCCATGGGAAGGTTTCAAAGATATTTTCCCCCTGGCATTGATAACCCGGTGCCAGGGAAGATCATACTTTTCAGACATGGCGTGTAAAAGCCGTGATACCTGGCGCGCACCTCCGGGCTTTCCGGCAAGTGCAGCCACCCCGCCATAGGTCATCACTTTTCCTTCGGGAATGCCTTTAATGACCTGCAAAGCCCTTCGTGTAAAGAGGTTTAACATGGCTCCATGCTTCCGTTCGTTGTCATTTTTTGAAAAGCACACCAGGGTGCTTGCAGGAATCGTGAGTGCCCAAAACAAAAAAATCGAAATGCCCTTGAAGTTGTTTATTAAAACTCAAGGGCATTTCGATCTCTTTCACCAGGGTGAAATTGGCGTCCCCAAGGGGATTCGAACCCCTGTCGCCGCCGTGAAAGGGCGGTGTCCTGGACCAGGCTAGACGATGGGGACGCAAACTCGTTTTCAAGAAATTGCAAGCGGGATAAACTCCATTTGCTGTGTGCGGTTCGTCCCATCAGAACAAAACCACACCTTGAAACTTTTTAAGTGGTGCCCAGGAACAGAATCGAACTGCTGACACGGGGATTTTCAGTCCCCTGCTCTACCGACTGAGCTACCTGGGCTCACAAAAACGAGGCCATATTTATTGGATTTTTACATTCCTGTCAACACTTATTTTTAAAAAACGAAAATTTCAGGTTCCGTATGTTCCCGGGTTCCCTGAAAAAACGGACTAACGTTTTCCATTGGAGCTCATCCCATGGCCCGTTTCAACCCGGTTCCGCCCTTTGGTTTCCCCCCGGTAAAGTGCGGCGTCGGCAGCTTTAAGGGTCTCTCCATGGGACCTGTGGTCGCAAAAATTGGCCACGCCAAAAGTCATGGTCACAAAGATCTCCTTTTCATCAAAGAGCATCACATGGTTTTCGACCAACTCCCGCAAACATTCCGCTTTTTGCACGGCGATGGGTGTATCAACAGACGAAAGAAGAATCAGGAACTCTTCTCCCCCCCAACGGGAAACCATGTCTTCGCCCCTCACATTGCCCTTGAGCAGGGTTGCAATGGACTGGAGCACAGCATCACCACCATTATGGCCAAAGATGTCGTTTACCTTTTTGAAATAATCGATGTCACAGATGATAAGACAAAAACATTGATGCCGCCTCAAACTGCGAGACGTCTCTTCCGCCAATCGCTCCAGCATGGCCCGGCGGTTCCACAGCCCCGTGAGCGGATCTTTGAATGCAACGGCCTTTAGCAGGATCAGGGCATCTTCAAGGCGCTTTTTTTCATCGACAAGGGCCCGTTGCTGCCGGAGGATATCCGAATTATAGTTGCTGATCAGCCGACTGATCAAACGCTCGAATATAACCATAATCCCAATCGACATCACAATCCCTGCCACAGCGGCTAAAGCGGCGTACAGGAGCTGAGACCTGTAACTGTCCTTCATCCGTTTCGATTCCCGGAATATGAGCTGCTCCACATCATCCAGGTGGACACCGGTGGCCAGGACCCAGTCAAATGGTTTGTAGAGCTTTGCAAAGGACAGCTTGTGGGTGATAAGGTCCTGGTGCATTTTTTTAAAATAGTAGTCAAAGTAGATCTCGCCACCGGATTTCACGCCCTCCAGTTCTTCCTTGTAGGGCGCATTCCCCTTTATATCCTGCATATCAGTGGAAAGTGACATCCCTTCCGTATCGGGAAGATTGGGATGGATAAGCCGGATAGCGTAATTGTCTCCGCCGTCATAATTAATGATCTGGTTGACCCAGATATATGAGCCATCCATCAGGCTGGTATTTCGGATCCTGTGGGCCATCCGTTCCCGGACAAGGGCACTTACCTTTGTTTGGGTCAGAAACGCCGCCACATGGATATCGCCATCTGACAGTTTTTCAATGGAACGAACCGGTTGTTTCAGAAGAATGTCGGTGATGGGACTGCCGGTTTCAAAGAGCAATGCCGTCCTGTCCGGGACCGAGGACCCAAGAACCGTGTTGGTGCTTTTCCGATACACAACCAGGTCCACAGGGGCCGGCAGCCCCAAAAAACCGGGGAACAATCCGGCCGTCTCCCCCAGCCGGTCCTCCAACGCTCTCTTCAGGATGTCGCACATTTTTTCCCCATGGCGGGTAAATTCGGCTTGAACAATCGATTCCTCCGCCCCGATATCCCCAACGGTCCTGTAAATGACATCTTTGATATAACGTTTTTTCGCAGAGATGATGCTGTCGGAAAGCTGGGATATCTTTAATTCATATTCAATGCGGAGATTTCTCATGAACAGCCCGCTCAGGCAAGCCGAAAGCATGATGATGATAATGACAGCACCCAGGTAGAAATATTGCCGGATTCGATTTTTCTCGATCTGGACCATAAAAAAAACTCCGGATATCGTTAACTATCACAAGGCACCGGCCCGGTATTTCACACCATCCATTACATTGACCCTATCACACACCTTCTATTTTACAAATTTAATCCCGCATTTTTTATCTCCATTTGCGATCGTACCGTTAAGCTCCAATTTTCCGCCAAAGCTTTCAGCGATCCCCCTGTCCCCTTCCATTGCGATATCGCAAAGCCTGCTTATCTCTTCATCCGTACAACCCAGCTTCTGCCAGGCAGCCACAAGTGGACAATACCCAAAATCGATTGACAGTTGAGTATCCGTTGACTCTAAGATCTTCATATCAAAAACCAGTTGTGCCGGCAGGGTAAACAGCTTCTGCTTTAATCCTTTCAAACCAGTTGTACCACTCAGATCAATCAGTTCCGTACCATGTATGTTTCCACACGCTTTAATGGCAGGATACCCGATCTCCTCCCACGTGACACCCTTCTTTTCTGCTTCTTTCAACAACAAGTAGAGCCATGTCGCCCTGTGCTCCAATGTTCCTCTGACAGCTCTGAAAACGAAGTTATCCCTCTTAGGCACGTTTGCAATTTTTGTCATTTACGTCTCCTTAGTTTTAAGATTCAGTATCGTTTATTTTTCCTCGGCATGCATTTGAAATCCATCATTGGGACAGGAGTGATCCGTGGGCCTGTATTCCTCACAATATCGCCACCCATTTGGCAGTAACACAGGGTGCTTAAATTTGCAAACCCAATGTCCCATGGAACCATGGACCACTTTAGCCGTTGCATTTTTATTATACCGGCCTTACAAAAAGAACCTGAAGCATATCCACCGGTTTTAGTTGTCAGGCTTTAGGGCATGGAGACCAGAGTTATAATAATGAACACACCAGAAAAGGAAACAGTGCCGTGATATGGAACGACGAAATACTGGCTGAAATGCGGGCCGCGCTTCTAAAATGGTACGAACAGCACCATCGCAGGCTTCCCTGGCGGGAAACGTCAGATGCATACGGCATCTGGATATCCGAGGTGATGCTCCAGCAGACCCAGGTGGCCACGGTTATCCCCTATTACAAAAGATTCATGGACGCGTTTCCCACGGTGGCGACCCTGGCAGGTGCCGCCCCGGACGCAATACTGAAATTGTGGGAGGGATTGGGCTATTATGCCAGGGCCCGGAATCTCCACAAGGCAGCCGGGCAGGTGGTGGATCGCTTTGATGGTGTCGTCCCCGGTGAAAAAGAGGCGTTCAAGTCCCTGCCCGGGGTGGGCGACTATATTGCGGCGGCAGTGCTGAGCATTGCCTTTGATCTTCCCCTGGCCGTTGTGGACGGCAATGTCAAGCGGGTGCTGGCCCGCGTGTGCGCCATGGACGCTCCGGTGAACCACTCCTCCTCCCATAAGAAATTCCAGGCAAAGGCAGACCGTTTACTGGATTGTTCCGCTCCGGCCCTGTTCAACCAGGCCATGATGGAACTAGGAGCCCTGGTGTGCACCCCCAAAAACCCCGGTTGCGACACCTGCCCCTTGCGGAAACAGTGCCGGGCAGTTCAAACCGCCACCGTCTCCGCCTATCCCCGGAGAAACAAGACAAAACCCGTCCCCACCCACCACATTGCCGTGGGAGTGGTGAAAAAAGGGGACAAGCTGCTGATCACCCAAAGAAAACCGGAAGGACTGCTGGGGGGATTGTGGGAGTTCCCGGGCGGAAAAGTAAAGACCAGGGAAGATGCGCCATCGGCCTGTGTCCGGGAAATTGCCGAAGAGACGGGCCTTGAAGTAAGGGTCCTCTCCCACCTCACCCGGGTGAAGCATGCCTATACCCACTTTAAGATTGAGATGGACGTTTATTTGTGCCGGTATGTTTCAGGCCGGGTGCAACTCAATGGACCGGTGGACCATCGCTGGATCAGGCTGGCTGAGATTCAGGCGTATCCCTTTCCCAAGGCCAATCTTAAATTCATTCCCCTGCTTGGGACGCCGGAACAATAACCTGATTCATCCGGCATGGCCATCTGTTAAGGATTTAAAGAGGGGCAACCGGAACCGAACACAAAAGACCCCAAAAAAACACAAAAACACTTTTTAGGTTGACATGGGGTGTTTTTGCGTGCATTAGTCTAAATCTGCAATAATGAAACGTTGATAAAACGACTGGCCGATCAGTTTGCCGGTTTGAGGAGGATGGAAAGGGTTTGATGATATTAATCTGTAACGGAAATGTATATGGGCCAAATGCCCTGGGGAAATGTGACGTACTTGTCGGGGGCAATGGGATCCTGGCCATTGAGAAAACCATTGATCCCAAGAGGCTGCCCGGGGATGTGAGGGTAATTGACGCAACAGGCAAGTGTGTGGTTCCCGGCTTTATTGACGGGCATCAGCATTTTACCGGGGGCGGTGGCGAAGGCGGATTCCAGTCCAGGACGCCTGAGATGCAGCTCTCCATGAACATTGCCAACGGCGTGACCACGGCTGTGGGGCTTTTGGGAACGGATTCACTGACCCGGTCCGTGGAAGCACTGTATGCCAAGACCCAGGCCTTTAACGCCGAAGGCATGACCGCGTTCATGCTCACAGGCTCCTATTGGCTGCCCTCCCCCACCATCTGCGGTTCCGTGGGCAGGGATATGGTTTACATTGATCCTGTCATCGGGGTAAAGCTTGCCATGGCCGACCAGCGGGGACCCCATTTTGATGCAAAGGGCCTGGCAGCCCTGGCCTCTGATGTACGGGTGGCTGCCCTGGTGGCGGACAAACCCGGATTCATCACGGTGCATACCGGCATCAATCCCGACGGCCTTGACCTGGTGTTTGAGGCGGTTGAAAAATATGCCATTCGCCCTGACATCTTCATCCCCACCCATATCAACCGGAAAAAATGCAAGGTCCGGGACCAGGCCCTGGCCCTTGCGGAAAAAGGGGCGGTCATCGATGCCACCTGCGTGACCTCGTTGCCCAAAGAGACAGACAAGAACGTTTCAGCCGCCGAATTTGCCTGCCTGGCCCATGACAATGGGTTATTTGACCGGATCAGTTTCAGCTCGGATGCAGGCGGATCGCTTCCCAAATGGAATGAAGACAAAAGCCGGATCCTGGGCATGGGCGTGGGAACCCCCGAGTCCCTGCTCTTTGAGCTAAAACAGCTTGTCATTGGGCACGGAATGGAACTTGGCCAAGCATTGCAGCCCCTGACCACCACCCCGGCAAGAAGCTACGGCCTGACCGGTCAAAAAGGGGAAATATCAATTGGCGCCCATGCCGACATCCTGGTGCTGGAGGAAGACACCCTGGAGATCAGGGATGTCCTGGCAAAGGGGCAGATCATGATGGAAAACAAAATCATAAAGAAAAAAGGGTATTTTGAATAATTCTACCATGCCACTGGATTGCAAGCAGTCAGAGACCACCGGGCCGATGATGGCGGAAGACAAGATCCTGTCCATTGATAAGCTGAACTTAAGTTTTCCCACCTATGACGGGTTTACAAAGGTACTCCATGATGTCTCCTTTTCCGTCAAAAAGGGGGAGACCCTGGCCATTGTAGGAGAATCCGGGTCCGGCAAGACCGTAACCATGCGGCGGGTCATGCACCTTCTGGCCAGGGTGAACACCGATTCCGGTAACATCCTGTTACGAAAAAGGGACGGGAAGGTCCAGGATATTACAAACCTGACCACGGCCCAGGCCCGGAAGATCAGGGGCTTTGACATGTCCATGATCTTCCAGGAGCCCATGACCTCCCTGAACCCCTTGTTCACCATCGGCAACCAGCTCACCGAAGCCATCCTCACCCACCAGAACATTCCCAAGGGCCAGGTGGAGCAGAAGGCCATTGATCTTCTGGAGCTGGTGCGGATACCGGATTCAAAGAACCGGTTCAAGGAATATCCCCACCAGATGTCCGGGGGCATGCGCCAGCGGGTGATGACGGCCATGGCCCTTGCCTGCAACCCCCAGCTGCTCATTGCCGACGAGCCCACCACGGCCCTGGATGTGACCATACAGGCTCAGATCCTGGCCCTGATCCGCTCCCTTCAAAAGGAGTTTAACATGGCCGTGATCTTCATCACCCATGACATGGGAGTGGTGGCGGAACTGGCCGACCGGGTGGTTGTCATGTACAAGGGCCGGGTGGTGGAAGAGAACGATGTGCACTCCATTTTCGCCCATCCCGCCCATCCCTACACAAAAGCGCTGCTCAAGGCGGTTCCCTCCCTGGGCTGCATGACCGGCCGGAAGAACCCCGCCACCCTGCCCGTGCTGGAGATGGAGAAAGAGCTGAACCAGAAAGAAGGACAGGCACCGCCCAGGGAAGAGGAGATCGATACGGCCGACTATCAGGCCCGGCCCCTCCTTGAGGTGAACAACCTGACCACCCATTTTATCTCAAGGAAGAACTTCTTCGGCAAACCCACCCACCGGGTCCATGCCGTGGAAGATGTGAGTTTCAAGCTTTATCCCGGAGAAACCTTAGGGATTGTGGGGGAATCGGGCTGCGGCAAGTCCACCACCGGATATTCCGTGCTCAACCTGGTTCCGGCCACCGGGGAAGTGCTGTTCCAGGGCAAGAACGTCATGGAGGTTTCAGATACGGATATGCAGGCCCTGCGCCAGGATATCCAGTTTATCTTCCAGGATCCCTTTGCCTCGCTTAATCCCAGGCGCACCATCGGCACCTCCATTGCCGAGCCCATGGTGATCCACGGCATCGGGGACAAGGCGTCCCGGGAGAAACGGGTGCAGGAACTGCTGAAACGGGTCGGCATTCCCGGGGACCATGCCAGCCATTACCCCCACGAATTCTCCGGGGGCCAGCGCCAGCGCATTGCCATTGCAAGGGCCCTTGCCACAAGCCCCAAGGTGATCATCGCCGACGAGGCCGTGTCCGCACTGGATGTCTCCATCCAGGCAACCGTCTTGAACCTCATGCTGGAGCTGCAAAAAGAGCTGCACCTGTCCTATATGTTCATCTCCCATGACATGGCGGTCATCGAGCGGGTGAGCCATAGGGTAGCGGTGATGTACCTGGGCCAGATTGTGGAGATGGGCACCCGCCAGGATATCTTTGAGAACCCGGGCCATCCCTATACCCGGAAGCTCCTGTCCGCCATCCCCATAGCCGATCCGGCCAGAAGGACCAATTTTGATATGCTCACGGGCGAGATCCCAAGTCCGGTGCGCCGGATGGATGATCCCCCGGAGAAACTGGTTTTAGAGGAAGTAACCCCAGGCCATTTTGTCGCCATTGAGCCTGAAGGAAGCCAATTCAGCCAGGACAGTTGATCCGGCTGAAATAACAACCGAATTTAAAGGAGTACGCAAAATGAAAAGAATGGTACTGACCCTGCTGGCACTGCTGTTGCTGGCAGCTCCAAGTTATGCGGGCCCAAAGGACATTATCTATGCCTCCGAGTCCACGGCCAAATCCCTTGATCCCCATGACACATCCGACACCTATTCCGGCTCCATTGAGCGGGCCATCATGCAGGGCCTCATGGGCTTTGACAAAGACCTGCACATCGTCCCCCTGCTCGCTGAAAGCTATACCTTCAACCCGGAAGCCACCCAGTTTACATTCAAGCTGAGACAGGGCATCAGGTTCCATGACGGCACCCCCTTTAATGCCGAGGCGGTCAGGATTAACATTGAACGTATGATGACCGGCAAATACAAACGCTCCAGCCTCATGAAACCGGTCAAAGAACTGGTTGTGCTGGACGAGTATACCGTACAGTTCAACCTGAAAGAACCCTTTGGCGCCTTTGTCAATGCCATCGCCCATCCGGGTTCCCTGATCCTGAGCCCCAAAGCCATTGAGACATACGGAGACGAAGTGAGCAAGCATCCCGTTGGCACCGGCCCCTTTATCTTTGATGAATGGGTATCCGGCAGCCACGTAAGGATCAAGAAAAACCCCGACTACTGGAGGGGTGAGGTAAAGGTGGATTCCATCACCTTCCGGCCCATTCCCGAGTCAGGCTCCCGGCTTGCCATGCTCCGGGCCGGCCAGGCCCAGTATATCTATCCCATGCCTGCGGAACTGCTCAGGATTGCAGAGCGGGATAAAAAGATCGACATCATCAAACAGCCTTCCATCATTGCCAGGTACCTGGTCCTGAACAACCAGTTCAAGCCCCTTTCCGATGTAAAGGTCCGCCAGGCCATCAACTATGCCCTGGACAAACAGGCCATCATGAAGATTGCCTGGGGCGGCGCTGCCACCCAGTTGGACTCCATTATCCCCCCCAACCTCCAGTTCTACAAGAAACAGACAGCCTGGCCCTATGACCTTGCCAAGGCCAAGGCCCTCATGAAAGAGGCGGGATATGAAAAAGGCTTTGAGGTGGTATTTTTAACCCCCAACGCATCCAACCGCCTGCGCGCCACTGAAATGGCCCAGCAGCAGCTGAAAAAGATCGGCATCACCGGCAAGATCCAGTCCATGGACATTGCAAGTTTCTACAACAAGCTTGAAGGCCACAAGGTGGATGGGGGGGGGGGGGGGGGGGGGGGGGGGGGGGGGGGGGGGGGGGGGGGGGGGGGGGGGGGGGGGGGGGGGGGGGGGGGGGGGGGGGGGGGG
>JAQYWC010000023.1 GCA_030145245.1 Desulfobacterium sp.
CTCATCGTGCTCTCCGAGGACCACAACGTGGTTGTCGGCAAGATCCGGGATCCCAAAGCGATCCGGCGGATCACCACCTCGGTCTGCTGCCAGTGCAACATGTGCACGGATATGTGCCCCAGGAACCTTTTGGGACATGATCTCCACCCCCACAAGCTCATGCGCCTCTATGGCACGGACATGGTTCCCATGGAAGCCCACAAAGAACCCCTGCTCTACTCAGAGTGCGGCGTCTGTGAGAAGTTCGCCTGCCCCATGGGCATCAGCCCCAGGGAAGTGAACGCCCAGATCAAGCGGGAGCTTGCAGCAGAGGGAATCAGATGGCAGGCAACGGGTGAGACACCCGAGAACGATCAGTTCAAGGCCACCCGCCACATCCCCACAAAACGGTTGATGCATCGCCTGGACGTTGTCCAGTACGACACCCATCCCCACTTCAACGAGACAACGCTCGTTCCAAGCCATGTGAAGCTTTTGCTGGGCCAGCACATCGGTGCCCCGTCAAAACGTTCAGGGAGTCTGAAGTAATTCTGCTCTCTCCGGGGCTATTGGTTTTTTTCTATATACATCTTCACCTGTTCTTCCAACAATTCAAGCGGCATGCTGCCGTTGCTCAGTATTGCAGAGTGAAAATCCTTGATAACAAACTTATCTCCGAGTTCCTCTTCAGCCAGATCTCTCAACTCTAAAATTTTCAACTGACCAATCTTGTATGAACATGCCTGCCCCGGCCATGAAGTATATCTTGTGACTTCGTCCCGTGCATAATCCGGGTCTAAAAGACCTTCATCCACAAGATAATCCACAGCTTGTCCACGACTCCATTTTTTATAATGAATACCTGTATCGACAACCAGCCGTACAGCCCGGTGCAGTTCTGATTTTAAATATCCGATATGCCTTTCCGGAGTATCATTGAACTCATTTTCATCTGCAAGCATTTCTGCATATAATGCCCAGCCTTCAATATATGAAGTATAGTAAGCTATTTTTCTAATCATGGGTATGTTTTCAAGTTGCAGGTCATGTTCGATTTGCAAGTGATGGCCTGGAACAGTTTCATGATATGCCAGCGTATTGATATCCATATCATAATGTCCTTCACCCACGTCCAGATAAAAAACACCAGGTCTCTTCCCGTCTATAGACGGGGAAAAATAGTAATCACCTCGTGAAGATACTCTAATATCAGGGCTGCTTTCCGGTAAATCTTTCTGGTGGAAAAACTCGCCCAACCGTTTTTCCATCTCTGCCGCAGTGTTTTTATATCGCGACATAGCTTCTTCCCCTGTGAACACTATTTCTTTTTGATACAATTGTCGAAGCATGTCAGCCAAATCGCCTTTATACCCCAATATTTCAAAGTACACAGACATTTTTCTTCTAATTTCCCCCACTTCAGAGAGGCCGAGCCGATGTATCTCTTCAGGGGTCATATCCGTTGTAGTATGTTGTTTCAGGGCATGAATATAATAGGCTTCACCATCCGGCTGGCTCCAGACCCCCAGCGGTTCATCTGATAAATCTTTTGAATCAAGCAGTGCCTGCTTCAATTCTTCCATGGCCGGAACAAAAGAGCTTTCAAGCGCATCATATGCTTTTTTCAATAAAACGCCTGATTCATCACCAGGAAGATTAAGCTTTTCAATTTTGTTTCCAAATTCCTTGTACAAATCCATCCGGTCAATATTGGATTGATACATGCCGCTTATTTGTGAAAGAGTAGAATCCACGTTCACAGGGTCCATAACGTAACCATTTGCCGCGTTTGTGTTATATCTTTCTATCAACTGCCTTATTTTCTCACCCGACGCCTCAAACCTTTTAACAAGATCTTCTGCATCTTTCACATTTTCAACCACATGAATTTCAAAAAGCAAATCATATAGAGATCTTTGTTCACCAATCATGGACGACAGGAGAAAGATATTATTTCGATATTTTATATTCTCCAGCTCGTTGAGAATATACCATTTCACATTTGCCTTATTTATGTAGCTGTCATAATCATCGGCAATTGAATAAGTATCTATTCTCTCCAGCGCCTCTTGTAACAGGGATTCCATTTCAATGTAGTACTGATCCGATGAATCGGTAAGCTTCTCTTTTTGAAAAGGCACTCCATATTCTGACAAATCACCAAGATCATCTATGAACTCAGGCCTCATCTCAAGAACCTTAACAAACAGTTCTTCATAAAACCCTTTGAGAGTATCACTTTCAAATATCAGTGAATTAGAAGATTCATTATCATTACAGCCATTTAAGATTAAAAGTAACAACACAATCCCAATTAATACTTTACGTTTCATATGCGCCCTGCCATTTTCCATTGGTATTATAACTCAACTTTCGGGGTTGAGTCTTGATAGTATTTTAAAAAAAACAACAGCTTGAAATATAAGAGAATTTGACGAGGTTTCCTCTCTATGATATACATTGTTTACCCCTAAACAAAAAAAATCAAAGAAAGGAATCCCATCGAAATGCATAATACCCCGATAGCACCTCAAAATCAAACGATATCTCCTGATAAACTCGGAATATTCGGAGATTAATTCTCTTTGCTAAAAGCAGGAGGACTACTCAATAAAGCAGGTATTACCAAGACCAAAGGGGCATCTCCACTGGAATTGTTCAGAGGGGGGCAGCAAAATCAGAAACCGGGGCCCGTTGATCATGAGAAGAAAGGCAATGCCGACGGCACCCAGTGTAAAGGCAACAGGCGTTCTAAGGACAAAAAGGACAACAACGGCCAGGAACATTACAACAACGATCAATGCGGGATTCATCAGGCTCTCCTCTGCTTGTATTGAATAATACTCCGGGCAAGATCCGCCAGGTATTTTCCTTTTTCGGGAAAATACGGATAGATGATATCCCCCTGTGTCAGGTGAGGTGGTAGGGTATTTGTGGACACTTTCTTAAGAGTGGGTTATGAACACCCACATGGAGGTGTCAAATGGACAAGAATAGAAAGAAATATACATCTGAATTTAAAGAAGACGCGGTTAAACTGATCACTGAACAGGGCTATAAAATTACCGAGGCTGCCCGGAATCTTGGGGTCAATGCAACCATGTTGGGGCGCTGGAAACGTGAACTTGAAGGAACTGGCGAAGACGCCTCTGGTACACAAGGAGGGGCGGCGATGAAGGCAGAGTTGAGCCGCCTCCGGAAAGAGAACAAGCGATTGAAGATGGAGCGTGAAATCTTAAAAAAAGCAGCAGCCTTCTTTGCAAAAGAAATGAGCTGAAGTATCAATTTATTGATGCTGAAAAGAAGGCGTACCCAGTGGCTCTGATATGTAGTGTCATGCAAATTTCCCGAAGTGGATATTACGCTTGGCGTAAATGTGAAAAATCACCAAGACAGCGGGAAAATGA
>JAQYWC010000033.1 GCA_030145245.1 Desulfobacterium sp.
ATAAGGCATTCTGGGGCAGCTGTGGATCTGCTGCAGCACAGCCCAGGACCTGAAGATAACGACTGTTCAAGACGACCTTATTAATTACAGGACCATTGCCATAAAATAGCCCGACAACATAATGACGGTTGGCTCCGGGCCACCCCCATAACGATAATACCCCAGGTCCTTTGATGGTTGAAAAGCCATCAGGGGACCCTATCCTCCCCATGACCAGCCCCAAGGTTCCGCCCTTGTTTTCGGCTTATACTTGTGATAACCATAGCTATTGTTAACCACATTCATGGACAGGAGGCCCCCACCCATAAGTTTACATCCATACGCCCCCCAGATAGCTACTCCTTAAAGAAAACACCATTACGCCGCAACCATTGAAGCCCCTGCCATGAAATCATCTGGCTGAATATTAGGAAGAATAAGATTATACGGTATTTCAGAATGAACAATATTTTATTAAAAAAAAGTGGCATCCGGGTCATCACCCTCCTTGTCTTTTCATGTCTGATATCTGCCAACGAACACCTGTTTTTTCTCGAAAAGCAGCACGCAAGTGATCTGGAGAGAAAAGAGGTATTGAATCAGGCAAGTATCATTCGTACACATATTGAAAGAGAAATCAATACCACGCTCAACCTGTCAATGGGATTGATCGTGTATGTATCAGCGCATCCTGACATATCAGCCCAGGAGTTTTCAATATTGGCCAAAAATTTAATAGAAACCGCTCCTAATATCAGAAACATCGGACTTGCAAAAGACAATGTCCTTTCTCATATGTATCCTCTGAAAGGTAACGAATCCGCCCTGGGGCTCCACTTGCTGGAGGAACCATCACAGAAAACTGCTGCACTGAGGGCAATAGGAACTGGAAAAACAGTCATCGCAGGACCAGTGGTTCTAGTCCAGGGGGGAAAAGCGTTTATCAGCCGTATTCCCATATATTCAGGCATGGATAGAGATCGATACTGGGGACTGGCAAGTGTTGTTATAAATATCCACCCGTTTTACGAGTCCACCGGGTTAACGTCTGAGACGTCTTCACTCTCCTTAGCCTTGCGGGGAAAAGACGGACTGGGTGAAATAGGAGACGTATTTTTCGGAGATCCGTCACTCTTTGAAAACACGAATTCGATATTATTGCCCATTGATCTGCCTGCGGGCAGTTGGATACTTGCAGCAATTCCCAAAGAGGGTTGGAATCACTCGTCAGGTTTGCCTATGACGTTCAGGATAATCGGATCTGTGGCATCTCTGATTATCTGTCTTCTGATTTTCACCCAGCTGACCTCGTTTAAACGGATTCAGTATCTGGCTCTGCACGATCCCCTTACGGGACTTTCAAATCGCCGTTTATTTTATGAACATCTTAAGCAATGCATTGCCTGCGCCCTTCGCAGAAAAACCAAATTCAGCATTCTTTATATTGACCTTGATAATTTCAAACCTGTTAATGATCAGTTTGGTCATAAACAGGGTGATAATGTTTTGATCACAGTATCAGGAAGGATACGGAGATGTTTACGCTCTTCTGACATTACAGCCCGTATGGGGGGTGATGAATTCATACTGCTTTTACATACCACCAGCACACCTGAAAGTGCGTCCAAAGTCGGAGATAAGATCACAAGAGAAATATCCCGTCCCATCAGGATAGATAAGGAAAATAGTGTTTCAGTGGGTGCCAGTATTGGAATAAGTATTTATCCTGATAACGGTGAATCCGCCGAGGAATTAATTAAATATGCTGATGCTGCAATGTACGCTGCAAAACCTTGAACAATGGGATGTTAATGAAAAGAAGGTGATGAAGGCCTCTACCGTTTACCCCAAAGGCTTAAAGTCTCCCGATTTCGACCCCACCTCTTTATAACTCAGTTTAAATATTTTCACATGGAGTACAAGCAGATACAAGACAAGGACATATGTTAAGATCATCCTGACCGTCTGACTCATCGGTATGGTATGCTGGGTCCAAAGCGCCATGAAAAAATCAACACTCAGAAGAAAGGCGAACAATAGGATAATATTCCTTGCTCCAATTTTAACTGCAAGATATGACGCAAGAAACAATCCGGCGATTGTCACTCCCGGCACAGCCGAATACCACAGAGAAAAGGGCACCTGATTAAAAGCAATATTCAACAGCGTCCCCACAAAAGATAAGGCCGCCATGAGGGAAATACTTGTGACAATTGCAATGGCTGGATTAATTTTATAAATAAACGTCAATATAAAATAAAACATCGTATCAATGCCGAAGCCGATCCAGCCGGAAATAAGCCCACCCAATAATGAAAAGAAAAAAAGCACCATTTTATTAAAGGGGGTTAAATCAATTTTGCTGTTCGGATATTTGCATCTGAAAAAAATGGAGAAAAAAAGCACCTGGGTCAATACAAAGCCCATGGAATTGAATATCAGGCTCAACAGTTCAGGATTATCAATCGGAATAACGACAATGCTGATGATGATGCCCATGATCCCGCCAAACAGACATAGGGGAATGACATCCGCCAAAAAGAGTTTTTTATTGACAAGATACCACTTGAAGGTTCCAAGCCCCATACCATAAGCCTGTATGATCAGACTGAACTGAACAGCGGTTGCTGCAGTGATATCGAATCGGGTCAATACGGGAAAATAGACGATTCCTGCTGCGGCCGGAGTTGTGTTGGCAACTGTCGCGGCAATGACGCCAAGAAAAGGCATATAATAAAAATGGTTGAGAAAGTCTTCCCGGAAATAGGGGAATGCAATCAGCCAGAGTCCGCAGACGATGGCCAACACAATATACGGCAGATATTTTTTGGGTTCCATTATCTTTTCCATGGCCTTCTTTAGATCATAAAACCACCACGGTGCAAAGAAAAAATTCGACCGATTTCAGCGTTTCAGCCATCTGGAAACAGACACCTAAAATGGCGGTCCCGTGATTTGATTATTGTTTCTCCGTATTGACCCTTGATGAAATATACACTATTAGTAGCAACACGGGGTTGGTCATAAGGTTCAAGCCCGCAGGTATGACAAAAACAGATAAAGACCGGGTGACTCTTGTGATCGTTGGATTACGCGGTCCCCCATTTGAATAAGGAGCAGAATAATGAGTGCATGTCCATGTTGTTCAACGTTAGAGTACAGCCAGTGCTGTGAGCCCATCATAAAAGGTGAGGTGCAGGCCAAGACGCCTGAGCAGGTGATGAGATCAAGATATTCGGCCTATGTAAATGCGGATATCAAATACCTGGAAGAGAGTACCCACCCCGATGGAAGGACCGATTTTGATGAAGAGGCTACCCGCACCTGGGCTGAAAACTCCGACTGGGAGAAACTTGAGATCATAAGCACCAAGGGCGGCGGTCCTGAAGACAGCGAAGGCTTTGTGGAGTTCATTGCCCATTTTTCCCAGGGCGAGGCAGAGCACAAACACCATGAACTGGCAATTTTCAAAAAAGAGGCCGATCGCTGGTTCTTTTTAGACGGCAACCCTGTGAAGCCGGCACCAGTCAGGCACGACGCTCCCAAGGTCGGCAGAAACGAACCCTGCCCCTGCGGAAGCGGAAAAAAATATAAGAAATGCTGTGGATAACCGGCAATAGATTTTTAACGTCCTTCCCCTGGGGCACGAACCACACTGCCCCGGGGAGCTCACCCACCAGCCAGTCTTTCGCCCCCTTCCCGTGTATAGAGATTAAAAGAGCTGTCGCCAAAGAGATAGCGACCCCGATATTTCATCGTGAAACAGCAGGTCACCACCAGGGTGGCAAGCTCGGCCCCGGGCAGGGAAAGCCAGATCCCGTTCAGCCCAAAGAAAAGCGGAAATATGGCAATAAACCCAAGGGTGAACACAAAGGATCTCAGGGCCGATATCAGGGCTGACACCTTACCGTTGTTGACCGCGGTAAAAAAAGCCGAGCCGAAGATGTTGATGCCGTTGATAAGAAAGGTGAAGACCACGATGCGGATGCCTCCCCCGGCAATGGCCACAACAGAATCCTGGCCTTTGGCAAAGAGTTGAATCACCCCATCCCCGCAAAACATCCCAAAAACAAAGGCACCCACGGCAGAGATAAGGGTGACCTGCACGGCCATGGCAACCACCTCCCTGATCTTTTCGAAATTCCGGCTGCCGTAGTTGAAGCTGATCACAGGGGACACCCCCATGCTCAGGCCGATATAGAGGGATGACAACAGGAAAAACATGTACATGAGGATGGACATGGCTGCCACTCCGGCCTCGCCGGCATATTTGATAATGGTATAGTTGAACACCAGGGTCTTCACGCCGGAAGCAAGCTCGGACACCATTTCCGAGGATCCGTTGACCATGGAATCAAGCAGGAACCGCCAGTCGATCCTTGGGCAAACCGGGGTCAGCATGTTGGCCTTAAAAAGAAAGTAGACCGTTCCGTTGAGGCAGGAGGCAAGGATGCCGGCAACAGAGGCCATGGCCGCCCCCTCTATTCCCATGCCGAGCCGGACGATAAAAATATAGTCCAGGACGATGTTGGTCGCCCCGCCGATGAGCGAGGTGTAAAAGGCCCACACGGGCTTCCCGTCAAGCCGTATGGCAAACTCAAAGAACATCTGAAGAACCAGGGCACCAAGGCCCAGCAAAAAGATGTTCAAATAGTCGACACAATAGGGCATAAGCCGCTCTGTGGCCCCGAGCCAGAGACAGATCCGCCCGATCCCGAGGAGGTGGCCCAGGGCGATGAGTCCAAGGGCTACGGCAAACAGAAAACAGAACACAAAGGAGAAGTGGCCTTTGGCAATATCGAGCTTCCCCTGCCCAAGCTCCATGCCGATGATGGCACTGGCCCCTGCGGAGACCATGATACCGATGCCCAGGGAGAAACTGTACAAGGGCATGATGATGTTGACCGAAGCCATGGCAAGGGTGCCGACAAAGCGTGAGATAAAAACAGCGTCCACCGCCATGTACAGGGAGATGGAGATGAGGCTCAGGACCGAAGGGGTGACAAACTTAATAAAATCGACCCTGGACCAGGGCCTGCCGAACAACTCTTTCATGGGATATGCCTCGTTTCAATGATGCAATTGGTTTGATAAAAAGCCCCTTCATAGGGTATATAGTAACTATATGGTCAAGACTATTATGGGGAATCAATGAAAATAAAATTCATGGCAGGCGAGATGGCAAGGCTCCACGGCATCTCCAAACAGACATTGCTCTACTACGACAGGATCGGCCTGCTGAAGCCAAGGGAAAAAAACGAGACCACAAGTTACAGATACTACACCCTGGAGCAGTTCGAGGAGCTGGATGTGATCCTCTGCCTTAAGAACCTTGGCATGAAGCTCAAGGAGATCAAGGGCTACCTTGACAAGACCTCGGTGGAGGATCGCCTGGACCAACTCAAGGGCCAGGAAGCGATCATCCAGAAACGATTAGAGCAACTCAACCGGACCGACCAGCGGCTAAAGGCGATCATCGCAGCGTTGGACACCAACATCACCATCACCCCCTTTGAAACAGGCATCAAAAGGTTGAACAGGCGATACATCATCTCAGAACCGGTCCTGGCTCCCTTTGAATACTATGACCTGGAAATTGCCATCAAAAAGATCATCAAACTCTCTTTGGAACGCCCGGACACGGAGATGGGCGATTTTATGGTCTTTGTGGAGATCGGGGAGAACGGAGATGAGATCTTTAAAAAGGTGGCCCTGGAGACCCGCATGGAATCCACGGAATTCATTGAAGCAGGGGAATATGCTTACATCTACCACAAGGGTCCCTATGAGACCTTGAACCGGTCCAGATCGCAACTCTACGACCATGCCAGAAAATCCGGATGCAAGGTTGCCGGGGCCACCATCGAAAAAGGGCTCCTGGGCTCCTTTGCCGTGGCAAGTGATAAAGAATACCTGATCGAGCTCCAGGTGCCGGTAAAACGCCGGCAGCCATGACCGGCAAAGGTCGCGCCCCTGTTTACATCCCCTATTTTTACGGCTATAATGCCCCAAATTTTCATGAAACCATTTGTTAAGAGAGCTTGAGGAGAAAAACCATGTACCTTGTTACGGCGCAAGAGATGCAGGATATGGACAGAGAGACCATTGAGGGATTCGGCATTCCCGGACGGGTGCTCATGGAAAACGCAGGACGGGGTTCGGTTGAGATGCTCGTCCGGCTCTTTCCTTATATGAAAACAAAAAGGGTGTGCGTGCTTGCAGGAAGGGGCAACAACGGCGGGGACGGGTTTGTGGTTGCCCGCTACCTGATCCAGATGGGCGTAAGGACCGACCTCTTTCTTCTCTCCCAGAGGTCAAAGGTTGCAGGGGATGCCCTGGCCAACCTTGAACTTGTGGAGAAGCTTGTCAAAAGATACCCGGACGCCACCCTGACCGAGGTGCCGGACCTGGAGAGCTTTGACAGGGTTAAAACCCGGCTCGTCCACGCAGACCTCATTGTGGACGCCATCCTCGGGACCGGGCTCAACTCTGATGTCAGGGGCTTTTTCAAAACCGTCATCCAAACGGTGAACCAGCTCTCCTGCCCCAGGTTCAGCATCGACATCCCGTCTGGCCTCAACGCTGACACCGGCCGTCCCTGTGGCGTCGCTATAAACGCCAGTGCCACGGCAACCTTTGCCTTTGCCAAGCCCGGTCATTTCCTGCTTCCGGGAAAAGAGCTCACGGGCGAGCTTGAGATTGTGGAGATCGGGATTCCCCCGTTTATCCGGGAAAAATTTGGCCCCAGGATAGAGCTTGTGGAACCCCGGGATGTTGCAGCCCTCTTTCCCCCACGACAGCTCCAGGCCCACAAGGGAAGCTTCGGCCACCTGGCCGTGGTCGCGGGTTCCACCGGTAAAACCGGGGCAGCCGCCCTTGCCGCCAATGCAGCCATGGCCATGGGCACAGGCCTTGTCACCCTAGGGATTCCGGCCAGCCTTAACCCGGCAGTGGAGCCCCAGGTCACGGAGACCATGACCTTTCCTTTGGCCGAAACCGTCCCGGGCCACCTCTCCGACACCGCCATGGATGAGCTCAAACAGCTTGCAAAGGGAAAAGCAGCCATGGCCCTGGGGCCGGGCATTGGGACCGCCGCTTCCACCCAGGCCCTTGTACGAAAAATCATCACCGGCATCGACCTTCACCTGGTGATCGATGCCGACGGCCTCAACGCCCTTGCCGAAGATCCCGGCATCCTCAAGAGTGCCCGGACCCCAATGGTGATCACACCCCACCCGGGGGAAATGGCACGGTTGTGCAACACCACCACCCAGGAGATCCAGGCCAACCGGCTTGAAACAGCACAACGGTTTGCAGGGGAATTCAACGTCATCGTCGTGCTCAAGGGAGCCGGCACCATCATCGCCCTGCCCAACGGCCGGACCTTCCTCTCCACAACCGGCAACCCGGGCATGGCATCGGCCGGCATGGGAGACGTGCTCACCGGCATGATCGCAGGCCTTGCCGCCCAGGGCATGCCCCTTGAAGATGCAGCCGTGGCCGGGGTCTGCATCCACGGGCTCTGCGGCGACCGCCTCGCCCGGGAACGGGGCGGTTTCGGCTTTGTGGCCTCTGAGATGATCCGGGCCATCCCCTTTGCCATCCATGGAGACCTGATATGAAACAGACCGTTATTACCCGCGCAGGCGAGGAGACCAGAGAACTTGGCGAAAAGCTTGGCAGACTTATCCAGGGGGGAATCGCCATCTCCCTGACCGGAGATCTGGGAGCCGGCAAGACAACCTTTGTCCAGGGCCTTGCAAAGGGACTTGGCGTGCCCGACTCCTTTTACGTGACAAGCCCCACCTACACCATCATCAACGAGTATCCGGGGCGGGTGGACCTCTGCCACATGGACCTCTATCGCCTGGGCTCAAGCGATGAACTGGACTACATCGGATTTGACGAAATTGTGGACTCGGACAGGGTGATCATCATCGAGTGGCCCGGTATCATTGAACCAGGTCAGATCAACTTTGATCTCGACATCATCCTGGCAATAGACGAGCAGTTCAACCGAAAAATTTCCTTTATTGCATCTGGACTTGAGGCAGCAAAAGTGCTAAGGAATCTTTTTGTCTAAAAACTCAACCAACCAAAGCAGGAGCTGTTATGGCATTGAAAGTGCAAAAATTCGGAGGTACTTCGGTTGCCGACATCAAACGAATCAGAAACGTTGCAAAAAGGGTGGCAAAGGCCAGTGAACAGGGAGATCAGGTGGTGGTGGTTCTCTCTGCCATGTCAGGGGTTACGGACCATCTGATCTCCATGGCGGGAGAAGCCGCCGAAACACCGGACAAACGGGAACTGGACGTTCTTCTCGCAACCGGCGAACAGACAACGGCAGCCCTTCTTGCAATGATGCTCAAATCCATGGGCTATCAGTCAAAATCACTGCTCGGTTTCCAGGCCGGAATCCGAACGGACCAGAGCGCTGGCAAGGCAAGGATCCTGGACATCGAAGCAAAACGTATCAAGGCCCTCCTGGACACGGGTCACATCGTTGTAGTGGCAGGCTTCCAGGGAAGCGACATGAACGGTGATATCACAACCCTAGGCAGGGGCGGATCCGACACCTCGGCCGTGGCCATTGCCTCAGCCCTGAAAGCGGATGTCTGCGAAATTTACACAGATGTGGACGGGGTCTACACCACCGACCCGCGAATCTGCACCAAAGCAAAGAAAATATCAAAAATAACCTACGAAGAGATGCTTGAAATGGCCGTGCTGGGCGCCAAGGTTCTCCAGATCCGCTCTGTTGAATTTGCCAAAAAGTACAATGTGCCGGTTCATGTCAGATCGTCATTCAATGAGGAGGAAGGAACCATGGTTGTCAATGAAAGTTCCGACATGGAGAGCGTTGTCGTCTCAGGCATCACCTGCGACATGAATGAAACAAGGATCACCCTGAAAAAGGTGCCTGACCAGCCCGGAATCTCGGCCAAGATCTTCTCTCCCCTGGCCGAGGCAGAGATCATGGTTGACATGATCATCCAGAACACCCGCTCCGGCGGAGAAACAGACCTCACCTTCACCGTTCCCACGGCAGATTTCAAAAAAGCCAAAGAGATCTCCGAAGAGGTGGGAAAAAGAATCGGTGCAAAAGAGGTGCTCACCGCAGAGGATATCGCCAAGGTATCGGTGATCGGACTTGGCATGAAGAGCCATTCCGGTGTTGCCGCCACCATGTTCTCGACCCTGGCCGCCGAGAACATCAACATCCGGCTCATCGCAACCTCAGAGATACGAATCTCCTGCGTCATCAAGGCAAAATATGCAGAGCTTGCCGTACGGGTTCTCCATACGGCGTTCGGCCTTGACAAGGAAGACGAAGAATAATCTTCCAGGCCCTGAAGACTGAAGCTTAGACTTCCAGGGCCTGTTCCACCTCCCCTGCGATCTTGTCAGCGGCTGCGGCAGGATCAGCTGCGGTCCGTATGGGCCGTCCGACAACAATAAAATCCGCCCCCTGCTGAACAGCCATGCCAGGGGTGGTAATCCGCTGCTGGTCATCATTGGCAACAGATCCCCAGGCCGGCCGGATGCCCGGCGTAACCGTAAGGAACTCCTTGCCAAACCGCGTCTTGATGGCGGACGCCTCAAGTCCGGAACAGACAACCCCGGAACACCCTGTCTCATGGGCAAGGGTCGCCCGTTTAAGCACCAGGCGCTCGGTTTCAGAGACATATTCCTCTTTGAAGCCACACTCGCTGACCACGGAGGCGTCGTTGTCCGTAAGCAGGGTGACTCCCAGAACCCGGGTTTTCCCCTGACCGCCGGCAACCGCCATCTCAAGCATTTTCCGTGAAGAAGAGGTGTGGACGGTAACAAGGTCTGCACCGGTCCGGGCAGCGCTTTCCATGGCTTTTTTAACGGTTGCCGAGATATCGTGGAGCTTGAGATCGAGGAATATCCCGGCGGAACTCAATTCCCTGACCCGCCTGACAATAGAAGGCCCCTGGTCGATAAAGAGTTCGAGCCCGATCTTGAACATGCCCACCCGGCCGTCAAGCAATTTGACAAGCTCCTCAGCCTCGGCTGCGGAAGCCACGTCCAGGGGAAAGATGATACGACTGTTTCCTTTTTTCATTGCAACCCTCCGGTTCCATGCAAGCTGTAAAAAAATAAAATCCAGGCAAGATACGTCATCGATAAGCAAGTTTCAAGCCTAAAATGAATCATACAATTTTATGGTTGAAACCTCTTAACTAATAATGGTATTAAATATAGTTTACGTGGTCAATCAAATAGTTGTAAGGGACAAGGGGAGAGAATTTCACATGGAGAGATTCAGGAAAGAGCACATTCCTGCAGGCAGCTTCAGGGCTGAAAAACAACAGCCGGTCCTGTTACAGGCATTCCTCGGCACCTGTGTCGGAGTGGCCCTCTATGACAGGGTGGCAAAGGTGGGCGGAATGATTCACATCCTTCTTCCCGAACCACCATCAACCCCTCCCCATGAGCATCCTGAGAAATATGCCGAGACAGGCCTGCCTGCTCTGCTCCAGGAGCTCTTTGACATGGGAGCGGACCCGGTCAACCTTACCGCCACCGTTGCCGGGGGAGCCCTTGTCGCCCCTTTGAGTCAACTGGATGTGAACCTCAATATCGGCGGCAGGTCCACGGAGATCGCCCTTAGGATCCTCAACCGCCACGGCATCCGGGTTGTCAAATCCGAGACCGGAGGTTTTTTTACCTGCACCCTTGAGTTAGACATGGAAACCGGACAATTTGCCATCAAGCCGACCTCCCTCCCGCGGGAAGAGATGGACAAGGAGTTCAGCTTTTCTCCGCCCAACTCCGAAGATGTCGCCCGGACCATCAATAATCTCAAGCCGATTCCCCAGGCGGCCCTGAAGATCCTCAGCATGGTTCACGAAAAGCGCCATGACATACGGGCCATCACCCAGGAACTTGCCAAAGACCAGGTCCTGAGCGCAAGGGTGCTTCAGACATCAAACTCTGCCATGTTTGCAGGCAGGATTCAAATCGAGAGCATTAAAGATGCCGTACTGCTGCTCGGTGAAAGCCTGTTGGTAAAACTGATCATCACGGCCGCGGTCAAGACCTACTTCAACCAGACCGGGGCAACGGGCTACTCCCTTTGCAAGGGCGGAATTTTCTTCCACGCCGTGGGCTGCGGTGTGGCCGCAGAAAAGATCGCAGCCATCACAGGCCGGGCAACCCCGAAGATCGCATACACGGCAGGACTCCTCCACGACATCGGCAAGGTGGTGCTGGACCAGTACATCACCCAGGCCTGCCCCCTCTTCTTCAGGGGCATCCACCACGACGGTGCCGCAGCCCTTGACCTGGAAAAGAAGATCCTCTCCATGACCCATTGCGATACCGGTGCCCTCCTTGCAAAGAAATGGAACTTCTCCCCAGCCCTCACCGAGGTGATCCGCTTTCACCACACCCCGGAACAGGCGGTAAACCACAAAGACCTGGTCAGGATCGTCTACCTTGCCGATCTTCTGATGTCCAGGTTCAACGCCGGGCTGGAACTTGAAAAGATAAAAACAACAAACATATTGACCACCCTTGACAATCTCGGGCTCACCGTTCTAGACCTCCCAGGCCTCATAGATTCGATTCCCCTGAGTTCCTTTGACATAAAAGACCAGACATCATCACCCACCACAAAGGTTCATTCATGACAGCGACCAACACACAGGATATTCTCAGAAAGCTTCCGGGGGTTGACTCCCTTCTGGAACTTGCAAAAACCGATACAGCCACCGGGGAGATCCCGCCCAGGGTTCTCAAGGCCGCCATCCGGCAGACCCTGGAGAAGCTCAGAAGCCAGATTCTTAAAGGAGTCGCAGCAAACGTCGAACCCGGCAACTGCCTGGCCATGGCCATTGCCATTGCACGAAAAGTTTTGCAACCCAGACTTGTTCCCTGCATCAACGCCACAGGTGTGGTGCTGCACACCAACCTTGGCCGGGCCCTGCTCTGTGACGACGCCCTTTCAAACATCACCACCATCGCAGCAGGCTACTCCAACCTGGAGTTCAACATAGGAACCGGAAAGCGGGGCATCCGCTACTCGGCCGTTGAAGACCTCCTGTGCGAACTCACAGGGGCCGAGGCGGCCATGGCTGTCAATAATAATGCAGGGGCCGTGCTCCTGTGCCTTGACACCCTTGCAAACGGCAGGGAAGTGATCGTCTCCAGGGGGGAACTTGTGGAGATCGGCGGATCATTCAGGATCCCCGACGTCATGGCAAAGAGCGGCGGTATCCTGAAGGAGGTGGGGACCACCAACCGCACCCATCTGAAAGATTATGAGACCGCCATCAATGACGAGACCGCCCTGCTCCTCAAAGTTCACACGAGCAACTACCGGATCCAGGGATTCACCAAGAGCGTCTCCCTGCCGGAACTTGCCGCCCTTGGTAAAGAGAGGAAGGTCCAGGTGATGGAGGATCTCGGCAGCGGCACCCTCATCGATTTTTCAAAATACGGACTTGCCAGGGAGCCAACGGTATCAGACTCCGTGGCCTCGGGTGCAGACATCGTCACCTTCAGCGGAGACAAGCTTCTGGGCGGCCCCCAGACCGGCATCATCGTTGGAAAACGCGCGGCCATCGAAAAGATAAAGACCAATCCCCTGACCCGGGCCCTTCGCATCGACAAAATGACCCTTGCCTCCCTGGAGTCCACCCTCAAGCTCTACCGCAACGAGGCCGAAGCCGTTAAAAAGATCCCCACCCTGAGGATGCTCTCCTTAAGCTTTGAAAAAACAAAAGCACTGGCAGCCCCCCTGCTCAGGGAATTCCAGGCACTGCTTAAAGAGTCGGCAGTTGTAGAGTATGCAGACCTTTCCTCCCGCACCGGAGGAGGCGCCTTTCCGGAGCTGGCCCTTCCCAGCCGGTGTATCGCCATCACCCCCCGGGAAATGTCCGCGGCCCACCTGGAAAAGGAAATGCGCATGAACACACCTGCCATCATCGGCAGGATCGACAATAACAGATTCATCATTGATCCCAGAACCTTGCAGCAGGGGGATACGCGAGCCATCGCAGATGCCCTTGCCACAATCTTATTAGAGAACAAGAGATGACAAAAAACACCCCCCTCAGCGACACTGGAAATGGCTTCTCGTCAAGGGAGGTCCATTTTCTCAAGTCCGATTCAGAACATGAAAAGCCTGCTGATTTCGTTCCCCAGGACTATTTCACGGACAGGATCCTCTCTGAAACATCATGGATGAAATCCTTTACAGACACCCTGAAGAAGGCCGAGCCCCCAGGCAATTGTTTTGTCTGCGGCGTGATTCAGCAGAGTCTCCCCCCGGACACACCCCAAGAGGAGACGGCGGTGACAGCTGCCAACGCTCTTCTTGACACATCGGTCACCCCCGGCACCGGCATCTGGGAAAGGATCGACCGCAACAGTGTTGTTGTGGCACTGTGGGATGGGAATGAAAACGCTTCCCTGGATCGCCTTGCCCGGATCACAGAGGCCATGGCCTCGACACTTGGCATAGATCCCACATTGGGAATCGCCCTGTTTCCCTTCATGGACTTTTCCAGGACCGAAACCTTTTACAATGCAGCCAAGGCAGTCGACCATGCAGCCTTTTTCGGACCTGGCAGCGAAGCGCGTTTCGATGATGTCTCCCTGAACATCAGCGGAGACAGGCTCTACCAGATGGGCCGCACCAGCGACGCAACCAGGGAATACCAGAGGGGGCTTGAGATCAACCCGAACAACACCAACCTCATCAACAGCCTGGGGGTTTGCCACGGCATGAACAACGACCCCCAAAAGGCAAAAGAGGTGTTTAAACGGGCCATTGAAATAAACCCCGCAGAAGTGATGTCCATTTACAACATGGGCCTTGTCTGCGACATCCTGGGGAATAAAAAGCGGGCAATCCAGCACCTGGAACAGGCAAGCCGCCTTGACGACTCTATTTTAGAGGTGGAGCTCACGGTGGGAAACCTGCTTTTCAAGGAACAGGAGTTCGACCGGGCCCTTGCCCACCTTGCCCGTGCCAGGTCGCTCAATGCCAACTCAAGCATCCCGTTTAAGCTCATGGGGGAGTGCTACCTTGAAACAGACCAGATCGACAAGGCCATTGCTGCATTTAAACGGGCCGTCAAGCTGAATCCGTCGGATGCAGCCTCCCTGTCCGGCCTTGCCCACGCCTTTGGCCTGAAGGAAAAGAACCTTGAAATCGCCATCACCCTGGCCAGGGAGAGCATAATGATCGATCCGGACACGTCGCTTTTCCACTCGCGCCTTGGCCAGCTCTACATGAAAACAGGTCAGGACGACCTGGCCCGGATCGAATTTGATACAGCAACACAGCAACGCGGGGCAGAAAACCCTTCAAGCCAGGAGACCCTGGAGAAGAGATCTGCCTGACAGCGGGTTATCCCGGAGAAATATTAATGAAACAACATATACTTGACACCCTGGAAGAGAGCATCTCCGTTAAAAAGGAGTTCATCTCGACCCACACCGCCCTGATTGAGAAGGCAGCCCTTTTCCTGGCCCAGGCCCTGGACAAGGGCAACAAGATTCTCCTGTTCGGCAACGGCGGCTCAGCCGCCGATGCCCAGCACATTGCGGCGGAGTTCGTTAACCGGTTCCAGATCGAGCGCCCGCCCCTTGCCGCCATCGCCCTGACCTGTGACACTTCGGTTATCACCAGCATCGGTAACGACTACTCGTTTGAGGATATCTTCCTCAAACAGATCCAGGCCCTGGGCAAACCCGGGGATGTTGTCATGGCCATCACCACCAGCGGCAACTCCCCCAACGTGATCAAGGCGGTGGAAGCTGCACGATCCATGGGAATGACCATCATGGGCCTGTCAGGGGGCAGCGGCCGCCTGAAGGAACTATCACACTTTGCCTTTGCCGTAGACTCCGCCACAACGGCAAGAATCCAGGAGACCCACATAACCCTTGCACATATCCTCTGTGACCTCACGGAAAGGAACCTGTTCAATGACTAATCAGATAACACCGGTGGACCTTACCCAAATCACCACTTACAGCATCAAGGATAGAAAAAGCAAGGTCAGCGTTGAGGACTTTTCAACCCCATGGACACCCGGAGAGAGTTTTTCAACCTTTCTTGAACGTCTTCCGGCCATCCTTGCAGGCGATGACCTCAATGGGGTGATCCATGCCATTGCCAAGGCAAAGGCCGACAACCGCCAGATTTTTCTCGCCATGGGGGCCCATGTGATCAAGGTGGGCCTCAACCCCATCCTCATCGACCTCATGGAGCGTGGACTGATCAACATGCTCTCTTTGAACGGCGCCGGCATAATCCACGATCTGGAAGTTGCCATGAACGGAAAAACCTCTGAAGATGTTGCCGCCTCCATGGGTGACGGCGGTTTTGGCATGGCAGAAGAGACCTCGGTCTTTCTTGGCCGGGCCATCAAGGCTGCCGCAAAGGAGAACAAGGGACTGGGCCGGGCCGTGGGCGACCTCATCAACCAGGAGAAAATGCCCTTCAGGGACCAGAGCATCATCGCCACAGGCGCACGCCTGGACATTCCGGTAACGGTCCATGTGGCCATGGGCACCGACATCATTCACATGCACCCGGATTTTGATCCGGCAGCCTGCGGGGCGGCCTCCCACCTGGACTTCAGGATCTTTTCGGCCATGGTGGCCCGCCTTGAACAGGGCGTGTTCATCAATGCAGGTTCGGCCGTGATTCTTCCGGAGGTGTTTTTAAAGGCCCTGACCCTTGTGAGGAATCTTGGCCACACCCCGGACAACTTCACCACGGTGAACCTCGATTTCATCCGCCACTACAGGCCCATGACCAATGTGGTGAACCGCCCCACCCTTAAGGGGGGCAAGGGTTACAGCATCGTTGGCCACCATGAAATCCTCATTCCCCTGATAGCGGCCGGAGTGATCGAAAAAACAGATCAAGCCTTGCAAAAGTAGGTCATAACTTGTACATTGCCGTCTTGACTGTTTCATATAAATGAGCATCATTTAGGAATGAGCCACAGGCTCTAAAATTAAGGATAAAACCCGCATCCTGAAGATGGGGACAAGATGGGGACAGATTTATAAAACTGTCCCCGAACGGGATTGTCCCCGAACGGGATTCGGGTTCCAGAGAGGTTCAAAAGAAATGCCCATATTTGAGTACAAATGCAACAAGTGCGATAAGACGTTTGAAACCCTGGTCCTGGGCAGTGACGTGCCCCAGTGTCCCTCCTGCAAAAGCGAGGACCTTTCAAGGCTCATATCCAAGTGCGGTTTTGTCACGCAATCATCAGGGTCCTCAGATGACGGCCAGTCGGTATCAGTCTCCTCCTCTTCATCTGCATGCAGCGGCTGCTCGGCAACCAGCTGCTCCACATGTGGCAGCAGATAACCGCCATGAAAAAGACTATCAAAATAGGAACCAGGGGAAGCAAGCTTGCCCTGTGGCAGACAAACTGGGTAAAGCAGCAGATCGAACAGGGGTTTCCCGAGCTTACCGTCGAGATCGTCACCATTAAGACAACCGGTGACATGATCACGGACCGCCCCCTGGCAGCGGTTGGCGGCAAGGGGCTCTTTGTCAAAGAGATCGAAAAAGCCCTCATGGAATCATCCATCGACATTGCCGTTCACAGCATGAAGGACATGCCCGGGGATCTCCCGGACGGCCTTGTGATCGGTGCCATCCCCCAGCGGGAAAATCCCTTTGACGTCCTGATCTCAAAGGACAACCTCAGCCTTGACCAGTTGCCCAAGGGCGCCAGGGTGGGAACCAGCAGCCTCAGGCGCGGCTCCCAGATTAAACACGCCCGGCCTGACCTTGAGATCGCCTCCATCCGGGGGAACCTCGATACCCGGCTCAAGAAACTCGCCTCAGGGGAATTTGACGCAACCCTTCTTGCCGCAGCCGGTCTTCACCGCCTGGGCATGAAGGAGAAGATCAGCCAGTACCTGGATGAGAAGATCATGCTGCCCGCCGTGGGCCAGGGAGCCCTGTGCATCCAATCCCGGGACGGCGATGAAGAACATGCGCCGATCCTTGCATATCTCAACCATCCTGAAACCAACACTGTGGTCACAGCAGAGCGGGCCTTTTTAAGGCGTCTCGAAGGAAGCTGCCACATACCGGTGGCCTGTTATGGCAGGCTTGAGAACGACCAGGTGGTTTTAACAGGCGTGGTGGCCTCTGAAAACGGGGAAACCATAATCAAAGAAGTTGTCACCGGAAACCCGGACGACGTAGTAAAGACAGGTATTGACCTTGCGGAGACCCTCCTTTCCAGGGGCGCCGATAAACTTTTGGAGAATTTGAACAGCTGATGGAAACAAACAACGGGAAAGTATATCTTATCGGTGCAGGCCCTGGAGATCCGGGCCTTTTGACCATCAAGGCCATGGAGTGTATCCAACAAGCCGATGTGGTCGTCTACGACTATCTTGCAGCCCCAGTGCTTCTGAAGTATGCAAATCCTGCGGCTGAAATCATATATGTAGGAAAAAAGGGCGGAGACCACACCCTTACCCAGGACAAGATCAGCCAGCTTCTGGCGGACAAGGGAAAAGAGGGAAACATCGTAGCCCGGCTCAAGGGAGGCGACCCCTTCATCTTTGGCAGGGGCGGAGAAGAGGCAGAGGTTCTCATCGACCAGGGCGTGGATTTTGAGATCGTGCCCGGTGTGACATCTGCCATTGCAGCGCCTGCCTATGCAGGCATTCCCCTGACCCACCGGGAACACACCTCGTCCGTATCCCTGATAACGGGTCATGAAGATCCCCTGAAGCAGGAGAGCAGTATCAAGTGGGACGCCCTGGCCAAGAGCGGAAGCACCCTGGTGTTTCTCATGGGGGTGAAGAACCTGCCGAACATCACCGAAAACCTGATCAGCAACGGCAAAGCGCCGGATACCCCGGTGGCCCTGGTTCGTTGGGGCACAACAGCCCTCCAGGAGACCGTTACCGGAACCCTTGAAACCATTGTTGAAGAGGTGAAAAAGGCTAAACTCAAGCCACCTGCGGTCATTGTTGTGGGCAGCGTCGTCACCTTGAGGGAGAAGATGAACTGGTTCGAATCCCGGCCCCTTCTGGGCAAGACCGTTGTGGTCACCCGGGCAAGGGTCCAGGCAAGCGATCTTGTGACCAGGCTCTCCAACCTTGGCGCCCGGTGCATCGAGATCCCCACCATACGGGTGGTGGAACCGGAAGACCAGGCCCCCCTTGTCACTTCAATCAATGAAATTTCCGGCTACGACTGGGTCGTCTTCACCAGCGTCAACGGCGTAAAACACTTTTTCAACACCCTCTACGCCGGAAAAAAAGATGTCCGGGTTCTGGGCCATCTTCAATTTGCCTGCATCGGCCCTGCAACCAAGGCCGAGCTTGCAACCCACGGCATCGTGTCTGACATCCTGCCCGAAACCTACCGGGCCGAATCAGTGGTAGAGGCGTTTTCCGGGGTTGATATAAAGGGCAAGCGCATGCTGCTCCCCAGGGCAAAAGTCGCCCGAACCATCCTACCCGAAGAGCTCGCAGCCATGGGTGCCGATGTTGTCGAGGTCACCGCCTACGAGACCGTGGCCGAGAACAATGATCAGGCTACCCTGAAAAGGCTCCTTGAGGCCGAAGAGGTCGACATGGTTACCTTTACCAGCTCCTCAACGGTAACCAACTTTAAAGCCATGCTCGAACAGGACGGCGGGGTTGAAATCGGATCCGGGGTAACGGCCGCATGTATCGGACCCATTACTGCGGATACGGCAGCTTCCATTGGCATTAATCCTGAAATTGTAGCAACGGAATACACGATTCCGGGGCTTGTGGATGCCATTGTAGACCATATCAGGAAGAAATAGAGCAAATGACGTTTTTAAAATCAAACCTGGAGACCCCAGGCCCCATCCATCACCGGGTGAACTACCTTCGTATTTCGGTAACTGACCGGTGTAACCTTGCCTGCAGGTACTGCGTCCCAAAGGACCACCTGCCCACCCTCTCCCATAAGGACATCGCACGGTATGAAGAGATCCTCAGGGTCGTCCGGCTGTCCCGGGATTTAGGTGTTACAAAGGTGAGGATCACCGGGGGAGAGCCCCTGGTGAGGAAAGGTGTCCTGGATTTCATCAGCGAGGTCTCCAGGATGCCCGGGATCGAGGATGTCTCCATCACCACCAACGGTGTGCTTCTTCGGAAAAATGCCCATCTCCTGAAGGGATGTGGTATCAAACGATTAAACATCAGCCTTGATACCCTTAAACCCGAACGGTTCCGGTTCATTACCGGAAAAAACCTGTTCAAGGAAGTTTGGGGCGGCATCATGGCGGCACATGACCAGGGGCTCACCCCGATCAAGCTCAACGCCGTGATCATGAGGGGGGTCAACGACGACGAGATCGAAGATCTTGTCGCCCTCACCCGGGACTATCCCTTCCATGTCCGGTTCATCGAATACATGCCCATGGGAAACTCCAAGGTGGACATGGAACAGGAGGTGTTGATCCCCGAGATCCGGGAGAGAATCGAAACCGCCTTCGGCCCCCTTGCACCCGTTACAAGGGGCGTCCATGATGGCCCGGCCAAGCGCTTCAAGATCGAGAATGCCCCGGGCGAAGTCGGGTTTATCTCCCCCTTGAGTTCCCACTTCTGCCACGAGTGCAACCGCCTCAGGCTCACCTCCACCGGCAACCTCAGGCCCTGTTTGCTGAACCCCTATGAAAGGGAGATCCTGCCCTCGATTCGCCAGGGTGCATCAGACCATGAGCTCAAGGAGATTATCATGGAAACAGTCCGGAGAAAGCCGGTTTCCCACACCCTGATAACCGACGAGTGTTCCCGGACCACAAGCCAGATGTTCACCATTGGCGGATGACACCCATTTGGTGAAAGGCAACTATGAATATTCCAGAATCGATCATCCAAAGACTCGAAGAAAATGAGCAGGTTGCCATAAAGTTCCACCAGTTGGAAAGCAGCATCCTCAACATCCTCAACTTCCAGGATTTTTTTGAAAACCTGCTCACAAAGATCAGCCAGACCTTCCTGGTTCCACATGTATGGATATCCGTGATCGGCGAGAGCCCCATTGCAGGACAAATCCTTGCCATGGAAGACTCGGACCTGCTGAAATCGAAAACTGCTTTTGTCTCCAAGAGGGATTTCCACACCCTCATCGGGAAGACCCAACGACCGCTCCTGGCCAACACAGGCCTGACCCGGTTTTCCACCCTCTGTCCCCCAAAATCGAGTTACAGGCTTGGTTCCATGGCCATTGCCCCCATAGCCCTGGACGGGGTTATCATCGGAAGCCTGAATCAAGGCGACATGGACCCGGACAGGTTCATGCCGGGCATCGACACGGACCTGTTGGAACGCCTGTCCCTGAAGATATCCCTGTGCCTCTCCAACGTGGCAGCCCATGAACGGCTAAAGCACCTGGCCTTCCACGATCCCCTTACAGGGCTCTTGAACAGGCGGGTCATGGAGACCATGCTGGAACAGGAGTATGAGCGGTCGAAGCGATACCTCTCTCCCCTGTCGGTCATATTCCTTGATATGGACGATTTCAAGGGGATTAACGACACCTTTGGCCACGACCAGGGGGATAGGGCCCTGATCCATCTATCCCGGGCGCTTACCGCTGAAAAACGCACCAACGACATCGTGGCCCGCTTTGCAGGGGACGAGTTCGTGGTGATCCTCCCATCCACAATCCAGGCTGAGGCCACCCACTATATCCAAAGGGTGAAAGCGATCCTTGCTGAGCAATCCGTAAGCACGGTCGATGCTAACTTTTACGTGAACTTCAGCTCAGGGATTGCATCCGTTCCAGACCCGGAAGCTGATATTTCCTCATCCACAGCGCTTTTAAAGCTGGCTGACCAGCGCCTCTACCAGGCAAAAAAAAAGAGACCCTGACAGGTTAGCACCTGGCAGGGTCTCTCTATTGCACTGTGGCAGAGCCGTTTAAACCGAAATGGTTTTAGGCTTCATCACATATAAGTTCGATCATTGTCATTGGGGCGGCATCACCGGATCGAAGACCCAGTTTGATGATTCTGGTATAGCCACCCTGTCGGCTGCCGAATTTTGAAGCAGCGTCATTAAAAAGCTGATGCACGACATCTTTCTCCCGGATTACGGCAAACGCCTGGCGTCTTGCATGGAGGTCACCCCTCTTTGCAAGGGTCACCATCTTGTCAGCAAGTTTTCTGAGTTCCTTGGCCTTAGCCTCGGTTGTCGTAATTTTGCTGTGTTTGAATAGGGAGGTCACCATGTTTCTGAACATGGCCTTTCTGTGGCTTGACGTACGGTTCAGTTTAACGCCTGATTTTCTATGTCTCATGGGAAATTTTACTCTCCTTCCTTAGTTTGATCCTCTTCTGGAGGCTCAAATCCTTCCAGATCCATGCCCAGGGTGAGGTCCATGGAAGTGAGAACCTCTTTGATCTCATTTAAGGATTTTCTTCCAAAGTTTTTCGTTTTGAGCATTTCATTGTCTGTTTTCTGAACAAGTTGATAGATCTTGTAAATCTGCGCATTCTTTAGACAGTTGGAACTTCTGACAGACAGTTCCAGCTCATCGACGCTTCTGTAGAGGTTCTCGTTGAAAGTCTTTTCCGCGCCCTCATGTTCTTTCTCAACCTGTTCAGGCTCAAGATCCTCGTCAAAGCTGATAAAGGGATTCATCTGCTCTTTAAGGATCTTTGCTGCATATGCGACTGAATCTTCAGGAGTAACGCTGCCATCGGTCCATACTTCCATCGTCAGCTTGTCATAATCTGTCTTCTGCCCAATTCGGGAAGCACCAACAACAAATTTAACACGCTTGATGGGCGAAAAGACGCTGTCGATTGGAATAGTTCCCACCGGGGCTTCGTCATCCTTGTTGGCAGCAGAAAGCGTATAACCTTTGCCGGTTTTGACACCCATGTCCATCACAAGCTCTCCACCCTTGGAAACGGTGGCAATGTGCTGTTCAGGGTTGAGTACCTCCACATGGCCGTCACTGCTCACAATGTCAGCCGCAGTGACGATTTTTTCACCTTTGACATTAAGGCTCAACACCTTGTCAGCAGGGTCGTCAACCTTAAGCTTGACCTCTTTGAGGTTCATGATGATCTCGGAAACATCCTCACGGACGTCTGAGACTACACTGTACTCATGGAGGGCTTTATCAAACTTTACCGAAACGATGGCTGCGCCGTACAGAGATGAAAGAATAATTCTCCTGAGAGAATTACCGATTGTTATTCCAAAGCCCTTTTCAAGGGGCTCACACACGAATTTTCCGTATGTTGAGGTTGTGGTAACCGCAACCCTTTCCGGCATGATCATGTCACGCCAGTTCATATATACAAGTTCATCTGATGACATTGTTTATCTCCTGGTATAGATCTTACGGACAAACTGTGGCTCTACTATTTCGAGTAAAGCTCTACGATCAGCTGTTCCTGTATGGGCAGGGTAACATCTTCCCTTGTGGGCATCCCTTTTACCACACCTTTAAAACCATCTTTATCAAGCTCGAGCCACTGGGGCACGCCGCGTCGCACAACCGTATCCAAGGAATCGGTAATGGCCAGAACGGTTCTGCTCTTTTCCTTGAGTTCGATCACATCACCTGTCTTAATGACATATGAGGGGATATTCACCTTTTTGCCATTGATAACAAAGTGGTTATGCTTTACAAAATGACGTCCCTGGGTCCTGGAGCTTGTGAACCCGAGCCTGAAAACGACATTGTCCAGGCGGCGCTCCAGGAGGCTCAGCAGGTTCTCACCGGTGATACCCTTCTGGGAGTCCGCTTTTTTGAAGATGATACGGAACTGCTTCTCACCGATTCCGTAAATTCTTCTAACCTTCTGTTTCTCTCGAAGCTGGATTCCGTAGTCGGAGTGCTTCATGCGCCTCTGACCATGCTGGCCCGGGGGATATCCTCTTCTGTCAAAACTACATTTATCTGAAAAGCACCGATCACCCTTCAAAAATAGCTTCATATTCTCGCGTCTGCATTGACGGCAAACAGATCCTCTATAACGTGACAACGTTTTCCTCCTTTAAAAATCTTTTCAGCACGATCCCCAGGGGAACCTGATCCCGTGGGGATCTGATAAACGGATCAGACCCTTCTTCTCTTAGGTGGTCGGCATCCGTTGTGAGGAACAGGGGTTACATCCTTAATAAAGGAGATATTGAAACCCTGGGCATGGAGTGCCCGAAGGGCAGATTCCCTGCCTGCACCCGGTCCTTTTACGTACACACTGACATTCTTCATGCCGTGCTCCATCGCTTTGGCACCGGCATCCTCTGCAGCAAGCTTAGCTGCAAAGGGAGTGCTCTTCCTGGAACCCTTGAACCCCTGAATTCCTGAACTGGACCAGGAAATGGTGTTGCCGAGCTCATCGGTGATGGTCACGATTGTGTTGTTAAATGTGCTCTGAATATGTACGACTCCGGTGGAGATATTCTTTTTAACTCTTTTTTTTGTTACACTCTTCTTAGTCTTCTTGGCCATGACTTAGCAATGCCTCCTAATTCGTAGGATAGGTAATGTTCCTATCGTCCCTACTTCTTCTTCTTAACAGCAGCCCTTTTAGGACCTTTTCGGGTCCTTGCATTTGTGCTGGTCCTCTGACCATGACACGGTAGGGATTTACGATGACGGAGGCCACGATAACATCCCAGATCCATAAGTCGCTTGATGTTCATTGAGACTTGGGTTCTCAGCTCACCCTCAACCTTGAAATCGCTGTCAATGACCTTTCTGATATCATTGACCTGCTCTTCGGTGAGGAGGTCTGACTTGAGTGTAGGATTGATCCCAACCTTTGCAAGTATCTCTTTGGATCGGGTTCTTCCAATACCATAGATATAGGTTAGAGCGATCTCTACGTGTTTATTTCTCGGTAAATCTACGCCTGCAATTCTTGCCACGCTTTTCCCCCCTATCCCTGCCTCTGGTTATGACGTTTATTTATACAGATTACCCTGACGACTCCGCGCCTCCGGATAACCTTGCAATCTTTACAAATCTTTTTAACAGATGCTCTGACTTTCATCTTATCATACTCCTAGTGTACCCCTTGTGGCGGAGTACCCTGTTCTATTTATAGCGATATGTAATCCGGCCCCTTGTCAGATCGTACGGCGAGAGCTCGACGGTGACCTTGTCACCAGGCAAAATTTTGATGAAGTGCATTCTCATTTTACCTGAAATGTGGGCAAGGAGCTGATGTTTATTCTCAAGCTCGACCTTGAACATGGCGTTGGGCAGCGTTTCAAGTACCGTCCCTTCAACCTTAATGGCTTCTTCCTTTGCCATACTATATTCCCCTTCGCGTATCTTTATTATGTGTCGGTGAGTTAATGTTCGGTTTATCTTCTTGACTTAACACTGCCTGATTTTCCCAGAAACCCTTCGTAGTTCCTTGTGATGAGGTGGGATTCTATCTGGGATATCGTATCAATAGATACACCAACGACAATAAGAAGAGCGGTTCCACCGAAGTAGAAAGGTACATTGAATTTGGTCATCAACATTGTAGGTAACACACACACAAGCGAGACATAAACAGCCCCACCCATGGTTACCCTTGTCAACACCCTGTCAATATACTCGGCCGTCCTCTTGCCCGGTCTGATACCCGGTATATAGCCACCGTTCTTCTTCATGTTCTCAGCCACATCCTCCGGATTGAAGGTCACAGCGGTATAAAAGAAACAGAAGAAGACAATAAATCCGATATATATCAGATTATAGACAATTGTGCCAGGACTCATGGCCGCAGCCACCGTCTTCATGATCGGAAGATCAATGAAGTTTGCCAGGGTCGCGGGAAACATGATGATGGACGAGGCAAAGATCGGCGGTATAACACCTGCCGTATTGATCTTCAACGGAAGGTGGGAACTCTGCCCCCCGTACATCTTCCGGCCCACCACCCGTTTGGCGTATTGGACCGGGATCCTGCGCTGGGCAGTCTCAAAAAAGATGATGGCTGCCACAACGGCAACCATAAGGACCACCAGAATGATCATGGCAAAGACCCCCATCTCCCCGGTCGAAACCAAACGAAGGGTATTGACGATGGCTACGGGCATATTTGCAACGATGCCGGCAAAGATGATGAGGGAGATACCGTTTCCGATCCCCCTCTCCGTAATCTGCTCGCCGAGCCACATGATAAAGGCCGTACCTGCGGTCAGGGTAATCACGGTCAAAAGCCTGAATCCCCAGCCGGGGTAAAGCACAATGGGTGCCCCGGCCGGAGATGTCATGCTTTCAAGACCCACGCTGATCCCAAATCCCTGGATCAGACTCAGTACAACAGTTCCGTACCGTGTGTACTGGGTGATTCTTTTCCTGCCCTGTTCTCCCTCCTTGGACAACTGCTCAAGATGGGGGATTACAACCGTCATCAACTGAAGTATGATTGATGCGCTGATATAGGGCATGATTCCCAGCGCAAACACCGAGAGCCTGTCCAGAGCCCCTCCTGAGAACATGTTGAACATCGCAAAAAGAGTGCCCCTGGCATTGTCGAAAAACGACGCAAGCGCTGCTCCGTCAATACCTGGCGTTGGAACATGAACTCCCACACGATAGACAAATAGAAGAGCGAATGTGATCAAAAGCTTTCTTTTCAGCTCAGGAAGTTTGAGTATGTTCTGGTATCCGCGCTCAATCATTTATAAAAACCTCAGATTCAATTAGTTTTCAATAGTTCCGCCAGCAGATTCGATCTTCTCTCTGGCGGACTTGCTGACAAGGCACTGCTTCAGGGAAAATGATTTTGAAACCTCCCCGTTGCCGAGCACCTTGACCTTGTCAAACCCACCTTTGATGAGTCCGATCTCCTTGAGGGCAGCCACATCGATCACAGCCTTATCCTCAAACCGGTCAAGGTCTGTCACGTTAACGATGGAAACCTTTTTGGCCAGGACGTTCTTGAATCCCCGTTTGGGAAGACGTCTGTGAAGGGGCATCTGACCACCTTCAAATCCTGGTCGCACACCACCGCCGGAGCGCTGGTTATGGCCCTTGTTACCCCGGGTGGCTGTTCCGCCCATCCCAGAGCCCGGACCTCTACCAATCCGTTTTCTTTTCTTTCGGCTTCCCTCGGAAGGTGCCAGTTCATGAAGCTTCATTCTATGCCTCCTCCACAGTTACAAGATGGGGAACCTTCTTAACCATTCCTATAATTGCAGGGTTATTCTTATGCTCAACTGTCATATGCATTCTTTTCAAGCCAAGGGCACGAACGATCTTCCTATGCTTTTCAGGACGCCCGACCAGGCTTCTGGTCTGTGTAATTTTCAGTTTACCTGACATTTCAAGCCTCTTTCGTTAAATGTCTTCAGGACGGAGGCCACGTCTTTTGGCAACCTCTTCCTTGGTTTCGAGTGACTGAAGTCCGGCCATGGTGGCTCGGACAACGTTGTGGGTGTTGTTGGTACCGATGCACTTTGTAAGAATATCGGTAACACCCGCAGCCTCAAGAACCGCTCGAACGCCTCCGCCTGCGATAACACCCGTACCGGGAGATGCCGGTTTGAGCATGACCTTACCGGCTCCGGCCCGTCCCACGATCTCGAAGGGAATGGTTCCATCGAGAATGGAGACCTTTACCATGGCTTTTTTGGCCTTATCAAGGCCTTTTCGAATGGCTTCCGGAACCTCGCCGGCCTTGCCAAGTCCGTAGCCGACACTACCCTGTCCGTCGCCTACAACCACAAGGGCGCTGAAGCTGAAATTTCTACCACCCTTTACAACCTTTGCAACCCTATTGATCTTGACAACCTTGTCTATCAATAGGTTTTCATCTGTCTGATTATGTGCCAAGGGGACTCCTCCTTATTAGAAATTCAGCCCGGCTTCCCGAGCTCCGTCTGAAAGTGCTTTTACGCGTCCATGATAGAGGAAACCGTTCCGGTCGAAAACAACCTTGGTAATCCCCTTTTCAAGAGCCCTCTTGCCGACCAGCTTTCCGATTGCAGCGGCCGCATCCTTTCCAGTAACCTTATCGTTGTTTTCCTTGAAGTCGCCATCTAGCGTTGAAGCGGCTGCAAGCGTAGCACCCTTGACATCATCGATGACCTGGGCGTACATGTGAGCTGCACTTCTGAAAACACAGAGTCTGGGACGCTCTTCTGTCCCAGTAATTCTCTTCCTGATTCTCTTCTGTCTTTTAAGCCTTGAAGCAAGCCTTGTAGATTTATTTGCCATAATAGTCTATTCCTGGTTTGGTTATTTAGCTGCAGCCTTTCCAGCCTTTTTGATTATTCTCTCGTCAGAATACATGATGCCCTTGCCCTTGTAAGGCTCCGGCGGTCTTACTCTTCGGATTCTTGCTGCAGTCTCACCCACAACCTCCTTGTCAATACCTGACAGGGAAATCATGGTGTTTTTATCAACCTTTGCGGAAATCCCCTCTGGCAGATCAAAATTGACGGGGTTGGAATATCCTACGTTGAGCACAACCGTTTTGCCCTTAAGCTCAGCACGATATCCGATACCGTTCAGAAGAAGCTTTTTCTCGTATCCGTCTGACACACCGGTGACCATGTTTGCTATCAGAGACCGGAACAGACCCTGGAGGGCCACAACTTTCCGATCTTTGGTGTCAGCAACACTCACGGTAATGATACCATCGTTAATCGCTACATCTACAGCCGAATGCAGACTTCGGTTCAAAGTGCCCTTGGGGCCCTTAACTGTCAGGGCATCTCCCTTAAGAGTCACTTCAACCTTTTCGGGAATCTGGATCGGCTTTTTACCTATTCGTGACATTTATCCCTCCAGTGTTACCAGATGTTACAGAGGACTTCGCCGCCCACATTCTCTTTTTTAGCCTGTTTATCCGTCATCAAGCCTTTTGATGTGGATAAAATCGATATACCAAGACCGTTCAAAACCGGTTTAATCTCCCTGGACTTCGTATACATACGACGACCGGGTTTGCTCACCCGCTCAAGTCCGTAGATCACAGGTTTTTCAGACACATACTTAAGATAAACACGAAGAACGCCCTGCTTGTCATCTTCAACAAACTTATAGTTCTTGATGTATCCCTGTTCTTTCAGCACCCGCGCCAGCTCCAATTTCAGCTTTGACCCGGGGATATCCACTTTGGCGAACTCTGCTTTTGCACCATTTCGAATTCTGGTAAGCATGTCCGCAACTGGATCACTCATTGCCATAATAATCTCCTGAACTTTACTTATTTCTGCAGGGCGTAAAGCCCTGTTCAGAGGTAACAGCCTGGCCATGACGGCCAGTAAGCTATTACCAGCTAGATTTGGTCACTCCGGGAAGTTTACCTGCAGACGCAAGTTCCCGGAAACAAATTCTACAAATGCCGGCCTTTCTGATGAATCCTCTGGGCCGACCGCACATTGGGCATCGATTGTAAGATCGAACTCCAAATTTCGGCGCTCTTGCTGCCTTTGCGATAAGACTTTTTTTAGCCAAATCACCCTCCTTAAAATTCTTTCAGTATGCAGTACCGAGGTTGGCGACGGAATCTGCCAACCCCCCACTGCCCTATCCAAACAATCAGTTTTTGAAAGGCATCCCGAACATTCTCAGGAGTTCTTTACCCTCTTTGTCAGTATCGGCCGTAGTAACAATAGTGATGTTCAGGCCTTTGATACTGTCGGTTTTATCAAAATCGATCTCAGGAAAGATGATGTGCTCTTTGATGCCAAGGCTGTAGTTGCCGTGGCCGTCAAAAGCCTTTCCTGAAATCCCCCGGAAATCCCTTACACGGGGAAGGGTGATATTGATAAGCTTCTCGAGAAAGTCGTACATCTTCTCCCGTCGAAGCGTTACCATGCAACCGATGGGCATACCCTCACGCAGCTTAAAAGCAGCAATAGATTTCCTTGCCTTAGTGATAACCGGCTTCTGGCCGGTGATCAGGGCAAGATCTGCTGCAGCTGAGTCGAGAAGCTTTGCGTTGTTGATGGCCTCACCAAGTCCGATGTTCAGCACGATCTTCTCAAGCTTAGGAACCTGCATTATGTTATCATATGCAAAGGTGTCCTTGAGCCCGGGAATTATTTCTTTTTCATACATTTCTTTAAGAGTCGTCATTTAGCTCCTCCGGCTATCCTAGGCGTCAATCTGCTCATTGCATTTCTTGCAGATCCGGACCTTTTTCCCGTCCTCCAGCTGTTTGATACCGACTCTCACCGGCTTGATGCAGCTGTTGCACATGATCATGAGATTTGAACAATCCACAGGCATTGGTTTTTCAACAATCCCGCCCTGGGGATTTGCCTGGGTCGGTCTCTGATGAATCTTTGCCACGTTAATATTTTCAACAATAGCTCGGTTCTTCTTATTGAGCACCTTGAGGACTTTTCCGATCTTTCCCTTGTCCTTGCCGGTAAGTACTTTGACTTTATCGTCTTTTTTAAGTCTTAATTTCACATTTTCCATAGGTTTCTCCAAAAAACCGAGCAGTTAAAGCACCTCAGGAGCCAGGGAAATAATCTTCATGAACCGTTTGGCTCGAAGTTCCCTTGCAACAGGTCCGAAAATACGGGTACCAATAGGCTCGTTGGAAGCGTTGATGATAACGGCTGAGTTGTCGTCAAAGCGAATCATGGAACCATCAGGTCTTGAGACCTCTTTCCTGGTTCTGACAATGACAGCCTTGACAACGTCGCCCTTTTTTACCTTGGCATTGGGAATTGCTTCCTTGACGGAAACGACAATGATGTCACCAATACCGGCATACCGTCTTTTTGAGCCGCCAAGCACCTTGATGCAATAGAGCTCCTTAGCGCCGGAGTTGTCTGCTACAGTTAGTCTACTCTCGGTCTGAATCATTTTTCAATCCCTCTCAAATCAAATTGCCTTTTTGACAATCTCACTGACGCGAAATTTCTTAGTCTTACTCAAAGGCCTTGACTCGGTTATCTTGACCACGTCACCGATGCGGCACTCGTCGGTCTCATCGTGGGCAGTATATTTTTTATGGCTCTTTATGTACTTCTTATATACCTTGTGCTGAACGAGCCTCTCTACCTCGACAACGACGGACTTATCCATCTTGTCAGACACTACGGTACCTAACAGTACTCTCTTTCTTCCTCTTTCATTCATGGCAGCAACTTTTCTCAAATTAGCTAATGTTTAAATTCATTTCCCTGGAGACTGTCATAAGCCTCGCAATATCCTTTCGAATAGACGGGAGAATGGCTGTATTTTCAAGCTGACCAACACCATGCTGAAAGCGCAGATTAAAGAACTCTTTTTTCAGCTCAGTCAGTTTTGCGTTTACCTCTTCAGCGCTCATATTTCGAATTTCACTGTTTTTCATCGGCTTAACTCCTTTCCACAAATCGGGTTTTTACGGAAAGCTTATGAGCGGCAAGGCGAAGCGCTTCTTTGGCAAGCTCACGGGGTACACCCTCCATTTCATAGAGGATCCGGCCCGGTCTGATTGCAGCGACCCAGGCATCCGTGGGGCCTTTACCCTTACCCATCCTGACTTCGGCGGGTTTCTTGGTAACCGGCTTATCTGGAAAAAATCGGATCCAGGTTTTACCGGTTCTCTTGATTTTACGGGTCATGGCAATACGAGCAGCCTCGATCTGCCGTGCATTTATATATCCGCACTCGGTAGCCTGAAGACCGAAATCACCAAAGTTGAGCTCGGTGCCTCCAGTGGGCTTGCCCTTAAGCCGCCCGCGCATCCGCTTGCGATATTTCATTTTCTTAGGACTCAGCATATCTTCATCTCCTAACTATTTAAGCTTTAACGTTTCGATCACTCTTCAGAACTTCACCCTTAAAGATGAAGCTCTTGATACCGATGGTGCCGTAAGTGGTCCTTGCTTCAGTAAAGCCGTAATCCACATCCGCCCTCAGGGTGTGAAGGGGAATCCGACCCTCTTTGTACCACTCGGTTCTTGCCATCTCGGCTCCACCAAGACGTCCGGCACAGATGATCTTAATCCCCTGTGCACCAAAACGCATGGCTGAAGAGACGCTTCGTTTCATGGCTCGCCGGAAGGCGATCCTGCGCTCAAGCTGGGCTGCGATGTTCTCTGCAACGAGCTGCGCATCGATCTCAGGTCGGCGAACCTCCTGAATATCGATGAACACTTCAGGAACGATCATCTTCTCGAGTTCTTTCTTGAGAAGAGCGATCTCACTGCCTTTTTTTCCGATGATGATTCCGGGTCTTGCCGCAAACACGCGGATTCTGATCCGTTTTGTGAAACGTTCGATCTCGATTTTGGAGATTCCAGCATGGAAAAGTTTCTTTTTCAGAAACTCCCGGAGCTTAAAATCTTCAAAGACGAAATCTGCATATTTTTTATCTGCATACCACCTGGAGTCCCAGGTGTTAACAATGTTCAATCTTAATCCGATTGGATTTACTTTCTGGCCCAAGCCTTTGCCCTCCTTTAATTAGACCGTTTCATCGACAATGACAGTAAGATGACTGGATCTCTTAAGAATCCTGGCGCCTCTGCCCCTTGCCCTGGCCCTGAACCGTTTGAGGGTTGGGCCTTGATCAACAATGATGTTCTTAACGATGAGATCATCAACATCCATCTCATGGTTGTGCTCAGCGTTGGCAACTGCCGAGCTGAGGGCTTTTGATATGATGCCGGCGGCCTTCAAGGGCATGAACTTGAGGAGATTAAGCGCCTCCTCCACCGTCTTTCCCTTTACGACCTCGACCGGGCCGCGTAACTTGTACGGGGATATACGCACATATTTTGTAACTGACTTAACTTCCATCTCAATATCCTTTAGCTTTTAAAACCGCCAGGTTATCTTTTCATCTTAGATTTCTTGTCACCAGCGTGCCCGTAGAAAGTACGGGTTGGAGAAAATTCTCCCAGTTTGTGACCTACCATGTTTTCAGTTACAAAAACAGGTACAAACTTTTTGCCATTGTGCACAGCAAGTGTGAGGCCGACCATCTCAGGGAATATTGTGGATCTCCTGGACCAGGTCTTGATCACTTTCTTGCTTCGGGTTTCCTGTGCAACAAGCACCTTTTTTAAAAGCTCTTGGGCGATGTAAGGGCCCTTCTTTAACGATCTTGGCATATCAGATCACCTATTATTTCCTTTTAGCTCGTCTTTTAACGATGTACTGGTCAGATCTCTTGTTTGTCCGTGTTCTGTAGCCCTTTGTGGGTGTTCCCCACGGAGTACAAGGATGTCGACCACCGGATGATCTACCCTCACCACCGCCCATGGGATGATCCACGGGGTTCATTGCAACGCCCCTGACTGAGGGACGTCTGCCAAGCCACCTTGAACGGCCAGCCTTTCCAAGCTTAAGATCGCCGTGCTTTTCATTGCCGACCCTTCCAACAGTGGCCTTGCACTTCAAGTGAATCATACGGACTTCACCGGAGGGAAGGAGTACCTGAGCATAGGTGCCCTCTTTAGCCATGAGCCGTGCGAACGCACCAGCGCTTCGGACGACCTGGCCGCCCTTCTGCATCTTCAGCTCAATGTTATGGATACGAGTACCAAGGGGAATATTCTCCAGGGGAAGGCAATTGCCCGGCTTAATGTCTGCACCAGCCCCAGTCTCGATGGTATCACCGACACTGACCTCCATAGGAGCAAGTATATATCTTTTTTCACCGTCAGCATAAACAAGAAGAGCAATACGTGCGCTTCTGTTGGGATCGTATTCGATGGCTGAGACCTTGGCCGGAATTCCGTCCTTGTCCCGTTTGAAATCGATGATACGATAATGGCGTTTTGCTCCGCCGCCCCTGTGCCGACTTGTTATTCTACCGTTTGAATTACGACCACCCGTTTTCTTAAGCCTTGAAAGAAGCGCCTTTTCAGGCTTGGTCTTTGTAATCTCTTCAAAGGAATGGTATTCCTGAGCTCTTCTTCCGGGTGATGTCGGTTTTGTCTTCAATATTGACATGGCTACCTCTTTTTAAACACCTTCAAAAAAATCAATTCTCTGCCCAGGCATAAGCTTAACAATGGCTTTTTTCCAACTGCGCCTTTTCCCGACAATCCGACCACGCTGCTTGGTTTTACCCTTAACCTGCATGGTTTTCACCGTCTGAACCCTGGTATTGAAAATTTTTTCAACTGCGTTCTTGATATCTACCCGGCTTGCGTCTCTGGCAACCTCAAAAGAGAACTGGTTGTGGAGCTCTCTCTGTAGGGTGGTTTTTTCAGTATTGATGGGACGCCTTATGATGTCATACTCTCTCATTTGGCAAACCTCCCCTCGATACCCTTGATTGATGACTCCAACAGAAGCAGGTGATCGTATTTAAGAATATCGTATACATTAAGACCTTCTGTCTTGATAACCTTTACGTCTGATACGTTCCTGGCGGAGAGAGCGAGGTTTCTGTCGTCTCCGTCAATGACGATGAGGGTATTCTTAAGCCCGAGTGCGTCGATGATTCCGTCGAACTCCTTGGTCTTGATCTGGTCCATTCCAAAGGTGTCGATGACTGAAAGCTCATTGTTGGCGAGCTTTGAGCTCAATGCCATTTTAAGAGCCAGGGCCTTTACCTTTTTGGGGACCGTATATGCGTAGGATCTCTGGGATGGTCCAAAGATGACGCCACCGCCCCTGCGAAGGGGAGATTTTACGCTACCGGAACGCGCGTTTCCGGTGCCTTTCTGCCTGTAAAGCTTTTTGGTGCTTCCAGAGATTTCAGACCGGCCCTTTACCTTGGCAGTTCCGCTTCTTCTCTTTACAAGCTGCATTCTAACGACCTCATGCAGCACACTTTTCTTTACAGGAATGCTGAATACCTCATCAGAAATCTGGGTCTCAGAGACCTTTTCTCCTGATCTGTTTAATACATCTACAGCAGCCATATCCTTCCTCATTAAACTTTAGCGACCGTGCTTCACTGCGATAATAATTGCAATACCCACGGCCGCATTAAAAAATCGTGTTGGGAACCGTTTCCCAACACAAACTCGTCTATCCGGTAAAAATGCGATGGTTTGCACCCTTTCCGAATCTTCACCCCATGGGACAAAAAAACCGTCACATGGGCTGGAAAAACTGGTTAACCGACCTTGCGAATCTCAAGGAGCCCGGTTTTGCATCCCGGTACAGCGCCTTTTATCAGCACGATGTTCTCTTCCGGTCTGATATCGATCACTTCGAGGTTTTTGACGGTCTTTCTGTCAACACCCATGTGACCAGGCATTTTCTTACCCTTGACAACCCTTGCAGGCCAAGCCGAGCAACCGATGGAACCGGGCGCACGATGGTTTCGGCAACCATGGGTCTCGGGACCCCTGCTGAATCCGTAGCGCTTGATGGTTCCTGCAAAGCCTCGGCCCTTTGAAGTGCCTGAAACATTGACCTTATCGCCAATGGCAAAGGACTCAAAGCCAACAGCCTGTCCAGTCTCAAACTCCTCGGGAGCCTCAACCTCGAACTCTCTTACGGTTTTGAAACCGATGGAGCCGCTCTTGGCAAAGTGACCGGCACTGGGCTTGTTGCACTTTTCCAGGGGACGTTCGTCAAACCCGAGCTGAAGCGCGTTGTACCCGTCTGTCTTCTCTGTCTTGACCTGGGTTACAACACAGGGTCCAAACTTTACGACAGTTACCGGAACAAGTCTTCCGTCGGATGCAAAGACACTTGTCATCCCGATTTTTTTACCTAACATTCCTTTAAACATGATAACTTCCTGCTCTTTTATGCTAAAGTTTTATCTCGACATCAACACCTGGTGAAAGATCAAGCTTCATAAGAGCATCGACTGTCTGCTGAGTTGGTTCCAGTATATCCATCAGACGTTTATGTGTCCTGATCTCAAACTGTTCACGTGATTTTTTGTTCACATGGGGTGAACGCAGAACGCAAAATTTATTTATCCTCGTGGGAAGCGGAATCGGCCCCACAACCTTTGCACCAGTCTTTCTTGCAGTGTCAACAATGTCCGTCGACGACTGATCAAGAAGCTTATGATCGTAGGCTCTGAGCCTGATCCTTATTTTGGTCTTTATCATAACAGTCTTATCTTCTCTTATTATTCGATTATTTCACCAATAACACCGGCGCCAACAGTACGTCCGCCTTCCCTGATAGCAAATCGGAGTTCTTTCTCCATGGCTATGGGAGCGATGAGCTCAGCAGAGATTGCGGCATTGTCGCCAGGCATGATCATCTCAACACCTTCTGGAAGAGAGAGGATACCGGTAACATCGGTTGTTCTGAAGAAGAACTGAGGTCTGTAACCACTGAAGAAGGGAGTGTGACGTCCGCCTTCCTCTTTGCTCAGGCAGTAGATCTCAGCCTTGAACTTTGTATGGGGAGTGATGGAACCGGGCTTAGCAACAACCTGTCCACGCTCAACAGCCTCACGCTTGGTACCACGAAGGAGAAGACCAACGTTGTCACCAGCCTGACCCTCATCCAGAAGCTTCCGGAACATCTCAACACCAGTACAGATGGTCTTGGTGGTCTCACGGATACCAACAAGCTCAACCTCTTCACCAGTCTTAACGATACCACGCTCGATTCTTCCGGTTACAACAGTACCACGACCGGAGATGGAGAAAACATCCTCGATGGGCATGAGGAAATCTTTCTCTGTGTCTCGTACGGGCTCCTCAACATAGGAGTCAAGCACGTCGAGCAGCTCATGGATGGGCTTTGCAGCGTCATCGTCTGCGCTGTCAGCCTCAAGGGCCTTGAGTGCGCTACCACGGATGATGGGTGTATCATCACCGGGGAACTCATATTTGGAGAGAAGCTCCTGGAGCTCCATCTCTACCAGCTCGATGAGCTCTTCGTCATCAACCATGTCGCATTTATTAAGGAACACGACAATGCTGGGAACGCCAACCTGACGGGCAAGCAGGATATGCTCACGGGTCTGGGGCATAGGACCATCATCAGCACTTACAACGAGTACCGCACCGTCCATCTGGGCAGCACCAGTGATCATGTTCTTGATGTAATCAGCATGGCCCGGGCAGTCGACGTGGGCATAATGACGATTCTCTGTCTCATACTCAACATGGGCTGTGGAGATAGTGATACCACGCTCACGCTCTTCAGGCGCCTTGTCGATTTCGTCAAAGGCTACAAACTCACCAAAACCCCTGAGGGCTGCATGCTTGGTGATTGCTGCTGTCAGTGTTGTCTTACCATGATCGATATGACCGATTGTACCGATGTTTACATGCGGCTTTGTCCGCTCAAATTTTTCTTTAGCCATCTTAATTTTTCCTTCCCTGATATATCAACAGGACATTCTTATGCAGTTTTACCAACGAAAATGAGCAAAAGCCTTGTTAGCCTCTGCCATCTTGTGTGTATCCTCTTTCTTCTTAACGGCACCGCCCCTCTCGTTATGTGCATCGAGGAGCTCTGCAGCAAGCTTGTTTGCCATTCCCTTCTCTGAACGGGCCTGGCTATGCTTGAGCAGCCACCTGAAGGCAAGGGCTGTCTGTCTTGCAGACTTGATTTCCGTCGGAACCTGGTAGGTAGAACCACCCACCCTCCGGGACTTTACCTCAACTGCGGGCCGGATGTTATTGATAGCCTTCTCAAAGACGTCGAGGGGATCCTCGCCTGCCTTCTCCTTGACTACGGCCATGGCATCCGCAAAGAGTCGCTCTGCAACACTTTTCTTGCCGTCTCTCATCACGCAATTGATGAACTTCACTGACGGATGCTCATCCTTGCTAATGGCATTTTTCAAATGCCCTGAAACTATTTTTTTTCTTGCCATATATCCACCGAATCCTAATCTTGATTCAAAAATCCCCAGGCAGTGTTACCACCCGGACATCTCGACTATTTGGGCTTCTTTGCTCCGTACTTGGACCGGCCCTGTTTTCTGTCTTCAACTCCAAGCGTATCCAGGGTGCCCCTTACAATATGATAACGGACACCGGGAAGATCCTTCACTCTTCCGCCCCTAACCAGAACGACCGAATGCTCCTGAAGGTTGTGACCCATTCCGGGAATATACGCTGCGACTTCCATGCCCGTTGTCAACCTAACCCTGGCAACTTTTCGAAGGGCCGAGTTCGGTTTCTTGGGTGTGGATGTATAGACCCTGGTGCAAACCCCGCGTTTCTGGGGGCCTCCCTTAAGAGCAGGTGTTCCCTGCTTCCTCTCGGCCTTCTTTCTACCTTTCCTAACCAGTTGATTAATGGTCGGCATACCTAAATAACACTCCTTATCGAATATTTTCGAATCTTCCTGTGCGACAAAATGTTAGATTATTATACATAACCACCGATTTTGTCAAGTTTTTTGTTTATGCTGGTCCAACGGCTCAGACTGCTGCAACATCCGCAGTTTCGATTTCCAGATTCTTGAAACCGACAAAACCCGTACCAGCCGGAATTAATCGACCCATGACCACATTTTCTTTAAGTCCCTTGAGATCATCAAAGCGACCCTGCATACTTGCTTCGGTCAACACCTTTGTTGTCTCCTGGAACGAGGCAGCGGAGATGAAACTGTCCGTTGCCAGAGAAGCCTTGGTGATTCCGAGAATCAGAGGCTCTCCCCTGGCGGGCTCGCCGCCCTTGAGAACGACCTCCCGGTTTGCCGCGGCAAACCGCATCCTGTCAACTTGCTCATCCGGAATGAAGTCGGTATCCCCGATCTCGATCACCTTAACCCGGCGCATCATCTGGCTGATGATCACCTCGATGTGCTTGTCGTTGATCCGAACACCCTGGAGTCTGTAGACCTCCTGGACCTCATCCACAAGATACCGGGCCAGAGCAACCTCGCCCTTGATATTCAAAATATCCTGGGGATTGGCGCTGCCGCCGATGAGGGGCTCGCCGGCTTTGACATAGTCTCCGTCATAGACCGAAACATGGCGCCCCTTGGGAATGAGGTATTCACGCTTGTCCCCAACGTCCGTGGGAGTAACGGTTACCTTTTGTTTACCCTTGGTTCCCTTGGAGACAGTGATGTATCCGTCGATCTCCGTGAGAACTGTGGGCTCCTTAGGCTTCCTGACCTCGAAAAGCTCTGCAACCCTGGGAAGACCACCGGTGATATCCTTGGTCTTTGAGGTCGCCCTGGGAAGTTTTGCAATGATATCACCCGCCATGACCTGGTCATCCTCGTCCACCAGAAGAATGGCGTTGACCGGCAGGAAGTAGCGGACAACGGCAGTTGCGCCGGGCATCTTCACACCTTTTCCGTCCTGGTCTCTGAAGGTTATCCTCGGGCGAACATCGGAACTCTTGCCCTCAATGATGGTCCGGCTCACCTTTCCGGTCACAGGATCGATCATCTCCTGAACAGTGGAGCCGGCCTCAATGTCTGCAAACCGAACCCGTCCGTTCACCTCGGTGATGATGGGGGTGGTGAAGGGATCCCACTCGGCGATCCTGTCTCCAACTTCCACATGCTGTCCCTCTTTAACCAGGAGGGTTGCGCCGTAGATGATATCATCATGGGCCCTTTCCCTGCCTTCGGGGCCAACAATGGCAAAGCCGCCACCCTTTCTGTTCATAACGATCTGCTTGTCATCCGCCGTGGTAACGATCTGAATGCTCTCGTTCAGTTTGATCGTTCCTGCGACCCTGGCCTTGATCTCTGCGACCTCGACCTTTCTGCTTGCAGTACCACCGATATGGAAGGTACGCATGGTAAGCTGTGTTCCCGGCTCGCCAATGGACTGGGCGGCCATGATACCAACGGCCTGGCCAATATCCACGGTCTTACCGTAAGCAAGATCCCGGCCGTAGCAGCTTGCGCACACCCCGGTCTTGGACTTGCAGGTCAGAACGCTTCTAATCTTAACGCTGGTGACACCGGCCGCCTCGATCTTCTCGACCATGGCCTCATCCAGCTCCACACCCTTCTCAACGATCACCTCGTCCGTATAAATATCCCGGACAGCCTCCTGGGTAACCCTGCCGAGGATTCGCTCTCCCAGGCTCTGGATCACTTCGCCACCCTCAAGAAGGGATTCGACCTCGACGCCCATGAGGGTTCCGCAATCATCCTCCATCACGGTACAGTCCTGGGCCACATCTGCCAAACGCCGGGTAAGGTAACCCGAGTTGGCGGTCTTGAGCGCAGTATCGGCAAGACCCTTACGGGCACCATGGGTGGAGATAAAGTACTGAAGAACCGTCAATCCCTCACGGAAGCAGGCGGTGATCGGGTTCTCGATGATCTCGCCAGAGGGCTTGGCCATAAGGCCACGCATTCCCGCGAGCTGTCTCATCTGATCCTTGCTGCCCCTGGCTCCGGAATCGGCCATCATGTAGACCGCATTGAGAACGTCCCCTTCCGGACCCTGGTAGCTCTTGGAGCTTTTCGGGTTCTTCATCACTTCCATCATGGCGTCGGCAATGTCATCCGTGCTCTTGGCCCAGATATCAACCACCTTGTTGTATTTCTCGCCCTGGGTGATCAAACCTTCGGAATACTGCTCTTTGATATCCACAACACTCATCTCTGCCTCACGGATGATATCCCACTTGTTATCCGGAATGATCATGTCGTCGATGCAGATGGAAAGCCCGCCAAGGGTTGAGTACTTGTAACCGATATCCTTGAGCCTGTCGGCCAGGACCACAGTCTCCTTGATGCCGATGTTTCTGTAGGCATAATCCACAAGTTCACGGACCGCAGACTTGGTGATGATTTTGTTCACAAGCTGGAAGGGCAAAGTCGTCTTGCGCTCGTCAACCCTGAAGATATTGTAAAAGCCGCCGGATTCGATCACATCGGAAAACTGGTCTTTTCGAAGCCCGTAAAGCTGCTCCGCCTTGATCTCAGAGACCTGAAAGATGTTCTTGAACTCCTTTCGGGTCAGGATGCCGGTGGCGCCCTTGGTCGCTTTGGTCTCGTCGTCCGAGTATGCGTCAGAAACCTGGTCAAAAGTCTTGCCGCTCCTCAGTTCCTGGAGCGCCTCAGCCGCAGAATCCCTGTCTGCTACCCGGATACGGCTCATGGAGAGCAGGGTATCACCGGGGATGATCTCCCACAACATGATCCGGCCGCAGGTGGTGTCGTACAGTTCACCGTCGATACGAACCTTGATCATTGCGTTGAGGGCAAGCTCTTTTGCGTCAAAGGCGGATCTAACCTCCTCAACGCTGGCAAAACTTGTTCCTTCGCCGGAAAGACCAGCCACTCCACGGGTCATGTAGTAGATACCGAGAACGATATCCTGGGTGGGAACAATCACCGGCTGACCATTGGCAGGGGAGAGAATATTGTTGCTGGCAAGCATCAAGATCCTCGCCTCAAGCTGGGACTCAAGCGAAAGGGGAACATGCACGGCCATCTGGTCACCGTCAAAGTCGGCATTGAAGGCGGTACAGACCAACGGATGGAGCTGAATGGCCTTTCCTTCTATAAGAACAGGCTCAAAGGCCTGGATGCCGAGACGATGAAGGGTTGGTGCACGGTTGAGCATGATGGGATACTCTTTGACCACATGGTCCAATGCGTCCCATACCTCGACCTCCTCCCGCTCGACCATCTTTTTGGCGCTCTTGACGGTGGAGACAAGGCCTTTCTGCTCCAGATAATTGTAGATGAACGGCTTGAACAGCTCAAGGGCCATCTTCTTGGGAAGACCACACTGGTGGAGCCTGAGATAGGGACCAACGGTGATAACGGTACGGCCCGAGTAATCCACACGCTTTCCAAGCAAGTTCTGACGAAACCGGCCCTGCTTACCCTTAAGGGTGTCGCTCAAGGACTTGAGGGGCCGCTTGTTGGTTCCGGTAACGACCCTGCCGTGTCGACCGTTATCAAAAAGGACATCCACGGCCTCCTGTAGCATGCGCTTCTCATTTCGAACGATGATATCAGGAGCGTTGAGATCCACCAGGCGTTTGAGCCGGTTGTTACGGTTGATCACCCTACGGTAGAGATCGTTGAGATCACTTGTGGCAAACCTGCCACCCTCAAGGGGAACAAGGGGCCTCAAATCCGGAGGAAGGACGGGCAGAGCCGTCATGATCATCTTTGTAGGGCTCTGTTCCGAGTTTCTGAAGGCATCAACCACCTTGAGACGCTTGGACATCTTCTGGCGCTTGGCCACCGATTTGGTGGTGTAGATCTCTTCCCTCAGCTCCTTGTAAACCGCATCAAGATCCACCTCTTCCAGCAGTTTGAGGATCGCCTCGGCTCCCATGCCGGCTTCAAAGCCGTCAAACCCGTACAGTTCGATGGCTTCGTGGTATTTGTCATCGGAAAGAAGCTGGAGCTTATCCATCCCGCTTTCCATTGGATCGATGACAATATAGGAGTCAAAGTAGAGAACCTTTTCAAGGTTCTTGAGGGTCAGGTCAAGTATGTTTCCGATCTTGCTCGGCAAGCTCTTCAGGAACCAGATATGGGATACGGGACAGGCAAGCTCGATGTGAGCCATTCTCTCCCGTCGCACCTTGGACTGGATCACCTCAACGCCGCACTTTTCACAGATCACGCCACGGTGCTTCATGCGCTTGTATTTACCGCAGTTGCACTCGTAATCCTTTGTGGGACCAAACACCTTTGCGCAGAACAGACCGTCCCGTTCCGGTTTAAAGGTTCGGTAATTGATGGTTTCAGGCTTTTTTATCTCACCATGGGACCACTCTCTGATCTGGTCCGAGGAGGCAAGAGCGATCTGGACGCCCGTATAAAGCTTAGGATCTTTCGGCTTGGCGAAGAAATCGTATATGGTTTCCAATATCTTCTCCTTATTTCCCTTCTAAAAGATTTATATCCAATCCCAGACTTTGGAGCTCTTTTGTAAGAACTCTGAAAGATTCGGGCATTCCAGGCTCAAGAACGTTCTGTCCCTTGACAATCTTCTCATACATGCGCGTTCGTCCTGTCATATCATCTGATTTAACCGTAATGAACTCCTGGAGTGCATGGGCGGCACCGTAAGCCTCCATGGCCCACACCTCCATCTCTCCGAGTCGCTGGCCGCCAAACTGGGCCTTACCGCCCAGGGGCTGCTGGGTAACCAGGGAGTATGGTCCAATGGATCGTGCATGAATCTTGTCATCGACAAGATGATGGAGCTTGAGCATATACATGATACCCACGGTGATGGGTTTTTCAAAACGCTCACCGGTCCGGCCATCATAGAGGACCGACTGACCCGAGGTGTGGAGCCCTGCATAGTTGAGCAAGGCCTTGATCTCACTTTCGGCAGCACCATCAAATACCGGAGTGGCCATGTGCACGCCGTTCTGGTAGAGCTTGGCAAACTCCATGAACTCCTTGTCGTCCATTTTATCGATGGACTCAACAAAGTCACGCTCCTCCTCATTGGCCGGAACGGGCATGGTCTCTTCTAAGGTGTAGTGGGACTCAAAGTTGTAGTGGGTCTTGTCCTTGTTCGCTTTCTCACCGGGATTAACCGGCGGTGTGACAAAAATCCGTTTGACCCTCGCCCTAAGCTCTTGGACATTTTTCTCATAGATGAGATCATCGATCTGGCGGCCAAGCCCTCTGGCAGCACATCCCAGATGGATCTCAAGGATCTGTCCCACGTTCATTCGAGAGGGAACACCCAGGGGATTAAGCACCATGTCAACGGTTCGACCGTCTTCAAAATAGGGAAGATCCGCCACTGGAAGAATCCGGGAGACAACACCCTTGTTACCATGCCGGCCTGCCATCTTATCACCTACGGACAGCACACGCTTCATGGCAACGCTGATCTTGATCAGCTTGAGCACACCCGGAGACAGATCGTCTCCCTTTTCATAACGGGAAACCTGGTTGTTGAAGTGCTCCCTTGCTTTTTTGATCTGCGCCTCAGCCCTCTCAAGGATGATCTGGGCTGTTTCGGTCAGATGGGGATCCTCGACGCTCACGCCCATGAGGTCTGAAAGGGGAATCCCTTCAAAGAGACTTGACGCCACCGCCGTGTCAGCCTGCACAACCACTTTCTTGCCCTTTTTAAGAGGCGTGGAAAGGATTTGACCTGCAAGCAGTTCTTCGAGACGCTCCTGAATGGTTTCAGTGATGATCCGGATCTCGTCATCCCTGTCCTTTTCAAGCTTTAGGATCTCAATATCCTCGATGGACCGGGTTCGGTCATCCTTGGACAACCCTCGTCGGGAAAAGACCTTGGCATCGGTCACGACCCCTTCAACCCCTGGGGGCACCCTGAGGGAGGTGTCCTTGACATCCCCTGCTTTTTCACCAAAGATCGCCCGGAGAAGCTTTTCCTCGGGACTGAGCTGGGTTTCACCCTTTGGAGTGATCTTACCAACAAGGATATCGCCGGGTTTCACCTCGGCTCCGAGCCGGATGATACCGCTCTCGTCCAGATCCTTTAGCGCCTCTTCACCGGCATTGGGAATATCACGGGTAATCTCTTCTTTACCAAGCTTTGTATCCCTGGCAACGACCTCGAACTCCTCAATGTGTACCGAGGTATAGACCCCATCCCTGACAAGACGTTCACTCACGAGGATAGAATCCTCATAGTTGTAACCACCCCAGGGCATGAAAGCCACGGTGACGTTCTTGCCAAGGGCAAGCTCTCCCATCTCTGTGGAGGGACCGTCGGCTATGACCTGGCCGGTTTTCACGTGATCGCCTTTTTTAACAATCGGCCTGTGGTTGAAGCAAGTGTTCTGGTTTGACCGGACGAACTTGGATGCATTATAAATGGTAACCGTCTTATCAGACGTACCGGCATTTACATCGGTATTCTTGACGACAATACGCTTGGCATCCACATCCACAACCACGCCATCGTGTTCAGCAACAATGGCCACACCGGAATCCCTGGCCACAACCCCTTCGATCCCAGTACCAACATATGGCGCTTCGCTCCGAATCAGGGGAACAGCCTGGCGCTGCATGTTGGAACCCATGAGCGCCCTGTTGGCATCATCGTTCTCCAGAAAGGGAATCAATGAGGCGGAAACAGAGACCAGCTGGTTTGGAGAGACGTCCATGAACTCGATGTCCTGATTTTTCACCATCTCAAACTCGCCGGCCACCCTGGAGGTGACAAGGTCATTAATCAGGGTACCATCTTCATCAAGCACCGCATTTGCCTGGGCAATGGGGTGTTCCTTCTCTTCAAAGGCGGACAGATGGGTGATATCCCGGCTGACTACGCCGTCCTTGGCCAACCTGTAGGGTGTTTCGATAAATCCGAAATCGTTGACCCGGGCGTAGGTACACAAGGAAACGATGAGACCGATGTTGGGTCCCTCCGGCGTCTCAATGGGACAGATCCTGCCGTAATGGGAAGGATGAACATCCCTCACCTCAAAACCGGCCCGCTCCCTGGTGAGTCCGCCTGGTCCAAGGGCTGATAGTCGCCGCTTGTGGGTAGTCTCGGACAGGGGGTTAGTCTGATCCATGAACTGGGAGAGCTGGGATGTACCAAAGAACTCCCTGACAACGGCAGAGACAGGCTTTGGATTGACAAGATCGTGGGGCATCATCGCATCCACTTCCTGCATGCTCATCCGCTCTTTGATGGCCCGTTCCATCCGAACAAGACCGATCCGGTACTGGTTCTCAAGAAGCTCGCCAACTGCCCGGACTCGTCTGTTTCCAAGGTGATCGATATCATCGACAGCGCCCTGGGTATCCTTAAGCTCTACCAGGGTTGAAGCCGTAAGAAGAATGTCTTCCTTTCGAAGGGTTCTGACATCAATGCCCGTGGTCATGCCGAGACGGTGGTTCATCTTCAAACGACCTACATTTGACAAATCGTAATAGGCCGGTTTAAAAAAGAGGTGGTCGATAAAATCCTGGGCAACCTCAGGGGTTGCAGGATTACCAGGACGAAGCCTCCGGTATATCTCAATGAGGGCTTCTGCCCTTGAGATCACCTTGTCAACGGCCAGGGTCTTTCGTATGGAGTCAGAGCTGTAAGTGTCGACATAAAGGATGCTGAACTCATCAATACCTGCAGCCTCGATTGCGTCAATCACCTCGCCATCAATGAGCGCTCCGGCCTTGGCGATGATCTCTTCGGTTTCAGCGTTGATAACGGTGGAGGCAAAGCCCTTGCCAATGATGTCATCCTCGCCGATGGGTATATGTTTGAGGCCTGCTGCCTGGAGCTGCTTCAGGGCACGAATGGTGAAGAGGCGTCCTTTTTTCACCACCACGTCGCCTGTTTCAGGATCAAGCACGTCGAAACTGGCCCGGTTTCGTTTCAGGTTATCGGCATTGAACTCTTTGAACAGAGCCCCATCCTTTCTGAAGATACGCTCCCGCTTGTAAAAGAAGCTCAGGATATCTTCGTTGGTGTAGCCAAATGCCTTGAACAGGATGGTAATGGGGAATTTTCTTCGCCGGTCAATCCTGATATTAACGATATCCTTGGGATCGATTTCCATGTCGATCCAGGATCCTCTGACAGGAATAATACGAGCCGTATAGATAATCCTGCCACTGGAGTGGTTTTTGCCCTTGTCATGGTCAAAAAACACACCGGAGGATCTATGAAGCTGACTGACAACAGCGCGTTCAGTACCGTTGATGATAAAGGTGCCGCGTTTGGTCATCAAAGGAATAGTGCCGAAATAGATCTCCTGCTCTTTGATATCGCGGATGGATGTGGTTCCTGCTTCCTTGTCCACATCATAGACTACGAGCCTTACGGTTATGTTAACAGGAATTTCATAGGTCATCCCCCGACTGATGCACTCTTCCACAGAGTGCTTTGTCTCTCCAAACGAGTAGGAGACATACTCAAGGGAGGAGGTCCCGGTGAAGTCCTTAATGGGAAAAACCGATTTGAATACCAGGTGTATTCCGATATCTTCCCTGTTTTCAGGGAAAACATCCCTCTGCAGAAAACGTTCAAAAGAGGTACGCTGCATCCCTATGAGATCGGGAATGTCGACGACCCTGCTTTTACTGCCAAATTCTTTTCTTATGCGCTTGCTTGCCAAAAGGCTCCCGGTCATGGTATCTCCAAATATGGGTTATTATAACCGTGAAAGCGGAGACATGGCCCTATAGGCCCTGCCCCCGCATCGAGTGTGTGAAATTTACAAATTTTTTCAAGTGGTTAGTAAAAACTAACTACTTGATGGTGACCTGGGCACCAGCTCCTTCGAGCTGCTCCTTGATCTTTTCTGCGTCTTCTTTAGCAACGCCTTCCTTAACGGGCTTGGGGCACTCGTCAACAAGAGCCTTTGCCTCTTTGAGGCCAAGACCTGTGATGGCGCGAACTTCCTTGATAACAGCGATCTTCTTGTCACCAGCAGCTTCGAGAACTACGTCGAACTCTGTTTTCTCCTCAGCTGCACCAGCTGCATCGCCTGCAACCGCACCACCAGCCATCATTGCAACGGGAGCTGCAGCAGAAACACCAAATTTCTCCTCAAGCTCTTTAACCATCTCAGAGAGCTCAAGAACGCTCATGTTTGCTATAAATTCAACTACATCATCTTTTGTGATATCAGCCATTATTTTCTCCTTAGAAAAACCTGTAAAAGAGTTACCTCTTTTTTGATCATTAAAATTATCTAAAACGTTTATGCAGCCTCTTTCTGTTCGCCAATTGCATTGCAAACAGTGAGAAATGCCCTTGGAACGCCTCCAAGAACTCTAACCATGGCTGTCGGGACTCCGTTCATTGCTGAGAGCAACTGTGCCAGGAGGACCTCGCGTGACGGCATCTTTGCGAGTGCTTTAATCTCATCAACTGAGATAAGCTTACCGTTCATGGTTCCTGCCTTAATTTCAAGCATGTCGTTATCTTCGGCAAACTTGACCAGAACCCTGGCTGGGGCCACGGGGTCGTCCTTGCAGGTTGCAAGGGCGTTGGGCCCTTTGAAGGAATCTTTCATAAGAGCAGTATCAGTTCCCTCACAAGCCATGGTGAGGAGCGTGTTCTTCATAACTTCCAACTGAACACCCTCTTTTCTCAACTCTGACCTGAGCTGGGTCATCGCCTCCACATCTAGCCCCTTGTAATCGACAAGGATCGAGATTTGAGTCTCCGCAAGGCGAACCTTTAACTGCTCTACAAATTCTTTTTTATTTGATAAATTCAATAACTACACCTCCTTTCCAAATACAACATTTTTTCAGAGGTGCCAACTATGCCAAAACAGGCTTCTGTCTCGGCAGGCCGGCATCGCCGATTATACACATTCCCATGTGCACCTACTGTCTTTGACAGACAATTTATAAACTCTATCTACCCGGTTGCAGAGATAAAAAACAACTCTCTGCTATTTAGCATGTACCGGATCGATCTTAACACCTGGTCCCATGGTTGTGGAAACAGTGATTCCTTTGAGGTATGTACCCTTGCTGGATGCTGGCTTAAGAGAGACGATCATAGAGATGAAAGCCTTTACATTTTCAGCAAGTTTTTCAACACCAAAGGAGACCTTTCCAACCGGGGCGTGTATGATACCCGCCTTTTCAACCCGAAAGTCGATCTTTCCGGCTTTGAGCTCATCAATCGCCTTTGCAACCTCAAAGGTGACGGTTCCGGTTTTTGCATTCGGCATAAGTCCCCGGGGTCCGAGGACCCTTCCGAGCTTGCCAACGGTTCCCATCATGTCCGGGGTGGCAATAGCCTTGTCAAATCCGAACCAGCCGTTCTTGATCTTTTCGACTGTCTCTTCGTCGGCTATGAAATCAGCGCCTGCGTCTAGGGCCTCTTTCTCTTTTTCACCCTTTGCAAAAACGAGAACCTTTACTTCTTTGCCAAGACCGTTGGGGAGAACTACGGTGCCGCGGATCATCTGATCGGCGTGCCGCGGATCTACTCCCAGTCTTACAGCAATATCTAAAGTCTCATCGAACTTTGCATAGGACGAAGCGAGTGAGAGCTCTAAAGCTTCATTGAAATCGTAACGAGCCTGCTTGTCGATCTTTTTAGATGTTTCCGTATATTTTTTACCGTGCTTCGGCATTTTATATCACTCACTCCTTAAACGGTTAAACTACTTCGATGCCCATACTTCTGGCGGTACCAGCAATAATGTTCACAGCTGCATCGATATCAGCAGCGTTCAAATCTTCCATCTTTGTTGTGGCGATCTCAACAAGCTGATCATGGGTTACTTTCCCGACCTTGTCGCGGTTAGGTACACCGGATCCCTTGCTGATGCTAGCCGCCTTTTTCAAGAGCATGGAGGCCGGAGGCGTCTTTGTAATAAAGGTAAACGATCTATCCTGATAGACGGTAATCACCACGGGTATGATAGAACCTGCGTCGTTGGCAGTCCTGGCATTAAAAGCCTTGCAGAAATCCATGATATTTACGCCATGCTGACCCAGCGCAGGGCCGATTGGCGGAGAAGGATTTGCCTTACCAGCCGCTACCTGAAGTTTTATCAGCGCCATTACTTTTTTTGCCATCTTTATCTACTCCTGACACTCACTTTAATGTTTCTCAATTTAAATCTTTGTAACCTGAGCGAACTCGAGTTCCACTGGCGTTGCCCTGCCAAAGATGCTGACCAGAACCCTGATCTTTCCCTTATCCGGCAACGACTCTTCCACGGTACCGTTGAAGTTAGTGAAGGGACCATCGGTGACCCGCACATCGTCTCCAGGTTCAAAATAATATTTGGGCTGAGGTTTGTTCTTGCCCTGTTCCATTCTCTCTACAATTGCAGCTGCTTCCTGATCGGTGATGGGAGCCGGCTTGTGCTTCCCCCCAAGGAACCCTGTAACTTTTGCAGTGGAATTGACGATGTGCCATGTCTCGTCGCTCAGAGACATGTGCACGAGAATGTACCCCGGATAAAATTTTCTTGAGGATTCCCGCTTCTTTCCGTTGACAAATTCGACAACGTGTTCAGTGGGGACGAGAATCTCGCCAAATTTGTCCGAGCAGCCGGAATTGGAAATTCTGTCTTCAAGGGAGAGCTTAACTTTCTGCTCAAACCCTGAGTAGACATGAACCACGTACCATTTAAGAGACACTGTCTACACCCCTTTTATGCAAGGACAACCTGAACAAGCTTTGAAAGGCTAAAATCCACCAGACCGAGAAAAGCAGCAAGAATAAAAACAAGGATAATAACGACAACGGTTGAACCCGCTGTCTGCTTACGATTTGGCCAGGTTACTTTTTTCAGCTCAACGCGCACCTCCCGCAGAAATTGAACCGACTTCTGATAGAAGTTCTGTTCCCCGGGAGTCACAACTGCTGATGAACCTGACTTTCCAAGTTTCTCGCGAACCTTTCCAGCCTGTTTTGAGACCTGAGATGGCGCTTTCCCCATCTTGTCAGTCCCTTTATTCTCGTCGCCTTCCGGCAAACTTTCAGGTTCCTGCACTTTTGTCTTGATTTTATCAGCTGGTGACTTCTTTTTTTGCAACCGTGCCATATCACTCCTGATTTGTTTCTATCTTATCCAAACCTCCTGGACTCGACTTAGCTGTAGGTGGCAGGTCAGGAGGGAGTCGAACCCCCAGCATCCGGATTTGGAGTCCGGCGCTCTACCAATTAGAGCTACTGACCTGCATTAACCAACAGATATTGAAGTGGCAGTCAACTGCCTGTCAGAAACTATTTGCGCGTCTCCTTATGAGTCACATGCTTCTTACAAAATCTGCAGTATTTCTCAAACTCGAGCTTATCAGGAGTTATACGCTTATTCTTTGTCGTTGTGTAGTTCCGCCTCTTACACTCTGTACATGCAAGAGTAACTTTAACTCTAGCCACTTGAAACTCCTTGATTGATTATTCGATTATTTCTCCGATAACACCCGCACCAACAGTACGCCCACCTTCCCTAATTGCAAACCGTAGCTCTTTCTCCATGGCTATGGGGGCAATGAGTTCCGCACTGATTGCAGCGTTATCGCCTGGCATTATCATCTCAACGCCGTCCGGCAATGTCAAGATACCAGTAACATCGGTTGTCCGAAAGAAGAACTGAGGCCTGTAGCCACTAAAGAATGGGGTATGACGCCCACCCTCTTCCTTACTCAGACAATAGATTTCTGCCTTAAACTTTGTATGGGGTGTGATGGAGCCGGGTTTCGCAACAACCTGACCTCTCTCAACAGCTTCACGTTTTGTTCCGCGAAGGAGAAGTCCTACATTATCGCCTGCCTGCCCTTCGTCCAGAAGCTTCCTGAACATCTCAACCCCAGTACAGATAGTCTTGGAGGTCTCCCTGATACCGACAAGTTCGACCTCTTCACCGGTCTTGACGATACCGCGCTCGATCCGCCCTGTGACAACAGTACCACGTCCAGAGATAGAAAACACGTCCTCAATGGGCATGAGAAAATCTTTTTCAGTATCACGTATGGGTTCCTCAACATAGGAATCCAGAACGTCGAGCAATTCATGGATGGGCTTCGCCGCATCATCTTCCGCGCTATCAGCCTCAAGAGCCTTGAGGGCACTGCCACGAATTATCGGAGTATCATCCCCGGGGAACTCATATTTGGAGAGAAGCTCCTGGAGTTCCATCTCAACAAGCTCGATAAGTTCTTCGTCATCGACCATATCGCACTTATTGAGAAAAACAACGATGCTGGGCACACCAACCTGCCGTGCAAGAAGGATATGCTCCCTTGTTTGAGGCATGGGACCATCGTCAGCGCTCACAACGAGAACAGCACCGTCCATCTGGGCTGCTCCGGTGATCATGTTCTTGATGTAATCGGCATGGCCCGGGCAATCTACATGAGCATAATGACGGTTCTCGGTCTCGTATTCTACATGTGCTGTAGAGATAGTGATACCGCGCTCTCGCTCTTCCGGGGCTTTATCGATCTCGTCGAAGGCTACAAACTCTCCAAATCCCCTAAGGGCTGCATGCTTAGTAATTGCTGCGGTGAGGGTAGTTTTGCCATGATCAATGTGGCCGATTGTTCCAATATTAACATGCGGCTTAGTCCGCTCAAATTTCTCTTTTGCCATTTCAGACGTTCCTCCCGCCAAAAGAAAATGGAGCCCATGAACGGAATCGAACCGTTGAACCTCTTCCTTACCAAGGAAGCGCTCTACCGACTGAGCTACATGGGCATCATTATATAAGCAGTTGCAAACAAAACTTGTATCCGGACTGCATAGAAAGGTGGAGCGGGAGACGAGGTTCGAACTCGCGACATTCAGCTTGGAAGGCTGAAGCTCTACCAACTGAGCTACTCCCGCACATTCAAGAGCTACACCATGCAAAAGTGTTCACCCTGTGAAGATCTATTCTATGCAGTATGCGACCCAACCCTAAGAGGGTCGGCGTCTCCTACATGAACTATATGGTGGTGGGGGGAGGATTTGAACCTCCGAAGGCTTAGCCGTCAGATTTACAGTCTGATCCCTTTGACCACTCGGGAACCCCACCATTATGTTTTTTCTGGAGCCGATACCCCGAATCGAACGGAGGACATTCTCATTACAAGTGAGATGCTCTACCAACTGAGCTATATCGGCTTTGCGTTGCCGTTGAAGCGCTGTCCGCTTCACAACAAGACCAGGGGAATATAACAGAGCACCTCAATATTGACAACCCATAAAAAGCACAACCACCAGAGACCAACCCCATCCACATGACATTAACCCACCAAAACATCCATTTTACGCTTAATTACTAATTTTTCCTACATTTTTTAACTTCTCACACCAAAACGACTGAAAAACCCGCATAATCACAGGCCAATAGGGACCATATTTACTTGACACACTCCCGGGAATTCTATATTCATTATCAAAATAACCCGTCACAATCACCTCAACCTTAACCACGCTTATATAATGATATAATATATGAAGAAAATAAATTCGATCATCCTAATACCATTTGTCATCATGGGGTGCCAATCATCGCTTCCCAAACACTCGGCAATCACTGGAGAGCAAACCGCAATAGAGCAGGCAGCCCCCCCGGTAACAACAAAAAACTCCTCCCTCGCCAAATCGGGCAGCAACACTAACCCCCTTACCACCACAACCGAAGTTTCCCACGCCACAACAGAGCTCACCAGAAAGAAAACCAAAGAGGCCGCCGCACAAGAGGAGATCGACCAAGCCCTGGAACTTTGCGATTCCGCCCAGTCCATGTGGGAAAAAGGGGAGCTCGAAAATGCCCTATCCCAACTTGACATGGCCTACGCTGCTATCCTTGACCTGGACATAGAGACCCACCCCCACCTCAACCAGCAGAAGGAAGATATCCGGTACATGATCTCAAAGCGCATCCTTGAGATCTACGCCTCCCGGAACATAGTTATCAACGGCAACCACGACGCCATCCCCCTCACCATGAACGCCTATGTTAAAAAAGAGATCAACCGCTTCACCGGCCCGGAAAAACGATTCTTCATCCAGTCCATGGAGCGGGCGGGCAGATACCAACCCTTTATTGCTGCAGAGCTTAAGAAAGCCGGATTACCCGAGGAACTCTCCTGGTTACCTCTTATCGAGAGCGGATTCAAGATAAGAGCTCTCTCTCCCGCCAGAGCCCTGGGACTCTGGCAGTTCATCCCCTCCACCGGATACAAATTCGGCCTTAAACGTGACTACTACGTTGACGAAAGACTCGATCCTGTCAAATCAACCCATGCCGCCATCGCCTATCTAAAGGAACTCCACAGCATGTTCGGAGACTGGGCAACAGTTTTGGCTGCCTACAATTGCGGCGAAGGTAGGATTTTGAGAACCATCAGAAAACAGAACATCAATTACCTGGACAACTTCTGGGATCTCTACGAAAAGCTCCCAAGGGAAACCGCCAGGTATGTTCCGCGTTTCCTTGCAACCCTGCACATCATCAAAAACCTTGACCAATACAACATCAAACCGGTCAAAGGATTCGAGCCTTTCCAATATAAAACCTGCACCATCAAAAAGCAGATACGACTCAGGGATATTGCAAAAGAGATCGGCGTTAATACGACCCTGTTAAAGAACCTTAACCCGGAACTCAGGTATGCCCTCCTCCCCCCTGAGGAGTACAAGATCCGGATTCCGGAGACCAAGGCAGACATCTTCCTGGCCCGCCTTGACAAAATTAAGTCATCTTATACAGCCCCCACACGGTACACCTACCACAAGGTCAGGAGAGGAGATACCCTGTCGGGCATTGCAAAGAAATACCACACATCCCTTCGCAGGATCACCTCGGCCAATAACATCTCCTCCAAAAGCATTATCGTGGCCGGCAAGGTCCTGAAAATACCCAATTCCGGCACCAGAATCCGCCCAGTTGTAGCAGGAACCACTCGCCGGAACATGGGAGCGACTGTAAAATATTCAGTAAAACAGGGAGACAACCTCTGGCTCATTGCAGGGCGCTACCGAACCACAACTAAAAAAATAATGGCCGCAAACCACCTTAGAAGTTCGGCACTCCACATTGGACAAAAGCTCAAAATACCCACCGGAAGTGTCCAATCCAGCACTTTTTCCACTCATTTTGTAAAATCTGGAGATAATCCCTTTACAATTGCCAAAAAATATAATATGACTCTCCATCGTCTTCTTACGTTGAACCATTTAACGGCGAGAAGCAAGATTTACCCAGGCCAGAAATTACTGGTCGAATAATTAATGCCCCCGTAGCTCAGTGGATAGAGCATTGGATTCCTAATCCATGTGCGCAAGTTCGATTCTTGCCGGGGGCACCACAAATCTTACCATGAAAAAAATCCCACAAAAAATAGAATTACTCGCCCCTGCCGGTAATATTGAAAAGCTTGAAACAGCTATTCAATACGGAGCAGACGCCGTTTACCTTGCAGGAAAAGAGTTCAGTCTCAGAAACTTTTCAGGCAACTTTACCGACCAGGAACTGGAACAGGCCATTGGGTTTGCCCACAAAGCCGGAGTCAAGGTATACCTTGCGTGCAACATTTACGCACGCAACCCTGAACAGGGCGCTATCGTAAGTTACCTGGAAAGGGTCGGGCGCCTCAACCCCGACGCCATCATTATTGCAGACCCTGGCATCATCCTGCTGGCAACAACTATCATCCCCCACATCCCCATTCACCTGAGCACCCAGGCAAACACAACCAATTACAACACGGTTCGGTTCTGGGAACAGACGGGCATCACACGGGTCAACCTCGCACGGGAACTCTCCCTTGATGAAATCAGGGAGATCAGCACACGCTCCGCGATTGAAACCGAGACATTTATCCACGGGGCCATGTGCATCTCCTACTCAGGACGCTGCCTTTTAAGCAATTTCCTCAACGGCAGGGACAGCAATCAAGGGTTGTGTACCCACCCCTGCCGCTGGAGCTACTCAGTGGTGGAAGAGCAGAGACCCGGGCAATACCACCCACTGATGGAGGACAAACGTGGAACTTACATATTCAACTCAAAAGACCTGTGCATGCTCGACCATATACCAGAGTTGATCGATGCCGGCATCGCCTCTCTCAAAATCGAGGGAAGGATGAAGGGTATCAGCTATCTTGCTTCGGTGGTCAAAACCTATCGCCAGGCCATAGACAGCTATCTCCTTGACCCAGACAACTACCAAACAGCCCCCCAATGGCGGGAGGAACTCAGCCGGATCTACCACCGGGAATATTGTACCGGCTTCTATTTCAATGACCCGGACCAAACCCTGCCCAACTACCAAAACCTTCGCCAGGGCATGATCCACGGTTTTATAGGCAAAATCATGGATGGAAGTCAGGAAGGTCAAGTTACCGTGGCCATCAAAAATAAGATCTCCAAGGGCGACACCATCGAGATCCTCACACCCAGGGGCCCCAACCCAAGGACTTTGGTGACGGACATTCTGGACAAAAACCAGAACTCCATCGAGCATGCCCAGCCCAACACCTGTTCGACTCTGAAATTAGAGATAAACACCCCGCTCAAAGGCATCATCCGAAAGGTGTTCTGATCCCTTTGTCCATCAGGCTTTTTCAGCAATCCTGTTTGACTTTTAATTGGATCTTTTGTATTTTTAAGTTTATTATATACCCAATCGTGCTTAGTTCATGCGATAACAGGTTTGTTAACTGTTCACAAGAAAATAACCTTTCAGGAGATGCATCATGTTTGAAGACGATGAAACCCTGCAGATGTATATCGAAGAATCCCTCGAACATCTATCGGACATTGAGAGTGATCTGCTAACCATCGAAGAGGGCGGTGAGGACATCGATATCGATCTGGTAAACAATGTCTTCCGTGCTGCCCACTCCATAAAGGGCGGGGCGGGATTCATGGGACTCACCACCATCAAGAACCTGGCCCACAGTCTGGAAAATGTCCTGGACCTCATCAGGAACATGGAACTTGTCCCGGATCCAGACCGAATCAGCGTTCTCCTGAAGGGATTTGACAAACTCGAAAACCTGATGAACAACATCCAGTCCAGCAACGACGAAGATGTTTCAGACCATGTCCAGGCCCTGGCCGACATCACCAAAGCATCTCTGCCCGAGGAGAAGCACGACCTTGTCTCCGGGGTTGTGAACTTAGAGCTTACCGACGGCAGGGTCTTTTCCCAGGTATCCCAATACGATCTGGAGCAACGGAAAAATGAAGGTCACTTTATTTTCCTGGTTGAATATGATCTTATCAACGACATCCACCGACAAAACAAGAACCCCATAAAACTCCTTGAGACCCTGGAAAAGACAGGCTCCATCATTGAGTCAAGAATCGATTTCGAATCCGTTGGGACACTTGAGACCTGGACCGCTCCAACCAGAATTCCCTTTCAGATACTCTACTCTTCCATCATCGAGCCGGACATGGCAGATACCCTGTTTGGTCTCAATTCCGACGCCATCCACATCATCAGCGATGACATGATACGCGTCTCAGAAGCAGCCGAGGGGTCAATCCCCCAGGCAATGCCTTCAATAGAGAAACCAGCGGAACAGATCGCTGCGGTGGAACCTGCTCCCGCACCCATTGAGCAGACAGTTGCGGTACAGCCCCCCGTTGTGGAGGAGATCCCGGTTGTAGAAGAACAGGTAACAGCACCGGTTATCCAAAAGAAAGCCACGGCCAAAGCGAACCGCCAGGAGAACGGAACTGCCCCGGCTGAGGTTGTATCCAAATCCATGGGCTCCCTGAGGGTCAACGTCAACCTCCTTGACACCCTGATGACCCTGGCAGGAGAGCTGGTATTAAGCCGAAACCAGTTGCTCCAGGGAATCAGCTCCTCCAATGGCAAAGCAACCGAACTCGCGGGCCAGCGCATCGACATGATCACCTCTGAACTGCAGGAAACAATCATGCAGACCCGGATGCAGCCCATTGCCAGCATCTTCACCAAATTCACCCGGGTTGTAAGGGATCTTTCAAAACAGCTTGGCAAATCCATCGACCTTGCCATTGAGGGCAAGGAAGTTGAACTTGACAAGACGATCCTGGAATCCATCAACGACCCCCTGACCCATCTGGTGCGTAACTCCGTCGATCACGGCATTGAGGCAACCCATCTGAGGGAAAAAATCGGAAAACCCAAAACCGGTACCATCACCCTTAAGGCATTCCACGACGCAGGCCAGGTTAACATCGTTATCTCAGATGACGGCAAGGGACTCGACCCTGAAAGAATTTCCCAGACCGCTGTCAAGAAGGGTCTGAGGAGCGAACAGCAGATCGCTGAGATGTCCGATAAAGAGAAGACAGACCTGATTCTCCTGCCCGGTTTTTCAACGGCTGAACAGGTCACAGACGTCTCAGGCAGGGGCGTTGGCATGGATGTTGTGGTCACCAACCTCGAGAAACTGGGGGGGATCATCGAAATCGACTCGACCACCGGCAAGGGTACCACCATCCAGATCAAGCTCCCCCTTACCCTGGCCATCATACCGAGCCAGATCATCTCGGTGGGCAAAGAACAGTACGCAGTTCCCCAGGTGAACCTGGACGAACTGCTGCGCATCCCTGCAGCCCAGGTTAAGGAAAAGATCGAAAAGGTGGGTGATGCCGATGTCGTCCGGCTCAGGGGAAACCTCTTGCCGCTGCTGAACCTTTCCGAGGTCCTTGGCATCAAAAAGACCTATGTTCATCCAGACGATAACGTCGAACATGAGGACAGGAGAACCGCCATTTCAGACAGGCGATCATTCCAGATGAACGCTTCGGGCAGGCCCCTTGACGGACAGGAAAGAGACTCCGACGCCCAGCAGAACGAGCGCCAGGGCAAAGACAGGCGCTACCATGCCTCAAGCGCCATCAACATCGCTGTTGTGTCTGCCGGGTCCTACAAATACGGCCTGGTGGTCGATGAACTCAAGGACTCGGAAGAGATCGTTGTAAAACCCCTTGGCAGGCATCTGAAACGCTGCTCAGGTTATGCCGGAGCCACCATCATGGGGGACGGCAAGGTAGCCCTCATCCTTGATGTGTCCAACCTGGGCCAGATGGCAGAGCTCACCACCATGGCAGAGACCGAACGGGTCTCCAAGGCGGCCAGGGAGGCTGAAGAGGCCAAGGAAAGAGCCAGAGACAAGGCATCCCTGCTTGTGTTCAAGAACGATGAAAACGAACACTTTGCAGCCCCGTTGAACCTGGTGGAAAGGATTGAGCGTATCACCTCGTCCAGCATTGAGCTGGTTGGCGGTAAAAAGGTCGTCCAGTACCGTGGCGGCACCCTTCCCCTTTATGAGCTTTCCCAGGTGGCCAACGTTGGCACCCTCCCGGAAAGGGAGCAGCAGGAGATCATCGTCTTCAAGGTCAAAAACCGGGAACTAGGACTCATGGTCACCCCTCCGGTGGATGCCGTGGAAGTCTCCATGGATATCGACGATTCCACCCTGAAACAGGCCTGCATCAACGGTTCCATGATCATAGAAGGGCACACAACCCTGCTTGTCGACATCTTTGGCCTTGTCAAGGAACTCAACCCGGACTGGTTCGAGGAAGAGAAGGCGGCTGCCGCAGAGATGACCGAGGACGGACAGAAGGTCATCCTGTTTGCTGAGGACTCCGCTTTTTTCCGCAATCAGGTAAAAGGGTTCATGGCCGAAGAGGGATACAAGGTCATTACCGCCGAGGACGGGGCCATTGCCTGGGATCTCCTAGATAAGCACAAGGATGAGATCGACATCATCGTCACCGATCTTGAGATGCCCAACATGGACGGATTCGAACTCACGGAACGGATCAAGACCCACCCGGAATTCTCCCATTACAAGGTGATCGCCCTTACCTCCCTTGCAAGTGATGCCCACGTTGCCCAAGGAGAAAAAGTGGGCATTGACGCCTACGAAATCAAACTTGACCGTGAGAACCTGATGAAAGTAATCCGGCGCTATCTGACATTCTAACCGAACCTGGACAAGCCAGAAGCAAAGATCTTTTCTGATTTTCTTGCCCAAATGACACGAAAATCAGGGATAAGAACCTAGATGTTCGGAACAAGGAGCAATCGACATGAATGAAACGGCAAATGCAATCAAGGCGCGCAGCATGGAGCTTGCCACCTTCTATGTGGGCAAGGCCCTCTGCGGCATTGACATCCTGAACATTCAGGAGATAAACAAACACTTTGAGGTGACAACAGTCCCCCAGGCGGCGGACTATGTTGTGGGGGTTCTCAACCTCAGGGGAAGAATCGTCACCATCCTCGATCTTGGCAAAAAGCTCGGACTTTCCCAGATAGAGGAGGACAAAAACAACCGGAACATCATCGTCCGTTCACAGGACGAGCACATAGGCCTGATGGTCGACTCCATCAGCGATGTTGTGACCGCGGACACGGACAGGATCGAATCGTCACCATCCAACATCAACGGCCTCAAGGGGAAATACTTTCAGGGAGTTCTGAAGACCGAAACTAGCCTGATCGGAATACTTGACATTGAAGAGGTTTTAAAGGAATAGATGGACTTAGTACGCGTTCTTGTGGTGGATGACACCATTGTATACCGAAAAATTGTCAGTGATGTGCTCAAGGAGATACCGGGTGTCGAGGTGGTGGGATCTGCCAACAACGGTAAGATAGCGTTGTCCCGGATCACCCAGCTCAAGCCCGATCTTGTAACCCTGGACATCGAGATGCCCCAGATGAGCGGCATCGAGGTATTAGAGGCGCTGCACAAACTCCCGGACGCCCCCTTGGCTGTGATGCTGAGCACCCTCACCCACAAGGGCAGCGACATGACCATCCGGGCCCTTGAACTTGGAGCCTTTGACTTTATCTCCAAACCGGATTCGGGAAGGATGGCGGAGAATATGGTCAAGGTAAAGGCCGCCCTCGAACCGATCATTGCCGCATTCAAACGACAAAGACAAATTCGGGCCAGGCTCAAGGGAAGGATCTCCGGCACGCCTGGATCTGTAACACCCAGGACAGCCCGTCCGGTCACCCGGACCCGGACAGCCCAGGCCAGATCCCGGACCACCATGTCCGAGATCGTGGGCATCGGCATCTCCACCGGAGGCCCAAACGCCCTTGCCAAGATGATGCCCATGCTGTCGCCCAAACTCAACGTCCCCGTGCTTGTGGTCCAGCATATGCCACCTCTGTTTACCCAGTCCCTGGCAAAAAGTCTGAACGCAAAATGCCAGCTCACTGTTAAAGAAGCAACAAACGGGGAACCCCTGGTTGCCAACACGGTGTACATTGCCCCAGGCGGAAAGCAGATGAAGATTGTTGCAGGAGCCGACGGAAAGACCCGGAATATCAAGATCACGGACGACCCGCCGGAGAACTCCTGCAAGCCATCTGTGGACTACCTGTTCCGCTCCATTGCCGAGCACTATGTTGGACGGGCCACCGGAGTTATCATGACGGGCATGGGGTCGGACGGCACCCTGGGACTTGCCCAGATGAAAAAAAACGGCAGCCTCATCATCGCCCAGGACAAGGAGAGCTGCACGGTTTACGGAATGCCCAAGGAACCCATTGAATCGGGTCTGGCAGATGTCATAGCCCCCCTGGACAAGATAGCCGAGAAAATAACAAAAACCATCATCAGATAACCAGCAGGCCGCAATGATCAAAATAACTCCACCGGAATTTGATATTTTATCCCGGTATATTTTAGAGATATCGGGAATCGCCCTTGCCAAGGGCAAGGAGTACCTTGTGGAGACGAGGCTCAGCCCCCTGGTTGAAGAGCTTGGCTGCACATCCTATACCGAGTTCCACAAACGGGCAAAGTCTGATTTCAAAAAAGAGATCGAAAAAAAGATCATCGATGCGATCTCCACCAACGAAACTTACTTTTTCAGGGACAAGTCCCCTTTTGAGCTGCTACAGTACAAGATCATCCCCGACCTCATCGACAAACGTACAAAGAGCAAAACAGGCCTGAAACCGAACATCCGCCTCTGGAGCGCCGCAAGCTCCACCGGTCAGGAGATCTACTCCATTGCCATGGCCCTGACCGAGATCGGCATCGTTCCGACCAGCTACAACATCAAGCTGCTTGGCACGGACATTTCAAATGCGGCCGTGGCCCAGGCAAGCTACGGTTGGTACAACAAGTTTGAAATCGCCCGGGGCCTGGACCAAAAGAGGCTCAACCGCTTTTTCAGCCCGGACAAGGATGGCTGGCGGATCAAGGACGAGATCCGCTTCATGGCACAATTCAAGAAGATGAACCTCATGAAGCCCTTCATCGGCCTCGGAAAATTTGACATCATCCTGTGCAGGAACGTCATGATCTACTTCACCCCTGAAGACAGACGAAAAATTTACGCCAATATCGCCAAGGTGCTAGAACCCGACGGCTACCTTCTCATCGGTTCCACCGAATCCCTTGCAAACGACTCTGATCTGTTCGTGCCCCAGCGATACCTCAAATCCGTTTTTTATCAGTTTAAATAGAATCTTTCGAGGTTACAAGCTATGAACAGGATAGATCCCAAAGAATTCATGGAAGAGCTGTTCTTCTGCCTCAAGCAGGAGGACATTGTCAAGGCAAAGGCCCTGCTTCAGTTTGCATCGGACTCGAACATCGATATCACCGTACAGCAGCAAGCCCTGTTAGCGCTTGGCAGCGCCCCGGAATCGATTGCTTTTCCGCTTCTGGAATATCTCTTGAAAATCGATATCTCCAGCCCCGAGCTCAATGAAACCCTCTATGAACTGATCCTGGACAAGTCCTACGGAAACACAGACCTCGTGCTGAAATATATTCACCAGGACCACCGGAAGAGCCGGCTCGTCTTCCTCCAGGCAGCAGGTGATCTCATGTTGACGGATGCGGCGCCCGAGCTTGCCAGGGTACTTGGGGAGGAGACGGACAAGGAGATACTCATTGCGGCGGTAAAGGCATTGGGAGCCCTCAGACTTGCCCAGTATCTTCCGACCATCGCCTTGGCCATGGCCGACCCCGACATGGAGATCAAACAATCAGCCATTTATGCCATGGCCGAGATGGGGGAAACGAAAGCCGTGGATCAGCTCTTCAAGGTGATCACCGGACACGATGAATCCGACCTCCTGGCCATCGAGGCCCTGGCTGGAATCCAGGACCAGCATGCCCTGAACTGCCTTGCCACCCTCCTCGACTCAACCCACACCCACATCAGGGATGCGGCCATCGACCAGCTCATCGAGATCGGCAAAAAAGCGGTCCCCACCCTGACAACGGCCACCCGCAATGCCGAGGCCGATTACATGATCCACCTTGTAACAACCCTTGGCTATATCGGCGACCAGTCTGCCCTGCCAACCCTCCTGGACATCATCAACGTAAGCCCCAAGGATCCAAACATCCGCCAGGCCCTGTACGAAGCCCTGGAAAGGCTGCCGTCGACCAAGTCGGCCATCAGCCTTGTCGGAGGTCTCCAGGACGGTGTGGAAGCCGTACGAATGAGTGCGGCAAGGGCGGTGGATAAAAACCTCTCCAAGGTGCTTGTGGCGGGTCTCAAGAACATCGTGCGGCAGGAGGACGAGGAAGCCCGGGGCGCGGTTGCCGCCCTCATCGATGCCGAGGCAGACAACATCTTCAATTTTCTTCTGGCCGAAACCTCCTTTGTGACCCTTGCCAGGGACCATGTGGTAACAAAGGCCGATCCGGCCACCCGGAACCATTTCATAGAATTGCTGCGATCAAAGAACCAGGAAGAGCTTGCCCGTTCCATTGAGGAGGCAGCCCCGGTTGCGGCTCCAGTGAAGAGGGAGCGCGCCCTGGAGATCTACGTGGTGGATGACTCAAAGATGATGCTCAAACTCTACCAGAACAAGCTGATCAAGCTGGGATACCGTCCAAGGATGTTTGAATCTCCGGAAAAGGCGCTCACGGCAGTGGCCGTGTTCAAACCGGATCTCATCATCACCGATCTGAACATGCCCAAGATCAACGGACTCCAGCTGACCCGGGAGATCAGGAAAAAGTACACCCGCCAGCAGCTGCCCATCATCATGATCACCACCCAGAGTGATTTTATCCAGATGGACGAGAACAGCCACCACGAAAGCGTTAACGAAACATACCTGAACCAGTCCGGCATCAACGCGGTCCTTCACAAACCCTTTACGGATGAGGAGCTGGAAACGGCCATGGGCCGGTTCCTCAACAACAGCAAGTAACACTCGGGGGCAGGCTTTAAGCGTATATAATCTTGAACGGAATGGGGGGGTATTTCCACACTGCGGGCTTGGGCAGGATCTGCTCCTCGGACACGGAGAGCCAGTTGGTATCTAATTTCAGCTCCCTGAGCCGTCCCCCCTCCGAGGGCAGAGCGTGGGGGGTATAGGCATAGATAACGTTGAAGATGCAGACCAGGTACTTCCCCTCCCTTCCCACAACATAATTCTTGGTAAAGCTGGTCTGGGTAATACCGGCGGTTTTTGAGATCTCCCTTACCTCGTCCCGGGTAAACTTCACCAAAATCGACTTGGAGATGCTGTTTTCATCGATCCGCAACAGGGCCCTTGACTCGCTGCTACCCACATATACCGTGGTGATGCCGGCAAGCTTCCTGAAGTACTGGGCTGCAACAATGGCAGCGGTTCTCCTGCCTCCCGCCATCACCGGCATGCCATAGTACTCGAAAAACTTCTTCTGGAAATTCTCCGCATATTTATCCCCCTTCTCGTAGAGATCCTTGGAGATATAGCGAAGATCCCGGGCCAGCTCCTCGGCCGCATCGGCAATGGGCCAGTCGATACGCACATGAAAGTGGCTCAGGGCATACCGGTCCTGGGTGCCGGCGCGGACATCCCGCTGGATCAACAGGGCGTAGTCCACCGGGAGCAGGGTTTTCATGAAATCAAAGAACCCGTCGGTATCGATGTATTTGAGGTTCCTGTGATACGCCTCCACATCGGGAAAGTGCTTGTGCTTAAGCAGGTTGGTCTTTGTGGTCTTGTTGGCGTCAAAGTAGCGAATGTACTTTTTGTGGCTCTCGTCCACATACTCCTCACAAAAGAGCACCAGAAAGGAGTTCTGGGCATCAAATTCGATGGAGGGGATCCTGGCCCGGGGTTTGAGTTCCCTGGTCTCAACAAAGGGATATGGGGTCTTCTGGCGAAGAAAATTATTATAGGAGTCGATCAGGGCGTATCCAAGGACAAACTGATCCATCTCATCCCGGAGCAGCTCGTAATAGGAGCGCCTCAGCTTATCCTTTCGACTCAGCCGGTTTCTTGTGCTGCAGAACATCCCCACTCCTCTTACCTCCCTGTAAGCACGGCTACCCCTGGAAGTTCGCGTCCCTCCATCAGATGGAGAAAGGCGCCGCCTCCGGTTGAAATATAACTCATCTTATCGGCTACCCGGCACACCTTGACCGCAAGGCCGGTATCACCGCCCCCGACCACGGAAAAGGCACTGGAACCGGCCACGGCATCGGCCACAGCCTTTGTTCCGCCGCAGAACCGCTCCATCTCGAACACCCCCATGGGACCGTTCCAGACAATGGTACCGGCATCCTCCAGGGCCCTGGCAAACAAAGCGCCTGTTTCAGGGCCGATGTCAAGCCCCATCCATGTTCCGGGTATGGCGTCAACGCTCACCTCCCGTGTTTCGGCATTGGCGTCGAACCGGTCGGCCACCACAAGATCCACGGGAAGAAGGAGGTCGACCCCCTGCTCCTTTGCTTCTTCAACGATGGCGGCTGCGGTTTCGACAAGATCCGCTTCGATCATGGAAGCGCCGGTATCGATCCCCTGGCCCTTGAGAAAGGTGTTGGCCATGGCGCCTCCGATGATGAGCCTGTCGACATACTTGAGCATGTTTTTAAGGGCATTAAGCTTGCTTGAAACCTTGGCTCCGCCAACAATGGCCACCAGGGGCCTTGAGGGATTTTCAACCGAATCCCGAAAGCATTTTACCTCTTTTTCCAGTAAAAATCCGGCACAGGACTGGGGTGCGAACTCGGTGATGGCCACCACCGAAGCCTGCTCCCTGTGACTGACGGAAAAGGCGTTGTTGACAAAGACGTCGCACAGGGAAGCAAGCTTTCTGGCAAATTCCCTGTCATTGGCGGTCTCTTCATTATAAAATCTGAGGTTCTCAAGAAGGAGGATCTCGCCTGGCACAAGGGATGTAACCCGCTCTTCCACCCCGGCCCCAATGCAGTCATCCACAAATCCCACGGGCCGCCCCAGAAGTTCGGAGAGCCGTTTGGCAGCAGGGGCAAGGCTTAAGGAAGCTACTTTTTTTCCCTTGGGCCTTCCCATGTGGGAGGCAAGGATAATCTTCCCGCCCTTATGCATCAGGTCTTTTATCAGGGGAAGGGTTGCCCTTACCCTGTTGTCATCGGCAATGTTCAGGTTCTCATCCATGGGCAGGTTATAGTCCACCCGGACCAGAATCGTCTTGTCCTTAATCTCAATATCTTTTACCGTTTTCATATGCCTTACCGGATCATCCCTCCAGATATTATCGTTATGCCCGGGTTTCCCAACCCTCAGTAATTTTGTATACTACTTCCAACCCGAAACAAAGTAAATTGTGATTCAGGATCGTTTTCTTGCCAGCTGTTTTTTCCTGGACCACCGCTGGAAAAAGGTCAGCATGCCTGCCTCTTCTCCCCGTTCGATGAGCTCCTCCTGAACCTTTACCCCCCTGACACCGTCCATGGCGGCCCGAAGGCATGCGGTCTTGCAGTGGCACTGGTACATGCAGTCATCAGGCGTCTCCCGCAATCCCCGCTTGCTCATGGGGAACACCTTCTCAAGCTCTCCGAAACACTCCGGCCGTTCGCTTGTATCGTTATCCATGTTGAATGTCAAACTCCCTTTTGAATTCGGCAATGATGCCCTTGTCCGCAAAGCTGTAAATGCTCTCAGACCCGGTGATTACGTGCTCATGCACGGTGATCCCCACATGGGCCAGGGCAAAGAAGAGCCGCTTTGTGATGGCGATATCCTCCCCCGAGGGCAGGGTGTCGCCTGAAGGATGGTTGTGGGCAAAGATCAGGGCCGCCGCCCTGTGGTCCAGGGCCCGGGCAATGACCTCCCGGGGATAGACGGCAGAGGAGGTGAGGCTCCCCTGGAACAGGACCTCGCTTGCCAGCACCCGGTTCTTTGCATCCAAGAAGATACCGACAAACACCTCCCGGTGCCTGTGGCCGATGAACTGGTCAAGAAAGGTACGAAGATCCCTGGAGTTCTTCAAGACACTCTTTGCCTGGATCCGCTTTTCAAGAAAGCGATCGCAGACCTCCTTGATGAGCCGGATGCCAAGGACATTGGAGGGGCCGACCCCGTCAACCCGGACCAGCTCCTCCACACTTGCCTCAAACACTCCCTGGAGGGTTTTGAATCGCTTTAACAGATCTTTTGCCCTCTGTTTGCAATCCATTCTTGGGGTGTTCAGGGTCAAGAGGAGTTCGATCACCTCGTAATCGAGAAACCCCGCAAGACCACCCTCCAGAAACCGCTGTTTCAGCCGCTGCCGGTGACCTTTACCCTTGTGTTCCTTCGGTTCCTTCGGTTCCTTCGGTTCCTTCGGTTCCTTCGGTTCCTTCGGTTCCTTCAGTTCCTTCAGTTCCTTCTTGTCCATGGCCCTCTCCACGGTCGCAGGATTCGGCATCGTCAAGAACGTCTGACTCCTCCTTGTCCTCCTCCGGAAGCCTTGCAGCTCCGATGAGCGTCTCACCGGTGCTCAGGTTGATGAGCTTGACCCCCTGGGTGTTACGGCTTATGACAGAAATGTCTCGGATACCGGTCCTGATGAGCTTGCCCTTGTCCGTGACCAGCATGAGTTCGTCCTCGTCCCCCACAAGCAGAAGCGAGACCATCTTACCGTTCCTCTCGGAGGTGCGGATGGAGAAAACCCCCTTCCCTCCCCTGGTCTGGGTTCGGTACTCCTCAATGTTGGTTCGTTTTCCGTAACCGTTTTCGGTAACGGTCAAAAGGGTGTATCCGTGGTTCTGCACCTCCATGCCAACGACCTTGGAACCAGGATCGATCCGCATGCCCCTGACGCCCATGGAACCCCTGGCCGTTGCCCTGACATCGCCTTCGTGGAACCGGATCACCTTGCCGCCTTCGCTGCCAAGGAAAATATCAGTGTCTCCGTCGGTGATACCGGCTGCGATCAGCTCGTCTTCCTCGGCCAGCTTGATGCCGATCAGCCCGCCGGACCTCGGCCTTGAGTAGGCCATGAGGTCTGTCTTCTTGACCCTGCCGAGCTTGGTGGCCATTACCACGTATTTGCCTTCCACAAATTCGGGAACCGTAAGCACCGTGGCAAGCTTCTCTCCCTCGTCAAAGTTGAGCAGGTTGACGATGGCCTTACCAAGGCTGGTTCTGCCTGCCATGGGAAGCTGATACACCTTGGACTGGTACACCTTGCCGAAGTTGGTGATAAAAAGAAAGGTATGGTGGGTGGAGGCAACGAACAGATGCTCTACAAAATCCTCATCCTTGGTGCCCATGGCGGTCTTCCCCCGCCCTCCCCTGTGCTGGCTGGCATAAAGGGTGACCGGGTTTCGCTTGATATAACCGCTCCGGGTCACGGTGACCACCATATCCTCTTCAGCGATCAGATCTTCAATGCCGATCTCTCCTGTGGCCTCCACGATCTTTGTCCGGCGTACATCATTGTATTCATCCGTAAGCTCGGTCAGCTCCTCTTTAATGATGCCCCTGACCACCTCGTCGCTCTCAAGGATCTCCTTGTACCAGGCAAGGTCCTTCAACAGCTGGGCGTACTCCTCGTTGATCTTGTCACGCTCAAGACCTGTAAGCCTTTGGAGACGCATCTCAAGGATTGCCTGGGCCTGTACAATTGAAAATTCAAAGTTTTGCACAAGCCCTGTCTTTGCCTCTTCAGGGGAACGGGAGGCCCGGATCAGGGCCACGACATCGTCAAGGTTATCCAGGGCCTTGATCAGCCCCTCCAGGATGTGGGCCCGCTCCTGGGCCTTTCTCTGGTCAAAAATGGTCCGCCGGATGATCACGGAACGCCTGTGATTGATGAAATGCTCCAGGAGTTCCTTGAGTGTAAATAACTCAGGGCGGTTGTTGACAACGGCAAGAAAGATGATGCCGAAGCTTGTGTGCATGTTGGTGTGCTTGTATAGCTGGTTGATCACCACCTCGGCAATCTGATCCCGCTTGAGGCCGACGGCGATCCGCATGCCATCACGATCGGACTCGTCCCTGACAAAGGAGGCACCCTCGATCACCTTTGCCCGCATGAGTTCGGCAATCTTCTCCACAAGCTTTGCCTTGTTCACCTGGTAGGGAAGTTCTGTCACGACAATGGTCTCAGCCTTTGTCTTGGAGTTTTCCTCCACCTCCACTTTTGCCCGGACGGCGATGATGCCCCGTCCGGTGGTGTAGGCGTCGTATATCCCCTTTGTTCCGTAGATCAGGCCATGGGTTGGAAAATCCGGACCTGGAATGTGCTCCATCAGTTCCAGGATCGTGATATTGGGGTTGTCCAGAAGAGCAATGAGTCCCTGAACAACCTCCCCGATGTTATGGGGGGGGATGTTGGTGGTCATACCCACGGCAATACCGGAGGATCCGTTCACCAGAAGTGCTGGAAATTTTGTCGGAAGCACTGAGGGTTCGCCCAGGGTCTCATCATAGTTGGGCGTCCAGTCAACCGTCTCTTTTTCAAGATCGGCCAGCATCAGGTGGGCGATCTTCTTCATCCGGATCTCGGTATACCTCATGGCGGCCGGAGAATCGCCGTCCACGGATCCGAAGTTGCCCTGGCCGTCCACGAGGGTGTAGCGCAGGGAAAAATCCTGGGCCATGCGGACGATGGTGTCGTATACGGCGGTATCACCATGGGGGTGATACTTACCAATAACATCACCGACAATACGGGCGGATTTTTTATAGGGCTTGTTCCAGTCGTTTCTCAGCTCACGCATGGCATAAAGCACACGCCTGTGAACCGGCTTCAACCCGTCCCTGACATCGGGAAGAGCCCTTCCAATGATTACACTCATGGCATATTCGAGATAGGATTTTTTCATCTCTGTCTCGATGCTGATTGTATTGTTGTTGTCTTGATTTAGCATGAACTATCCTTCTTAGTATTCCCTTTGACTCTGCCAGGTTCCACAAGAACCTGAAAATTTGCAAAATAGATATCGGCCAGGGTCAGAAAAAGCGTTATTACCAGCGGGCCGTAGATGATTCCCAGGATGCCGTAAAGTTGGAGTCCTCCGATAATGGCAAAAAAAACGATCAAGGGGTGCATCTTTACCCTGTCCCCGACAACCTTTGGCTTGAACATATATTCAATACCCCAGGAGAGGAGCGCATAGAAAAACATAAGGCCGATCCCGGCAGCCACCCTCTGTTTGAGTATGAGAACCAGGCCCGCCGGAATCAGCACGACCCCGACCCCCAAAATGGGAAGAAATGCGAGAAACCCCATGATCACCCCCCAGAGGAAAGGGGATCCAAGATCCAACAGGAAAAAAGCAACCCCGCCCAGCACCCCCTGTATCAATCCGCCAAGGCCGTTTCCAATAAGTACGGCCCCTGCCATCTCCTTGAATTTGCAAAACAGCTTTTCATTGTGCTCGTCTGCCAGGGGGGAGAGATCATAGATGTAATGGACAAACCTTGTTCCATCGATGAACAGATAAAAGACAACAATGAGCATAAGACAGAAGTAGAAAACGATCTTAAACACATTGGATGCGATGAAACTGGCTTGCTGAAAAAGGTAGAGCCCCACCACCCGGCCAAGCTCGGAGAAAGGCTTTACCAGCTCCTCCCAGGAAAAGGAGATATCGAGCCCCAGGGTAGCAAGCAGATGGTTGACCCGTTCCAGGGCATGGGTGTTTTCAAGGACCTGTTTAATCTGGTTGCTCAACACGGCGCTCTTTGCCATCAGATAGAGGTCATAGGCCTCCTTGGAAAGCACCCCCACAAAAAGAAGCACCGGCACCAGGACCACAAAAAAAATGAGGACACAGGTGGTCATGGAGGCGGGAGCAGGTTTCAGTCTCTTCATGAAAAGAGTGTTGACCGGGACAAAAATGCCGGTCACGACCAAGGCCATGACAATGGTGTCAAAAAAAGGGGCTATCAGCTTCCCGGCAAGCACCAGGGATACGGAAAAAAGGGCCAGAAAAAAGAAAAACACTGCTTTTTCAGAAGGACTCTGTCCCAAAACGCCACCATCGCTGTTAAAGGAAGTCCCCTTCCCCAAGGAGAACGGTGTACTTCCAATTTAAACCCTATCCCAAGCCACGCCCGGGATCCGTTATGAAACTTGCCACACCTGCTTTTCGAATCTTCCGGATTGCTGCGGCCCGTAACCCAAGGGGAGTGTTTGACACCTGAGAATTCAGCGACTCAAAAGAAAAGCAATAAGGGCCCGGGCAAGTGGTTTGTCCAGACCCCTTGGATTCGATTGTCTATTTTCCCAAGCACCCTATTGCGGCAAGGAGGAGAAGTGCCTCATAGATGATGACCTGTGTAAAGCTGCCAAAAAAGTGGTAGACAATTCCGCCGCCCATGATGGCGGGCACTGCCGTGAAGACCATGATTGCAAGTTTTCTGCTGATATCCATAATTTAAACACCTCTTTTTACCCTTCAGATCTGGTTTTATAAACATCCGTAAAAATCAACCTATTTTTTACCACTTGAACGGCACCAAGTAAAGGAAAAAACTATCGTTCTATGATCATGCCCATGCCCATTCCGCCGCCTATACACATGGAGATGAGTCCTGTGCCATACCCTTTTCTTTTCATCTGATTGATGGCCGTGACCGTCTGCCTGGCACCGGTGCATCCGATGGGGTGCCCCAGGGAGATTCCGCTTCCCAGTTCGTTTGGCTTTTCAATGTCAAGTCCGAGCTCCCGCATGCAGCCGATCGCCTGGGCGGCAAAGGCCTCATTCAGCTCCACAAGGTCAATATCATCCATGGCCATACCGGTCCGTTTCAACAGTTTCCTCACTGCCGGCACAGGCCCAAGCCCCATATACGCGGGATCGAGGCCGCCGGAAGCAAACCCCTTGACAGAAGCAAGGATCTCAAGCCCCATCTCTTCGGCCCTCTCCCGACTCATGAGAAGAACGGCGGCGGCACCGTCATTGATTCCCGAGGCATTGCCCGCCGTAACACTGCCGTCCTTTTTAAAGGCGGGCCTGAGCTTGCCAAGTTTTTCCATGGTCGTCTCCATGGGGCGCTCATCATTGCCGATCAGGGTCTTCTCCCTTCTGACCATCACCGGAACCGGAACGATCTCGCCGGCAAAAGTACCATCCTTGACCGCCCCAAGCGCCCGGGTGTGGCTCAAAAGGGCCAGTTCATCCTGCTCCTGGCGGGTGATACCATATTTTGCAACGATATTCTCGGCCGTCAGTCCCATGTGGTAACCATAAAAGATCTCATAGAGGCCGTCATAAACCATTAGATCCCGAACCTCTCCCGTACCGGTCAGCTCCATGCGATGGCCCCACCTGGCCTTGGGAAGGGCCATGGGCGCATTACTCATGCTCTCCTGACCACCGGCAACGATCACGTCGGCATCACCGGCCATGATGGACTGGGCTCCCAGGGCAATGGCCTTAAGCCCGGAGCCACAAATTTTGTTCACGGTAAAAGCGGTGGTCTGCCGGGGAATGCCGGCTGCGATCATGGCCTGCCGGGCGGTGTTCTGCCCTTGACCTGCCTGGAGAACATTTCCCATGATCACCTCGTCGATGACCACAGGAGCAAGACCGTCATCATAGTCATACCCTCGTTTCTCAAGGTCGATCATACCCTGGCCATCCAGGGAATCCGGGCCAAAATTCTCCCCGGCCACAGGCCTTAAACCCGAGCGTTTCAAAAGATCCTTCATCACGATGGAGCCAAGTTCAACAACAGACACACTCTTCAAAGAACCGCCAAAAGATCCCACTGGTGTTCTCACGCCACCTACGATCACAACTTCTCTCATGTCAATGCCTCCCGATTGTTGATTTTATCTTTTTTTTGCACTATACCTAACACTCAAACTCATAAGAATACGGATAGTTCAACCTACAACCCATAGCAAAAACACTTTTCAAACACAAGGGATTATATCATGTGCCTGATCCTGATTGCCCACAAGCCCTCCCCTTTAAAACGTTTGATTATCGCCGCCAACAGGGATGAATTTTTCGCCCGCCCCACACGGGCCATGGATTTCTGGAACGAGCATCCCGACATACTTGCAGGAAAGGACCTTGCCGGCGGCGGGACCTGGCTCGGCATCAAGAGAAACGGCAGGTTCGCAGCCCTCACCAACTACAGGGATCCCTCCGCCCAAAAGCCCGACCCGCCTTCCAGAGGAGGCATCATCACCGACTATCTCAAATCCCGTCTCACCCCCAAAGAGTTTATCGACCAGTTGCAGAAAGGCGCCCACAGATTCAACGGTTTCAATCTCCTTGCAGGGGACAGGGACACTCTCTACTGGTTTTCCAACATGGTCCAGGAAGCAAAACAGCTACCCCCTGGCATCTATGGGGTGAGCAACCATCTTATCGACACCCCCTGGCCAAAGGTGACAAAGGGCAAAAAAGTCCTTGCAGCCATCCTCTCCCAGAGAAAAGAGATCACAATGGAGCCTCTCTTTTCCATGCTGACCAACAACGAGATACCAGGGGACAGCGAACTGCCGGACACCGGGGTCGGCAAAGAGTGGGAACGAATCCTCGCCCCCATCTTCGTCCGGAGCCCATCCTACGGGACCCGGTCATCCACGGCAATTGTAATGGATGAAGCAGGGAAGGTTGAAATTTGCGAACGAAGTTTTAACGGAAAAAAAGATCTTGAATATAGCGAGAAGGGATTTTCATTTGAGATACGGCCCTGAACCGGGACCATGGTCGGTTTTTTTTATGATCTACGCTTTTTCTTCAGGTCGATCCAGGCCTCAAGCCGCTGCTTGACTACGGATTCATAACCTCTGTCGGTGGGAAGATAGAACCGTTCCTCCTGAATTTCCTCCGGAAGGTAATCCTGGGGAACGTACCCCCCCTTGTAATCGTGGGCATACTTGTAGCCTTTGTTATACCCAAGCTCCTTCATCAACCCGGTTGGTGCATTCCTCACATGGAGGGGCACAGGCAGATAACCTGTTTCCTGGATTCTCTTTGCCACCCGCTTGTGTGCCATGTAGACACTGTTGCTCTTTGGGGCCGTGGCAAGGTAAACAGCGGCCTGAAACAGGGAGTCATCCCCTTCCGGAGAACCAAGGAACCGGAACGACTCCATGGCATTGAGGGCCACCCCCAGAGCACTGGGGTCAGCCACGCCCACATCTTCCGTGGCAAAACGCACCATCCTGCGGATAATATAAAAGGGATCCTCTCCCGAGGCAAGCATCCTGGCAAGCCAGTAGATGGCCGCATCCGGATCGCTTCCCCGGAGACTCTTGTGAAAGGCGGAGATAAGATTGTAATGCTCCTCCCCTGCCTTATCATAACGAAGGGCCTTTTTCTGAACCGCGGCTTCCGCATCCTCAAGTGTAACGTCAACCAAGGTCTCCCCGGCCTTGTCCCGGTTACCGGCCGCAGCGTAAACAGCCACAGTTTCAAGACTGGTAAGGGCGACCCTCACATCACCGTCCGCAACCGATGCGATGTGATCAAGAGCCTCACTGGAAAAGGTAAGTCCCAGTGAGCCAACCCCCTTGTCGGTGTCGGCTGCAGCCCGCTCAAGAATGGAAACAATGGCGGAACGGTCCAGGCGGTTGAGGGTGACGACACGGCACCTGGAAACCAGGGCCGGGATCACCTCAAAGGAAGGATTTTCAGTGGTCGCCCCCACAAGGACAATAACCCCGGTCTCCACATGGTGGAGAAAGGCGTCCTGCTGAGCCTTGTTGAACCTGTGAATCTCGTCCACAAAGAGTATGGTCCGTTTTCCGTGGAGGCGCCGCCTCTCTTTAGCCCCATCGATCACGGCCCTGATATCCTTGACCCCAGAAAGTACTGCCGATATCTGGACAAAATGGGACCGGGTCTCCCGGGCGATGATGCCCGCAAGTGTTGTCTTGCCGCACCCAGGTGGTCCCCACAGGAGGGTTGAAAAGACCCTGTCGTCAGTGATAGCCCGGTGAAGAAGCTTACCCGGCCCCACCACATGATCCTGGCCCACCACCTGGTCGAGACGTTCCGGCCTCATCCGGTCAGCAAGGGGCCGAAACATGGGGTCTTCCTGATCTATCCCGACATCAAACAGGTCCATCAGCTCTTCTTTACATCCCTTAAGCGCTTACGCTGGCTCTGCTGCTTACGCTCCTTTTTTCTCCGGGTGGTCTTTCGTTCCTTTTTTTCAACAATCCTGGCCGAAAGCGGATTCTTTTCAGAAAAATCGATCTTTCCTGTCTTGGCCCGGAAAAGAAGACGGATGGGAGTCTGCTCAAGCTCTGCCATCTCCCGTATCTGGTTAATCAGATACCGATGGTAGGAGAAATGAACGGACTCGGGATAGTTAACAAAGCAGACAATGGTCGGAGGCTTGACCGCCACCTGGGTGGCATAGAAGAACTTGAGCCGTTTTCCCTTATGCATGGGCGGTTCGGTCCGGTAGATGGCATCCTCAATAATCCGGTTCAAAAGCCCCGTATTTATCCGGTAGGCGTATTCAGCATAGATTTTCTTCACCATGGAGAGAATCTTGTGGGTGCGAAGACCCGTGAGGGCCGAGATGGTCATGGCAGGAGCAAAGGAAAGGAATTTTGACTTCATACGAAGGTCTTCCATGAACCGCTTCTGATCTTTCCTGTCCTCGTCCAGAAGGTCCCACTTATTAATAAGGAACAGCGCACCACATCCCCTGTCCTGGGCATAACCGGCAATGGTAATATCCTGGTCGGTAACCCCTTCGTCAGCATCCACGAGAATCAAGGCAACATCGCATTCGTCCAGACTCTTGAGGGCTTTCAGGATCGAGTACTTTTCGATCTTCTGCCTTACCTTTCCCTTGCGCCTGATCCCAGCGGTGTCGATGAGACGAAACTGCGTTCCATTGCGCTCAATGGAGAGGTCCACGGCATCCCGGGTGGTGCCGGCTACATCGCTCACCACGACCCTGGGCTTGCCGAACAACTTGTTGATCAGGGAGGACTTGCCCACGTTGGGGCGGCCTGCCACTGCAATACAGATCTCGTTCTCCGGCTTCTCTACAGGTTCTTCAGGCGGAAGAAGTTCCACCATGTCATCGAGAAAGCGCTGAACCCCGATGCCGTGCTCCGCACTCATGGGGTAAAATTTTTCCATACCAAGGGAGTAGAACTCAAGAAGCTCCTCCCGCTGTTTATGATTCTCGACCTTATTAACAAGAAAGAAAACAGGCTTGGAAGTTCTCCTGAGGATATCTGCGAGGTCCCGGTCAAAGGGGGAGAGCCCTGCCCGGCCGTCCAGAACAAGGGCGATAATATCCGCCTCCTGGATAGCCATCTCCACATGCTCCCTTATCTCGACGGCAAAATGATCGTCGTCGGACATAAGAAAACCGCCCGTATCGATCAGAGTAAAGAGTCGCTCGTTCCAGAGGGCATCGACGTAATGTCTGTCCCTGGTCACCCCGGGGAAATCATCCACCAGGGCGTTTCTCGACCGCGTAATTCTATTGAACAGCGTGGATTTCCCCACGTTGGGACGACCTACAAGGGCAACAACCGGTTTCATCAACAAACCTCCATAACAAAAAAAACAGACCACTCATCCTGGAAGCTCTTACGAGCCCGAAATATGAATGAAGTCTGCTTAATATATGATAAAAACACTTTTTTATAAAGGGGGAAGTTCCAAGCTCTGGAAAGAGCTGGAGCTTTAAAAAAAACAGATGGCGTCCCCAAGGGGATTCGAACCCCTGTCGCCGCCGTGAAAGGGCGGTGTCCTGGACCGGGCTAGACGATGGGGACGCAGCATCTGTTTTTTGGTGGGCCGTACTGGGCTCGAACCAGTGACTCTCTCCTTAAAAGGGAGATACTCTACCAACTGAGTTAACGGCCCCCGAAAAACAAGAAGACTTATATCTGAGATTCAACCCTTTGTCAACGGCTTTTTTCAATCTACCCTATTTTTTCCAGAACTCGGGAACAAAGAGAATGATCACCGTATAGATCTCAAGCCGCCCCAGGAGCATGCACCAGACCAGGAGCCACTTGCCCATGGTGGGGACATGGGCAAAGTTATCCACCGGCCCCACGGTTCCGAAACCGGGACCGATGTTACCGATACAGGCGGCAACAGCACCAAAGGATGAGACCATATCCATACCCATTGCGGCAAGACCGAGACTGCACAGAACAAAAAGCCCAATGTATAGGGACAGAAAACCCATGATACTCCTCAGCACAGGATCAGGGATCACTGCAGAGTTGAGCTTCACCTGGGCCACGCTTCTCGGGTGAACCAGGGTAAAGAGTTCCCTGTAGCAGTATTTGAAGCAGACCATGATTCTGGCGCACTTCATGCCGCCACCTGTGGAACCGGCTGAGGCACCAATAAACATACACATAAAGAGAAGGGCCTGGCTCAAGCCCGGCCAGGTCTCGTAATCCGCAGTGGCATACCCGGTGGTGGTGACAATGGAGACCACCTGAAAAGACGCATATTGAAACGCCTTGCCCACGCTGTCATAAACCGTACCGTGAACATTCAAGGTGATCACCAGGGTCAGAACAAGGCAGAGCCCCAGAAAAAACCGGCACTCGGAATCCCGCCAGAAGATCAGGGTCCTACCCCTGAGCAGCTGGTAGTGGAGCGAAAAGTTGATGCCGGCAATAACCATGAAGACCAGAACCACATAGTCGAGGTAGGCGCTGTCGTAATGGGCCATGGAGGTATTCTTGGTGGAAAACCCGCCCGTGGGCATGGTGGTGAAGGTGTGACAGAGGGCGTCATAGAAGTTCATATCCCCGGCAAGCAAAAAGATCACCTCTGCAAGGGAGATCAGGGCATAGACATACCAAAGGATCTTTGCCGAATCGCTCAGACGGGGGGTTAGCTTGTCAGGAACGGGGCTCGGCACCTCTGCCTTGAACAGCTGCATGCCGCCCACCCCGAGAAAGGGAAGGATGGCAATGCTGAGCACGATAATTCCCATGCCACCGAGCCACTGAATAAAGCTACGCCAGAAAAGAAGACTCTTGGAGAGTCCTTCGATATTGGTCAGCACCGACGATCCAGTGGTGGTAAACCCGGACACGGACTCAAAAACGGCATCGGTAAATCCCGGCACGCCATTGCCCAGATAAAAGGGGAGTGCCCCAAACAGCCCGATGGCCGTCCAGGCAAGGGCCACTATGGCCATGCCTTCCCTCGGGTTTATATAGTCGATACTGGGTCTTCTTGAGCCAAAAAAGAGGAGGATTCCGGCCCCCATGGTCAACACCATGGATTGAACCAGGGCCACCAGGCTCTGATCCCTGTACCAGAGGCTGCACATCAGGGGAAACACCATGGAAAGCCCAAGGAACGCAAGAAGGATCCCCACCACATTGGCAACATAGGACCAGCGCATTTAAAAAAACTCCAGCTTAACTGTAAGGAGCTTTTCCAGCTTTTTGACAGCCTGACGCCTGGCAAAAAGAATGATCCTGTCGTCGGGCTCCACAACGCTCTCCCCCGTGGGAATAATGATCTCATCTTCCCTGATAATGCAGACAAGAAGAGCACCCTTGGGAAACGAGAGCTTCTTGAGAGGACGACCTGTAATGTCAGAGGTCGCCAGGGCAACAGCCTCGATCACCTCCGCATCCTCCCCGAGCACGGAAACCGCAGAGAGGATCTTCCCCTTTCGAATTTCCTGAAGAATGGAACTGATGGCCGAAAGCCTGGGGCTGACCATCTTATCGAGACCGATGGTCGACATGAGAGGAAAATAACTGAACTTGCTCACCTTGGTAATGGTGCTGTGGGCACCAAGTTTTTTAGCAAGAAGCGAGGTGAGAATGTTTGTCTCCTCATCATGGGTAAGGGTAACCACCACATCGGCATCCCTTACGTTCTCTTCCATGAGAAGTTTCTGGTCCGACCCGTCGCCGTGGAGCACAACGGTTTTATCCATGGTTTCGGCCAGCACATTGCACCGGTCAAGGTTGGATTCAATGATCTTTGTTTGAACCGACTCCCGCTCAAGCACCTCGGCAAGACGCTGGCCGATACGACCGCCACCCACGATGATAACCCGTTTTAAGGGCCTGAAACTCTTATTAAAGAGCTTGACCGTGTCGGCAAGGCGTTTTTTTTCACTGATAAAATAGACAAGGTCTCCGGGTTCAAGGACATTGTTCCCCCGGGGGATAATCAGCTCATCCCCCCGCACCACGGCTGCGATCAAGGGCCTTGCCTGGCCAAACATGGCCGAGAAATCCGAAAGCCGCACACCCGCCATGGGGGACGCCTCGTCAAGGCGAATGCCCACAAACTTGACCCTGCCCTCGGCAAATTCCCCCACATCAACGGCGCCCGGCACCCTCATGAGCCGCTGAATGGTCTTTACCACCTCTATTTCCGGGTTGATAACGGTATCGATATGGGGAGCTGCGTCTTTAAAGTTTTGATGATAATCATCAAACCCTGCGTCCCTGATCCGTGCAAGCTTCTTGGTGGCGGGAGAGAGCATATTTGCAACCAGACAGGCCACAAGATTTGCCTCATCACTGTCTGTCACGGCCAACAAAATCTCAGCCTCCTTGATGCCCGCGTCCTCCAGCACCTTGGGAGAGCTTCCTGAAGCCATGATCACCTGGACGTCCAGATCTTCCGACACCCTTCTCACCGCCGCGGGATCCTTGTCCACGACCACCACATCCTTATCTTCAGAGGCAAGACGGCTGGCAATATGGTACCCCACCTCCCCTGCCCCCACGATAATAATTCTCAATATTCAACTCCTGTCATAAAGTATAGGGATTGCCAAGGATTTACACCATGGAGTCCCCTGTGTCAATCCTTGGGAGGCTTTTGCCCGGCAGCGTCAGCAGGTACTGGCTTGAGCAATTTGCTATACACAGACTCTATAAGGGGGAGGTAGTCACAACTACAGGTATTTATCCAACCAAGGCCATCCTACTGCAATGCAGGCAAATCGCTGGAGGATGCTATATAAGCGAAAAGGCCATAGAGCTATGGATTTAAAACCCAATGCCCCATGGCCATGCAATATAAAAGGAACGCATTTTTCAAGAATTCGGCAGAATCACGGATGCGGGGGGCAGAACTTTCTATCCCATCCCGAATCGATATTAAAGCGTCTGCTTTTCAGTCGCCGCCCGCTGGTCAACAGGGTCTGTTTTTTCAACCGGTTTTCGTCTTTCAACCGGACGGGCGGAGTCGGCCCCGTTAAAGCCCTCCTCCCCATCACTAACTTCAAACTTCTGGCGAATCTTCTCAAGGGAGATGAGGTCCCCTTTTCTGGCAGAGGGAGTAAGAAATGATTTCAGCTTGCGCTCCAGCATCCTGGGATGGAGATCCCCTGCAATGGCGATCACCCCTTCAGTGATAATTTTCTTGAGCATGAGTTCCTGAACGGTTCTCTCCCTGATGTTAGCAACAAAGGGCAGGAAAAAAAAGTTAGCCAGAACAATGCCGTAGAGAGTGGATGTAAGGGCAATGGGAACGGTTGACATGATCACGGCAGAATCACCGACCCCGGCCAGCATACCTATCAACCCCACAACACTTCCCACAAGCCCAAAGGCGGGAGCCACATCAGCCATGGTCTGGAGCACCCGGGTGGTCTCATCCCGCCGCATCCTGAAGAAATACATTTCAGCGTTGAGGACCTCCCGTATCTGTGCCTGGTTGTAGCCATCCACCATAAAACCGAGTGCCTGGCGCAAAAAAACAATCGTGGTCTCCCCCTCATCGCGCTGGAGAGATAAAAGCCCCTTTAACCTGCGCTTCACAGAGAGATCCACCAGAATTTCGACGATGTCATCCGGGGTTCTGAGCTCCTTGCCATAGGACGTGAATAACACCTTGGTAAGAATCACCAAGCGCTCCATCTTGTAACTGACAAGGGTTGCCCCAAAGGTCCCGCCGATAACAATTATAAAACCGGACAGATTCAGATAGAGCCCTATATGACCGTGAATAATAAAACCCATACAAAAGAGGACGATGCAAAACATCAATCCGAGGATATTTTTTTTGGCGTGCCCCCAAACGGACCGTGTTTTAAGATCATCCATTATTAACCTTCCTGTTTTCTGATTGAACCCCAACCCCTGCAACCGGCTCCACATAGGGTCTCTCTTTCATTAGAATAATCTCAACCCTTCGGTTGAGAGAACGATTATAAGCCGTGTCGTTGGGCATCAAAGGCTGAAGCGAGGCATGGCCGGACACGAAAAACCGATCTTCAGACAAGCCGAAATCTTTGATAAGATACCTTGCAACCCTGCACGCCCTTGCCGTTGAAAGCTCCCAGTTCGTGGCATAGAGTTCCGAATGGTTGGGCAGACTGTCGGTATGACCAATCACATTGACAACAAATGAATTCTCCTGGAGAATCTTCCCGACCTGGTTGAGCCGCCATCTGGCTTGGGGCTTGAGATCGGCCCTTCCCACATCAAAAAACAGGTCTCCGGCAAGGGAGATCCTGACCGCCCTGTCCTCAACAAGGTCCACATTCGCACCCTCCACAAACTCATCCAGGATGGCCTGGCGTGTCTGGTCGTAAATCTCCGATGGCCTGGCATGGGGATTTGCCTCAACGATTTTCCCGGAATCTGATTCAGAAACGGTGTTGGACCCGGGACCGGGCCCGAACCTGAGTTCCCTGCTTCCAGCCTGGTAAACATAGAGCACCACAAAGAAGATGAACATGGTCATCATGAGATCAGACCAGGACACCGACCAGAGATGGCTCCGACCCTGACTTGAATAATTTAGAGTATCTACTGCAAATGGATCAAAGCTGTGTTCAGAAAACGACTGAAAAGCCCCTTCTTCCGGAGCCCCCCATAGGTTCCTTACGGTATGTCCTTTATTTCCCATCTTTCTCTCCAACGCCCAATAAAAATTACAAAAACTTTGGTACCAGTCGGAAATATATCTTAAATCGACAGCCATGGCCTCACTCTTTAGCTATTCGAACTATATCCCCAGAAATAAACCATTACCGTTCCATGACTTATCGCTCCATTGGGACAAACAAGCAACAACCGTTCCAATAAAAAGAATTAATTCAATCAAATATGGGCCCAACCTGCTCCATACGCCTTAGGGCCACATGGCCTGCGCACGAATGATTGCAAAGCCCTTCTGACGTTCACAAAGGGATCAATCCGTTCTCTATCACTTTTCATTGAAACATTTCATTTTTGCGTCCTGACTTCCGATGATACTCATTGCAGGAGCCAGCAAGATATAAAAGGATAATACATTAATTTCACCGACACCTTCGATACACTGAGAATAAAAGAAAATCTTTATCCTTTTTTGTAGGCATGCTTATTGCTGGTTTAATAGATGTATGACATTTAGTCTATAAAAAGAGGCAAAAAAGGATACAGACACTGGAAGAAGGGAAAAGAAAACGGGGATTTTTTGACACCATGCCCGACACCCGCCAAATTATTGACTGTATAAAACGATGATTTCCTGGCAGGTCACCCCCCGTCATTAAAAATGACACCCGAACGACCGGCCATCTAAACCGAAGCACCCTGGAGAGATCACCATGCATCCCGACCTTACAGATTATTATACCGCAAACCTTGAACTGCTGAAGAAACACCACCCAAAGGTATGGGAACAGATGGCGAAAAATCCGCCGGAACCTTCAGGTACCATTTCCTGCGCCCCCAACGGCAACCCCAACCTGACGGTTACCAACAGTGAAGGCGCGGAAGTTACGCTGCACAATCAAGCCGCCCCGGACACGGAAACAGCAGATTTTTTGCAACGAGTTCCGGAAAATCATACAGGTTTCGTGGCAATCCTTGGAATGGGACTTGGGTTTGCAGCTTTGGACATACTAAAAAACAGACCCCATCTTCAGTGCCTGGCAATTTTTGAACTGGAACCGGGAATTTTTCTTCAAGCATTGAAAAGTGTAGACTTTTCCCAAATCCTTACCGACCCCCGACTTCTCCTGTGCATTGGCTCGGACACCGAAATAGCAAAGGCCCTGGCACCGGCATCCCGCACCCTGCAACTGGAAGATTCCAATGTTTTTCACCAGCTTCCATCCTTTAAGTATAACCCCAGTGGATACAACCGGCTAAAAAAAGACCTTTTTTCCCATCTCAACGCCCTTAACGTTGGGGGGGGAACCACCCGAAGACTTGGCATAGATTTTTTCAACAACCGTTTCAAGCATATGGCGACCATTCATCACCATCTCCTGCTTGAGCAGCTGCAAAATAAATTCTCCGGTATACCTGCCATCCTTGTGGCAGGCGGTCCTTCCCTTGACAAAAACATACATTTGCTGGCCCAAGCCCAGGAAAAAGCCGTTATTATTGCTGTGGATACGGTTCTTCCGACCCTTTTAAAGCATGGTGTTCACCCCCATTTCCTGACCTGCATAGACCCCTACGATCTTACCTATGAAAAATTTGCGGATGTTGCGCCAAAGGCAAAGGACATTGCCCTTATATGTTCATCCTGGGTCACCCCCCAGACGCCCAAGACCTTTCCGGCAGATCAAACATTCTGGACATTTACGGCTAAACATGTAGAGGCATGGCTTAACTCTCTTCTGGGTGGAAAAATATCAACCGGGGGCGCCACGACCGTGGCACACCTGAACCTCATTGCCGCCGACATGCTGGGGTGCGATCCCATAATTTTTATCGGTCAAGATCTTGCTTTCCCGGATTCAGCAACCCATGCGACAGATGCCGTACTCCATGGTTCTTCCCCCAAAGGCGTGCCCATAGCCAACACCGAAGGGGAAACAGTAATGGGCATTGATGGTAAGGTGATGCGCACAAACCGTTCATTTTTGAGCATGAAAGAACATTTTGAAGCAGCCATTGCCCGTTCCAGCCGAACCTATATAAATGCAACCGCGGTGGGAGCCGACATTAAAGGAACCAAAATTCTTAATTTTCAGGAGGCCATTGACAAACACTGCAAGGTTGAAATTGAGACCACCCAACGCCTTAAAAAATATTATACAGAGCTCAAGCCCATATCCCCACAGAAAATGCTTGTAGAATTCAACAGCATGATTTCAAAGGCCAAAAAATTAAGCCAGTCAATTGAAAAATCCGACAGATTAAGCCACTCAGCGCTTAAAAGCTTGAAAAAGCTTGAAAAATCAAACACACGCATCCAGTCCTTTGGTATGCTTCCGCTACAACTTCAGCAGCAAATCAATAAGATAGACCACCTCCACCAAAAACTGGATAACGCTCCAAATATATGGACTTTCCTAGACGAAACAACCATGGAAGGTTTAAAGGAGAGTGAGCGTCAAAAACAAAAAATCGCCATGCTTCAGAATGATCCTAAGAAATACAGCCTGTGGCTTAAAGCAAACCTAAACAGACTCATTGCCATCAACAAAGTAAGATCAGAGAGTCTTACCATGTTGCTTAACAACCTTGCCATGGTCATCTCCTTTCACCAGAAGGAAAATAATTGCTTAAAGAAAATAGCCAAGGGACACCAAAAAGAGAAAAACCGCCTGGAGCTTACCCGGCTATATATGAACTCAAAAAATTATTTTCTTGCCAGACCCGTCCTTGAAAAGCTCTACCAGGCAATTCCCGACTCAGGAGAAGTGAATTTTCACCTTGGCTGCATGGCAGCACAATTTGCAGAACATGAAAAGGCGGCTGAATATTTCAGTACTGCAAAGCAACATGACCCTGCCCTTAATAAGGATATTGCCGTTTTCCGACAGGACCTCGGAGATACTTTTTTTTCATATTATGAATATTTTATCACTTTGCCCGGGTATGAGGCAAGCCAACGATACATGCTTCGTAAGGGGCTTAAATATTCCCCCGACCACAGCGAACTCATCAAAGGAGTTGAAACGCTGCTTAAAAAGGATCTGAAAGATATCGCGTCAGACCTTGATGAAGAGAATTATCAGGACGCCACCGCCCTAATTATCGAATGGCACCAGACCGTTGCGGAACAGAAAAATTTAGCAAGCGCCCTTTCACCAGAACTTGCAGGTGAACTTTTTTTAAATCATGGAAAACTCAAGTTAAAAGAAAACAAAAGTTCAGAAGCCCTGGCAAGTTTTGAAAAAGCCCTGCATTATTCACCCCTCAGCCATGACCTCCATCTGTTCACCATTGAGGCCCTGTTTGCTGAAGGTCATTTCAATAAAGCCATCGAAGCGCTTAACAAAGCAATCTCCCTGGACAATAAATTTGCCACCTACTGGGAGACCATCGGTGACACCTTAATGGCCAACGGACAAAGTGAAGATGCCATCCTGGCCTATGAACGTTGTTTCGTACGTCTTCCCGACAACATCCAGATCCTTAAAAAAATTGGGGACTGCTACATGAACACAGGTCAACTTGAGGCGGCCAAAGCCGCCTATGAGCAGCTTAAATTAGAATTGCAAAAGCGTGATGCTTCACCGGTAAACAACCAATAACAGCCAGGCTTGGCTTGGCTTGGCACAGAACAACAATCGATTAAAGATTTTAAGGTATCCATATTTATAAAAATGAACGATTACAGGAAACGATTCGGGTTAACAATGCGAACAGTAAATGCAACGGGTTATCATGAACCAAGAGATGCCCTTGCCCATGACTGGCGATTCTTTATGAAATCACTCTTTCCCGATGATTTATGGATACCTCTTCCTAATATGGGCAGTGATATTGTACCCTTTCTTGAAGAATGGGAATTGAATGCCATCATTATTACAGGTGGGAATGACATCGGAACGACCCCGTCGAGGGATAATACGGAAAAGGCGATTCTGGATCATGCCATGACAAAAAGGCTTCCCATTTTGGGGATTTGCAGGGGAATTCAATTTCTCCAGCACTATTTCAAAGGCAAATTGACCCGGTGCAATGCAAATATTCATGTAAACAACAGGCACATGGTTCAGATATTACAGGGTTCGCCTTTTTCAATTCCCAGCCAGGCAACTCTTTCTGTAAACTCTTTTCATGACTGGGGTATTAAAGAGGATCAGCTTGCCAGTGAATTAACGCCTTTTGCTGTAAGCGAGGATGGGTTTATTGAAGGGGTTTTTTCAATGAACCTGCCATTGCTTGGACTTCAGTGGCACCCGGAACGTGACGAAGATATAAATGGGTTTGACAAACTTCTAATAAAAGAGTTTTTAAAAAAATGGATATAGAAAAAAAGATCAATGCCATCATCCTTGCTGCCGGCCGTGGCTCGCGCATGAAAGATTTAACGGACCAACAGCCCAAATGCCTGGTAAAGATTGCGGGAAAAAGCCTTTTAGACTGGCAGATTTCCGCCCTTAAAGATTCAGGCATTCACAACATTACAATTGTAAGGGGGTATAAGGCAGACCGGATTAAGGGAAATTTTAAAACCCTTGAAAATAACAGATGGGCAGAAACCAATATGGTAAAGACCCTGATGTGCGCGTCATCACTTCTTCAAAAGGTTGAGTGTGTCGTAGCCTACTCAGACATTCTTTATCACCCTGACCATATTCGTCAAATCCGAAAGACACAGGGAGATATTTGCATAACCTACGATACCCAGTGGAACACACTATGGAAGCTTCGTTTCAAAAATCCACTTTCAGACGCTGAAACGTTCAAACAGCAAAATGGATTATTATTAGAAATTGGGAACAGGGCCAACCATATTGATGAAATATCAGGTCAATACATGGGACTCATAAAAATAACACCGGCCGGATGGGAGCAGATCACAAGCCTTATGGAAGATATGCCGACCGCCCAAATTGACAAACTTGATATGACAGCACTGTTAAAAGAACTTCTTAAAAAGAAAATTCAAATAAATGTCGTACCGGTATCAGGAAAATGGTGCGAAGTGGATAGTGAAACAGATTTAATCTGTTATGAAAAAGAGCTGAAAAGCAATGGAGAAAAAGGTAAGTCATGGGAACATGACTGGAGATACTGATCATTTTTTGGATTGGATAATGTTGTATTAACACATTTCCTTTCTTCGAATTAAAACAACTCAAATTTATATGGAATACATTTTTATGAAACATGGTGATTTTAGTCAGTTAGCCGAGAACTATTCGAAATACCGTCCGGGTTACTCCACTTTTGTCAGGGATGCTATTCTGGGTCTATGTGGTAAAAAACATGAAGACATTGATTTTGTAGATGTAGGCGCCGGCACTGGTATATGGACACGAATGATAGCAGAGAAAGGTTGCAATGCCATTGCTGTTGAACCAAATTCAAGCATGCTTGAATTTGGAAAACAGAATAAAAACAATTCTGAGATCCAATGGGTCAATAACAGCGCGGAAGATACGGGTTTAAAGGACAATTCAGCAGATCTTGTCTCAATGGCATCATCTTTTCACTGGCCTGATTTCGACCGTGCTATAAAAGAATTTAATCGAATTCTGAAACCTGGTGGGTATTTTGTGGCCCTGTGGAATCCACGTTTACTTGAAAAGAACCCACTTTTAGTCGAAATAGAAAACAAGCTTAAGGAAATAGCCCCTGACCTTAAAAGGGTATCTTCTGGACGCTCTGAATTTTGCGATGGCCTCATGGACAAACTTTCAGCCACGCCATTTTTCAGTGATGTCCTCTATCTGGAAGGACGTCACAAAGAGAAACAGAGCACAGAACGGTACATTGGTCTGTGGGAGTCGGTAAATGATATCCGGGTTCAGGCCGGGCCGGAACGATTTAAAATTTTCCTTGATTACATCAAAGAGAGAATTGCATCGACGGATTTCATAGAAGCCAGCTATACGACATGTGCCTGGATAGCACAAAAAAAATAAAACTCCAACGACATAAAATGCAAAGGAAGCGGACGAAACCTATGCAAAGCAGATCAAATGGAACCTGCTACTGGATTACAGGGTTAGCAGGTTCGGGAAAGACAACCTTAGGCAGGCTATTGTACAAGCATTTCAAGGAATGCAAAGGGAACACGGTATACCTTGATGGTGACATACTGAGGGAAGTTCTTGATGCAAAAGAGATGTATTCCCTTGAAGAGCGCAAAGATCTTGCCATGTGTTACTCAAGATTGTGCAACATGTTAACCCAACAGGGGCTGGACGTTATATGCGCTACGATTTCAATGTTCCATGATGTTAGAGAGTGGAATCGTGGGAACATAGAAAAGTATCAGGAAATATATATCAAAGTGCCCATGGAAGTATTATTTGAACGGGACCAGAAGCAGTTGTACAGTTCGGCACAAAAAGAGGTTGTCGGTCTGGATCTCCCAATTGAAGAGCCTGATTCTCCTGACCTTGTACTTATTAATGACGGCACCGTTCAACCCAAGATATTAGTTGACAGAATACTGGAACATACCGCCGGATAAAGGAGAGTGCAATGGCCCATGTTTTTAAGAGCAAAGCTGAAACCCTTGCCGAAATAGAAACAATAATCACAACCGCCACGATCCTTCCTCAATTGAGGTTCACCGTTGAGCAATGGCTTGAACATGGAACGACTCTGCTTGAAAATCCAATAGAATCCTGGCTGAAAAACCCCACAATAGTCAGAAGCAGTGCCATCTCAGAAGATACGGAAACGGAATCAAAGGCAGGCCACTATTGTTCTGTAACAAACGTAAATGGGTTTGAAAATTTAGTGGATGCCGTTAAAACGGTTATTGCCTCTTTTGTAGAAAAGAACCCCAACGACCAGGTTTTCATTCAACCCATGCTCCAGAATGTGAAAGTAAGCGGAGTTGTTTTCACCCGGGACCCGAACAATGGGGCACCATATGACGTGGTCAACTATGATGATTTTTCAGGGCAAACAGACTCTGTAACCTCAGGACAGTCAAATAATTTACACACATTCTACCACTCAAAACATTCAAATACAAAATTGAATAAGTGGAAAAATAAATTATTTGAAATGACACGGGAACTGGAGTCTTTTTTTAATAATGACAGCCTTGATATTGAATTTGCAGTTGACCAAAACGATATTTTACACCTATTGCAAATACGTCCTCTTATCATTCCAAAGGCCGCTCTTATCTCTGACAACAACCAGAAACTGGCATTGCAGCAGATTGAGCATAAAATAAAATCCATTTTAAAGCCCCACCCTTATCTCTTGGGAGAGAGAACCGTTTTAGGTATCATGCCGGACTGGAATCCTGCTGAGATCATAGGGGTACGCCCCAGGCCTTTGGCCCTCTCCCTGTACAAGGAGCTGATAACAGACAACATCTGGGCCTATCAAAGGGATAATTATGGGTATAGAAATCTGCGAAGCTTTCCCCTGCTCATAAACCTGAAAGGATTGCCCTATATCGATGTCCGTGTGAGCTTTAATTCTTTCATTCCAGCAGATCTGCCGGATGATGTTGCATCCAAACTTGTCAGCTATTATCTCAACCAATTATGCGCGCACCCCAATCACCATGACAAAGTAGAGTTTGAAATCGTTTTCTCCTGTTATTCATTGGATATTGAAAATCGGTTAACGCAATTAAATAAAAAAGGGGAATTCTCGAAAAATGAATGCTCCATGATTGCGGAAAGCCTTAGAAATTTAACAAATGCAATCATCCGAAATGATACAGGCTTATGGAAAAAAGACATCTCAAAGATCAAAGAATTAAAACTGCGTCAAAAAAAGGTATTAGACAGTGAACTGAACAAGATTGAAAAAATTTACTGGTTGATGGAAGATTGCAAACGTTACGGGACCCTTCCCTTTGCAGGTCTGGCCCGGGCTGGATTCATTGCTGTTCAGCTCTTAAAATCCATGGTTACGGTTAAGGTTATAACATCTGAAGAGTATGAACGTTTTATGAATTCACTCGACACGGTTAATTATCAGATGAATGCTGACCGGAAAATTTTAAATCGCACAGGCTTTTTATCCAAGTATGGTTTCTTACGTCCAGGGACCTATGATATAAGGTCACCACGCTATGACGAAGCCCCTGACGACTATTTCAACTGGGATAGTATCGAATCGATACGAGAGGATAATGACAGTTTTGCTTTGGGATTGGATGCTTTAAACAGCATTGAACGCCTGATGGAACACCACAAACTGGATCTTGACGTCTTAAGCCTTTTTAACTTTATTAAAGGGGCCATAGAAGGCCGGGAATATGCAAAGTTCATATTCACCAAGAGTTTAAGTGATGCCATCAAGCTTTTCATTCAATTGGGACACGATCTGGGTTTTTCCACATCAGATCTGTCATTTGCTGATATCAATATTATAAAACAGTTGTATGCATCTGCTGAAGATCCTGAAAAACTTTTGAAAAAATCCATCGACGAAGGAAAAGAGAATTATAAGATAACCCAATCCGTCAATTTACCCCCCCTTATTTCCAGTGCTGAAGAGATCCATTCCTTTGAATTGCCTGTTAATGATCCAAATTTTATAACACAAAATTCCTTTGCGGGATCAGTCATCAAACAAGACCTGAAAAATTCGAAACTTAAAGCCAAAATAATCATGATTCCGTCTGCCGATCCGGGATTTGATTGGTTGTTCACCCACGATATTGGAGGCTTAATTACCAAATATGGTGGAATTAACTCCCACATGGCAATCCGTGCAGGCGAACTTGGAATACCTTCGGTCATAGGGTGTGGGGAGCTGCTATACAAAAAATGGGAACAAGAAAACAGACTGCTGCTGGATTGCGCAAACAAGCAGGTCAAAATACTCAAATAAAAAGGCCAAAGGAATCTTTACCATGCAAAAACTGGATTTTATAATTTTATCGGTTGGGAGGGTTGCAACTCAAGCCATCTGGAGGTACACATCCTGCCATCCGGAACTATATGTACCCAGCTTTTATTTAACAGATGAACTCATAAGAAACAACAGGGAAGACCAGCTAAAAGGGTTGTACCAAAACGTTCCGTCCGATAAATTACGGGGAATTATCATCCACGATGAAAAGATATTAAATATTTTGCCCAAGTTTGAGTATACCAAGGTGATACATATGGTGAGGAACCCCTATGATATGGCCAAAGCCCTGTATAATCATACCCTTCACCGGTCCTATATTTTTGACAGTGTAAAACATCCAGGGACCCTTGAACAATACCTGGAGGCAAATTCAAGCTCTTTTTGTTTCTATAAAATAGGGTTCCCAATATACAAAGAACCGGACCAGGTTAAAACCATTGATTTCACAGAAATGAAGGATGAAAATATCTCTCAGACCATGCGAGACCTCTTTTCCTTTCTGGACGTTGATGAATCGTATGACAGTGCACTTTTTCACATAACACAGCAGGACGACACCTCGGCACTGATGAGGGGAATTTTCCCACCTAACATAATCCATTCAAACGGACGTCTGAGCTTAAAGATGGCTTATGCCGGAGATGAAATTTTCAGCGGGGAAGGCTCAGGCCACCGATTTGTTGGATCGTTAGAAAAGCCATCGGCTTTCTTTTCCGATTTTACAATCCCGTTCCAGGATAAAAAGCTGGACATATTTGTTCAAGAATCAGAACTCAACAAAATGAACCCAGATGAACGGCAACTTCTTCAGGACAATCTAACGCAAAATCTCACAACAGCCTTAAAAACATGGGCAAAATCGATTGAAAAACTTGAAGTTGTTATTTTCCCCCAACGGGTCAAGGAGCTATCAAAATCCCAACGCCAATGGCTCGATGGCTTCATAAAACATGATATGAAAAAAATGATACAAACTTTTCCGAAATTAAAGAACAAATGGTTTTAAGTTTCAATGCCCGGCAGATGCCGGGCATTGAAATAATGACTTGTAATATCAAACCTTGGGAAAGCCCTTCAAGTGCCGGTTTACAGGTTCCCAAGCAGAAACTCTGCGTATGAAAAATCCATTTTAGAATCGATATCCAAAGAGTTTTCCCTGGACATTTTAAAGGCCATGGTATCATCCGTTAAAAAGGTTTTATTTAAGGCAAGATACTCGGTTTCAGCGACGTAAACGGCTCCGTTAAGGATAAATGATTTAGCCAGGAGCTGCCTCTGATAAACCTCCTTTTCGGTCCTCATCATAGGAATCATCCTGTGGTCTTCAGCCACGGTAAACATCCAATATGGATTTTCAGAAGTTTCTGCCACCGAAACACAGCATGGCGAATCATTTTCACAGCAGAGTTCAATACATCCATCTATATCCATGACGGTTCTGAAAGGTGAGGTCGGTTGCAATAAAACCACGTAATCATATTTCTCGTTCAAGGTTTCCATGGCGTGGAGCACGGGTGCAATTCCAGGGGTTTTATCCTGTGCAAGTTCAGCAGGACGGAGAAAGGGTACTTCGCATCCCCATTTCTTTGCCACACTGACTATTTTTGCATCGTCAGAGGAGAGAATTAATCTATCGATATATTTTGATCGCTTACCCGCTTCTATTGACCATGCAACAAGGGGTTTGCCTCCAAGTTCAAGGATATTCTTCCCGGGTACCCCCTTGGAGCCCCCCCGGGCAGGAATTATAGCTAAAACAGATTTTCCATTAATCATTGAACACACTCAACTGCTTTAGTGATCGGCGATACTCCTCCCACTGGCCAATATCTATCCATGATTTTTCGCTTACCGGGTAAACCCCAACGGTGCCGCCCTCCTCCTTGACCCTATCTATCAAATGGGTCATATGGAACATTCCACTGTCAGGTATCAGCTCGAGCACATCAGGATTAAGCACATAAAGACCTGTATTCACCAAAAAGTTGTATTCGGGTTTCTCCTGGATACCCTTTAAATTGCCGTTTTCCTTTAATTCACATATTCCATAGGGGATATTGAACTGTTTGGCTGCTGCAACCAAGGTAAGATCATAGCATCCCTTTGTATGAAATTCATAAAGATCAGAGTAATCAGCTTCGATGATAATATCACAGTTAGAGACAAAAAATGGGGTGTTCAGTTTATCCTTGAGCAACTGAAGGCTACCTGCAGTACCCCGAGGTTCCTCCTCCTTGACAAAGCCTATGGTATAGTCCGGATTTTTCTCTTCAAAATAGGCCCTGATTATTTTAGACATATGATTTACCGTCAAATAATAAGAACCTATTCCATGGGCTCTGAATCTGTCTATGATATGATCCATAACGGTCTTATCACCAACCGGGATAAGGGGTTTGGGCAGAACAGTGGTGAAGGGTTTAAGCCGGGTTCCCTTGCCACCAGCCATGATAACAACCGGCGCTTCAATCTTCTGCTTTTCTACTTCTTTATCGTTCCCAAACGCCTTTTCCCAGGTTATATAATCGACCACTTTTCTATCTCGGTCCAGGATGGGGATTAGGCTGATTATATTTTCAGTAAAAATTCCCTTTACCTTTACCAAATCAAAATTTTCCTGAAACACAAAAAAAGGATCTCGATTGTATGCCTTTTCAATGGAATCAATAAGATTCTGCTCTCTCAGGATGTGACGTCTGATATCTCCATCTGTCAAGGCACCAATCAGCCTTTGATCATCATCCACAACCAGAAGAACTTTTTCAGCCGTTTCGTCCAGATACTCCATGGCTTTTTTAATGGAAATATGAGAAGGAACCATTATATTTTTCATACTGTTTCACCTGCTTTATGATAGATCATTTTTCTTTAGGCTCAAATATTCCATCTGACCCATAATCAACGAATTTTTTTTTCAATACATTCGTAAAATCGGCGGTTTCTATAATTTTCTTGATCTTTTTAGCAGTGCCATCTTTTTCATGGGGTATCTCCATGTTTTCAAGATTCGACTTAAAATCCATTGAACAAATAAGATAAAGTGCTGCCAGGATAGATTTTCTTGTTGGCTCACAATCAACAATACTGGGAGTCCTGAGTCTGCCCTTTTGCCGATCCCCGATATTAATGGTCGGCACCTTAAAAACCGGCGCCTCAAGAATACCGCTGGAACTGTTACCTATAACGGCATCACAAAATTGCATGGCGGATAGATATCTGAGATATCCAAGGGATGGGGTCTTCAGGCAGCGGTGGGAATGCGTTGCAACGAATTCATCAAGGATTTTATTTATGATACGACCATCTGTATCTGCGTTTGCCCCGGTAAAAATAAGTTTATGATCAGAATATTCATCAAGGGCAACAAGCAGTTCTGCAACCTGGTCTTGTGAGGTTCTATTTTCCAAAGTTACCGGATGAAAGGTGATCAGAAAAAACGGCCTGTCCAGTTTAAATCCAATGGCTCTTTCCAACCCAAGCCGGTCCATCAATTGGGTTGTTCTGATATTTTCAACCCCCAAAGCCCCCACATTATGTACCTTCTCCGCACACTCACCCAGCTGAACAATTCTGCGTTTATACTCCTCACAACAGGGAAAATGAAGATGGGCCATTTTAGTAATACAGTGGCGAAAGGCCTCATCTACGGCCCCTTGGGTTGTTTCGCCCCCATGAATATGAGCAATCGGGATACGACATATCTGGGCGGCCGAAGCGCAGCAAAACGCCTCAGATCTGTCTCCAAGGACCACCACTATATCTGGATCAAATTCCACGAAAAATTTCCCATACCCTGCAATGGCAATGCCCATGGAACGACATATCCCCTCCGGAGAATCATCCGTAAGCTCTATGTCCACACAACGGTCGGGTTCAAATCCATCCCTTCGGATCTCTTCAATGGTCATCCCCTGCTCACCTACCAGATGACTGCCGCTTACCAAAAGCTGTAGATGCAATTGGGCAGAGCAGGAGATCTCCCTGATTAAATTTTTTAAAAGGCCGTAGTCCGCCCTGGTCGATGTAAAGACACAGATTTTACGCATCAATGGGTTCATCCCTGCCATATTTTCTTACGGCTCTTTTCCCAACAACAGTATCCCACAGCATGGGACTAACGCCGGTCCCGGGACGTTTAACCGTTAAATTTGTGCTGGTGAATTTTTCCCCGGCATAAATGGGGCGGGCAGCAACAATGCTCTTGCGAACAATGGGTTTATTTTTTAACTCTGAAGGTGTTGGCTTTTTAATGCCATCTCCAAGGGCCGATTCCACATTTCTGACGGCTTTGACCATGGCGGTCAATTCAACAGGCTCCAATGACGCCCTGTGATCCGGGCCGGGAAGCGTTCTGTCCAGGGTGAAATGTTTTTCAATAATTGCGGCCCCCATGGCAACAGCTGCAACCGGGATTTCAATGCCCCTGGTATGATCGGAATATCCAACATGAACACCCGGAAAAGCGGATTGAATTGTTTCCATGGCTCTTAGGTTAACATCCTCCATGGGGGTTGGATACTCTGTACTGCAATGCAAAACGGTAATGGAGGCGGGAGAGATCCCGAAACTTGTAAAAACATCCATGGCATCCTGGATTTCACCGATATCGGCCATGCCCGTTGAGATGATTATCTCCTGGCCAAGGGAAGCTATTTTTCTTAAATAGGGCAAATTGGTAATTTCACCGGACGGGATTTTCCATTTATTCACCCCAAGTTTCAGCAGCAGCTCAATGGTGGTCAGATCAAAGGGCGTCGACAAGAACTCGATCCGGTTTAACAGGCAATGCGCTATCAACGCCTGGTGTGATTCAACGGAGAGTTCAAGTTTCTTCAACATCTCGAACTGTGTTTCACCGGAACCGGATGATTCCATTTGGTAATCGGCTTTTCGGGCATCCCTTGTGACCAGGGTGTCAGCCCTGAACGTCTGAAATTTGATGGCATCTGCCCCTGCCTCTGCCGCAATATTTACCATCTTTTTTGCCATCTCCAGGGAACCGTTGTGGTTCACCCCTGCCTCAGCGATGATAAAAACTCTACTGGAATTCATTATCGGCAATTCTCCCCCAAGGCTGTTCCATCCTCCTTGCTGACGATTAAGGCTCCGGCCTTGAAAAAATATTCATCCGGAAGCTGTATCCCATTGACAACGGTTGAATTTGAACCAACAAAGGAACCGGCCCCCAGGGTTGAATTCCCGTTTAGAACAGCGCCTGTGGAAAGATGGCTGCCATGGCCAACCGTTGCATCATGCTCGACAAGGGAGAAGGTGTTTAAAATACAGTTGACGCCGACATGGGCGCCGGCATTCACAAGGGCATTGTGCATGACGATGGTGCCTTCACCAATGGATGCGTGCCTTGAGACATGGGCCAGGGGGGAGATAACAACAGGCAAGGTAAAATCCATTTTTTTCAAACAATGGAAAAGTCTTGACCGAACAACCCCCGATCCCATCTGCCCAACGGTAACCAGGGCATGAGCAAACTCTTTTCTGAGCATTACAAGCTCATTGTCATACCCGATTATGGGATATCCCAGGACGGCATCTGCCTTGCTCGCTCCCGGCTGTTCCACCACGCCTGCAATCTTGAAAAGGCCGCCCTGTTCAATCACATCAATGCATGAACGGCAATGGCCGCCCCCCCCAAGGAGAATGATCTCTTTGTCAGACATCTATCCTCGCACTGCTTGGCAAATTTACGATCCGCTCCTGGAGCCAGCGGGCATTTTTCAAACGTCCCCTCTGACACCCCTGGTACATCTTAAGATCAGGCATTAATTGCCATATGGGCCTTGTCATTATGCCGGAATCATTTGTGGCCTTCAAAAGGGCATCCCGCTGATCTTTATCCTTTGTGATCACGGCGTTCAACCAATAATTACTGGTACACCCCCGGGGTTCACTGAAATAATCGCACCAGGAGACGCCTTTGAAGAAATCTGAATAGGCGGTGGCAAGTTTGCGTTTGTCTTTTAAGATCCCATCCAACTGCCCAAGCTGTGCACATGCAAGGGCTGCATTTAAGTTGGGCATTCTGTAATTGTAGCCGATTTCATCATGGACATATTCCCACGGGTGGTCAAGCTTTGCAGTGGTGGTAAGATGTTTGGCCCTGTCTGCAAGTTTATCATCGTTGGTGACAATGGCCCCCCCCCCGCCACAGGTGATTGTCTTGTTGCCATTAAAGCTTAAAACACCGAGTTGACCAAAGGTTCCGCAATGGTGGGACAGGAAACTGGACCCAAGGGACTCTGCCGCATCTTCCACAATTGGAATATTCCATTGGTCTGCAAGCGCCACCAGCCGGTCCATCCGGCATGGATGCCCAAAAGTGTGCATGGGAACAATAGCGGAAATGGGTCTTCCCGTTGTTTTGTTAAAGGTTTGTTTCCCCCTTTGCTCGCCATTCCGATCAAGGAACGCTTCCAGGGCATCGGGGCAGAGCCCCAGGGTATCAAGGTTGACATCAACAAATACCGGGGTTGCATTATTGTGGGCTATGGCATTTGCGGTTGCCACAAAGGTCAAAGGCTGGGTAATGACTTCATCCCCGGCCTTCACCCCGGCAAGGCCAAGGGCAACCCCAAGGGCCGCAGTGCCATTGACCGTAACAACGGCACGCCGGGCGCCAAGATAGGCGGCAAGTTCACGTTCAAACCGGTTGACATACTCCCCAACACTTGACACAAAGGTTGAATCGATGGCATCCAGGACATACTCCCGGTCTGTCTTTTTGAACCGGGGTTCATGGAGGGGAATAAAATCATCTGTGAGATACCATCTCCTTATGAAGGTTATAAGCTCACTATACATTGTAAATATCTATCTTATAGCGTGAAAGATTTCCTGAATCTAAAAACCAGTCAATGGTCTTTTTCAACCCCTTTTCCAAAGAATATTCAGGAGTAAATCCGGTTAATCTCTTTATTTTGCTATTATCACAGCACAATCGGAACACCTCGGACTTTTCCGGCCGCAACCTTTGTTCATCCGTGATAAATTTAACATCGGAATTCATCAGATTCTTGATCATATCCAGCGTATCGCCCACAGATATTTCAACCCCGGACCCGATGTTTACAACCTCCCCAAGAGTGTTGTCAGACTCTGCCAGACTGATGAATCCCCGGCAGGTATCAAGGACATAGTTAAAATCACGGGTGGGGGTTAAATCACCCAGTTTGATCTCTTTTTTCCCTACGGCAATCTGGCCTATGATGGTGGGGATAACGGCACGGGCACTTTGCCGGGGACCATAGGTATTAAAAGGCCTTGCAACGGTTACAGGCAAACCAAAGGTAAGATAAAAGCTCAAGGCCATCTGATCCGCCCCGATCTTCGTTGCTGAATAGGGGGACTGGGGCTGCAACGGATGTTTTTCATCAATGGGAACATATTGTGCCGTGCCGTAGACCTCCGATGTGGATGTGTGAATAACACGTTCACACCCGTTTTCCTTTGCAGCCTGGCAGATATTCAAGGTTCCTTTGATATTGGTATCAACATAGCTGTCCGGAGCAATATAGGAATAGGGAATCGCAATCAATGCGGCAAGGTGAAAAACAACATCCATATCCCGCGTGATCTCTTTACAGAAATGGGGATCACGGACATCTCCGGAAACAACTTCAATATCATCCAAACAGCCAAGATCCTCCAGCCAACCCCAGTTATTAAAGGAGTTGTATAGACTCAGGGCACGGACCCTGGCACCCGATTTAACCAGCATCTCAACCAAATGTGATCCGATAAAACCATCGGCTCCGGTCACTATAACCCGCTTGTTTTGTAAACCCACTTATTTTTCTCCCTGTTTTTTTTACCAACCCGGCAACACTCAATCAAGTACTGCCCCCCTTATAACCTGAAAACGCTGCTCACCCAAAGGGTTAAAATTTTTTTTATTATTTATGTGAGCCTGGTCAAACCTGCCTTAGTAAAAAAAAATGGGGCAGCAGCCTTTTACAGCTGTTGCCCCATAATCTGGTTCTACTTACTATGGCTTAAAATTACCTGAGAAGGCTCATTACGTTCTGAGAACTTGAATTGGCCTGGGACATTGCAAATGCACCAGCCTGGCTCAGAACCTGCATCTTGGTAAAGTTTGCAGACTCCTCAGCAAAGTCAACGTCACGGATTGAAGATTCCGCAGCAGCTACGTTCACCTTGGTTGTTGAGATGTTGGCAATGGTCGAAGTCAGCTGGTTCTGGACGGAACCAAGATCGGACCGGACCTTATCAAGACTCTTCAGGGCAGCATCAGCAACAGCAATGCCCACCTGAGCACCTTCCTGGGTAGTAACGTCAATGTCGGCGAGACGATAGGAGACCCCATCGTCAACGTCGGATTCCACGGTGCTTGAAATAACGGCATCGTTGACAGCCAAAGTCGAAGTATCCTGGAGTATGGAACCACCCTCAATGACCATATCTTCGGTAAGAGCGTTAGCTCCGGAGGTAACTACATCAAATTCGAGTGTAGTACCGGCTGCATATGTTTTTCCACCTTTTGTCACAATATCATTGGTCAGCAAGGTACCGGCGGCCAAGGTAGATCCAGAAGCGATACTAGAAGTAGCTGTCAGCAACATATCTGCATCATCAGACACGGTCAAGTCTGCACTCAATGTTGTTGTATTTCCCAGCGAGGATCCATTGGCAACCTTTGTTCCGGCCCCGAGAGCACTCCCGGCCTTAAGATCCATGGAACCGCTTACAGTACCATCACCTGACAGCTGCCTTGTACCCAGATAAGAACCGTTCTCAAGGACACTGCCTGTGGCCAGGGTTGAACCATTTTTACTGACCATATCTCCATCAAGAGTGGTGGTTCCCTTTGTTGTAACAGTCTCGTCAATCTGACTGCCGGCCTTAAGAACACTGTCTGCAAGAATAACAGAACCCTCACCCAATGTGGCATCTGCTGTCAATGTCAAAGACTGCGATGCCTTGATATCAGTACTCGTTGTGACGTAGGTCTTACCGCCACTCACGGTAACGGCACCACCTGAAAAGGCGGTTGAGACATCACCCTCGAAGATTGAGCCACTGGCAATTACATTAGCAGCACCACCCTTTAACACACTTCCGGTAGCGATAGCGTTGGTTCCAGCCCCCATAGCCGCTGTATTAGCGTTCAATTTCACATCACCAGTCAGGACTGTACCTGAACCGATCACAGACCCCTGAGCCAGGGTTGAACCTGCGGCAATAAGGTTGTTATCGTCACCAACGGCGGCGACAGCACCAGAAGTGGTAAATGATCCCTGAACAACAGTTCCAGAGGCCAGAGTCGAATCAACAAGCTGGGAACCGTCGGAAAGGGTAAAACCCTCCGCTGAGGCTGCAATGGCGCCAACGGTAATGGATCCATCTTCTGAAGAAACTGCGATTCCACCTGAAGGATTGACATCAGTGATAAGGATCTCACCGGTACCTTCCTGGCGCAGCTCCACCTTACCAAAGGTAGACATCTTCTCTGTCCCACCGAGAACTGCAGTAGTATCGGCACTCTGGGTAATCTCGATGGCCCGGCCATCGGATGAGTTCAGTGTAAGGACTCCGGATACATCCACAGACGCGACAACCCCATGCTCAGAGGTCTTCTTATTGATTTCGGCAGCCAGGGCACCGTCAGCATCGTTTTTCTCCACAGAAACGGCACCGATGGTTACACCGTTAATGGCGAAATCACTACTCGTGGTTCCTGCTGCAACGGCCGATTCGGTGGAGGTCTCCACTACGGCGGTGGCACTGATACCCAGAACATCACTCAACCTGTTGATACTATCCGCAACAGCACCCACACCGTGCTCAGAAGTGTTGTCATAGGAGAGTTCGATCTCGTTCAGGGTGTAGTTCTTGTTCTGGGAGGAACTGAACACGTTGAGCTCTGTCATTCCCTCACCACCAAAGGTCAGGTTGGAGGTGGTGACATGACCAATCTTATTGGCCTCGGTGGATGCAATTGAGATATCAATGGTTTCACCGGCATAGGCACCCATCTGAAACTTCTTGTTGGTAAAGTTACCGGAAAGAAGCTTCTGATTATTGAATGAGGTGGTCTTTGCAATGGTGTCAAGCTCATCCGTGAGCTTGGTGATATCTGCCTGGATCGCCTTTCTGGAATCCGTGGTCTGTCCGTCCTGGGCAGCCTGGATCGCTTTGGTCTTAATAGTGTTTACGATATTGATGGACTCTTCCAGTGCAGCATCAGCTGTCTGCACGATGGAGACACCATCATTTCCGTTCCTGATTGCCTGACCAAGACCTAAACTCTGTGAGCGCAATGAATCGGCAATGGCCATACCGGAAGCATCGTCTGCTGCCTTATTGATCCTCAGGCCGCTTGACAGCCGTCCAAGGGACTCAGAAAGGGCGTTATCGGTTTTGATCATGTTTTTGTGAGCGTTTAATGCTGCAACGTTTGTGTTTATTCTTAAAGCCATGGTGTATCCTCCTTGAGAATGTTGATAGGGAATCCGTTCCCTATTTTTTAAATTGACATGGGAAATCCATGTCCGAGCGTTTGTTGCTGATAAGGTATGTATCGACACCCGGAAAAAGAACTTAAAAAGTTTTTCATAAAAACCCTTTCAAATCTTTTCCCTCAGGTTTTTCATCTATTATCCGATAATTATTTCAATCAGAATATGTTATAAAAGAATGAGACGCACAACTATCATTCATCTATTATAGAACAGTGGCAATTAATATGGAGGGGCACCATGGCAACAGGCTCGATTACATCAATGGGATTAGGGTCGGGACTCGAACTTCAGGACATTCTGGATAAGCTCAGGGAAGTCGACCAGGGCCAGATTACAGTTAAGAAGAATAAAAAAACCGAGCTCGAGAATCAGGTGGACGATTATAAAGGTATCAATGCAAAGCTCTTTGCCATGAAAACAGATGCCCTCAACCTCTCCCTGCAGTCAAACTTCATGGAAAACAGTGTGTCGGTCTCAGATGAAGACATTCTTACGGCAACGGTAAACGACGGTATTGCAGAAGCCTCTTTCAGCCTTGACGTAACCCAGAAGGCCCAGCGCAATTCCTGGCAGACCCCGGGGTTTGCAAAACCGAGTGAGTTACTAACGGCTGAACCTGTAACCGGGATAACAGATGCTGACGCTGCCGTAACAACCGTTAACGAAACCATGAGCATCTCCTACGGTGAACCCGCAACCCCCACAGCCATAGATATTGACCTTACTTCAGGAATGAGCCTGACTGAAATTGCAGAAGCGGTCAACACCTCTTCGGCCAACAAGGACGCCGACGGCAATCAGCTGGTAACAGCCTCAGTGGCGTTGAACAGCGATGACGAATATTACATACGCCTCTCAGCCAAATCCGGGGGCACCAGCGCCGATTCGGAAATAAGTGTTGCAGGATTCAGCTATGTTGAAGCGGACACACTAATCTCCATAGGCCAGGCAGACGGTTCAACCCCCATGTATTTGAGCCTCGCTCCGGGGGCAACCTACGAGAACGCGGTGAACCAGATAAACGCCGCATCGGGCAACCCGGGTGTCACCGCTGCAATCGTAAATACCGGAGACACAACAGACCCCTACCGGATGACCCTTACAGCCAATGACACGGGGGAAGAAAGCCGGATCACCATCTCCCCCAGCCTTGCCATGGATGAAGTGTCCGGTGCAGGTGGCGCTTCCCTCAATTCCACATTTACCCTCAACGGGATACTGTACCAGCGGCAAACCAACGACGGAATAAGCGATGTGATCCCCGGAGTCACCCTGAATTTCAAAAAGACCGGAGAGAGCACGGTAACCATCAAGAAAGACATGGAGAATGTGAAGGAAAACATCGTCTCCCTTGTAGACAAGTTTAACGATCTCATGTCGGACCTCACCGTACCGAAAGAAGACTCCGAAAAGGACTCCGAAAAGGAAGAGAGCGAAAAAAATTCCCTGGCAGGTTCAACCAGCATGAAAAGAATGATCTCCGATCTCAAAACCCTGCTGGGCACAACCATCGATACCGGTTCCGACTATACAAGCCTTTTTGATATAGGGCTTGAGATCAACAGGGATGGCACCGTCACCCTTGATGAAAAGAAGCTTGACACCGCCATCGCTTCAGATCCCGATGCCATAGGCTCACTGTTTCTCAGGGACCTGGAGACAGGCACCAAAGGCCTGGGAGATACCATTAATGACAGCCTGCTGGACATGGTCAGTTCCCATGGAGTCGTTGCAACGGAGCAAAGCGCCGCAAAAACCAGGATAACAAGACTTGACAAGGATATTGAGACCTCCACCGAACGTCTGAACAAGAAATATGAAACCATGGCTAAAACCTTTGCAAAACTTGACAGCTATATAAGTACGATTAATTCGCAATCAAAAGCGCTGACATCAATGATTGACTCATTCAACAAAGAGGACTGATAAAGTAAGAGACCGGGTTTGATAATAACCTTAAGAAAAAAGCAGAAGATGTCGAACTTTCGATATGAACGATTACAACTGAACCAATCTAAGGAGAAGCAATGGTTGCCAACTCTCAAGTAAGCAAATATCTAAATAATCATTATGAAGGCATGGATCCCAAACAGTTGATACTCTTGCTTTACAAAGGCGCCATTAAGCGTCTCAGGCTTGCCAGGGAAGGGATTGAAGAGGGAAACGTAAAGAAAAGAGGGGAAAACCTCAGCAAGGCCATCGCAATAATTTCTGAACTGAATGCATCCGTAGACCCGAATGCAAACGATGAGGTCTCGCAGTTTCTAACCAATCTCTATACAGCCATCCTTGTGGAACTTCCCAAAGTCTCCCTGGACAATAACACCGAGATTATTGACCGTAGTGAAGCATACATTTCAAAACTGACCCAGATATGGGAAAATGATGTGATGGCAAAAGGGACTTCCCCCAAGAAGCCCCCCGTGTCAAGAGGCTATGGAGCGCCCAATGCAAAAAACGACTTCCATTCCTTTGCCGTTTAGCAGACAGACCACAGGACTTGACCATGGAAAAAGAATTCATACAGATTAAAAAGACACTAAAGAGGCTGGATGATCTCCATTCGAGTCACCTTGAATCCTTTAACAACGACTCAATGCCGGATCTTGAAAAACAGAGTGCCGAACGCGATACCGAAGTTAACAATTTAAAAAATAGCATCAGCCATTTTATCACCATGGCAGAGATCGAACCCCATACGGATGCGAAATCAATGATGCTCTTTTTAAATAATCGTATCACGACCTTGCTCGACCAGAACAATGCGCTGGAAGTCAAAGTGACCACTTACAGAGAAAAAATCCGAAACAGCATGAAGCAGATTTCAAAGGGAAAACAGGCCATCGGTTCCTATGGTTCACCTGCAGGTCTCGTCAATAAACCCAAAGTTATAAGCCTTACAAAATAGAAGGAGGTCTTCATGGACTTACGCAATCTAAATACAGGTGTCGCAGTAAAGGTACAGGAGTCAACGTCCATGCCTTCCCCCGTCAAAGACGCCATGGATAAAACGGATAAAATTCAAGCCCTGCAACCTGTTGAGAACCTTAATCCGGCAGGCAAGGCCAAGGAGCAGAAAGAGGACTCCCTGTCTGCTGAAGCGGTTAAAGATTTAACGGAAGAACTGAATGAATATATGGATGATCTCCAGACCAATATTGGATTTTCCATGCGTGACGACCCGAATCGGACATTGGTTGTGGAGATAAAAAACAGAGAGACCGGGGACGTTATCAAACAGATCCCCTCGGAAGAGATGCTGCAGTTAAAAGAGAAGATGGAAGAACTCACAGGTCTTATCTTTGACAAAAGCGTATAAAAACACTCTGGTTTGAGAGAAGGGCCCTGCAATAGGGCCCCCCATCACAAAATGAACAGCCTGGTCTAGGACGCTTCCAGGATATTGTGCTGATACGAATAGATAGAGTCTGGGATCACCACCTGAAAAACTTCATTCGTTTTAGAATTTATCACCAGGGGCCCCAGTAAATTCGCTGTTATTTTCTTTCCCTTTTCACCTTCGGATATATTGACCACCACATAGATCTGCAACTCCTCAGTTTTAACCCCTTTCCATTCCTTAGCAGCAATAAAACCATCCAGATCCAGCTTATAATCCGGCATAAATTGAAACGGATTCATTACAATGAGTGCAATATTGGGTTCCTCAAGGGACTGAAACCAACAGAACGGGACTGTTTTAGGATCTTCAAGAAGAACAAAACGTTCAAAGCCGGGAAACCCTGGGAGCCCATCGGGCATGGTAAGGATCTTTGTTTCATCAATTTCTATTTCACCGAATTTTCTGGTATCTATCTTCAATCTCTCTACTCCTTGGAAAATCTCTTTTGAATCAGCTCTGCGGCCTCTGCAATATCTGTCATGTTCTTTGCTACAGATTCAATATTCTCTTTCCGTACCTGCTCCAGGATCTCCATACGAAAAATCGCTATATCCCTTGGAGCATCAATACCAATTTTTACACCGCCACCCTCAATTCCAAGAATGCTGACAACAATGTTGTCTCCTATTTTAATCTTTTCCGCCACCTTTCGGCTCAGAACCAGCATATGCTCTCTATCCTTTATAAATAATCCACAAGACTTAATTTCATGATCTTAGAGGTTGAACTCAAGGAGGCCTCATAGGCCGTTTCAATGGATTTAAGGTTCATGAGGGCTTCAACAATGTCGGCATCCTCTATGTCGGATCTTCTCTCTGTCAGGCTCAAATTGACCTCGGTTGTCATTATATCCCTTATCTGAAGGCGCTTGTATTTCACACCGACATCCACAATCCTGGAGGTCATGTTGTCATAATTGGTCTCTATCCGTCCAAGGGTTCTTTCGATGCCATCCACATCGTTGTCAGCAAGGTATTGGTTCAGATCATTTAATGTGTTGAAGATTCCCCACTCAACTTCCCTTGAGCTTTCAACAGGAGTCTCTATGTCATCTGAAGCATCAAACCCCAGAATAGAACCAATGCTCTTGCCGTTCCCCCCTTCAGAAAGGGGGGCATTATCCCCTGTCTGCCATTGGAGCTGAAACTTTTCAAGCTCTGTACCGTTCTCCTTGATGGCGAACTTTTTTGTATAGGAGTCCCAGGTTACAGAATAATCGATTCGGTTGCCATTTTCCCGGGATTCTGCTTCAAGGGCCTTTTCAACCTCTTGCCCGAGTTCGGACATGCTGGTGTATGTTTTTGCTTTGATGGATGCGGTAAGCTCTCCCACCTCAAGCCCCTTGTCGCCCTTGGTGATCTCCTTAAAATCGATTTTATTATTAATATCATTCTCTATTTTAATATTAACAACCTGCTCATCGCTTTCAGAAAAAGAGACTTTATCATCCCCATAAAATCCCAGCTTTTTTCCAACCTGCTGATCTGCATTGTCACCTGAACCCCAAAGAAGTGTAAAGGATTTTATGCTGGCATCGCTGCCCTTGATCATGAACTTGTCTGCATTGGTATCATAGGAGACAGCGTATTTCACACCATTGGGTGATGCGATTCCCATGGCTTTTTCTATCTCAAAGGCCACATCAGCAAGATCGGTATAATCCCCAGGAGGAATTTCAATCGTCTGCTGTCCGGAACGAGTGCCATCTATACTTGTCTCCCGGAAATCGATCTTGTTACTATCAGCGTCAAAGGTCATGAGCACCGGGGCTGTATTACTGAGATAAGGCGCCCCGATACCGCCACCAACGGCATTTGCGGTAAACCCAAGGGTATCAGCAATGGAGGGATCGGGAGTTGTGCCACTGCCGGTTTCCCGTCGAAAATTAAACCCGGCCAGCACCCCGCCTGTCTCCTGAATACCAAATTTTTGGGCAGCAGGATCATAGGTGAAATCATAGGTCGTGGAATTTCCCGAAGCAGCAGAGACTTCATTCATGGCCGTCTCAACCGCAGCCTCAAGATCTGCAGCGGTTTTGTAAGTACCTTTTGGAACAACGGCATTGAGTTTGCGGGTCACCCCTCCATTGATCTCTTCAAACGCCATAATATTATTGGTATCATCAATGGTGATTTCAAATTGAACAGCCGTATCACTTACCGGATATGTTATGGCGTCGTCCTGGGGATAAAAACCAAGGGTTGAAGTCGCTGAAGAAGCACTCCAGAGGACATTGAGTTCATTCAGGCTGGTACCGTCCTCCCTGATATTGAAACGGCTGTTTTCAGGATCATAGGAGACGGCATAATTCACATCATTGGGTCCGGCGAGACTTTCTGCCTCCATCTGGGCCTCAATCTCCTTGGCCAGGGCATCCATATCAGTATAAGTGCCGGGAGAGATCGTCGCAGTATGTGTTACGCCTGGAGGAATGCCGGTGGAATCTATCTCGTTAAATTGTATTGTATCATTGACGCCGTTAGTGATAACACGCTCGGTAATATATTGAGGATAGGTATCGGATACCGGGGGAGCGGCTATTGAATTATCAGCATTGAAACCGATCTCATGGCCCAGGCTGTGATCACCCTTGGCAGGCACAATCTCAAATTGAACACGATCTCCCTTTGTGCTTACCGGATTATCAAGTTTTATGCTGATATCTGCAGCGCCATTCCCATCAAGATCAAGGTCAACCCCATCGGCAGCACCCGAAATTGTTGACGGGATATCATATCCAGGATTATTTTCAACCTTCCAGTTTCCCTGTCCGTCCCAGACCAGCATAAAAGGATCACTGCCAGCGGGTTCGGGAGTGCCGAGGGTTAAAGCGTCCTTGTTGATGACACTGACATTAATATCATCAGGGGTGAGCTGGCCGGTTGTCTGAATGTTCGCAAGATGGGCTTCTCCACCTGTTTCCCACATGAACTCGGTTCGCATATAACCATTATAGCTGCCATCCTCCCTGATGGAAAACTTTTTTTCGTCCCCATCATACTCAACCTCGTAAGTCACACCATACCCCTCTTTTGAAGAGGCATCGTTAAGTGCGTTTTTTACGATGGTCTCAAAATCGGATGCGTTATACTCTCCGTCAGGAATCGTGACCGACAACATTTTTTCCGAGGCAGATCCATGGCCATTGTCTTCTTTGAACACAATGGTATTGTTTGTAGAATTGACCGCAACAAAATCATCCCACAAAGCCTCATTTCCTGCCCGGCCCACCTGAACATCGGCATTTTTATCGGTTTTGATCTCAAAGGGATTGTCATTGCCGACATAGGAGACTGTGGGAGGATTGGTGTCCGTGTTGTATTGGAACGGCTCAACATCGGTTTGGGTACCGCCGAAGATATAGCTTCCGTTTACCTGGGTATTTCCAAGGGTAACGATCTGTTTGATGATTCCGTTAATGCTCTCAATGGTATCCTTACGTTCATCAACCGTTGACGAAGCATTGATAAGACCGCTCACCCTGGTCTTTACATCCAGTATCAGGTCATTTACACTGTCAAGCGTGGTCTCCCCGCCTTTGAGCCATGACAGCCCCATTGAAACATTCTTTTCGATCTGATCGAGATTCCCCAGGGAAACCTTAAGGTCAAGCACCTGACTCAATCCAATGGGATCATCGGAGATGCTATTGATCCGTTTCTGGGTTGCCACCACCTCATTGGCATCCCTCAGGTTGCTGGTGAGGTTTCCCAGCTGATATGTGGCATTGCTATATGTTGTAAGATTGGCAACTCTCATCATGCCCTCCTTTTTTATCTCATTCCAAGCAGTGTGTTAAGCATCTCATCTGAAACCGTCACGAGTTTTGATGCAGCGGAAAATGCGTGCTGATACTTCATGAGCTTGATCATCTCCTCATCCAGGGACACGGCAGACATGGAATCCCGCTGCTCTGTCAAACTGTTAACCATGATATCGGAAAAGGCCTTGGCACTCTTGATGCTTCGCGACCTGAGCCCCATCGACCCGACCATGGTGTTGTAATACCCGTCCAGGGTGGCGCTGGTAAGACTGGATCTTGCATCCGACCCCCTGTCATAGGTCCACTGCTTCATGGTAATGGTCTTGAACTGAACATCGGCCAGGGAAAGGGCGTTTGAGTTATCCCCCTTGCTTATCACACCGGTTTCACTGTTAATGCGCCCCCCGGCAATGTAGTTTGTATCACTCAATTTCTCGTTCATCTCAATGGTCATGGCATCATTGCCTTTAAAGAAGGTATTGATACCGGCGGCCGCAACAAGACCGGAGGCTGGGTCGGAAGGATCATTGGAAAAGGCAAAGCCCATGTCATCCGCGTCCCTCTCGTCAAGGTCAAACTTCACCTGGCCCTCTCCCGTCACCTTTTTGCTGAAACGAATTTCAATATCCGCAAGGCCGTCGCCGGAAAAGTCCACGCCAAACCCGTCATCGTCTCCCCCTTCGGGGATGAAAACGGCATTGCCGCCGGTGGGATCGTTCTGAAGATTCCATTGGCCGGATGCGTTCCGGTCAAAGATGATCTCATCAGCACTGAAATCAAGGCTGGTCCAGTCCGTAACCTTGATGGTGGTATTGTCCTCACTGAAGCCGTTTTGCCCGGAATACTCCAGGTTCACCATGGCGTGATAATCGTCGGACGCTTCAAATTTCAGCCGGTGATCAGTGGTCACTGAGGCCTTCATTCCTTCGGCCTGGGTATTAAACCGGTCGGTAAAAGAATCCTGGGTCCAATGCCAGTCGGACAGAAGCTCCCCCGTGGGCTGACCGCTGCTATTGTCTGAAACAGGAACACCAAGGTGATCCGTGGTAATGGTAAACTCATCGTCTTCAAACAGGGTGCCGTCATAGAACTTCATTTTCATGCCGTCCACCTCAACCACCACCGGTGAAGCTGGCGTGATGGGTGGATCAGAACCCTCTATCTCAAAGCTGCCCGAGGTAACGCCGTTTTCCCACTCGATCACCAGGGGCTCCTCACCATAAGCCGGCAGGATCCCCACCTTGCCGCCGGACTTCACGGAAAAATGATACATCTCGTTTTTTGCATTTGCACTGCCCGTGACCCTGAAGTTCAACGGATCGGGACTTCCGGCCTCATCGGTGTTGATGGTCAAGGTGTTTCCCGCAACAAGGGAACCGGCTGAGACATTAAAGGAAAGAGTGGCAACGCCGTTCTCCTCAATGGTGACAAGCCCCTTGTCTTCCACCTCCACCAATCCTTCCTCGCCGGTGGAGAGGCCGTCGGCATCTAATTTTTCCCATTTTATGATCCCCTTGTCCGAATAAAGGGACGAGGAGGAAAAATCCCGGTAAACGTTGGCCGCATCCAAAAGATCGTTTTCAGGATCGCTTGCGCCGCTTCCTGTGCCGGTGGAAACCCTGAGGGTTGCATTCCCCCCCACGCCGGTTTCCTTAAATTTGGTAATCTCGATGGGCTCTTCAAGGGCCTTGTTCTTGATGATGGAGACCGACTTTCCGGTCCGGACCACCTCATAGTCGGCTGCGGGCAACACCGCGAGCGCAGCTTCAAGGCCCTTTGCATAACCAAGTTCCATGTCGTCCGGGGGGACGGGAGCCGCCGCAGGATAGGTAACGGCGATGCCGTCAACCTCAAAGGTGATGTCCTCTCCCACCGTGAAATTTTCAAATCCGCCCTCACCGCCCAGGGTCATGATGGAGCTGCCGATCTTTGCATCGGCCTGGTCAAAGAGCCCCCCGGAGCCGGCGCCAAATACGGAGGTTTGGATGGACATGCCCGGATCCACCAGAACGGTGACGGTGCCGGCGATCACACCGGCTATATTGCCTCCTGCCGATGTCTCATTAACGGTAACACCGGAACCATTACTCGAAAAACCAATGGTATCGGCTGAAGAGGGGACAACGTTAGCCGCCACGGAATCTGCACCATCAAATGTCAAGGTTGGGTCTGCCGGAATATTGGAGCCTGACAGTGCGGTTATATCAATGGTGGGATTGGCACCAATGTTACTGACGGTATCAAGGGTAATACCTGCACCATCGGTGGTTCTGACAACAATCGAATTGGTAGAAAGATCGTTCTCGACGCTGAAGGGCTTGCCGTCAAGGCCAGCGTCCAGGGCTGAATAAAAAGCCTGGGCTACAGCTGCCTGGTCCGTGGTATCCACCCCGGAGAGATCAACAGAGATAGGCGTGGAAGTTGGTTGAACGGAAAAAGAGACGGTATCTCCCGGGTTAAAATTGGAAAAATTATCTAACCGTATGCCTGCATTGTCCTGGACCTCAAAGTCCTGGACGCCAAGGGTTCTTCCCGACAGGCTTGTGATCTCCAGACCGTTTGAAAATAGGTCCTGATCCGAATTTATGTCATTGACAGCCTCGGCTGCAGAGAGCAGGGCCTCCTCAAACTGCTCGTCAAGGGTACCGGCTGACGAATCAACAATAAAACTCTGTTTCTGGATCACCCCGTCAACCGAGAGGGAAAATTGCACTTCATCGCCGTCCTCGGCATTGACGATCCCTGCAATATCAAAGGCAGCCTTATTTTCAGAGGCATGGGCGGTCACGCCCTCGACCTTGTTCAACGCTTCGGCAATGGAGGCGGCAGACCGTTTGGCATCCCCGCCCGTGTCCCTGATCTCTATCCTCTCAGTGCCGGTAGGCCCGCCGGAAATGGTGAGGGTCTGGTCGGCCAGGGAACTGTTCAAGGCATCGGCAACGTCCGTGACAGAACCCTTGACTGTGGTCAGCTGATCCCCGTCGGTTTCCGTAACCAGTTTATCCCCCAGGGTGGCATCATCCACCACCGTGAGCCTGTACCTGCCCTGGACGCCACCCGGTGCTGTCCCTTGCCAATCGGAGAGGTTTGCCCCAGATATACCCATATCCATGTCAACGGTTCGATACTCTGTGGTGGCCGTGGTCATGTCCTTGATCCACATCCTGAAATCCTTGGCATAATCGATCTTGTCGCCAAAGTCGTAGCTTGAAAGAAGCCCGCTCTCGTCAGCCTCGTAATCCCCAACCTGAGAACCTGTAAAGTAATCAAGGCCGGCCCCCTGGGAGTGCTGGTAGTTGATGGCCCAGATCGTCTCATGGGCCAGGACATCGAGATCGTTCTTGTACTTTGGAATAATCTCGTCCCGGATCTCAAGCCAGCCCCCAAGTTTACCCCCCTCGATCTTATCGGAGATATCGATTTCCGAGCCATAGGATCCCTGCCACATCACCTCTTTGTCGGAAAACGAAAGTTCATAGTTATCGACCTGGTTCACCAGGGAAAAACCATTGGCTACGTTGACGATGATGGCGCCGTTGGGTTGTTCAAAGGTGTCAATATCGATCATCATACCCAGCTCATCCACCAGGGCGTTTCGCTGGTCCCTCTGGTCGTTGGCCGTCCTGTTATTCTCAAGGGTGCTTATTTCCCTGTTCATGTCTGCGATCTGGCGGGTCAATGAGTTGACCTTGCCAATGGCCGATTCGATCTCCCTGTTAACGTCGAGTTCGACATTGGCAAGATCGGTGTTTGCCGTGTTGAGCCGGGAGACAAAATTCTGCCCCTTTTCATACACGGCAACCCGTTCCGATGCCCCCTGGGGATTATCGGAAAGATCGTGCCAGGAGTTCCAGTATTGGGTCAACATGCTGCTGATGCTTGATTCCGACGACTCGTCAAAAAAACCTTCCATGATCTGCATGTAGGCTTCGGCCTCTTCAAAGGCAGCCTGGGTGGATTTCTCATCGGTCAACCGGTTCTCAAGGAGCTGATCAACCCGCTGGAGGACCTGCTCGACCCCCACCCCCCTGCCAAACAGGAACCCGGAGTAGAGGGATGACCCGTTGCTTTTGTGGGCGGCATCCTGACGGCTGTAATCGGGATTGTTGACATTGGCGATATTGTGGCCGGTGACATTCAGCCCATACTGCTGGGCGGCAATGGCGCCTTGGGCGATGTTCAGTGTGGATGATATGCCTGTCATGGCTACACCTCCTGGCTGATGAAGCAGTTGGCTTTGGCCGGCAATATCTCTGAGCCTTTCCAGCCGTACCAGCCCTCATCCGGTATTGGTAACAGGGTTGCCACCAAACCTTCGACAACCTCCAGACGGTCCCGTACATGGGTCTGGTTTTCCATGGCAAGCCTTGCCACCTCCGCCTTTTCCTTGTTTATAAAAAATTCCACGGCGGCAAGAGCGGCCTTTTCCGGTTTGGAGAAGGAGACGAGGGACATCAATTGTGCAAGGGAAAACGTACCGACCTCCATTGAGTGCTCAACGCCCTGCTGGTCGAACAGAAAGAGAATGCTGCTGCGAAGGCTCTCAATATTTTTGCCAATCTCCTTTTTCCGATCCGACGCCTCCCACAGGGCAGCGAGATCCATATCAGCGATGGCCCCACGCTCCTGTGTCAGAAGCTCGGTCAACGCCTTGTAACTGGCCAGTTTTTTTTGAAGCAACGTTTCAATGCTGTCGGCAAATTTTTCCATGTCATCCCCCATACCTATTATTTATCGGCATCCGCTTGAACTTTTAAAGTCGGCGGGAAAATTAATTATTACAGGGGGGAATTTTTTTCCCGCCACCTGCCGTTTATCCCGTTCAAATTGTAACAGAGCAACATCCGTGCCATCGGATATCTACTCCTCTGAATCCTTCAATTCGCTGTAGAAAAAATCAGCTATACCCACGCCCCTGCCGGAAGCGGCAAGGTTGTCGGCCAAGTGCTGGTCATACATGGATTTGTAAACATCCAATCCTTGACTCTCTCCAAAGATGCTGTCCCCGGGCAAGGTCTGCCGCATGGATTTCATCATGGAGGAAAGAAAGATCGCCTCAAACCCCTGGCACGCTTCCTTCAGCTTTTTTTCATCATTGTCCTTGCCATGGTTTCCCTTTACCTGGTTAACCCTTGTGGACGAAAGGGCCTGGTCGATTGCATCCATTCATAACTCCTTAATGGGGACGCATCAATAGATGCGTCCCCGTTCAACCGGGGTCAGGCTTAACTTATCGGTGTAATTGCTCATTTCTTTGAGTTTAATCACAATAAGCTAAGCCTGACCCCTAAGTATCATATGATCTCCAGTTCGGCCTGGAGGGCGCCCGCCGCCTTGATGCTCTGGAGGATGGTAATCAAATCCCTGGGAGAAACGCCAATGGAGTTGAGCCCTTTGACAAGCTCACCAATGGTTGCACCTCCCGGAAGCGGCATCACATTGACCTCCTCCTCTTCCAAGGTGACCTCGGCCTGGGGGGTTGCCACGGTCTCCCCTTCGGAAAGGGGTTCCGGCTGGGACACGTCACTTGATTTCTTGATGGTTACGGTGAGGTTTCCATGGGCAACGGCAACGGTGGAGATGGTAACGTTCTCACCGATCACAACGGTGCCGGTCTTTTCGTTGACAACCACCTTGGCCTTTGTATCCGGAACGATGGAGAGGGTCTCGATGTCGGCCAGGAACTCGGCCACATCGCTCCGTTGCATGGATACCGGTATGTTCAGGCGAAGGGCGCTGGAGTCGACGGTTTCGGCAACCCCCTCGCCAATGGAGGCGTTGATGGTTTCGGCAACCCGCTTGGCCGTTGTAAAGTCCGGGTTGTACAGGGAGAGGATCAGCTCTTTCTTGCCGTCGAGCTTCACTGGAATTTCCCGCTCAACGCTGGCACCGTTTGCGATCCTTGCCACCTGAAGGTGGTTCTTCTGGGTACCGCCCCCGGCGGCCCCGGCACCGGCTCCTCCCAGGGTCACAGGTCCCTGGGCCAGGGCATACACCCTTCCGTCAACCCCCTTGAGGGGGGTCAGGAGCAGGGTGCCTCCGGAAAGGCTCTTGGCGTCGCCGATGGAAGAGGCAACAACGTCTATTTTGTTACCGATCCTGGCAAACGGGGGAATTTCCGACGTTACGATAACGGCGGCAATGTTCTTGACCTTGAGCTGGTTCTTATCCACATGGATCCCCATGCGGTCCATCATGTTGGCAAGGGCCTGGGTGGTAAAATCAGCTCCGGACTTGTCTCCGGTACCGTCCAGCCCCACGATAAGGCCGTAGCCTGTGAGCTGGTTGCTGCGGATCCCCTTGATCGCCGCAAGGTCCTTGATTCTGGCCGCCTGGGCCGTATTACCCCCTGGGCACAGGATAAAAGCTGAAAAAATGAGTCCCAGGACCGCCAAACAGCCCATTGATTTAATTTTAAAATGTTTCATAAGCAACGATCCTTTGTAACCGTGTTGGTTCTTTCATCCTCTAAAAGGGCCACACGTTATCCATGATTCGAGTGCCCCACCCGGGCTTCTGCTTGTCCGCAAGAACCCCCTTGCCGTAGTACTCGATCCTGGAATCCGCAAGATAGGTGGACTTCACCCGGTTGTCCGCGGTGATATCCCCGGGTCTCAGGACACCTGACACGCTGATATACTGGACCTCGCCGTTCACCTTCATGGCCCTTCTGCCAAACAGACTCAGATTTCCGTTGGGCAGTATTTCCGTGATCCTTGCGGCAATGGATCCCGTGATCCTTCCGCTGCGGTCACTCTTCGCCTCTCCTGTAAAATCATTCGCATAGTCTGCCCCAACGAGCTTGCCGGCATTGGTGGCGCCAAGGCCGGTCACGGTTCCGAACATATTGGAAATGCCGGCACTTACCGCGGTCTCCCTGGAGGTCTCGGTGTTCACATCCATCTCTGAAGAGGTGTTCTCCACAATATCTACGATTACGGTGTCACCCACCATGGCAGCCTTGGTATCCTCAAAAAACCTGCTCCGTGAATCCGAGGTCCACAATGAACCCTCGGCCGGAGGAAAGGGAGCGTACTTTGGTTGAAGCGCAGGCTGGTCAGACAGCCCCTGGGGCAGCACTGCCATGGAGTCGTTTTTGCCTGTTGTTGCGGCCGTACACCCTGATACCACCAGGGCGGCGATGATCAGGCCGATCACTCTTTGTTTCATGATTCCTCCTAGAAAAAGACATCCACGGTTTTTCGTCCCGAGATCCTGCCGGTCACGATCCTGCCGGTGGTGATATTCTTGACCAGGATCTGGTCACCCAGACCTCCGGCCTGGCTGGCGATCCCGATGGCTTTGATACGCATCTCACCCTTAAAAGCGACCAGGGTCACATTGTCTCCTTTTTTCACCAACGGCGGATTTTCCAACACGCTCTCCCGAAGATAACCGCCGGATTTTACATTCTGCTTCAGCCGCATGCCCGGAGCAAGATCCATCCGGGTCAGGTAGTTGTCGGGAATTTTCGAAACATTGAGCCGCTTGAGACTGATATCACCCGGTTGGAGGATGGCTCCCCGGGTAAGATTCCGTGTTGAGCAGACCACCGTATCATAGACGTCCACCCACCCGGAAACCGACACCCGTCCGTGGGAGACGTTGTCCACAGAGACATTCACCTGGAGGCTCACCCTGCCCTTTGCCTTTCTCTGCCTTGACGACTGCACAGAAAAGGAAATGTCGCCCACAGGATAGGGATCAAGCCCCCTGACCCTGAAATCCTTTATTTCAAACTCCTGGTCTCCAAGGCGCTCCCGGATTTGGTCGCGATAAAGATCCCTGAAGGTCTCCTCGGACACCTCCTGGCTGACCCGCTTGATGAATACGGAATCCGGGAAGCTGATTTCTGCAGTATCAGGCAGCCAGGCAATCGATCGCAGCTTTGAAGCAAGACGCTCGCCTGCGACCCTTTTCACCTCGCCGATGGCCGGCGAAAACCCCATGGTGAAGGATTCAAGCTCCTCCTTCATCATTCCCGGAGCCCGAATCCTGGCAACATCCTTTAACTGAAACTCCCTGGCATTAACCCGGGCATCGGAGTTGAAATTAATCGCAACACCATTTTCAACACCGCCATAAACCATGGTGGAGGCAACCACCAGAGGCAGCACAAGCCCTATTATTTTTGCAAGGATCCTCAAACCTGAATATCCCCTTGCTTAACGTTTGAGACCGTTGGCAATACCGAGCATGGCGTCGGCTGTCTGGACCGATTTGGAATTTGCCTCATAGGCCCGCTGGCCCACGATCATATTCACCATCTCGTCCACAACACTCACATTGGACATCTCAAGCCAGTTATTGGTCACCGTGCCAAGGGGCTCATCACCCGGGATTCCCTCGGTGGCAGCCCCCGATCCTTCCGTGGGCCTGAAGAGATTTTCGCCCGCGGCAAACAGGCCTGCAGGGTTTACAAAGGATGAGATATTGACCTGCTCGGTTGCAAGGATCTGGTCATTGGCACCATGCACAGTCAGGGTTCCGTTGTCCTGGAGGGTGATCAGGGTCGCCTCCTCAGGAATGGAGATCTCAGGCTGGAGCCTGTCGCCATTGTTGGTGGTGATAAACCCTTCGCTGTCCAGGGTGAAGTTACCGGCACGGGTATAGAGATCCTCGTCACCATGGAGCACCCTGAAGAACCCCTCACCCTGGATGAGGAAATCAAGCTCGTTCCCTGTCTGGGTGAAATCCCCCTGGGTGAAGATCTTCTGAACCCCGGAGGGCCTGGCTCCCATGCCCACCTGGATGCCCGTGGGAACCTGCCCGCCCCCGGGTGTGGTGGCTCCCGCCACAAGCATGGTCTGGTACATGAGATCCTGGAAATTGGCCCGGCTTTTCTTAAATCCTACGGTGCTTGAGTTGGCCAGGTTATTCGCAACCACATCGGTCTGTATCTGCTGGGCGTTCATGCCGGTGGCAGATGTCCATAGCGCTCGTATCATAATGTTCTCCCTTACATTTTTACTGGAGTTTACCCAGGCTGTTTATCGCCTTATCATCGACCTCGTCAAAGGTCATCATCATCTTCTGGAACGTCTCGTACATTCTGTGGTGATCGATCATGTTCACCATCTCATCCACAGCCTTTACACTGGAAAGCTCAAGCGAACCCTGGGCAACGGCCATATTGACAGGAGCGGCTTCATCTTCTCCGCTTCCCGTGTAAACAAAATTGTTCATACCCTCTTTTTGAAGCTTTTCAAGGTCGCCAAAGGTGACGATGTCCAGGTTATCGATAATGGCCCCGTCCCCGCGGATCTCGCCTGCGGCATTGATATCAACAACGGCTGCATCAATGGTGATGGGACCGTTCTGGCCGAGGACGGCATCACCGTTCTGGTCCACCAGCACCCGCTGGCTGTTGAGGGAAAACGCCCCGTTCCGGGTGTATCTGACTCCTGAGGCGGTCTCGACCTTGAAAAACCCCTCATCGGTCAAGGCGAGATCCAGGGGATTTCCCGTATTTCTCACCCCTGCCTGGGTCAGGTCAGTGTTGAGCTTAGCCTTGAACATCTTGTCAAAACTGACAACGTCCTTTTTAAATCCAGCGGTATCCACATTGGCCAGATGATTGGATGTCACCTCAAGTTTTCTCTCCTGCCTCAGGCCGCCCTGGACAGGCCGTGTCATCTCAAGAATCATGATCGTTTCCTTTCCCTAATCTAACGTTTTTATCTTAACATTAGCAATAACGGTGCCAGACCTTTAATTAGCTCAAATTTTTCACCATCATCCATGGAGGAGAACGGGTGGAGGGGATGTTCATCCAGGCTAAAAGACCGGGGTCAGGCTTAGCTTATTGGTGTAGGTTCTCATTTCTTTGAGTTTAATGACAATAAGCTAAGCCTGACCCCTAAGAATTTACTACGGATGTAAAAAGACGGATTCATGACACAGGAAAGCTGTGTTCTTGACGCTCAAAGGAAAAAACTGCCTAGCGTTTTGGCCGGGTCTTGTTAATGGAATAAACAAAGGCGAGGAGCTCTGCCACGGCCACATAGACGTCCTGGGGAATCTCTTCGTCCATATCAAGGCCCGAGAGCACCTCCACAAGATCGGAATCCTTATGCACCGGGACATTGTGCTTTTCGGCAATCTCGATGATCTTTTCGGCCACACGCCCCCTGCCCTTGGCCGTAACCCTGGGGGCGCCTCCGGTTTCAGGATCGTATTTCAGTGCCGCAGCTTTTTTTCGTTTATCTCGGTCCATGGAATTCTCTTAAGATTCACACCATCAGATCCAGGTTCTGGGACCCGTCCTTCACCACCCTGTCAACAAGGGAGGCTTCAGAAATACGTTCCGGGGTCCCCCGGCGGCACTCCACTTGAAGCACCTTAAAGCCATGGGTTCCCAACCGCTTTCGGAGGGTCGGTATCATGGTCTTGATAAAGGAGACAACGCTCTCATCTTCGACCTGGAACATGGCTGAAATATCCTTGCTTAACACGGAGAGGTCGACCCGTAAAGGGCCCAGGTTAGTCATGGTCAAAAAGACCGAAACCCGGACCAGGCGGGGGGCATCCTGGCGTGACTCGTTTTTTTTCCCTCCAAGATCCAAAAAAAGCTGTCCAAAGCTGAAGGAGTTGTTGCTGAAAATGGGAAACGGGATCAGGTATTTTGCCGAGTCCGACGAGTGGCTGTTCAACACCTGGAATTTTTCAATGGCATCAACAAACTCCCGAAAGGGCTGGAGCTGCTCCTGCTCCTCTGGTTCGGCCCGGGACAGAAGGGAGAGCAGAAACCCCTTGAGATCGTTTTGTCGGGCCTTATGGAGGTCCGCCGGAAGGACGTCTGCATGACCGGATTGCGTCGACTCTGCCGTAACAAGGGTTGCCAGACTCTTTTCCCACAAGAGCCCGCTTTTTTCCAGAAGGCGGGGAACAAACCGGGTGTCTGTATCCTCTGACTTAAGGGAGAGGGAGAGAAGAAGATCCCGCAAATGATTGAGCCGGACCGGGTTCAACACCCCCTTTGCCGTTAAAATTGGTTTTTCGGCCATGGAATCACTGGAAGTGTTGGAACGATCAAGGCTACCGGGAATGTTGGAACTTTCGGGCATGCCGGGAATGTTGGAGCTGCCGGGCAGGCCTGGAATGTTGGGAGCGCTGGAACCGGAGAAGAGCAGAGGGAGAACAAGTTTTGCAAGACCTGCAAACGGACTCTTCCCGGTAAGGGCCCCAAGGGCCGCGAGCACCGAACCCGGAACCTGGGACGGCTTAAACACGGTCTCCATGGGTTTCAGGATCTCAAACCCGCCGGCTCTGGTCATCTTGAGCTGCAGGGTCTCGCCCTGAACAAGCGAAAGCGAAGTTTCGGCCATCACCCGTTTACCGGCAACCATCAACTCCGACCGGGTGGGAGAGAGGACCTTCAGAACGGTGGCATCCACGACCTGATTTTTAACAAACAAGGGCACACCCGCTTTTCCCCGGCTCTGCTGCTGCTTGAGAAGGTCGGGTGAAAAGATATGCACCCCTTGTATCACTCGAGGGTCTCCATTGCCACGAACTTCTGCTTAAGGCTGATGACGATCTTTACTTCGCCCTTTGGCATGGAGAGCCGGGAGGCGATGGCATCCACATCAAAGCCCTGCTCGTAGAGGTCCACGATGCTCTTTTGCTGGTCAAAAACATCCTCTTCAAAGGCATTACTGGCCTGGTCCAGGGGGGTACTGGCCTGCCCCAGAGCGCTAACGCTGGAACCGCCAGAGGTGACATGGGAAACATTCGTTGCCCGGGCAAGCATGGACTCAGCCCTGGAGAGCAAAAGATTGATGCTGATGATCCTGGAATCGAGGGAGTCGTTCAACCCCCGAATCAGACTCTTTTTGTCCCGGATCTGCAGATCGAAACTAGTTGCAGCAGCGTCGGCTTCCTTAACCAGGGGTTCAAGCATATCGATAATCTGGGATGCAGTCCGGCCGGCCTCGCCGGCAACCCCCGCCATCTCCTCCGAGCTCGTTTTCTCTTTGCCCAGGCTTTTCAGCCGTTTAAACAAAACCATGAAGAGCCCCAGTAATACAAGATCAATAAAAAGCTGAATCCCTATTCCAAATTCGTTTAAAAACGGTATTGTCATGCTACAGTATCAAGCAGATTCCCGGTGTCATCAGACTTCTGCTCCCTTTCCATTTTTTTTTTCTTTGCCTTGGTTTTTGTTAACCGTTCCCGGGGCCTCTTCTCTTTTTCCCTGTCGGCCGCCAATCTCTCGGAACTGGTGGGCTCCTGAACCTTTGTCTTTTCAACGGCCACCGTGGCAGCCTGCTGCGCAGCAAACTGTTCAGGATTTGGCCTGTTGGGTTTAACGTGCTGGGTTGCTTCGTGCAACACCCCTGCCTGCTGGATAACGATGTTATGGCCTGGTATGGTAGTCATGGTGAACCCTCCTTAGCCAGTGCTAAAGGCGGTAAAGGTCACCCGGTCAATATATTGACCTGGCAAGACCCGGTTCAATGCCTCTTTTATATTACCCAGAAGATCTGCCTCGGTGACCTTGTCAACCTTTTCCGATCCAAGCGCACTGCCCATGGCATCGAAAATGAGATCCCGGTAAAGGGGTAAATGCCTGTTAATCGCTGTAAGAGCCCTGTGGTCGGAGTAGTCGATGGAAACACTTGCTGTGACATAGGAGAGCTCGGACTTCTTGCCCGGAACCAACAGAAAAAAATCTTTCAGAACAAGATTTCCAGGTCCCACAGCTTTACTCGGGGCTGTCAGATCAATCTCCACGGTCGCCACCTGGGGTTCCTCCAGTAAAGGCGAAAGATCTGCCACCGGCTCCAGTGGAACGAGGGCCGGCTCCTTGGTTGTAAAAAACTTGAAATAGCCCACAGGCAGCGTCACTGCCAGGATTAAAATAGCAGCACAGCAGGCCAGGACCTTTTTGGATCGATACCATTTCCCGGCAGGCACAGCCTCGTCAAGGTCAGGTTCAAGCTGAGCCAGATCGGCCAACGCCTCCTCCGCCTCTTCCAGGATCACCTGGTGCTCTTCCAGATCAAGCTCGTCTGAATCCGTGTCAAAATCCAGGTCATCCAGGGGATCTCCGTCCAGATTGCCGAGGATATCTTCATCCTCCTCTTCAGAGTCCAGCAAGAGTTCATCAATGTCGTCCTGGGAGATGAGATCGCTATCCTCGGCGCCATAGTCAAGTTCATCGCCCTGGACAAGTTCATCGCCCTGGAGAAGATCATCAATATCGTCCTGGGTCACCTCCTGGTCTTCTGCAACAGCAGCAGGTGGGACTGGATCCGGCCCCAGGAGTTCTTCCAAATCGATTTCAGGCTCGGGTTCTGCTTCTGCTTCTGGCTCGGGTGCAGGCCCAGGCCCAGGCCCAGGCTCGGACGCTTGGGCCAGTAGCTGGTCAATGGTCTCCTGGGTGACCAGGCAGTCCTCTACGTCTACTGCCTCGGATTCATCAATCAGGAGCTCCGGGGTGCCCGCCGATTCTATAACCGTTGAAGCAGGAGTGTCTGCATCCTCCGACATGAGCCGGTCGATATCATCCTGGGAGACCAGCTCCTGATCGTCCCCAGCCGGTTCATCGGCTATGACGGGTTCTGGCTCTCCGTCCAACGCCCCGTTCATAAGCCGGTCGATATCGTCCTGGGAAACCAGCTCCTGGTCGTCCCCAGCCGGTTCATCGGCTATGGCGGGTTCTGGCTCTGGGTCCAACGCCCCGTTCATAAGCCGGTCGATATCGTCCTGGGAAACCAGCTCCTGGTCGTCCCCAGCCGGTTCATCGGCTATGGCGGGTTCTGGCTCTGGGTCTCCTTCCAACGCCCCGCCCATGAGCCGATCAATATCGTCCTGGGAGACCAGCTCCAGGTCATCCTCATCCGGTTCATCGGCTTCGGCGGAATCCGGCTCATCGTCCAGCACTCCGCCCATGAGACGGTCAATGTCGTCCTGGGAGACCAGCTCCAGGTCATCCTCGTCCGGTTCATCGGCTTCGGAGGAATCCGGCTCATCGTCCAGCCCCCCGCCCATGAGACGGTCAATGTCGTCCTGGGAGACCAGTTCCAGGTCATCCTCGTCCGGTTCATCGGCTTCGGCGGAAACCGGTTCATCGTCCAGCACTCCGCCCATGAGACGGTCAATGTCGTCCTGGGAGACCAGTTCCAGATCATCTTCGCTGGATTCACCAGGGGCGACATCATCCCCGGGAAGGTCAGCATCCAGGGATACATTGTTCAACAGGCTGTCGATATCATCCTGGGAAAGTTCCCCCAGTTCATCATCTGACGGGCCGATGGCAGCTTCCGCTTCATCAAGGGATGAAGAGCTCAACAGCTTGTCAATATCTTCCTGGGATATCAGGGTATCGTCATCGGTATTGGATGCAGACATTTAAAACCTCTCAAAGGTTACAGACCGAACGCCGTTAAGGCCGAAGTTCTTCTTCCAAAATAGCTCTGAAGCCTTGTCTTCAGCTTGATCAGGATAGCCGTATGGATCTGGCAAATCCTTGATTCCGTCAGACTCAAGACCTCCCCGATCTCCTTCAACGTAAGCTCCTCATAATAGTAAAGGGAGACAACGAGTTGCTCTTTTTCGGTCAAGGTTCTGATGGACTTGGCAAGTTCTGACTTCATCTCCTCCCTGTCAAGAAGATCGGCAGGATTGTCCCCACCTTTAAGCCCAGACTGAAATCGTGTCATGGAAGAGGTGTCGTTGTCCCTTGTCCGGATAAAGGCATCAAGGCTCAAAATCGCTGCGCCGTGGATATTGGAGAGCATATCATAATAGGTGTCGAGTTCGACGCCCAGGGCCTTTGCCACCTCGTCATCCGACGCCGGCCGCCCCTTTTCATCCTCAACACCCTTGACCGCTTTTGAAATATCCTGAATCTTTTTTCTCATGGACCTGGAGTAGGTATCCATACTCCTGAGTTCGTCCAGGATGGAGCCCTTTATCCTGTACTGGGCATATGTCTTGAGGCTGACATGCTTATCCGGATTAAATTTATCCACCGCATCAATGAGCCCCAGGGAGCCTGCACTCACAAGCTCATCAAAAAGCACGCTGGAGGGAAGCCGCCGGGCAAATCGCGAAGCTATCTGCTTGACAAGAAAAGAGTACTCGACAATCATCTCCTCCCGCCAGGAACTGCCCTGCTTTTTTCTATCCCGATATGGTTGTTTCATTTACTACAATGCCCTTCCCAACGTTTTTTTTGCCCGACCCCAAGGCCCAGGTTTTACCTGGCAGCATCAAAAATCCGCTTCATGAAAAATTTTATGTTTCCATCTGATCCCGGCCTGATCTTTGATTCCGCCACTTTTATAGCTAAGGCGCCAATGCGGGTTGCCGACGGAGATTCGGGAGCGTAATCAAACACCGTGCTGCGCTTGAGCACGGCTTTCTGAAGCTGGGGGTCATAGGGAATATACCCGTAATACTCCAGCACCACATTTCCCAAAAACCGATCCATTGCTCCGCCAAGCGAGGCATAGACAGATTTGGCCTCTTTCTCTGAATTTACCATATTTATCACCAGTTTAAAATACCTGATTCCGTAATCCCTGGCAAGGACCTTCATCAATGCATAGGCATCGGTGATGGAAGTGGGTTCCCTGGTTGCGATGACAATATTTTCGTCCGAGGCTGCATTAAAATAAAGCACGTTGGACGATATGCCGGCGCCTGTATCCACCAGGACAATATCAGCCACGTCCGCCAGGGTTTCAAACTCGGATAACAGATTGAGTTTTTCACCGTCACTCAGCTGGGTCAGATTGGCAAACCCGCTGCCGCCTGGAATGATCTTCACCCCATGCTTGGTGGTAACCATGACCTCTTTCAACTCTTTTTCACCGCTGATAATGTGGCCGATATTATACCGGGGGCGCACGTTAAACAGGATATCGATGTTGGCAAGTCCCACATCGGCATCCATTATAACCACCCGTTTTCCAAGTTTAGTCAAGGCAATGGCAAGACTTCCGACACAATGACTCTTGCCAACGCCTCCCTTGCCGCTTGTCACGGCAATGACCCTTGGAGTAGACCTATCCCCGGATGTACCCTTCATATTAATACTCCTTGACAGAGCATCTGATTTTACAATTGTTCTAAGCCCGCTTGCCTGATCCACCTGTTACCTCCTTTTATCCCTGATCCCGGCCCAGCATTAATCCCAAAAGATCTTGGGGCTTGGGTACGATCAAATCCTCAGGGACTCGTTGCCCATTGGTCACCAGGGAAATCGGCAATCTCAAATCGCCCACCTGATCCAATATTTTTCCACACCGCCTTGCCTCATCGAGCTTTGTAAAAACGTAGGATTCGGGATTCAACGCAGAAAACGCCGATGCAGCGGTCTTCATATCGATAAATCCGGTTGTCATGCTTAACACAAGGTGAACCGACACCTTGAAATCACCGTCAAGCACCTGGGCAACCTCCTCCATCCTGGCAGTATCGGAATGGCTGTGGCCGGCCGTGTCAATGAGGACGATATCCATGTGCCTCATTCTCTCAAGGGCCTTGACCAGATCCTCCCTGGAAAAGGCGGGAACACACATGATCCCCATGATGGACGCATAGGACTTCAGCTGTTCAAAGGCGCCCATGCGATAGCTGTCAATGGAGATCAGGCCCACACTCCTCTTTCTCTTGAACTTCAGCTCGGCCGCAAGTTTTGCAATGGTGGTGGTCTTTCCCACCCCGGTGGGTCCTACAAAGGCTGCCGCATGGGGCAGACCGGATCCGTCTGGTCCCTCGGCAAAGGGATCCACCGTATTGATATCCTTGAGGCACTCTGTAATAACATACTTTTTTAAAATCGCCATGGAACCGGGCGCTTCGTTTTGATCGCTGTCCATGGCGGCGCAGGCGTTTTTCAAAATCGCCTTGGCCTTTTTCTCTGAAATTCCGGTTCGAATCAGGGAAGCAAAGAGACCGGCAGCCTCTGAATGATCGCTCATCAGAGAATCCAGGCCGCTTTCAAGCCCCACAAGTGAAATAAGATCCTTGATGGAGGCGAGCTCATCCTTCAGGGGAGCCAACTCCTCATCCGGTTTGGTTTCCAGCACATACCCCTTGGGGCCTGCCACCACGTTCGCCTTGGGGTCTTCCTTTGGCGCCGCTTCGATCTCGAACATATCCTTTGCATAGGGATCCCGGGGACTCTTTGGAACCCTGCGGGTGGAAAGGATCATTGCGTCCGGCCCCAACTCCTCTTTGATAGATGCCATGGCCTCTTGAATGGTGCGGCCCCTAAAAATTTTTACTCTCATTATTTCAATTTAACCTTTCCGCCTGCCTGTAAATTAATGTCATCCACGATCTCTGCATGGGATACGACAAATACCGACGGCAGGGCATGTTCAATCAACTTCCTGAAATGACGCCTTAACCCCGGGGAGCACATAATAACAGGCTGCACATCCATGGCAAGCTGTTTTTCCACCTCGGCCGATGCTGCGGCGAGGATCTGCTCTGCAATCTTGGGATCAACGGCGAGATACGCCCCATGCTCCGTGTGTTTTATATTATTTCCAAGCAACTCCTCGACACTTCTGTCCAGGGTGATCACCTGAAGGGTCTTGCCCTCCCCCACAAAGGGAGAGATCATGCCCTTGGCGATTCTCTGCCTTGCATATTCGGTCAACAGGTCCGGGTCTTTGCCCATGGGCGCATAATCGGCCAGGGTCTCCACAATGGTGAGAAGATTCCTGATGGAGATCCTCTCCCGCAGCAGATTTTGAAGCACCTTCTGCACGATCCCCACGGAAAGAAGATTTGGCACAAGCTCTTCAACCGCTTTTGGACTTGTCTTTGCGAGGTTGTCAAGCAGATGCTGCACCTCCTGCCGGCCGAGAAGATCGTAGGCATTGTTCCGAATGATCTCGGTGATATGGGTGGCAATAACCGTTGAGTTGTCAACCACGGTATATCCGGCAAACTTGGCCTCATCTTCCTTCTCTTGCGGTATCCACAGGGCAGGAAGATTAAATGCAGGCTCGGTGGTGGGGATACCATCGATCTCCTGGGCCGTCCCCCCTGGATCCATTGCCAGAAGATGGTTGACCATAAGCTCGGTACCGGCTGCTTCAACCCCCTTGATCATCACCCGGTACTGGGCCGGATTCAATTTGAGGTTATCCCTGATGTGAATGGGTGGAATGATGATCCCCATCTCACTTGCAAACTGCCGTCGTATGGCACGGATTCTTCCAAGCAGGATGCCGTCCTGCTGTTTGTCCACCAGGGGAATGAGCCCGTAACCCACCTCAAGCTCGATGGTGTCCAGGGTCAGCAGATGATCCACCTCTTCAGGTGCCCCTGACTCAGCCCCCTCTTCAGCCTCGGCTGCGGCTTCGGCTTCCATCTCTTCGGTCGCAGCCCCGGGTCTGCCGATGAAGTACCAGCATCCCCCCCCCATAAGAATGGCCAGGGTCATGAACGGAAAGGCCGGAAGGCCGGGCACAAGGCCGAAGCAGAAAACAATCACCGACCCCACGTAAACCGGAGTGGAGCTTGAAAGGAGATGGGTGACAAACTCTTGTCCCATCCGGTTTTCAGACCCTGATCTTGAGACCAGAAGACCTGCCGCAGTGGAGATGAGAAGTGCAGGAATCTGGGAAACGAGGCCGTCGCCAACAGTAAGCAGGGTGTAGTTGCTAAGCGCCTCAGCCATGGGCATTCCCTGCTGGACCACGCCGATGACAAACCCGCCGGCGATGTTGATCATGGTAATGATGATACCCGCGATGGCGTCTCCCCTGACAAACTTGCTGGCACCGTCCATGGCACCGTGGAACTCGGACTCCTTTGCAACACCTTTACGCCGTTCCCCGGCCTCGACCTCATCAATCATACCGGCGTTGAGATCGGCATCAATGGCCATCTGCTTGCCGGGCATGGCATCCAGGGTGAACCGTGCCGCAACCTCTGCAATTCGTCCCGCACCCTTGGTGATAACCATGAAATTGATCAGAACCAGGATGATAAAGATGATCATTCCCACCACATAGTTTCCCCCGACCACAAAGCTGCCAAAGCTCATGATGATGGAACCCGCTGCAAGGGGGCCTTCACTTCCGTGGAGAAGGATCAGCCGGGTGGAGGCAACGTTCAACGAAAGGCGAAACAGGGTCAGTATGAGCAGCATGGACGGAAATATAAAAAAGTCCAGCGGCTTCTTGGTGTACATGGTGGTGATGAGCACGATCACGGCAAAGGTGATGCTCAAGGCCAGGAAAAAATCAAGAAGCATGGGCGGAATCGGCAGAATCATGGCCATGAGAATACCGACCAATGTCACGATCATTGCAATATCAGAGGCTTCACTTCGAAAGCTTGCTAATAGTCCTGTCTGTTCAGCTGCCATTCAATCCCCGTTAAAATAATCCGTTATGTCCATGGAAAAGCGACCGTTATTTGACGCGGCTGCCAAAAGGTTGACACCCACTGTCAAAGGGTCTTTCCCTTTAGTTTGTACACCTGGGCAAGGAGTTCGGCCACGGCCTGAAACAGCTCCGATGGGACTTCCTGCCCTACCTCCACAATCTTATACAAATTTCGGGCCAACGTTTTATTTTCGATCAAAGGAACATCGGATTCCCGTGCAATTCTCCGGATATTAGCGGCAACCGCCCCGGCGCCCATGGCCACAACAGTGGGCGCTTCCATGCTAATGGCGTCATATTTAATGGCGACAGCCAGGCGGGTGGGGTTTGTCACCACCACGTCCGCCGTCGGGATATCAGCCATCATCCTTTTCCGGGCCGCCTCGGCCTGGAGCTGACGAATCCTGGATTTCACCTGGGGATCTCCATCTGTCTGCTTGTGCTCGTCCTTGACCTCCTGCTTGGTCATCTTCTGGTCCTCCAGAAACTTCCACTTCTGGAAGGCATAATCCAGGACAGCCAGCACCACCATCACGAGCACCACCTTGACAAAAATCTCAAAGGCGATCTTGAGAATATAGATCAGAATCGCCCCCACACTTTGATCATAAAGCCGGATGATATTAGAAAGCTCAGATTTGACCACCATGTAGGAAATGGAAAAGATGATGATAATCTTGAGAATACTCTTGATAAACTCCATCAAAGCCCTGGAGGTGAACTTCTGGGCAAACCCCTTGATGGGGTCGATGCGGGAGAGCTTCGGCTCAATGGCCTTCCAGGAGATGACAAACCCCACCTGGACCACATTCGAGACAAAGGCTGCAACAAAAACAGCGCTCAAAAGAGGCGCAAGGATGAGAAACAGGCTCTGGCTGCTCCGAAACATGAGATGAACAGCCTCCACGTCGGTCAGCAGCGGCACACCGGTAAAGGTAAAGCCGTCGCGCATCACCACCAGAAACTGCTGGTATATAAAATAGGCAAAGGCATGAAGCGCAAGCACTCCTGCCATCAGAACCACCACCGAAGGAACCTCGGTACTCTTGGATACCTGCCCCTCTTCCCTGGCCTTGTCGAGCTTCCTGGAGCTCGCGTCCTCGGTTTTCTCCCCACCGCCTCCTGGATCTTCAGCCATGGCTATCCTCCACCCATCCAGAACATAAACGTCAAGAGCAGCGCCTTGAACTCATAAACATACCCCCGGGTCACGATCGAGATGATCTCAAGACTCAAGCCGAACAGCACAAGACCAACAACGATCTTCAGGGGAAAGGCCACGATCATCACGTTCATCTGGGGAGAGAACTTTGCCGTAAGGCCAAAGGCGACACTGGTAAAAAGAAGGGCCGCAATCGCAGGCGCCCCGATCTTTATGGAAAGAATCCACATCTGGGCGCCGATGAACAGCACCTTGTCCACCATGACCCGCTGGAACACAAACTGCCCTGGTTTTATCAGATCAAAGCTGTCCACAAGGGCCAAAAGCATGATGTGGTGACCGTTGAGCAGCAGAAACACCAGCAGGGCCACCCAGTGGGCCAGCTGCTCCATGATGGAAACATTGGCTCCGGACTGGGGGTCGACCACATTGATCATGGAAAAACCCATCTGAAACCCGATCACCTGGCCTGCAAGCTGAAACGAGCCAAAGAAGAGCCGGACACAGAGTCCCAGGGTAAGACCGATCATGGCCTCGGAGAACAGTAACAGTGCCGTGCCAACAGGGGTCAGGGGCAAGAGGGCAGGATCGAGCCCAACCACGGAGTACAAAAGCATGGAGATGACCATGGCAAGCCCAGCCTTGACCATACCCGGAAACATGGTGGTGGAGAAGATGGGAAGCATGAACAGAACGATGCTGACCCTTGCCAGGACCAGCAGATAGACCTTGAACTCATCCGGCTGTATGAGGTTGAGGATTTCCATGGTTCAGGTCACCGGATATAGAAGGGAATGTTCTCGATGATCCGCCGGGTAAAGGCCGTGACCTCTTCTAACATCCACGGCGCAAAAAAGAGAAGTCCCAGAAACACGGCAAGGATCTTGGGAACAAAGGAGAGGGTCATCTCCTGGATGGAGGTGACAGCCTGGAATATACTGATGATAAGCCCTGCGGCAAGCCCTAAGCCCAGCATGGGCGCAGAAAGATAGATGGTCAGGATGATGGCCTGCTTGGCAAACTCAATGACAAATTCAGGGGTCATGGTCAGACTCCAAAGCTTTTTAACAGGGAACCGGTCAACAGATGCCACCCGTCCACAAGTACAAAGAGCATCAGCTTAAAGGGAAGCGAGATCATCACCGGCGGCAGCATCATCATTCCCATGGCCAGCAGCACCGAGGCGACCACCATGTCGATGACAAGAAAGGGAATATAGAGCACAAACCCGATAATAAAAGCGGTCTTTAGCTCACTGATCACATAGGCGGGAATGAGGAGCATAAGAGAAACATCCTCCCGGGCGTTGGGTTTATCAACACCAGCCCCCTTGACGAACAGAGCAATATCCGCCTCCCGGGTGTTTGTCAGCAAAAACCTTCGGATTGGCACCTGGGCCGTTTCAAAGGCTTCCTTGTAGTCGATTTCGCTTTCCAGATAGGGATTGAGGGAGGTTCGGTAGATCTCCTGGCCAACGGGCTTGATGATAAAAAAGGTCAAAAAGAGTGCCAGCCCTACGACCACCTGGTTTGGAGGACTGGACTGGGTGCCGATGGCCTGCCTTAAAAAATGAAACACCACAATAATCCGGGTGAACGGGGTCATGAGGATCAAAATGGCCGGCGCCAGGGCAAGGATGGTCACCAGGGCGATGATCTCAAGGACAACAGCAACGTCCTCGGGTCCCTGGGCCTGCTCAATGCCGATCTTCAAGGAGGGAATGGGAAAAGTAACGGCCTGGGCAATCTCAGGCAGCACCATGGAACAGAGCAGGCAGGCGATAAACAGGCCGGATATCTTCCAGTCAAGGGATCTATGCGCCATGGTCATCCCCCTTGTCCCGGGAACGGCCCACGCTCTCCTGTAACAGGTCTGGGAACCCCTTACGGTCCTCTGTTGGAACCAATGGATCCCCGGTCTTTTCGTCAAAGGAGGCAAGGGAGGTAATGGTTTGGGGGGTGACCCCCAACAAAATTTTCCGGTCCAGTACATCCACCAACACCAGCTTCTCCTTTGGGCCAAGATGATGAACCGCTGCCACCGTTATATCCTCCCGGCCCTTGCCACCTCTCCTGATGGATGTAAACCGCTTCACACCATAGAGAAGAAGCACAAGTGCGGCAATAACAACACCGAGCATGACCGCACTCTTTAAAAAGGCGCCCCACATTTCAGACGAGGGTGCCATCACTCAGCCAGACTCTTGACCCGGTCCATGGGCGTGATGATATCGGTGAGCCGCACGCCAAATTTTTCGTTGACCACCACCACCTCGCCCCTGGCGATGAGTTTCCGGTTGATGTAGACCTCCAGGGGCTCGCCCGCAAGCTTGTTCAGCTCGACAATGGAGCCCTGGCCCAACTGGAGCAGGTCATTCACGAGCATCCGTGTTCTGCCAAGCTCCACGGAGAGTTCCAGGGGAATGTCAAGGATGAAATCAAGGGTCCTCTCCTCCTGATCCTGCGCCTGCGCCCCCTCCTGTTCGAGGTTCTCGTTTTCCATTTCCTGGTCACTGTTTGCTTCGCTGCTGTTCTCTTCCATAGTCATCTCTCACTTTATGATCGTTTTCTCTTCTACGCAAAAGGCCTGGAATCCGCGCTGGACCCCCGCATACCCCTTAATTTTAGGAAGACCGTCAATATAGCCTGTGAGCATATCCTTTGCGTCGTTGTCCAGCTGTATCACATCCCCGGGCTGCATGTAGATGAGCCGCTCCCCCGAGATCTCGGTGGACCCCAGCCGCACCCTGAGATCCACGGTGGACTCCAGGATGATCTCTTCGAGCCGGTTTCTCCAGGCGATGTCGATCTCTTCGGTTTCTGCCTGGAATCCGGATGCAAGCTTTGCCCGGATAGGCTCGATCATGGCGTAGGGAAGGCAAACCACAAGATTTCCTGCTGCCTGCTCAAGCTCAATCTCGAACCGGGTCACGATAACAAGGTCTGTGGGCAGTACGATGGCGGCAAACTGGGGATTCATCTCCGAACGGATCAGGGATGTCTTCACAGGTTCGATGGGCAACCATGCCGTTTCAATATCCTTGAGACAAGCCACGACCACCTTCTCGATCATCACCTCTTCGATGGCAGTGAACTCCCGTCCTTCGACCCTTGCCTGTCCAGACCCCTCTCCGCCGAAAAAGGTATCGATGAGGTTGTAGACGAGCTGGCTCTCAAGCACCACAAGTGCGTGGCCCCTCAAGGGCTCCATTCGAAAGACATGGAGACTCGTGGGAACGGGCAAGCTGCGTACAAACTCGGAAAATTTCAAGGTATCCAGGGGATTGGCCGTCACATCCACATTGGTCTGGAGCAGGTTCGACATGCTGGCCCGGATCTCCCGTGCCAGCCTCTCGTTGATGACATCAAAGGTGGGCAGCCTCGCCCTGATGACCTTGTCCTGACTGGTAAAATCATAGGTAGCAAGCCCTTCAGGTTCGGGTGCCTCGACCTCTTTTTCGGTCTCAACATCTCCTGAATCAAGCCCTGCCAGCAGACTGTCAACTTCGTCCTGGGATAGTATCTCGCTCATGGCCTCAGTTCTGCATAATTAAATTAATAAAAAAAAGATCTCGGATCTTCGCCCTGGTCAATGTCTGATTGATCTTCCTGATCAATTCCAACTTCAGCTGAAGCTTGCCTTCGGGAGTTCTCAGGACAAGCCATGTCATCCCGCCTGTCTCCTCTTCGATGACCTTGCGGATGGATAACATACCGGCTTCAATCTCCTGGCTCATCCCCGGATCCAAAAGCTCAAGCGCAATATCCAGGGTGATGAACTTCATCTTCCCACTGGGCGTAAGCTCTATCCGTTCAAAGGTCTCAAGGACAACCACATCCTCGAACCGGGGCGCTTCATACCCCGTTGGAATTTCCTGAACCGCCTCCACCTGGACCTCTTGCACAGGGGGTTCTGCTTTGTCAATGTCCGGCCCCTTTAGAAAAAAGAACCAGAGGGCGACAACACCTGCCACAACGAGCAGGAGCGATATCAGGAGAATCACCAGCGTCTTTAATGTCAGCCATTTTTTCAACCGTCCAAGCCCTCCGGGAGCTGGGTTCTCAACATTTTCTTTTTCCGGATTTCCATGGATTTCATTCTCCTGGGTCACGAGGAACCCCCGAAACGTTTGGGTTTAAGGTTGTCAAACCTAGGTAAAACAGCGTCAGTCATCACATTAGAAAGCAATCATCATGCCAAACAGCTGTCTTCTCCCTATTTTATCCAAGAACAGCCAAAAGCCTATCACACCAGGGCGTTTATTGACCAGTTTTTTTTAAGAACCCGGGGATACGCGTCAAGAAAGGGGAATGGGTGTCAAGAATATGACAAAAGAAAGGGAGGAGTCAAGCGGGGCAGAAAAGCCCCGCTTGATTAAGCAAAATTTAACGCTTCATCTGGATCACGGTCTCCATCATGCCGTCAACCGTGGTGATGGTCTTGGAGTTTGCCTGGAATCCGCGCTGGGTGGTGATCATCTTCACAAACTCCTCGGAAATGTCCACGTTGGACATCTCAAGGGAGTTGGGAGCGATGGTGCCAAGGCCGTTCTCCCCGGGCTTGTTGGTGATGGCGTTGCCGCTCTCCCGGGTGGCGGAAAAGAGGTTCCCCCCCTCGGTGGAAAGGCCGTTGTTGTTAAGGAACTTGGCAAGCCCCACCCTAAAGAGCGGAATCAGCTGGCCGTTGGAGTAGATCCCTGTCATCACACCGTCCGAGGCCACGCTCACCCCCTGGAGATCGCCTGCGGAATAACCGTCGGCATCCTGGAAGGTGGTGGTGGAGGATCTTGCATACTGGGTGGTGGAGAGGCTGCCATTGATAAAATTGGTTCCGTCATACTTCGTACCGATATCAAACTGAATGTCGTTCTCAGTGGTTCCAAACTCGCCGCCGAGAAAGTCGGTATTAAAGCTGAAGTACCCCGTGCTCTTGATCTCATCCACGGGCTTTTCCGTCCAGGCGGTGGAGCCTTTGATATCAAAGTTTATCTCGCTTCCGTCAACAAATGGATCCGCAGCTGGGCCTGACTTCAAGGATTCGGTAAACAAAAATACAATGTCCTCCTTGTCATCGTCATTGCCTGAACCGTCAAGATCGATTATCACCTTATCTTCGTCCCCCCGAAGGGTTGCATTGGCATACTCCGTGGGTGGAACACCGGGGAGGACATCAAAGGCGATGGTATCATTAGCGGCGGCACCGGCCGTATCAATTGTCATATCAACAACCGTATCACCATCAAAGTCAACTGCCAGATCCCCGCCAGGTGATGTAAGCAAAGCATTAGGATATTCAACCGGCGGCGATGGATCAAGGGTAAAATCGACTGTGCCGTCGGCTGTCAAAGCTGACCCAAAGGCGTAGGTCGCCTTGGCGCCACTGGGCAATGTAAATGTGACGGATGACGAATCGCCGGACACGATGGTCGCTGCACCTGCACCGGTACTTGTCCATGATTGGGTTGCCTGGGTATACGTAAGCTGGTATGCCGCCGCATCGTCAGCAACGCCTGTCCCGGGGGTATTGATGGTAAGCGCAGGAACCGTGGTAATACCGGCGGCAGGCGTTACAGCCGTAAAATCCGTATCTTGCAGGGGATAGTCCCACTCCCAATTGGCACCATCATATTTGACCTGTACGGCAGACAGCATGGTCATTTTAGCTGAACCAGACGGTGCCCCTGCATAGGTGATGTCATTGCTCCAATCACCATCGGCAACGGTCCCTTCGGTTACAGTTCCGGTGGTGGCAACATTTGAAACCAGGGTCTTAGCGGCTTCAGCAGCGGCAGGATCGCTCTTCCAGCCCCACCTCCCCTCGCCGTTGTCTGCAGCAGGATACCAGACGAGCCCAACGTCATCGGAGTCATGGGTCATCACCTCAGGGGCGTTAATCTGAAGGGTCGTATTATCGTTGGCTGTATCGCCCAAATAGGTGGTTCCTTCGATGCCCTGGACATGGAGACCTGTTGGATCGTTGATATCAAACCCAAAGGAGTCCGTTGCCACTGCCGGCTGATCAAGCTTGATCTTAAGATCCGGCTCCACGTCCGCAGCATTGTCAGGATCCAGGACGATATTGATGGTCTGATCATCGGAATAGACGATTTTTGCGTTGGGATAATTTGCCGGTGGATTTACGGCTGGGGCTACCGGAGCAGCAAAAGACCATTGACTTCCATCAAACTCAAAATCAAACCCATACCCGTCCAAGGGCATTTTTTCGGAATCCTCGACCTGAAATTTGATGTCATCTCCACTGTTAACACCATTTGCCTGGACGTTTCCGATACGGCCCGTGAACTCTTCCATGCTGAAATTAAGGATATCACCGCTGCTCTCGCTGAACTTGATGGTCCCCCTGGCAAGAAGGCCCTGGCTGTCCGTGCCCTGAACAAGATTCCGGTTATCCTCACTGGGATTGCAGGTAACGACGTACTCCCAGTCGGTGCCTGATTTTTTGTCATAGTATACGGTTATGTCATGGGTGCTGCCAAGGGCATCGTGTACCTTTACAACGGACTGGTACTCATAGTTGGTGGGATCCATTAAATTTTTAGAGTTGGCGTCCCACCGGTTGGAAAGAACCACGGCCTGGCTGTCGGCATCGGCATCCAGGTTTGTTACCATGGTCACCTTTGAGCTCTTTTTAGGAGGAGAAGTAAACGCCTCCAGCACGATATCCTTGATGGCCCCCCTGTCATCGCCTGTCTCCTCGTCAAGCTCCCAGCCCTGGACAAGATAGCCTTCGGGATTGACCAGCTGGCCGGACTTGTCAAAATGAAAATTTCCCGCCCGGGTGTAGAAGTTGTTCTCACTGTTGCTCTGACGAACCACAAAGAACCCGTCCCCGCCGATGGAGAGATCCGTGGCATTACCCGTTGATTCAAACGACCCTGTATCAAAGTTCTGGTCAACGGCGCCGATGGACATACCCCTTCCCACCTGGGCCGTACCGGCCTGGGTGGCCACATTCTGGCTCAGGGTATCGGCAAAGGTGGACCGGCCCTTTTTAAAACCGACCGTGTTTGTATTTGCAATATTATTACCAACCACCTGCATGGCGTTGCCCATGTTGGTCAGACCGCTGGTACCTGTAAATAGTGAACTTGATAAAGACATAACCTTCCCCCTTTTTTATACTCAACTCAGCCCGGGACATGCCCTGCTGACAATTAAATCTCTTTTACGTTGGTGATGGAACCGACCGTTGACAGGTAACCGCTATCCCCCAGCACAAGGAATTGAACGCCGTTGATCACCCTGACCTCGCTTACATTTTCGGTCTTGGAGACATCCAGGGCACCTGAACCTGAGGTGACTGCATAGGTGTAGAGTCCTTCGGGCATGGTATTTCCCCTGCTGTCCGTGCCGTCCCAGGTCACCTCATTCTCCGCCCCGTATTCTACATCGTCAGCATCCACATTGATGCTGCTGATCTGCTGGCCGGTTGCGTCAAAAAGCCTCACCGTCACATCCTGCTTTTTCTCATTTTCCGGCAGTTCCGGAAGATCAAACGTCACCGAGCCCGCCTCTTTGGATGATCCGTCATAGCTGATAAGCGGTCGCGAGGTGGTTACCTTTCTGCCAAGGTAATCCACTGGAGATTCCGTGGGTTTATCAACTTCAGCAGGATTGCCCACCTGGACCAGGGATTCCGGGTCCACCAGTATCCCCTGGACCTTGAGATATGCCTTGCCCTCATTATAAACAATGCTATCCACCGTGCCGGTAATACTTGTAGGAATAGCGGCAAAGCCGGAACCGTCATTGGCCAGGACCGTATATTTATAGGAACCGTCCTCGACTGCGGCGCCGGTGTTGTCCCGGCTGTCCCATTGAAAATTATAGGTACCCGGGGTTTTCTGACCCGGATAGAGGGTACGGACCTCGTTTCCGTCCTTGTCGTAGATCTTGACCATGACGTCCGCGGCTTTTTCGATATTATAAAATCCGCCAAAGGGGGAACCGTCCACCACCTCAATGGCATCCACGTCTCCGGTGACAATCTTGCCCACATAGTCGGTGACATTGCCTTGGGCTCCACTGCCTTCCGACTCTTTCATGGATTTCATGGTGTCATTGAGGTTCATGAGCTGCTCCAGCTGGGAAAACTGGGCCAGCTGGGCCGAGAAATCTGAGCCCTCCATGGGATTCAGGGGATCCTGGTTCTTCAGCTGGGCGACCAGCATGGTCAAAAAAGCGTCCCTGCCAAGAACATCCTCTTCCTTTTCCGACTCTTTTGACTTGTAGGAGTTGCTCAATGCGTCAAGTGAGTTATTTCCTGCTGCAGTTATTGCCATCTCTCGTCTCCTTGTTGATCACACCACAAAATGAAGGGCACCGGCATCGTTTGCAACGCCCCTGATATTGATTGTCGTATCATTGTCCCCATTTAATCCTTCAACTCCTGAACCCGAACCTTTACCGCGCCTGGAACCAGAACCGCCGGATTGCTGCCTGGCATCGGCCATGGACTGTTTAAAATCGCTTCCCACCTCAACCTCAAAACTGCCAACGGAGATCCCGCTGTTGGAAAGAGCGGTTTTCAGCTCGTTGGCATGGGAGGCCAGGATATCCCTTGCCGCCTGGTTTTCGGTGATCACGCTCACCTTGAGGCTGTCGCCCAGGTTATCGATGGTCATGAGGAGCCGTCCCAGCTCCGGGGGTTTGAGCTGAAGTTTCAACTCGGTTTCCCCCTGGCTAACCGCCCTTGCAAGGCTCTTACCCACCTGGTTGGTCACATATGAAGGAAGGATGTTCCTGGAAGACCCGGCCTTTGAGGCTGCCTGATTCCTGGCATCCATGGCCATCTCCCGGAACTCTCCGCCGGCCCCCCCGGAAGCCTCAAGGGCTGCCACGGCTCCCTTCTGCTCTTTTGCCATGGCACCAATTTTTCCGTCTATTCCAAGCTCTTTCAGTCCCCCAGGCCCGTTTTTTACCTCCTTGACCACCGCCTCAACGTTCTCTAAAAGCTTGGCAAGTTCGGGCTCAAGGCCTCCCTGGGTCAATGGAGAAGCGCCCACCCCAGGCTGCTGGTCGATTTTAAGCCCGAAGAGTTTCAGCAGACTTTCCCGCTCGTGCCCCTCCATGGCAAGATTCTTCCTGTCAACTTCTGCGCCGTTTACCTTGGAATTATCAGAAGCTGTTTTCAATCCTTTCATAACGGTGGCAAGCAGCTCATCCGCATCGGTATCCGCCATGGCATCAGCAACCGAAATCCCTTGGGACATCCCCAGTTCATCCGTCACCTTGGGAATATTCAACCCCTTGAGGATATCCAGCTCCTTAGCATCATCGGATCTCCTCATCTGATCAAGGGCAGCCACAAAGTCATTAAGGGTCATGGGGTCTTTGGAGGAACCTTTGGTTTCAAGCCCCAGGGCCTGGATCATCTGGTCAATACCGCTGATCTGCGGATCTGCCTTGAACCGGTCACCTGAAAAAAACGATTGTTTTTGAAGTTTCCGGAGACCGTCGATCAGGCTGTCAAGGTTGATCCCCTTTCCCTCCTGCTTGGCATCGGCAATAATGCCGGAAGAGATATCTTCCGGTATTCCCATTGCCGTCAAGATTGACGAGATAAAGGGAAGATCGGATACGGCAAGCAGGGTCTCGTCCTCCTCCTGGTTGGGTACTTTCAGGCCAAGGGCCTCAAGCCCCTCCAAGAGTTCGCCAAGCTCCAGCAGATCGGTATCCTCATCCTTAAGGCCCGCCATAAGCGCATTGATCTCTTCCGGGTTGAACCCTGCTTTAACCAGAAGATCATTAAGGGCCCCAAGGCCCTGTTGATCAATGGTGGCATTTTCCAAAACAACCCCGGCCATCTCAAGATAGCGTTTGAATTGATCGACAAATTCGAGGGCTGAAGATTTACCGCTCCCGGTTTCAAGGGATTTATCGAGTTTTCCCGCCTTTGAGGACAACAACGCCGTCAACTTATCGGCAAAGACTGTTTGATTCCCGACATCGGGAAAGCCCTTGCCCGGACCATCCGAGGTGGTCGATGGAATCAGATCTCTCATAGATGTGCTAAAGTCGACAAAATTTAAATTCATGGCTGCACCCGTATTTATCAGTTAGTTAAAGTCTCAAATTGTATAAGCAACGACCGTGCCAGAGAGGCATTTAAAGTTATCTTCATGTAAAATCAACAACTTACCCCAATTCACCACAAGATACACTTCGAGCGCAGGGTTGATAAAGCAGTTATTGCCCAATGGATTCAAACACCTGGGCAAGAATTGCCTGCCAGGGGACATATTTATAAATCTGTCCCCATTACTGTTCACCCAAATTGTCAAGAAGAGGGGACAGATTTAAATCTGTCCCCAAGGGGAATATGTCCCCAAAGGAATAGCACGCCTAGGGTTTTTTAAAGGCGATGCGCTCGCTTATCTTTGCCGCCTTTTCACTATCCACAAAGGCAAGGATCTGGGCGGCAGAGGTCTCCCGCATGCGGGAGAAGATCTGTTTTGCAACCTCAATATCCATCTTATCCACGATGGCGGCCGCTTTTTTAGGTTTCATTCCCGAGTACATCTTTACAAGACGGTTCATCTTGGCATCAAAGGCCGCTTGCTTTTGTATCTCCTGCTCGGTCTTTTTCTGTTCCATCCGGGCGAGATCGGCATCTATCTGCTGCTTGAGCGCGTCAAGCTTTGCAAGCTTTTCGTCGATCTCCTCCTTAAAGGTCTCGAGCCGTTTCTTTTCCTGGTCCAGGCGCTCCTGGTCCTTGGCAACGGCGGCCCGTTTCTCCTCCAGTCCCTCCAGGACAACCTTTGCAGGATCCGGACATTCGGGGCAGGGAGTCTTGCCGGCCTTGCCATCCTCCGGCTTCTTTTCGTCCTCCCCTTCAGCCGTTGCTTTCTCTTCCGGGTTCTCATCCTGGGCAAACGCCAGGCCATCCGGAAAGAACAAGGTATTGCCGGGGGAAGTTAACCACGCCGTTTTCCAGGAAATCAATGAAACAACAAACAGCAGGACACACACAACAACTGTTCTGACGGCTTTAACGGATGGCATCGGTTATCTCCCTTGCTTTTTTCAACGAAGAGATCTCGTCGGACGCGTTCTGCTCGCTTCTGAGAAACTCTCCCATATATTCACTTTTTTTTCTGGCTTTCAGGCGCTCAAGCACCTTCTTGTCCACACTCTTTTGGGTCAGGGCGGCCTGCTTTTCCCCAAGCACGGTTTCAAGCTTTGTTTTCCGGGCTGTCTCCCGCACTCTGTCATCGGCCACACCGTCCAGGTAATCGGCATGGCTTTTAAACTCAACAGCGTTGATCCCCTTTGCCACAGCCTGGTCCAGGGCTTCCGAACCCCGTAGCAGCGCAACTTTAAGATCCCGGATGCGCATCTCAGACTCTGTGACATCCTTGTAGGCCTTGGCCATCTCCTGCTGGGCCAGAAGTTCCAGGTACTGGCGGTACTTTAAGAGGGACTCAAGCCTGAAGGTAAACCGTTTCATTTCCTAGCCCCGGCTTTGGGTTTTACGGCCAAAAGCTGCTTGAGCTCAGCCACTCCCATCTCAAGGGAGACCCCCCGGTGCATATCCTGCCTCAAGAACCTGTCGATTCTCGGCATAAGCCGCTTGGCCTCGTCAATCCTTGGATCAGACCCGTCCACATAGGCACCGATGGAGATCATATCCTCCGCTCCCCTGTACGCGGAAATAACATCCACCGCCCGCCCCCTCACCTTCATGTGCTCGGGGTCGGACACGTCCCGCATCACCCTTGAGACACTTGCCAGGACATCGATGGCAGGATAATGCCCCTTGTTGGCAATATCCCTTGAAAGAACGATATGGCCGTCCACAATGGACCGGACCGTATCCCCCACGGGATCGTTCATATCATCGCCCTCCACCAGAACCGTGTAGATCCCGGTGATGGATCCGCCGCCCTCCACATATCCGGCCCTTTCAAGCAGGATGGGAATCTGAACAAAAAAGGAGGGCGTATATCCCCTGGAGGTGGGGGGCTCCCCTGCTGCAAGCCCGACATCCCTTGAGGACATGGCGTACCGGGTGATGGAATCCATGATCAGGAGCACGTTTTTCCCCTGATCCCTGAAGTACTCGGCCATGGTGGTCGCAAGGTAAGCCCCCCTCATCCTTACAAGGGGCGGCGAATCCGAGGTTGCAGCAACCACAACCGACCGCGCCAGCCCTTCCTTGCCCAGGGTATCGGAGACAAAATCCTTAACCTCCCTGCCACGCTCCCCGATAAGGCCGATGATGATGACATCTGCCGTGGTATGCTTTGTCATCATCCCCATGAGAACCGATTTACCGACCCCGGACCCCGCCATGATGGCAACCCTTTGGCCCCGGCCCAGGGGAATCATGGTGTTGATGGCGCAGATGCCGACATCCAGGGGTTCTTTGATGGATTTCCTCTCCATGGGGTTGATGGGCTTGCCGTAGAGGGGGTACTTCAGGGTGGAAGCAACCTCGCCCTTGCCGTCAATGGGTTTCCCCATGCCGTCGATGACCCTGCCCAGGAAGGCGTCGCCCACGTCGGCCGCAGGTGCGTCTGCCAGGGGAATGATCCTGGAGCCGGGACTGATACCCCTGAGTTCCCCGTAGGGCATCAACAGCACCTTCTCCTCCCTGAAACCGATCACCTCGGCCAGGATCTCCCGGTTATAATCATTTCTGATGGCGCAGAGACAGCCAATACCAAGGCCCATGCCGTCTCCCTCGGCAACCAGGCCGACCACCTTTGTAATCCGGCCTTCGGGCCGCATGGTCGTACAGGACTCCACAGCATTGAAGTACTTGTCCCACTCGATCCTATTGCCTGAATCCGGGCTCATCGGTCCCCCTGGGCAACAATTGCGTCAAATACGGCCTGAAGCCGGGTTTCCACATCGGTTTCGATCCTGGCTGTGGCACTCTCTATCTTGCACCCGCCACGGTTCACACCGGAATTTGCAACAACAGAGATCGAGGCAAGACTCTTTATTCTGCCAAAGAACTCTTCTTTAATCATCTCGATGTACTCATAATCTTCTTCAGAGACGTGGAGAACAACCTCTTCGGGTTCAGGCAAGAGTTCAAGGGCACTGATGATGGATTCCCTGACAACGCCCTTATCGATCTCGACCTTTGCCTGGACTACCTTTTCAGCGATTCTCGAAACAAGGGAGATCATCTTGCCTTCGTACCGTTTGACCAGATTTTCCCAGGTACCCTCGGTCTTGATCAGGATCGTCTCAAGGGAAGAGATCAGTTCCCGGGCCTGTTCGTCCCCGAGCTCCCTGGCCTCCTTTTCTCCCTGTTCAGCCCCTGCCGCATACCCCTCCTGCTCTCCCTTTTCCCGGCCCTGTTGCTCCCCTTCCGCAAGTCCCTGGGCAAACCCCTTGTCATACCCGTCTTTTTGACCCTGCTCAAAACCCTGGTCATAGCCTTGGGTTCTTGCCTGTTCGGCTATCTGGTCCAGCTCAGCCTCCCGGGCATCCGCTTCAAAAGAGTCCTCGACGATCCCGGGTTCGGACTCAACCGGAACATGGTGTTCAGGCTCATCCGCTTTACCACCGTCATCGTACAGGGGGGCAAACCGCTCTTCCTGGGAGAGAGCCTTTTCTTCGGAATCCCCGTCAAGCTCGTACAACCGCTTGAAAAGATCGGCTTCGCTCATTCCCGGCTCGTCATACAACACCTTAAAGAGCGAGAAGTCGGGTTTGCCCTTTGCGGTTCTCCGGGTCTCCTCCTCGCCAACCGCCTCAAATGAGGAGATGTCAAAGGGCTTCCACCCATCCGGCTTCGCGGGTTTATCTGTTTTCTTATCAGACAAGGACATCATCCTTTCCTTTGCCGCCCAGTGCTATGGTGCCGTCGGCCTCAAGTTCCTTGGCCGCACGAACGATCGCCTGCTGGGCCTCTTCAACCTCGGCCAGGCGCACAGGGCCCATGGTATCCAGGTCATCCTTGAGCATCTCGCCCGCCCGCTGGGAGAGGTTGGAGAAAATCTTGTCCTTCATGTCATCCGTGGCAGTCTTGAGGGCATAGGTGAGCTGCTGGCCCTCGACCTTCTTCAGGATCTCCCTCATGGCACGGTCGTCGATGCTGACCATATCCTCAAAGACAAACATCATATTCCTGATATCGTTTGCCATCTCAGCACTGTCCTCTTCAACAAACTCCATGACGACATCTTCGGTGGCCTTGTCAACCCCGTTGATGATGTCAACCAGCACCTGGAGACCTCCGGCCTTGCCACCGGGACCAACAGCCCCGCTCAGTTCGGTCTTGAGCGCCCTGTCCACATCCCTGACAACATCCTCGGAGATCTGTCCCAGCCTTGCCACCCGCAATGCAATATCCCCCTTTTTCTCGTCCGGAACGAACATGAGAATCTCAGAGGCTATCTCCGCGGGCATGTGGGCAAGCACCATGGCAATGGTCTGGGGATGCTCCCCCTCGATATATCCGGCCAGGGTGGCAACGTTGACATCCCGGCTCCACACAAAGGGCAGGGCCCGTTTTCTGTTCTCCACATCCTTGAATATCGCTTCAGCTTTATCACTGTCCAGACTGTTTGAGATAACATTCTTGAGGAACGAATCGCCCTCGATCACCATCTTGCTCTCCCCTTCGAACCGCTCCACAAAATCGATGGATACGGCCTCAAGCATCTCAGGAGAGATAAAATCGATCTTGGACATCTCAAAGGCGGTGTCCCGGATCTCGCGATCGTTCATTTTCGACATGATCTTGGCCGCATACTCCTCGCCCATGGCAAGCAGGAACACCGCGGCTTTCTGTGCTCCTGTCATTTTTCCCGGATCAATTGCTTCTGCCATTAGCTTTCCTCCTCCTCCTCCATTTCACTTAACCAGCCCTTGATGATGTTGGCGGTTTTATTCACATCCCTGTTTGCGTAGTAGGCCGCCTTTTCAGCAATCTTCAGACCGTCAAGGTATGCCTGCCTTTCAACATTACTCATCTGATCGATGAACGCCTCCCGATCCGCCGGACTCATGGCGTCCAGATACTCTCTCCGTTCATCGTCATCCATCTTCATGAAGGCAGACTCCTCATCCATACCGCCCTCCAGGAGAGCCAGCTCTTCCGGCGAGGGAAGCATCTCTTCATCAACCGGAGTGCGGATGCCCTGGACCGTCTTAACAATGGGCCTGACCACAAGCAGAAAGAGCAGAAGCACCAGGAAAAGGTTGGCAATGGTTCTGCCATACTCCTTCTGAACCGCCCGCCATCCCTTGAGTTCCGGTTCTCTGACCCCAATCTCATCAATGGAGGCAAATGGGAAGCTCTCCATGGAGACCTGGTCCTGACGAGTCTCGTTAAAGCCCATTGCCTTGACCACGATATCATTGAACTGCTGCATCTCCTCCTGGGACCGGGGCACATAGTTTTTCATGCGGTTTCCGGTCTCATCGGTCTTGTACTCATACTTTCCGTCGATCACGGCGGCCACCGAGAGGCGCTGGAGTACAGCCATGGGTTTCACGGTCTGCTTGGTCCTCCGGCTCAGCTCATAGTTGACGGTATCGTTCTTCTTGTCCAGCATCTCCATGGTCTGACCACGGCCATCCCCGGGGGGAACAATGGGATTGACGCTTGAGGGAGTTCCATCAGCCACCTGTTTCTGGCCCTTTTCAGCAAGGATCTGCTTGCTCCTCACAAAGGTGGTCTCCCGTTCAAACGGATCATAGATCTCTTCGTTGGTGTTGCTGGTGGAAAAATCCATCTCTGCCGTCACCCGGACAATGGCCTTGTCTTTTCCCACGATCCTTTCGAGCATGGTCTGAATACGCTCTGCAAGGGTGGTCTCGTACCTCATCTTGTACTTGTACTGGGAATCGGCAAGATTTCTGGCCTCGATCCTTGCCTTCTCGTCCTCGGATTTTCCTTCAAAAAGGATTCTGCCGGTGGTATCGACGATGGTTACAAGTTTGGGGGTGAGATCCTCAACAGCACTTGCCACCAGATGAGCCACGGCCGCAACCTTGTCATCGGAAAGGTCGGATTTCAGCTCCAGAAGAATGGAAGCTGACGGCTTCTTGGTCTCTTCCACAAATACGGAATCCTTGGGAAACACGATCATGACCCTTGCTTCCTTGACCTCGTCAAAGGCCCGGATCGTCCGTGCAAGCTCTCCCTGGACAGCCCGTTTTTTGTTAATCTTCTGGACAAATTCGGTGGTGCCGAAATCGGTCTTGTCAAAGATTTCATAGCCCACACCAGAGCCCTTTGGAATCCCGTCCTTTGCCATGGCAAGCCTGACATCGTAGACCTGGGCTGCAGGAACCATGATGACCGACCCTCCGGACTCAAGCCGGTAAGGGACCCTCGTCTCCTTGAGCTTTTCGACGATTACCGCAGCATCCTCCTCGTTCAGACCTGTATAGGCTGCCTTGTACTCGACCTTGTTTGCCCAGATGAACATGGCGGTAAATCCACCAAGCATCGTGAGAATAACCAACCCGATGAGGATCTTCCTTGCAAGGGGCATCTCTTTGTATATATTGATTGTCTGCTCAACCACGGGATTCATTGTTTACGCACCGCTATATCTGCATGTTGATTATAGTTTTGTAGGCTTCCATCACCTTACCCCTGACCTGGACCAGCAATCTCAGTGAGGTATCCGCCTTTCCAATGTTCAGCATACCCTCATGGATGCCCATCTCTCCCTGGATCACCTTTTCAATGGAGTCGTCCGCGATGTTCTGCTTTGAATTGACATCCTTGACCGCAGAACTGAGCCGCTTTGAAAAGGAGGGATCCTGGGCAGAAAGCTTCAGGGCAAGGGGCTCTGTTTTCAGGGAAATCTTATTTATGCCTGCTATGGGTTTCATGGTATCCTATCCTATTTGCCCAGCTCAAGGGCTTTTAATATCATGCTCTTTGTGTTGGAGATAGCGGTGATGCTCGCCTCGTAGGAACGCTTTGCAACGATCATGTCCGCAACCTCGGTAAGGTGGTCCACATTGGGCATGGCCACGTAGCCTGTAACCGGATCGGCATCGGGATGGGCCGGATTGTAAACCAGCCGGAAATCCTCCTGGGACTCAATGATCTCTTCCACATTAACACCGGTTCCCAGATCCTCCTGATCATCCGTGTTGATCCGGATCGGTGAGAACTCAATGTGGGCGATCTCACCCTCCTCCCGTTTCTTTTCGAGAACCGACTTGAAATCGCTGATATCCTGCCCCTGGAACACCACCATCTTTCGCCGGTAGGGACCGCCCTCAGCAGTCCTTGTGGTATCAACATTGGCAAGGTTTTCTGCGATCACATTCATCTTGGTGCGGTGGGCGGAAAGCCCGGTTGCGCTGATCCGCATTGCATTTAAAAGATCCATTATCGTCCTCCTTCCTGGATGGTGTGGCGAAGAATGGCCATCTTTCTCAACAACATTTCGGTGGTCGTTCGATACTTGATGTTGTTCTCCACGAGATTGCCCATCTCCGTATCGATGTTCACCGAATCAAGATGGTGGAGATCGACATCTTCGCTGTTGCTGCCGTTCATGGAAAAACGATCGCCATCCACTGCCGAAAGATGCCTGGCATTGGTCTGGGACATCTTCCTGGGTGGCGTTTCCCCCATTGCCCGCTTCAACGTCTTCTGAAAGTCAAGGTCACTCGGCTTGTAACCGATGGTGTCCTTGTTTGCGATATTACCGGTAATCAGATTATGGCGGCGTGCGGACACATCAAGGGAGTTGGAAAGCACCTCATAGGTTCTGTTAAACAATCTTGAATCGCTCATAACGCTCCTTACAAACTCTTGTTTATCTGCATTCTTTTAATCACTCAAGAACCAAACAAAGCAACTTGTGTGCCAAGTTGCTACGCTGCAGATGTTTTTTTATATTCGTTAAGTTTGTTTCTCAGGGTACGTACGCTGATTCCAAGGATTTTAGCAGCATGGGTCCGGTTGCCTTCAGTCTTGTCCAGGGTATGAAAGATCATCTTCTCCTCCATCTCCTTTAACGGTGAAGGTTCCAGGCTATACGGGAATCCAGGGCTTTTCTCCCTGGCATCGCCCAGGCTCTCATCCTCTTCCAGCAGGAGATCCCGGGGCTCTATCATCCCCTTGTCGGCAAGAAGGACTGCCCTGTGGATAATATTTTCAAGTTCCCTGATATTTCCAGCAAACGGTTGCCGGCAAAGCACCCCAAAAGCGTCCCTTGTCATTCCCTTGACATCCCTTGCGTCAAGAATGCTGTATTTTTCGATGAAAAATTTGCAGAGAAGCGGAAGATCCTCCAAACGATCGCGCAGGGGGGGAACAGTCAGGGGAATGGTATTGAGCCGGTAGTAGAGATCTTCCCTGAACTCCCCCTTGGAGATGGACTCCTTGACGTCCCGGTTGGTTGTTGCAACCACCCGGACATCCACGGAAACCGGCTCCATGCCCCCCACACGGTCAACTGTCTTCTCCTGGAGCACCCGCAGCAACTTTGCCTGGAGATGAAACTGCATCTCGGTGATCTCGTCCAGAAACACGGTGCCGTTGTTGGCAAGCTCGAACTTGCCAAGTTTTCTTGCCAGGGCACCGGTGAAAGCCCCCTTTTCATGGCCGAACAGCTCGCTTTCAAGAAGGGCTTCAGGAAGGGCAGCACAATTGACAGCCACAAAGGGCATATTTTTCCGGTTACTCTTTTCATGGATGTACCGGGCAAACAACTCCTTGCCGGTTCCGCTCTCTCCCTGGATCAAAACCGAGGCGCTGGAATCCGCCACCCGTTCTGCCAGGTTGAGGAGTCTGCCCATGCCAGGATCACGGGTGATGATCGCCACAGGCTTCTTTTTCCGGGCCGGGGATTTCCTGGCCTGGGTCACATTCTTTTTTCTGGAAAAAATTCGGGTGGCACAGAGTTTCAGCTGTTCCGGCGCAAGGGGCTTGACCATGAAATCAACTGCCCCCTCTTTCATGGCCGCCACGGCATCCTCCACCTGGGGACGAGCCGAAACAAAGAGCAGCTCTGTTGAGGGACTCTTTGATTTTACCTGTTGAATGAACCGGATGGGGGAAAAATGTGGTGTGTTGAAATCGGCAAGGATCATCTCGAAATCGTTCCTGGCGATGGCGGATTGGGCCTCCGTACCGTCCAGGGCGATCTCCACCTCACATCCGAGACTTTCAAGGATCTCGGAAAACGCCATCCTCTCCCTGGGACTCTCCTCTATGATGAGAATCTGCTGACCTGGCATAACAAACGACCTTTAACCTTCATGAATTCTTAACCTTTTCAGCCAGATCAAGGGTTGCAAGCCGCTCCTTTGCAAGCCGTGACCAGATGGAATCATCAAGGGCAACGATCTTTTCAAACGCCTTCCTGGCCTTTTTCAACACATTGGCCTTTTGATAGGCGTCCCCCAGCATGAACCCGATATCGGCCCGGACCCCATCACCGCCGCCAAACTTGAGCGCCAGGACAAAGGCATCGGCAGCCTTTACATAAAGCTTCTGTTCCAGATAGGACTCACCAAGCCGGGTGTAGGTGGAGGAGAGCACCTCAAAGTTATCTCCAGGAGCCATGGCGAACTCCTTGACCGCCCTGGAGAGCATGGCCGACACCTGGGGCCAGTCGTTCTGCGCCTTGTAAACATCACTCTTCTGGGCCATAACCGCCCCCTTTTGGAGACGATCCCTGGTTGCCCCATAGGCCTTGTCAAAGGTTTTGACCGCCTTTGCAAACCGCTTTTTAGCAATCAGGATATTACCCATACGGACAGAGGCTTCGACCAGGTTGGGACTCCTTGGATACCGCTTCGCAAAACCGGTAAGAATCCTGAGCGCATCGTCCCTGCGCCCTGTTTCATCCATTGCGACCCCAAGGCCAAAAAGAAGACGACCCGACCTGGATTTCCGCTTATAGAGCTTATACGCCTTGATCAGTTGATTAAACGCCTGTTCATGTAGACGGGCCTCCAGATAGGCAAGCCCTACGGTCAAGTAGACCTTACGACTCTCCATCCGTTCCAGGATAACATGCTCCTTTTCGAACCGCTCCAGCACATCCGGGTAACGCCCCTCACCCAGCTGCTTGTCGAAAAGGGCTTCATAGGCTCTCTGCATCAGTTTGACAGCCTCATACCGCATCCCCCGGGGGTGGGTTGCAAGGAGGTTCTCGATCTCCTCGATGCACTTTGCATACTCCCCCTCCTGCTCGTAGATTTCGGCAAGCCGTATCATGGCTACGCTGGCAAGCTTATGGTCTGGAAAATCCTCCTTAACCATGGAATAGATCTTCTTCTTCTCCTCCAGGTCCTTCAACAATATGGCAAGCCCCATGGAGCTGTTGAGGTACCCCTCTCCCCCAGGATAGGTGTCTATCACCAGACGGTAGATACTCTCAGCCCGTTTGTCATTTTTTTCAATGGCATAGGTTTCGGCGATCCTGGCCATGATCATGTCTTTCCCATTGATATCGGGAAAAAGATTCACGACACGGGTCAGGTTTTCACGGGCGGGAGCGGTTCTGCCCAGCTCAAAATTGGCGTCTCCGATGCTCTGGAGCAGCTCAGGGGAGTCATAGGTCTTTTCAGGATTGGATTTCAGCAGATGGGACAGGGTATTGAGCGAATCGATGTAGAACCGCTTCTTAAAAAGGATCTTTCCAACCCCGAGGCCGGCATCCACCACATAAGAATTATCCGGCAGCTTCTCAAACACCTCTTTGTAATAGGCCAGGGCCTGTTCGTTATACCCCTTTGCCTCAGCAATCTGGCCAAGATGGTAAATCACCTGGGGGATACCTGGATAATCCCTGTGACCATCCCGGATAATAGTGAAAAAGCCCTCGGCAGCCGCCGGATTTTTCAGGCGGGTTTGAAGGATGCCCATTCCTGCCAGGGCAAAGGGAAGAAGGTCTGAGTCAGGATAGGCCACAAGGGCGTCCTGAAAGAGCCGAATCCCTGTGAGGTTTTTCTGGGAATCATCAACGCCGCCCTCCATGAGACCGGCATAGGCCCGAAGATAATATGCAGGCTCAAGACAGGGTGCGTCAGCTTGGCCGATGATGGAATCCAGCAGGTCACCGCCTTCCTCCCACAACCCTTTTTTCAGGAAGTTGACCGCTCTCTCCATCTCCCGGGACCTGCACCCTGGGGATTTGGCTTTGATAAGAATATCATTTATGTCGCCCTGAAAAACAGAGACTGCCCGCTTAACAGGAACATAGTCTCGCTTGCCGGGCTTCTCAACCATGGGGACAGGGGGTGCCTGCTTGGCCACGGCCGCAACGTTTGCTGGCTTTGGGGTTGACTTGGCCACGGTCGCAACTTTTGCCGGCTTTTGGGACGGCTTGGATACGGGTGCGACCTGTTTCGCCTTTTGCGGTGAAACCCTGACCGGGGTGGGGGCTTTTTGGGGCTTGCCCTTCTCTTTCAATTGCACCACAAGTTTGGACCCGGTTTTATCCCAGGCAGACCCGACACTGTCAAACCGGCGGGTTCCGGTCACCACAAGGGCGATAACACCGCCGGGAAGTTCCTCAACAGCAACATCCTTGATCACGGAACCGGGTTTGCCCTTCTTGGATATCATCCTGGCCCTGTCGACATTTTTCAGGGCGATGAGTACTTCCTTGCCATCAACCCTGATCACCTTGAAGGGAACCTTTTCACTGAGGGAAACAGTTACGGTACCTGGATCGTCCCCGATGGTTACGGCCTTGAGGGTTGCCGCCCCAGCCCGACAGATCCCCAAAGAAACAAAGAGAATAGACACCAACAGAAACCGGGCTATTGCTTGAAATCTGAAATCAAATTTGATCATGACCTCTACCATCTTCCTATAGCGTTCACGGTAATAACTCTCCTGGACTCCCGTCAACACAACGGCTGTCCGAGTCACTGACAAAATTCTGCAATTAATGTGCCGCAACAGTTTTTTTTATCAATTAAATGCAGGGGACCAAGGAGAAACAGTGCGTAAAACAGTGGAGGGCATGGCATAACAAAAGATCGCCGACAGTTTCCGACCCATTGCCATGGTCAAACAGATCAAACCGCGTTGCCAGGGAGTAGGGGAGATTTCCATAAGCGTCAGCAATCTGACAGGCAACGTCAAATCACCTATAGAAACGGGCCTTCCTGCTCCGGCTCGATCCCCAGTTTCTTAATTTTTTCAACAAGGGTGGTCCGGTTCATTTTGAGCAACTCTGCAGCCCTGGCCTTTACCCAATCAGTCTGGTTCAGGGCCTGGACAATCAATGATCGCTGGAACTGGTCCACGGCGTCATTGAATCCCACCCCCTTTTCCAATACGGCCGTCATTGAGGACGAGACGCCGGTGGAAGAAGTCATTTTGATATGGTCGGGGATATCTGAGAGAACGACCAGGTCATTCTCGACCAGAACAGATATGCGCTCCATGAGATTCTCAAGCTCCCGGATATTACCTGGCCAGCGATAAGTTGCCATTGCGTCAAGAACCTCATCGGAAAACACTTTTGGCCTGTAACCACGGGTTCGCGCCTGAAGCCTTTTCTGAAAATGATCCAGCAGCAGGGGAAGATCCGAAATACGCTCCCTCAATGGGGGAATGTGAAGCGGGATCACGTTGAGCCGGTAAAAAAGATCTTCCCGAAAGGTTCCCTCCACCATGGAGACGGCAAGATCCTTGTTGGTAGCCGAGAGGATGCGTATATCCACATCAATGGAGGCGGTGCCGCCCACGCGCTCGATCCGCCGCTCCTGGAGAGCCCTCAACAGCTTTACCTGGAGATCCGGACTCATATCACCTATTTCGTCCAGAAAAATCGTTCCCTTGTCGGCAAGCTCAAACCTGCCGATCCTGGATCGATGGGCACCGGTAAACGCACCTTTTTCATGGCCGAACAACTCACTTTCAAGCAACTCTCCCGGGATCGCACCACAGTTAATGATGACGATGGGACCGTCGTTCCTGAAGCTGTTCCTGTGAATGGCCCGGGCAATAAGCTCCTTGCCGGTCCCACTCTCCCCGGTAATAAGCACCGAGGAGTCGGACACAGAGACCTTTTTTACCACCTTGAGAAGATCTTTTATCGCCTTACTGGAACCTGCGATCTCATCAACAACAAACCCACCACTGTCAGGTTCGTTCTCCGTCCCTTCCCCAACGACCTTCTCCTTAGTGGAAGCCCCGATCATCATTTTAGAATCTTCTCTAATTTTTCCGATATGGCCTCAGCCGTAAACGGCTTGACAACATAGTTTGACACACCAGCCTGAACAGCCTCGATCACGTTCTGTTTCTGGGCTTCAGCCGTAACCATCAGAAACGGTGTCCGTTTAAACTTGTCGCTTGCCCTGACCGATTTCAACAGCTCCAACCCGGTCATTTTTGGCATGTTCCAGTCAGAAATAATAAGATCAACACTTTCTCTTTCCAACACTTCAAGTGCCGTGGTGCCGTCATCCGCCTCCAGAAGATTCTTAAAACCGATCTGCTTTAAAATATTCTTCAATATCCTGCGCATGGTTGCAAAGTCGTCCACAATCAGAACCTTTATGGATGTATCCATTGCCTAAAATCTCCTCCTTTATAATTACAGCGTTCCACTATCGTTCAAAGCAGACCTCAATGGTAAAGCTACCCTCCCCTACAAAAAAAGGAATGGCAATCCTGGGACCATCAGTATAATGGGAAATGCTGTGATTTTTACCCGTAACAACGCTAGGAATTGCAGCCTTGAAGACCTTTCCCAGCTCTTCAAGCTCTTTTCTTGCCTGACCTGAAATCATGTTGGTCAACTCCCCAACGGCATCGGCAATTTCGTTGTTGAGTTCCTCCATCTTCTCTCCAAACATGCTTGAAACAATGTTCAGGATACACTCTTCCTGGAACGTCACGGAAATGGTACCGTTGGCAACGCCGGTAAGCCCGATGATTCCGGTCACATCCCCTCTTGCCACATTATCCTTCTTCAGGTAAGGATCACCCGCTTTAACCTCGACAAAGGCCATGGTCTCCAAGACATTACTTGTAGCATTGATAAAAGGATTTATCAGTTTGACATCCATATCATGCCTTCCCACGTCCAAATGTTATAGCTCCGCAAACCAAGTTCGATCCCCGTTCCTACGTTAACTATTGTAAAGTACAATATTCTTCAGATGGGTATAGCTGTCCACGTCCATGGCCTCAAAGGAGAGTCCAAGTCCCGTTTCAACCACCCTTGCCACCCTTGCCTCCATGGCAAGCTCAATATCCCCAACTCCTCCGGAGAGAAAAATCTTCACATTGCACCCAGAGCCGATCTCGATTTTCTTATCGGTATTGACAAAGACACCCTTAAGGCTCAAATCCTTTGAACTTCCCTTTGCCTCAATTTTTGTATCGCTGGTCATCAACACAATCCTGGTTGAGAACTCAACCCTGGTATACCTGCGCCTCTCCTGATTGTCGGTGGTCTCCATGGCACCCCTACTCCATATTAGTTATTAAACAAGTAAACACCATGTCGAACACAGGCTACCACACTTTATAGCCCTTCACAAGCCATTAAAGCCCCTTTGGCGCCTATACCCGGTCGGCGATTTTCAGGAAAGCTTCCACCACCTCGGGATCGAACTGGGTGCCTTTCCCCTGTTCAATGATAACCAGCACTTTCTGCTTTTCCATCCGCTTTCGATAGGCACGGTCCGAGGCCATGGCGTCAAAGACATCAGCCACGGAGAGAATCCTGGAAAGCTTGGGTATGGCATCGCCCTTCAGCCCGTCAGGATAGCCTGTACCGTCATAATACTCATGGTGGTGCCGGATGATCTCCTGTTCCCGATCCCACAAGCCCAACTTGCCCACGATGTCGGCACCGATGGCGGGGTGCTCCTTGATCTTCTCATACTCCTCACGGGTGAGCCTTCCCGGCTTCAGCAGAATGTCATCCCGGATGCCGATCTTACCGACATCGTGGAGATGTCCTGCAAAGTTGAGGATATCCAGCTCTTCCTCCTCGCACGCCATCTGCTTGCCGATCATGTGACCAATCTCTGCCACCCGGGTGGAGTGTTTTCGGGTATAGGGATCCCTGGCTTCAAGGGCTGCAACAAAGGCATAGAGGGTTGAAAAGAGATTGTCATAGATATTCTCGTAAAGGGCGATATTCTCGATGGCAGATGCAGCCTTTTGACTGATAAAGTTCATGTAGTAAACATCTTTGTCGCCGAATCTTCGTGCCCCGCTTAAAACAGAGGCGGTGACCACCCCAAAGGTCTTCTCCCTGATCTTCAGGGGGACCACCATGAACGAACGGATATTTTCGGAAATCCCGTTTTTTCCGTTGTTCTGGAACACAAGGCAGGGCTTGTCATCCTTAATCACCCCAAGAAAAAGCTCCCTTGTCCCATGGGACAACTCCTCCTCCCCATGGGTATTCAACCCGGAATGGGCAATAGAAACAAAGGAGTGGTCCGGCTCTGTATAGATGTAAAAGACCGCTTCATCGGCCTTGACCACCTCCTGGCTCAACGCCACCACCGTGTTAAAGATCTCGTGACTGGAGTCTGAACTGGAGAAGTCCTCCATGATCCTGTTCAGCGTGTTGACCTCGTCGACCCTGGCAATGAGCTCGTTGTTCAGGTCCTTGAGACGCTCCTGACGTTCGACCTCCTCCCTCAGAATGAGGTTCTCGACAAAAAGCCCCCGTTCCCGAACAATCCTGCGAAACGAGAGTTCCATCTGCTCAAGATTCACCGGTTTGACAAGGAAATCCACCACACCGTTTTTTAAAGTCCGGATGGTGTTATCCAGGGATGGGTAACCTGTCATGACAACCACGGGAAGAGTGTTATCAAAGGTCCTTATTTGCTCGGCAAGTTCCAGGCCGTCCATTTCAGGCATGTTGATATCGGTAAAGCAGCACCCGATCTTGACCCGTTTGATGAGATCGATTGCCTCGACCCCATTCCTTGCCGTATACACCCTATAACCCTTGCGTTCAAAGTACTCTTCGGAAATCTCCAGTATTCCCTCTTCGTCGTCCACCACAAGGATTGTATTCTTACTGTTATCGGTCATTCCGCATCATCCACAACCTTCAAGAATTGCTGTTTTGGTTCATGTGAGCCTCATACTAAACTATTTCCTTTTCCAATGCAAAATAAATTAACCGCCATGGGGCCTGCCCTGGCCCGGAAGCCCAGCCGCCAAGAATATACTTTGCCATATTTAACTTTACACAGAATTATATTCTTGACTTTGAACATTACGGCAAATATACTCTACCAAGCATTCGATCTAAACCATACAAACAGCAGAGGACACCATGGATGCAACCGATTTCAAAATCGTGAAGATCCTGCAGAACAAGGCCCGGATCCCCAATGTCGAAGTGGCACGGCAGATCGGCATGGCCCCGTCGGCAGTTCTGGAACGGATTAAAAAACTCGAAGCCCAAGGCATCATCGACGGCTACGAGGTTCGCCTCAACCCCGAGCGTTTCAACCGCTCCATGATCGCCTTTGTGGAGATCCGTGTCCGGGATGCTTCCGACATCCGGAAAACCGGCAGAGAGCTGGCAGAACTTACGGCAGTACAGGAGGTTCATTTTCTAGCCGGCAATGACTCCCTGCTGGTCAAGCTCAGGGTTTCGGACACCAATGAACTTGAGACCCTTTTAATGACAGAGATCTCAGCCATCCCGTCAATCCTTTCCACAAAAACCGAAATCGCCCTGGCCACATTCAAAGAGACCGCCAGGATTCCTTTAACCGACACCGAAGAATGATCATGGGGACAGATTTCAAATCTGTCCCCTTAAGAACCACAAATCTGTCCCCTTAGGAGAACCAGACCATGCCCATGTCAGCAAGTTTCAAACAACGACTCGAGCCTGTATTAGAACAGGCCTGCGCCCATTTTGGCACCCCGTTTCACATCTACGACGAGGCGGGCATCAAAGAAACGGGAAGACAGCTCAACCAGGCTTTTGCCAAGGCTGAGGGTTTCCGGGAATACTATGCGGTCAAGGCCCTGCCCAACCCGTCGATCATGAAAATCATGCAGGACCTTGGATTCGGGTTTGACTGCAGCTCATCACCAGAGGTGCTCCTTGCAAGGAGCATCAACAGCCATGGTGAAGAGATCATGTTCACCTCCAACAACACAAGCCAGAAGGAGTTTGAGACGGCCGCCATGGACGGCGGGGTGATCCTAAACCTGGATGACGCCTCCCTGATTTCAAAGGTGCCGACCATGCCGGAACTGATCTGCTTCAGGTACAATCCGGGTCCCAGGCGCAGGGGCAACAAGATCATCGGCAACCCTGTGGAGTCGAAATATGGAGTGAGCCACGACCAGATCGTTGACGCCTACCGGGCAGCCATGGACCGGGGGGCAAAGCGGTTCGGCCTGCACACCATGCTTGCCTCAAACGAGCTCAACTACGAGTACATGGTCGAGACCACCCGGATGATCCTCGACATGGTCAAAATTATCAGTGACTCCCTTGGGATACGGTTCGAGTTCATCAACATCGGCGGCGGCCTGGGCATCCCATACCGACCCGAAGACAAGTCCATGGACATCGATGCCATGGCCAGGGAAACGGTGGACCTCCTGGATGCGTTCAAACAATCCCACGGATGGGTTCCGAAACTCTACATGGAAAGCGGCCGGTATGTGACGGGCCCCCATGGCGCCCTTGTCACCAAGGTGATTAACCACAAGGATATCTACCGGAAATACGTTGGCGTGGATGCCTCCATGTCGGCCCTAATGCGCCCCGGCATGTACGATGCCTACCACCACATCCATGTTTTAGGAAAAGAGGATTCTTCGGACAGGGAGACAGTTGACGTGGTTGGCTCATTGTGCGAGAACATAGATAAATTCGCCGTACAGAGAAACATTCCCAGAACAGAAGAGGGGGACATTCTGATCATCCACGACACCGGGGCCCACGGCCATGCCATGGGGTTCAACTACAACGCCAACCTGCGTCCCAAGGAGCTTTTGTTGAAGGAGGACGGTACGGTGGAGCTGATCCGCCGGGAGGAGAGGATAGAAGATTACTTTGCCACACTGAAATTCGACCCCGACCTGCTCGATTGTTCCCAGGGGTAACCCCCTTGAAATGGCTGGCACCCGTTTCCCCGGGGAAATCCCCCAGAAATGGCTGCCAGCTGTTCCCCGGAATTATCCTTAACCTTTAGGCTGGAGTGTGGTAAACACATAGCCCTTTGACAGAACTACCGCAAGAGGGAGAAAGGAATTTCCATGAAGATAGCCATAGCCCAGACAAATCCAGTGATAGGGGATTTTGATTTCAACAAAAAAAAGATGCTCGAGCTTGTCAACCAGGCCGCGACCCAGAGATGCGACCTGGTGGTCTTCCCGGAACTTGCCATCTCCGGCTACCCGCCCGGAGACCTGCTTGAAAAAGATGATTTCATCGACCGTCAGCTCGCCTGCCTGGATGAATTTATCGCAGCTGCCGGCAACATTGGCATCCTCTGCGGAGCGGTCCAGCGCAAGATCGAAAACGGGGAGAGACTCCTTTTCAACTCGGCCATGCTCTTTGAGAACCGGAAACCCATTTCCAGGACAGACAAGCAGCTCCTGCCCACCTACGATATCTTTGATGAATCAAGGTATTTCACCCCCGGCTCGGCAAGCACCCTTGTGGCGTACAGGGGACTCAAGCTTGGCATCACCATCTGCGAAGACATCTGGAACGATGAAAAGCGCTTCAGCCAGAAACATTACGACCGGAATCCCGTGGCCGACCTTGCACACCTGGGAGCGGATCTTCTCATCAACCTGGCAGCCTCCCCCTTCCACGGCGGCAAACAGGATCTCAGGAACACCATGCTCACAACCATGGCAGCAAAGTACAACCTTCCCATGGTCTTTGCCAACCAAGTGGGAGGAAACGATACCACCATCTTTGACGGGCTCAGCTGCGCCGTAACAGCCAAGGGTGAGTTTGCGGCACTGGCCTCTGATTTTTCCGAAGATCTGATCTGCTTTGACACAGACACCGGCATTGGCGACCAGCACCCTGTCTCCACATCGGAGAATGAGGCCATCCTCAAGGCCCTGGTCACCGGCACCCGGGACTATGTAACCAAATGCGGTTTCAAGAAAGTTCTGATCGGATCCAGCGGCGGCATCGATTCGGCCCTGACCGCCGCCATTGCGGTCAAGGCCCTTGGCAGCAAGAACGTCAAGACCATATTCATGCCCTCCATCTACACCTCACAACAGAACTTCATTGACACGAAACAACTGGCCGACAACCTGGGGACATCCTGGCAATCCATTCCCATTGCCCCCATGTACGATGCGTTCCTGACCCTGTCAGAGACCTTTGATCCCACCAATCCCGGCATTGCAGAACAAAACATCCAGGCACGGATCAGGGGCACCATCCTCATGGCCTTTTCCAACAAGGAGGGATGCATGCTGCTGTCAACGGGCAACAAGTCCGAGATGGCTGTTGGCTACTCCACCCTCTACGGAGACATGTGCGGCGGCCTTGCCGTCATCGGAGACCTGCCCAAGAAAAAAGTATATGATCTCTCAAGGCTGATCAACAGCGACAGGGAGCTCATCCCGGTCTCCATCATCGACAAGGCCCCCAGTGCTGAGCTTGCCCCGGGCCAGACCGACCAGGACGACCTTCCCTCCTATGACTTCATCGATGCCGTGGTCAAGGCCCATGTGGAAGAGCACAAAAGCATTGATGAGATGGTGGCCCAGGGCCTTGACAGGGATGCTGTGGTGGATATCGTTTCAAGGATCAACCGCAACGAATACAAGCGGTACCAGGCGCCTCCCATCCTCAGGGTCACCAGCAAAGCCTTTGGCGCGGGAAGAAGGCACCCCATGGCACAGCGTTACAAACCTTAATCCTGAACAAAAAGATCCAAGGCCTCTATGAACCTTGGATCTTCGGCCTCCATGGTTTCCAGGATCGCCTTGTGCATGCGGCGCTTATGCTCGCCCAAGATGCCCCGCTTCTTCTGAAAGCTTTTGGCAAACCCCATGGCATGGTCCATCAACTCCGCCTGATCCTGGCTTGCCTGTTCAATGATATGGTTCTCCATGAGTTCCTGTGCCCCGACCCGCCGGCCGGACAGCTTCATCTCATTGAACTTGTATTCGGGAATGGCCTTTCTGACAAAGGCAATCATGCCCGGAAGAAAGGGAATTCCAAGGTCGACCTCGGGAAAGCAGAAAAACCCCCGGTCGGCCTTCATGAACCTGAAATCGCATGCACAGGAAAGGATGGCACCGTTACCAAAGGCGTGGCCGTTGATGGCCGCAATCACGGGAACCGGCATGGTAAGGAGCCGTTTAAAGACAGTGTTCATCCCGAACATGAATTGCTTGATACTGTCAAAATCCTTGTCGTTAAAACACTGGCCCAGCCACTCCACATCAATGCCCTGGGAGAAGTTTTTCTCGTCCGAGGAGGTGAGGACAATGGAGAAGATCCCTGTATCCTCCAGAATCTCGTCAAAGACCTTATTCATGGTATCTGCAAACACAAGATTCTGCTTGTTGGCCGTGTTGTTCATTCTGATAACCGCAACCGTTTCGCTCTTTTCCCACTCAATAACCGCCATCCGATTCTCCTTTTGCACTCGTTTTATCCAGCTATTCTCTTGCCTGTACGACATGCGTCAGGCTTGCCTGACTCTGTTCGCATAAGATTTCTTACTAAAGAAAAATCAACTTATCAAGCATTAGAAACGAAAGATGCGCCCATCGCCAATATAAGGAAAGAGCATTTTTTTGTAGACTGATTTTCCCTGATGTGGTAGCGACATAGGGTATACGCCACTAAAAAAAAACAAGGATGAGGATGTTTATCAAGTGCTGGGGCTCCAGGGGATCGATTCCCGTATCTGGAGAGCAATACCTGAAATACGGCGGGGACACCACCTGCATCCAGGTCGTCGCAAATAGCGGGGAGACTGTCATCATTGATGCGGGTACCGGAATCAGGCAACTGGGAGCAACCCTTGACCCAGTGGATACCTGCTACCTGCTCCTGACCCATGCCCACTGGGACCATGTGGCGGGATTCCCTTTTTTCAAGCCCTTGTTCAACAGTAACAAGGTCGTGGAGATACAGAACACGACATTCTCCAGCCAGCCGGTGAAAGAGATATTCAAAACCCTCATGTCCCCACCCCTGTTTCCCATCACCCAGGAGGATCTCAAGGCAGATATCCGGTTCAGGGAAGACTTCACCGGAAGCTTCTCCATCGGAAGCTTAAAGATCGACTCCATCCCCCTGAGCCACCCCAACGGAGCGTTGGGCTTTCGCTTGACCGAAGGGAACAAGCGCTTTGTTTTTCTCACCGATAACGAACTGGGTCTTGACCATCCGGGGAGCGCGAGCTTTGACGACTTTATCTCCTTTGCTAAGGATGCAGACCTCATGTTCCACGATGCCGAGTTCACCCCGGACGAGTATCCCCAGCGCATTGGGTGGGGCCACTCCACCTACACCGAGGCCCTGGAACTTGCCATGAAGGCCGGGGTAAAACGACTTGGTTTATTCCACCTGAACCAGGACCGGACAGACAAGGAGATGGATCGCATCCAGGCCGACTGCCGATCCAGGCTCAGATCAAGCAACTCAGTTCTTGACTGTTTTGCTGTTGCCTGCAACATGGAGTTTACTCTTTAAGAAAGAAACTTGCGACAAACCGGGAATCGAGTTCCTTGGGTGAAACCGCACCATACTCATCTTCAAGCCAGTCAAAGATCTCTTTAAAGACGCTCCCCAGTTTTGCCTCAATATCTTTATGATCCATGCCGGTCTCCTGGCTGAGCCACAGGAGAAAGTCCTCCCGCTTGAACCCGTCGATGATGCCCTGCTCCTCCCCGGAAAAAAGATCTGTAAAGAAAGGAGTAAAAACCGGCAAATCAATGGGCGCAAGGGAAAAGGAGATCCCCAGTCGATTTCTTGCCCACAGAGTCAGCAGAAGGCTTTTATAGGTGAGAACCCCCTGGACAAAACTTGTGATATCGGGATCCAAACGGCTGATCACCCGGTCCACCTCAATGATCCGGTCGAGGTTCTCCTGGCTCTCCCGGATCTCCCGGACCGAGGAAAACGCCCGGTAAAGCACCCCGGTTTTGTAGTTATCAAAGTAAAGGGGCCTGTCAAGCAAAAGCCCGCCCACAAGACCGAGCCATTCTTCGCCAAAAAAGCTCAAGGGCAGACTGCTTGAAACAAGCCAGCTTGTTTCATGCCACTGCCTGGCTTTGGTCTTCAGGGTCATACCTGCCCAGGATCCTGTCCGGAAAAGATCTTCCAGCCGGTACCGGGCGATGATGGCAGCCCCTTCGGCAGGGGTGCAAGGGGACGCCTCCCCGTGGATGATCTCCATGGCCAGGCTAAGGTAGGCACACCCTTTTTGAACCACAATCTCCAGATCCTGCTTTTCCCGCACCACCCTGCGGTCCGCCGAGGTGATCCTGTTCACAAGGGAGGCGAATTCAGCCTGGACGTTGAGGAGCATGGCCGGGTCGACCCCTGCAAGGGACCGTGCAAACAATGTATCGCTCCCCAGCATGGACGAGGGATAGAGGGGGGGAAGCGGATACTCGGTTCCAAACAGCGGCTTTGTCAGATCATGGCCGTGCCTGGGTGCAAGATCAGAGGGGGCCTGGGGCTGGTAGATGCCCATGGCTTCGTGGGGGGGAAGAAATCCCTTTTCAGCCAGACGAACCGTCTTAAGCCGGAACTGCTCCTCCTCGACCTCGGAAGGGATAACCGACTGGGTTTCGAGCAGCACGCCGTGGTACACGGACAGGTCCATGTCCGCCACGGTGTTGAACATATTCATGATCAACTCCTCGGCCCTCTCCTTTGCCTTTTCAAGCTCGGCTCCCCCCTCTTTTTCGAGCAGGCTCTTGGGAATCTCCGGGAACCGGACGTAGAAGAGGTTATCAATCTCCTGGAAACCATCAGGGAAATCGGCAGGATCCTCATCGTGCTCCCGGATCCTCAACTCAAGGTTCTTGAAGAGATAGTGCTCGAAGAATTCGGTTTTCTCCTTGATCATCCAGCGCACAAGCCGCTGGGGATCGGCCTTAAAAAGGCTATCCAGGGTATTTGTCACCATGGGAAGATCGACCCTGTCTCCCTCCCAGGTCTCCACATCAAGGAGATACTCCCACTGGTCAAAGGAGGCCATGGCAAGGACGGGCAGAAAATCGGCCACCCCTATCTTGTGCATGAGAAAGTGGAGGTCCTGCTCCGGAAAGCTCTGGACAAGGGTGGCTGGCATGGGCGAACCCAGTATGGCATCCAGTGCCTTTTCCGATTGAAGAGCCAGGAGATCCTGGCGAATTACTGCAAGTTGTTTTTCTTTTTTTATCTGGTTGGCTAACTTATACTTATTGGTCATCTTGAAGATCCCTTTTCCATGGAGCGCATTTCAACAAAAGAAGCATGCCTGGCAGTGCCGCCACCGTACAGGCAATAAAAAAACCTTCCCACCCGAGGATTTTTACAAAAAAACCCGTGGGAGCCGCCGCCATCACCCGGGGAATACCCATGAGACTCGACAGCAGTGCATACTGGGTTGCCGTGAACCGTCTATCGGTCATGGATGCCATAAAGGCGGCATAGGCGGCCGTACCCATGCCGGCGGAGAGGTTTTCAAAGGTGATCACCCCGGCCAGCAGGGGAAGGCTGTGCCCCACAAGGGCAAGCCAGGCAAAACCGGCGGTGGACAGGGCCTGGAGCGCTCCAAACACCCACAGACTCCTGTTGATTCCAATTCTAAGCATCAGGAGCCCCCCTGTAAAGGTCCCGATCAGTGTGGCCCAGAAACCGAACAGCTTAACCACGGTTCCGATCTCGGACATGGTAAACCCCATGTCCAGATAAAACGGGGTGGTCATGGCGGACGCCATGGTGTCCCCGATCTTGTAGAGGAGAATAAAGACAAGGATGGAAACAGCCCCGTTCCTGGAGAAATACTCCTTAAGCGGTTCCACAACCGCCTGGGAAAGGGTCGCGGGTTTTCCCGGGACCTCCCGGGGTTCAGGGGTCAAAACCGTCACGACAATCCCGGGCACAAGGGAAAGGGCCATGAGGGAGTAGACCATGGAAAAGGGGATGTGGTCGGCCAGGATGAGGCCTCCCCCCGAGGCAAGGAGCATGCCGAGCCTGTATCCGTAGATGTACATGGAAGATCCAAGCCCCAGCTCCGCGTCATGGAGATCCTCCCGCCGGTAGGCGTCCACCACAATATCCTGGGAAGCACTGAGGAATGTGACCCCAAAGGCCACAAGGGCCATGAGCCAGGGAAACCGGGCAGGCTGGGAAAACCCGAGGAGAACGATGGCCAGGGCAAGGAAAATCTGGGCCAGGACAAGCCAGCCCTTTCGCCGGCCGAGGAAGGGGAGGGTGAACCTGTCAAAAAGCGGCGCCCACAGGAACTTCAAGGTATAGGGGAGCCCCACCAGGGAAAAGAGGCCGATCACGCCGAGATCAACCCCCTCCTGTTTCATCCACGCCTGGAGCACGGAGATGGTCAGAAGCAGGGGCACGCCGCAGGAGAACCCCATGGAGAGCGCCACCAGCATCTTTCTGCCAAACACCTGGCGGATCATGGAGGGTTTTTCCATTGTCATGGAGGTTTTTTCCTTACAAGGCACGGTTGCAAGCCTCAATATAGGGTGCCATTTCAGGCTCCTTTTTAAAGGGTTCAAGAAAACCAAGGGCCTTTTTGAAGCGCCCAAGGTTCATGAGGCTCACCGCCATGCAGATATTTAAGTCCTTGCTGGCTGGAAAATGATTCAGCCCCTGCTCCAGCAAGGCGATCGACCGATCAAACCGCCGCTTTTTCTGGAACAGCATGGCAAGCCCCAGAAAGCCGCGATGGTCCGGGTAAAATTCAAGGGCCCGCCGGAACAGGGTCCGGGCAGTTTTTTCCGGGTTCCTGACCAGGGGGTTTCCTGCATACTCCCCGTGGCTGAAGGTCATGGCAAGGCGGGACAGAAAATCAGCATGGAACGGATAGAGCTCTCGTTCATCCACAAGTTCGATGGTCTCGGCAAACTGCCCAAGATTGGAATAAAACCCCTGGCGCAGGGTATCTCCAAACCCCTTTACCCGTTGAAAATCAAGATCCGGATCGATTTCAAACCAGGGAAGGTCCTCTATCTTTTGTTGCCAGACCCGGTCCGAAATCCGGCCACTATCCAGAAGATCCTGGTAGAGCGCAGTTCCGGGGAACAGAACCAGGAGATAAAAAATGGCGCTCAAGGGGCGTATCTCCATGAGCAGGTCCAGGCTCTCCTTGATGGTCTTTTCGTTCTCCCCGGGGGAGCCGTAGATGAAATACGCCCGGGGCAATATCCCAAAGGAGGTGGTTAGCCGAAAGGCTTGAACGATCCTGTCCCTGGCCACGGGTTTTCCAAGGGTCTTCCGGATCGCTTCCGAGCCGCTCTCAACCCCGAAGCTGATCTGGGTGCATCCGGCACGGCGCATCCACAACAGGATCTCTTTATCCAGGAAATCAACCCTGGATATGGCCACCCAGGTGATGGATAGCCCTCTTTGGACAATGGTTTGACACACCTCGATCACCCGGGTCCTGTCCATGGTAAAGGTATCGTCGGATACAAAAAAGTGGTTGATTCCCCGGTTGACCAGCAGCTCCAGGTGATCGACGAACCACTTTGGAGAGTGGAACCTCACCCGGGGCCCGGGCCAGAATTGTGGGGAACCGCAAAAGGTGCATCGTCCCGGACACCCCCTGGAAAGGGAGAGGTGCTGAAGATCAAAATAGCGTCCGGGCTTGGGCAGGGTGTCAAGGTCTGTGATCGGCTCGCGCTCCCCGGTATGAACCAGCCTCTTTCCATCCCGGAACATCAGCCCCTTAATCTTCCCAGGCAGTGATTTTTTGCCATCGGCAACATGCCCGGCAAGCTCAAGAAAGGTGAACTCCCCCTCGCCTGTGACGATGTAATCAAGATCAGGGCAGACAGAAAAGAGGTGCTCCGAAAGGAACGTGGCCCCGGGCCCCCCAAAGATCACGGTGATATGGGGATCGATCCCCTTGGCCATTTTAGCCATGGCAATGGCGCTGAACCGTGTGGCATTAAGAAGGGTAAAGCCGAGGATGGTGGGCTTGAACCGTTGGATCAAGGCCGCAAGACAGGCCTCGGGATCCGGCTCAACAGCAAGGTTGACCACCCTTGCATCCAGAAGGTTTTCCTTTAAAAGGGCACCAATGTAAAAGAGCCCCATGGGAACCGACCGGGCATCCTCGTCCATGACCCTTGCATCCATGCAAACAGGATTTATGAGAAATATTGTCACGGCGGAACTACCAGGTGCTGACGATGATCTCGTCAGGGGAGCGTTTGGGAACATGGTGGATACCGTCTCCGTCCCTGAAGTAACGGATGTCGCCCCCGGGTTCAAGATTCTCTATAACAACCGTTTCAAGGGGCTTTCCCAGGGCGATGACCAAAAGGATCTCCTGGTTTTCGTCAATGGCAAGGATCTCCCTGAGGCGTTTCTGGTTAATGGCGGCGATCATGCAGCCGGCAAGCCCTTTTTCCCTTGCCCCCAAAAGGATGGACTGGGCCGCGATGCCGTGGTCGCACCTGAAGTTCTTTGTGATGGAAAGATCCCCCAGGATCACGATGTACCCGGTGGGCCGCTCCGCTTCCACAGGCCCCTTCCACTCCTTGAGGTAGGCGGCCCAGCCAAGGCAGGAGAATATCTCATCATTCTTGGCCCGGTCCCGGGAAAGGATATACTTCAGGGGCTGGAGATTGGCGGCCGAGGCAGAGAGCCTGCCATGCTCCACAAGCTCCCGCAGCAGGTCAAGATCCATGGTGTGGGAGGCGTCAAACCGTCGGCAGCTCCGATTGCGCTTCACAAGTTCGAGGACAGTGTTTTCTTTCATTTAACGCAAACCACCTTTTCAAATTCAGGCATATTGATATCGATCCAGTCAAGCACCTTGTCAAACTCATCAGCCACTTCCTGGAACGCCTTTCCCCTGTGGCTCACCCGGCTCTTCTCCGCCATGGATATCTCGGCAAAGGTCTTGTTGAAATCCCCATGAAAGAAGAGAGGATCGTAGCCAAACCCGTTCTCACCCCTTGGCTCTTCAATAATGGTGCCGTGGCACTCTCCCTCATAGGTCAGGGCAGGACCGGTTGGAATGGCGATGGAGACGACACACTTGAATGCGGCAGCCCTGTTGCTCTTACCCTTCATCTCCCGGAGAAGCATTTCACTGTTCTCCTTGTCCGTTGCGTTCTCCCCTGCGAACCTTGCCGACCGGACCCCCGGCTTGCCCCCAAGGGCCTCAACCTCCAGGCCTGAATCGTCGGCAATGGCAGGGTAGCCAAGCACCCTTGCGGCAAAAGCAGCCTTTTTATAGGCATTGTCGTCAAAGGTCTCCCCATCCTCCTCAACCTCCGGGATGGGCCCGAAATCCTCCAGGTTCTTTATCTCAACCGGAAAGCCCTTTAGAAGCTCCCTGATTTCACGTGTTTTCCCCTGATTCCTTGTTGCAAGCACTATAATATTCACTGTTCCTCTCCAAACCCGGCAAACCCGGCACCAAAGGGTGCAACCGTCCGGTCATTTTTTTTTGCTGTTCGAATAAATTTTAGGTGGGCAAAGTATAAGCCAGGGGGGGTGGTTTGTAAAGCGATTATCGGCTGGAGCAGGGGCGGATTCCTCCTTGAAAAATATTGATATCCACGGTACTCTTGAGATTCATATCATCCACCATCGCAACACCAACCAGAGGAGGTTAATAATGAAAAAGCACCTGATGATTGTAGTCACAGTGGCAATTGCGTTGATAATCGTATCCTGTGCGGGCACGACACAAACGGAACGAAAAACAAAGGAGGGCGTACTCGTGGGGGCTGGCCTGGGCGCGATCCTGGGCCAGGTGATCGGAGGGGATACCGAAGGAACCCTGATTGGAGCCGGCATCGGGGCCGCCATCGGCGGGCTTGCCGGCAGCCAGGTGGGAGCATACATGGACCGGCAGGAGCAGGCCCTGCGGAGCGCCGTTGCAGCATCCGAGGCAGCCAGCATCCAACGGTCACAAAATGTACTCACGGCCACCTTTCAATCCAACACCTTTTTCGACTACGACTCCTCAATCCTCAAGGCAGGCGCCTATACCGAGCTTGACAGGGTGGCACGGGTGCTCAGGGATTTCCCCCAGACAAGGATCCGGGTGGAGGGCCATACCGACACCACGGGCTCAGCCCAGTACAACATGAAACTTTCCGAGCGCAGGGCCCAGGCCGTGGGTAACGCCCTGACCCAGCGGGGGGTAGATCCCGTGCGCATGGAAACCATGGGGTTTGGCGAATCCCAGCCGGTCTCTTCAAGCAATGCTGACAACCGGCGGGTCAACATCGTCATCATCCCCATCCAGAGCAGTTGATCCAGTTATCCAGGGGGACGCTTCCACAAAAACGCCCCCGACCCGATTTATCCGGGGCAGGCTTAGATTGAAACATCCCCGGCCTGTTTAAAATCTGCGGCAATGCCCTCCTGCTCATCCAGGATCTCGTTAAGGATCTTGATGGTTGTCATGGGGTTCATGATCACCGACCTCAGGACAACCACCCCTTTTTTATCCAATGGACCAAGATTGAGCCGGGTCCTTGAGACAAAGCTGTTTCCCGCTTCCCGCTGGGTCCTCTGGACATGGGTGTTGAGCTGGTCAAGAACGTCGTTGATGGCTTCCCGCGACCCGAGGTCAGCTGTTTTAAGCCGGGCAGCAAGGGAGGGGGGCACCACCCGGTAGGTCAAAATATTGAGTTCGGGTTGGGTGATGATCTGAAAACCGTCCCTGCGTTCTATCTCGGCGGCAAAGAGTTTCGCGGTTTCAATGCCGTGGTCGATCATAAGGGCATAGCCCCGGCTTCCCATGATCTTGAGGGAGCTGTCCAGAATAAGGGCATTGGCCTCCCTTGACCCCTCAAGGGATTTTATGCCAAGATCCACACTGCCCTGGCGGTTCACATAGTTGGAGTGGTAGGCCACAAGATCCATGGCCTTTGGATCCCTGAAATAAACCATGCCGCAGGTCATGGGCATGTAAAACTGTTTGTGGCCGTCCATGGTAACCGAATCGGCCCGCTCGATCCCCTTCAACCGATGGGCATAGCGCTCGCTGAGCAGCACGGGTCCGCCCCAGGCCGCATCCACATGGAAATGAATATCGTGCTCCTGGCAGAGGTCGGCAAGATCGTCAAGGGGGTCCACGGTGCCTGTCTCTGTGGTACCGGCAATGCCGACAAGAGCAATGATTCCTGTCCTGCCATGGGCCTTGAGCTCCCGGATGGTTGTTTCAAGTTTTTTCACGTCCACCCTGTGTCCCGAATCCACATCCATGGGCAATACGTTGCTGTTCCCGATTCCCAGGAGGCCGCCGGCCTTTTTCAGGGAGAAGTGGCCCCGTTTCGACACCAGGATCACTGCCCGTTCAAGCCCCCTGGCCTGCATGGCTGCCACCATGCCGTGCTCCTCAACCCCCTGCTCCTTGGAAATGGCGTCAAAAAACCGGTTCCGTGCAAGCCACATGGCCGTAATGTTGGCCGTGGTACCACCGGTGGTAAAGGCGCCCAGGGAGGTATCAACGCTCTGGACATGGGTCTGGTAAAACCCCTCACTCTTATTGAAGATAAGCCTGTGGATCTTGGCCAGCACCTGCTTTTCCAGGACCGACAGCACCTTTGAGGTCTCAAGCTTGATAACGTTCTGGTTGAGGGCAGCAACTATGGCCTTCAGGTGCACCATAAAAAAAGGGATGGCCGAGGTCATGTGCCCGACGAAATAGGGGGAAGCCACGTTCACCGCCCTGGGGGCGATCTGGTCGATAATGTCCGAGATCACGCTCTCCAGCTTTTTTTCCGGATTGGGACTGATGAGGGTATCCCGGAACTCCCGGGTCAGCTCCTTAAGGCTAATGGGCTCGGTCACGCCCACGTTGGAGTTTAAAAAATCGTGGAGTCCGAACAGGATCTGTTCCATATATTTAACCAGGGTCTGCCTGCATGCTTCATCCTCCGGCCGGATAAAGATCCGCTGAAGGGTCTCCCAGTCCGCTATGAGCCCGGGGCTCTTTTTCCCATTGAGTGTCATCTATTCAGCCCTTATCGCATTGTTAGTATTATCGCTTCTCGCATATGAACAGACCGGATCTCTTACGACAACCGGGGATCAGATATCCATTCGAATGCAAACATCTCGAACCAGCACCCTGGCACCTAACCATATTTCCCCAGGAAATTCAACGTTTATGAAGGAAACCACAAAGGGATAGTTTTGCATTCATCCTTGTGGTGTGCTACAGAAAGAGGAATCCATCACACCCAACGCATAGAGGAGAGTCCATGAACCAGACCCTTTCCCAGGAGCGCATCCTTCATCTGAAACAGGACTATGAACGGGGATTTATTCGCCATTGCGGTTTCAAGGCAGGCAGGGTAGATCACGGCAGATTCGGGGCATTTGTCGACCTTAAGGACCACCATCGCCAGCAGGACGGCTTTGTCCACGCAGGCGTGATGGCCACCATGGCTGACCACACGGCAGGGTATGCCGCCTTTACAGTTGTTGACTCAAGCTTCCAGATCCTCTCCATTGAATTCAAGATCAACTTTTTGAAACCCGCCTTTGGCAAGGGTCTTGAATGCCGGTCAACCGTGATCCGGGAGGGCAGAAAGGTGATCGTTGCCGAATCCGAGGTGTATGACCTGCGGGAAGAGAACCGGGTGATGACCGCCAAAGCCATGGTAACCCTGATGGCGGTTCCCGGGGAGAGCCTGGTGTAACAGGGCGGAAGAGAATGTTGACACCCAATTAAAAATTCGTTACGTTTTTTTATAATACCCTTCACGGAGACGATCATGAGAGCATTATGGAACAGGATCATCTATTACATCTACCCCCCCCTTTACGACCTGATTGTCCGTCCCCTCCGGCCCGAGAGGAAAGAGGCCGTGGAGCTGCTCAGGCCCAGCCCCGGGGAAAGATGGCTGATTATCGGATGCGGCACCGGCCTGGACCTTGAAGTGATCCCCAGGAGCGCCAACATCACCGCCGTGGACATCAGCCCTTCCATGGTGATGAAGACCATTCACCGGGCAAAAAAGACCGGCATGGACATCGACGCAAGGATCATGGATGCGGGCGAGATCCTGTTCAAACCCGAATCCTTTGATATCGTCGTCCTCCACCTGGTTCTTTCGACCGTCCCTGATCCCGGTGCCTGCATCCGCGAAGCCGAGCGGGTCCTGAAACCCCATGGCCGGATATCCATCCTGGATAAATTCCCGGACGGCCGCTTCCCCACCATCCGAAAGCGACCATGGCCTTACCGCATCACCGAGACCCTGATTTCCGGCATCGCCCAAGAACTTGTCCCCCTGCTGAAGCAGGCAAATCTGACCGTGGAACAGGAACGGATGGACCCACTGAAAAACCGGTTCAGAAACATCATTGCGGTCAAGGGAAAGAACAACAAGAATCCCCACATCCTTGAGCCCACGGCCATGGAGTTTTCCGGAGCCGGTCTCGACCAGGGCTACTGATAGCGGTTCTTATTGCAAGAGATGAGGCAGGGATCCCTTCGGGCACAAACATCCCCAGGCCACGTTTTCATTGAAAACCCGGAACAAACAGGATAAATAGTTCACCAACCATACCGGGCAGACATAGGTAACCGTTTTTGCCCGGGAGTCAGCATAAGTTTTCAATTTAAAATAAAGGAGTGTTCAAGCCATGCTTGATCTACATGAAGACGACATATTCACAAAGGTCTCAAGATACAATCTCATCCGGGACGGACGCATGATCTACATCGATGTTCACCAGACGATCCAGGGCAACCTGGCCGCAAGCCATGTGGCCGTTCCCAACCTTGTCAACATCGTTGCAAAACCCGAGCACCAGGGCGTTGGAGAAAATGAGCAGGAGGCGGTGGAAGACTGCCTGAAAAAGATAAAGGGGCTGAAGGTCGAGGACCTTTTCCCCTCGATCAACGCCAGCAACATCAAATCCTGACCAGGACAAGCCATAACCCAAAAAGATTTCTGATTCTCTTGCCAAAATAACGCAAAATTCAGAGGGAATCAGCAAAAACAAGCCGGGGGCCCCAAAAGAGCCCCCGGAAGTCGTTCTGGCGCTGTCTATATCTTATACTGGGATCCCATGACCAGCCCCAGGTCCAGGGCCCTGTTGTTCATGTCGATGAAGTCCTCCGGCACCCGGGTCTTGATCACTTCCATCACCCAGGCAGGATCGAGCATGTCCGAGATGCCGATCAAGGCCCCCAGGACGCAGATATTGAAGACGATGGGCTTGCCGATCTTCTCCATTACGGTCTCGAAAATGGGAAGCTCTATCTGCTTTGCATCCACATTTTTAACGGTGGTGACAAACTTGGAATCTGTCAGCAACAGCCCTCCCGGGCGGATGATGGGCGAAAAAGTGGTGTATGCCTCCTGGGTGAGGCACACCAGGATGTTGGGCTGGGTCACCTCGGGGAAATAGATCTCGGAATCGGACAAAATCACGTCGCTCCGGGTTGCCCCGCCCCTTGCTGCGGCACCATAGCTCTGGGACTGGGTGGCGTTCATCCCCCCATGGATCACGGCAGCCTCGGCCAGGATGATGGCAGCAGTGATAACCCCCTGCCCTCCTGAACCTGAAAACACAAGTCTGGTTCTGTGTATCATCTTTTCCCCCCCGTTGCCCGCTGGATGATCTCTTCATACGCTTCGCAGTACTCGGGCCTGGTTTCGTCCACAAAGATCCCCCTTGCTATCAGGGAGGGATTCTCCTTCAACGCCTTGGACCCGAGCTTTGCCGTGTTGGCCTTGTAGAGTTCCAGCATGTTAGTGGCATCGCCCTCCTTATTTTTCCGGCCAAAATGGGTGGGACACTGGGACAGGATCTCCACAACGGAAAAGCCCTTGTGATCGATGGCCCGCTTCAACAGGTCCACAGCTTCCAGGGCATGGTAGGTGGTGGTTCTTGCCACAAACGAGGCCCCGGCCGCCCGGGCCAGTTCCACAACGTCAAAATTGTTGTCAATTGTCAGGTAGGGAGCCGTGGTGGCCTTTTTGTCAAGACCTGACAAAGGAGAAAACTGGCCGCCGGTCATTCCGTAGATCCGGTTGTTCATCACAATGGCCGTCATGTCGATGTTTCTCCTGGCCGCGTGGATAAAATGATTTCCGCCGATGGCCAGGGCATCCCCGTCCCCCATGGGCACCAGGAGCTTGAGCTCGGGCTTGCTGAACTTCACCCCCGTGGCAAAGGCCAGGGCCCTGCCGTGGATGGTATGGAGGGAGTGAAAGTCCACATAGCCTGAGATCCGTGCCGAGCACCCGATTCCCGAGGTCATCACGATATCGTTCTTGTTGAGGCCAAGGGCCTCCACCGCCCTTAGGAGCGAGTTCAACACGGTTCCGTGACCGCAGCCAGGGCACCACATGTGGGGAAAATACCGCTCCCTCAAATAATCCTTAACACTCATACTATACCCCCATTCCCTGGATAACCCGGAGCAGCTTTTTAATATCTGTCGGCGTTATCAGTTGTCCGTCTATCCGGTTGGCCAGAAACACCCGTTCAGGCTCGTCCACAACAGCTTTCACGTGACGCATCACCTGGCCCATGTTCATCTCCACCACGACCACCGCTTTTGCCCCACGGCAGCGGTCCCGGATCAGGGCCTCGGGAAACGGCCACAGGGACTGGAGCTCGAGCACGCCGACCCTGTCCCCCCTTGCCCGTCGGTTCTTGGCAAGGTGGATGGCCGAGCGGGCTGAGGAGCCGTAGGAGACAAGCACATACTCGGCATCCTCCAGGAAATACTCCTTATACCGGGTGATGGCCTGGACATTGTTCTCGATCTTGTCCACCAGGTGATGCAACAATCCGTTGACCACCGAGGGATTATTGGAAGGAAACCCCCACATGTCGTGGAACAGCCCTGTGACGTTGTAACGGTGATCCCCGCCAAAATCTGACATGGGAAGCCGTCCGTCCTCCCTGGGCAGATAGGGATGGTAATCAACGCCCTTGTCCACGGCCGTCCTGAGCCGGTCCACCAGGGGAATCGCCCCCTTTTCCGGTACCACCAGCTTCTCCCTCATGTGGCCCACAGCCTCGTCAAACAGGAGGATCACCGGGGTTCTGTAGGTCTCGGCAAGGTTGAACGCATCCACGGTCATGGCAAACACGTCCTGGTGGTTGGAGGCGGTCAGGGTGATGATGGAGTGGTCCCCATGGGTGCCCCACCGGGCCTGGTTCACGTCCCCCTGGCTCACGTGGGTGGGATTGCCCGTGGAGGGCCCGCCCCGCTGGACATTGACCACCACACAGGGAATCTCTGCCATGCAGGCGTACCCAAGGGCCTCCTGCTTCAGGGAGAATCCGGGACCGCTTGTGGCGGTCATCACCTTGTGCCCGGTGAGGGAAGCACCGATGATGGCGCACATGGAGGCGATCTCATCCTCCATCTGAATAAATTTTCCACCTTTCTGGGGCAGCCTTGCGGCCAGGAGTTCGGCCACTTCGGTGGAGGGGGTTATGGGGTATCCTGCAAAAAAATCAATGCCGGCATAGAGGGCCCCCTCAACGCAGGCCTCGTTTCCCTGGACAAACTTGATGGTGGACTTAGTCATTTTTCTCATCCTGGTCTGTTAGCACCTCGATGGCAAGATCAGGGCACCTTAATTCACAAAGTTTGCAGCAGATACAATCCTCGGGGGTTGCTGCAACTACCTTTTCCATGGAATCGAGCTCAAGCACCTGTTTGGGGCAAAAATGGATGCAGATGCCGCAGCCCTTGCACCATTCCCTGTTTATCGCATGTTCCTTTAGTTTCAGCCTAGCCATAAGATCCTCTTCATTAAAAGTGGCGAATCACGAATACTTTCGGTACTCCATAAGCGATTTACATCCCTGTGTCAAGGCGAAGCGCATGGATTTGCAACTTATCCCACGCCATGGTATGTTCGGGCCATGGAAACAGCACACAACACTCCCCTTGTATCGGCCATCATTCCCACTTTTAACCGGGGCTGGATATTGAAAGAGGCCGTCCAGTCGGTCCTGGACCAGACATACCACCCCATGGAGATCATCGTGGTTGATGACGGCTCAACTGACGACACCCGGGAAATTCTCCAGTCGTTCGGGGATCGGATTACGGTTCTTTTTCAGGAAAACAGGGGGGTAAGCGCGGCAAGGAATCTTGGCATCAAACACAGCCAGGGGGAGCTGATCGCCCTTCTCGACTCTGACGATCTCTGGACCCCGGACAAGATCGCCTGCCAGGTGGATTTTTTCTGCAATAACCCGGAGGCCGTGATCTGCCAGACCGAAGAGATCTGGATCCGGAACGGCAAAAGGGTCAATCCCAAAAACAAGCACAAAAAGCTTTCAGGAATGATCTTCGAGCCCTCCCTGGAACTCTGCCTTGTGAGCCCTTCGGCCGTGATGATCCAAAGATCCCTGTTTGAGTTGAAGGGTTTTTTTGACGAAGCGCTTCCCGCCTGCGAAGATTACGATCTCTGGCTGAGAATCGCAACCACCCATGCCATTGAACTGATCGACCGGCCCTGTACCATAAAGAGGGGGGGGCATGACGACCAGCTCTCAAGCCACCACTCCCTGGACAAATACAGAATCCGCGCCATTGAGAAGCTGTTGAAATCCGACAGCCTGACCCAAGACCAGCGGGAAAAAGCCCTGAAGATCTACCGTTCAAAAGCCCGGATCTATGGCCAGGGATGCATCAAACGCGGCAGAACAGACGAGGGCAACCGGTATCTTGCAAAAGGCAACGCGTCTGCACCTGGGGACAGATTTTAAATCTAACTATTGGGGGCAGATTTAACTATTGGGGACAGATTTTAAATCTGTCCCCGAACTTGCTGTCCCCGAACTAATCTTTCACCTATAGACTTGAGAGCACCATTTCATGAAACGAGATTCCGCCCTCACCGTTGGACTCCCTTTTCACCTCCAGGACCCTCATCCTTGAGATGGACTCATTGATCCTCATGACACTGTTCGGCCCCTCGATAAGGGTTTCCGGCATGGCACGCTTGGCAATGATCACCTGGGGCACGCCCTCTGTTTTTCGGGAAAATTCACGCAATCCGTTTTTTTCATTGACCAGGGCCTTGTTATTCTCCTCCAGGGTTGAGATCCGCCGTTTCCGATCCTGAATATCCTGGACAAGGATGTCCTGGCGCTGGAACGCCTGGTCAAGGCTCTGTTCGGCAGACTGGGCCTCCTTGTGAATCTTTCTCACTTTCTTGGACAGCTTGCCAAGCTCCAGCAGATCGTTGGACTCCTTGAGGGTTACCATCTGCTTTTCTATTTTTCTCAGTTCCACCTGGAACCGGTCCTGGACATAGGCAAACTCGGAGATCTTCACATGAAGTTCCTGGTCTTCGGTTTCAAGGGCCAGGATCTCGGCCTTGAACCCGCCGATCCGGTCCATGTTTTTCTTAAGCCGCTTCTTAACCTCTGCCACAAGCTCCTTGACATGGTCGTCCACCCCCACCCTGAGCCGTGTGGGTGATGAGGTCTCGGTCCCGATGTGAACGGCCTGGACCCCCCGTTTAGCAACAATGCTGGATGCAATGATATTACCGGTCTGGTTGACACACTCTCCGCTCAAAAGGACCTTTGAATCGATGATCTCCTTCTGAACGATGAGATCGCCAAAAGCCCGTATTACGGAATTATTCACGTATTTGGCCTGGACATTGCCCTGGACCCTGATGAGCTTGGCATCAATGATCCCCGCCTCAACGTTGAGATCCCCGGTGAGCTCAATATCGGCACCCTCGATCTGGCCTGCGGTCAGGTTTGCCCCCCGGATACTGAACCCCTCCTTGACCACTCCGGCCACCACGATGTTGCCTTCAAAACGGACGTTCCCGGTCTCAAAGTCCACATCCCCTTCGATCTTAAGCTCTGAAAAAACCGAGACATTACCCATGGCATCCAGGTGGGGCTGGCCATCGGAATCGGCATATACCTGAAGCCCGTCATCGGAGAACCGGGTTCCGGCACCTGCATTGAACATCACATCAACGGCTTCGGCCACGGGCATCTCAAGACCGGTAATATCAGTACCGGACCGGCCCTCCCGGGCGGCTGTTTTCTCAGCAAGCAGCACCCCGGTCTGGACAAAAGGGATGTTCCCCCGGTCCCTGAAATCGATGCTGCCGTCCGGCAGGACCTTACCCGGGTTACGGAATTCGCTCTCAAAGTGATACTTGACGCTGGCATCAACCGGCATTTGGGGCTCAATGCCCTGGGCGATGACAAAGGGATCTCCTTCAGGGGTTGCCATGGAAAGCCAGGTTTTTATCAGGGAGTCTTCCTTGATACCGACGCAGATCTCCTGCTCGCCCAGGGATTCCTTGATAGCTTCGATTGTCAACAGGTCGGTATCGGACTTTTTTAATCGTGCAAACGCCTTCAGCCGGTCCTCCGAAACCGTGATCTCAAAATAGTCGGACAGCTGATACTCCCCGGGAATTTCATCCGAAGCAGGTTTGCCCAGCTTCGATCCCTGGGCAATGGCCTCGGCAAACAGCAGGGAAAACATCTGGTCCATGGGCCCCCGAAATTGGGAGGGCGCCGGCGCCGCCTTTACCTGGTCATAGGCCATGGCCTCAAGCTGGATACCGTGGTCGCCACAGGCCCGGTTCAAAAGTGTGAGCGAAAAATCGGAAAGGGCCTGGAACTCCCCTATAAAGAGTTCAGGGGACGCTTGCGCGCCATGGCGCTCCACAACCTTGCCCAGGGTCAAGGGTCGGTCGGGATCCCCCCCGGCCCTTGACCGGCTCCTGGATTTCAACACCCTGATTTGCTTTGTTTTGGCCTCGATCTGGGAGGTAAAATAATCATCCCGTTTTTTAAAGGTCTTTGCCAGCTTGTACATTTGCCGGTTCTGACGCTCGGTGACCTTGATAAGGTTTGCCCGTTTTTTCTTTTGGAGATGGGCCCTCAGACACTGATCGACTTGCAGGGAAAGATTCTCTTCGGTAAAAGGGATGGATAGGCACCCGTGAACTTCGGCTCTGTTGACAGCCCCAATGACCGTCTCTATCTCAGAGGGATCGGTGATGATAATCCTCTGGGTAAGGGGAGAGATGAGCTTTGCCTTTTCAAGGATTTGGTCGCCATCCATCTTGGGCATCCTAAAACTTGAAATCACCAGGGAAAAAGGCGCCGATTCCCTGGATTTAAGAAGAGCTAAGGCCTCAAGGGAGGAGGTTTCGCACCGCACCTGATGGCCGGCCCGGATCAACGTGGCCTCGATCATCTTCCGAAGGGCTTGGTCGTGTTCAATTACAAGTATCTCGTGTTCAGCTTTATCTGCCATACCCCACCATTGTTAAACGTTCCGAACGACCGTCAGCCGCCCCCTATTTATCATCTCTTTCCCTGTAATTGATCAAGCACTCCCGGGCATGGAGAATCCATTTCTTGCGGCAAGATCCTGAAACTGTTCAAGCAGCTCACCCATGAACGCACCATGGAACGCTTCCAGTTTCTCCCGGGTCAAAAGGCCGTTCTCCTGAAGGATGGTTTCCAGGCGTTGCCGGGATCTGTTTTCCCGGTTGCCTGCCATGGCCTTCCCCCCATCGATCTTGCCGGTCAGCGACGCTATCTCCCTGTCCAGCTGCTCAATGACCTTTTGGTTGGACTCCGCCTTCTCCTTGAGGTCGCAGTTGAGCATATACAATTTGGCGTTCTGGTCCTTTGCAAGGCGGAGCAGCCGCTCGTTTTCCCGGGATACCTCATAATGGGAAAGTCCTGAACGCAGCGTATTGAGAAATTCCTCGCTGTCCCAGGGTTTTGAAATATAACGATGGATAGACCCCCTGTTCACGGCATCGATAATCGCATCCATATCAGAATATCCGGTCACAAGCACCCGAACCGTATCCGGGGTTATCTCCCTTGCTTTTTCCAGGAATTCATACCCTTTCATGCCGGGCATCCGCTGGTTCGAAATGATGAGTGAAAACCGAATGGAAGCTTTTTGAATCTTTTCGATCCCTTCGGCGCCGCTGGCGGCACAGACGATGTCAACACCAAGGGTTTCCACGATCTTCCCGATGGCCTTTGCCACCTCATCCTCCTCATCATCAACCACGAGGATGGTGTGGTTAAATTTCTCTTCCATTCAATCTCCTGTCTCCCGTGGGTCAACGGGCAGGATAGCGTTAAACACGCTTTCCTTGCCAAACTCTCACTTCACCTGGATCCTGCAGTCATCAATCTGATATAATCGGACAACTTCGCGTATTTCTCAAGTAGCAATTCAAAATTATTGTACACTTCAGGAAATAAATATCAACCTTAAAAAGATGGGTTAAACAGGCTCATATCATTGCCCGGATTTTAAGGCCCATGGCGTCCAGCCGCTTGGGAGAGATCTTCACCAGGGTCTTGAGTTCCTGGGCAAATACCGAGACCTTGTACTCTTCGATCATCCAGAAAAAGTTTTCAACGGCCTCGGCTTTTTCCGGGGAGGAATCCCTGGAAAGGCCTTCCACCATGGCGTTGAGCTTTGCGGTGTATCGTTCCACAAGCTCTCCCTTGGCTGCATCCTTGACCGGTTCCACCGCCCCCCGTTCCGCCCGGATCCTGACAGCTGCCACATAGCGCTCCATCTTCTTGATCCTGGAAAAATCATAGAGATCCGGAAATGCCTCCGGCAGCAGGGATCCCAGATCCTGTTGCAGCTTTTTAGCCATGGCAAGCCCTGCCGGCCTGTTATGGAGCTTGAGAACCAGGCTCTTGAGAAAGGCGGATGTCCTCTCATGCTCATCACAAAGGCTCACCACGGTTTTCATCAATTCCTCCCCCCGGCTGTAGAGGGAGGGCAACTGCTGTTTTGCCCAGGCCACAAACGCCTGCTCGCTCCGGAGATCCCTGGAAAAGAGCTCCCGGATCACACAGTTGACAAGGGATTTCTGCAACCTTTCCCATCCCCCGAACCTGGGGGCAGCTTTCTTAAGACTGTTCCAACGTCTCACATCCTTTTTAAGGGCCTTGAAATCGCTCTCATAGCAAAGCGTATACAGGTGCTGGATGCCGTTCAGATGGGATTGGCGTGCTTCGCTCTCGGATTTAAACAACCTGAGGCTCACCCCATCCGTTTCAGAGCTTAAGCCGTAAAAAACGTTGTAGGAAACCTCCTGGCCCTGGCCCAGGAGAACAGGCGCTGAGATATCGCCGAAATCCCAGGAGACAACCCCGGTTCGCTCGAACCGCTTTCTGGCCTTCTCAAAAAGGTGGTCCTGGGCACCGGCATCCGAGGCATACTCCTGGAGCAGGTCGTTTTCCCTGGATGCTGCAAGCTCCTTACCTTTGGAATCAGTGATGGAGATGCGCATCTTCAGATGGTCGTCAAGGTCACTGTCAGACCATGCCGATGCCGGGATATCCGCGTTGAACCGTTCCTTTACAAAGCGGCTCAGCTCGGCAAACAGGGGCCGGTCCGACCCGGGCATCTCTGTTGCGATGATCTGGGCCTTGTCAGATGCAGGCACAAGCTTAACCCGGTATCTTTTCGGAAGGGCCTTAATCAGGGCCGAGATCTTTTCCTTAAAAAGACCTGGGACCAGCCGCTCCATGGTACCGACCGCCACCGAGGCCGCAGACACGGCAGGCACCTTGACCGTAACGCCGTCCGTTTCCTTTCCCGGTTCAAACCCGTACTCAAGCTTGAAGTTTCCTCCGCCCATCTCCAGGGTATCCGGGAATTTCGAGAGCTCCTCCCGGGCAAGGGACTTCTTTTGAAGATCCGCCAGGGTCATCCTCAGGAATGCGTCCGAACCCTTGTCCTTGAGGAACTTGGCAAAAGTGGCAAGGTTTGAGAAATTCGAGTCAAGCCGCTCCTGGTAGAAAAGGAAGATATCATCCTCGGTGGCTACAATGTCCCGTTTCCGGGTCTTCTCCTCCATCTTGCGAAGCTCGTCAATCAGGGCCTGGTTGCGTTCCATGAAGGGTAACGGTCTTGCCACCTCCTGCTCCACAAGGGCGTGACGGATAAAAATCTCGCCTGCCTCCGTGGGATTAATCCTGCCGTAGGCCACGGTTCGTTCGGGCACGATCACAAGACCGAACAGGGAGACCTGCTCTGTTGCCACCACTTCCCCCCGCCGCTTCTCCCAGCGCGGGGAGGACCAGGTGCGGGTCAACAGATCCTTACCAATCTCCTCGAGCCACCCGGGATCGATGGTTGCGGCGGTCCTTGCAAAGAGCTTGGTGGTTTCCACAAACTCGGCCGCAACGATCCAGGCACCAGCCTTGCCGTACAGGCCGGACCCCGGAAAGATAACCGCGGTCTGCCCCTTGGCGGCAGTGTAGATATTTTTCTCCTTTTTCCTTGCGATGTTTGCAAGGTATCCGGACAGAAAGCTCTTGTGAAGGGCTGTATAAAAGGGACCGCCCAGTTGAAAGTCCTTGGCTTTGAGTCCCTTTGTCCCGTCCTGTAAAGCAACCCGGTTTTCCCCTTTGATCTTGTGCTCTTTCAGGACCGAGCGGATCTGGCGCTGGATATCCCCCCACTCCCTCAAGCGCTTGAAGGAGAGAAAATTATCCTTGCAGAAACGCCTCACCTTCCCCCGGGTCTTGAGGGACCGTTCGGCCGATTGATAGGCCTTCCAGATATTGAGAAGGGTCACAAAGTCCGATGCGGGATCCTTGAAAACCGCGTGCATCTGGTCGGCGTGCTGGGCCTTGTCCTGGGGCCGCTGCCGGGGATCGGCAATGGAGAGGGCAGAAACGATGGTGACGGCCTCATCAAGGCAGCCCTGGCTGTCGGCCTCGAGAAGAATCCTGGACAGCTTGGGATCCACTGGTATCCCGGCCATGATCCTGCCCCGGCCGGTGAGCTGGTGGTCGGTTTTCTGTCGTTTGTTGCCCTGCTTCCGGGTGATGGCGCCAAGTTCAAGGAGGGTGTCAAATCCATCCTTGATGCTCTTGGGTGACGGTGCATCGATGAACGGGAATGAAGCCACATTTCCAAGCTTCAAAGAGATCATCCTCAGAATCACCTCGGCAAGGTTGCTCCTCAGGATCTCAGGCGAGGTAAAAAATGGCCGGGAGTTGAACTCATCCTCATCATAGAGACGGATGCATATTCCGTTGGCCACCCTGCCGCACCGGCCCATTCTCTGGTTGGCGCTGCTCTGGGACACGGGTTTGACCGGAAGAGCCGTAGTCCTGGTCCTGGGCGAGTAGTGAAGAATCCTGGCAAGGCCCGCATCCACCACGTATTTGATGCCGGGGATGGTAAGAGAGGTCTCGGCCACGTTGGTGGACACGATGATCTTCCGGCCCACCCCCCGGGTGAAAACCCGGGCCTGGTCCCTGGCAGAAAGCCGTGCAAACAACGGAAGCACCACCACGCCACGATAACCGCGTCCCTGGATCAACTCAATGGTCTCTTCGATGTCCCGCTCCGTGGGCATGAACACCAGGACATCGCCTGTTCGGGACTCCCGCTGGATCTCATCCACCGCCCTTGCGGCCGCTTCCACATACCCCTGGTCGTCCTGGTCAGACTCCTCGGGATTTTCAAGGGGTCTGTACCTCAACTCCACGGGAAACATCCGGCCGGACACCTCGATCACCGGGGCGTTGTCAAAGGCCTTGGAAAACTTCTCCGTATCAATGGTGGCAGAGGTGATCACCAGGGTGAGATCCGGCCGCTTCTTAACAAGCGTGCGCAGAATTCCCAGGGTGAAATCGATATTCAGGCTGCGCTCGTGGGCCTCGTCAACGATGATGGTGTCATACTCGCTCAGGAAGGGATCTTTCTGGGTTTCGGCAAGAAGGATTCCGTCCGTCATGATCTTGATGATGGCGTTTTTACTGGATCGATCATCGAACCGGATCTTGTATCCCACAGCATCCCCGGTTTCCTGGCCCAGCTCCTCGGCCACCCGGGCGGCAACATTGATGGCTGCAATTCGCCTGGGCTGGGTGCAACCGATCTTTCCGGCGGCGCCCCTGCCGGCAGCCATGCAGAACTTCGGAATCTGGGTCGTCTTTCCCGAGCCCGTCTCCCCGGAGATGATCACCACCCGATGGTGTTTCAGGGCGTGGATAATCTCCTCTTTCTTCTGGGTAATGGGAAGCTCGGGGATATAGGTAATCCGGGGCATGGCTGCCTTTCGTTTCTCCCGGGCTTCCCGGGATCGTTCTGCCCGTTTCCCAAGACCGGCAAGCCGCTTTTCAATCGCCTCTGCCGGCTGTCCCTTTTTAATATCCTGCCTGACCCCTCGAATCCCCCGGATCAGGGGTCCACGGTCAACGCACATCACGGTAGACACTAATTTTTCAATCTTTTTAACTCTTTTCATGGTCTGAGCATAGTAGTACACAGATACAAATTGTCAATTCCCGGGATAGAGATCGCAATTCGCAACAGGTTAAAAAAAACTGTCCTCTCCAGCCTGCCCACGCCTTAAACAGAGAGCTTTAGGAGTATTTACCCAAAAACCCCGCTCTCGTCCTTGTCCACTTTCTTGTAAAATATGTTGACATGCACGAAATAATAGGAGAGAAAAACAATGATATTTCATAGATCAGTGTAGGTGTTATCGAATGCTCAAAGTGTTTATACGCTTAAGTTTCAAAATAATACGGAGGATAGTACAGCATGGGTGATGCAGCTATTAAAATTGGAGGAAAGAGAAAGAGCGTTTTTAAGGATAAGGTGATGGAGCTTCTGCCGGACGGCGGAAATCTCAACGCCTGCCTTACCTGCGGAGCATGTGCCTCGGGTTGTCCTGCAACAGGTCTTGCAGGCATGGATCCGAGAAAGTTCCTGAGGATGGCGTCTCTTGGTATGGATGAGGAGATCCTGAGTTCCGACTGGATCTGGATGTGCACACAGTGCCAGAGATGCGTCTATGTTTGCCCGATGCAGATCAACATCCCTCAGCTGGTCTTTAATGCAAGGGCGTCAATTCCCCGGGAAGAGCGACCCAAGGGTATCCTGGGATCCTGTGATGCAGCCCTGGCCAACGAGTCAGGCAGCGCCATGGCGACCCCTGTGGACGATTTCGTGTTTGTTGTAGGCGACGTTCTCGAAGAGTACCAGGAGTCCCAGCCCGAATTTGCAGACATGGAAGCGCCCATTGACAAACCCGGTGCCGAATTTGTCCTGAACCAGAACTCAAGGGAGCCTGTTACAGAGCCCGACGAGATGGTGCCCCTTTGGAAGATCCTGCACACGGTAGGCGCCAACTGGACATACACCAGCAAGGGATGGGCAGGAGAGAACTACTGTCTCTTCCTCTCCGACGATGATGCCTGGAAACATCTGACAACCCAGACTGCCGAGGCGGCAGAGCAAGTGGGGTGTAAGACGTTCATGAACACCGAGTGAGGGCACATCACATTCTCAGTCCTGGCAGGACTGAAAAAGTTCGACATCGACCACAGCTTTCAGGTCAAGAACATCTACGAGTACTATGCAAAGTGGATCAGGGAAGGAAAACTCAAGGTAAACTCAGACTGGAACAAGGATCTGAAGGTCAAGTTTACGGTACAGGATCCCTGTCAGATCGTGCGTAAAACCTTTGGCGACGACATTGCCGACGACCTGCGGTTTGTTGTCAAGTCCGTTGTCGGAGAAGAGAACTTCATCGACATGACTCCCAACAAATCCAACAACTTCTGCTGCGGCGGCGGCGGCGGATTCCTCCAGTCAGGTTTCAAGGAGGAGAGACTCGCCTACGGACAGACTAAGGACAACCAGATCCAGACCACCAAGGCCGACTACTGCATCGCAGCCTGTCATAACTGCCACGCCCAGATCCACGAACTGAGCGAGCACTTTGGCGGAGAGTACGGCGTTGTCCATCTCTGGACCCTGATCTGCCTCTCTTTAGGTATCCTCGGCCCCAACGAGCGGGAATACCTCAATGACGATCTCAAGCAGGTGAACGTATTCCATCCTGAGACAGAGATGTAAAACAAAAGTTCACCGACACAATAGAGAGCCCTGGACCGGATTTTTCCGATCCAGGGCTTTTTTTATATCGACAGGGGTCAGGATTAGCTTATTGAGATCATGGCTCATCCCCTTGAATCTAACAACAATAAGCTAATATACATAGGGGTCAGGCTTAGCTTATTACGTAATTGCTCGGCCCCTTGGGTTTAATGACAATAAGCTAAGCCTGACCCCTTATCCTAAAAATTTTTGAGTAGGCGATCACCCCAAGAATACTGCCCAGGAGATCGGCAACAGCGTCAAAAACATCTGCACACCGCTCGGCAACAAAGCCCTGGTGGATCTCGTCGCTGACGCCAAAGAGGGTTGAGAACACAATGGCAGCAAGGATGACGCCTTGGCGGGAAAGGTTCAGCGACTCCTGGGCAAGGGCCCTTACGACAAGGGCACCCAGGAGGCCATAGCCCCCAAGGTGCATGACCTTGTCTGAAAACGCAAAGGCTGGCAGGGATTCAAAAGAAGCCGAGGATGACTGCCAGAAGATAAAACCGCAATAGGCCACCACGGGCAGCCTGTAGACCAGGGTCTTCCTCAGCCGTGACATGGATTTAAAGAATTTCCCCTTCCAGGGTCCTTGCCTTGATGTGCTGGAGCACGGGCTTGATGAAATCCTCCATGGTAAGTCCCATTCTCACCTTGCCGTCCAGGGTCCTTACGCTCAGGGTTGAGCTCTCCCTCTCCTTCTCCCCGATGGTGAGGATCAGGGGCACGTAGTTGACCTGGGCCTCCCGGATCTTCTTTTTCAGGCTCTCGGTCCTTGTATCAACCTCACAGCGAATGCCCTGGGCTTCGAGCTCAGCCTTCACAGCTTCGGCATGGCCGGTGAGTTCGTCGTTGATGGGCAGGATCACTGCCTGGACAGGGGCGAGCCAAAGGGGGAATTTCCCGGCAAAATGCTCCACCAGAATACCGAAGAACCGCTCGATGGATCCATATATCACCCGATGGATCATGACCGGTCGGTGCTTTTCGTTGTCCGCTCCCTTGTAGTTCAGATCAAAGCGCTCGGGCAGAGCCATATCCAGCTGAATGGTGCCGCACTGCCAGGTTCTTCCCAGGGCGTCCTTAATGTGGATATCGATCTTGGGACCGTAAAACGCGCCGTCCCCCTCGTTGATGACATACTCTTTGCCATACTTGTCCAGGGCGTTTTTCAGGCCGTTTGTGGCCTCTTCCCACCGCTCATCCGATCCGATGGACTTCTTGGGCCGGGTGGACAGCTCCAGATGAAAGCCGAGGCCGAACCTGGAGTATACCCGTTCAACCAGCTGGAGCACACCGAGGATCTCGCCTTCGATCTGGTCCGGAGTCATGAAGATGTGAGCATCGTCCTGGTGAAAGGCCCTGACCCGGAAAAGTCCGGACAAGGCGCCGGAAAGCTCGTGGCGGTGAACCAGCCCGATCTCTCCTGCCCGCAACGGAAGATCCCGGTAGGAGTGGGACTCTGTCTTGTAGAGGATCATCCCTCCGGGACAGTTCATGGGCTTGATGGCATACTCCTCCTCGTCCACAACCGAGGTGTACATGTTCTCCCGGTAGTTCTCCCAGTGCCCGCTCTTTTCCCACAGGTGGCGGCTGAGCATCACCGGGGTCTTGGTCTCCACATAGCCTGAGGCCCTGTGCTCGTCCCGCCAGTAGTCAAGGAGGGCGTTCCACATATCCATGCCCTTGGCGTGGAAGAACGGCATGCCGGCAGCCTCCTGGTGAAAGCTGAACAGGCCCATCCGGGTACCGATCTTTCGATGGTCCCGCTTCTTGGCCTCTTCGATCATGTGGATATACTGCTTGAGCTCTTTTTTGTCAAAAAAGGCAGTGCCGTAGAGCCGCTGGAGCTGCTCCCGCTCCTGGTCCGCCCGCCAGTAGGCACCCGAGGTCTTCATGAGCTTGACCCCCTTGATCATCCCGGTCTGGGGAATGTGGGGTCCCCGGCAGAGATCGATGAACCCGCCCTGCTTGTAGATGGAGATGGTCTCATCCTTAAGCTCCTTGATCAGCTCCACCTTGTAGGGGTTGTCCTTGAACATCTCAAGGGCCTCATCCTTGGAAACCACGGACCGCTCAAAAGGTTTCTTGGCCTTGATGATCTTTTGCATCTCAGCCTCAATGGCCGGAAAATCATCCTCGGAGATGGGGGCCATGTCGATGTCATAGTAGAAACCGTCTTCCACAACAGGACCGATGGTGAGTTTTGCGTCGTTGTAGAGATTCTGTACCGCCTCGGCCATAACATGGGCACAACTGTGGCGGAGAATCTCCACTGCCTCGGCATCCCTGGTGGTGATGAGGCGAAGGTTACAATCCTCCCGGATCTCTTGGTCCAGGTCGAGAAGTTGCCCCTCAATCTCCATGGCCACGCAATTTCTGGCAAACCCTTCGGAAATACCCCTTGCCACATCCATGCCTTTGGGATACTCTTCAAAAGTCTTTATACTGTTGTCAGGAAATGTTATATTGATCATTTTAGTTATCCAATACTATAATGTTTAAAATTTTACTGATATAAAACAGAAACTCTATGGGAACTGCCCGAAACGGTCAAGAAAAAAATGATTGAATATACGCTGATCAGCGATGATGTCGACCTTACCACCCGATGCAACCTGCTAAAAACGGAAAAAAAACTAGCCTTTGACCTGGAGGCCGACTCCATGCATCACTTCAAGGAGAAGGTGTGCTTGATCCAGGTGGCAGATTCCACGGACTCCTTTCTTGTGGATCCCCTGGCAATCGGAGATCTCTCCGCCCTTAAGCCGGTGTTTGAAGATCCCGCCATCACCAAGGTGTTCCACGGGGCGGACTTTGATATCCGAAGCCTTGACAGGGATTTTAACATCCATGTCAACAACCTGTTTGACACGGAGATCGCCTGCCGGTTCCTGGGAATCCAGAAACGAAGCCTTGCCGCCCTGCTTGAGAAATATTTCGACCTCCATGTGGACAAGCGCTTCCAGAAGACAGACTGGTCCATCCGGCCCCTGTCAAAGGAGATGATCTCCTACAGCGTCAACGACGTGGCCTATCTTTTGGAACTCAGGGAGATCCTCCAGAAACGGCTCATTGACATGGGAAGACTTGCCTGGGCAGAAGAGGAGTTTGAGATCCAGACCCAGGTCAGGTACGAAAACAACGGAAACGATCCTCTGTTCCTGAAATTCAAGGGTGCGGGCAAGATGGGAAGAAGAAGCCTTGCCGTGCTGGAAAATCTTCTACAGCTTCGGAAAAAGATCGCAAATGAGAAGGACAGGCCGCTGTTCAAAGTGATCAGTGCCGAATCCATCACCCGGATGGCGACCAACAAGCCCGACTCCCTGAACCAGCTCAAGCAGACCCGGGCCCTCAGTCCCAGGCAGCTGGACATGTACGGGAATCACTGCGTTACGGCGATCACAAAGGGCCTTGAGCTTGCGGAGAAAGATCTTCCCCTCTACCCCAGGAAGCGAACTCCCGGGGTTGCCATGGAAGTGCCGGAACGGATACGCTCCCTCAAGGAGATGCGCATCAACGCCAGCAACAGAACCGGAATCGAACCCGGGGTGCTCATCAACAACACCCTGATCACCGCCATTGCCGTTGCAGCACCCAGGACCAGCGAGGCTCTCAAACAGGTGAACGGTATCCGGAACTGGCAGATGGAAGCCCTGAACGATGATATCTTAAGAACCCTCAGGATGTGCGCATAGCAGGAGATTTGATGGAACTTGCCTTTACCAAAATGCATGGACTTGGAAACGACTTTCTCATGCTGGATGACAGGGAGGGCAGCATCCTTGCCAACACCCCCTACCCGGAACTGGCACAAAACCTCTGCTCCCGACGCTTCGGCATCGGTGCCGACGGCATTATCCTGATCCTCAATTCCACCACCCGGGATATCGGTTTCAGGATCTTCAACTCCGACGGTACCGAGCCCCAGATGTGCGGCAACGGCATGCGCTGTTTTGCCAAGCTGGTATTTGAGCAGGGGATTCTCACAAAGAAGCGGTTCACCGTGGAAACCCTGGCCGGCACCATTGTACCGGAACTCACCGTCAACCATGCCAACCGGGTGACATCGGTCTGCGTGGACATGGGAGAGCCGATCCTGGAACCCGACAAGATCCCGTTCAAAAGCGCCAACAGTCCGGCGGTGAACGAGAATGTCCAGGTGAACGGAATATCGGTCCACCTCACGGCGGTCTCCATGGGCAACCCCCATGCCGTGATCTTTGTGGACGATGTAGATGCCGTGGCGCTTGAAAAACAGGGCCGGGAGATCGAAACCCACGAGCGCTTCCCGGAAAAAACCAACGTGGAGTTCATCCAGCCCATCAATGACCACGAGTTCAAAATGCGGGTGTGGGAGCGGGGAGCAGGCGAGACCCTTGCCTGCGGCACCGGTGCCTGCGCGTCCCTTGTGGCGGCCTGCCTGAACGGGCACTCAGGGGAAAACGCCCTGATCCACCTTGCCGGCGGAGACCTGGAGGTGAGATGGGACAGAAAGAGCAACCACATCTTTAAGACAGGCCCGGCAACCCTCGCCTTTACCGGGACTGTTGAAATATAGAATCACCGCCACTTGAGCAGGGCAATCCCCATGATTGCGACAACCAGTGCAAGGGCCAGGCGTTCCTGGCCCCTGGATAGCCCTTTTTTGCCCTGAAGCAATGGAAATCCGCACCCCAGCACCAGGCCTGAAACAAACCCGAACAGGTGGGCCATGATGTCGGTGTTCTCGCCGCCGCTCAACATCCCCACCAGGGCGGCGCCGGCCCCGAGCGGTAAGAGGATTCTGGGGTCAAGTCCCTTTGTTCCAATCCCCTTCACCACCTGAAATCCGGTTAAAATCCCAGCCGCCCCCATCACAGAGGTAGAAGCGCCGATGGCAAGATGGGCCGTTCTGTAGAGGTGGGCGGTGATAAGGTTACCCGTGCCCCCGGCAACCAGAATCAACAGCAGTCCGGGCCAGGTGCCGGCCCGGGTGCACACCGGAATGCCAAAGATGAGAATCCCCACCACATTGCCCAGAAGATGCTCAAGATCGGCATGGAAAAAAAGCGCGGTAACGATCCTGTAAAGTTCTCCCTGGAGAATATAGAGGGCGGAGGATCCGTATTCCAAAACCCAGTTATTCTTCTCCCCCACGGCATCAGCGCCCCAATGGACGGCGCAGAGAACCAGGGCAACACCCAAGGGCCCCCACAGCTTTTGGGGCACCCTCTTTTCCCTGGTATCCACGGCAGAGACCAGATTTTCCCCATAAAACAGCTCAAGGATTTCAAGGGCATCCTGTTCAAGCCCCGCCCCAACCTCAAGGTGATAACCGTCCTCCTGGGTCGCAACGGTAACGTCAATGCCCTGGGACATGAGAACAAGGGCGTAGAGATCGGCTGACTTCCGGTCAAGATGGGTGAGTGAAGGCTTCATACAGGGCATCCTATACCAGATGGGGCACCCCTTGCAATGGTGGTAATTTTCAGGTGACATTCCGATAAAAAAGCGATATCCATGGAAACACCATTATAGCTCTTCGCATATGAATTAAGCCCATTTCTTATGAGAACAGGAGAAACTGGTATCCATTCGTGTGCAAACATCTATAACCGCAAACAAAAGGGAGACAACAATGCAGGTGATCAGATTCACGGACACCCGGGGAGAGGTCCACACGGGATGCGATTTTAACGGACAAACAGCTGCCCTCATTTCCGGCGACCTGCTTGGCGCGCCCACCATCACAACAAACAGGGTCGAGGTAAAACAGCTCCTGGCCCCCATCACACCTGCCGCCATCATCTGCATCGGCCTCAACTACAGGCAGCATGCCGAGGAGACCGGCCTTGCCCTGCCCCAATATCCCGTTGTTTTCATGAAAAATCCAGGTTCGGTCACAGATCCAGGTTCAGACATTATCATCCCCTCCTGCTGCGCCCATCCCCCGGAGGTGGATTATGAGGCGGAACTTGCCGTGGTCATTGGCAAGGCCGCAAAAAATGTCCAGCCGGACAAGGCCCTTTCCCATGTGTTCGGCTATTGTTGCGCCAACGACGTCTCAGCAAGACGGTGGCAAAAAAATGCCGGCGGCAACCAGTGGGTAAGGGGAAAGAGCTTTGACACCTTCTGCCCCCTGGGACCTGTCCTTGTCACCCGGGAGGAGATCAGCTCCCCCCAGGCGCTTGAAATCGAGTGCCGGCTGAACAACCAGGTGATGCAGAAAAGTTCCACATCCGACATGATCTTTACCGTTGCCGAGATCGTCTCCTTTCTGTCCGAGGGCACAACCCTTATGCCCGGCACCGTGATCCTGACCGGCACCCCCAGCGGTGTGGGGTTTACCCGCACCCCGCCGGTGTTTCTGAAACCCGGAGATCTTCTTGAGACCAGGATCCAGGGGCTTGGCACCCTGACCAACCCAATCAAAGCGGAAGCGGAAACAAAAACCTGAAGGCCCACCACAGAAACAAGGACAATAAGCGAATAAGCCAGGCCTGACCCCAGGTTATTCGACCAGTTTGTACCCGACCCCATAGTCGGATTTGATGAACGTCTGGCCCGGCAGATATTGGGCGATCTTTTTACGCAGATTTTTAATATGAAAGTCGATGGTCCGTTCATACCCGTCAAAACTGTATCCCTGGACGGTTTCAATGAGCCGTGCCCGTGTGAAAACCGTTCCGGGGCTTGCCAGCATGCAGGCCAGGATCTCGAATTCACTCACCGTAAGATTTACCTGATTTCCCTTTACCGTGACCCGCCGGGATTCCCTGTCCAGGGCCACGGGCCCGAAGGAGAGACGATTTTCCCTTACGATCCCAACAGCCCTGCGCAGCACGGCCGCGACCCTGCCCACCACCTCCCGTGGACTGAACGGTTTGCAGACATAATCGTCGGCCCCGAGTTCAAACCCGACAATCCGGTCAATCTCTTCCACCCTTGCCGTAATCATAATCACCGGGACATCTGAAAAGGTTCGGATTTTTTTCAGAAGGGTCTTGCCGTCCATGCCTGGCAGCATGATGTCCAGGAGGATCAGAGCCGGATCATGCTGCCTGACAAAGGGGATCACCTTTTGCCCATCCCCAAGGATGGTCCCCCGGTACCCCTCTTTCACCAGATAATCCCTGAGAATCTCGGCAATATCGGTTTCATCTTCCACGATGAGAATATGATGTCCGGCCATCGGTCTGTTCCCCTATGGATCTAGTGTTAACGGAAAAGTCAACTGTATCATCAAGCCGCCCAGATGTGAATGGGAGGCCGCTATGGTCCCCTGGTGGCTCTCCACGATATGCCGGCAGATACTCAGCCCCAGGCCACTGCCGCCCAAGGCCCTGCTCCGGGATGGGTCAACCCGGAAAAGCCGGTCAAAGACCTGTTCCAGAGCCTGGTCGGGCACCCCCGGAGGGGTGTCTTCAAAACAGATCCGTAGCAGGGGTTCCTCCACCAACAGGCTGACCTTCAGCTTTCCCGGGGAATCCGTGTACCGGAGCGAATTGGTGACCAGGTTGTCAAACACCCGGCCGATCAACGCTTTGTTCCCCGGGATACGGACACCTGCCCTGGCGTCAAGCTCTGCCTCAATCTTAATCTGCCGGCGGTCAAACCCGGAACGGGCAGCGTCCAGGATGCCCCGGAGCAGACCTGAAATGTCAACGGGGCTGTCGTCCAGCATCAGTGTGTCACTCTCTGCCGCTGAGAGGAGCTGAAGATCCCGGATCAGGTGTTCCAGCCGGGACACGTCCCGGTGCAGGGAATCGATCATCTCCCGTGATGGCTGACGAATCCCGTCCTGGAGGGCCTCGACCTTGCTCTTTAATACGGCCACCGGGGTTCTTAATTCATGGGAGATATCGGAAACCCAGTTTTTGCGCATCTGTTCGTAGGCCTCCAGGGTTCGGGCCATGCGGCTGAAATCCCGGGCCAGCATGCCCAGCTCATCACTGGACGCCACATCTATCCTGGCAGTGAAATCAAAGGCCTTGATCCGGTTTGTCCAGGCCGATAGGGCCTGAATGGGGGCCAGCAGATGCCGGGCAAGGAAAAAGGATACCAGGGCGACCAGGGCGAGTATCAGGCCGCTGACCAGGTAAATGGCATGGGTCTGTTTTTTCAAAAAGGCAAAACCCAGGGGATGGTTGACCCTGTCGGGTATTTTAAGCCCCAGAAATCCGATCACCCGGCCTGAAAGCGTAATTTTACGATATGCAAACCTGTCTTCAGGGCGAAAGGGGCCGGCAATCACCTGTTGGTTGCTGTCAAACAGGCAGAGGCGCTCATGAACCCTTAAGGGATCAAAGGGGGGACTTGGGCGAACCCTGTGCCGAATTCCCGGCCCCTCAGGCAGCGGCGGCACCGGGGAAAAGCCACTGGGAGCGATGGACCTGTGCCGGTTTCCCGGGGGCATCTCCCCATGCCCAAGGCCATGGGCATTATCCGGTCTGGCCAGGCCCAGCACCCTGTCCCATTGGGACGGATTCCCATACAATCGGTCCCAGCCCCTGTTTTCCCGGTGATGGGTGGTGAGAACAGACACAATTTTGTCCAGCCGGTCAAGGTCGGAGCTGGCCACGAATTCGGCAAAGTTTCTGGTAACAAACCATTGCACAACGCCGACCAGGAGCAACACCACCAGAACGGCGGTGGTAAGAAAGCAGATGAAAAATTTATATTGAAGTCGCACCGGGTACCCCGTTATTCTGTTATCGCTCAACGCATATGGATAGATCCCATTTCTTATTATATAGACTATGTGCTTTGGTATCAATTCGAGTGCAAACATCTATAAAAAGGCATCTGTTTCCTATTAACCTATCATCACACGGGTTTCAAGGCATCCTGACAAATCCTCTATTTTTCCTCACAATTCAAACCCGGGTTCCTCACATTCCAATGATAGATTCATACAAACGGACCATCCAATGGTTATCAACTTAACCTGGACAAGCCAGAACCAAAGCGGCTATCTGATTTTCTTGCCCAAATAGCACGAAAATCAAAGCTAAAACCCTAATTCAGGAGAGAAATCATGAACAAAATGATGCAAAAAAACTGGATCATGGCCATCGCCCTGGTAGTAACCCTCTGGATATCAACAGCCCCTGTCCATGGGCGGGACCTTGGCCGAACAGGACCGGAACCCGGCAGGGAGCAGGGTAATCCCATGGATCACCTGGACACGGACGGGGACGGCAGCCTGTCCCAGGATGAATTCCCGGGACCGGACGACCACTTCCTCCTGTTTGACAAGGACGGAAACGGTTTCCTGGACAGCACGGAACTTCCCAAGGGGCCGCCTCCCCGGAAAAACATGGGCAACCGCCAGACCCCCCAGGCAGATCCCGGCACCGGGACCATACCACCGGATACAACAACAGGCCAATCCGGCCGGTACACGGTTGTTGATACGGGAACACTTGCCTTTTACAATGGGATGTATGAGATATCGGAACCGGTTCCAGGAGAGACCTTTTACGGCCAGGATGCCTCCTACCAGGGGAATGTCCCTGCTTACACGGACAATGGCGACGGCACCGTCACCGACACGAACACAGGACTCATGTGGCAAAAGAACCCGGGTGAGAAAAAAACCTGGGATGAAGCGGAATCGGAAATTTCCTCGTTTGAGCTAGCAGGCCACCAGGACTGGCGGCTGCCCACCATCAAGGAACTCTATTCTTTAATTTTGTTTTCCGGCATTGATCCCGATGTTGAAGACACGGACACCCAAGGGTTGACCCCATTCATCAACACCCAGTTTTTCGACTTCAGCTACGGAGATCCCCTTGCAGGTGAGCGGATCATCGATTCCCAGTTCATGTCGGCCACACGGTATGTCAGCACCACCATGAACGGCGACGAAACGGTATTCGGGGTTAATTTTGCCGACGGCCGGATCAAGGGCTATCCCGTCACCATGCACGGCGCCGGTAAAACATTCTATGTTCTCTACGTCCGTGGCAACACGGAATACGGAAAAAACAATTTTATCGATAACCGGGACGGCACCATTACGGATCTTGCCACGGGTCTCATGTGGATGAAACATGATTCGGGCCGGTTCAATACTGGTGAAACCGGAACCGGCGCCATGAACTGGGAAGACTCCCTGGCATGGGCGGAAGACCTTGAGTATGCCGACTATTCGGACTGGCGCCTCCCGGATGCAAAAGAACTTCAGACCATCGTGGATTACACCCGGTCCCCTGCAACCACCAGGTCTGCGGCCATTGATCCCGTGTTTACGGTGACGGCCATCACCGATGAGGGAGGCAACACCAATTATCCCTATTTCTGGTCCACCACCACCCACAAAAACATGCACAGCGGAGGCAGAGCCGTCTACTTAAGTTTCGGCGAAGCCCTGGGGTATATGCAGTCCCCTGACGGCACCCATGAACTGATGGATGTCCACGGCGCAGGGGCCCAGCGCAGTGATCCGAAGATGGGAGCTCCATCGGATTATCCCCAAGGCCAGGGCCCCCAGGGAGATGTGATCCGGATCTATAATTTTGCCAGATGTGTCAGAAGCATCAACTGACCCGGATATTCAACGGATTTTTCCGGCCAACCAGGGGACCCGACAAGCGAATAAGCCAGGCCTGCCCCCGATTTATTTGAGCAGCTTTCCCGAGTTGCCGCCCCTGGAAGCGATGGCCTTGGAGACAACAAGATCCTTGCCCTTTTCAAGGCCATCGCTGTAGGCCTCCCGGCTGGTGCTTGCATGGACCATGCTGGTGCTCTTAACCCTTGGATACCGCTGGTCAACATAGGCGGCAAGCTGGCCGTCTTTAACGATGGCCAGCGCCTGTCCAAGGCCCTCCTCCCCGCTTGTGCACCGCTGTTTCAGGCCCTGGTCCAGTTTCTGCCGGAATCCAAGGATAACCCCTGTCATGTACCCGGATCTTGCCCTGCAGGCAGGGGTGGCCGCCTTGTAATGCTGCCAGCTCTTCAAGGCGTAGTTGAGCACAAAGGCGAACACATAATCCGCGATTCTCACGTTGGTGGGGGTACCGCTGATCTCAAGGGCTTTTCCCATCTTTCTACGGTCCGGGAGATACACGGGAATCCACACCGGTTTGACAAAGTAATGGGCGTCAAGGATGCTGGCAGCAAGGCTTTCGGCCTGGGTGCGTTTGAGGGATGGCGTTGTGATGATGATGCTCTCGAAGTTTCTCTTTTCCTTGGATTTGATACTCTCAAGATTGTACCTTGCGATGAGCTCGCCTGCCTTTGCCGCGGCCAGCTCGGCCTCGTGCCGGTTCTGGGACGAAGCAAGGCTCATCAGCTTCTTGACCTTGAGCATGATCCTGTCGTTCTCTGACTCACCCGCTCCCCACACCCGCTCCTCCAGACTCTTATAGGTTCCGGAAGCTTTGGGGTTGGCGCCGATGGCTGCGCAGCAGGCAACAAAGCGCCTGCCGTGGGGCTTCTCGTTCCCATGGTCAGGAAAGGTTGATGCCAGCTGGTGGGCCATCTCGTGGCGGAGCACCTCACACACGGAGTCCCAGCGGCCCTTTTTCACAAGCTCCCGGCCAAGGCTGATCTCCCCCAGAAAGGCGTCCCACTGACCCAGGGTGCTCTTCATGTCACTGATGAGAATCCCCGGCCGCTTCAACCGGGCCGCAAGCTCCGGCTCCCTCAGGCCCAAGCCCCATACCACCTGCTCCCATTCGTGGTAGAGCATTGCCAGAATACCCTGTTCAAGCTCCTGGCTGATCTCTCCCCTTATTTTATCCAATCCATCCTCCAGACGTTTCAGTGTTTTTTTAAATCACTCCTTTAACACGAACTCTCCCTGGGATTCAATCTTTGTCAAACGATTCAGGGTTGCGTTTCACAATAACTCCTGCTAAATCTTGATTGACGATATAATGTCAACAGCATCAGACGCCATATGGGGAGGAGTGTCCATGCTGATCAAGAACCTTTTCAAATTCTGGACATTTCAAGTTTTTTCGCCAGGCACCCTTGTGAAAGATAAATATGAGGCGTTCAAGTCGCTCCTGGCCCAGGATGCCTGCGCCCACGAAACCATGGCAGAGCTTGAGGCGATATTTTACAACCGCACCCGGGTGGATCTTCCGGCCGTTACGAAGAGATACGACCGACTGTCAGCCTCTGTCTCTTCCATGGTGGAATCCCTGTTAAAAATGCACCCCTCCCGGTATGCAAACCTTGACACCTATTACAGAAAATTCGACGCCTATGTCCGGTTTCTGCTGGAACCTGTCAAGGTGAATACCGCTCCGCCCTTTGCTATCCGGGTTGATGAAATCCCCCTGGACGCCCTCTACCTTGTGGGAACAAAAGCCTTGAATCTATCCCGGATCAACCGGGAACTCGGCCTGCCAGTGCCCCGGGGATTCGTGGTTACCACAAACGCCTTTCACTGTTTTCTACACCACAACCGCCTGAACCGGGAGATCAACGAAACCCTTGCCCAGCTCGACATCCATTGTCCCCACCTCCTTACGAAATCCGCCCGAAAACTCACAGGATTAATCATGGAGGCAACCGTGCCCAATGGGGTGGCGTCTGCCATAAACCAGGCGCTTGCCGCCCTGGAACACCCCCACAACAGCCCCCTGACCCTGGCAGTTCGCAGCAGCTGTGTGGGAGAGGACACCATTGCCTCATTTGCCGGGCAGTACCAGACCCTCCTCCATGTGAATGAAGCAGAGGTGGTCCATGCCTACAAGCAGGTAATTGCGAGCAAATACTCTGCCCAGGCCCTGTTTTACCGGATCAGCCGCGGAATTCTCGACCATGCCACCCCCATGGGAGTTATGGTCCTTGAGATGGTCAAGGCCATGGCAAGCGGCATAGCCTACACCAGGAGCATCGATCCCCCGGATGACGACACCCTGTCGATTCACGCGGTTCCAGGCCTTGGTGACACCCTTATGGGGGGAGAGGTCTCCCCAGATTGCCTCATTTTGGTCAAAAGGGACTCCTCCGGCAGCATTAGCGAATTCCATGCAAACCTGGAGAAACGTCTTATTGACCGCCAGGCGATCACAACCCTTGCAGGATGGGCAGGGGTGCTTGAGAACTGTTTCGGCTCCCCCCAGGACATGGAATGGGCCATGGACAAAGCCCGCCGCCTCTTCATTCTCCAGTCAAGGCCCCTGAACCTTGCCCCACATACCCCGACTGCCGCACCCCCTGCCACGGCCGGAACAATCCGTAATCCCGTCCTGATCCGGGGCGGAGATACCGCCGCACCGGGCCGGGGCAGCGGCCCCGTGTTTCAGGCGATCCAACCCTTTGACTTCCACGATCTGCCCAAGGGAGCCGTGCTGGTATCACGGAGCGCCTCCCCATACCTTGTGGTTGCCCTGGAAAGGGCAAACGCAATTGTGACCGACCTTGGCTCCTCTTCCGGGCATCTGGCAACGGTTGCAAGGGAGTTCAACACGCCCACTCTTGTCAACACCGGCAATGCCACCTCAGCACTGACCCAGGGAGATCGGGTCTCCGTGGATGCCGACAACCGGGTTGTCTACCAGGGGGAAGTGGCGTCCGGCCCCTCGCCGGAACCGACTGGGCTTGATGATTTTGAAAAGCCGCCCTTCATAGAAACCCTGGGAAACATAATGGAGTTCATCTCCCCCTTAAGCCTTGTGGACCCGGCCTCACCAATGTTCACCCCGGAAGGGTGCCGCTCCATGCACGACATCATCCGGTTTGCCCATGAAACAGCGATCCAGGAGATGTTTGCCCTGGGAGCCCGCAAGGGAGGAAGGAGAAAAGGAGCCAGGAGGCTTGTGTCCGGGCTTCCCATGCTCTTCTATCTCCTGGATATGGGGGGAGGTATCAAAGAAACCGTTACCGACCCAAAAGAAGTGACCCTGGCAGATATCACAAGCCTTCCGTTGGAAAGCCTGTTGAACGGCCTGAACCACCCCGGTATCCGCTGGTCACACATCACCCATTTTGACTGGGAGAGCCACGACAGGATTGTCATGGCCGGGGGAATCATCAATGCCGACGCCCCCCAGTTCGGCAGCTATGCCGTATTTTCCAGCGACTATCTCAACCTCAACCTAAGGTTCGGCTACCACTTTGTGATCCTTGACACCCTCTGCACAAGCATCCCAACGGACAACCATATCCTGTTCAGGTTCTCGGGCGGCGGCGGGGATGCCCTGGCAAGGACCACGAGGGCAGGCTTTATTGGCGGAATCTTGAAGCGTCTGGACTTTGCAGTCCATGCCAAGGCCGATCTTGTGGATGCAAGATTCCAGATGGGAGAACTGCCGGAACTCACAAAGCGCCTGGAGTTGATCGGCCGCCTTCTTGGGACCACACGGTTGATGGATCTCTATCTCAACGGGCATGCCGACGTGGAGGACTTGGTTGACGACTTCATGAACGGAAGGTATGATTTCAGCTCAACCCAAGGTTGAGTGTTGACAAGAAGGAGACCCCCTATGCCTGACTACAACCTCTCCTGGGTGACGCCCCAGCTTGCCGTTGGCCGTGCCCCCATGTCCTACGCAGAACTTGACCTTATCCGCGACCACGGCATTGATGCCATTGTCAACCTCTGCGCCGAATTCAGCGATCTCCCTGGGTTGGAGGAGGGTTCCGGGTTCGAGGTGTTCTATCTTCCTGTGCGTGACCTTGGGTCTCCGGAGATGGAAGGGATGGAGCACGGGCTTGCCTGGCTGGACGAGGCCATCGATCTCGGCAAAAAGGTGCTGGTGCACTGCCGCCAGGGAATCGGAAGAAGCGGCACCCTGGTCTCCTCCTATTTTGCGAAAAAGGGACTCGACCTGAAGGGCGCTGCCCATAAGCTGAAACTCACCCGGGAAGCTCCCACCAGCGTCCCCCCCTCCTCCGGCCACTTTACCATCCGGGAACCGGGTCTCGAGAAGGGCAATGCCGTCGACCTGGCCCCCTATGTTGACGACTATGAATCACTGATTCAAAAACTCACCATCCATGTGGAGGCTGCATCCAAGGCCTGCGGATACGAGTTCGGGTGCGGTTCGAAGGGCCACAACTGCTGTTTTGAACCCTTTGAGATCCAGTTGATCGAGGCGATCTATCTCCACAAAAAGATGAACCGGAACCTGCCAGGCAACCTCAGGGAGATGGTGATGGCAGGGGCCAGGAGCATGGGCAAAAACCAGGCCACTCCCTGTCCCCTGTGTCAAGATGAGGAAGGGGTGCTCCACGGGTTCAGACCGGTCCGATGCCGTATCTACGGAGTCCCCCAAGGCCTGATAGACCAGCGCACCCTCCATGCCCGGCTCAACATGCTCTCGAGCAACGTGTTTCTGGCGCTTTCCGGCCGGTTTATAGGTAAGCCGGCCCTCACCTTCTCCATTGCAACGGTTGTGTCCGGGGAATTTATCCAGGAATGCTTCCAGGTGATGGACCGCCTGTCAAGCAGGTCGAGGCGCTAACCAACAAGCAGGCCCGCCACCTTTTCCTCCAGCTCATCCATGTCAATGGGCTTGACGCAATACTCGCCGGCGCCGAGATCCAGGGCCTCCCTGGCCGTCTCCAAAGAGGGATACCCCGTAAGCATGAGAACCCGGATACCGGGATCGATCTTTTTCAACGCCTCCAGCACCTCAACCCCGCTGAGCCGCTTGAGTTTGATGTCCAAAATGGCCAGATCTACAGCATGGGAGGCGGCATAATCAATGGCCTCCTCCTCCTCGGTGAAGGTGATGACCTCATGCCCTTTTCGCGACAGGATCCTCTTGATCAGGATAACCGCATCCAGCACATCGTCCAATACCAGTATCGTTGCCATGCCCTCTCCTTTATCAAAACATGCCGTCCCCGCCGGGCCTTAAGGCCGGGAAGACGGTCAACTATTCTCTCCTATGCCGTTGTTCCCAGGCAGATACACCGTAAATGCCGTGCCCGGCCCCTGGGCGTCCCCCCCGGCCCTTTCCGGCACAAGGGGACTCTTCACCTCAATGGTGCCACCGTGCTCCCTGATGATGCCAAAGGTGACCGACAACCCGAGTCCGGTTCCCCTGCCCACCCCCTTGGTGGTGAAAAAGGGATCAAAGATCTTTTTCATGTTGTCTGAAGTGATGCCCTGGCCCGTATCCGAGACCGAGACCACAAGCTTACGCTCTTGCTTCACATGAAAGGTCCTGATGGTGATGACGCCCCCCTGCCCCATGGCATCCAGGGCGTTTTTGAGCAGATTGACAAACACCTGCTTCAGCTTTTCCTCATCCCCTTTCACCGGCGGCAGGTTCGCCCCGTAGGCCCTTTTGATCACCACCTGCTCCAGGTTGAAGCTGTGTTCCACAACGGAAACCACCTCCTCCATGGCTTGATTAATGTCGACCACGGTGACGACACTCTCCATGGGCCTTGAGAATTTCAGCAGATCAGCCACAATCTTACTGGCGATCTTTGTCTGTTTCGCGATGATCCTGAGATCTTCCCGGGCCTGGCTGGGATCATCCACCTCCTCCAACATCAGCTGGGCATATCCCAGGATGATGCCAAGGGGGGTATTTATCTCGTGGGCAATGCCTGCGGCAAGCTGGCCCAGGGATTCCATCTTCTGGGCCTGGGTGAGCTGCTCCTGGACCCTTTTCAACTCTGTGATGTCCCGGCCGCTGCACAATAGCCCGGTGATTTGCCCCGTGCCCTCGTACATGGGGATTTTTACCAGATGGTACCACTTGGTGCGATTGCCTTTAACCACCCGGTTCTCCTTGACCAGGGGATCGCCCGTCAAAAAGAGGTTAAGATCCTCCTGGTGGTATACCCCGGCCTTTTTGCCGGGAAACACGTCAAAGGTGGTCTTTCCGATGATCTCATCCTCTCCCTTGCCAAGCATCTTGCAGAAGGCCCAGTTCACAGAGATGTACACCCCGTTACGGTCCTGGAGGGAGATAAAGTCAGGAACGGTATCCAGAATGGCCCGGAGAAGGTTCTTCTGCTTATTTAAAGTCTTGTCCGCCGCCTCAAGGCCCGACAGATTATTTTTCAAGGAAAGAATCATGGAATCGAAGCTCTCGGCCAGGCTCTGGATCTCGTCGCCTGCGCATCTCTTGTAAACCGTGCAGTTCTGACAGCTGCTGATGGTACCGGCATAGTCCCCCTCCACACAGGTGGGGCAGAGGGTTCCGGCCGTATACCAGCAGCGGTGATACAGGTTTCCGTAGGCCGGGCAGTCGGCTTTATCACAGGCCATGATGTCCCAGCAATTTTTCTTGAGCAGGGGTGCCGTATGAATATCCAGGTCCCCCCGCAACGCCCGTTCCGTGGAGTCGTGGAGCCGCCGGATATTTCGGGTGATGGGGCGGCCCAGAAAGGTGGCGGCAAACACGGCAATGAGGATCACGAACAGGGTCGACAGAAAGGCACTCACCATGATGCGGTTGAAGGTCTTCTCAATCCGGGTGGTTAAAAGGCCCACCCTCAGGGTGCCCAGGCGGTCCCTTCCCACAAACACGGGAACGGCATAATCATAGACAAGATTATCCCCGGTATCCAACAGTTGCATGGAGTAGCGCTGAAAGTTAGAGACAACGTTCACCGGTATCAGCTCAACCGGAAAACCGCCCTTAAAGGTGTGGACCAGGGGCTTCTGATCATGGTTCAGGACAAAGGTGTATGAGATGTCGTCACTCAGACGGACGGTCTCGTCCACCAGGGTCTTCATGCGCAGAAAATCCATGGCCAGCATGGGTTCGACCATCCGGGCCGACAGGTTCACGGCAAGGGAGACGCCCCGGTTCCTGTTCTCCTCCAGGAGGGACTCCTTCATGATCCTTGCGACCAGGAAAAAGATCACCAGCCCCAATAACAGGAGAAGGGAAAACATGCCCACGTAAATCTTGGAGCGGAACCCCAGTTTTATCGGCCAGATATTCATGGTCACTCTTCCAGGCTGATGCCCACCCGGAGGGCCAGCTCCCTGATCGAATCAAACTCCTTGTCATCCGAGGGGATGACGCCCAGAAAATCGGCCGAAGCCAGGATCTCCCGGTGCTCTCCCTTATTGAAATCAAGCTTGAGCAGGGCATTTCGAACCGTTTCCACGATGGAAGGAGAGAGCCCGCTCCTGGCAGCATAGACCCAGCCCGGGTACCAGCGGGTGTTAGCGATCACCCGGATCTCGTTCATGTCGATCCGGTTTGCCACCACGTTCAAGGTCCCTTCCCTGATGGTGCCCACATCGTACTTGCCGGCATGGACAGAGAGCACCACCTTCTCCTGCTTGCCTCCGGGGCCGGGCGCAAAGGCGATCTCCTTGAACGCCTCTTTTTGAATCCCCTGGCTCAAAAAGTGCCCCAGGGGAAAAAGATATCCCCCGGCCGAGGTTGAATCCACAGCGATCCAGCTCTTGTTCCTGCAGTCCTCAATGGTCTTGATGGCCGGGTTGTCCGCCCGGCAGATGATCTGGCCCCTGAACCTGTCCTGGCTAGTATTCTCTACGATCCTGGCAAAGGCCTTTGCACCGTATCGATGAACGATCTTGGCATAGATAAACGGGTTGGAAAACGAGATGTCCACCTTGTTCTGACCGACCATCTTCATATGCTGGTCAAAGGTGTCCGGAAATATCTGTTTGATGTTGAGTCCTGTTTCCCGGCGAATATACTCCACCAGCAGGTGATGGCGCTGGTAGGAAACCGTGTGGGAATACTGGGGAAGATAGGCATAGGTGATCACATCGGCCTCCTCCCTTAAGTCGATCTGCGACCTGTTGCTCAGGTCGACCTTGATGGGCGGCTCCTGGCGGGTGCAGCCGCCAAACACAAGGAACCAGGCCACAATACCTGCTACCGCAGCTTTCCCCATTGTTTTTTTTCCCTTGCTGTAATCAACGCCATGCAACCGACTGCCCCCTGCTCTTATAATGGAAGGATTTCGATCTTCTCATTTTTCTTCAAAACAAGGGTAACCAAAACACAACAAACAAAGATGATCAAGCAAAAAAACACCGTGCACAAGCAACACTTTGTAAAAAGTGTCACCCACAATTCCACCAGTCAAGGAAAGAGACGGTCCGCGAATTTTCTAACATTCCATAGGACGCTGATTACTCATAATTAAAAACAAACTTGGCAACCCGTGCATAAGTGGTGTTACCGGCAAAAAGCTCTGACCATTGCTGGGGATTAAACGCATAACCGGAACGGTCCTTCTTGAACAGCCTTACCAATCCTCGAATCAGATTCATTTCCATTTCATTGTGATCCATAATGCTGCGCTGTATGGTTGGATTGTAGTTATCATCACTTCTGATTGCCAGGAATCCTTGTGCCCGGTATAAGGTATAAAGGATTTTATAGACAGATGGCTGTTCTTCATTTTTCAAATCAAGTACTTTAGTAATTTCTTCAGACAACTCTTTCAAGGGGATTCCACCCGGAGACTCGCCCAGGAGTTCATCCATTTTCTTATAGATCAGCATGCGTTTGCCCTGATCCGGAAATTCGGATTTCAACTTCAGCACATCCTGGATGAATTTCTTATAAACCTGTATCAAGTTGTTTTCTTTTAAATCATCTTTTTGTTCTGACAAAAAGGTTGTTCTGACAATTGACTCATTGCATGAGATATTGAGATCACCGCCATGGGGCTCGGTGAGAATCAATCCTTTCTTTTCTGCGGCTTCACATAAACCCTTGAAGGTTGAAAATGAATAATGCTTAAAATCAAGATCTGGTTTTCGCGCTCTCATTGCAGGAGCAATCACGCTCCCCAGGGTTTTCTTTGCATTTGCAGCGTTAAATTCAACCGTTTCAAGCAACAACTGAATCACCTCGCTTTCCTCATCTGAGGGGTGTCCGCTCAACGCTTTCATACCTGCGGACAATCCTGTTGCACACAAATTCTCATGATAATAAAACAGATCGCAGGCACTCTTATACAGCTCACCCACCGAATCTTTCGTACTGCCAATCCCGATTACAGTCTTACCGATCTCCTTTAGCTTAGAAAACAGCGGCATAAAATCCCGGTCATTCGCAACCACGGCAAACAAGTTTATATCCGGATAAGTATAAGCAACGGACAAGGCCTCTATGGCCAATCGAATGTCAGAGGTGTTTTTATACTTGTTATAATGGGGGATATCTTCATGGAGCACCAAATTGGCTTGAAGCATTTGACGCAAGTCCTGCTTCTTGTCATGGGACATGGGCAGTTTCATGATATCTCCAAAGGATCTGCGAATGCTTATCCGGCCATGCTCGGTCAGTTTTTTTATTTCCCCTTTAAGGTCAATAGTCAAATCATCATCAAGGCAGGACCCAACAAAATTATCTAAATCTATGAATAATGCGATCCGGTCATGTTCTACCATATTACTTTTTCCTGCTTGTTAATTCTTGTATCCATTCATTACCCGGCAGACGTGTCAGCTTTTTAACATAAAACCCACCGTTCCAAAACAACGACGCTGATGGCGATCAGGGCACCCCTACCCTGCTTAAAGTTCCGTTTTTAGAAAATCGACGATCGTATTCAGTTCCCTGTACGCTTCTAATATTTTTATTGCTCTATCTTGCTCCAGCCAGGGATAAGAAAAACGCTTTTGCAAATCAAGCAACGAATCTAATGACCAATCCGACAGATCAAGCATTTCATGGATAAATATGTGGTGACGGTTGATCCGGTTTTGTGGATCGGGCTTTGTTGTAAAATACCAGTCATAAAAGCCAGTTCCAACTCGCACACGATGGCTTGCCCTCTCCCTCATGAGAACCAGCCATTTTTGTTTCAATATGGATCCCCCAGCAATTAATGGAAATTCCCTGGAAAGGTAATAGGTTTTTACATGGTCAAAGTTTTTATTAAAATCAGACGACAGCACCTTCGCGATCTCTTTATTGCCAGCAATCTCGTGGGGAAAAGAGATCGTTCCCGAATTTATTTCAAACGTAACTTTTGCACCGGTCCCATATATTTCCTCAAGGATTTCAAATCGGTCCTTGTCTTTACCCCGGACATACTTTGCAAGAATATCTTCAGCGTCACTTTGCAGCATTTGTTTCTTCTTCTCATTTAAGAGTAAAATCAATTCTACGGGTCTGTTTATCCTACCAATCGACAGGTGCTCCAGCCCATGAAACAGCATGAATTCATTTCTGTTTAAGAACCTTTTACATATACGGAAGTCTTTATCAAGGGATATAAAAAAGGGGGACGTCCCCAGGCACGGGGAAAGGGCAGCCAATGGGCTGTCAGGGGTCGGGGCAAGCCGTTGTATGCCATTAGTCGTAACCAGGGAGAAACGACCTGAGAACGGCTGTCAATCAGGTCACCCAGTTAGCTTACCGGGACCCGGCGGCAGCGAACAAAAAGAGCCGCCCATAAAATCAAAAAAGCCCTGGCCATCTATTCGATGACCAGGGCTATATAAAAATAATCCGGCGACGTCTTACTCTCCCACAGGGCTGCCCCTGGAGTACCATCAGCGCTCAAGAACTTAACTACCGTGTTCGAAATGGGGACGGGTGTGACTTCTCTGCTATTGTCACCGGATTAAAGCAGAAATC
>JAQYWC010000026.1 GCA_030145245.1 Desulfobacterium sp.
CCGGTGCCGCCCCCAAGGTGGTCAAGCGCGCAGCCTCGGTGCCCACCATATTTGCCCTGGCCCGGGCAAGGCGGTTCCTGGATGCCAGGGGGGCGGACAATGTCTCTTTGATCATTACCGGCGGCTTGCGTGTCTCGTCCGATTTTGCCAAGGCCCTGGCAATGGGCGCGGATGCCGTGGCCCTGGGCACCGCCCTCATGATGGCCGTGGGGTGCCAGCAGTACCGTGTCTGCGACACAGGCAAGTGCCCCGTGGGGATTGCCACCCAGGACCCGGCCCTGCGCGCCCGCCTGGACGTTGAGACCTCTTCAGCCCGGGTGGCCAATTTCTTCCAGGTGAGCACGGAGGAGCTCAGGGATTTTGCCCGCCTGAGCGGCAACCACGATCTCCACGATCTCTCTCCGGCTGACCTTTGCACCACCAATTCCGAAATTTCAAACCATGCAGGCATTGAGCATGTTTAACCCAAAACAGCAGGAGGAAAATCAGATGGCAACAATGGAAAACCTGGCAGAAGCGTTTGCAGGGGAGAGTCAGGCCAACCGGAAGTACCTGGCGTTTGCGAAAAAAGCGGATCAGGACGGGCTGCCCCAAGTGGCAAAGCTGTTCAGGGCGGCGGCAGAAGCCGAGACAGTGCATGCCCACGCCCACCTGCGGGTGATGGGTGGGATCAGGAGCACCACAGAGAACCTGGAAGAGGCGATCCAGGGCGAAGGGGATGAATTCAGGGATATGTACCCCAGGTTTCTGGCCGAGGCCCAGGCGGAGGGAATGAAGCCGGCCGAGTTTTCGATCAAGAATGCGCTGGCAGTGGAGGAGATCCATCACGGTCTCTATTCCAAGGCCCTTGAGGCGGTGAAGGGGGGCAGCGACCTGCCTGAAGCGGTGATTCACGTGTGCTCGGTCTGCGGCAACACCGTGGAGGGAAATGTGCCTGACACCTGCCCAGTCTGCCATGCGGCCGGCAGCAAGTTCATGAAGATCGATTAATTGCCTAGACGTGTCCGGGGCAGTGGCCATGGTGCCATGGCCACTGCCCCGGGCTATTGAATGCCTTTAACTGCTGGTGCCAGGGGGCGTAAGGTCTTCCGGGGCCGTGCAGACCGCCTTGAGGTGGTAAAAGCTGGAAAAATCGTTGGCAGCCACGAACCCAAGCTCCAGGCTTGCGTACCAGGCAGCGGTGAAGCTTGCCTGGTCCGCGCTCCAGAGCCAGTGCTGGCGGGTGTCGAACACCGGCTCCAGGCAGTGGCCCATACCCTGGGGCGGGGGGGTGAAGAGGGTCAGAAGCTCGTCCACGGTGGGCATGCGCCAGTGGTCAAGGTCCTGGAACCGTTCCTGGTTCAGTTGCCGGACATGGGCCTGCGCCTCTTTCCAGTTCACCGGAAACCGGGTGCCCGAACGTTCCCAGATCAACCGGGTGGTCCGGTCCAGCAGGAGGGTGTCGGACCAGGGCTCGAACTGGTTGGTCAAAAGCCGCTGGGGACGCATGAGTTCGTCCAGGCCAAAGCGATCCCGGGCCTGGGATTTGTAAACTTTTTTGGGGGTGTGCCGGATGTCCGGCACGGTCTCCTGGGGATCGGGCTCGTCGAACCACTCCAGGGGGGCCAGGCAGATGCTCTCCTTTTTTTGGGCCCAGGCCCGGGCCAGCCGGTTCAGGTCTTCTGCCATGGCGTCGGCGTTGGCATAGCGTTTGTTCGGCTTAGGGGAGAGGGCCTTGTGGAAGAAATCGTCCCACTCCGTGTCCAGGTCCGGGTTGAGGGCGCTTGCAGTGAGCTTTTTTTCGGGCAGCCGCCCGGTCAGCATCCTGAAAAGCATCACCCCCACCGAGTAGAGATCCGCGGTTTCATCCACCCCGTCCGGATCCTCTTCCTGTTCAGGCGGGGCATAATAGGGGGTTCCCACCTTAAGGCTCTTGTGCCCCCGGAAGGTCTCGTTCCTCAGCTTGGAGAGGCCGAAATCGCAGATCTTCACGTTGTCCAGATCGTCGATGAGGATGTTATAGGGCTTGATGTCCCGGTGGATCACCGACCGGTGGTGGAGGCAGGCCAGGCCATCCAGGATTTGTTTGGTGTACCTGATGGACTTTTCCAGCCCGATGATCCGGGAGGGGTGCTCGGTTGCGTAGGATTCGCCCATGAGGGTGCCAAGGTTGTTGCAGTAAAACTCCATGATGTAGTAGGGCCTTTCCTCGAACCAGTCAAAGTCCAGGATCTCCACCACGTGGGGGTGGCGGATGGAGGTCATGGTAATGGCCTCGGAGACAAAGAGATCCTCCACAGCCTTTTTCCCCATGAGGGTGATCAGCAGGGGCTCAGGGGCCAGGAGCTTCAATGCCCCGATCTTTCCTGTGACCGGGTATTCGACCTTGAACACCTTGCCCATGCCTCCCTTGCCAAGCAGCCCTGAAATCTTGAATTTCCCGATATGTTTCATTTTAGAACCTTTTTGATAGTTTCTCCGCATAGATGGCCGGAATGCCGGCTTCAAGGATCTTGGCGGCCGTGGCATGATAATCGTAGGGGATGAACTCCACCGTGAGCAGTCCTGTCGCTGTATCAAAGGTGAGGGCCTTGGCACAGGGGTCACCGTCCCGGGGCTGGCCCACGCTCCCGGCATTGACGATATATTTCTTTTCCCTTGAAAGGACCGTCTCTCCCTGGCCAAGCTCCTGGTGGGTAAGGGTCTGGCCGTCCCAGGCGATCAGTTCCAGGTCGTGGGTGTGGCCGGTAAAGCAGATCCATTGGTCCATGGCTTTCATTTTACTCGCAAGTCTTTTGTCGGAGAGCTGGAACAGGTAGACAAAGGGCGAGGACGGGGGAACCCCGTGGACAAAGCTCAACTCATCCAGGACCAGGCTTTTGGGCCACCGGGCCATGGCTGTTCGAAACGGACGGGAAAGATGGTTCAGGGTGTGGGTCACGGCTTTTATTGCCACGGGGTTGAAGCAGACGAGGAACGCCGGGTCGACCACGGCCATCTCGTGGTTGCCCTTTATCGAGGAGATCCTGCGTTGGCAGATCTCCTCCATCACCCCGTTGGGATCAGGGCCGTAGCCGATGTTGTCCCCCAGGGAGATCACCCGGTCCGGGCGAATCCGGTCCACCCAGGCCAGGACTTCATTCAGGGCCTCCAGGTTGCCGTGGATGTCGGATAGAATTGTTACGAGCATGGCGTTCCTTTCCTTGTTACGGTTTTTCGGTCAAGATACCATGGAATGGGGACCTATATCAAGAATGGGGCAGGGCTCGGCCTTGATCGTGCCGGGCGTAACATGCTATGCTGTTTGACAGGTAAGGCTCTTATCCCCAAGGAATGAAAAACAGCCCGAAAAATGGGGTGGATATGTTTTCATTAAAAAAAATATTCCTGTACCTGTCCGCATCGCTTGTTTTTATATCAGCATTCTCGGCTGCTGTATTTGCCCGGGAACCAAACGTTGTTAAACTGGCAGCATTTGATTATCCTCCGTTTTACTATGAAGAGGAGAATCGGGTGCAGGGCATTGCAGTTGATTTGGTTGATGAACTTTTCAGCAGAATGGATATGAAAGTTGAAATTAAGATCTATCCGCTTAAAAGGGCACTGGAGAATCTGAAAGCCGGGAAAAATGATGCGAGTATGATTTTGATCCAAACCCCGGAAAGAGAACGATATTTAGTTTACACCTCTCCGGTTGTAACTGTACGAGGCTTGATCTGGTGGGCTGCCGATCGAAAACGGTCCGGAATGGAGTTTGAACGATTGGAAGATTTGACCCCCTTTAGTCTCGGTGTCACCAGGGGGTACAGCTATGGAACAGAACTGGATAATGTCCTTAAAAATATGACGGTTGAAGTTGTTAACTCAGACTTACTTAACTTTAAAAAGTTGCTATGGCATAGAATCGATGCGTTTCCATGTAGTGAAGTTGTTGCCAAGGGATTATTCAAGAGTAATAAAGAGTTACAGGGTAAGTTTATCCACTCGGAAAAATCCTTTATTGAATGGGAGCTGCATATGGCAATCAGTAAAAAATCCGGTCTTACAGATACGATCAATGAAATAAACACCATTATTGATGATTTCAAAAAAGAAGATTTTATCAATAACACCGTCAGAAAATATACCGAAGAATAAATTGGTGTCCCCACTCTCGCAGCTGCAGCAACGTCGGTATCAGGCTGACGCCAAGGGGCTTGAGGCTGTATTCCACCTTTGGCGGCACTTGCCGATGGACTTTCCGGTGAATGATTCCATCGGCTTCCAATTCCCGGAGCTGCTTTGTCAGCATCCGCTCGGTCACAAGACCCATTTTTAACACAAAAGGATAAAGATTATGTATGCATTAGCTATAAATGGAAGCCCAAGAAAAGGCGGGAACACCGAAACCCTTCTCACCCATGCGCTGGAACCTTTGGAAAGATCAGGTTGGGACACGGAATTAATTCAGGTGGGCGGAAAGAAAATCAGGGGGTGCAAGGCCTGTGGCAAATGCATGGAAAACAAGGACATGCGCTGTGTCATAAAGAAAGATATTTTTAATGATGTCATGGAAAAGATGGTCAAGGCAGATGCGCTGATTTTGGGTTCGCCGACCTATTTTACAGACGTCAGCTCCGAACTTAAAGCGCTGCTGGATCGCTCGGGATTTGTTGCATTGGCCAATGACCGTGCGTTTCGAGGAAAGATCGGCGCGGCCGTGGTCGCGGTACGGCGGGCGGGGGCCACCCACGTTTTTGACACCATCAATCACATGTACCTGATGTCACAGATGATTGTACCCGGCTCCATCTACTGGAATCTTGGCATGGGGCTGGATAAGGGCGATGTGAAAAAGGATGAAGAGGGGTTGCTCAATATGCGAAACCTGGGAGAGACCATTGCATGGCTTGGTAACGCCATGAAACCTCATTTGGATACCTTTCCCAGCATAACTGGTTCGTTTGAGTAGATCCGGTGTCTATATTTTTGTTCATGTTATATCTGAAATGAATAATTCTTCCAGATAACATATAATAGAACCATGTTATTCAGAAAAAAAAACTGTTGATGAACTGGGGGCGGCCATTAAAACAAAAATAGATTCAAATGACAAAAAAGACATAAGGAAAGTTGATGCGGTACACCACTATTGATTATAAAAAGCGCGTTTGCCGTGCCATGAATTTTATTAGCCGGAATATAGAACGAGATCTGTCTTTGGAAGAAATTGCTGAAACAGCTTCTTTTTCCATGTATCATTTCCACAGGATTTTCAAGGCTGTTGTTGGTGAAACTGTCGCTGGCTTCACAAGGAGGCTGCGTCTTGAGTTGGCTGCAAACCGTCTTTTAGCCAAACAATTTGATGATATTACCACGATAGCACTGAATTGTGGTTTCTCAAGCTCTCAAAATTTCGCCAAGGCATTCCGTCAGCATTTCGGAACGACACCTTCAGAATATAGGAAAAGCAAGATTGGAAACAGAAACAGCAAAAAAGAAAACGCATTGTCCCTCCAGACAATATATGATTCTGACAATGTATTCATGAATTTATTAACCAATGATCGGAGAACCACAATGAACGCAGAAGTCAGAGAGATGCCAGAGTATAATGTTGCCTATGTACGCAAGGTTGGTCCTTATGCCAAAGAAACATGCGAACCAGCATTCGGAGAGTTGATGCAGTGGGCTGGTCCCCGGAATTACATGGAACCGGGGAAGATATTAGCAATTTATTGGGATAATCCGGATGTTACCCCACCGGAAAAGTGCCGTTTCGATGCATGTGTAATTGTTCCTGGCGGGACAGATCCTGAAGGACAGATTTATATCCAAACCATTAGCGGCGGACCCTATGCCGTGTGTCATTTTGAGATTAAGCCTGACAGCTTCCAACAGGCATGGGAAGAGGCCTTTGCATGGCTTTGCGACAGCGGATACGAGTGTAATGACAAACCATGTTATGAATTGTACCATAACAATGCTGCAGAACATCCCGAAGATAAGTGTATTTTTGATATTTGTATTCCTTTGAAATGTAAAATTTGATTTGCCCCCCTTTTACAGGTATCATTGCTGTTAGTATGAGCTTATAATCAATAAGCATCTTTCATGCTGGCCGGATGGCATTTAAATTTACATGGCATCCGGCTCTGCACAATAATTAAAAACAAGGGGAGGTTTTTATGGATCTTATCAAAATTATCTGTGCAATTATATTACCCCCTCTGGGGGTGTTCCTCCAAGTTGGACTGGGGAAACATTTCTGGATTAACATTATCTTAACTTTATTCGGTTATATTCCCGGTATTGTTCATGCCGTATGGGTTGTTGCAAAAAATAAGTAAGGAGATAATGAAATAAAATGACGAAACGGACAATTATAGCGGTGGTGATGGTGTTTATCGCGTGGTCTGTTCTGGATTTCCTCCTGCACGGCTTGTTTCTTCGCTCCACCTACGAGGCTACGGCCAGCCTGTGGCGCCCCATGGATCAGATGAACATGCCTCTGATGTATTGTGTCACGTTGGTCTTTTCGGCTTGTTTCGTGCTGATATATGGCCTCTGGGTGGAGCCTAAATCAATAAGGTCGGGTATCCGGTTTGGCGCTCTGTTCGGGCTGGCCACTGGTTTCTCAATGGGTTTCGGCTCCTACAGCTATATGCCCATTCCTTCTGCGCTTGCATGGAGCTGGTTCATTGGAACCTGGATCGAAACCGTTGCCGCAGGAGCAATTGTCGGTTTGATAATGAAATCCTGACACCCTTTTGCAGGGGATGAACTTTTAATTATTCAAAGATCTGTTATAGTGGTTTTTTGTCTCTTAACATTCTTTAAGAAAAGAATGGGAGGTTTGGGACGGGTGGCTGGAGCTTTGGAATTTGAAGATTCATTCCCAATAGGCGTTGACAGGGTGGAACATGTTCAGCAGGTTTATCAAGTATATCAATGACCATGAGGACTGGCTCATGGGAAGGGTGCTGGAGTATGCCCAGAACAGGGATTATACAAAGTATACATCAACCCTTAAAGAGGCGTGGCGTCTCTCCATTTCCGGATTTTCGGAATCACTTGTAGAAGCAATCCTGGCAAGGGGGGAAGATATGGAGCTTTGCCCTGACGAGGATTACAGCCAGGATCCTGCAGCACAATTCGGCATTATTGAAGCCCATCGCCACAGAAAACGCGGGGTTCGCCTTGATATGTTTCTTGGCCTGATGAAATATTACCACCAGTCCTATCAGGATTTAGTACAGGAATCGGATTTTCCTCTGTCAGAACAACGCCGGTACTCCAATTTAATCAACCGGTTTTTTGACCGGGTGGAGATTGGATTTTGTAACACCTGGGCTGCTTCCGAACAGGATCAACTGGTTGTAGAGCTGCAGGTGAAAAACCGGGAGATGACCAACGAAAAAAACAAATATCTCACCATCTTTGAAAGTCTGTCCATGCCGGTTTTTATTGTAGACAAGGCCGGTAAAATAGAAAACATGAACCATGCTGCTGCCAATCTTTTGGATTCCGGCACACTGCCCGGTGCAAAGTATTATAATGATAAGGAATCTCGTTCCTTTGCTGAGGAATTTCCGTGGCTTGCAGACCTGTATGAGGGGTTTGTCCAGAGTGATGAACCCCATTTTTCCTATGAGAAATCACTTGATGCCGGGGATCGGTATTTTCATCTCCTATGCTCCCGGTCCCTTGACATCTCCGGCAAATTCTCCGGGACAATTGTTATCCTGAAAGACATAACTAACCGTAAAAAACTGGAGAAAGAGTTAGAAAAATATGCGACCACCGATCCTTTGACAGGCGCAAAAAACAGAAGATCCTTTTTGCAGTCGTTTGAACAGGAGTTGACCCGGGCTCACCGGTATGGCCATCATCTTGCCCTTCTTCTGATGGATATCGATCATTTTAAAGCAATAAATGATACCCATGGACACGATGTCGGAGATAAGGTCTTAAAGCGCCTGGTTGAGGAATCCCTTGGTATGCTCCGGGAGTCCGACCTGTTCGGTCGGTGGGGCGGGGAGGAATTTATTGTTTTGCTGCCGGAAACAGAGCGTCACCGGGCATCAACCGTTGCAGAGAAATTACGGGGCCATCTAGCCGGGACAGAGCTTGCGACCGACCTTGGCGCCGCTGTTAAGTATACCGTCAGCATTGGTCTCACCGTTGTTACGGATAAGAATGCAGAGATCGATGATATTGTCAAAAAAGCTGACAAAGCCCTGTATCTGGCGAAGAAACAAGGTCGCAACAGAGTTGTCTTACTATAATCGGTTTTAATGGAGAGGATCGGAAAAAACATGGGTGTTCGATATAAATTTAACCGCATGGAACTTGCCGGGTCGTTTGGTGATCTGGGGACTCTCCTGCCCCTGGCCATGGGAATGATCATGGTCAATGGCCTGAACCCTTACGGGCTGTTTCTATCCATTGGTTTGTTCTATATTCTTTCCGGGATCTATTATGGGGTGACGGTTCCTGTCCAGCCCATGAAGGTGATTGGCTCCTATGCCATTGCCACGGCCTTGAGTTCCTCCCAGATCGCGGCTTCAGGACTTTTGGTGGGGTTGCTCCTCCTGGTGGTGGGGGGGACCGGAGCCATCACGGTGGTGGGCCGGTATATCCCAAAATCCGTGATCCGGGGCGTTCAGATGGCAACCGGAACCCTGTTGATGGCCCAGGGCGTAAAATTCATGGTGGGCACCTCAAAATTTCAACTCCTCCAGGCCGCGGCTGAACCTTACCTGACCATCCAGAGTGTCGGGGGCATCCCCATTGGTATCATCATTGGCATCGTTGGCGCCGTGATTACGCTTCTGTTCATCGATAACAAACGATTGCCTGCAGGTATCCTGGTGATCCTCTACGGCTTTGTCCTGGGCCTGGTCTTTGGCGTCAATGACGGCCTGGGCAGTCTGAGCCCGGGTTTCTACATGCCCGAATTCCTGCCGTTTGGATTCCCCACAGGAGCTGATTTCTCCTTTGCCCTCATGGTTCTTGTGCTGCCTCAATTGCCCATGACACTCGGAAATGCCGTTGTTGCCAATGCGGATCTGTCCAGGGGGTATTTTGACAAGGACTCCAAAAAAGTAACGTACAGGGCATTGTGCTTCAGCATGGGCCTGGCCAACGTTTTCTCTTTTCTTGTGGGAGGTATGCCGCTATGCCACGGGGCAGGGGGATTGGCAGCCCATTACAGGTTTGGTGCCCGCACGGCCGGGTCTAACCTCATGATCGGGTTGATATTTGTGCTGCTTGCCGTATTCCTGGGATCTCATATCCTGGCGGTTGTAAACCTTATTCCGTTTTCTGTGCTGGGGGTGCTCCTGATTTTTGCCGGCAGCCAGCTCGCCCTTACCATCATTGACATGAAAGAGCGAAATGACCTGTTTGTCATTGTTGTGATGCTGGGAATTACCCTGGCATCCAATCTTGCCATGGGCTTTTGCGTAGGAATCGTCATTGCCTACGCCTTGAAATCTGAGAAACTGACCGTCTGATTACAGCAAGGCGCGTTCCCCGCGTTCCCCGCGTTCCCCGCGTTCACAGGCCTGGCAGGTCAGGCTTTTCTGCCTCCTGTCCGTTGCAGGTTCAACACCGGGTGGGTTCCTCTTTTGGGACCTGTATCTTTTTATCCACAATGTTATGCAGAGAAGAACAACAGGGTCGGTTGTTTCAAACGCCTGGCCCGGCAGGTAGAGTTGAGCCGTTTCCAGTAAGCTTGCCCAGACCAGGACAAACAGGGTCGATTGTTTCCAGGGGGTTCCCGTTTCCTCCATGAGCCACCCAAGGCTGCCCAGGAAGAAAAGTTTTTCAAACAGGGCGATGGTGCCTGCAAGGACAGGGTTGGATAGAAATCCGTCAAAGGGCAGGAGGGTGAATTCACCAGCCCCGGCTGAAAAGTGAAACGGCCAAAGCCCGTCAATGGTCAGCATGAGCCACAAAAGAACCAGGAGCACGCCGGGTCGTCCGGGGGATCCCTTAAGCCAGGCCGTCCAGATCACCATGGCAAATATTCCCCCGGCTGCCGTGGAGATGGTTTCCATGCGCCCGTCAACCATTACTACCAGGATAAAGGTGGTAAGAACCGTGCCCATGCAGTGGCTTGTTTTCAGCGCCCTCTGTTGTGATGATGAGATCATGTGAAAAAAGAGTGTCCAGGCAACCGAGGCCTGGGCAAACCCATGGAAGGAAACATTGGGGAAGAAAAAAAGGTCCTTGATGGAATGGGTAAGATCGGATAAGTGGGGGGAGGGGATGGCAGGAACGATCCTTGAGATGATCCAGCAGCAGCCGATGACCAGGGGAGCCGTAAGCCAGAGCTCATTGGATCTTCGTCCGCCAAGGAACCTGAGGCGGTCCAGGCGTCCCATGATGCTGCCTGAAAGGATGCCAAGGGTTGCAGCGATCACTGCAGCCATGGCTGGAACCCTGGTGTAGATAAACAGGTGGGACCCCTGGAGAAATAGTTCCATTAAGAGGCCTGTTGCCACAAGGCTGACCACGGACAGGGAATTGTTTTTCGTAAGCGCTCGGATGCCGAGGAAGCCGAATATTGCGTATAACATGAAAGTGACCACCAGTTCCCCGGGGTCCTTGAAGTTGAGGCTGAAACCATGGTTTTTTATCAGTTCCAGGGTGGGTGAATGGCTGTGGAAATGAAACGGGTAGGTGTTGCTGTAGACGATGAGAAAGGCAAATACCATGAAAAAAAGAAATTCTGTTTTAGCGGTCTGAAATTTTAACATGGGGGCAAATAGAGTATGAACACAAGCCGTTGTCAAGAAAAGAAACCACGGCCAAGCAATTCCTTCCGGATGATAGCCCCGGTTATTGCTGTGGTCATCGGCGTGGTTATCCTGGCCATGCCGTGTGTGGCAAGGGCCCTTGACCCCGACGAGATCCTTGTGATTGCCAACCGGAACGCCTCAAGCAGCCTGGGCCTTGCCCGTTATTATATGGAACAGCGTAAGATTCCTGAAGACAATCTCCTGGCCGTATGGATCACCGACAGGGAGGTGTGTACAAGGGAGGCGTATCTTAAAAAGGTGGCGGCTCCTGTAAGGCGATACCTTGAGAGTGAGAAAGGACGGAATATCCGGTGCCTTGTGACCATGTACGGAATGCCCCTCAAGATCTCACCCCCCAAGTCCGGTGGGGAGGAAAAAGGGGAGAAGAAGAAAACAGACGATAAATGGGCGGCCCTGGATTCGGAACTCTCCCTTGTGCGCCGGGAATCGTACCCCCTGGAATTCTGGCTTGCCAACCCTTTTTACTATCCCCTGAGGGACTCCGAACTGGAGATAAAAAAAAGCGATGTGACCATGGTTTGCCGCCTGGACGGTCCGGATTCAGAAACCGTGAAACGGGTGATCAATGACTCCATCGAGACCGAGAAGCACGGACTTGCCGGGAACGCCTATTTTGATGCCAGGTGGCCGGAACCCGGTGACGACAAAAAGCTCGCCGGCTATGCCCTGAACGACAAGCTCATCCATCTTGCGGCAAGGACCGTCAGGGAAAGCAAGCTTGCCAAGGTGGTCCTGGATGACACAGGCCGCTTGTTTCAGTCCGGGGATTGCCCTGATGCCGCCCTCTACTGCGGCTGGTACAGCCTTGCCAACTATGTGGATGCCTTTACCTGGCGCAGGGGGGCGGTCGGGTTCCATGTGGCAAGCAGCGAATGCACCACCCTGAAACAAAAGGGCAGCAACGTGTGGTGCAAGCGGATGCTTGAAAAGGGGATTGCCGCCACTGTGGGGCCTGTTGGCGAGCCCTATGTCCAGTCGTTTCCCAATCCCGAGATCTTTTTCAGGCTCCTTTGCGACGGCTACCTCACCCTGGTGGAAAGCTATTATGTCAGTCTTCCGTTCGTGTCATGGAAAATGGTTCTTATTGGTGATCCCCTTTACCGACCCTATAAAAAATTCCGGAAATAATAGTTGTGTTTGGATTGTCAAACTGCTAATTACCCTCCCTTGTGAATAAGCCCGTATAATCCTGATAGCCTGGTTCAGGAGTCTCTACCGGATGGCCTTCCATCCGACTATGGGTAATGGCGGTGCTGCGTATTTCCTATGCGGCATGGGCCAGGGAGACTCCTTTATCTGTTTCTGTGTTGTACGGGTTCTGAGACAACAACAAGGAGATTTTTAATGGAGTATTTGAAAGATTTAATGGCGGCCCTGAGCGTAATCCTCAATGGTCTGCCCCAGGGGCTTCTGGCCATGTCCTTTGGATTTGCATCCGTGCCCACTGCCCTTGCCTTTGTGGCCGGTGCCGCAGGCTGCCTCTTTTTCAGCTGTGTCGCCCCCATCTCGTTCCAGGCCGAAACCATTACCCTCGCCGGCACCATGGGAAAAAACATGAGAGAGCGCCTTTCCATGATTTTTTTCGGGGCGGCGGCCATGGCCACCATCGGCGTGTTCGGCTTTTTAGAGAAGATCGTCACCTTTGTGGGGCCTGCCATCACAAGCGGGATGATGGCAGGGGTCGGGATCATGCTCACCAAGGTGGCCATTGATATGGCAACAAAGAACAAGGCCGTGGGCTTCACCTCCATTGGCGTGGGATTTATCACCTACATGTTGACCAAGGATCTTGTCTACACCATCACGGTTTCGGTCATGCTTTCAAGCGTTATCGCCATTGTTCTGAAGCAGAAGACAGAGATCAACCCCAACGCCTCGGAGCAGCTCAAGCTCCAGAAGCTCATTATCAATCCCTCGGTTGTCCGGGGAGCCCTTGCCATGGTCTGCCTCAACATCGGCGCCAACATCGCCTTTGGCAAGATCACCGGCAACATTGCCGGGTCATCGGTGAATGTGGACCACCTTGCCATCTACAGCAGCCTTGCCGACATGGCCTCCTCCCTGTTTGGCGGCGGTCCTGTGGAGTCGATCATCTCGGCCACGGGAAGCGCCCCCCATCCGGTGTTCTCAGGGGTGTTGATGATGTCCATCATGGCGATTATTCTCTTTGCCGGGCTCCTGCCCAGGATCGGCAGGTTTGTTCCCAGTGAATCCATTGCCGGCTTTCTCTTTGTGCTGGGGGCCATCGTTACCGTGCCCATCAACGCTGCCTCGGCCCTGTCCGGTTCAGGTTCCGTTGTGGGAGGGGTCACCATGGCTGTGACAGCTATCACAGACCCGTTCCTGGGAATGGTTGCAGGACTTGTTGTAAAACTGTTAGGATCAATGGTAGGGCTTTAAACGGAACAAGAGGTGGTGTTATGGATAAGACATATCGATTGGAAGTGGCAGGGGTGGTTCGTGAACTTCCCATCATTCAGATAAGTGATACCCTTTGTATTGCAAGCTTTGTGATTCTCGGGGATACCGTGGTGGTCAAGGCTGCGGCACCCAGGCTGGTGGAACGGCTGCCGGAGGTGGACGTGATCGTCACAGCCGAGGCCAAGGGCATCCCCCTGGCCCATGAGGTCTCTCACCTCCTCGGCATGGAGCGGTATTATGTGGCCAGAAAGAGCATCAAGGCCTATATGAGCGATCCGGTGGTGGACGGGGTCAACTCCATCACCACCACGGAAAAGCAGATGCTTTGCCTGGACGGCAACGATGCCAAGGCGATCAAGGGCAAGCGGGTCGCCATCGTGGATGATGTGATCAGCACCGGGGAATCCCTGGAAGCCCTGGTGCGCCTGGTCAAGGCCGCAGGCGGGATTGTTACGGCCAAGGCCGCCATTCTGGCCGAAGGAGATGCGGCCCAACGGGAGGACATTATCTTCCTTGGGGAGCTGCCGCTCTTCCCTATTAAATAATTAGGCGCAGGAGCCCGGTTGAGCCGGGCTCCTCCTAATGATATGGCAATATTCTTGCTATCTTTTTGATCATGTTGTATCGGGAATAAGGTTGAAGAATGCTAAAAAGTATCTTTCAGAGGAGGCATTATAATGAAAACGGGCAGATGGCTGCTAGCAGTTTTCATGCTTGCCTGTGTTACATTTTGCCATGCCGGGGAACCGGTTATAATCGTGTCCGATGATTATGAACCTTACACATCATCAAAAAACAGCGGTTCTGGTGTCATCCTTGATATTGTGAAACAGGTGTTTGACGAAAGTCATATTGAAACGGTGTTCAAATTTTATCCGTGGAAGCGGTGCGAGGCGAATGTGGCGAAAGGAAATGCCTTTGCCGCGGTCCCGTATTTTAAAACTGAGGAGCGGCTGCGAAAATATAATTTTTCTGATCCGATAATATATTCTTTCAACAGGTTTTTTTACAATAAAGAAAAGTTTCCAAAGGGGGTTGAATGGAACATCCTGGAAGATTTCCGGGGATACACGATGGGCTGTATCCTCGGATACTGGTACATGCCTGCATTCGAAAGGGCCGGGTTAAGAACTGAGGCCGTTGACAGCGATTTGCAGAATATGGAAAAACTTATCAACCGGCGGATAGACTTCACAATCCTTGATGAACGGACAGGACTGTGGATGCTCCGCGAGCATTTTCCTAACGAAACCGGAAAAATCGGAATGCTGGATAAACCAGAAAGCTTCATACAATTTTATTTGCTTATTTCCAGAACCTATCCCAATACTGCCAGGATAACGGAGCAATTCAACAACGGACTGCGGATGCTTAAACAAAAAGGCGGTTACAGGAAAATTCTGCAACATTACAATATGCCGGAGCATTTTGCTGTTCCTTAATCCGCAGCATTGATCACTTCGAAGAATCTCAACAATATGTTGTGTCATTTTTGGTTTTTCTGTAATCTATACCATGTCAATGTAATGGATTATAATGGGAAGGGATCATGATTAAGAATCTGATTCGAATAAGTGTGGCTAACCTGATAATCTTCTTTTTTATTACAACGACCGTTCTTGCAGATGTGAAGGTGCTGATCGACTCAAAACAAGGCCGTGCCCCCAAAAATCTACACAGACACAATACTGATAAACACTAGGAACTATCAAACCCCTAAAGTACAGACCATCATCAATTCAAATATAAGCCAACACGACTGAGTCAAGGAAATATTATTCAATCCCCATAACCCTTGCCCCTGTTTTACCTTTTGTTCTCGTACCGGTAAGGAGCAAAAAATGATAGTAAACATCGATTATGAAAAGATCACGGAGATTTTTGCCAGGGCAGAAGCGGATGGAAGAGGGGCTCTGTTTGAATATGAAACCTACGAATTGCTCCGGAACCTGGGTTCCGAGAGCATTCCTGTCAGCAACGTTCTTTTAAAGGACACCCGCCCGTCAAACGGGGAACTCAATTCTCTGCCCGGCGAAAAGGTTGTGTTGAAGATTGTTTCACCCACCATTATTCATAAGACCGAGGTGGGTGGGGTCAGGATCATTGATAAGCAGCCGGGCAAGATCCGTTCCGCCTGGCGCAAGATGATGGACGAGATCCCGGAGCGGTATGCCCGTTGGATCGAAAGCAATCCAACGAGCGCTCCTGCAGAGTACGGGGCGCTGACCGGCGATGAACTGATCGCCGCCATTGCCGGGGATATCAGGGGCGTCCTCATGTGCGAGTTCATGCCGCCGGACTCCTCGGCCTTTGGCAACGAGTTGCTCGTGAGCATCCGGCGCACCCGGGAGTTTGGAATGGTGGTTACCGCCGGACTCGGCGGCACTGATACGGAACTCTATGCCCAGCGGTTCAGAAAGGGAGAAGCCGTGGTCTCGGCATCGGCCGAGATGATTGACGGGGAAGGGTTTCTCAAACAGTTCAAAGCCACCATCGCCTATGAAAAGCTGGCCGGCAAAACAAGGGGCCAGAGTCGGATCGTTTCAGACGCTCAGCTTCTGGAGTGCTTTACCGCGTTCATCGAGATGGCCCGGTACTACTCTCCCCTCAACCCGGATGCAGGCGTTGTCATTGACGAGCTTGAGGTCAACCCCTTTGCTTTCACCGATTACCAGATGGTGCCCCTGGACGCCATGTGCCGGTTTTCAAAACCCGGCAGGATGCCCGTTCCAAGGCCGGTGAAAAAGATAGATAACCTGCTTCATCCCAAAAGCATCGCCATCATCGGGGTGTCCTCAACCCGGATGAACTTTGGAAGACTCATCCTGAAGAACATTCTTTCCGCAGGGTTTGACCGGGCGGGCATCACCATCATCCGTCCGGGGGGTGGAGAGATCGACGGGGTCAGGTGCGTCGACTCCCTGGCAGGGCTTTCTCAAAAGGCGGATCTCTTTGTGGTTGCCATCGATGCGGTCCAGGTTCCCGACCTCATGGACGAGATCATTGATCTTGATTGCGCCAACAGCGTGATGCTTATTCCGGGCGGCCTTGGGGAGAAAAAGGGCAGCGAGGAGCGGGCCCGGCTGATCAAGGAGAAGATCGCCACCGCCCATTTGACGGAAGACGGCGGGCCCGTGTTCCTGGGGGGCAACTGCATGGGGGTGGTTTCCCACCCGGGTTCCTACGACACCACCTTTGTGCCGGAAGAGAAATTAGCCAGGCAGGGTGGGGATCACCCCAGGCGGGCCGCCTTCATCAGCCAGAGCGGCGCCTTTATCATCACCCGGACCAGCAAGCTTCCGGTCTTTGATCCGGCCTATATCCTTTCCATCGGCAACCAGAATGATCTTACGGCAGGAGACCTGGTCAGTCACATCAAGTGCCTTGACGGCATCGACGTCATTGCCATCTACATGGAGGGGTTCAACGATATGGACGGACTGGCCCTTTGCCGGGCGATCCGGGGGGCGGTGGAAAAGGGGAAAGAGGTGGTTTTCTATAAGGCGGGACGCACCCCGGAGGGCAAGAGCGCCACCAGTGGTCATACGGCCTCGGTTGCCGGGGATTATATGGTGTGTGAGTCCTGCATTCGCCAGGCCGGAGCCATGGTTGCAGATAACTTTACCCAGTTTGAGGAGCTCTTTACCCTTGCGGTAACCATCCATGGCAAGATCATCAACGGCAACCGGCTGGCTGGGGTGAGCGGTGCTGGATTTGAGGCGGTGGGCATGGCCGACAACATCCAGGGGGATGATTATGAGATGCAGATGGTACCGTTTGGCAGTCAGACAAAGGCGCGCCTGGAATCCCTGATTCGCGAGCATGGTCTTGATAATCTGGTTGATGTCAAAAATCCCATGGATATCAACCCGTCGTCCAACGACAGGCTTCATGTGGAGGTGCTCAATGTCCTTGGCAAGGATCCCGGGATCGATGCCATCGTGATGAGCCTGGATCCCCTCTCTCCGTCAGTCCACTCTTTGCCCAGGGGGATGCGCGAGGGCGAGGACCTGAACTGTGAGGGGGGCATTGCGACCCTCATTCCGGAGGCCGTTGCCAGGATCGATAAGCCGGTCCTGGGGATTGTGGACAGCGGCAGCCTTTACGATCCCCTGGTGAAACTGTTGGTTCAAAGGGGGATGCCGGTGTTCAGATCCTCGGACCGGGTGGTGGGAGCCTTGGCAAAGTATACCCAGTGCCGGCTCCATGCCGAAAGTATCCGCAATAAGGGGTAAACCGGGAGGCTTCTCCATATGGGGCTAAAGATGCCGGATACAATATTTCTTAACGGAATCCCCCCATTTCTCATCCTTTTCCAATCTCTCAATTAATTGATAGGGATCTTTGACAATACTTCCGCCAATCACATTGATGTTGCGGGCAAGCAGGGGCTCTGGGAGAAAGCCTGCCGTGGGACCGATCAGGATCCGCAGGTCTGCATTCCTGCAAAAAGATAAAATATCATCAAGGGAATTGTTCAGCACAGTGGTTGCTGTAATGATAACCTTGTTGCATTTCGTTAATTCCTGTGGGTCCAGGGTGACATGCCAGTATGGGGATGTTTGAAGTAGATCTTTCTTTTTCTCTATGATGGTCAGGGGGATTTTTTTTTCTTCAATTTTCTTTACGACCGGGGGGAAAAATCCCACCATGCCCACATGATCACTTGGTTGCAAATTCAGGAACTCCAACGAATCCATCTGGTAATTACGGGGATCTGGGGTCTGATGGTTCATGATTGTATCGGATAATGCATTCACAAGCCCCATGCAGATCATCTCTTCCATGGCTGTTCGCCCATGCCCGATCAGGCTTTTTAAAAGTTGGATGGCGGATTTGCCTGTGAATTTATCCGGGTTCAACTGTTCTGATGCTTTTTCAAATTCATCGGACAACGCCGTATAGATTAAGCCTGCACAATTGTTCTGCAAAATAATTACGCCAAAATGATTTTCCTTGATCCGGTCCGGGGAAAAAAAATGTTTAATGGATAATTGAGACGCTTCAATTTCCATCCGGTCGATCTTTAAGATGATAAGTTCGGCCAACTCTTGAATGATTGAATTTGTTTCACCGTTTTTCATTGCCATGGAATCCAAAATAAATTAAAACCTTGTCCTTTCATCTGTCTGTTAGAATTTGTCTTTGGTGCAATATAACATAGGTGAAATGCAAATATTGCTGTATTGTTGTAAGATTTTAAAAAAAGGGGGTAGGAGCCCAGCCGGGCTTTTTTACATAAAGGTATGCCCATTTAAGGATCGGGACCGGGAGGCGTAAAACATGATCGTAAGCATTGATTTTCAGAAGATCACGGAAATATTTTCCATGGCAGAAGCGGATGGAAGGGGGTTCCTGTACGAATATGAGACCTATGAACTTCTCAGGAACTCGGGTGCCGAGAGCATTCCGGCCGTTAATCTGCTCCTCAAGGGCCACCGCCCCTCAAACGAGGTGCTCAACTCCCTGCCCGGCGAAAAGGCGGTGTTGAAGATCGTCTCCCCGACAATCATCCACAAGACCGAGGTGGGGGGCGTCAGGATCATTGACAAGCAGCCGGGTAAGGTTCGCTCCACCTGGCGCAAGATGATGGACGAGGTCCCGGAGCGGTATGCCGCTTGGATCGAGAACAACCGAAACAGCGCCCCTTTTGCATACAGGGATCTTACCGGGGATGACCTTGTGGAGGCTATTTCCGGGGATATCAAGGGCGTCCTCATGTGCGAGTTCATGCCGCCGGACTCCTCGGCCTTTGGAAACGAACTGATCGTAAGCCTCAGGCGCACCCGTGAGTTTGGCATGATCGTGACCGCGGGCCTGGGCGGAACCGATACGGAACTTTATGCCCAGCGGTTCAGAAAGGGGGAGGCCGTGGTGTCGGCATCGGCCGAGATGATCGACGGCCCAAGGTTTCTCCAGTTGTTCAAAACCACCATTGCCTATGAAAAACTGGCCGGAAAAACAAGGGGGCAGACCCGGATCGTTTCCGATGACCAGCTGCTCGAGTGCTTCACCTCGTTCATTGAGATGGGACGCTGCTACTCTCCCATGAACCCGGACGCTGCCTTTGTGATCGACGAGCTTGAGATCAACCCCTTTGCCTTTACCGACTACCAGATGGTGCCCCTGGACGGCATGTGCAAGTTCTCAAAGCCCGGGAAGATTCCCGTGCCACGGCCGGTTCATAAGATCGACAACCTGCTGCATCCAACGAGCATCGCCATCATCGGCGTCTCTGCAACACGGATGAACTTCGGAAGAATCATCCTCAAGAACATCCTCTCAGGCGGGTTTGACCGGTCGGCCGTCACCATCATCCGGCCGGGTACTGATGAGATCGACGGGGTCAGGTGCGTGGATTCCCTGGCCAATCTCGATCAAAAAGCGGACCTCTTTGTGGTGGCCGTGAATGCGGCCCAGGTCCCGGATCTCATGGACGAGATCATTGACCTTGATTGTGCTAACAGCGTGATGCTCATCCCCGGCGGCCTTGGCGAAAAAAAGGGGAGCGAGGAGCGGGCAAGGCTCATCCGGGAGAAGATCGACAGGGCCCACTCGACCGCAGACGGCGGCCCGGTGTTCCTTGGGGGCAACTGCATGGGGGTGGTTTCCCATCCCGGCGCCTACGACACCATTTTTATCCCGGAGGAGAAGCTTCCCAAACAACAGGGCGGTCACCGGAAAAATGCCGCCTTTATCAGCCAGAGCGGCGCCTTTATCATCACCCGGATCAGCAAGGTGCCGGCCTTTGATCCTGCCTACATCCTCTCCATCGGCAACCAGAACGATCTTACGGCAGGGGACCTTGTCACCCACATCAAGGAGCTTCCCGACATCGATGTCATTGCCATCTACATGGAGGGGTTTAACGATCTGGACGGGCTTGCCCTGTGCCGGGCGATCCAGGGCGCGGTAAAGCTTGGAAAAGAGGTGATCTTCTACAAGGCCGGACGAACCCCCGAAGGAAAGAGCGCCACTTCCGGGCACACCGCCTCGGTGGCAGGCGATTACATGGTGTGCGACTCCTGCATCTACCAGGCAGGTGCCATGGTGGCGGATAATTTCACCCAGTTTGAGGATCTGTTCACCCTCAGCGTTGCCATGCACGGCAAGGCCATCAACGGCAACCGGCTTGCCGCAGTGAGCGGTGCCGGGTTTGAAGCGGTGGGCATGGCCGACAGCATCCAGGGGGACGACTATGAGATGCAGATGGCAAGCTTCCAGAAGGAGACCGTCGAACAGCTCGAGGCCCTGATCCGGGAGAACCGTCTCCATACCCTGGTGGATGTGAAGAACCCCATGGACATCAATCCCGGGGCCAACGATAAACTTCATGTGAACGTGGTGGAACTCCTTGCCGCAGATCCCGGGGTGGACGGGATTGTGGTGGGGCTTGATCCCCTTTCCCCGTCCGTCAGCTCCCTGCCGGAAGGCGTGAGGAACGGAGAGTCCCTCACTGGGGAGACAGGCATTGCGACCCTGATGCCCAGGGCAGTCGCCGGCATCGAAAAACCGGTCCTGGGGATCGTGGATGCAGGAAAGCTCTTTGATCCCATGGTCGATCTTCTGGAGCAGGGCGGGGTGCCTGTGTTCAGGTCATCGGACCGGGCGGTTGCCGCCCTTGCAAAGTACATGAGCGCACGGCTCCATGTCCAGGAGATCTGCAGCAGGGGGTGTCCCGTGTCATAATCGTAGTTTTGAAGCAATAACGTTAACGGATGTACAGTAAGTAATTAAACACGCTTGAATCAGCAGTTTGTTTCACCATGAAGGGGTTTTTTTGTTATGGAGCAGTTTGGAAGTAATACGGACAAAGAGCGGGAGAAGTTTTCCGGTAAACTCGGCTTTGTCCTGGCCTGTGTCGGGTCGGCCATCGGCCTTGGCAATATTTGGATGTTCTCCTGGAGATTGGGCCAGTTCGGGGGCGGGGCCTTTCTGGTCCCCTACGCAATATTTGTCTTTACCCTTGGCACCACCGGGCTGATGTCCGAGTTCTCCCTGGGACGGGTCATGCAGATGGGGTCCCTTGGGGGGATCAAACGGATATTTAAAGAAAAGAACCTGCCCCTGGGAACGGCGCTGGGATCTGTTCCGACCCTGTCGGTGTTTGGAATACTCATCTTTTACGTCATCGTTGTGGGCTGGGTGCTGAGATACTTCTTCTCCTCCCTTGGCAACACCTTTGCCGGTGTGGAGTCCATGCCCGCTTATTTTGAAGCCTTTGCCGGCACCTGGCACAGCGTTCCCTGGCACTTTGCCGCCATGGCCGTCACCGTGGGCATCGTGATCCTCGGGGTGGCAAAGGGCATCGAGAAGATCAACAAGATCATCATGCCGGCCCTGTTCATCATCTTTATCGTCCTGCTGGTGCGCTCCCTCACCCTTCCCGGCGCTTATGAGGGAATTAAATATCTCCTGGTGCCGGACTGGTCCCACCTGCTGAAACCCATCACCTGGATCATGGCCCTGGGCCAGGCCTTTTTCACGGTCTCCCTGAACGGTGCCGGCATGGTGGTCTACGGCAGCTACATGAAACCGGACATGGACATCCCTTCCTCGGCCATGCACACGGCCCTGTTCGACACCCTGGCTGCCCTGCTTGCGGCCTTTATCATCATCCCTGCGGCCTTTGCCTTTGGCCTTGATCCCGCAGCTGGCCCCAAGCTTCTGTTCATCACCATTCCAAAGATCTTCAACCAGATGCCGGGCGGCTATATCTTCGGCGCCATGTTCTTTGCAAGCATCATCTTTGCCGCGGTCTCCTCGGCCATCAACATGCTCGAGGCCCCGTCCGAGGCCCTGATGGTCCAGTTCAAACTCAACCGGGCCAAGGGCGTCCTGATCACCGGGTGCCTGGCTTTTGCCCTGGGCATCCCCCTTGCCACCAGCATGGCACGGTTCGGCGCCTTTGCCGACTTCATCACCATCTACTTTGCCCCCCTGGGCGCCATCATCGCCACGGTCTCCTACTTCTGGATCTACGGAACCGACCGGGCCCTGAACGACATCAACATCGGCGCCAAGGCCCCCCTTGGCAACTGGTTCAAGCCCTTTGTAAAGTATGTGTTCACCGGTGTATGCGTGGCTGTATTGGTTTTAGGCATACTCCTTGGCGGGATTGGCTGATCCTTTTGCTTAGCCCATTCTGATCAACCGCTTGTGGTGTGGTCCGGGGGGAGACTCCTTCCCCCGGACCACCGCCGTTGTTATCACTTCCTTTAATGTGGAATGTCTTATGATATGGGACGTTCCATCATTACCGTAGGCACTCCGGCTGGATTTATTTCTCCTTTTTCATGGTCAAGAAAACCGAATTTACCATACAGTTTCCTTGCAGCCTGTCCTTCCTCAACGGTGTTGTCAAATGTTTGGACAAATATGCTTTCCTGGGTATTTAATTGGTTAATCGCAAAACGAAGCAGTGCTTGGCCATAACCTTTCCCCCTGCTTGTGCCTGAGACGACAAACCAGACTATTTCATTCGAGTCCTTTGAAATGATAATCCCACCTTTTAGAATGTGATCGTGTTTATTATTTTCTGATCGAATGCAGAAAGCTGTTCTGTCTGATATCGCCTGTTTTAAGGCATCCTGGAACGAAACTTCATCAGCCATTGGGCCAAATAAATGTTCAACTTCCCTTGCCAGTGATATCCATGCATCGAAATCAGATGCAGTGGCATAATTAATCTTCATGGGCCTCTATCTTTATGTGGTTTATGTGCGAGATTCGAAAAAATTTGTGAAGCTTCCGGCAGGTTGCATCAAATGATTTCTGTTCCGATTCGGTATCCAAATGCCGGCAGTATGGGCCGCCGTCATACAAATTCAATGGTTTCCAAACAGATATTCTTCTGTGAAAATCGGATCAATGCTCTGGTAAAATTCCAGCCAGACTAAAAACTTCGCACGGATCCTGGGATAGCTTCCCATAAGCTTCTTTGCCTTTTTCGGATAAGTAAATATCATACCTGAATATTCATTAAAATCATTTTCAAAGTTAGTTCGACCATAAAATGTCATAAATCCGTCTTTGTACGCACTCTATATAGGCTCACTCTGTTGTCGTTTGTTGTCGGGTTGGCTGTTGTGGCGGCTGTTGTCGGGTGCTGTTGTCTGCTGTTGTCGGGTCGGGCCGAGGTAAGCGTTTAATATCACAAGATAACGCCTTTTTAAGATGGCCTTGTGATGGCTTAGCCATGCTTTTTTGACCCCCAAATGAGGTGTCTAAGAAAATTAAGAACTTGATTTGCAATTTCTTAAACCCCAGTTTTTGGTGTCGAAACTGTCGCGCTAAGAGCATAAAACGCTATCCTATATAGCCATAATGCTATTATTACGGGTAGATGACTCGGACCGACCCCGATTGAGAATCGATTGACGCTAATACTCGGCCCGACCCCGATTGACGATTGCGATTGCGCCGATTGCGCCCGATTGCGCCCGATTGCGCCCCGATTGCGAGATTGCGCACGATTGCGAGATTGCGCACGATTGCGCCGATCCGATTGATAACCCGGATTGATAATTCTCAGAAGGGAAATAGCGCATCAAAACTCAATGGTTTTCAAATAGATATTCTTCTGTAAAAATCGGATCAATGCTCTGGTAAAATTTCAGCCAAACTAAAAATTTAGCACGTATTCTGGGAAAGGTGTTCATTAGTTTTTTTGTCTTTTTTGGATAAGTAAATATCATTCCGGAATATTCATTAAAGTCATTTTCAAAGTTAGTTCGTCCATAAAATGTCATAAATCCGTCTTTATACTCATTTGCTGTAGGCTCGACATCGAACGAGACATGCTTCATTGTGTCTTTTGTGCTACTGTAAATCTTGTATAAATATTTGAAATCTTTTGGGTTGTGGTCTGTCCATGGGTTGAGGTGAAAAGAGCGGCTTCTCAGAAGCAGTGAGCTGAACTCATGGTGAAAGGCCCATATTGAAAATTCATCTGTATTATCGTCATTGACTAAATACATAATCCGTCTGTAGATATCATAAGATCCGCCATACTTAAATCCGTTATTATCTATCTCCTTTGCAAAATAGATAGCATCAAGATACTGATCGATAACCTTCACAGGATACTTTGATAATGTTTTTTCTAAAAGGTCCGGATATCTAATTAAATTGTACAATTTGATTGGTTTTACAATGCTTGTTTTCGGAGGACCCGCAGGAAATCCAAATGGACTTATCTCAAGTGTTGATAAAAAATTATCCTCTATTTTATAAACGATTGAAAAACCGTATGTTTGGGTTAATGGCCTGAACCGCTCCTGGATTTCCTCATCCGTGTATGTTTTGTTGTATGAGAGAACATACACAAGCATCAAGCCCCACAAAAACCAAAATATTTTTTCATTTGTTTGTATACTAAGCATCAGGGCTAAATGTTTTAGTTCTTATAAACAGCATGAGTGGCAAACCACTGCCATGGTGAGGCATCGAATAATTCATTGCCATTCCTGATGCGCGGATCTGCCAGGCCAGCACGCCTATTATCATAAGAGAAACAGCAACGATGTAGTTATTTGTCTGTGCAGGTTTCAGAGTTATGTCTCTACTTGTTTCCTGCGAGACCCCAAAATATAGATTAGACTCATCTTTAATTCCGCGATTAGGGTGCAACTTAACCTCAACTTTAAATTCAATATCTGCTGTATACTTGTATTTTCGTCTGTCGATTTCAACTGTGGCGCTGATCGGTTTTGGTTTAGCTTGACCAATCAGTAAGGTCGGGGAAACTGCCTGAACAGTAACCGTGGTGGAACCGATATTTGCCATTGATGTTATCGGAGCAGATATTATAACTTCTGAGTTTTTCGGATCAAATGTCATTTTGACATTCTTTGTTAAATCCCTGAACGCTTTATGGGCGAATGTGCTTAGGTTGTGTTCAATCTTGCCATTGTTTCGGTTGATGATCAGGTCAACGTTGTGTCTATACTTGTTCACGCCAAGATGTTCAATTGTAATTTTTCCGGTAAACTTCGTATCAATCGTATAATCAGGCATTTTCAGTTGACAATGGGTCGGATTGTCGTGTTCTTCAATATCGTAAACGACTCTCAAATTAACCTCTTTTGCCGGCCTTGAAGCTTCATGTCTGTTGGCTGTTCCATTTTTGGTCATAAGCTTTGGGGCATTGGACCGTGGTGGAAGCAGCAATGTCTGGCCGATATAGATCAGGTTCCCATCTACAATGGGCAGGAAGTTTTTAACTGACCTAAATTTTTTATTGCTGAATTATGGTAGTCAAAAATTTCCCGCACCGCATCCCGTCTTTTAGATGACGAATCGAAATATGCCACAAAGTATCCCCTCGATGGACCACATACCGCAATGTCATTGTGTTACCTCCTTCATTTAATAAAGAAGCTTGTCAAAATGATACATGCTCAGTTGTTCAGTTTTTTAATGTTGTAAAAAAAACATGAAAGCATCTCATTAGGCGGTCGCATCAACTTGCGGTTTTGTATTCAGTCCGACATTGGGGGTGATTCTTTGCGCTGATTGAAAATTCGACTGTTTGAAATGTGAAGTAAAATAATGGGGTTGCCTTTCTGTATGATGTGTCGTTTATCATTAAATAAACAAGTCAGGAAAGAACCGTCATTAAATTGCATACTATCCTGATCGCATTTCAAAATCAAACCATAATTCGCAAAGCTAAAGCCGGAATACAGGGAAAGGAGTGAATGGATTTTTTTGAAAATGGGGGATCCGCTATCGACAAAGGTGCAAGATCGGTTGAGCAGGATTAGGCAGGATTTTGAGAGAATTGGGTATTCCAATTCTCCCGGATAGAATCTATTATTTATGCCATCAGAAGAATGAAACCAAACCCATTGAAGAGAGGTGTTGATATGATGAACTTTGACTATTTTATCCCGACAAAAATACTGTTCGGAGCCGGTAAATTAAACCAGCTGGCCACTGAGAAACTGCCGGGCCAGAAGGCTTTGATTGTCATTTCCTGCGGAACCTCCATGCGCAAATATGGTTATCTTGAGCGCCTGGAAAGTCTGCTGAAACAGCAAAACATCGAATCTGTCGTGTTTGATAAGATTTTGCCAAACCCCATCAAGGACCATGTCACCCAAGGGGCTGCCATGGCAAGGGAAAACGGATGTGATTTTGTCATTGGCCTTGGCGGCGGGTCTTCCATTGATGCTGCGAAATCCATTGCCATCATGGCCAAAAATCCGGGGGATTACTGGGATTACATCCATGGCGGGAGCGGGCAGGGCAAACCGGTTGAAAATGGTGCTTTACCCATTGTTGCCATCACCACCACCGCAGGAACGGGCACGGAAGCAGACCCGTGGACGGTGATCACCCATGGTAAAGAAAAGATCGGATTCGGCGACCCCACCTGCACCTTCCCGGTGCTGGCAGTGGTGGATCCGGAACTGATGACCTCGGTTCCGTCACAGTTAACCGCGTACCAGGGGTTTGATGCTTTTTTCCATGCGGCTGAAGGGTTTATTGCTAACATTGCAACTCCCATCAGTGATCTGTACGCCCTGGAAAGTATCCGGCTGATAGCGGAATACCTGCCCCGTGCGGTCAAAAACGGCAATGATACGGAAGCCCGCGGGTATGTGGCCCTGGCCAACACCCTCTCCGGGATGGTGGAGTCCACCTCCAGTTGCACCTCCGAACACTCACTGGAGCATGCTTTGAGTGCCTGTCACCATGAACTGCCCCACGGCGCAGGACTGATCATGCTTTCAGAAGCCTATTTCAAGCATTTTGCGGACAAGGTGCCGGACCGGTTCAAAAAGATGGCTGCTGCCATGGGCGGGGATGATTTTATGCAGGCCCTCATTAAACTTCAGGAAGACTGCGGGGTGCGGGATTTGAAAATGTCAGATTACGGCATTACCCAGGATGAGCTCAAGGACCTGGCAAAGATTGCACGGGACACCATGGGGTTCCTGTACACCCTGGATCCGGTTCCCCTTTCGGATGGGGATGCGGAAGCCATTTTGCGAGCTTCCTTTAAATAACTCAATTTACCGGTTTTACCGGTGCCTTTCGGGGGTGGGTTTACATATCGTGCCCCCGGAAGGCCTCGGCATTATTCAAATTTCAATATGCCAAATGAGTGGGGCAGATGGAAATTGGGCTTTGGAAAATCAACCGGCGACCATGTCAACCAGTGGGGGTGTGAGGTTTTGTCGGCACATTTGTAGAAATTCGCCCGCCACTCAACCCGGGGCGCGGGCGTGATTGCCTCACAGTATTTTTCCAGCAGGGCCAGGGGGAGCCGGTATGCAACGGTCCAGGTGACGGGTTCAACTATTTCCGGATCAACAATTCGCGGCAACGAATGGGCACACCTTATTTGGTTGCATTCACCCTTTGGGATGACAATCCTCTCCTTTCCTGCCCCGGGCTGAAAATGGAAAAGCAGGGTGCCGCCGCAATTCATCTCAAGGTTGAAGTAGCCTTTGGACAGATCCGAATCCGGTGTAAAGAAGAATTCGACACAACTGTCCTCCCAGACATTGCCTTGATGCTCTGCTGCAACTGCCCGAATATATCTGTCCTCGACCCGGAACATCACATATATGGCCGTGTCGTCATAGGCTGTTTTTACCTCTGCCTTTGGGAAATGATCGGGCTTCTTGCCCATGTAATTTGCGATCCCCTCGGAAGGAATGTTTTTCCATGGGGACGAATCCCAACCTGCATCCCCCTTGGGGGGACGTACCAACTTTACTACCTTGCACAACATATTTTGTTATACTCTTTCTGATGGAATTAATTACTGCGTAATGCTTCCAACGCTTCCCCAACAGGAGGCGCTGCCGCGATGAACTCTTTTAACTTGTCACATTTGTACTCGGCACATCCGGCACAGTTCGGGGTGCCCTTTTCAATATTGCATGCTCTGATCCCACAGACGTTTTCGGTGAAAAAAAATTTGATACCGTCTGACTTGCAACCCTGGCAGTTTATCTGTTCAGGTTTTATGTCTGTCTTATATTGAACCGTCCATTTTTCTGCGACCTCTCTTCGTTTCGTGTCGCTATCCTCTTGGGTTGCCAGACAGGCTTCACATTTTGAACAATCCGTACCACAGTAAGAAATCATCTGTTCTCCTTTATTTTTATAAAAATTCGAATGAAGGATCGTACTATAAAAAAGATTTCCTGTGCTGTATTGGAAAAATGGAACATGTACGGCTTAATCGAAAAATTCCCCAGGGGTTTGGCCTGTTATTGTTTTAAATTCGTTACTCATGTGTGATTGGTCGTAATACCCGCCATCCAATGCCAGTTGACTCAAGTTCGGACATTCTTCAGTCCCATGCTGTTTGATGACGTGCTTGATGCGTATAACCTGGGTGAGGAATTTCGGGGTCAGACCTGTATATTTTAAGCATTGCCTTGCCAAGTGTTGCCTGCTCCAGCCAACGTCATCACTGAATTGCTTGATTGAGCCTTTTCCTCCGGTTTTCTGGATAAGATTCAGCGCCATTGCCATTTGGGGTTCAATGGCATTGATCGATGACAATTTGCCGGCAAAGGTTCTATTCAACAGCTCTATCTGCTGTTGTGTTGAATTCAGATCAGTCAATTGATTGGAAAGATGATTTGCTTCCTGACCTGCAAACTCAAAATAGTCAACGCACTGGTCTGTAAATTCATCTGCCGGGGCGTTGAAAAAAGGGTAAGCCATGCCCGGGTTGAATCGTACGCCAACAAGATGGGTTCTGCTGCTCTCCATGGGCTTTGTCATCGCTCCATTGACAAAACTCTTCAAGGTTGCCGGCTGGGTCAAGTCGAAAATGATGTCGATACACCCATCCGGTATTATCACGGGATTATTTAAGGAAATGGTGCTTGCATCCGTTGCATATGACCAATACCGGTCTATATATGCGCGTAAACCGGTCGGTGGCTTATATTCGTTGTAACCTTTAATAATTGAACCCATCAATTATCCTTGAATCAGTGTTTCCTCAACATCCCGGTAGCCAACGGCCAGCCCCTCCGCGGTCTCCATACCAACTCCATTGCCACTTATTTCTCCATTATTGCTCCACGACAGCTGGTAGTAGTTTCCATCTTTTTGAATCTCCAGCCCACGCTCAGCCTGGATATTACCCTTGTCGTCAAAGTAACGGATGGTATAGCGACCTTCAAAACCGTCAGCCGGGCCGCCCGTGGCAATACCTGTTCCATTTCCATAATCTGAATGGCACCATTCAGCCGTCAATGTTCCCGGCTCATCACCTTTCTTGTACAGCACAAATCCGACACTGGGCATAGAACTTCCTTTTGTTTACAGATTACGGGCAACCATAAAATCTCCGGTCCTGGGATCGGGTATCGTGTCCCTGGAATTTCATATATGACGCTTTTCTATACTTGTGGTGCCGGATCAAGTCAAGCCGAACTTCTTTTTAAGGCGTCGGTCCAGGATTCCCGTTGGGAGCCATTTTTTCATCAACGGCATTGTTGTGCTCATGTTGCCGATACGGATGATTTCCGGAGGGGTTTCCATCATAACGGCACAGAAATGACTTTTTGGTTCATGGAGGATCCTCGCTGAAATAGGTTTCGCGTATACCGGTTTTGGGTTTATGTCTCAGATCAGTGACAATAGTCGACAATGGGATGGATCGCCCGGATCATCACCTGGGAATTTTTCTTGATGACAAATTCGCTCAAGCCCTGTTCCGATCCGGGATTGCCCCAGTCATAGGTGTAACCGAGCTGGGTCCAGGGATAGGCGTTGTGATCGGGCTGGGCCGACTGGAAATACTGGCTTGCGCGCAGTTGGTTGAACCATTCACGGTACCAGGGCTTTACATCGTCCGGAAGGTTCAGACCGGCGGTGGTATCGTCGATCTCGTTGTCGGGTGCCGGCCGGAACAGATCCCCGGGCTTTACCCAGAACTCCACAAACGCCAGCACTCCGGCATCGGGAACAAGCCCCAGGAGTTCCCGGAGCCGCATTTTTAATGCTTCACCCGTTAAAACAAGTACCGCGCAGATATCTTTCATCTCCGGGGATGCCGTTACCCAGGTATCATAGTTGCCGGTGTTGTAGGGTTGCCCCACATTGTTTTTATAGTAGGTGGTGTTGCCGGTCAGGGAAACCATTAGCACATGGGGAATGCCGTTGATCTCCTTCCATTGGAGGGCCGGGTTGTCCTGGGTGATGGCGATCAGGTTATGGGCGATCTCCAGGGGTTCCGGGTTGAGGGCGTCGGTAATGGCGTCACTATAGGCCCGGGGCCAGGGGGGCTCGGCTGAGATCCCGATGGGGCCGGGCTTTGTAGCGCAGGACCCAAGCAACAGCGTTAAACTGATGAACAGTGTAATGCCAACGGCAACGCTACTTCTAAATGTAACGGAGCGATAGGTTTTCATCTGGTTGTCCTCCATGATATTTTTTCAAGGGCTTGCCTGCGCCCGGCATGGGCGTGGATCCGGTTAACAGGATTACCGTTAGCACAAGTAATTGCCGAAAACAAGGGCTGAACCCGGGAAGGAGGTAATCACCTTCCGGTCTGCAAAAGTGATTGATCACCGCCAGGGAATCGGCGGGCTTTACTTCTCCATCCATTCCACCTACGAGGCCACGGAGACCGATGACGAAGGGGAGGAGGAAACCGTCACCCGTGTTGCCGAGCTCTCCAAGTTCAAGGTAAAGGATGCCTTCACCATCGGGCCGGGCCAGGAGGAGGATATTGAGCTCTCCTTTGAGCTTCCCCCCCACACCCCCCTTACCCTGGGAAAGACCCGGGTGTGGATCCGCACCGGGCTCGATATTAAAAGCGCCATCGACTCCGGGGACGAGGATGATATCAAGGTGGTGCCGGATCCGCTTTACCCTTACCCGGGAAGACCTTCCCGGTCTCACCGACAGGCTCAGGGAGCTCATGGACAGCCATAGCTGAAAACGAACCCGGTTTGGGGGGGGGGAGTAGAAGGCGGGGAAGAATCCCCGCCTTTTTGTTCAGAAGATCAGACTATTCGGTCATTTCGTAGGTATCTACCAGGGAGTATACATGCTCTTTTAAGACCTTTTCAAAGCGCTCGGCACTGGCAAAGGGCCGCATGATCATTTTCTGGCATGGTGCCTGCTGGGCCTCGGTGGTGGTGGGCTTGCCGAACAGGTCCAGACCGTAGGCGGAAAAATCCCTGACCATGAAATCAAAGATCTGGTCCAGGAGGTCGTCATCGATATTTTCCATTGCAGCGCTCTCGATGATGAGCTGTCCGTATGCGATCAGGGTGAAGATCTCACCCACCCCGAGCAGGAAGTCAAAATCGTTCATCATCTGGTCGCCAAGCTCCATGCCGGAGACCATGAGGAACTCCTCATAGGCCTTGATCTGCTGCTTGAAGATTTCGATATTGGGAAGCTCTTTTGTTCCATATGTCTTGCGGAAGTCATGGAACTGGATCTTTCCATATCCCCTCGTGGGACCCTGGTTAAAGAGATAGTCGTCATTCTCGTTGCCCGTGATCCTGGGAATTTCGGGATACTCTTTGGGATTGAACATGTAGTTGGGGATCAGCTTGGCAATCAGGGCCATGTTGACATGTCTTGTTCCTTCGAGTTTCGGGAATCCCTTGAGCTCGCATACGGCCTGGCTGAAGTAGGTGTCTTTTTCAAATCCCTTGGCGGCAATGATGTCCCAGAGAAGCTCATGGACCACTTCGCCCTGGATGGCGACCTTCATCTTCATGATCGGGTTATAGAGGAGGTAGCGCTTGTCATCTGCCGACGCAGCCCGCATATAGTCGGTGGCCCTGAGGCCGAAGAGTTTCATGGCGCCCAGGCGGCAGAAGGAATCCACGAACAGCTGTTTTACATGGGGAAAGTCGGTGACGTATTTCCCGTAGAGGTTCCGCTTGGATGCATGGTTCAGGGCTTCGTAGAAAGAGTGGGTCACGATACCGATGGCGCCGGAACCGATGTTGAACTTGCAGATATTGATGGTGTTGAGCATGTCGTCCCATGCCTTGGGTCCCCGGGAGCTGATCTCGGCATCGGTGATGGGGTAGTCATGGAGGGCAAATTCGGCCACGTAGTTCTGGGCATGGATGACGTTCTTGATGCATTCGAATTTTTCATGCTTTGAATCAACAACAAAGAACACATACTCATCCGTGTCGGCTATCTTTCCAAAAACCGTGATGGTGCTGGCTTCATTGGCATTACCGATGTAATATTTCGAGCCCTTTGCAAGGTAGGTGCCGTCCTCCTGGCGGTGCAGCTTCATATCCGAGGAATAGATATCGGCGCCATGCTCTTTCTCAGAAAGACCGAAGGCACAAAGCGGGTTGCCCTTGAGCACTTCCACGGCCTTGTGTTTGAGCGCTTCGTTGTCACCCAGGAATACCGGATCCAGGCCCAGGGTGGAGACATGGTACATGTACCAGTATGCACTGCCGTAGAACCCGCAGATTTCCGAGAACTCGAACATTCTGTAGGTGCTGTAGTACTGGTCGTCGTCGCCGTATCCCTTGGGGAGAAAGAGGGTTTCGAAGATTTTTTCCTCTTTAATGAATTCAGCAAAATCATAGGTGAATTCCGGCGACATGAAGTCTTCCTTCATCTTCTTATGACCCTTATTCTCAAACCATTCAATGGTCTTGAGCATGATCTCTTTGGATCTTTCGTCGGGATAGTTTCTTTCCTGGTAGTTCTTGGGATTCAGCAGCAGCATCATTCACTCCTTAAGTCTAAGCCTTTAAGATTTAAATGTTTCTAAAGCATGTGCCGGGTACGTCCGTTCGGATGCGCCCATCTGTACTAAATAGATTCATGATATCAACTAGAACCGTCATTCTATATAGCGCCTCATGATTTAAATGTCAAAACCAAACCGTTATTTAAAAACAGGGGCTGCTTACATTGCATTCTGAACCCTAGTTGTCCGGGTGGATAACAAAGCCCAGTTCCTCCAGCAAAGGTGCCATTTGCCATTCAAATATTTTAACCCCTGAAAAATCCAGCGCTCTGATATCGACACCGCTTATTTCCGCATTCCTCATATCTGCTTTAAAAATAGATAATCCCTCATACTGGCTTGGCGCAAATATGGTATTGGCAAGCTTGGCCCCCTCCAGATTCACCCGTGTTAAAATCACAGACACAAGTTTACTCTCTGATAAATCACACTTTTCTAAATAGACGCCCTCAAAATCCGAATATTTAAAATTTGTCTTTGTCAGCCGGGCTGAACTGAATACCACCGTCCGGCTGACAACGTTCACAAAATCAGCATGCTCAAAATTGCACCCCTGGGCCTGGCAGTCATTGATGGTAATATCGAATACTTCGGAGCGGGTAAAATTACCCATTGAGATGTCACAGCGTTGAAACTCAGTTCTCCTCAAATCCGCCCGGTAAAAATCACATCCTTTCTGATGCTCTTTTTCATAAAAGGTACATCCCTCAAAAAAACCGTCCTGTATGTTTGCATTGGAAAAATCACAATCCAAAATATTGCAGTTTTCAAGGCGCAGGCCATCCAGGTTTGCATTCGAAAAGTCAGAACCTGACAGGGTACAATCCTTAAACGTAAGCCCTTGCTGAAATTCATGCTGCCAGTCTAAATCAATGAATTTTCTGTTTCGGATCAACTTTGATTCGGTCGTGTCTAATATATTTTCCCCAGGTATTGTCAAAGGCATAGGATCTCCGTGTCTGTTGTTTGGGATTGAATCTCAGGCATTGTTAACGTCATGCAGGAATGCGTTCCGCAAGGGGCCGGTTTTTTATTACATGCCGCTTGGGGAGCTGTGGGGGGGTAGGGGCTGTGCAGCTATTGTGCAGATGCGCTTCAGCGATATACCTTTTTGCGATGGCCAACCGTAACAACCCATACGGTAAGCTCTTCATCCTGAATGGAATAGATAATACGATATCGTCCTTGCCTGAACCGGTATCTTTCCTGACCACTCAGTTGTTTACATCCTGATTGGCGTGGATTTTCACCGAGAGATTCAATGCATTCAAGGATTTTTTTTAAGTCTTTATCCGGAATCGATTTAAAATCTTTCCAAACCGATCTCTTGAAAAAGATTTCATATTCGGCCATCTTTTTTTAGCCTTTTGACCATTTGTTCATAGCTGATCAGAGGCTCGTCAGCCCTTTCTTCAAACGCAGCGAGATCCTCTGCGTCCTCTGCAAGAGCTTCTTTTACAGCTTCATTAATTATTTCCGACATTGAACGAGATGTTTCAAGGGCTTTAATTCGTAATGCCTGATGAAGGGCTGGATCTAAGTATATGGTTGAGCGTTTTGATAAAGTTGTCATTATTTCACCTCCCAATTATCCAATCTGTAACATCGTAACACCATGACGTTTTAACGTCAATCTCAGAAAGCGAATTTCATAAATAGTTGGCTTTTATTGTGAATTTGTGGTTTCCTGCGGGGTTTGTTACACAGGCACCAAAGGGTGCGATAAAAAAATAAAAGGCCTTGCAGGGTCTTAAATTCAATATAAAGAAGGTTTCCATGAGCGCTTTTTCGACCTTACCGTTAACCAAATCAATGATCGATAACCTGGGGACCATGGGGTACCACAAGATGACTCCGGTCCAGGCCGGGAGTTTGCCCCATGTGCTGAAGGGGGAGGACCTGCTGGCCCAGGCCAAGACCGGAAGCGGTAAGACGGCGGCGTTTGGCATCGGCTTGTTGCACAACCTGAACGTGAAGCGTTTCAGGGTCCAGGCCCTGGTGATGTGTCCGACCCGGGAGCTGGCCGAGCAGGTGGCGGGCGAATTGCGGCGCATTGCCCGGTTCAAGCACAACATCAAGATTGTGACCATCTGCGGCGGGGTGCCCTTCCTGCCCCAGCAGATCTCCCTGGAGCACCAGGCCCATATCGTGGTGGGGACCCCCGGGCGCATTGAGCAGCATTTGAGCCGTGGGACCATGAATCTGGATAACGTCACCACCCTTGTTCTGGATGAGGCGGACCGGATGCTGGACGTTGGCTTTGCCGACAGCATTGAGGCGATCATGGGGTATGTGCCCAAGCATCGCCAGACCCTTCTGTTTTCCGCCACGTTTCCAGAGCAGATCCTTGGGCTGAGCACCCGGTTTCAGAAAAACGCCCATCGGGTGGTGGTGGATGTTGAGCACGAAGAAAACGTCATTCGCCAGCACTTCTACGAATCCGACTGGGAGGCCAAGGACGATCTTGTGGTCCGGATTCTGGAGCGGCATAAGCCTGCATCAACGCTGATCTTCTGCAACACCAAGCTCCAGTGCAAGTCGCTAACAACCTCCCTTTGGACAAAGGGTTTTTCAGCCATATCCATCCACGGCGACCTTGAGCAGAAGGAGCGGACCGAAGTGCTGGTGCGCTTTTCCAACGGCAGCTGTCCCATTCTCATTGCCACGGACGTGGCGGCCAGGGGTCTTGATATCACAGGCCTCAGCGCGGTGATCAACTTTGATCTTCCCTTTGAGCCGGAGGTGTATGTCCACCGCATCGGCCGGACTGGCCGGGCTGGGAAAGAGGGCATGGCCTTTTCCCTGATGACCCCCAAGGAGCGGTTCCGGATGGAAGAGATCAACACCATTATGGGCACTTCTTTTGAGGTGTCGGATGTGGAGGCGCTTGAGCCCTCCATCGAAGAGGACGCCGTCGTTCCCATGGTGACCCTCTCCATCAACGGTGGCCGCAAGAGCAAGCTCAGGCCCGGAGATATTCTGGGGGCCCTGACCAAGGATGGGGGGCTTGCCGGAACCAGTGTGGGCAAGATCAACTGTTTTGATTACTACTCCTACGTTGCCATTGAACGCTCAGTAGCCGATAAGGCGGAAAAAGCGCTCTCCACAAAGAAGATCAAGGGACGGCACTTCATTATTCACAGGCACGAATAAGGAACCGGCTGACGGCGAGTGGTGAATGGAACAAAAGAGAAAAAGAAACAGTTGGATTATTGCGCAATGAATGAAAAGTTTGAATTACTGGCACCGGGTGGAGATGTTGATTCCATAAAAGCGGCAATTGTGGCAGGAGCGGATGCCATATACTGCGGTCTGAACAAGTTTAACGCCAGAAACCGGGCAACAAATATAGAATTTGAAGATCTGATCGGCGTTTTAAAACTTGCCCATAAGAACAGTTGCAAAGTATTCCTAACCCTGAATATCATTATTCTCGACTGTGAAATTACGGCTCTTATCGGGCTGCTGAATAAAGTTGTGAATACAGGGATCGATGGCATCATTGTTCAGGACCTGGGGCTGTTTTATCTGTTGTCTGAGTATTTCAAAGATCTTGAGGTCCATGCATCCACCCAATGCACCACCCATAATAACGGTCAGATAAGTTTTTTAAATAAACTTGCTGCGACCCGGGTGAATCTCTCAAGGGAGTTAAATATTGATGAGATAAAAGATCTGACCCAAACCGCCCATGAACATAATATCTCAACTGAAGTCTTTGTCCATGGTTCCTATTGTATCGCGTTTTCAGGGCTTTGCTATATCAGTTCCATCCTTGGCGGGAACTCCGGAAACCGGGGCAGGTGCAGTCAGCCCTGCAGGGACCGATACCTGACCACCCCTGCCGGTAACGATTTTCCCCTTAATATGAAAGATAATTCAGCCTACTTTGACCTGAAAGAACTGTCTGACGCCGGCGTTGACTCCCTGAAGATTGAAGGAAGAATAAAGAAGTTCCATTATGTCTATACCGTGGTACGCTGCTGGAAGAAACAGATCCTCAGTTTGTATAACCATGATGGGCAGAGTCATGACAACAGGGGGCTGTATACGGTCTTTAACCGGGATTTTTCAAACGGCTATTTAAAGGGAGATATCAATAAAGAGATGTTTATTGATAATCCCCGGGATCATTCAGCGACCCATCTTTTTGAGATAAAAGGGCATACTGCTGCTGAGGATATCCAGGAAGTCAAAAAAGAGCTGTATGATGAAAAAACAGAGATCATAACGACGGTCAGAGACAAAATCAAAGACCTGAGCGTCTCACAAAGCGCTTTACTCATAAGTATCTCCGGAGAACTCAACGCTCCGTTAAAAGTGTCTGTGACAACGCCGGACAGATCATTTGAGGTGCTTTCGGAAACAAACCTCATCAATGCCGACAGATATACCCTTGACTATCACAGCATCGAAAAAAGGTTCCGCTGCCTGAGCAATAGCGAATATTACATTGAGCATATAGAATTGGAAAACCTTCAAAAAGATCTTTTTATACCGTTTCATGAGCTTTCTGTAATGAAAAACAGAATTTCATTCCTCTTAAACGGCTCAAAAGAGATCATTGCCCCCATTGAAGTGCCCACCTTAAAGAGAAAAAGCAGATCAAAAATCAAACCCGCTCTTTCCGTATTGATCTCCTCTCCAAAGGATCTACATCTTTGTGATACCACTTCAGCAGATATCTATTATAAGCTCCCGGATTGCCTGAATCATAGGAAGTCCGAACTGATCGCTCTTTTTCTGGAAAATAAGAAAATAATCCCTTGGTTTCCATCTGTTCTGATCGGGGAAAACTATACTGCGGCAGTGGAGTTCCTGGAGCAGGTGCAACCGGAACGTATTGTAACAAACAACACCGGAATCGCTTTCAAAGCCTATGAGAACGGCATCCCCTGGATCGCAGGCCCGTACCTGAACACCACCAACTCTTTCAGCCTCTTGGCCATGAAAGAAAAGTTTAACTGTTGTGGTTCATTTATTTCAAATGAGATCAACCGGAAACAGATAAAAAAAATGGTCACGCCGGATGATTTCCAGCTGTACTACAGCATCTATCATCCGATTCTGCTCCTGACCACCCGGCAATGCCTGTTTCACCAGACCATCGGGTGTGACAAAACCAGGGTTGATGACCAATGTCTTCAAGGGTGTAATAAATCCGCCTCAATTACTAATCTGAAAGAGGTGTCCCTTAGAATTGATAAGAAAAAGGGGGACTATCATTCCATGTATAATGATACCAACTTCCTGAATACCGATATCATCACAGATCTGCCGGATCTCTTCTCCGGATTTTTCATTGATTTAAGGGATATTAACACCGAAACTAAAATCGAGACGGATAAAACCGGAGTAGTACAGCTGTTTGAAAACCTTCTGAATGGAACTCCCGGTTCCGAAATGGAGCTCAACCAAATGATTCACCCCTCAACCAACACCCAATATAAAAAAGGACTTTGATCTTTTTTATACTTTTCTTGACAAAAAATAACTTCTTATCCTATTATCCCGCTCCGCTGACAAGGATCTCCTGCGAGAGAGCCCTGCCGGCGTACGCCGTGGATAAATGGCACTGGCGTTTGTAACAAGTTGCAACAGAATAGACTTACTTTTTAGAATAACGAGGTTTGATATGGCTTCTCTTGGCGGGGGATCAATAAAAATGGGAATAGGCAGGTTGCCGGGGTTCTGGCATCTGGAGCCGGAATACCGGGATGCGGGTTTGGAACGCTTGGAAGAGGTGTTCTTTTTCCATGGCGAGGAGAGTGCTCGATGAAGCGATATGTTTCCGAAGATTGGGCACCCCTTTTACGCGAGCGGGGACTTGATTCCCTCGACGCGTTCTGGCAACTCGAGCTTACTGCGGTGGATGAGCCCAACAGGGGCAGGGGCGGCATCAGCGAGGTCAGCCGCATGGTCCTGGTCGTGAACGAGGGGGAGGAGAAAGTCCTCATGGTGAAGCGGCAGCAGAACTATTTCAGCCGCACCCTCCTTCACCCGATCCGGGGAATTCCCACCTTTGAAAAAGAGGTGGGCAATGCCCTCCGCTATAAGAAGCTCGATATCCCCGCCATCGAGCCGGTGTTTTTCGAACGGATCCGCCATCCCGAGGGGGAGCGGGCGGTGCTGGTCACCGAGTATCTTGACGGGTACATCTCCCTGGATGAGCTGGTGAACGAGTGGAAGGATGCGGGCTGGCCCTCCCATGCCCGGCGCAGTCGGATAATGAAGGCGGTGGCCCAGGCGGTCCGGAAGATCCACCAGGGCGGGCTGATGCACAACTGCCTCTATCCCAAGCATATCTTTGTCAAGGATACGGGGGAGGAGGTCCTGGTGCGGTTCATCGATCTTGAGAAAAACAAGTGGTTCCCCCTGGGGTGCCGTCGGGTGATAAAGGATCTGGCGACCCTGAACCGGCGGTCTGCGGACTGGGGCCGGACCGATCGCCTGCGGTTTCTCAGGCATTATCTTGGGACCGATTTGAAGGACTCAAGATTCAGGAAGATCTTCTGGAAGATCGCCCGAAAGACCCGAAAAAAGCCCCAGTCTCGCCTCGCCCGGGGATAATGAGAGAAGAGGCCGATATCCGGCCCGGACACAAAACGCTGTGTCCGGGCCTATGCTCTACAGCGGCAAGTAACCCACCCTGGAACGTTCTATCCTGTTTAAAGTACTTTACTCAAGTCTAACGACCACAAAAGTCCGTTGGTCTTTTTCGCTTATCATGGGTCTTCAACCACACGGTTTTGTCCTGCAATCCCCAGCGCCTTTCTTGTTTTGATAAAGAGCTCCAAAATCGCCAATATTTAATATCAATACCGGCTGGGCACCCCTTTTGCGCGATCGGGGGGCTTATCTTTCAGGCTGGCCTCCGCTCCAGTCAAAGGGCCGGGCGCACATGCAATAGGCAATATAATATTTATAAATATTGCTCACGTATTGAACGGTTTCACGTCCGATCCGCTTGGCTGCCACCACTTCCACGTTCTTGAACCAGACGGTGGGATCAAGCCCCATCTCCTTTGCTTCCTTCCTCAGGTTGGCGACCCTTCGGGGACCGGCATTGTAGGAGGCCAGTGCCAGGAAAAGACGGTTGATTGTATCAATTTTTGGATCATTAAAATACCGGTCCATCAGAAACCGAAGATATTTAGTACCGGCATGAATATTTCCGTCCTTGGTTTCAATGTCCGGGATATTGATGTTCCTGTCCCTGGCCGTGGACGGCAGCACTTGCATCACCCCAATGGCTCCCGTCCTGCTTCGTTTGCTTTGGTCTATCCCGGACTCCTGGTAGGCAAGGGCGGCCAGCAGCATCCAGTCAAAATTATACTGGGCGGCATATTTCCGGAACAGCGGCTTGGCAGCTTCATACCGTTTTCGCTCCGCGCCCCCCTGATTGTTTTTGACATACGTTGTCTTATCCAGATACCGCTTGAACAGGATATTTCCGTGCAACGTCCCTTTTCTGTGCTGTTTAACAAATTCGTTAACTTCTGCGGTCAAAGACGGGGTGTTCTTACGGATGGCCCATGCAATGCTTGCGTCTTTCCTGAATGAGATATCCGGGTGCAGGGTGATATTTTCAAAAATCTGTGCCCAAAACTTTCCTTTGTGACGGTCAACAACCGTGCAGGGAATATAGCCGGCATTTACCATCTCCAGCAGGTCCTCATCCTCAAGGCTTTCACCCATCTCAATCAGTTTAATTCTGCTCTTGCCTGGAAGCGGTCGGTTAAAGCTGACAAGGCTCTCATAGTAACTGCTCGATTCCCTGATATGAACGGCCTTACCGGCTAAATCGGAAACAGACTGTATACCGGTTTCCCCCGGCCCGGTGACCAGGATCTCACTGACATCCGTGCCCAGAGGATAAGAAAAATCGACCTGTTTCAAGCGATCTTTGGTGATTGTAAGGTTGCCGGCGGCAATTTCCCCCAACCCCCGGTTCAGATGCGAGATCAGTTTGTCCCTGGGTGTGGGGATGATCAGGATATGGATTTCCATATGGCGGGTTTTGTATTTGGAGTTTAATCGTTTTTCAAACAGCTTAAGCAGATCATAGGTTCCGCCCCTGGGGGTTGCCCCGTCAAAGAAAAAAAAGGTTTTGCTGTAAGGGACCAGTGCACGGATCACCCGGGTGCCAGCTTTTACGTCAAAATCCGCGTCCAATTTCCTGAGGAATTGCTTCTGGGTCGCCTTATTCATAATCTCTACCCCGAGGACAGTACCCGGCAGGCAGGCGCCTGAGAGAACGACTAAAATCCACAGGCATACCCCCTTTATCACCAGGGCGTTCTTTTCAACCATTTTTTTATTCCTCATCTGGTGACCTCCTGCCCGGTGCTGGGGGGCTTGATTGTTACGCCAACTTTATTCATGAATAATCATTCATTAGCTTGTTCTTGTAAACATGCGGATGTTACATGATTGGCTCGATGATTGACAGAGGAAAATCTAAGGGCCTTGAAGACGCCGGACTGGTCTTTCAGCCGCTTCCAACTTGTCCGGCATAGATAAGGAAACATGGCCTGGGGGGAAGTTCTATCACAGCTTTTTACACACTGTAAAAACACCTGACAGATGCTGGCAGACCCAAAGTGAGGCTTCTGCCATACAGGGCTCTGGGTGTCCCGCTATTCCACATGATTATGCAATATTACGTTTTGAGAAATCAGGCACATGATTTGCTAATCGTTCTATCTGAAGGATTTTCATTTTAGCTTGGATCGACACCTTAACATGGTGTCAAAACCGGATGGGAATCAGATAGCAAACAACCATAAAAAGAACAGCAGGGAAAGACCTTATGAACGTACAAAAGTTGATGAAACAAGCAGAAGCAGACGATCAGCTTCTGCAATCCTATGGGGTGCCCGTGGTCAGAGAGATGACCGCCCATGACACTGCAACCGCCATGGCAGCCGCTGAAACAATTGGATTCCCGGTGGTCGTAAAAGGCTTTGGGGCGACCCTCCAACATAAAACAGACAGGGGGCTGGTTTACTTAAACCTTTGCGATGCCAGGGCCGTGCATACCGCCGTAACATCCATCATGACAAAAGCTGGTGATGAGCTGGAAGGGATACTGGTCCAGCCCTGCCTGACCGGGCGAAGGGAGTTTGTGGCAGGGCTCTTTCGGGATGAGGTGTTTGGCCCGGTGATCATGTTCGGGTTGGGGGGGATATTCACAGAGGCGGTACAGGATGTTGTCTTTCGCCTGGCCCCCCTGGGCACAACCGATGCCGGTGAGATGCTCGATGGGATAAAGGCACAGGCCATGCTGGGGGATTTCAGAGGCGAATCTGCGGTTGACCGGGATGCCATCAAGCGCATCCTGGTTGGTTTATCCCGGCTCGCCATGGATCGACCGGACATTGAAGAGATCGATATCAACCCCCTGATTGCAGGTGCCGCAGGAGAGATCACCGCTGTGGATACACTGGTCTGCCGGGGAGATGGGGGGAAATCCAAAGAAACACCATTGCCCGTGGATTATCACCGGATCAACCGGTTCTTCTATCCGGATTCCATCGCCTTTATCGGCGCCTCTTCAAAAATAGGGAAATGGGGCCACCTGCTTCCCCTGAGCAGCATGTCCTGGGACTACAAGGGCGCAATTTACATGGTCAATCCCAATGGCGGGACCATCTTTGGCCAGGCATGCTATCCAAGCGTCACGGATATCCCAGGAACGGTTGACCTGGCCGTCGTCACCATTCCGGCCGCCCATGTACCCGGGTTGATTCCCCAGCTTAAAGCAAAGGGCATCAAAAACATGCTGATCATCACCTCGGGGTTCAGGGAGATCGGTGAATCCGGCCAAGACCTGGAAAAAGATCTGATCAAAGAAGCCGCAAAAGCAGGCATCCTGGTCATTGGCCCCAACACCATGGGGCTATGCAACCCCCACATCGGTTTAACCTGCCTGCCGTTTCCGGTAAAACCCCGGGCAGGCTCAACAGCCCTGGTGAGTCAGTCCGGCAATATGGGGCTACAGTTTCTGGCCTTTGCCGAACAGCAGTGCATTGGCATCCGTGGGTTTTGCGGGTCCGGGAATGAAGCCATGGTGACCATTCCCGACTATCTGGATGCCTTTGAAGTAGACCCCCTGACCCGGATCGTGATGCTATATATGGAAAGCATCAGGGACGGACGCCGGTTCTTTGAATCAGCCGCACGGGTCAGCCGCAGGAAACCCATCGTTCTGCTCAAAGGCGGACAGAGCGGTTCCGGAAAAAAGGCCGCCTCCAGCCATACCGGTGCCATCGCATCAGACGCCCGTGTCTTTGATGCCGCCTGTCAACAGGCCGGCATCGTCCAGGTTTCAAAATCGAGAACCCTGCTGGATGTGGTGGCCGCGTTTGCCTCTCAACCCCTTCCCAACGGAAAAAGAGTTGCTGTTTTAACCCTTGGTGGCGGCTGGGGTGTACTGACAGCTGACCTCTGTAGCCGTGAAGGCCTTGAGATCCCCGGTTTAACCCCCGACATAATCCAACGCATCGATCACCTGCTGCCGTCGTTCTGGAGCCGTGGCAATCCCGTGGATATCGTCGCCACCCTCGGCCTGGAAACCCCGATCCTGATATTGGAGGAATTGCTCAAATGGGATGGGTGCGATGCTGTGATCAACCTGGGGATTCTGGGTAAAAAGTTTTTCGCCAAGCGGGTGATAGCGGAAGCCACCACCAAAGGGGCCATCTCCACCGAAGAGTACTACGTCTTATTGGAAAATGCACTCCGATCAGAAGAGAAATATATTGAAGATGTGGTGGCCCTGATTGAAAAGTACCAAAAGCCGGTATTCGGCGTTACCCTCTACGATGAAGGTAAAGACCGCACCATCTATCCTGCAGGGGATAGCACCTATAAAGGGCTTTTCTATCCGACCCCGGCCCGGGCGGTAACAGCATTATCAAAAATGGTGGAATACGGTCAATTCCTGAAACGCCAACAGGAAACCGACCTTATGGAAGAAGAGAGCATCATGGCAATGCCAAATTAAAACAACAACCCGGCACGGACACAAAGTGCTGTGCCGGCCATGTCTCCCAGGTCAATAGTACACCGAATCAGAGGTGTCCGCCCATTTTTGCAGTAGCATCGGTGCTGCAAAAATGGACGGTTTCAAAAGACATTTGGCGTCCAGTACACCGCCGTCCATCATGACCGAGACAGGAGAATCCGAAGAGACCACGATGACAATGACATTCTCATGCTCAGCCGTGAACCGCAGGGCTGAGTTAAACCGGGCGCCCCGGGCCCGGTACTCATGGGGGATAGAATGACCGTCCAGTAGGCAGGCAAATTCGTGAAGTTTCAAATCAGCTCCGATATGAAGCGCACCGTCCACCCGGGACAGTGATTTGGCCAGTTCTAATTCGTCATGTTTTTTAAGGTCAAGGGGGTGTTCAAGAGATTGACTTGAGATAAGAACAGGGGGGGTGTTCAGGTCAACCACAATGGCACAGCCGTGGCGTAGCTTGGCGGCATTGTGAACAATTTCGGAAATAATCTTAAATAAGGTGGACGCATCTTCAGAATCCATGTCCGAATCCAGCAATGCCTCTTCGACCTGTACAAGCTTTGCTTTGCGGGTGGTTGACTGGAAGCATCCATCGGAAAAAGAACAGACCTTATTGCTGTTCAGTTCTAAAAATCCGTATGACCCATTAAATTCGGCAGCAATGGAAAAATCCGGACTGTCGCCCTTGATAATGCCGATGATTGTTTTTTCATCCGCCACCAGTTTCCGTTCCGAGTTTTCAACGCTCTGCAGCAGCTTTCTAATATGCTTGATATTTTCCAGCTCAGGTCGTTCCGCTTCAGGAAACTTTGCAATGAACTGCAGTTTGGATAGAGATTGCTTTTCCACGAAAATCAGCTTGCCCTTTGGCCATGAACCTTCTTCCGGGGTCCTGGATATCTTGAGCACGGCCTCTAAAATGGGGTAGACCCTCATCCGTGTGTCCCATCCGATCAATAGATTCATTTTCTCCACGATATAGTCCCGGACTGCATGGGTGGCATACTCTTTCAGAAAATTGCCTGAAATACCCGTATACAGGTCTTCTTCATTGGCCACATCATGGGATAACCGCCAGACAGCCTGTTCAATCCACATTTCAGTGGGGCCGATGGAACACATGTCCGGATGATGTTCGGTAAACCACATCTGGTAGACAACCGAGCTGGACCGCCCCCCGTATGAAATCAGTCCGGCCAGCTCCAGGTTTTTTTCCGGAATCAGGTTGCTGAATTTTTTTTTATCATACCCGATGGCGGTTTTTTCCCGCCACGCATCCGAATCAATGTACAATTCCTTGATTTTCGGCTCATGACCGGCCAGCAGGTTTTGCGGATCATAAATGTAGATGGGATCTTTGGGTTGAATCGAATAAATTACTGCGGTCCGGCTCGGCCCGGAAAAATGGGTCAGTCCTTCCCGCATCCCCTCTGCGGTTTGCTTAACACACATGTGTGTAAAGGTACAATTATCCATATGCAGCTTCTCCTTGAATGATGATTACACACCCCATCCGGGCCAATGTGTTTCATTAAGCACAATGGGTACGGCTCTTATGGCGTAAGTTAAATCAACTGCTAATAGAGGCGTAGCATTCTTGGCATTAGCTTTGAGCTACTTCCTGATACTATAATTCGCCTGGTTTACAAACTAATACTCATCACAAGGCGGTATGATGCGGCGCATTCAGTAGTTTGGGAGGTCATCATTCTTCGTCAGTCGCTATGTACTCCCACATCTCGTTTTTTCCTCCCAACAGGCAGTTCTGCCGTGTTTATCGGCAGAAACTGCTTGTTGTGTTTCCTATGGTTAGACTCAGAATCCCAATTAAATTATGAAAGAACGCTTCACTCCAGTCTTATTGCATGTTTCAGGATTGATGTATCCACAAGTTAGGAAGCCGTTTCCGGCCTTGATTATCAAAAGAGGTCTTTTCAACTCAAACCTCATTTTTTAACTGACTTACGACAATCTCTCCAATGTTCCCTGACCTGCCCCCTTTACTTGAAGCTATGAATCGCTATTTCATTTAACTGTTTATGTTAACAGGAACGGCAATGAGCAATTGATTCCATGATTTGGTTAATACCCTCTTCGGGACTGAGATTTTCGGTTAAAATTTCCGACATGATCTCAATAATTGGCGAATGTACGCCCAGTTGCCGCAAAAAATCCCGTGTTGGAATAATGGATGCGAAGCTTTCTATAGTCTTCTCTTTCGATATCAATGACATGGCGGAACGGATATCTTTCCCTGCCCTTAAATGTCTTACCACATTCTGGCCGGCTTCGAAATTTCGTGTGAAGCGAAAGAGATGGTAGTCGCTCATGACTCCGCCTCCAATGGGAACGGAACGAAAATTAAAAGGTATTTTCTGAAGCTGGCATGCCAGGCGTCGGAGTTTTTGGGGAAACTGAACTACAAATACCGCCTGTTCATATTCCGCAAGTCCCAGAGTGGCAATGGATGCGACACTGGAATTGCCATATATTTCACTGGCCATTCCCGTCGCAAGGGAATGAATATTTTTCATTGGTCCTGCCAGTCCCAATTTTCTGCGGTTTCTTGATTGGAGGGTTTTTAAACTGGATCCCCGAAATAATTCTGCAATCCGGGACGTATTATTCGACGGACCGGCCAGTTCCATAAGCATCGGGTCACCCATTCCCAAATCGAATGCCAGATTACCGCCTAGCCCCACGACCGAATTTATATGCAACACCTCATCGATTACTTCATGGGCAAATTTCTGACTCAAAACCTCCATTCCCTTGGAAACGGAGAAGGTCACACAGCTATCGAATGCGGTAAGGGGTACACCGGCGGATACGATTTCCCCCAAAGCCTCTCTGAGGGAATTGGATGATATGGCGGGGATAAAAAGTGTCTGGATTTTTCCTCGGAAATACTGTCGGAAATCGGAAAGGGAATAAAAAGAAACATTTTCGGGAAGCGCTATCCAGGCTGCGGCATCCGTATTACCGGATTGTCTTATTTTTCGCCCGAAAAATTTATCTACAATTCGGGAGGCTCTCGCCTCGGCGACTTTGGTCTCATCCCGCATAAGAAATAGGATTTGCCAATCGTTATATTTTGCCGCAAGTGTTTTGGCCAGAACCCAACCGAAATTGCCGCCTATAATCACAATCTGGGGATATTGGGGGAAGGTCTTCAAGGTAGTCTTTTTCATCCTTTCTTTACTCGTAAAATTTTAAGTGGTATCCGTTGTCAGTTGTATAAATTTTTTCAAATAGTTAGAGGAATTAAATAATATTTTATCCTTTTATTATATCTGCTTGAATTGATAATCTTTTTGGCTTTCACAACGACTAAATCACGGGGCGTGGTCGTTTGCGCTCCCGTGCATTTTTTTGTTGGCTTTTTATTAATCAGCAATATCTTTAATCGTAAATTGATTTGTACGAATCTTCATTCCTGAATAGTCTTCAATTTCTATGTAGGCTAAATGCCGTCTATCTTCTATTAAGTCGCGGAGACTTTGAAGTTGAGCCATGTTTGTTAAATAAGGGTCTTGGGAAAAATCACACGAGACAATCGATGTTGGTTTTATCCTCCAAAACTTTCCATTATACACGCTAAACCCTTGCTCTTCTGAATAAGATTTGATAGGAATGATTACATTATCATTAATAATTAATGATGCAGAATCCTTAATTAGTGTCTCAGACTTCCCACTATTTCTAACGAGTAAGCTAATGTTTATAAATGGGATTTGTGGATTTTTAGGTGATTTAATTCCTGGCACAATTTTTTCATTATTTTGAGCATCTGCAGAAAGCCCTTTTGACAACCAGTTATTCAAGAGGGTCAATGAGTTTACAGCAATTTGACGACCATGAATGTCACCCTCTAAATTGTTTTTTATTTTTTCAGCAACATCATTCGAATCTTTTGAGTAGGATATAAAAATATCTTCCTTGAAAGACTGATGCCAATACCCTCTTAATAAGGCGAGTATATACGCTTGTTCATCGGAGGGAGGATATTGAGGCTTCGAAAATGAATCAATATAACTTTTAAATTCATCAACTTCAGTTTGACATTTTGTAATATATTCAGGGGACAGATGTAACAATTCTCTTAACTCCGATAATGTAAATTCATTTTTATTAAATTTCTTTGACGGATCCCATCTAACAATTGGTTTCAAATACTCTCTAAATCCACCTTCCTTTTTTATTATGTTAAAAATATCTTTTGGCATTGCTATCGGAGCTCGTGATCTTTTGAATTCATCAATTGTTACACTTACTACAGCTTTCTCCCTATTGTTTCTGTACATGTGGGTCAGACCTGCACTTAATCCAGCAGCCATAACGCTAGATATTCCAGTTACCCATGCATTAAAAAACAGTACATCACTCATACATACTTCTCCTTTTTGTGGTAAGCCAACGTTTAGCATGAGGGGCTGGAAAAAGCAGAGTGAGGAACGAACGCCGCTTTTTTCAGTCACTCTCAATGCATTTGATATGCTTTGTTTAGTTTATTTCCTAATCTACTTCCGAAGATACAAGAAGCAGGAATTATTATCAAATCTACGATAAAACCAATAATTGATGGTTCTAAGCCATAATCTGGGATTTTCCCATATTCAAAATAATAGTAAATCAATGAATCAATATTTACATACACACTAATTACGACAAAGCTAAAAATATACCCTGCAACCTATAGTGGACCCCAATGTCAAGACAGTTTTTTGCTCAATTTAAGCGTCAAATTCGGATGAACTCCCCGAGAAAATTAAATCCAGTTCTTACAACAATTTTCGATTTACCTCTCACGCTAGCGTAGGTAAAAGTCAGGTCCG
>JAQYWC010000039.1 GCA_030145245.1 Desulfobacterium sp.
GATTTCTGCTTTAATCCGGTGACAATAGCAGAGAAGTCACACCCGTCCCCATTTCGAACACGGTAGTTAAGTTCTTGAGCGCTGATGGTACTCCAGGGGCAGCCCTGTGGGAGAGTAAGACGTCGCCGGATTATTTTTATAGCCCTGGTCATCGAATAGATGGCCAGGGCTTTTTTGATTTTATGGGCCGCTCTTTTTTTTGCGCATGTTTTCCTGTTTCTATGGACATCCTGGAACATTGACGTTAGGGTAAAAAAAATCCCAATTCTGTTCAGCTTCCATCAGGAGCGAATAAAATGAAAACACCGAAAAACCGCCCAACAGCGACCCTTTGTATGGTTTTGAAGGGATACCCCAGGATATCCGAGACCTTTATCTCCAACGAGATCCTTATCCTCGAGTCCCTTGGATACAAGATTCACATCATCTCCATGCGGCATCCCAGGGAGCCGTTCACCCATGACAGCGTCAAAGCGATCCGGGCCAAGGTGGATTATCTTCCTACCCGCATCCTGCCCAATCTCCATCTCCTTTTGTACCACAACCTGCTGCTGGCCCTGAAACGGCCCGGATCCTATTTTAAGGCCCTGAAAAAAGCGGTGGCGCGATGGTTGAGAACCCGGCGGTCGGCAACCGTGAAGCATCTTCTCCAGGCAGGGGTCCTGGCCCATAAGTTTTTGCCGGGAAAAGGCATTGTTCATTTCCATGCCCATTTTGCCCACTCCCCAACCTCTGTGGCCATGTTTGCAAGTCTTTTGACCGGGGTTCCCTTTAGCTTTTTTGCCCATGCAAAGGATATTTACACATCGGACACAAGGCAGCTTAAGGAGAAGATCGACATGGCGCGCTTTGTTGTGACCTGCACCCGGTACAACCAGCGATATCTCTCTTGGGTATCGGCCACCACCACCACCCCTCTTTTTTGCGTCTACCACGGGATTAACCTGGATTATTTCTCTTCGGACGGAAGGAACCCGTCACTGGTGCCCCCCTACAAAATCATCACCGTGGCACGGATCACCGAAAAAAAGGGCCTTGAAACGGTTTACCGGGCCCTGGCCATTCTCAGGGAGAGGGGAATCGATTTCCGGCACACCCTCATCGGCGAAGGAGACGACCGGGAGAAGATCCAGGGGCTGATCAAGGCGCTTGATCTTGGTACCCGGACCCGGCTCTGCGGCACCCTGACCCATCAGGAGGTGATCTCCCATTATGCAGAATCGGACCTTTTTGTCCTGGGCTGCCAGATCGCCGTCAACGGTGACAGGGACGGGATCCCCAATGTCATGGCCGAGAGCATGGCCATGAACCTTCCGGTGGTTGCAACCAATGTGTCCGGTCTGCCCGAGTTTCTTGAGGATGGGGTCACAGGAAGAATGGTCCCTCCCCGGGACCCGGTCAAGCTTGCCAACGCCATGGAGGGGCTGCTCGTGGATGAAGCCCTTCGCAAGCGGGTGACCCGGGCTGCTAGAAAACGGGTGGAGCGGGATTTTGACAACAAGAAACTGGTCCGGGAACTGGCCCGCACGTACAAGGCGATGATTCCGGAGATCGGTTAGCTTCTTTGCTTATTCGCTCTGATTTGCGTGTTATTTTGGCAAGAGAATCAGAACTTTTCGGGTTATGGCTTGTTCAGGTGAGGTGAAGAGATGAAAATTGCCTTTTATGCGCCGTTTAAGCCCTTGGGTCATGGTACCCCCTCAGGGGATCTTGTAATCGCCGCAGGCATTGTGAAATTCCTTCAACAGCGAGGCCATGGGGTCACGGTCCAGGGCCGGATACGGGCCCGGTGGATCACCCACAGGCCCTGGCTATGGCCCGGGTTGATCCGGGATCTCCTGAATTCGTTGAGAACCCTTAGCGCTTTTCCCCCGGATCTCTGGCTGACCTACCACTCCTATTACAAGGCCCCGGATCTCCTGGGGCCCTGGGTCTGCAGAATGCTTGGGATCAAGTATGTGATCTTCCAGGGCATCTACTCCACAAAGCAGCGGCGCCGCTTCAAGACCCTGCCGGGTTTTCTCTTGAACCGGGCCGCCCTTGTCCGGGCCGATCATGTGATCACTAACAAGCGTGTGGATCTTGATAATTTAAGACGGCTTCTGCCGGAACACAGGCTCTCCTATATTGCCCCGGGAATCTATCCTGGAGCGTTCCGGCGCAGGGAGCGGGAGGGCGATGGCCTGCGGCGACAGTGGGGGGCAGGTGGGGTTCCCGTGATTCTGACGGCGGCCATGTTCAGGAAGGATGTCAAGAGCCAGGGCCTGGCCTGGCTTATCCAATGCTGCTCAAAACTTGTGGAGGCGGATGTTTCATTTCTCCTGGTGATCGCCGGCAGCGGTCCCATGGAGAAAGAGCTGCGGGCCCGGACCGAAGAGTGCATCCCGGGCCGGTATCGGTTTGTGGGCAGGATTGATCGACGGGAGATGTACAGGTTCTACAGCGCAGGGGACCTGTTTGCCTTTCCCGGCATCAGGGAGTCCCTGGGCATGGTTTTCCTGGAGGCGCAATCCTGCTGCCTGCCCGTGGTCGCCTTTGACAACGGCGGCATTCCCGAGGTGGTGGATAATGGAAATACCGGCCTGCTGGTTCCCATGTTCCGGGAAACCGCTTTTGCCAGTGCCCTGGCCCGGCTGATCCGGGACAAGGACCTCCGATCCCGCATGGGAGAGAGGGCCTGTACCTACATCCGGCAGCACCACGACCTTGACCGTAACTATCTTCATCTGGAAGCGATGTTAAAAAAGGTGGCTTCAAATGGTTTGTTTCAACCTCATACGGCACGGCAAAACCCAGTGGAACCTTGAGAAGCGGCTCCAGGGAGAAGCGGATCTGCCCCTGTCAACCGAGGGACGGCTCCAGGTGGCGTCATGGTGCGCCACCCTTGACAGGATTCCCCTGGACCTTATTCTCTCAAGCCCCATGGCCCGGGCAAGGGACACGGCAGAGATCCTGGGAGACCACCTGGGGCTCAGGGTGGTGACGGCGGCCGGGTTAAGGGAACAGGCGTTCGGGCAGTGGCAGGGCAGAAGGATCGAGGAGATTCGCCAGACCTCCCCCGGCATTGTGGAGTTCCAGGAGAGCCTGGGGTGGCATTTCTGCCCTCCCGGGGGAGAGCCGCGGCATGGGGTGCTTGAGCGCGCCCTTGCTGCCCTCAAGGCGGCTGCCGCCCGGTTCAGAGACCGGCAGATCCTTGTCGTCACCCACAACGGCGTGATCCGCTCCCTTGTCTACCATGCCCTTGACAGGGCGTTTCTGCCAGGAGAGAAGCGCGTGATCAGGGATGGGCATCTGCACAGGTTTTCCTGGGATAAGGGGTTACGTCTTGAAAAACTGAACGCCATGAACCTGAACCCGGAGGGTAAATGAAGATCATCGTCTATTGCCAGCATGTACTGGGGGTGGGACATTTCTTCCGCACCCTGGAGATCCTCAAGGCCCTTGATGCCCACGATATCGTCCTTGTGACCGGCGGGGATCTGCTGCCGGCATCCCTGCCCGGCCATGTGAGGCAGGTCTGTCTGCCGGGGTTGATGATGGATGAGCGTTTCAGCAGGCTTTACAGCGTGGATTCCGGCCAAGGGGTTGAAGATGTCAAAAAAGAGCGTCAGCAGATCCTTGCGCAGCTTGTTTTGACGGAGCGGCCGGATCTCTTTCTGGTGGAACTCTACCCCTTTGGCAGAAAAGCGTTCCGGTTTGAGCTCGACCCGGTTCTGTCCCTGATTGCGAAAGAGGCCACCCTTGACTGCCGGGTGGTGTGTAGCTTACGGGATATCCTTGTGGAAAAAGAGGACGCCCGGTCCCATGAAACCAGGGTGGTGAACACCCTGAACCGGTGGTTTGACGCGGTGTTGATCCATTCCGATCCCCGGTTGATCCGGCTTGATACCAGTTTTTCAAGGATCCACGAGATTCGGGTGCCCATGCTGTACACTGGCTTTATCACCCCATTGCCGGATCCCGTAACCGTGGGGAAAGTAAGGCCGGCCCTGGGGATCGGGCCGGATCAATTCCTTGTGGTGGCAAGTGCAGGCGGGGGAACGGTGGGGGTGACCCTGTTGCAGGCCGCCCTCCTTGCCCACGGGTTGCTCCCCAACCGCCGCAAGGTGAGGATGATTGTCCTGACAGGGCCCTACATGGAAAAAAAGTCGGTGTCCGGGCTGTGTTCCCTGGCAGGAGAGGGGGTGATGGTGGAACCCTTTTGGACGGATTTCATATCGCTGGTGGCGGCGGCGGATCTCTCCATCAGCATGGCCGGATATAACACCTGCATGAACCTTGTGGCAGCCGGGGTGCCCTCCCTGGTGTGGCCCTTTGACCAGAACCGGGAACAGCGGGTGCGTGCCATTGCTCTTGCAGGTTTTGCGGACATCACCCTGCTGGAAGCGGAGAGCCTTTTGCCCGGGGTCCTGGCCGGTATCATCCGGGATCGCCTGGCAACCGGGAAAAAGCAGATCCCAGGCGGCCTGGATCTCGGGGGGGCCAGGGCGGTCAGTAACTGGATCGGGGAGAGTGCCCTGGGGGGCAGACCATGAACGCGATATACGATGATATCAACGGCGGGATACCGGATGCAATCCGCCGGCGTCTTGGGCAGGTCCTGGCCCGGGGGGGGGGAACACCGGGAAACACCCGGTTGTTTTTCAGGGCCGATGACATTGGGGTGCCGGGCCGCAATTTTGAAAGGATGATGGAACTGTTCTTAAAGTACAGGCTTCCCCTCTGCCTGGCCGTGGTGCCCGGCTGGCTGACCCGTCAACGGTGGGA
>JAQYWC010000003.1 GCA_030145245.1 Desulfobacterium sp.
AAAGGCAGTGACATCTTTGCAAGGAACCATAACTTCATCATCGGAAGCAATATTGTCGCGGTCAGGGAAGCAGATGCCAAGGCCAGGGAGATGCAATTGAACACCGTTGTGTTGTCCTCCCAGATCATGGGGGAGGCAAAGGTTACAGCCGTCAATTATGCCGGCATCTGCATGGATATCAAAAGGAGCGAGTTGCTGGCCCAACGGCCTGCCTGCATCATTGCCGGCGGAGAGACCACCGTCACCATAAAAGGAACCGGCAAGGGCGGTCGCAATCAGGAGATGGCCCTGGCCTTTTTAAAGTATATCGCCGAAAACAAAAGCTACATGGAAGGGGTCTATTTTCTCTCCGCCGCAACCGACGGTAATGACGGCCCCACAGACGCGGCAGGAGGGTTTGCCTGCCTGGAGCTGCTTGACCCTGCACCGGAAACCTAATCGGAAATCAACGATTGCCTGAAAAACAACGACTCCTACCATTATTTAAAGGAAAAGGGCCTGCTCTATGTCACATGCCCGACAAACACCAATGTTTGTGATCTGCAGATCATGATCGTCGCCTGATACCTCCCATGATATGCTGGGTGAGTCCGCCTAAAAGGCTCACCCACCCATACTCTTTTTCAATATCTATTCATTTAGTAATATAACAGTGTCAACGCTTTGATTTCGAGCAGACTATCTATCCTTTGATCAGCACTCATTTTCTTATGTGAATCCATGAGTATCTTGGGCATCCAGATGTATGCAAGTAAGTGCAACTGTCAGGTGGACCTAAAAGCGACTACTGGGAGATCAAATTATGGGGCAGAAACTATATTTTGTGGCCCTACAATCATAGACATAAAACTCTCTTTATTCAATTCCCAAAATTTATAAAAAACGCTTAACTGAATAACCAATTTTCTGGGGTAGATCACACGTAGAACTACGTTTCGTTTGAAATCTCGATCATATTGTTTTTTTTGTCTTGAATTCATACTATTTCCTCCGTATTTTACAATGTCGGGAGAGGGGCAGTACCCGGTTGTTATAAGAATGGTCTTGAGGAAGGTTTTTATATTGACAACCAAGAACAGGAGTGTTAATAGATTATACTAATAATCTTTATTGTTTTAAAATCTCGATTGTATCTTCTTCTTTCATGTTCTAAGCAGCTAATCCTATTTTTGAAACTATATCTCTTTCTTCTACTCTCAATTGGCTTTACATAGCACTCATTCCTATGAGAGGAGGGTATCTTATTATATAGGGAACGTGTGTTTACTGATAATGTTTCAGGATATCAAGAAAGGGACTTCTTGGTTAACATGTCTGTTTCATTTAACCTTGCGATTCTTTGAAACTCTATAACATAAAGTTCTGACATAGATCTCATTATTTAACGTCTTAGGAATAGGAAATATTTAAGTGAATAGAAAAACCTATGATTACGAAAGAAAAAAACATACAATGCATCTTTTTGTATTTGCAATGATATGTTTGCTATTCACAACTATCTATGGATGTCCGGCCCTAAAGGCCGTATTTGAAGACCAAAATGAAGAATATGGTTGCTGGTGTAAAAGTTATAGACTATCTAAAGTGGAAATCAATGGCGAGATAGAAGCCGTTGATGACTGGGATGAAATCTGTAAAAAACACGTTCAATGTTACATTAATAGTTCTGAAAGTACTTGGACTCTATGTGATTCTCAATTTTTAATAAATATATTTTTTACAGGGGCAAAAAATAAGATTATGCCCATCGGTGTTAAAAACGTCTTCGAATATTATTGGCAGGATCATTATCAATCTGAAATCCCAGAGTCTTTTTATAACATTTCTGGAAGCAAAATATATTTTTATAACAAGACGAAAAAATGTGTTAGACAGGATGTTCCAGTATCAAGTCCATAATCTCAAAAAAATATAGTTTTTTGTTGTTTGCCCAAGTTTTCAAGCCATTATTTATTTTACTTTCCTAAGTTTGTTTGTCCTGAAATGGACCCTGTCCATAGTCAATCGCAGGAGGTGAAAAATGGAGAGGTCATTAATAGTCTTTTTTATTATTTTAGGTTTATCCTTTCAAACAATATTTCCTTCTATTGGAAATACTGATGATAATTCAATCACTCTAAATGACTTTAAGAAAGAAATACAGGCGGCACTCTTCTTTGCACAAAAACAGGCAAACTCTCCCCCCTTTTTTTTAGTAAAAAAAATAGACCTTTCAATAGGGGTTACTGATGAAAAAAGCGGCGAAGCTGGAATAAAGATACCTGTCTTACCAATAGGTGGAAAGGTAAGTGGTGAATTTGCAAATAAAAGTTTTGAAAAAATTGCAGTGACAATGAAGCCTGTTACTAAAATTGCGGTATCAGGAGATTTAAAGGTAAGTTTTGTTGAAGCTTTAAAAAGTGTGAAAAAAGCCTTCAAAGAGGAGAAAGAGAATACAGGATTTATAGTGACTAATTTTGAATATAGGACAAAATTTCAAATTAGAAAAAAGATGGGAGCAATGCTGGAAATTTTCATCATAGATGCCAGTGCTGAGGGTCTAAAAGAATATACTCATACAATTGTGATATCTATGTGTGAAACAAAAAATAAACTAAATTGTGCATCAGATGAATAATCATGGAGATCAAATGTTTGATCTGAAAAATAAATATAAGTTTTTGATTCTGTTGATCATTTGCCTCTTGCCCTCTGAATTGTTGTCTTCATTTAGTGATATAGAGTTGGATTTAAAAGAAGCGATTGTAGTAATCGCTGATCAAAACAATAAGCCCATAGGTACGGGGACTTTCATAAACGAAAAAGGATTAATAATAACGGCTAAACATGTAGTGGAAGACTCTATTGAAAATACAAAAGCGGATTCATATTTGATCAGTACTCCCTATAGGCTCTCTAATGATAATAAGTTTGATAATGCAGAATTAGTTGCCGTACATCCGTATTTTGATGTAGCAATTTTAAAGGCAATAGCACCAGGAGATAAAATAAAGTCAATAAAAATAGGGACTTCAAAGACTTTGGATAAAGAAAAAGATAAGCTTTATTTGTTTGGACACAAAATTATATCTTCACTTGAAGAAATTGATCTTTATAAGTCTTTAACTGCAAATATAAACGACTTAGATCACAACGGTTATATCAAAGTTAGTCAAGGGGGAGCATCCGGAATGAGCGGGGGGCCAGTTTTCAATTCTGATGGGAAACTAGTTGGCATAATCAAGCATGTTGAAAGTTCGGAATCTACTGTAGTACCGATTGATTCTATAATAGATGGTTTTAAAATCCTTGGAATACATCTTAATTTTAATACCCACGCAAGAGAATCCGATACTATAGCTGAAATATATAATAAAATAAATGAGTTAGAAATAATGGCTCTTGATTTAAATAGTAATTTAATATGGTATGCAACTCCGAAGATGAACTGTAGGAATAATAAGAAATGTGATTTAGAACTTACATTCCATTACGGGAAAAATTTCATAACACAACCTGATTTAGATAATACTCTCTTTAACTTAGAGATTAAACCGTATATAGAAGGACTTGATCATGTAGATCCAGATGAACTTTCTTTCAATGAAAGAGAATGGTTTTTACCTGAAGATAATTCAGTAACTTTTCGGAATATATTGTTGTCGATAGAAGATAAGATCAACAGCTGTAAAAAAACAAAAAAGATGGGTATTAATGTCGAAAAATCTTTAAAAATTATTTCAGTAACTATTTCTTTTAAAACATCTTTCAATAAATCGTTAAGTGGGGTTGAGGTAGAACGAAAAGTCTGTTTCACGATACCCTTTGAGAGTTTAAAAAAGCTTAGCAAAAGTCCACCATATGTGGGTTTAAATTGTCATATGGATCAAATAAAAGAATGAAAATTAACCAAAACCGTTCCTATAACTTTCGTTGTAAAAGCTATATTTGTTATTTAACTTTTTAAGTAGCCCTATTATTGTGATTTTTATCTAAACATATAGCTTTTTGAAAATCAATTTTGAAACATAAGTTGAAGCGTTCAATAAAGGTATCATCGGTGACTGTCAAATTTTTTAAAAGGGGCAGGACTAGTGGAAGCTGTTGCCCTTATTTTCCCTTGCTTGATATCCCGAGTTTTTCCATCCTGCTGTAAAGCGTGGTTCGTTTCATGTTCAGGATTTCTGCCGCACCCTTTGGGCCGCTGATCTTTCCACCGGTTTCTTTCAAGATATACTCAATATACCGACGCTGGAGGGTCTCCATGGTGGGGGTGTCGGAAAACGGATGGGTCATATCAGCGGCTGACCGGGATTTGAGAACCAATTCCAATCGGTCCCCGCTGGACAGGATAACCCCGCGTTCAATGACATTGCTTAACTCCCTGACATTTCCAGGCCAATGGTAGTCCACCAGCCGTGCTTCATCCTCCGGGGACAGGTTCAACCCGGAAAATTGGTATTTCTTAGTATAACGGGCCAGAAAATGACGGGCCAGGATCAATATGTCTTTTTTTCTTTCCCGTAAAGGGGGCACATGGATCGGGACAATGCTGATCCGGTAAAACAGGTCTTCCCTGAAATCGCCTTTAGCGACCTCGGCGGCAAGATCCCGGTTGGTTGCCGCAACCAGTCGAAAATCGGAATGGATGGGACGACTGCCGCCGATGCGGATAAATGTTTTTTCCTGGAGTACCCGCAGCAGCTTGGCCTGGAGGGGTTTTGGCATTTCTCCGATTTCATCGATAAACAACGTACCCTGGTGGGCCAGCTCTATCCTTCCCTGTTTCTGTCTGTCCGCTCCGGTGAAAGATCCTTTTTCATGACCGAAGAGTTCGCTTTCCACCAGGTTCTCCGGAATGGTCGTGGCATCAATTATAATGAAGGCTTTATTGCGCCGGGGGCTTAATTGATGAAGGCGCCGTGCCATTAACTCCTTGCCGACACCGGTTTCGCCATGGACCAGCACGGTGGAGTCGGAACCGGCCACCTGGTCGGCTTTTTTCAGGATCTTTGCCATTTGCCGGCTTTCTGCCAGCAGTTCCTGTACCGGGGAGGAGGCCCCGGAAGAGATGGCTTCCAGGGGCGATGTCCTGGCATTGGATATTAAGGTTTCTATTTTTTCAATGCGGTCGATATATAAGCTCAGGTGATCGGCCAGGCGTTCCAGAATGGATTCATTAAGAAAGCCGAAACTATCGTTTAAATATGAGTTGTCATAGTAAAGAACCCCTGTGGTTTTGCCCCTGAGCTTCAAGGGGATGCACAACAGGGAAAAGGCATTATAAGCGTTCAGTTTTCTGTTGGGGTTTTTTGACCGGATAAGGATCGGTTTTTCTGCTTTGAAACACCGCCGTACGGCATTCATGTTATTGGAAAAAAACGGGCTTCCGGCTTCCGTTTGCGTTAAATTCCGGCCGGACGCAAGGGACAGCGATTTTGTTTTCCGGTCTTCAGCCCAGAACAGTCCGCCTTTTTCGGCACAAAACAGCCGGTTCATGGTGGCGACCATTCGATGGAAAAAATCAGTCATTTCCAGGGACGGAACCAAGTCGGCCGTGGCCAGCAATAGTTGATGGATATCTATTGTGGAAGGGCTTGCCGGTGTTTTATCCGGGGTAGGGGATGTCTCCAAAAGCGCCCGGATGCCATCCGGGAAGTATTCCTCCCAAAGTCCGGATAACCCTTTTCGTGCTTTTCCAGCCAGATTGACGGCCTCTTGCCGGTTGCCGGCGTTTAACGCAAACCTGGCCAGCTCTATCCGGGTTTTGGCCAATTGAACCGGGTCCCCGGCAGACTTGAGCCAGGTTTCGCTCCGGATCAACAGGGCTTTGGTCATATTGGGTTCCGTACTTTTAATTTTCGTAAGATACGCTTTTATCTGTCTGGAATCCGTAGAATCAGGATATTGAGCGATCAGACGCAGCATGACTCCCCGGATATGCACACTGGGATCATTGATCATGCGGTCAATGCTTTCCAGGTATTCTTTTTCCGAAAGAAAGGCATATCCCAGATGTTTCAGTTTAAATATCATTTCCAGGAACCATGGCGATGACAACTGATAGATGATGTTTGATTGTTTTGCTTTTTGGACCACCTCTTTAAACATGGTGCAGGCCTTTTCGTAATTTCCCTTCAGGAATTGCCGGTATGCCAGGTAGCCCTTTGCAAAATACCAGCCCAGGATATTGCCGTGGCTTTCTGCGTCTTCCAATGCCCCTTCAAGATGGAGCAAGGACTCTTTTTCCTTTTTGATCAGGAGAAGGATCATTCCCAGTGATGCCCTCAGTGTGGCGGCATAGCCATAGTTCTTTTCCCGGTGGGCGCTTCTCCAGGCGCTGTCGAAATTACCGATGGCCTTATGAAATTGTCCCAGGTAAGCCGCACAGTGTCCATAAAAAATAGGGGCGGAAGGATTGACCACATGGCCTTGCTGTCGTGTTTCAAAAGAGGTGAATCCTGTCTCGAAATAGGTCATGGCTTCCGCAAAACGGCCCTGCATATAGTAATACAGCGCCAGGAATTCAGACGCCCGAACCCGGATATCCTCATCCCCCAGATCCTTGATGACGGCTTCTGCCTGCTTCATCAATTCCACCGCTTTTTGTCTCTGGTTGCCAATATAAAAAAGCCGGCCCAGGTGGAGATCTATTAAGGCCCTGACCCGGCGATCCCCCAGATGTTCAGCTGCGGAAGCGGCTTTTTCGAGAAACCGGCGGGCCGCGGCAAACTCTCTGCCCTGGGAAAATGTCAGATCCGAAAAGGTCAAAACATGATCTATCAACCCCCGGTTTTCTTTGGCATCCCCCCTTTTCGAGGTTAATCCGGCAAGCCCTTTTTTGTAAAACAGGAGCGCCTTTGCAGGCTGGTGGGTCCCAATGAATTTTTGGGCAAGGTCAATTTCAAGCTGTCCCCCTTTTTTGCGGGTCGAGCCACAGATCAGGTTGTAGTGAATGTCAAGGGAGAGCTGATCAATAAGCCCCAGCCGGTTTAACCGGGCCAGCAGGCTTGAAATTTGCTCTTCGGTGTTGATGCCTGAAAATTGCTCTTTAACCTTGGCCGGCAGTTGTTTTCCGATGCAATAGACATTGCTTTTTATTTTTTCAAGCAGACCGATATTCTGGGCTCTTTCCAGGGCGTCCAGAAGCTGACTGGGTAAAAGGGGGGATACCTCTCCTGCAACATCCAGGGCAATAGGTGCCCCCATGGCATGGAAGACAGACAGGAATTTCCATTGTTCCGGCGAAAAATCAAACCCTGTTTTCGACATCTCTTTTCCTTTGGGGATTATCCCCGGTGCTGAAGGTGTTAAGGCAGGCTATCCAGTCGGAAATCAGTTGTCAAGTCGAAATCCGGTATTTCGACATTGGGTGTCCGTATATGGGCATTTTTCATTGGGAAGAGATAAGTTTTTAACAAATACTCGGTTTCTATGGAACCCGTAAAAAGTAATTGCCCAAAAATATCCTAGGGTATCAGCACGTTGTCGATGGTTTGCTTGTTTGTTGAAATCGCCGGTATTGTTTTTGCGATAGTGTATTGGAAATTAAAAATACGGTTTCAACAGAAGACTTAACCCGTGGACGGCAAGGGAAAACATGCTTAACAATGGACCCGACATCAATATTGCTTTTCAACTTTTTGCCATGGCGGAAAAGGCTCCGGATATTCCCATACTGACCTTTGAACAAAAGGGGCAGCCGGATGAGATATTGACCTATGGAGACCTGGCCCGAAAAGGAAACCGGCTTGCCGGCGCCCTTCGGTCGGCGGGGATTGTTCCGGGGGATACCGTTGCCGTGGTCATGGGCAACAGGCCCGAGACCATTATTTCCCTCTACGCCGGTCTTGCCACAGGCGCTGTCATGTTGCCCCTTGATCCTGGGTTCGGCTGGGAAAAGCTGGCCTATCTTTTATGCCGTTGCCATGCCCGGGGAATCATCTTTTCAGAAGAGGGAACCGATACCCCGGGGGATATTCTACCGGCATTGGCGGACATAAAGATCCTGGGAGTAAAACGAAGAAAAGGGCCCTCCATCTCCCTACGGTATCCGGACCTTGACGACATTTTTGAAAATGGACGGGAAAAAGAAGTTGTCCCGGAAAAAGAGGCGGCCCACGACTTGGCCATGATACTCCACACATCCGGGACCACGGGGATTCCCAAGGGGGTCGGAATCAAAACCCGGTCCTTGCATCATTATGTGGTGATGGCCAGGGAGATTTTTAGATACACCGCCCAAGATCGTCTTTATACGGGGTTGCCCCTGACCCATGGGAATTCATATTCCGTCACCGTTATTCCGTCCCTGCTTCTGGGCATTCCCGCTGTGATTGGTCGATATTTCGACACTGACCGAATCTGGGATATTTGCAATCGGTATGGATGCACCAGTTTTTCCCTGCTCGGCGGATTGGCCGCCGACATCTGCAGGCGGCCGCGGCAACCCTTTGATGCCGACCATCCGGTAACCAAGGTTGTCAGCGCCGGTACCCCTCGCCATATATGGAAGGCCTTTGAGCAAAGATTCAATGTGACCATCCATGAATGGTACGCAACCCTTGAGGGGGGCTTTGCCCACAATCCTCCGGGTATCGGCCCTGTGGGATCATTCGGCAAACCCGTGGATGGTTTTTTTGAATTCAAAGTTGTGGGAGGGGGGGATCAGGAATGCGTGGCCGGTGAAATCGGAGAACTCTTGTTTCGCTGTGTGGATAAAAAAGCTGCCATGGCATATCAGGTTCCTCCACAGGATGCCGGAATTTCGGGTTCCGACGGATGGCACCGGACCGGGGATATGGTTCATCGGGATACCCACGGATGGTATTTCTTTGATTTCAGAAAAGAACAGGAATTTCTGCGCCATGGGGAACATTTCGCAGCCCAGGAGGTGGAAAAGGTGCTCCTTGACCATCCGGAAATCGGAGAGGCCTGTGTTTACGGGGTTGATTCCATTTCCGGGGCCACCGGGGAACAGGACCTGGTGGCGGCCATTATTCCCTGTTCCGGCATAACGCCGGACGTCATCGGAATATTTGAATTTTGCTCAAATCGATTGCCGGCTTCGGCCCGTCCCACTTTTCTCCAACTGGTTAAGTCAATACCCAGGACCCCTACGGAAAAAGTGATTCGCCGTTTGCTAAAGGAAGGATTCGATCCGGCAAACCCCTATATCTATCAATTCTAATAAAAAGTGAAGGAGTCCGGGATGATTTCAGCGTCGGAAAAGAGGCAATTATTAAACAGGGAACCCTGTTTTGAGGACATTACAAATAGTCTGCGGGCCACGGGATCCCAGCCAAAAGGGATTATCAAAGAAGCCCGGGACGTCATTGCCATTGCCAGAAAATTCGCTGATGAGGTGGTCAGGCCCCTGGTCCTGGACCTGGATCTGAAAATCACCCGGGACCATGATTACCTGCCATGGGAATTTGTCCAACAGGCCAATGAGTGGGGGTTCTACACCATGTTTATTCCCCGGATTTTCGGTGGCCAGGGATATAACATCTCCACGGTGGGTTTTTTTGTCGAGGAAATTGCATCGGTCTGTCTTGCCATGGGCAATCTCATCGGAGTGCATTATCTGGGGTATATAAAACTGATCGCGTCATGGAATATGAAAATGATCAACAGGCTTTCACGGGAGGTGGTTAAGGGCGAGAAAAGTAAAAAGCCCTGCCTGCTCTCCCTTGCCATGACCGAGCCCAATGCCGGTACGGATTCACAGAACTCCGAATTTATGAACACGGGAAACCTGGGATGCCATGCCCGGAAAGTGGATGGGGGGTATCTGATCAGCGGCACCAAAATTTTCATCTCCTGCGGCCACCTTTCCACCTGGCATCTTGTTCATGCCTATACCGACCTTGACCGGGCCGCGGAGAATACGGTCATGCTGGCGGTTAAAACCGGTACCAAAGGGTTTTCCTTCGGCCGAACGGAAAAGAAAATGGGACAGAAAGGAAGTATCGCAAGCGAATTGATTTTTGACGACTGCTTTGTGCCGGACAAGGATGTCTGTGTTGAGAATGAACAGACAAACCGGCTTTCACGCTCTTTTAAAGAAACCAATGCCCAGATCTTTGCCTATATCTGGTCCACTTCAAGGGCCGCCGGGGTTGGATATATGGGAGTGGCAGCTGCCAGGGGCGCATTTGAACAGGCCCTTGGGTTTGCATCCACCCAGAAAACAGACGGCACCCTTTTGATCAACCAGGAGTGGTGCCAAAGTATGCTGGCCCGGATGTACATGAATGTGGCCGTGGCCAGGACCGCCTGTTTCGAAGGGACCCAGGCCTGTGCCATGCACGGCCTGTGGCGAATCCTGAACATAAAACCCATTTACTATCTAATCCGCTACACTCCGGCTCCGGTGCTGGATATGATTTTTAACCGGTTGTGCGAAACGCCTTTCATGACCTGGCTTTTCAGGAAACTCTGCTTTAATCTTCAAAAGAATGAAGAGATCGACCGCATCGACGGGTGGGGCTCCCTGGCCAAGGTGGCCGGCACCGATGCCGGTATAAAGAACTGTCATATGGCCCTGGAACTCATGGGCCAGGCCGGTCTCCGCCATGACCAGGGGATGGAAAAAATCCTGAGGGATGCCAAGCTGCTCCAGATCTATGAGGGAACCAATGAAATCAACCGGATCAACGTATTTAAGCGGCTGATTGCAAGATCCTGTGATCATGCCGTGGCTTTTTCTCCGTCAAATATTTAGAAACTCGGAATTTAATTTATAGATCATTACTACATCATGCATCCGGCTGTTGCCGGGTATGGAGGAGATTATGACCCATGAAGTCAATGCGCTTCCGGCTTTTAAGGCCATGGGGGCAACCATCAAGGAACCTGAAAAAACCGCTTTGGTATTTGTCAGCAAAGACGGCAGCCATGAAAACATTTCCTATGAAGATATTTTTATCAATGTTAACCGGCTTTCCCATTCTTTGATACGGTCCGGCATTGGAAAAGGAGACCGGTTCGCGGTGGTGATGCGGAATCATCCGGAATTTATTTACTCTCTTTTTGCCGCTCTTTCCGTGGGGGCCGCTGTCGTCCCTGTGGATCCGCGATCCAAGGGCCGAAAGCTTGCTTTTCAGATCAATAATACCCGGTCCAAAGGGATCATCCTGGAAGATGATTTCCTGGATAATTATGAACAGGTCAAAAACGAGATTAAAGATACCGCCGTCATCGGTGTCAGCTATAAATCCCACCATAAGGTTCCGGTGAGTCCGGATTATCCGGTTCTCAATGAACTCCTTGAATCCGGGTCCAGCAGTCTTGTGGGAGGCAATGAAGCCCCGGACCTGAATGCGCCGGCCCAGATCATCCACACATCCGGGACAACCGGAGATCCCAAAGGGGTGGTGCTCAAAGGGGATCGGTTTTTCATTTACGGGATGATGGCGGATTTTATCTGGCAGTACCAGCCCGATGATATTCTGTATACCGGTCTTTCCATGACCCACGGCAATGCCCAGTCGGTTACGATTATACCGGCCCTGGCCAAAGGCATCAAAGCCGTGATCAGTGAGCAATTCACTAAAAGCGCCATCTGGGATATCTGCCGGGAATACAACTGCACCTCATTTTCTCTACTGGGGGGGATGATGGCCGGTATTTACAATGAATCTCCTAAAGGGACGGACAAGGATAACCCGGTCCGGAAAGTGATCAGTGCCGGAACCCCACGGGCCATATGGAAAGATTTTGAAACCCGGTTTGATACCCGGATCCATGAGTGGTATGCGGCCGTGGAAGGGGGCCTGGCACATAATCCGCCGGGATTCGGGCCCGTCGGGTCATTTGGCAAGCCCCCGGAAGGGCTCATGGAGATCCGGGTGGTGGATGAACAGGACAATGACCTGGCACCCAATGAAAAGGGCGAACTGATCTCCAGGATGGTCTCAGGCAAGACGGAAGTCAATTATCTTGGAAAAGAGAAGGCCTCTGAGGAAAAAACCCGGGGCGGCTGGCTCAGGAGCGGAGATATCTGCCACCAGGACGAAGAGGGGTTTTTGTATTTTGATTTCCGAAAAGGCGGAGGCCTCCGCAGGCAGGGCGATTTTGTCCAGCCGGACCTTGTGGAAAAGATCATCGGATCCGACCCAACGGTTTCGGAAGTATGTGTATACGGTATCTCCGCATCCTCCGGGGCTCCGGGCGAAAGCGATCTGGTGGCGGCCCTTGCGCCCAGCCATGGCCATGACATTGCCATTGACGACATTAAAGGGACGTGCCGCAACGAACTGGAACGCAATTGTCAGCCGTCTTATTTCCAGCTTGTTGACGCCATACCCAAAACCATATCTGAAAAACCCCTGGAAAGAGTACTCCGGGATCAGTTTGATCCAAATGGCGCCAATGTGATTCCTTTTTAATTAAAAAAACGGAGCAGGTCATGATTACGAATAATGATAAGGAGCTGAAGCTTCTTGATAGAACAGCCCGCGAATTTGCACGAAAGGAACTGGCCGTTGCCCGGGAGGAAAACGACCGGTTTCCCCATGGCCCATTTTTTGAGTCTGTTCTGGAAAAAGCCTTTGATCTTGATTTTTTCCATTCCATCCTGCCTGAGGCACATGGCGGTATCGGCCAGGGGATCAGTTCCCTGTGCGTTCTGCTTGAAAATATCTGCCGGGAGGACGCAAGCCTTGGCGGTATCATGCTTACCAATTCAGTGGCCCATGAACTCTTTATTGCTTCAAACGCTTCGGAATTACTTGGAACAATCATTGGCGATGGAACACGCGCCGAAGGGTTTCTCATTGCCGCACCCGTATTCAATGACCCAACCCGTCTTACCCCCCTGGTAACGGCCGGTAAAAACGGGGACGGCTACCGGTTGAAGGGTCGTCAGGACTATCTTGTTCTCGGTGGCCTCGCAGGCCATGCAATTGTGCCCGGAATCCGGGAAGGAATCGACGGGATCTCCTTTTTCCTTGTGGATCTCAAAGAAAAGGGGGTGAAGATCAGTGAGCCCGTTGAAAGCCTGGGGCTCCATGCCTGTCCGGGGGTGGATCTGGTCCTGGAGAACGCCCGGGCAATTCTTGTTGGGGAGGAGGGGACGGGGAAGGCCTGTTTTGAGAAAATGGTGTCAAAACTGTCCGTTGCAGGGGCCGCCATGGCCCTGGGCATTATGAACGGGGCGTTTAAGGAAGCCATTGACTACACCCGGAAAAGATCCCAGGGCGGCAGACGAATCATCGACTGGTCGGAAATGCGCATGATCCTGGCCAATATGGCCATCACCATTAAAACATCGGAAATGATCGTAGCCCGGGCCTGCCAGGCCATGGAGAACAATGAGTCCGGGTGGGAGGCGTGCTCCAGGGCCGGGGCCATCCAGGTCCATGATATGGCCTGCAACCTCACCACCGATGGTATTCAGGTCATGGGCGGGGTTGGTTATATGAAAGATTTCGGCCAGGAAAAACGATTTCGGGACGCCAAGCAGATTCAGTCCCTGTTCGGCATCACCCCAATGAAGAAACTCAACTATCTGGAAAATATTCTTTAACCCATAAAGGAAGATAATCATGGATAATATCTATATCGTCGGGCTGGGCATGATCCGGTTCAATAAATACCCTGACAAGGACGTCAGAAGCATGGCCCATGAGGTCACCCGGCTGGCCCTGAAAGACGCGGGCATGGAAAAAGAGTCGTTGCAGGCGGCCTTTTTTTCCAACACCTTCTGGGGCATGTTTGACAACCAGCACTCCATCCGGGGACAGGTGATCCTTCGTTCCATGGGCATCGGTTCCATTCCCGTTACCAATGTGGAAAATGCCTGTGCCGGCGGGTCAACGGCCCTGCATCAGGCATACACCGGAATAAAAGCCGGCATGTACGATGTGGCCCTGGTGCTGGGTTCCGAAAAAATCACCCACCCGGACAAGACCCTTTCCCTGTCTGCCTATGCCACCTGTATGGATGTGGGCAATTTCCAGGCCCACCTGGATCAGATGGAAGCCTTTAACAAACAATTGAATTTCCAGATTCCCCCCGGACAGACGCCCCCCGGCCAGGGACGCAGTATTTTTATGGATGCCTATGCCATGGGAGCCCGTTGGCACATGGACAGGTTCGGTTCCACCCAGGAGCAGCTGGCGACAATCTGTGCCAAAAACCATTTTCACGGTTCCCTGAACCCCATGTCCCAGTACCAGCATGACATGACCCGGGAGGAAGTGCTGGCCGACAAACCCATTGCCTATCCCCTGACCCGCTCCATGTGTGCACCGGTGGGGGACGGGGCTGCCGCAGCCATTATCTGTTCGGAGAACTATTTGAAAAAACTGACCCATGCAAGGCCGGTTAAAATCCGGGCCTCGGTTCTGGGGTCAGGCATGGACCGGCCCATGGACGGCGAGGATATCGGAGAGCGGCTTGTGAAACAGGCCTATGATGTTGCAGGGGTGGGGCCAGGGGATATCAGCATGGCTGAACTCCACGACGCCACAGCCTATGGTGAACTCCATCAGACCGAAGCCATGGGGTTCTGCCCCATGGGTGAGGGCGGTCCCTATGCTGAGTCCGGGGCCACGAAACTGGGAGGGGCACAGCCGGTCAATACCAGCGGGGGACTGGAATGCCGCGGTCATCCCATCGGCGCTTCGGGCCTTGCCCAGATATACGAGATCGGGCTGCAACTTAGGGGGGAGGGTGGCAGGCGTCAGGTGGAGGGCGCACGTTTAGGACTTGCCGAAAACGGGGGCGGCAATATCGGTGTGGAAGAGGCTGCCATGTGCATTCATATTCTTGAAAAAGTTTAAGCGTTGGGGGAAGCAAAATGGATCAGGGGACCGGAAAAACCATATTGATCACCGGAGCGGCCTCCGGGATCGGCAGGGCAACGGCACTGTTTTTTGCCCAAAAAGGGTGGTTTGTCGCCATGACAGACATCGCGGGACCGCCGCTGGAGGATCTGGCCGCTGAAATCGGGGATAATCGCTGTTGTTTCCATGTCATGGATGTGACCGATATCAAAAGCGTTTCCCAGGCAGTGGAGTTCCTGGGACCCAAATTGTCATATCAGCTGGATGTCTTGTTTAACTGTGCCGGGGTTTTAAAAATGGGGCCCCACTATGGCATGGACATTCAAGAACAGCATTCAATGGTGGATGTCAACCTGAAAGGAATCCTCAACTGCATCCATGCAAGCTTCAGCATGCTCAGGCAGGCCAAGGGGGCCTGCATCATCAATATGTCATCGGCCTCCTCGGTTTACGGTACCCCTGAGCTGGCGGTATATTCGGCCACAAAATTTGCAGTACGCGGGTTGACCGAGGCGTTAAACATTGAGTATGAACCCCTGGGTATCACCGTTTGTGATGTGGCTGCGGCCTATGTGCGTACACCCATGATTCTGGACGCCGGCAACCGGGCCGTCAGCGTTGAAAAACTGGGTGTACGTATTGAACCCGGGGATGTTGCCCAAAGTGTCTGGAAATCCGCCCACGGCACAAAAGTACACCGGCAGGTTGGTTTGATGACACGAGCAAGTACTTTTTTGATCTGGGCGTTTCCCTTTGCGGCCAAACAGATCACCAAATGGGTGGCATTTTCACCGGAGAAATCCGCCGGGATATGATCGTTGAAATTACTTATCAGGGATGAAAATATGGCTGAAAATGTTCTAATCACCGGCGTGTCGGGATACATTGGAAAGAAAATCGCCCGTGCCCTTGCTGGCCATCCCGGGGTGGCAGCCCTCGTGGGCATCGATATCCGCCATCCTGAAAATGGACCGGATAAACTGGTTTTTATTAAACACGACGTGCGAAACCCGTTAAGTGACCTGATGAAAGAATACAGGATAGACACCGTGATCCATGCGGCCTACGTCCTGGCACCCATCCATGACACGGGGCTCATGGAAGATATCAACGTGTCCGGGACCCGGAATGTCCTGGAATCCTGTGTGGATGCGGGCATTTCTCATCTGGTTTACACAAGTTCCGCCACAGCCTATGGGTTCCACCCGGACAATGATGTGCCGTTGAGGGAAGACAGTCCCCTCCGGGGGAACCATGACTTTACCTATGCCAAAAACAAAAGGGAAATAGAAGGGATTTTCAAAAATTTCATTGAAAAAAATCCTGAAATCACCGTAACGGTTTTACGCCCCTGTTTTGTTGTGGGGCCCGGGTTTGATAATCCCCTGGCCCGGTATCTTCAGAAAAAAATTGTCATTTTGCCCAGTGAAACATCACCCATGCAATTTGTCCATGAGGATGATCTGATCCGGGTCATGGTGCTGAGTATTGAAAAAAAGCTTACCGGAACGTTTAATGTGGCCGGTGCGGGAATTCTTGATCCGGACGAGATGGTTCGTATTCTGGGGCTCGGGATTTCGATCCGGTTACCCATCGGTCTCCTTTACCCCCTGAATCAGTTGTTCTGGAAAATGCGTCTGGGTTTTATCACCCGGTTCCCAAGTCCGGGTATGAATCTCATGCGCTATCCCTGGGTTGTTTCCCAGGATAAATTGATTGACCGAACCGGATTCGCCTATGCATACTCCACCAGAACCGCGTGGGAGGATTTTGCTCAAAATGTCCGTAACAGACGGAGCCATGAGTGAATATCGGACCTGAATTGGTCGTATAGATGTCTGCACTCAAACTGATACCTGATCACCTATTGAAATAAGAAATGGGATCGGTTCATGTACGAGGAGCTATAACCTTTTTAAACTAAAAGAGAGTTTAAATAATGGAAACGTCCTTTGAAAAATATACCCATGTGAATGATCCCCCGGTGGACGGGGCGCCTTTTCATATTCTTGTGGATGAAGACAAGTGCATTGGCTGTGGACTCTGCGTAAAACAATGCCCCTGCCAAAGCATTGAACTTGTGGACCGGACCTATTCAAGCAAACAGCGTCCGGCATGCCAGACGGATTGCCCGGCCGGTGTGGATGTGAGGGCGTATATGGCGGTTCTGGCCCAGGATCGGGATTTTACCCGGGCATGGAAGATTATCACCCAGGCCAACCCCCTGCCGGCTGTTACCGGCCGGGTCTGCCCCCATACCTGTGAGGCTGCATGTAACAGGCAAGCCGTGGATACACCGGTGAACATAAACGGGCTGGAACGGGCCGTGGGGGACTTCGGTTTGGAACAAAACCTTGGGTTTGACAAGCCGTCCCTGTCCCTTGGAAAGAACGTTGCGGTTGTCGGTTCCGGGCCTTCCGGTATTTCATGCGCCTATCACCTTGCCCGGACCGGATACAAAGTGACCGTGTTTGAGGCCAAGGATGTTCCTGGCGGGAAACTCAGGGATGCGATTCCCGCCTATCGCCTGCCCAAAGATATCCTGGACAGGGAAATTGGCAGGGTTTTGGATCTTGGCATTGATATCCGGTACAATACCAGGTTGGGGCAGGAGATCACCCTTGAAACCCTTCGGAAAGATTACCATGCCGTTTATGTGGCCGTGGGCGCCCAAAAGGATTCGCGTCTTGGGCTGGTTGCGGATACCGGTCCTGAAATCCTGGGCGGCCTTGACTTCCTGGACCGGGCGTCCAGGGGGAAAGCAACGTCCCCGGGGAAAAAGGTTGTGATCCTTGGGGGCGGCAACACGGCCGTGGATGCTGCCCGTACGGCCCGTCGAATGGGTGCCGGGGTCACGGTGGCCTATCGCAGGGCCAGGGACCAGATGCCTGCCTATCCCCATGAAGTGTTACAGGCGGAGGAAGAGGGCGTGGAATTTAAATTTCTGGTGGCACCGGTGGGCATAAACCGGAATCAGGCGGGTCCCGGGATTGTTCTGACCTGCTCGGAAATGAAATTATGCCCGGATGATTCCGGGGGACGGCCCAGGCCCGTGCCTGTCCCGGGCAGTGAGTTTACCATGGATGCCGATACCCTGATAACGGCTGTGGGACTGGAAGTGGATCCTGACGGGATCTCATCCCTCATGGATGGACTTGGGTGGATCAAAACAGGTCCCCATGGCCAGACCTCCATAAGCGGTGTGTTTGCGGGTGGGGACGTGGGGACGGCCCCGGGAACGGTTTCCCAGGCCATTGGAATGGGCCGGATGTCGGCCATGGCCATTGATGCCTATCTTAACGACAAAGCGTTGGACCCGGATTCAAAGCTGAACATTTCTTACAAGGGCATGCCCATGGCGGATCTTGGGGCGATTGACCGGAATACGGCCAATCTGGTGCCGGTGGATGATCGGTTTGATCCCGTGGACAGGGAAGTGGCCCTTTCCCTGACCCCGGACCAGGCCGGGGCTGAAAGCCGTCGGTGCCTGGCCTGTGGGAGTCAAAAGTCCAGTTTCACCGGTCTTCCCTATTTTGGAAAACTCTGTCTGGCCTGTCACAATTGTGAAGTCGTCTGCCCGAATCAGGCCTTGGAATTTCCCCATTTCTATCGGGTGAACAAAGGGCGGTGGTCCACCCATTTTGATTATCCGAAAAACGGGGTAACGGGTTTTCCCAATCCTTTCATGGAGGAAGACACCCCGGATTACGAATCCCTGGCATCCCGCATCACCCCCACGGAAAAGGTGATTTATCGCCGCAGGTCAGTGCGCATGTACACAAAAGACCAGGTGCCCAGGGAAGATATTCACCGGATCCTGGAGGCGGGACGGTTTGCGCCGTCTGCCGGTAACAGTCAGCCCTGGCGGTTTGTGGTTGTACGGGACAGGGACTTCATGGATGAAATGAACCGGGAGGTGGTGGCCTGGGCCCGGAAGATCACCCGGCTCTACCAGGGAAAGCACTTGATACACCGGCTGATCAAGGGGGCGCTGGGAATTTTCAGGCCCGGGGCCATCGACCAGCGGCCCATGGTCGCCATGCAGGCGTTGAACACCCCAAAATTTGGCAATGGGAAAATGGATGTTTTCTTCGGTGCCCAGACCAGTATTTTCCTGCTTCAGAACCGGTTGGGCATATCCAACCCCCATTTCGGGGCGGGGATCTGTGCCCAGAATATGGTCCTTGCGGCCCATGCCATGGGACTTGGCACCTGTTATGTGGGGTTTGTATCCACGGGGATGAACATGGACAGGACCATTGGGAAATTTAAAAATCGCCTGGGCGTTCAATGGCCTTTTGACTATGTTGCCACTGTCCTGACTGTGGGATATCCGGCTGTCCAAACGGATAATGTGATCAGACGTGAATTTCCCCGGGTGACGTGGATGGAGAAGAACGATGAAGCTGCTTCAAAGAGATAGAACCGGGACCCTGGATCTAAAGAACAGAATGGCTTTCCCGCCGGTTACCACAGGGTTCGGCTCTGAAAAAGGTTGTTCCAGGGCCGGATCTTTTCATAGGCCCTGGCCGCCTGGAGCACCAGGGCGTCACCATGGCGGGGACCTATGATTTGAAGTCCGAGGGCCCCACCAGTGAGCCGCGCACTTCCGCAATCGATAAAAATAAAGCCACTATTTTAAAAAAAACCAGGTTTGTTAACCTTTTTTACAGTTTTCTTTCTGAAAATATCAAGAAATAAATGGAACATTGTCGAGCCTATTGGGGGGCCACTTTTTGTGGTAACGGGTCAATCACGGGTCAGCGACTTGATTTTTGAATCAATAAGGTTGAGGGTCGGTTCCACTTCTCATCATGATTTTATACCGATAATTTTGTTAACATCCTGGAATGATGTTTATTTGTTGGGATGATGTAATAAGAACGGTAAAGTTATATATTTTACTTTTGCAGAGGAGGCCCAGGTAAGAGGGGAGGGCTTTCAAGTCCTTCACTCTATCTGGGCCTCTCTTTCAATAATGACCCATAATTCCCATGACCATGGCGCTTACCCTGGAGTTTGTCTAAATGGCCACCATTCCCTTTATAGTGGTTTTGGGATTGGTCGGATGTCCTGAAGTCTATGTTTAATGAATGCTGTCCGCTATGGATTGCCTGTATCTGTATTTTTGTAGCCTATTAAAGTGCTATAATGATGGAACTTCCTTTCGATGATGCGGTGAGGCCGATGTGTCTTTCCATTATTTAAGATGCCCGGGAAAAAGGTGGAGCTGGCTGTTAAGTCCTTTTTTTTTGGGTATCTTTGTCTGTAATAATCATGGTCATCAACGATAACATCAATCATGATCCTGACCGTCCTCTCTATGGATCTGTCCTGAATGGTTGGTGTCCTAAACGTAATATCGATGTATTACGCATCTTTTAGCCCGTGTAAGATATTTTCCCTATACAAAATGTTATTTTTATGAGTAATAACTAAAAAAACCGTTTTATTGCAACGGATCGCTTGTGGTCTGGTAAAAAAAACGAATTTACATGGATTCAATTTTTGCCATGACCCATTGATGATGGTTATGGAAAACCATCGAACCACGTTAAAAGACAGCTGACAATAAGCAGATGGATGGTTTGCATCCAGGGCGGAATTGGTTTGGCTGTTTGCTTGACAGCCAAAGGAGTTTTGAAAGTTGAAAAATTTAAATTTAAAAATGAAGATGCTTCTCTACATCGGCATGGTTGCATTTCTCTCGTTTGCAATAACGATAGGTGTTGTTGCTGAAAGGGCCACGAAAATGGCAAGGGAGGATGCAAATGAAAAGGCAACCGAGATAGCCTATCGGTATGGTGGCGTTGTGAAGGCAGAGATGGAAGTTGCCATGGACGCCGCCCGAAACCTATCCCAAACCTTTGAAGGGTTTAAAAAATCCGGACAGATGCCTGAGAGAGAGGTGCTGGATCAGGTCCTGAAGCAGATCCTTGAGTGTAATCCCTCTTTCCTTACTGTCTGGACGGCGTGGGAACCGAATGCCCTGGATGGACAGGATTCGGCCTTTGCCAATGCGCCGGGCTATTATTCCACCGGGCGATATGTCCGATACGCAAGCCGGAGTGGAAACGGTATCTCTGTTGATCCCATTGAAGATAATGAGCTGGAGCGGGGTGCTTACTATAGGATTCCTAAAAGAACAGGAACAGAGACTGTTATTGACCCTTTTCTCGAGACACTTGAAGTTGGTGGCAAAGAAATCATGATGACAACCCTTTGCGTACCAATACATTACAATGGTAAATTCGTTGGTGTGGCAGGTGTAGACGTGGCCCTTGGTGATATTAATGAGCTGTTTTCAAAGATCAAAGTATTTGAAAATGGGTATCTGAGCGTTATTTCGAACAAGGGTCTCTATGTGACCCACCCGAAATCGGAACGGCTCGGCCAGACTGTTTTAAAGACAGATCCCTGGGCAGAGGAGTTTATGGGTAAGATAAAATCAGGCGAGGGTTTTATCACCCAAAACCATTCCGTTTCTCTGGGTGAGGGAGTTGGAAGGATCTGCAAGCCTATACAGATCGGCAATTGCAAGACCCCCTGGGCCATAATGGTGAGCATCCCCATGTCCAAGGTTCTTGAAAAGGCAAATAACATCAAGTACACAAGCATCGGCATCGGTACCGTTGCCATGGCTTTATTGATGACAACCATCTTTTTTATTGTGAATAGCATCACAGGTCCCATTAAAAAAGGGGTGGAGTTTGCAGAGACCATGGCCTCCGGTGATTTTAGCCATTCCCTTGAGAACAAACAGAGCGATGAAGTGGGTAAGCTTGTGGACTCCCTGAACAACATGACATCAAACATTGGCGGGATGATAAAAGAGATCACATCCGGGGTTGATACCCTCTCATCCTCTTCCACCGATCTTGCGGCTATCTCCGAGCAGATGTCCCAGGGGGCGAACGAAACATCGGATAAATCGGGAACAGTTGCGGCTGCGGCTGAAGAGATGAGCGCCGGTATGGTCTCCATTGCCGCTGCTATGGAACAGGCGTCCACAAACGTCTCCATGGTTGCGAGCGCCTCTGAAGAGATGACCTCAACTATCAACGAGGTGGCCAAGAATGCGGAATCGGCGCGTTCCATAGCAGACACGGCAGTTTCTCAGGCCAAGACAGCTTCTGGCAAGATTGCCGAACTTGGAGCTGCAGCCCGGGAGATCGGGAATGTCACCGAGACCATCACCGATATTTCTGAGCAGACAAACCTTTTGGCCTTAAATGCCACCATCGAGGCTGCGAGAGCGGGTGAAGCCGGAAAGGGGTTTGCTGTTGTTGCAGCGGAGATTAAAGAGCTTGCCAGGCTGACCTCCGAAGCTACCAATGATATCCGGGGGAAAATAGTGGGCATTCAGCAGGCCACATCGGTTTCCGTTGAATCAATAGAGTCTATAACGAAGATTATCGATGATATCAACGAGATCTCCGCAACCATAGCGACCGCCGTTGAAGAGCAGAGTGCCACCACCCGGGAGATCGCAGAAAATGTTGCCCAGGCGTCCCAGGGACTGACAGAGGTAAACGAGAGTGTGGCCCAGAGCTCCAGGGTCTCTGGAGAGATAACAACGGATATTTCAGAGGTTAGCAGCCAATCGATGGAGATGACAAACAGCAGCTCTACAGTCAGCCTGAACGCCCGCGAGCTGTTAAAACTTGCAGAAAATCTCAAGAAGATGGTGGGCAATTTCAAAGTTTGAAATTAAGATTTATTTCAAAAAGGGAAACCCGTTTACCGGAGATAAAATTAAATATATCTGCGATTTGGTTAACCTAACTTTTTAGGTCTGCTTTATATCAGGTGTTCAGCTGAAGGGGAGGACAAGTTCTTCACTTCGGCTGTGCACCTTGATCAATCCTCCTCCTCCTTCTCATCATCATCATCAATCCTGCTATAGTTTGAATTAAGGTCCTTTTGCCATGATCCCTTTTCGATTGGTGAGGGTTTTATTGATTGGCTGTTCCGATTGTATATCATGCCAGGACTCCTGAAAATGACTGTTTCTTAGGGCTTGTAGATACTGAACGTTACATTTGCCTTGACTTGACCTGACCTATGGCCCCGGTGAGAAGGCTAAATAAGGGCAATGAGAATGGCAATGACTAATTTCATCACCCTATGCTTAATCAACGGCGATATTGATGAGGTGTTTACGCTTTTAACGAGTTTCCAGACGTCTGGAAAGATTTTTCTCATTAACGAGTCAGTTTCCAATATGGCGATTTTCCCAAGTTTGGAGACGATATCTGGTAAGATCTCATGGCTTCATGTTTTGATTTTTTGGAATATATGGATATTGAAACTGGTGATGTGAATTTGATTGCTCAGAAGATGGTTCATGGACGAGGTTGTCCACACTGACAGGTGCGGATTGACCGTGGAGGGCTTGTATGTAGCCTTATATGACGGATATGGGGTGGATGAGGTGTAAGTCTCCCTGGTTGGGTGGAAGGTCCTGTAACACAACATGAGCCATCAAAAAAGAAATAGCCTTATAAGTATTTGCTCATTTGTAATGGTAGCCCGGATTCATTTTCATCGCTCGAAAATAGTTCTTTATCATATTTTTCTTGAAATAGGGGAGGGATCATGGCAGGTGTTATCTCCGAAATAGTTGATTGGCAGGTTCGAAGTTAAAATATTGGGAACAATTAGCTCTTCACAAAATCATGTCAGGAGCCACTCTTGATGATCATGATTATGAAGAATTACTTCATAATTTATACATAGATTTCAATTTGGAACCTGATCCAGGCGTAGGCCGGAAATCAATTTTGATGCATTTAAGAAAAAAGGAACTCAGGCACTATCTTCAAATATTCAAATCTGTGAAATAAAGAATTTTCAGAATGTAAAAAGCGCCATGGGACTTTGAAGAAGATGATTGATATTAAGGATTCTAAAGTGGCGCTATCTGCTTTACCGGAAACAGGTGCAAAGCAAATTGAATCAGTTATTCAGGGACTGGATGCAGAAAATGAAGCTCTTAGGAAATCTGACCCTGCTAAAGAAATCGAGATTCTTGAAAGTGAATTAAGAACCCTTAAGCACAAAAAGGTTCTGGGTACCCAATATGCTGACATTGAAAAGTATATTAGAAAGATAAAACAGATTCTGGCCCAATTCCACCTGGTGCTACACCTGATTCAGTATTGAGTGAAGGTGAAAAAAGAGCTGTTGCTCTTGCCGATTTCCTGACAGAGGTAAATTTGGATACCGGTAGTGGCGGTATTGTACTGGACGATCCGGAGACAAAAGTATCGACGTTCTGATGCACTGGATAAAAAGAGGGGAAAATGATGATCTTCCCGGATATGTATATGCCAACAATAGTCCCGCTTTGGAGTCTGATTACAAATCCACACATAAAGCCGATCAACACTACCAAAAGGCAAAAAAGCTCCCTCAGGTTGAGCAGGAAAGTGAACTGAAACAAGGTTTTGGTGCGCTTCGGACAACTTACGAAGCATTTATTATTTTCACGCTTCTTGCTGGTGTTGTTGTCCGAAAAATAATTCATAAACACGAGTCCCTTTCAAAATACATTGAAGCTCATCTTCATAGTGATGCTTTTGTACCCATCAAGCCAACGCCTGAGCTGTTGATGCAAGAAATTGAAGCATTCAATGACATCAAAAAAGAGCATAGAAAACTCAAGAAAGCAGCGGCATAAAAGTATCTTTTTGATATTGGGTTATTATTTGTAACCTTATCAAGGTCCTAGTTCAGGGGGCTGATTCGATTGGTTGTGCCCTGAGCCGGGCCACCTGGACGGAATCCCGGGTGGCCACATTGTCTCTAAAGGGAACGGAGCCAAAGCTTGTGACCATTCCGTTCACATCTTCCAGATCTTTTACACCCAACGGAATACCAGCCAGGGGACCGGAGGGCCGGCCTGGGGCCATGGCTTCGGTCATGGATCTTGCCTCGTCCATGGCCCTTTCCGGATCAAGGGCGACAAAGGCATTCAACCCGGGATTCACGGACTCCATCCGAAGGAGGGTGGCTTCCATCAATTCCAGGGGAGAGAGTTCCCTGGCTGCAATGCGTTGGGCAAGCTCCCATGCAGGTTTGTGACAGATGGAATCCATGTCAGAGAAACAGCAACACAAGGGAGATCACACTGCCGCCCCAGAGCAGGGCAACCACGCAATAGCCCATGATGTCACGAATGCCAAGGCCGGCAATGCCGAGCAGGGGAAGGGCCCAGAAGGGCTGAATCATGTTGGTCCAGGCATCTCCCCAGGCGATGGCCATGGCAGCTTTGCCCAGGGGAACCCCCAGGGCCTTTGCCGCCGGCATCACAATGGGGCCCTGGATGGCCCATTGCCCGCCACCGGATGGAACAAAGAAGTTAACGATGCCTGCACTTAAAAAGGTGAAAAACGGAAAGGTCATGGGGGTGGAGATCTGGACAAACCACTGGCTGATGGATGAGGCAAGACCCGAGTGAACCATCATGCCCATGATACCGGCATAGAGGGGAAACTGAAGCACGATGCCGCCGGTGTTCTTGATCGCTTCATTGGCTGCCTTTAGGAACTTGGCCGGGGTTTTGTGGAGCACAATGCCGGCAAAAAGAAAGATCATGTTCACGCTGTTGAGTCCCAGGGTGCCGCCATTGGCAAAAAAGTAGACAATATAAGAGAAGCCAAACAGCCCCAAAAGCCATGAGACCATCCTGCTGTTCTCAAGGATTTCTGCCGGGGTGGCGGCTGGGTGATCCCCGGTTGGCTCTGCACTCTCCTCAAGAAGGGACGGATCTATCTCAACGATCTCCTCCTCGTTCGGGATCATCATCTTGTTAATGATGGGAAGGGTCAGCAGGAGAATCAGGCAGATCAGAAGATTCTGCCAGGTGAAAATCGTTTCGATCACCGGAATAATTTCCCCTCCGGTAATCTGTGACATGAAATTTTTAGATGTCTGGGCCACTTTCAGGGGAATGGAACCGGAAATCCCGGCGTGCCATACGATGAAGCCTGAATAGGCTGACGCCACCAGAAGACCGTAGTGGATGCCCTGGATCCTTTTTGCCATCTGCTTTGCAAGGAGGGCCCCCACAATCAGGCCAAACCCCCAGTTGAGCCAGCAGGCACCCATTGCAAAAAAGGTGGTCACCATGATCGCCTGGGCCGGCGTGTAGGCAAGCTTTGAGAGGGATTCCAATATGGACTCCACCGCCTCTGTTTTGGCCAGGGTGTGGCCGGTGACCAGGACCAGAACCATCTGCATGGCAAAGGCAAGCAGGTTCCAGAATCCCTGGCCCCAGAATTTCACCATATCAACCGGAGACTGGCCCTGGAATATGATGCCAAAAGCAAACACGACAAAGGTGAGAATCACGGCAAATAAAAAAGCATCCGGCAACCATTTTTTAACCACCTTACTAAAGGATTCAGCAATAGATTTTACCACGGTAACCTCCTGATTTAGCATATTCGTTATAGCTTGTCCGGGTCAAGAAAGCTCCATTGATATGTGTGAATCCCGGGATGCCTGGTCCAAAGGGGTGCAGACGGTGTGGGGCCTGGATTTAAGGCGGTTGAAATCGTTGTCCACCTGTTTTTGAATCTCCTTGATCTCATGTGTTTGAAGATGCTTGAACCGTCCCTGGAGGCCAAGGTACTCTTCCACCGGTTTTGAGCCGGATTCGTTCAGGACAAGGGTATCGCCGTTTTCTATCTCATAGAGGGGAAAGACGTTGGTCTGGGTGGCAAGCCGTGCGATCTTCACCCCGTATTCCGACGGTGCGCCCCAGCCCGTGGTGCAGGGGGCAAAGACATGGAGAAACCGGGTGCCGCCGGGCATGGATTTGGCCTTTTTGAACTTTTCAATGAAATCCCTGGGATAGGCGATGTTAGCTGTGGCGGCATAGGGGATGCGGTGGGCCGCCATGATCTCCATGATGTTCTTTTTGCGGGTTTTCTTCCATGCCTGGCCCGGGGTGGTGGTGGTGCGGGTGCCGTAGGGGGTGGAGGAGCTGCGCTGGACACCTGTGTTCATGTAGGCCTCGTTGTCGTAGCAGACAAAGATGATGTCATCGTTTCTTTCTGCCGCACCGGACAGGGACTGGAGGCCGATGTCAAAGGTGCCGCCGTCCCCGGCCCAGGCCATGACCGTGGTTTTTGTGTCTCCCTTTATGTTGAGCCCGGCCCGGACGCCGCTGGCCGTGACCGCTGCCGATGCAAACGCGGTGTGCAGCACCGGCACTTTCAGGGATGAGATGGGGTAGGGGCCTGCAATGATGGCCCAGCAGCAGGCCGGGATCACGATGATGGTATCCCTTCCCAGGGCGTTCAGGGCCAGGTTCATGGCGATGCTGGCGCCGCAGCCGGGACAGCTCATGTTGCCCGGTTCGGTCAGGCTGTTGTCCGGTATGTTGAGGTTAAGCATGGGCGTCTCCTTTCTGGTTATGGCAGAAGGTCAGCTGGGCTGGTGGTCATAGGGGTTTAACCCCACCCAGTCCCAGGCCGATTCCGGAGCCTGCCTTTCTTTTGTCTGTTCATAGAGGCTGATGATGGTTTCGGTGGTGATGTCCCGCCCCCCAAGTCCTGCAATATAGTTGAACACCACGGGTGCGTTCTTAAGGGGTTGAAGCACGGACTTGATCTCCTGGGCAAAGATGCCGCCGGCCCCAAAGGAGAAATTCCTGTCCAGGACTGCAACTTTCTTTGCCCCGGAAAGTGCCCTTTGCACGGTTTGAACGGGGAAGGGCCGGAATGTCTTCATCTTCAGGATGCCCATCTGTTCTCCCCTGGCTTCAAGTTCCATCCTGGCCTGGCGTGCCGTGCTGGTGGCCGATCCTGAGGTGACAAGGATGATGTCGGCATCCTCGCAGCCAATGGTTTCAATCAACCCGTACCGCCTGCCAAACTCAGCTTCAAATTCATCCTCCACCTGGTCATAGATGGCAAGGGCCTGGTCCATGCCCCTTTGGATGCTTTCCCTCATCTCCATGTAAAAGGCCGGGGGAACCATCTGGAAAAGGGCAAAGGGATTGTCCGTATCCAGGGCGATCCGGGGCTCAAGGGGGGGCAGGAACCGGTCCACCGTTTCCTGGGAGGGGATGGAGACCGGTTCAAAGGTGTGGGAGATGAAAAAGGCGTCCATGATCACCATGACCGGCAGGTTCACAAGTTCGGCCAGCCGGTAGGCGAAGATGGTCGTGTCCAGCGCCTCCTGTCCATCTTCGCAATAGAGCTGAAGCCAGCCGGTGTCCCGCTGGGCCAGGGAGTCGGTCTGGTCTGTCCAGATGTTCCAGCCCGGTCCCAGGGCCCGGTTCACCTCGCCCATCACCAGGGGCAGCCGGGCTGCCGAGGCCCAGTGGAGAAGTTCGTGCATCAGGGCCAGGCCGTGGGAGGAGGTGGCGGTAAAGGCCCTGACCCCGGTGCTGGCAGCCCCGATGATGGCGGCCATGGCCGAGTGCTCGCTCTCCACTGGAATAAAGGTGGCCTCCATGCGGCCGTCGGAGCAGAAGGCGGCAATCTCTTCAATGATATGGGTCTGGGGGGTGATGGGGTAGCCGGAAACCACCTGGACCCTGGAAAGTTTCACCCCCTCGGACATGGCGTGGCTTCCTTCAATGACCGTTTTCATTTTTCCTCCTCCATGGTGATGGCGCCCCGGGGGCATTCCACTGCACAGATGCCGCATCCCTTGCAATAGTCCAGGTCAATATTTCTGACCCCCTTTGCACGGAAAATGGAGATCTCGGGGCAGAAGATCCTGCAATTGTCACATTCGTTGCAATATCCGCACTGGTAGCACCGGGCTGCTTCGGCCTGGGCATCTTTTCTTGGAAAGGTTTTTTCTATCTCGTCAAAGGAAGACACGGCGCTGTTCAGGGGGGCTGTTTCAGGCATCTGCCTCAAAGCGGTCTCAAAATAATCCCGGTTGATCTCTTCCGGGCTTACCACCCGGCGGCTTCTTTCGCTTCTTGCGCCCAGGAGATAGATCTCCATGGAGAGATTGTTCCTGTTGCCTGTCCGGCAGGTTTCCAGGGTTTCTTTAATGGGCCCCCGACCACCTTCCATATAAGTGTGCAGGGCAATGGCTGCCTGTTTGCCTGAGGCAATGGCGTCGGCCACACTCTGGTTTTGGTTTACAGGATCACCGCCGAACAGCAGGAGTGGGTCCCTGAAACTAAGGGTGAGGTGGCTGAGTTTCATCTCCCGGACATTCTTCCGGGAGGTCCATTCTCCATGGACCCGGGCACCGATGCCGGAATAGACCGCGGAAAATGTGTGGACAAATGGCCTGGCCTTGTCAGGCGTAACCCCTGGCCGTCCCCCTTTGTCTGATTCCAGGGAGATCATTTTTTGGAGGGTCAGCCGGCAGGCGGCCCCCTCCTGTTCAATGGCCATTGGGGCGGTAAGATTCATGATCTCGATCCCTTCGTTTTCAGCGGCATCGATTTCATGGGCAAAGGCGGGCATGTCCTGGCGGCGTCTCCGGTAGATGATCACCGGGCGGCCCCCCAGGCGTATGAGTGACCTTGCCACGTCAATGGCGGTGTTGCCGCCCCCGATGACGGCGATTTTACCATCCGGGATAACCGGGGAACCGGTCTGAACCTTTCTCAGAAACTGGATGCCGTCCCTGATCAGTTCTTCTCCGGGAATTCCAAGGGGCCGGGGTTGGGAAAGTCCGGGGCTGATGAAAATCCCTTCATAGGTTCCCTGGGTCTCTTTTATGAACTCCGGTGTCAGGGCATGGTTGGTATGAAGGGTGATACCCATGGAGAGAATCCTGTGGATCTCCTGCTTCAGGATCTCCTTGGGAAGCCGGTAGGAGGGGATGCCCCACCTCAGGACCCCGCCCGCTTCCGCAGCCTGTTCAAAAATTTCGCAGGTAAACCCCAGAAGGGTGAGAAAATAGGCGGCGGAGAGCCCTGCCGGGCCGGCCCCCAGAATGGCCACCTTTCGGGTGTTTGACGACAGGGGTTTGAGCCCTGGCTTTAACCCGAGTTCCAGGGCAGTATCTCCCACAAACCGCTCCAGGGAGCGGATGGCCACCGGGGAGTCCTGGAAAGCCCGGTTGCATGCCCCTTCACAGGGATGGAAACAGACCCTTCCGCAGGTGGAGGGGAAGGGCGTCTCCTGCATCAGGGTGGTGAAGGCGCCTGGGATATCACCCGATGCCACCTGGTGCTCGATTTTCGGGATATCGTTGCCGGCAGGGCAAAATGCGCTGCAGGGCGCGGTCCGGTCCTGGAACACCGGCCTTGCAAACCGCCAGGAACCGGTTTTGTTGAGACGGGACGAGGCATTGGATTTTGGAATAAAAAGTGATACCGAATTTTCAAGTCTATCCTTCATGGTTCCTCCTCAGACTGGCCGGACCGAATCATAGGCATCCAGGGCGGCCTGGACATTCTGGTCCTGTTTCACCGGAACTTCCTTGCGTATCGCTTTTTTGATATGGGAGATATCCGGCATCTCCATGGTTTTTGAAAACGCGCCCAGCATGGCCGTGTTGATGATGGGCCGGGTTTTGCTGCCAAGGCCGTTGGCCAGTGCGATCTTTGCCGCATCAACGATGCTGAGGTGAAACCCGCTGTAAGTCTCAAGGTTGTCCGGCGGTAACGGGGAGTTGATCAGGATGGTGGCATCCTTTTTCAGCCCTTGGGTGACATCGGTGCTGTGAAGGAGCTTCGCGTCCATTACGACGAGGTGGTCAGGTTTGTGAACATTGTTCCGTATAAAAATTTTTTCCCGGGCAATCCTCAAATAGGCTTCAACCGGCGCGCCGCGCCGTTCCACACCAAACAGGGGAAAGGTTTGCACATGGAAACCTGAATCAAAAAAAGCTTTGGCCAGTGATATGGAGGCGAGGACCGTTCCCTGTCCCCCCCTGCCGTGGAATCGTATCTCAAGCATGGTGCTGCTCCTGTGACAGGATCGCTGCCTGTTTACGGACCTTTGTTCAGCGGTCGCGCAGTGTTTGATGATACTGAAAATAGTTTATTTAAACGGAACCTTATGGGGTGTAATTTGAAAAGTCAAGGAAAAAATCATAGGGGGCGATGGTCCTTTCTTTTAAACTCAAATGACTTGCTTTTTAACATGGCCATCTCCCCAAGACAATTGTTATGTCAGACCTTTTAAAAAAAAAAGGAAATCAGCACGTATGAGATGAGTCCCCGGGAATTTGACCCGCTTCAAATCACTTGTCCTGTATTTACTATTGTGCGACAATGCCGTCGGGATATGTGAAAATGCGATTTCAAAACTCATATTGTTGAGCCAAAAGGAGAAACCGCCATGACAGATTCTAATTTTTTAACCCGCGAAAAAATTCAAGCGCTTGAGTCCACAGCCACTGCAATGGTGGCCAAAGGCAAGGGGATCTTGGCAGCCGACGAAAGTTCGCCGACCATCAAGAAACGATTTGACACCATTAAAGTAGAGTCCACAGAGGAAAACCGACGGTTTTACAGGGAACTGTTATTCACCGCCCCGGAAATCGAAAATCACATCAGTGGTGTGATCCTGTTCGAAGAAACCCTCAGGCAATCCGCCGGGGACGGCACTCCATTTCCGAAACTGCTGTCCGACAGAGGAATTATTCCCGGCATCAAGGTGGACAAGGGGCTTGCCCTGATCCCTGAGACCCGGAACGAAAAGATAACCCAGGGCCTGGACGGACTGGCCGCCAGACTGGATGAGTACCGGGAACTTGGCGCTAGGTTTGCCAAGTGGCGAGCGGTTTTGAGCATCGGCGACCATCAACCCTCAAAATTATGCATTGCCCTGAATGCCCATGCCCTGGCCCGGTATTCGGCCCTGTCCCAGCGGGCCGGCCTGGTCCCCATCGTGGAACCGGAAATTCTGATCAACGGCACCCACGATATCGAGGCCTGCGAACGGGTCACCCAGCGGACCATGGCGTTACTGTTCAACGAACTTTTACTTCAACGGGTCGTCCTCGAAGGCATGATCCTCAAGCCGAGCATGGTTACCCCTGGGGACGCCTGCCCGGACCGGGCGGATGTGGAAACCGTTGCCCGAAAGACCATTAAAATATTCAAGCGAAGCGTTCCTGCTGCGGTCCCAGGTATCGCCTTCTTGTCCGGCGGGCAGACCTCCCAACAGGCTACTGCCAATTTGAACGCCATGAACCAGATCGGTCCCGCACCTTGGGAACTTAGTTTTTCCTACGGCCGGGCCCTGCAAGAACAACCACTTGGCGTATGGGAGGGAAAGCCGGAAAACAGGGCGACGGCCCAGGCCATGCTTCTGACCCGGGCCAAATGCAATGGGGCGGCCCGTTTCGGCTCTTACACCCCGGATATGGAACCGCATTGGGATATGGGATAGGAATTTACTTGGGGGTAAATACGATGACAAGGGCTTTGGCAGGCTCTTTGATCGCCCCCAGGGCATGGGAGATGCTGGAATCAAAGTAGATACTGTCGCCCGCTTCCAGGATGTGTGAGGTTTTGCCTCCCCTGAACTCCAGCCGGCCTTCAAGGACAAAGAGAAATTCCTCTCCCTTGTGGTTGTTATAAAACCGTTTGCTCTTGTCATGGGGGGCGAATTCCGCGATAAAGGGCTCCATGTGTTTGTCGGTCATGGGGTAGGCCAGGGATTCGTAGCTATAACCGATGTTGGAATAGTCGTGGTCGTGGTGGGAGAGTTTCTTCAGCCCGTGGCGCTCGTCCTTTCTGACCACGACAATTCGCTCTTCACTTGTCTGGTCCTGGAAAAAATGGCTTATTTTGACCCCCAGGGCGTTGGAGATTTTGATCAGGGTTGCAATGGGCGGGGCCGCAATATTGTTTTCAATCTGGGAGAGCAGGGGTTTGGAAAGACCGGTCCGATCGGAAATTGCCTGAAGGGTCAGGCCCTGGTGTGTTCTCAGGCCCCTGATCTTTTTCCCCAGGTTCAGTGCGGCCACCTCGTCTTTTATGTTCAGATCCATGTTGTGGGTCCTCTCATTTTATTATTGAACAGCTTGTTTTCTTAGCATGCCGTTGTTTCAAAGACAATACCCTTTAACAATCCCAAGGGCCGGCAGGCTTGTCCATGTGATTATCTGTTGAATATGGTTTAATATCCTGTACAATGCAGCCCGGATTAAAAAAAACAGATAAAAGGATGGTGGTCGTACAATGCATGCTCACATTACTCGGTGTACCAAGGAATTGCTCAGGGACATTCTGTCTCCAAAACTGATCCCGGGTCTCATCCAGGGACTGATCATCGGGGCTATCCTCGTTATTGTGGAAGTCTCTTTTGCAAATATTATTTTTTCCGGTCCCTTGTCATGTTATGCGCCAAGGGCCGCCGGGATGTGTATCTTCGGTGCTGGGGCCCTCTGTCTTGTGACCGGGATGTTCAGTCCTTTTTTAACCATGGTCAGCCTTCCCCAGGACACCCCCGTAGCCATCCTTTCCGTTGCCGCGGCTTCCATTGTGGCAGCTCTTCCTGCGGCTTCTTCGGAAATCATGTTTGCAACGGTTGCTGGAACGGTCATGGCCTCGGCCCTGGTAACGGCATTTTTCTTCTGGCTAATCGGAAAATTCAAACTGTCCAACTTTGCCCGTTTTCTCCCGTTTCCAGTCATCGGCGGATTCCTTGCCGGCAGCGGTGTCATGCTTGTCCTGGGAAGTTTCGGCGTGATGACCGATACCTCCCTCACCTTGTCCTCCCTCCCGCATTTCCTGACCATGGACATGTTCATCCACTGGGGACCCGGGGTGATGTTTGCGTTTACAGTATTCATGCTCATGCGGTATAGTTCGCATTTTCTCATTCTTCCAGCCTCCATGCTTGCCGGGATGATTCTATTTTTTCTGATTGTGCTTGTTTTCGACCTTTCCATTCCCGGGATACGTTCCCAGGGATGGCTGCCGGCAGCCATGCCATCCGGGCAACTTTGGCCCGGCTTTACTGCCGAAACAGCAGGAATGATCGACTGGGCCATACTGTTTAAACAACTTCCCAATATTTTCACCGTTGCCCTGTTGTCCCTTGTGGGGATGATTCTCAACATCAACGGCATGGAACTGGGGGCCCGGCAGGATATCGATCTTGATCAAGAACTCAAAGTTGAGGCAGCCGGAAATATACTGGCCGGACTCGGAGGTGGATTTGCCGGGTATGGAACCCTTTCATTGAGCATGTTAGGTCCCAGGAGCAACATATCCTCACGGATCATTCCCGTTACAGCGTCCCTTGTGTGTCTGGGAGTTCTCTTTTTCGGCACCCAGGCCCTCACTTTTATTCCTAAACCTTTGTTGGGAGGGCTGCTGTTCCTCCTTGGCCTGTTTTTTGTTGAGGAATGGATTTTTTCAGGCTGGAAGCGACTCACCCCTTCCGATTATATCATTGTCCTTGCCATTGTGCTGAGCATTGTCAGCCAGGGATTCCTCCTGGGGGTCTCCCTGGGGCTTGGCCTCACAATTGTCATCTTTATGGTGAGGTTCACCCGTATTCCTGTCATACGAGACCAGGAAACACTGGCAACCCTGCACAGTCGCCGGGAACGGTCCATTCCGGATCAAACGTTGATTTCCCGGGATGGTCACGGCTGGGTTGTATTTAAACTTGTGGGTTATCTTTTTTTCGGGTCTACCTATTATCTGGGTAAACAGGTCAAAGAACTTTTTGAACAGGAGCCCCCCCCAGAGCATATTATTCTGGATCTTACAAAAATTCAGGGGGTTGACATATCTAGTGTGAACACCTTTCAACGTATTGCCCAGCAGGCTCTGGCCAAGGGGATTACCGTGTCCTTTGCCGCTGCCCCGGACCGCGTTATGGACCTTTTGAAACGTAATGCTGCCCCTGAAGTCATGGCGCAGGTGAGCACCCATGAGAACCTGGACCATGCCCTGGAATCCGGGGAAAATAATTTGCTTGCGAAACACCGGGATATCCTCACCCGCAATTCGGCTGATGGAATTGAGGCCAGGGAGGAACTTTTTAATGCGGCTGTAGATGATCTCGATGCACGTCTGGAGGAGCAGGAACGTTTTGAGAAAATTATGGGACGCGTGAATTCCTATCTTGTACAAAAAAAGGTGGTCCCTGGGGAGCTCCTGGTCAAAGAGGGAGAGGAGCATGATGGTGTCATCTTTGTTCTCTGGGGAAGCATATCTATTTTTGTAACGGATACAGAGGAAAAACAATGCAGGCTGACCTCCCTTGGTCCTGGCAGAATCATTGTACCCAAGGCGGCCTGGGCCCCTTGGCGGTCCACATATACCGCACTGGCCGAACATCAAGCCATGGTGGCCGTGATTTCCCGCAAAGCCCTTGCAAGGATGGAAGCCGAAGCACCTGGCACAGCCATGGTCTTGTACAAATATATGTCGGAGATCCTTGCCCAGGCAAATTAAGGGCAGTGGTTTCCCCTGCAATATCATTGATGTTGTCGTCGTTCTTCAAGTTTGGTAAAACGTAAAGATACCACTTGAACACTGTGTTACTGAAAATATAAAAATGGAGTACCCATATGTCAGAAAAATATAAACGATTTGCCTATGATCAGGTTGCAAGGGAGCTTGCAGACGTTGCCATGGGCCGCCGGCCGGCTGATCTTGTTATCAGGAACGGGCGCCTTGTCAATGTCATAACCGCCCAGATCCAGGCAAACACCGATGTTGCCGTATACAAGGGATTTATCGCCCTGGTGGGGGACGCCTCCCACATCATGACCGATGAAAACACCGAGATCATCGATGCCGAAAACCGGTATCTCGCACCCGGGCTCATCGATTCCCACATGCATGTTGAAAGCTCCATGGTGGACCTTCGCTCCTTTGCCGCAGGCGTCCTGGCCCATGGAACCACCACCATCTGCCCTGACAACCATGAGATGACCAATGTGTTGGGCCTGAGGGCTGTGGAACTCTTTAAGCAGAGTTCCGAGGGCATCCCCATCAAGGTGCTCACGGCCATGCCGGTGTGTGTTCCCTCCCTTCCGGGGATGGAGGATGCCGGCGCCGTGATCGGACCACAGGAGGTGAAGACCGGGTATGAGAACGGATGGGCCCAGCTCCAGGGTGAGCAGATGAATTTCCCCGGGGTCATATTTGGAGATCCCACGGTCCATGATATCACAGGGGAGGGGATTCGTGCAGATCGTGTCCTCACAGGCCACTATGCCGGTGAAGACCTGAACGCCGGATTGAACGCCTTTATCGCCTCAGGCATGACCTCCTGCCATGAGAGCACCACCTCAGCCGGTGCCTTGAGGCGGGCCCAGCTCGGCATGTATGTTCAGCAGCGGTACGGCTCTGCATGGCTCGATCTTCCCAACCTGATCACTGCCGTCACCGATAACCCCGGAATCGACACACGGTTTTTCACCCTGGTGACCGATGACGTGACCTCCGCCACCATCCGGGATGAAGGCCACCTGATCCGGGTATTGCGAAAGGCTGTATCCCTGGGCGTCAATCCCGTTCAGGCCATCCAGATGGTCACCATCAACCCGGCCCAGCTGTTGGAAAAATCCCGGTGGATCGGTTCCCTCACCCCTGGAAGGGCTGCGGACATTCTTCTCATGGACGACCTTCAGTCCTTTAACATCCACAGGGTCATCAGCGACGGAGTCACCGTCGCAAAGGAGGGAACCCTCTCCTTTGACATGGCGAAATATGACTACCCTGAATGGGCGCTGAACACGGTGCATCTTTCCCCCCTCAACCCGGGGGACTTTTCCATCCCGGTTGCCGGCACCGCGCCCCAAACGGTGAGGGTGATGCGCATCGTTCCGGGAATGGTTTTCACCAAGGCGGAAACAGCCGCCATGGTTCCCCAGGCAGGTGAACTCAAAGCAGATCCGGAGAAAGACCTTGCCAAGATCGGCATGTTCTATCGCCACGCAGACGAGATCACCCATCCCAAATCATTGGGGTTTGTCTCGGGTACGGGCATGAAACCGGGGGCAGCCTACGCCTCAACCGTGTCCCACGACTGCCACAATCTACTTGTGATCGGTACGGATGATGCGGCCATGGCCCTTGCAGCCAATACTGTTATTGAATCAAAGGGCGGAACCGCCGTTGTTGTGGACTACAAGGTGGCAGGGCACATGCCCCTTCCCCTGGCAGGGCTCATGAGCCTTGAATCCATTGACACAGCGGCAGATCAGGTGGATTCCGTTGAAGAGGCCATGGAACAGGCCGGATGCGTCCACCAATCCATGGAGATGACCCTGAGCCTTCTGGGTCTGGTGGTTCTGGGAGAACTCCACATCTCAAACCGGGGACTTGTGGAACTCAAGGATGGCCAGCCTCCCCGTTTTGTTGATCTCATCATCAGCTGATTTATCTCACACGGGCCGATTCCCGATGATCTGATCGGATATATACAGTGGCAGGCATTGGGCGTAAGTCAAATGCCTGCCTTGATCAGTAATTTAGGAGGTAATATGAATCTAAGAAATTAATTCCTCACAAATTTTCCGAACTGTTCCCGGGATTGGAACGACTGACATGGCTTATTATGCATACGGTTTCAAGGTGGATAAACGTATTCCAAAGGTCATATTTATAATAGGCGATAAAAGGATTGAAATACCTAACAGCGAATAATGACCGCCATATAAAATATAAGGGGAATTTTATGGAAATTAGTATGGATTTGTGTTTTACTGGAGTTCATTTTGGTAACGTGTTTCCCTTTATTCCAAAAACAGCTCATTGTTTTTCATAAAAAATCGTAACGAATTTGTTTTGATGTTTGTTTGCGCTCAATGACAAATATAAAAAGGAGAGATGTTATGAAATCCGCTAGTGTATTGCTCGTGGCAGGCGTTATTCTGTTTGCAAGTTTTAATCTGACAGGCTGTGGAGGAGGGGGGGCTGAAATCAAAGCAAGCAGTACAACCCTTGGCCAGGAACTGATCGATCTTCAAGAGGCCTATAATAATGATGTTATTACAAAAGAGGAGTTTGAAAAGAGTAAAAAGAAACTGCTGAAAAAATAATTTATAATCTTTACTCTCCGGGCAGGAAGGCCTGTCGCAAAATTTTCACTTTCCTCTGGATCTGTTTTTCGAATATTCTTCGGTTCCTTTTGACGATATCATCGGAAAGAACGTCACAATCTCTATTTACCTTGCCGATGGTAACAAACGATTTTTTAACGGTCTGATATCTTCTTTCGAACAAGTACACGGTAATAATTACCGTGCCTCCTATTATTCCGCCACCATGATTATTCGTTTGACATCTCCATGTGGGTTTTTAACCCACTCTAAGAAAGTGTCCACAAATACCCTACCAACTCAATGTCAGGAGTGGAACAGACTTGAGGCAGTTTGGCAAAGTTATTAATGGGTTGGGATTTAACAAAGGAGGCAGCCGAAAGTTATTTTGGGTGGGGGAGGGGATTTTGCTGAGGCAGGAACGGGCATGGCCCGGTCCTGCCTTGGAGAATTATCTAGAAGTGGTAGCTCAGGGTCATGCCGCAGGTCCACACTTCGCCTTCTGCATTAAAACTTGCCAGGGCGGGATTGGTGGGGTCCATGGGATTGTCGTAGCTGTGGTTGAGGCTGTCGCTGTCTCCGTTGATATAGCGTTTCCCATCGGTCTTGGAGTAGGAAAACACCGAGTCGATGGTGTAGTTGCCAAATTCAAATCCGGCACCAAGGGACCATGTCTGCTTGTCAGCATCGGGCCAGGTGAAATCCATGGAGGAATCGGGTACGGGTGTGGGATCATAGAAATAGCCGAGTCTCAGGGCGAGACATTCCAGTGCCTGCCATTCGGCACCAAACCTGAACTGGGTGGTGTCGTCCCAGTTTCTGGGGACTGTGTCGTTCCAGTTCTTTGGCAGATGAACTGCCTGGTAGATGCCCTCTTTAAACGTCAGCTGCTGGGCCTGGCTGCGGTTGATGCTCCAGTTGGTCCATACCACATCGACTTCAAGGGAGAGGGTCTTGTTCTTGCCTGCAACATAGCAGATACCGGCCTGGACCTGTTCGGGATGGTCGTACTCAAGCTCCACCTTGGCGACTTTGCCCATGCCTTCGACCTTCAGGTCTCCTTCAAAGTCGGTTTCCGTTCTGCCCCGGTAGGTGAGGCCAAGGGTCAGCCTGTCCATGGGGGCGACCATGATGCCGAAGTTGAAGGAATAGTTGAAGTCATCCTCCAGGGCGGCCTCGTTTCTCAGGCCGCCGAAGCTTGCACCAAAACAGTCGTTGCCTGTTTTTGAGCGGCCAAGGGAGACGCCGGCACCGATGGAGATCATATCAGAAAACTTGTAGGCCAGGGACGGGGTGACCACCTCCCTGACATAATAGGAGTTAAACGAGTTGTATCCGCCGGGAGTGGTGGACAGATCATCCTCCCATTCGACTGCCATACCATAGGGGGCATAGGCTGCAATACCAAACGTGAATCGTTCGCTCACGGGCATGGCAAAACCCAGGTGGGGGCTGATAAGGGCCTTGGTCTTGTTGTCGAAATCCCTGGGTGCCTGGAGCCTTGGGTCCTGGGAGGAGATGCCGCCTTCGACTTTGAAATCCCTGACCGTCATGTCAGGAGAGACCACCAGGGTGCCTGCACTGATCATGGGTTTTTCGATCCGGGCAAGACCGGCCGGGTTATAGTAAACCGCAAACGGATCATCAGCCTTGGCTGAGAAGGCGCCACCCAGGGCGGTTGCCTTTGATCCTGTCCCATAATTGTCTACCATTCCCCCAAAGGCTGTGTGGGAGGTCATCACTAAAAAAAATACCAACAGTCGTTTCATCATCATCCGTTCCTGCAAAAGTTTGAATAGTCGTCATTTTTTTCTACCTGTACGTGTTCTAGTCGGTACAGGTAGAGAAAGCAGAGAATGTCATAAATGGGGAAAAAGACAATACAGGAAGAGTATAGGGGGAATATGGGGAAAAACCCTATATTCTGTCTTGGCGCTCTGGATCAGGAGAGGGAAAGCAGATGAGTCCTCAGGTTGACTTTTTGATTCTTGATGCCGGTTTTTGTCCGGAGGTTGTCCCGGTGGAAATCGATGGTGCCCTTGGATAGGTTGAGGATTTCTGCAATCTCCTTTGTGGTCTTTCCCTGTCTCACAAGACCTGCCACCCGCATCTCCATGGGGGTCAGGTTGTGAAGCTTGGAGGCAAGATTCCTTGCAAAGGGAGATACGATCTCGTTGAGGGTCGTTCTGGCCGCCCCCAGATAGGCGGACTGTTTCTCGGTAAGGGGCTGGGAAACGATTTTATCCAGATAGGGAAGCACCAGTTCCTTGACGTTGGAGACCACGTTATCGGAAAGTTCCTTGCGGTCGTGTTCCCGCTGTTTCAGGAGCACCCTCAGGGCCGTGTTGGACTCTTCAAGGTGAAGGGCATTTTGCTGGAGCTCTGCCTGGCGTTTTCGAAGGGCGTTCTCCATCTGAATCCGGTAGGAGATGTCATGGTAGGTGCCGGCCATGTGCAAGGCGTTTCCCGATTCGTCCGTTTCAACGATCCTGCCACGGCTGGTGACCCAGATCCAGTTGTCGTCACAGGCCCTGAGCCGGTGCTCCACCTGAAAGGTGTTTGATTCTCCTTTCAAATGGGTGATGAATCCCTGCTTTACGAGTTTCCGGTCTTCCGGGTGAATCCACTCTTCCCAGGTATCGAAGTTGATGGTCTGGGTGGCGGAAAGACCCATTTTTTCTCCCCACTCCTTTTCCATGGACAAGGTGCCGGTTTTTATGTTCCAGTGCCAGACGCCCAGGTCCGCGCCGTTCAGGGCAAGCTTGAGGTCGTCTTCCTGTTTCTTCAGTTCGTTTTCACGTTTTTTACGCTGGGTGATGTCAACGGCAATGCCGTGGATCTCAACGGGGATGTCGGCTTCAAAGACGATCCTTGCCTTTGTTTCGATCCAGATGTGGGTTCCGTCTTTTCGCTGGACTGAAAAATCAATGGACTCGGTGAATTCGTTCATCTTGTTCCTGTCCATGAGAATGTCCTTGGCAAAGGTCATCTGCTCCTTTGGGATGAGATCGAAAAAGTTGAGGGAGTTGAGCTCCTCCCTTGAGAATCCGAGCATCCTCAGTGCGGAACGGTTTGCATCGATGAAATTTCCTGAATAATCAAGGATGTAAACGGCGTCCAGGATTCTGTTGAAAAGGCCTGAATAGCGCTGGGAATCGGGCGTTGTCAGGTCTGTCTGCCTGGGGTGGGTCTTGAGTTCCGCTTCAAGGGCGTGGATTTTTTCTTTAAGCTCACTGATTGTGTCGGTCATGTAAAGGGGGTTACCTCGTTCTGTTGTTTTAAGCCGCAAAAATGGGACTATAAAGGTATAGCTGCAAAAGTCAACGTTTGAATCAACATTAAAGCGGGTTTTTCCATGACTCTTCTCCTTGCATAAACCTTGAAAGTGTAATATCTAAAATGACGTTTACCCCCATTTACAAGGAGATAAGGACAGATATGATAACACCCGTAATACTTGCAGGCGGTTCCGGAACAAGGCTCTGGCCACTATCCCGGCAGCTTTACCCGAAACAGATGCTGTGTCTTACCGATAAACACACCATGCTTCAGAATACGGTGCTGAGACTGGAACAGCATGATGCCGTCTCAGACCCCCTTATCGTCTGCAACGAAGAGCACCGGTTCATGGCCGCCGAACAGCTCAGGCAGATAGATGTAAAACCATGCTCCATCCTGCTTGAACCTGTTGGCCGGAATACGGCGCCGGCCATCTGTGTCGCTGCTCTCAAGGCCCTTGCCCATGACCGGGATCCGGTGCTCCTTGTGCTGCCGGCCGACCATGTCATCGAAAATATTTCAAACTTTCACCAGGCCATCACCCATGGAAAGATCCATGCCGACAACGGCGGTCTTGTAACCTTCGGCATTGTTCCTGACTCCCCGGAAACAGGCTATGGTTACATTAAGAAAGGCCCCCAGGTGGAAGGCTCCTCCCATGCCTGGTCCCTCCAGGCCTTTGTTGAGAAGCCGGATCTTGAAACAGCACAGGAGTACCTGGCTTCAGGAGATTACTGCTGGAACAGCGGGATGTTCATGTTCAAGGCGTCAGCCATCATCAAGGAGTTGGAGCTTTTTGTTCCGGATATCGTTCAAAGCTGCAGGACCTCCATTGAAAAGGGTGTGGAAGACCTTGATTTTTTCAGGCTTGACAAGGAGAGTTTTGCCTGGTCACCCTCGGATTCAATCGATTATGCCGTGATGGAGCATACGGAAAAAGGGGTGATGATTCCCTTTGAGGCCGGTTGGAACGATCTTGGTTCCTGGAATGCCCTGTGGAAGACCGGGGACAAGGATGAGAACAATAACGTGGTCAAGGGAGATGTGCTGCTCTCTGATGTGAAAAACTCCTACCTCTATTCCGAGAGCCGGCTGGTTGCGGCTGTGGGCCTTGAAGATCATGTGGTGGTTGAGACAAAGGATGCCGTGCTGGTGGCTTCCAGGAGCAAGGTCAAGGATGTTAAAACCCTTGTCCAGGCCCTGAAGAAGGAAGGCCGGTCCGAGGCTATAAATCACAGAACGGTCTATCGTCCCTGGGGATGCTACGAGACCGTGGACTGTTCCGAACGGTTCCAGGTCAAGCGGATCACGGTAAAGCCCGGAGCCAAGTTGTCCTTGCAGAAACACTATCACCGGGCAGAGCACTGGACCGTTGTTTCCGGTACGGCCATCATTACAAAGGATGAAGAGGAGATTCTGCTGAAAGAGGATGAGTCCATCTATATTCCCCTGGGCGTGATGCACAGGATGGAAAATCCCGGACGGGTTCCCCTGGAACTCATCGAGGTCCAGTCCGGCACCTATCTTGGGGAGGATGATATTGTCCGGTTTGAGGATGTCTATGGAAGGCTAAAACAGTGATTTTAGCTTCGACTCAGGAAACTTTTTTGGTTCTGGTTTGTCCGGGTTAGGCTTTAACGATCAGAGTAATCGCCCCGTTCCATTTTGAACTGTTCAAGGGTGGCCGTTGAAAGCATATGATCAATGATGGCCGTAAGACGGTTGTCCGTTGAAGGAGCGGTCTGAACCTGTTCTGCCAGCCGCTGGGCCTGTTGGGTCAGGTCCGTGAGAACGGGAGCGATATCCCTGAGGCTCTTTGATGCATCACCGAGAAGTTCGGTGTAGCGTTCGAACAGGTCCAGGGCTGTGTCGATCCCGGTTGGAATGTCAATGTCAGTGTCGTCCACAAGGGAGGCCGGCGCTGGGGTGAAGATCTCCCCAAGGGGGGACAGTTCGACCTTATTTGCGTCTGTGAGCGCCTCGCCGGGATCGTTGTTGGTGAGGGTATTGGAGAGAATGGTGTCAAAACCGACGGCGGGTTTGGCTTTCCTCCCACCTTCCTTGGCTTCTGGTGTTCTGTTGGAGATCCTGTGTAAATCCCCGGTGTTAAACTTGGTCTCTTTCATGGTTGATCCCGTCCCTGTAACTTCAGGGGGCATAAATAAGATAAAAAACATTGATAATTACTTTGCTATTTAATAATCTGATACAAAGGGGTTCATGTCAAGATTAAATACGGAGCAAACAGATGTCTGATAAAACTACAGGATATTTAAAAGGTCATTTTCTTATGGCCATGCCTGGACTTCCCGATCCGAATTTTGCTCAGACTGTAACCTGCATGTGTGAGCATAACGAAACCGGGGCTCTGGGATTCATCATCAACCGGATACACCCGCTTTTGACGGGCCGGGAACTGTTTGAGGATCTTAAAATTGACTTCGACGACTCTATTGACTCGATTCAGATCCATCTGGGGGGGCCGGTTCAACCGAGCGGGGTTTTTGTTCTCCATGGCCCTCCGTTTCACTGGCACGGGTGCATGAATGTAACGCCCTGGCTGGGATTGAGCAACACCCGGGACATCCTCGAAGCTGTGGCAATGAGCAAGGGGCCGGAAAATTTCATAATTCTGCTCGGATGCGCAGGCTGGGGCCCTATGCAGCTTGACAGCGAAATCAAGGACAACGCCTGGTTGTCCCTTGCCATCTCCGAGGAGATTCTTTTTAAAACCGACATTAGTATGAGATGGGAACAGACCATGATGCAAATCGGAACTCTTTCTGACTCTGCTGGACAGGCTTGATAATTAGTTTATGACGATCAATGAAAAAATTATAGACAACATCGAGACAATAGCTTCGGACCTCGCTTTGACCCTTGAGACCATGCGAGGAATTCCCGGAATGTATGACGACAATGCTGACGACGCAGTAAGCCTTTGTTGCGCCCTTCCGGAAAGGATCCGATCAGGAAGATTGAGGATAGCGGTGGTGGGCGCCATAAAGTCCGGCAAAACCACCTTTGTCAACTCCTGGCTTAAGGATGATCTGTTGAAGCGTGGGGCAGGGGTGGTCACCTCCATTGTAACCCGGGTCAGGAAGGGCGAGGACCTGAAGGCGCGGATCTTCCTGAAATCATGGGACGAGATCAACCGGGAGATCGAGCAGGCGCTTCTTCTGTTTCCTGAAAAGAACCGTGCGGTAACCGGTGATGTTCCCGGGTTTGATTTGAGGCGGGAGAAGGACCGGACGTTTTTGTCCGCCTTTAACCAGGAGATCTTTTCCAACATATCGGTTACTGACGCCGGAATCCGTCCGGAATCCGTCACCATCACCCGGGCTGTGGACGGATATGAAACCGTGAAGGACCTTGTAAAGGCCGACCGTGCCAGCCTCGAATTTTCAGGTTCCCACTTTGAAGAGCACAAGCGGTTTACCGGCGATGACGCCGTTGCCTTTTTTGTGAGGGATGTAGAACTTGAGGTGACCTCAGAGGGGCTTGATCCCAAGATCGAAATTGCCGATTGCCAGGGCAGCGATTCAACCAATCCCGTGCATATGGCCCAGATCCAGGACTACCTTACATCGGCCAACATGATCATCTATCTTGTCAGCAGCCGGTCCGGGCTGAGGCAGGCTGACATTAACTTTCTCAGGATCATTCAGACCATGGGGCTGATGGAGAATATCGTCTTTGTCGTTAACGCCGACCTGAACGAGCATGAGAATCTGGATGATCTTCTGGGGGTTGAAGCACGGATCAAACGAGAGCTGACCTATATTAAAAAAGATCCCGAGCTTTATACGTTCTCTTCCCTCTACAACCTGTTCAGCATGGCCAAAGCAAGCTTGTCCCGGAAAGGCAGGACCACCCTAAAGTTCTGGAACGAGTATCCTGAGTTTGTCGAGTATACCACTACCATGACCGAAGGTTTCAATCGCAGGCTTGCCCAGAGACTCGACACCGAGGGGTTTTACCTTGCCGTTGCCAACCCCATGGAGCGGATCCGGCAGATTGCCGGCAATGCCCAACAGAGGCTGTCCATTTTTACGGATCTTCTTTCTTCCGACCTTTCCAAGGCTGTGACGGCAATGGACAGACTAAAGGAGATGCTCGAGCGGACCCGGAAGCTTGAGGCCATCATGGACAACTCCATGGAGGGTGCGGTGGATGTTCTTGAAAAGGAGATCAAAGCCGGGGCTGAAACCCTTTTTGATCCCCAAAGGGGCACCGTTGCCAAGGCGGTCACACGCTTCATCCAAGGGTACGGAATGGATCTGTCACGGTATGAAACCAATCTCATGGAACAGGGGTTTGAAAACACCCTCTACCTTATGTTCCAGGAGTTCAAAGCGGCCCTTGATACATTCATGACCCAGACCGTTAACGCTGAGATCGTGGGGTTTGCCCGGGACCAGGAGCAGGCCATTGAAAGTTATTTCAAGGCCCTCTATCGCTCCTATGACATCAACCCCTGTGAGATTTCAATGGAGTTCGCCTCCATTGTCGAACAGATGCCGGAAACAGCGCTTTTCACGGAGGCAGCCACGGATCCCATCGATATCCGGTCCATCCGGGGCATCCTCGGACTGAGCCTGCCAAAGGCCGGGTTTGCAACCCGGTACAGTGCCAGGATCCGGTTTGACTCCATGGCGCGGTTCGGATTCTTTTCCCTGGCAGAAATCCTTGCAAGGGTGTTGAAAAAGAGAGTTCCCCGATCCGGCCCCATCGCCTTGAACGCAGCAGAAGCAAGGATCAAGAGGGAAGCGCTCCGATCAGTGCTTGCCCACCTTTCCGACTACAGTGACACGGTTACCGGCGACTACCTCATACCGCTTTCAAGGGCAATTTCACGGGATTTCCGTGACAAGCTTCTGGCAAGGTTCAAGGTGTGTGATGTTGAGATCGAAACCATTGAAGGGCTGGTGGCTTCCGGGCAGGAGAGCAAGAACGCCCAGAGCCGCACCCTGGAATCCATGGAGGCAAACCTTGAGGATGTGACAAGGAGGATTGCGGACCTGCCCATCCACTACCTTAACTGAACCATCTTGCAACACCAGCTTGTTGTCAATTAATGCTTTATTATAGGGAGGCTATTTAATGACGATCAAGAGAATATTATGTTGTGTGGATTTTTCATCAAATGCAGACGATGCATTTAAAACATCCGTGGATATGGCAGAAAAGTACCACGCCCAACTCCACCTTCTCCATGTGCTTCCTCCGGTTGTCAACCCGCTGGTCACGGATATCGACATCGCAATTCCGGAAGAATCCTCCAAGGCACTTGTCCAGAAGCTTGAAGACCAGATGGTCGAAGAGTACGCAAATAAGATCGATTCCAGCATCGACCTTGTCATAGCCGTCAAGGACGGCCATGTCTCTTCGGAGATCCTCAACTACCTTTTGGATGAAACCATCGATCTTGTCGTCCTCGGGGCCTACGGCCTTTCCGGAGTGGAACTGGTCCTTTTTGGGAGTGTGGCAAAACGAATTGCCCATAAAGCGCCCTGTTCCGTTATGATCGTCCGGAAACGGGATTAAGCTTTATTGCTCTGGTCAGGCCAATTGATACCGATACTTATAAATAATGGTAAGGTCGGCATCATGTCATTTGACCGGCACTATAACCGCCGGAAAGAGTGCTATCTTTTTAACATTGATGTATAGGCCTCTTTGATCTCGATGAATTTCTGGTTGGCAAGCTCCTGGAGTTCTTTTCCCAGGTGGGCAACCCTGTCGGGATGGTATTGTTTTACCATGCTTCTGTATGCTGCCTGGATCTCTTCCCGGGTTGCGTTTTTGTCGATTTCAAGGATCTCGTGGGGCGACTGTTTGGGCTTTTGTTGGGATTGCGAGGCCTTTGCATCAGAGGACGAGTCTGCCTGGTTGTCGGTGGAAGTCCCTGAGTGCTCCGTGGAAGAGCCGGTCTGTTGCGTATGACCGGCCCGTTGGCCTGAACCCCTGTAAAAGAAATTAGGAAGCCTGCCAAACCTCAGATAATAGATGACAAGACCGATGAGAAAGGTGTCATCGATCCATCCCAGAAACGGTATAAAAAGATCCGGGATGAGATCGATGGGGCTGGCCAGATAGGCCAGGGCAATCAGTATCAACAGGAATTTATAGTAGGTGCTCAAGGGACGTCCCGCTGTTAAGACTGGGTTGAGAGCTTGAGAACATCGATCATGGTATAGACCCTGGCAGAGGTTTCCTCCGGGGTTCCGTGCATCAGCCGATCGTTCAGAAACAGGGCGCCGTCCAGGGTGCCGTCAATGTAAATCTTTCTGCCGTTGATGTTATGCTTGAACTGAAAACAGGCCGACCCGTCCTTGGAGGTAAGGGTGTAGGTGTGCCATGCATGGCCTGAGAGATGCTCTTCCGGAATCTTCCAGAGGTTCTTTTGGATTTCAGGATCCCTTACCCTTTCGATCTCATCTTCTGAAAAGGGGGTACCCAGGCGGTTGTAGTAGCCGACCATTGCCTTGGCGGTTCCGCTGGTGTCTGCCTTGGCCTGCTGGTGGCTCTCCTCCACGGTGAGGGAGTAGTCCTTGAACAGGTCAGGAAAGGTTGTGGCTGCATATTCCATCATGGCCTGGAATCCAACAATCTGCTTTGCCATGTTTGGAGCGATCAGGGCCGGGATTTTACCCTTGCTTACGGTGTCTGACAGCTTATCCCTGTCTCCGCCCGTGGTTCCCATGACAAAGGGAAGACCGTTGTCCACGTAAAATTCGGCATTGGCATTCACTGCCATGGGGTGGGTGTAATCGATGGTGATGAACCGCGGATGGGCTTCAAGGATCTCCTTGATCAGTGCGTCACGCTCCTGGGGCTTTACAAGCCTTACTTCGACCCCGTCGATGGTGTGGGTGTCAGCCTCAATTTCAGGTCCTGTCAGGGAGAAGGGGACAAGGGTGAACCTGTCGTCGTTGACGACGTGGGTTGCGATTGTCATTGCCAGGTTTCCCGGGATTCCATTTATCATCAATTCTAATTTTTCCATTGAAACTCCTTATAGTGTTGCTATCACGCCATTCAGCGTTGGTATTTTTTCTTTTTCCAGGTAACCGATGGAGGCTTTCAGGGTTGAAAGGGCTGCCGGGATGTACTCCGTGAACTGGTGTTTTCCTTTTACCATGCTTAAGTAACTGAATGCACCAAGTATCTGAAGATTCCTTGTGATGCAGCAGTGGCGATAGCATCGGATGAACCCTTCGGCATCAATGTCCATGTGGTGGGCCAGGGCACGGATACAATAATTGAGCAACTCCTCCCTGATCTCCGGGTCAAGATTCACATAGGGATCGATCAGCAGGGAGGCGAGGTCGTACTGGAGGGGGCCTTGTCTTGCGGATTGAAAGTCGATGAAAAAGATCTCTCCATCCTTTACCATGATGTTCCTGGATTGAAAGTCACGGTGCATCAATCCCCGGACAGCGCCTTTAAGGGCCTGGTCTGCAATATACTCAAACTCGGATGCCAAAAGTGCCATGGGGGGGGATTGATTCAAATATCCTTTTAAGAAGGCATCTGCAAAATAGTTGCACTCCTTATCCAGGATCAGCTCCCGGGAATAGGTGGGGGTCTGGAATGCCCAGGCCGGATCAAACCCCTCTATCCCCTTGAGGGAAAAGTCAATGAGGCGGTCAACCACCCGGCAATACCATTTCGCCTTTTCATCTTTTGAGGTCAGGGAGTGTATTACTGTTGCAAGGTGGGTGTCGCCCAGATCCTCCAGGGCCACCATGCCTGAGAACCGGTCACGGGCCAGGATTTTTGGTACGGGGACCCCTTTTGAATAAAGGTGGTTGCCCAGGGTGATAAAGGAATCGATTTCACAGACAGGGTCATCTGTGCAGATACCGTGGTCCGAAACCACAAGGGAGCTGTCCCCTTTTTTCGCACGGAACCATTTTCTGTCAGATCCGTCCCCGGCAAGGGTTTCGACATTGACGCTTTCCGGATCCTGATTCCCATTGCTAAACCCTGCCAGGGCTATAAAGCTGAGGGCGGTTCGCTGGTAGGCGTCGGTTGTGCCCATATCCTCCCAAAAGGGGGCGTCTGCCACATGGGCCCGCACAGAGCCATGTTTCCGGGCAAGGCTGTCAAACACCTCGATGCTGGAGAAGACTTCTTTGTCCGGCATGTGGTCAAAGATTTCCGGGCTGAGCACCTGGATGCCGGTGAAGGCGAGTAAGGGCGTCCCGGTTACGGGGGGGGCGGGTTCGCTGTTGGAAATGAATCCAGTGACAAATCCCTGGTTGTCGATCTTAACCTTATTGAATTCCCGGCGGTCGTGGAGAACAAGGGTGACCGGCCAGTTGCCACTGCAATGGAACTGCCACACCGATTTAAGATCAATGTCCGTGACAATGTCGGCATTGATCACCATGAAGTCCGAGGAGCCCATGAAATCACGTACGTTCTTTATGGCTCCCCCGGTATCGAGGATGCACGGTTCATAACGGGTCAGAACCGGCACCCGGAAACCTGTTTTCTCAATGAACGCCTCGATCTGCCCGTGGAGGTGATGGGTGTTGACAATGATCTCGGTGCAGCCGATCCCGATGAGCTTTTCAATGGTGATTCCAAGGACTGAGGTGCCTGCCAGGGTAAAGAGCGGTTTTGGCCGTGTCCGGGTGTAGGGCAGAAGCCTGGTTCCAAAACCTGCCGCAAGAATCAGCGCTTTCATGGACGGTTCACCGCTGCTAGCTCGAGGAACTGGTCAATGACCTTTTTGAATGATTCGATCTGCTCCATGTTTTCAGACCCCTCAATGCCCTTGTTCGTAAAACAGGTGCAGGCGTTTACGTAGTTGACCTTGGACAGGGACTCCTTGAGAACGATATCCTGGCGTTTGTACATCTTTACTCCCATGGACTGGATCTTCTTGATTCTGTCCTTTGCATCGAATTTCTCCCTGGGATAGCTTTCGAAAAAGACCAGGGCCACCTTATATGACTCAAGGAAGGGGTTCAAGAGGCTTGAAAAGAGCTTCAGTTTCCTGAACCCTTCGCTGGTCATGTTAAAGGCGTCGGGCAGTGCCTGGTTGGGAACGATGATGCCGTCTTCCACAAAAGCCTTGAGGCAGTGGTTGATATGATCCTCACAGCTCTTCTCCTCATCAAAGGAGAACTCATCCACAAACAGGTCCTGGAGAAAGCCATAGGTTGCGGCAAGGTCCTGGGATGAAAACTGGAAGGTGTCCGTCCTCAGAATGGCAATGGCCGTATACGCCGCAGGGACGAAAAACGAGATGGCATTGTTCTTGTAATATTCGAGGATCGGTCGTTTGTTGTCCTTGACAATGAACCGGGTGGTCTCGTTGATATCTGTATCTGATTCATCGGCAAGCTCGATGAATTTTCTGGACAAAAAGCTGTGGACCACATGGTTGAAAGCAAGGTCCGGGTCAATGGTCAGCGTGTCGGCAAGCTCTGCACCAAAGAAGGTCAGCAGGTTCATGTAGGCATCGACCCTGAACATAAGATCCTTGTAGGAGAACCTGTTGCCCGGGGAGTTGAGGATACTGCTTGCGATGATGCCGTGGGGGGTCACAATGGAGATGGAGTTGATGGAGTTGATAAGCTTATACCCCATGCCCTGGCATACCTGCTTGTGCTCGGCCTCGTTCAGGTTTTTCTGGCCGAATCCGCTCTCCTCGATATAGTCCTTCAGGGAGATGGGTTCGTCAAAATTGATATAGACCTTGCCGTATTTTTTCTTGAGAAACTTTCGTGCCCGGATGAGCTGGGAGAGATTCTCAGGGTTCTTTTTTCCCCCCTCGATCTCATGGAGATAGGCATCCTCTTCAAGCACCCGGTCGTAGCCAACATAGATGGGAACAAAGAGCAGGTCATCGCAGGTCTTGCTCTGCTGGGCCTTGAGGAGCATGGAAAGAAATCCGAGCTTGGGGGAGAGGAGTTTTCCGGTCCTGGAGCGTCCCCCCTCGATGAAAAACTCGAGGTTAAAGCCCTCGGAGAGCATTTTTTCAATGTAGGCTGAAAATATCTTTGAGTAGAGAACAGCCCCCTTAAAGGTGCGCCTCAGGAAAAAGGCACCACCCCCACGGAAGATGGGGCCCAGGGGCCAGAACGACAGGTTCTTTCCCGCTGCGATATGGGGGCAGGGCATGGCGTTTTTGAACATGAGATAGGAGAGCAGCAGGTAGTCGAGATGGCTTTTGTGGCAGGGAACAAGGATGAGGGGGGCTTTCTTGGACGCCTCCTTGATCTTGTCCAGCCCGTCCTGGTCCACCACAAGTCCCTCGAATATGTTGTTGAAGGTCCAGGTCAGCACTTTTGCAAACATGTAGATGGTGTTGAGGTTGTAGCTTGCTGCAATCTCCTTAAGGTAGGCCGTGGCTCTTTTTCGGGTGTTGACCAGGCGCTCCTCCTTTGAAATTGCATGATCTTTCATGAATTCCTGGAGATCCTTGTCGGTCAGGATATCCTGGAAGAGTTCGTCCCGGGTTTTCAATACAGGGCCTGTAACGCATCGCTTCTCGCGATTCGTGAGATCTGTCAGGTGGTTCCGAAGGGGTTGAACCTGGAATTCCGAGGAAAGCATTCGAATGTCCCGGCGATCAAGGAACTCTTTCAGGTTAACCGGATCGGATACCTCGACGCTGATATTTTTCGGGCTCTTGGTCAGGGCGATCAGCCGTCGTATTTTTCCGGGCTTTTCATTGCTGCCAAGGAAGATGTCGAACAGGGTCGGGGTTCTCCTGATGGGCGTTGCACTGAATACAATGGTCTGGGGAACAAAAAAGATCGGGGTTGACTGTTGTTTCTGGAGTTCAATCAGAACCAGGAGGGGGTCGGGTTTTGACTTGAGAAACTGCCGGTAAAACGCTTCTCTTTCAATAAGGTAAAGAAATCCGGAACGCCCTTTGGAGAGTTCGGTCGCAATGTAACCCGAATCGTAGGGATCCTTCAATTTAAAGGTGTGGAGGAAGTGGTCCAGCTGGGAAACTAAGGTTTGAATCAACCGTTTCAACGGGGTGAGAAAAAGGAAGCCGATGTCCAGCCCGATTTCGGGATAGGGGAGGCCAGCCCGCTTCAATGCCCAATGAAAGTAAAGAAACTCAAAACGGGTTTTGTATTTTCCCGAATAAACGACAATTCCTTTTTCGTTGAGTTTCCGGAGCTTGTCCATCTTTTTATGATCAAAGCGAATCCGTGAAAATGTTTTATCCAAAAAAAACGAGGCCACCGGGCTCTTGCAACCCGGATAAAAACAGGCAAAATAATCGTTTTTGTGTTCGAGAAAGGCGTCAATACGATTGCGTAGGGCTTTTCTTGTCGTGGTGACGGCTTGGTTGAGGGGTGAGGCAAGTTTCATTATTATCTTCCTTTGACCTTCCCATCAAGGTCTGGAATGGCAGTTGTTTAAAATAAGTTATCATCTTTAACAGAGGTTGTTTTCGATGGCAACAGAATAGTTGTGTATAAAAATTGCCTTGATTTACTCGGATTCATATGATAGTTGGAAACACTTAAAAGATGTAAAAAGGTAGTGTCAAATTATTATCATCGATCTATATAAAGTACTTTCACTAAAGCTGTAAGGAGGACAGGTATGAAGACATTGATTGGCGGTGCTGTTGCAGTACTTCTCGGTATTATTGGTATAGCGGTTTGGTTTGGTGCATTTTTGCAGCTCCTGGCTGGTGCTCTACCTCCCGTGCTTCTGCTGGGCGGAGGATTGGCTCTCTATCTTGGGTTCGACGAGCTCAAAGATAGCTGGAAAAAAGACGAAGGTGTAGAGGCTCCTGTAGCAGATGATAAAGGCAGGATCGAGGAGCTTGAGAAGGAGCTTGCAGAGCTTAAAAAATAACTGCACTCTTTTTTAGCGTTAAAATTAAAGAACCGGTCTGACTAAGGCCGGTTCTTTTTTTTATTTTTTGACAGCGCCGGTGGCAAGACTGTCAGCCCTTTCATTGCCTGGAATGCCGGAATGGCCTTTGATCTTGATGAATCTGATACAGCCAAACCGTTGCATCAGGGCTTGTATTTCATGGATCAGTTCGCTGTTCATGTTCGGCTTCCATCCCTTTGTAAGAACCCCGATGCAATAGGATGAATCCGTATGGATCTCAACGGGAAGATCCGTTCTCTTCAGCTCTTCAAGGGCACGCTTTATGGCTGTAAGCTCTGCAATGTTGTTGGTGGCGACACCTATGGATTCGCTGAGCTCCTTTTCATGGCCGCCGAATAAGAGCAGTGCTCCAATGCCAGCCGGGCCAGGGTTGCCGGATGATGCCCCGTCCGTATAGATCACGATGACCCCGGGCGGTACTTCCACGGCAGGGGGCGCGGGGTCTTTTTTGGGGAGAAAAGACCGCGGTTCACTGGCTTTATCTTTTTTGGATTTATTCTTTGCCACAGCCTCGCTTACCGGACCCAGGCTGTCCGGGCTTACCCGGTATTCATATTCCTGGTCAAGGCTGTATTTGATCTGAACCTTCCCCTGCTCGACCCGTAGTTCTTCCGTATCTGAAACAGAGGCCCACACCTTGTTTCCCTTGAAACTCATCCGTTTCCAGGACCCTTTGTCATTGCTATCTCCCATATAGCTGGAACTCCATGGATATTCCTTTAAACTCGGCTGCCGGCCCTTTCCATGCGTTTTCTAAGGCATCGATTCCGTCCATCTCTCCCAGCTGGTCTGCAAGGGACTCATTCCCAAGGATGAGATCTATGGGGCGCTTGTGGAATTCATACTCGTAGGGGGGCTCTTTCCATTGGAATTTGTCGGGATGGAGTTGCAGGATCTGCTGGAGGAGCATCAGGGATGTTTTATAGGGTCTGTATGTTTCCGGATCGGTGACGTGGATTTGAAATCCCTGGCACACTTGGTTCTGCCACTTGCCAGAGCAGGGCTGAAAGCATACCGGCCTTAACACGGCTCCTGAAATTTGGCCTTCCAGATTGGCAAGAACAGCGTCAGTATCTACAAAGGGGGCTCCGAACAGCTCAAAAGGCTGGGTTGTTCCCCGGCCTTCGCTGAGGTTCGTTCCCTCAAAGATCACCTGCCCCGGGTAAACCATGGCTGAAGCCGGGGTGGGGAGGTTGGGGGAAGGGGGGATCCACGGCAGTTGGGTATCGTCAAAGAGCATGTCCCGGGTCCAGTTCTCCATGGGAATCACTTTGAGGTCGGCGTTGATGTCATATTTTGCGTTAAACAAAAGGGCGATCTCGCCAACGGTGAGGCCGTGGCGCATGGGGATCGGATATCGTCCCACAAAGGAGGTGCAGTTGTCTTCAAGGATGTTGCCCTCCACCTGGACGCCGCCCACAGGGTTGGGCCGGTCCAGGATAACCACGGACTTCCCATACTGGGCAGCGGCCTCAAGACAGTAGGAGATGGTATAAATAAAGGTGTAGACCCGGGTTCCCACATCCTGGATGTCGATCATCAAAAGATCGATGGAGTCCATCATCTCCTTTGTTGGCTTTCGGGTGCTGCTGTAAAGGCTGAATACAGGAATGTCAAGTTCCGGATCCATGGTGTGGTCAGACTCGATCATGTTGTCCTGTTTTTCAGCATAAAAGCCGTGCTGGGGAGAGAAAAGCGCCTTGAGCTGGCCCGGATAAAGGTTGTTGATCAGGCGCGAGGCGTGCCGGAACTTACTGTCCACAGACGCAGGATTGGCAAGCAGTCCTATTCTGCGGTTTTTGGGAAGCGGAAGTTTCGTGCGGCAAAGGCTTTCAAGGCCTGTTAACGTGATGGGTTTCATTGGTCCTCCTGTTATAGTATTGCGCATTTCAGGGCGCATATTTACCATAAAAGTTGACAAAACAGCAAATCCAAACTACTTAAGGGGCTTAAAAAAAGGAGACAACTTCAGAATCATGAAACTCAGCATACCGGAACAGATACTGTCCATTGCCCCCTATGAGCCCGGGAAACCCATTGAAGAGATTGAACGGGAGTATGGGATTAAAAAAAGCGTTAAACTGGCTTCCAACGAAAATCCCCTTGGCCCGTCTCCCATGGCCGCTGCCGCGGTCCTGGAAAATATCGGCAATATGCACAGGTACCCCGACGGGGCCTGGCATCAGCTCAGGTCCAAGCTTGCCGAAAAGTACGGGGTAAGCACTGATACCATTATAATAGGAAACGGGTCCGACGATATTATCGCCATCCTCTGCCATGCATTTCTGGCTCCCGGAGACAATGCTGTGATGCCGTTTCCTTCTTTCCTCATGTACGATATATCGGTGAGGGCCGCGGGTGGAATCCCGGTCAGGGCACCGCTCAACGGCATGGCCATTGATCTTGATGCTGTGGCTGGGGCGATTACCCCCGGGACGCGCATGGTTTTTCTAACCAATCCCAATAACCCCACGGGCAGCCATTTCTCCAGGAACGATTTTCAGCGGTTTCTTAAGGCTGTTCCGGAGAATGTTCTGGTTGTCGTAGACGAGGCATATGCTGAATTTGTCAGGGATCCCGACGCTTACAACGCCCTTGAAACGCCTTTGGCAGACCCCAGGATCGTCTGCCTGAGGACCTTTTCAAAGGCGTACGGTCTTGCCGGCTTCAGGGTTGGCTACGGCATTATGGATCCATCTGTTGCCGATGTCCTCCACCGGGTCAGGCAGCCGTTCAATGTGAATTCCCTGGCCCAGGTCGCTGCAGCTGCAGCCCTTGATGATGTGGCGTTTCTTGAAAAGAGCGTCTCTGTCATGCTCCAGGGGGTGGATTTCCTGGAGGCAGAGCTCACGGCCATGGGGCTTGTGGTTCATCCCACCCAGGCCAACTTTTTCCTTGTGGATGTTAAGGCTGACGCCTCACGGGTGTTTCAGGAGCTCCTTAAATACGGCGTTATTGTCCGGGCCATGGGGGCCTATGGGTTTGACACCTGCCTCAGGGTGAATGCAGGCCTTGAGTCGGAAAACAAAACCTTTATCGCGGCCCTCAAGCAGGTGCTTAACGACTCAGATATCAACGGTTAAGGAGAAAATCCCATAAAATGGCAGTACAGATTATCACCATTGACGGACCTGCGGGGTCTGGTAAAACAACGGTCAGCAAGGCCCTGGCAAAGCGCCTGGGGTGGATATACGTGGATACGGGCGCTCTTTACAGGGGGGTCGCCTTTGAAGTAAAACGCACCGGAACCGATTACAATAACGATATTGCGCTGGGGGCCCTGCTGGCAACCCTTTCCCTGGAACTGGCGACTGAAGAAGGGGTGTTGAGGCTCATAAGTTCCGGGTGCGATATCACCGATCAGATACGAACCCCTGAGATCTCCATGCTGGCCTCGTCCGTCAGTGCTAAGCCCCGGGTCAGGGCGGCGCTCCTGGAGATGCAGCGGGTTATCGCAACAAAAAACGATGCTGTGTTTGAAGGAAGGGACATGGGTACGGTTGTGTTTCCAAAGGCCGATCATAAGTTTTTCCTGTCGGCTGATCTTCTTACCCGGGCCAAACGGCGTCATAGCGAAAGTGCCGGTCAGTCCCTTTGTGAGGTTGAAAAAGATATCGCAAAACGGGATAAAAACGATTCGGAACGTAAACAGGCACCGCTGAAAGCGGCCGATGATGCTGTCTTGATTGATTCCACAGATCTTACAGTCGAAGAGGTCGTCAGCCGAATTCTCCATGAAATTGGCCAATAAATAGTTGGTTTTCCCCAGTTTTTTTTGCAATTTATGTTGTTTTTTATTTTCACTTCTGCTATAAAGGCGTAATTATCCTTATCCTAACGGGAAGGGTAAAATTTGTTTAGGGGGAATTTTTATTAATGAATAACACTGCTGAAACAGGCGAGAACAACGAAATGAACAGTGAAGAATTAGAGACAGCCCAAGACCAAGAGTCTAACACAGACGAGGAATCCATGGAAACACCGGTAGCCAAAGTAGATCCGCTGGCGAATCTAACAGGCGAAGAGACCATGGAAGAGCTGATGGGCATTTACGACGAAAGCTATAGCAGCTTCGAAGAAGGCCAGGTTGTAACTGGTACCATTATAGCGGTTGATAAGGATCATGTCCTTGTTGATGTAGGTTACAAGTCCGAAGGTCAGATCTCTATTCACGAGTTCAGGGACGAAGAAGGCAATATCGATGTCAACCTGAACGACCAGGTTGAAGTCATGGTCGAAGTGTGGGACGAGGAAGCGGAAACCGTTATCCTCTCCAAAGAGAAAGCTGCCAAAGTCAAGGTTTGGGATGCCATCAAGGACATCTACGAGGATGACGGCACCATTGAGGGTGTTATCACAAGCCGGGTTAAGGGCGGATTCTCTGTTGACATTGGTTTACCTGCATTCTTGCCGGGTTCCCAGGCTGACCTGAGACCCATCCGAAACATGGATGAGATGGTCGGTCAGACCTATACATTCAAGGTTCTGAAGTACAACAGAAAGAGAAGCAATATTGTCCTTTCAAGGCGTGTCATCCTTGAGGTTGAGCGCGAAAAGGCAAGAACTGAGACACTCAGTGCCATCGAAAACGACAAGGTTATGGAAGGTGTTGTCAAGAACATCACCGAGTACGGTGTCTTTGTCGACCTTGGCGGCGTGGATGGTCTCCTTCATATCACCGATATCTCCTGGGGTAGGGTTAAGCATCCGTCAGAGCTCTTCTCAGTTGCAGATAAGATCAATGTTAAGATCCTTTCCTACGATCTTGAGAAAGAGCGTGTATCCCTCGGTCTCAAACAGCTGACACCTGACCCCTGGACGACTGCCCAGGATAAGTACCCAATGGGTTCCAAGGTGATCGGTAAGGTTGTAAGCCTCACAGACTACGGCGCATTTGTAGAGCTTGAAGAGGGTGTTGAGGGTCTTATCCATGTATCTGAGATGTCCTGGACCAGAAAGGTTCGTCATCCTTCCAAGATTGTCTCCGTAGGCGAAGAGGTTGAGGCGGTTGTACTTGATCTCAAACCCGATAACCGGAGAATCTCTCTGGGTATCAAGCAGACTGTTGAGAATCCCTGGGAAGTTATCAGCGAGAAATATCCCGTTGGTACCGTTATCGAGGGTAAGATCAAGAACATCACAGACTTCGGTCTTTTCATCGGAATTGACGATGACATCGACGGTCTCGTTCATATCTCAGACATCTCATGGACAAAACGAATCAAACACCCCTCTGAAGTCTACAAGAAGAACGACACAGTTCAGGCGGTTGTCCTCGATATCGACAAATCCAGCGAGCGTTTCTCACTCGGTATCAAGCAGATTCAGCCTGATCCCTGGGAGACTGTTGAAGACCGTTACCAGGTCGGAACTGAGATCAGCGGTGTTGTAACCAACATCACAGACTTCGGTGTTTTTGTTGAGCTTGAAGAGGGTATCGAAGGTCTTGTCCATGTTTCAGAGATCAGCAAGGAGAAGATCAAGACTCCTGCAGGTGTTTACAACATGGGTGACACAATCACTGCCAGGGTGATGAACATCAATAGTGACGAACGTCGTATCGGACTCTCCATCAAGCGTTTGGATGAGGACGAGGACGAGGCGGTCTTCAAGGACTTTACAAAGAACATGAAGCCTGCCACCTCATCTTTTGGTGAGCTCCTGAGGGACAATATCCAGGAGCAGATCGCTTCCCAGCAGGATAATGGCAGCGACGGCACAAAAGAAGAAGAGTAGATATAATTCTTGACCATCGCTCTTAACGGGCGGCAATCAAGATAGAGTATAGGCCGGTTTCGGGATGTTTCCTGAAACCGGCCTTTTTTATTATCCGCAGCCATCAAGGAAATGCCATGTTTTCAAGACGACATCCGTTTATGTTTTTCACCCTGGCCCTCTCATCCATCGCTGCTGTTTCCCTTGTTCTTCTCGTGGCCATGGTAATGGGAAGCTCGGTTCTGTTTCGCTCTGCCATGCCTTCGGCGTTTACGCAATCCAGGGGCAACGTCGGCATCGTTGAAATCTCCGGTGTTATTGTCTCGTCAAAAAAAGCGATTGAACAGATAAAGACTTTCAGAAACAAGCCGTCCATCAAAGCGATTGTTCTGAGAATCGACTCCCCCGGGGGTGGTGTCGGGCCGTCCCAGGAAATCTACAGGGAGGTTATAAAGACCAGGAAGACTAAAAAGGTGGTTGCCTCCCTGGGGTCGGTGGCGGCCTCCGGCGGTTATTACGTGGCGTCTGCCTCGGACGGCATCGTTGCCAATCCCGGCACCATTACCGGAAGCATCGGGGTGATCATGGAGTATGCCAATTTCCAGAAAATCATGGAAAAGATCGGTCTTGCCCCTGTGGTTATCAAGAGCGGCGAATTCAAGGATATGGGATCCCCGGTGCGTGAATTAAGCACAAAGGAGAGGACGATTCTCCAAGGGGTTGCCGACGAGATTCATCAGCAGTTTGTCAGGGATGTTGCAACGGGCCGGCGCATACAGCGGGATCGGATCAACAAGCTTGCCGACGGCAGAATCTACACCGGAGAAAAGGCTGTTGATCTCCACATGGTGGACCGGCTTGGTAACCTGGACGACGCAGTCAACTGGGCTGGAGAGTTGGCCGAAATCAAGGGAAAGATAGAGCCCGTCTACCCCAGGGAGGACAAGATGGGCTTTATCCGGGAGATTGTCCAGACCTTATTCAAACAAGCTTACATCGCCGGCTCCATGACGGATTATTTCAGGTATGTCGTCAATTAAGGAGATGACGCTGGAGGCCCTTCCCGCGACGGGGCCTCCGTCGATAACCATGTCGATCCTGTTTCCAAACCAGTCGTGGAGCAGGGACGGATCTTCAAAGACGTTTCCATCCGGGTCGGTTGCGCTGGTGGAGAGCACAGGGTTGCCAAGCTCATTTGCGATGGCAAGGGCGATGGTGTTGTCAGGCACCCGGATTCCTGCTGTTTTTCGTTTTGTCAGCATTATTTTGGGTACCATCTTTGATCCGGGCAGAATAAAGGTATACGGGCCGGGCAGGAGGCGTTTCATGTTTCTGTATGCGAAGGTGGTCACCTTTGCATAGTCGCTGATGTATTTCAGGTCTGAGCAGATAAAGCTGAAGGGTTGATTTTTGCTGCGTTGCTTGAGCTGATAGATCTTTTCTATGGCCTTTTTGTTCATGATGTCGCAGCCGATACCGTAATTGGTGTCGGTTGGATAAGCGATGACACCTCCCCGTTTCAGTGTGTCTGTAATCTGACTGATGAGCCGTGGTTGCGGATTGTCAGAATTTATTCGTATTAGCATTTTTCGTTTCCATCTCTGGTATGGTTGATCCGGACCTCCTGCCGCTTAGGGCTCAAAGGTCGTGTTTGTCGGTAAAAAAGACTCTATTTCCATATTAGCAAAATGTCAACAAGATAACCATTGCTTTGAAGTGGTTAATCTGATATTTAACTCTGTTTATAATCCAGATGACGCGACCGGCTTTTCAGGAATGAGATCAACCGGGCCGGCACCACATACACTTTTAAAAAAATCCCGGCGGGAGGTAGTTTATGGCTAATATAATTTACACTGATGGTTTATCCTTTGATGATGTTCTGCTTGTGCCTGAATTTTCAGCAATTTTACCCGATGAGGTCGGAACCAAAACACGGCTCTCCAAAAATCTTGAGTTGAATATTCCCATCGTGAGTGCGGCCATGGATACGGTAACTGAGGCGCTTACCGCCATCAGCATGGCCAGGGCCGGCGGAATGGGATTCATCCACAGGAACCTCTCCATTGACGAGCAGGTGATCGAGGTGGACCGGGTCAAGAAATCGGAAAGCGGGATGATTGTCGACCCCATCACCATCTCCCCTGACGCAACGATTTCAGAGGTACTCAACATCATGGCAAAATACCGGATCTCCGGTATCCCTGTCACCGAGGGAGACAAGCTTGTGGGTATTGTGACCAACAGGGATCTGAGATTTGAGTCCCAGCTTGATAAACCTGCAAGCGAGGTGATGACCAAGGAGAACCTGGTGACCGTTCCCGAGGGTGTCTCCCTGGAAGAGTCGAAAAAAATGCTGCACAAGCACAGGATCGAAAAGCTGCTTGTAGTTGATAAGGTGGGTAAGCTCAAAGGACTCATCACCATTAAGGATATCGAGAAAATCCGTAAATATCCCAATGCCTGCAAGGACTCCATGGGTCGCCTCCGGACTGGTGCCGCCATCGGTGTGGGATCGGACATGATGGCTCGGACCGAGGCCCTGTTAAGGGCTGGGGCAGACGCCCTGGTCATCGACACTTCCCATGGTCACTCCCAGAATGTCATCTCTGCCGTTGAGGCCATTAAGCATGCGTTTCCCGACTGCCAGATTATCGCAGGCAACGTGGCCACGGCCAAGGGCGCCAAGGCGCTTATCGATGCAGGTTCTGACGGTGTGAAGATCGGAATCGGACCCGGTTCCATCTGTACCACAAGGATAGTTGCCGGCGTGGGTGTACCCCAGTTGACTGCCATCCAGAACTGCAGGGAGGTCTCTGACGAAACAGGGGTTCCCATCATTGCAGACGGTGGTATTAAATTCTCAGGAGACGTTGCAAAGGCCATCGGAGCAGGTGCCCATACGGTAATGCTGGGCAGCCTCCTTGCCGGTACCAGCGAGAGTCCCGGCGAGATTGTCATCTTCCAGGGAAGAAGCTACAAGGCTTACAGGGGCATGGGTTCGGTGGAAGCCATGAAACAGGGTTCAAGCGACCGCTACTACCAGCGGGACAGCAAAGAAGATGAGACCCTTGTTCCCGAAGGCATTGTTGGAAGGATTCCCTACAGAGGAACCGTCAAGGATAATATCGTCCAGATGATCGGAGGCCTCAAGGCCGGCATGGGTTACCTTGGCGCCTCAACCGTGGAAGAGCTCAGACAAAAGGCGAGTTTTGTCAAGATCACGGCTGCAGGTCTCAGGGAGAGCCACGTCCATGATGTTATCATCACCAAGGAGGCGCCCAACTACAGCGTCGACAGTTTGAATCAGTAGCAGTAGCGGTAGCATAAATATTCAGTGAATCGAATCCGGAGCTTCGGCTCCGGATTCTTTTTAGGATTTGGATTTAATGACAGAACAGTCAACACCATTTTATCACCTCCACGTTCATACGGAGTTTTCACTTCTTGACGGAGCCATCCGGCTCGATGCCCTTCTTGACCGATGCAAGGACTTTAACATGGATGCGGTGGCCATGACCGACCACGGCGTCATGTTCGGCGCAGCCATGTTCAACGAAAAGGCAAGAAAGGCCGGCATCAAACCGATCCTGGGCTGCGAAGTCTATGTTGCGCCAAGGAGTATCAAACACAAAACAGCCGAAGACAACAAGGGGCTCAACCACCTGGTTCTCCTGGCAAAGGACCTGGAGGGCTACTCCAACCTGTGCAAGCTTGTCTCCATTGCCCAGTTCCAGGGATTTTACTATAAGCCCAGGGTGGACCGGGAACTCCTGACCCAGTACAGCAAAGGCCTCATCGCCACCTCCGCCTGTCTCAAGGGAGATGTTCCCCAGCGGATCATCAACGGCAAAATGGACGAGGCCGATGATGCGGCCCGTTTCTATCTCAAGACTTTTGGTGAGGGTAACTTCTTTCTGGAAGTGCAGCAGAACGGGATGATGATCCAGGAAAAGGTCAATCAGGGCCTTGTTGATATCAGCCAGCGGCTCTCCATTCCCCTGGTTGCCACAAACGACTGTCATTATCTTTCAAAAGATCACGTCCGGGCCCACGAGGCCCTGCTCTGCATTCAGACCGGAAACACCCTGAACGACACCTCCCGGTTTAAGTTTGATTCGGACCAGCTCTACTTCAAATCCCCGGACGAGATGATCGCCGATTTCAAGGGGTATGACAACGCCATCGAAAACACCCGGCTCATTGCCGGTCAGTGCAATGTGGAGTTTGGTGAAAAGGTCTACCACTTTCCCCAGTACACCCCGGAGAACCATGAAGATCCTGAGGAAAGCGCGGGCGATATCTTTGATCGCCAGGCCCGTGAAGGGTTTGCAAAGCGCATGGAAATGCTCAGGCGGATCAATCCGGATATAGACGAAAAACTCTACCAGGAGCGGCTGGATTATGAGATCGGCGTTATCCTTGACATGGGCTTTCCCGGGTATTTTCTCATTGTGGCGGATTTTATCCGCTACTCCAGGGAACACAACATTCCTGTGGGGCCGGGCAGGGGCTCTGCTGCCGGCAGCATGGTGGCCTATGCAATGGAGATCACCGCCCTTGATCCCATTGAGCACGGCCTGATTTTTGAACGGTTCCTCAACCCCTCCCGAATCTCCATGCCGGATATTGATGTGGATTTCTGCATCGAAGGCCGGGAGGAGGTTTACAAGTATGTAATCAACCGATACGGCGGCCCCGACTATGTTTCCCAGATCATCACCTTTGGCAAGCTCAAGGCCAAGGCGGTCATAAGGGACGTTGGCAGGGCGCTGAGCATCCCCCTGCCCGAAGTGGATGTCATTGCCAAGCTGATTCCTGACACAGCAAAGAATCTCCAGCAGGCCCTGGATGACGTGCCCCAGATCATGGATCTGGTGGGGGAGGATCCTGTCAAAAAGGACCTCCTTGAGATCGCACTCACCCTCGAAGGTCTTCCACGTCAGGCATCGACCCATGCCTGCGGCGTCGTGATTTCGGACAAGCCCCTGGTGGAATACCTGCCCACCTACAAGGGAAAAGAGGGCGAGGTGGTGACCCAGTTTGACATGAACTTTGTCGAAAAACAGGGTCTTGTCAAGTTCGATTTCCTGGGTCTTCGTAACCTTACCGTAATTAAGAACACCCTTGATCTCCTGGAAAAGCAGAAAAGGGAGGTACCCGACCTCCTTGAGATCGACATGGCGGACAAGCTCACCTTTGAGCTGCTGTGCCGGGCCGACACAACAGGGGTTTTCCAGCTGGAAAGCTCGGGCATGAAGGAGTTGATCGCAAGGCTCCAGCCCGCAGCCTTCAGTGACATTGTGGCCCTGGTGGCCCTCTATCGACCTGGCCCCCTGGACAGCGGCATGGCGGACTCCTATGTGGAAAGAAAACAAGGCCGTGAAGAGGTCGTTTATCTTTTTCCCGAGCTTGAATCCATCCTTAACGAGACCTACGGGGTAATCCTTTACCAGGAGCAGGTGATGAAGATCGCCGGTGTCCTGGCCAACTACACCATGGCGGACGCGGACGGTCTCAGAAAGGCCATGGGTAAGAAGATCCCCGCCATGATGGAGGAACACCGGGGTATGTTCACCAAGGGAGCCAAGGAGAACAACCTGGATCCGGCCAAGGCCTCGGAACTTTTTGACCTCATGGAGAAGTTCGGCGGATACGGATTCAACAAATCCCACTCTGCGGCCTATGCCCTGATCTGTTATCAGACAGCCTACCTCAAGGCCCATTATCCCCTTGAGTACATGGCTGCCATCATGACCGTCGACATGAGCAACTCCGACTCCGTGGTCAAGTTTATTGACGAGTGCCGGAGCCACGACATCAATATCCTGCCGCCGGACGTGAACCACAGTGACTCGGTGTTCACGGTGGAACCTTCTGCCATACGTTTCGGCATGGCCGCGGTGAAAGGCGTAGGTGCCGCCGCCATCGATTCCATCGTGGAGGTGAGGAACGAAGGGGGACGCTTTACTTCCATTTACGATTTTTGTGAGCGGGTAAACCTCTCCAAGGTGAACAAACGGGTACTCGAGGCGTTGATCAAGTGCGGTGCCTTTGACTGTACCGGCAACAAGCGGAGCCAGTTGATGGCCGTGCTCGAAGGCGCCCTGGATCACGGAAACCGGATCCAGAAGGAAAAGGCCGATGCCCAGATGGATCTGTTTGCCGATTCCGAAGGGGGTGAGGGGATACCCGTGAGCATTCCTCCCATGCCGAATATTGAGGAGCTGGATGACAATGAGCTTTTGTCCATGGAAAAGGAGACCCTGGGGTTCTACATCACCGGACATCCCCTGGACCGGTACGAAGAGCTTATCAAGAAATTTGCAAACGTTAATTCCGAAAACATTGGACAGAGCGGCGAAGGCATGAGTGTTCGCATGGGCGGCACCCTGCGTCCCCTTAAGGTATTGAAGACAAAAAAAGGTGACATGATGGCCTTTGCCGCCCTTGAGGACAAGCAGGGCAGCGTGGAGGTGGTGATCTTTCCGGAACTCTACCTGGAGGTACACAGTCTTCTTTCCGAGGAAACCCCTGTCATTCTCCAGGCCGAGGTTCAGAAAAGGGAGAACAATGTAAAGCTTTTGGGTGAGCGCATCATCCCCATTGATATGGCCGAAGCCGAGTGGACAGCCAGCATTGTCATGAATATGGATGTGGAACGCTCGGACAACACTACCCTTGAGCGCCTGAAGGCACAGCTTCACAGATTTCCCGGAACCTGTACCGCTTTTCTTGAGATGAACCTGAAGAATGGGTCAGGCGTGGTGATCCAACTGTCCCAGGATGAACTTGTGAGTCCTGAACCCGCGCTTTTTAAAGAGGTTGAGATCCTGTTGGGTGAAAAATCCATTAGGACCCGGTGCGCCCCGGTAAAGCAGCGGGAGAAGAAGAAGCGGTGGCAGGCCAAGGCAAAACCCCAGGCCTGATCCCTTTCGCTTTGTCGCTCTGATTTTCGTGTTATTTGGGCAAGAGAGCCAGAAACTTTTTTTGTTTCCGGCTTGTCCGGGTCAGGGCAAACTATTGTCCGGTGATGGTGAGGTTATCCGTCACCGCGACCGTACCCGGACAGGCCCTTGCAATGGAAATGGCCCTGTCCCGTTGGGATTGGGAGGCAACAACGCCGGTGAGGGTAACCCGTCCCTGGTTGACATCTACGTCGATGTTCATGGACCGGAGTCCGGGTTCTTGGATGAGTCCGGTTTTGATCCGGTTTCCGATGATTTTGTCGTCCACGGTCTGTCCGGCGCTCTTTTTCCCAACGGTAAGCTGGTTTTCGACCCTGAGGACACCGGGAGTGGCACGGGCGATGTCTCCGGCAATGCGCCGTTCAGAAGTTGTCTCAAGGACGCCGGTGAGAAATACCACCTGCTGCACGGTGTCCACATCGATCTTCAGGCCGCTGACAAATTCGTCCGAGAGCAATCTTGCTTTTACCCGGCTGGTGATCAGTGAATCGTCCACCATGGTGCCGAGGGTTCGCTGGTCTGTAGCGCCCTTGAAGGTACCCACGGCTGCCGTTCCCACCAGGGCAGGACCGCAGCCGTAACAGAGAAGGGAGAGGATGGTTAAGAAACACCATCCCGTGTTTTTGATATTCATGATTATCTATTCCATTTCATCGAGATCAAGATCATCAAATTCACTCAGGTCGATGTCGTCCAGGAGGTAGTCAGCTTTTTTAAGGGAGGCTGTTTGTTTGTTTCCTGTTTTTTTGGAGCTGTTCTTCTTGCCTTTGGCGGGTTTATCCTTTTTCTGAGACCTGTTTTTCAGTGCAAAAATAAGCATGAAAACCATGAAACAAATTCCGGCAAGATTGAGTGATATTATGATGATTCCGGTTATACTTTTAGCGATCATTGGGCTAGGCTCTCTTACTGATTTTGAGTTTGACTCTACATGTCATGATGTGTTTATATATAAAGAATTTGGCAGTTTGACACAAGGATTTTAATTAAAAAGGAAAATATATGGGTTGGCTTGGAAAAATGGTCGGCGGAACCATCGGTTTTGCCCTTGGGGGTCCCATCGGTGCGGTTGCCGGTGCTGCCTTTGGCCACACATTTGATAAAAAAGAAACCATCTACCTTTCGGAACAACACACCCATGAGCGGCTTTCCACCGACGAAGAGGCCCAGCTCACATTTTTTGTGGCCGCCTTTTCAATGCTTGCAAAGATAGCAAAGGCAGACGGTGCGGTCAGTGATAAAGAGATCGCTTCCATCGAGGAATTCATGACCCGGGACCTTAACCTCAATGCAGAGAGCAGAAACTCTGCCATCAATATCTTCAGGCAGGCCTTGAATTCAAACGATCGGTTTGACGCATTTGCCGTTCAGTTTTATACGGCTTTCAGGAACCAGCCCAGGATCATCGAGCTTATGATGGACATTCTCTTGAGGGTGTCTGCGGCAGACGGAACCATCAGTGACAGGGAGGAGGTGCTTCTGATGACGGCGGCACGGACTTTCAATTTCTCCGACAGCAATTATGCAATGCTAAAGTCCAGGTATGTCAAGGAGGTCAACCGGTTTTATGCGGTTCTCGACTGCAAAGAGACGGCCACCAACGAGGAGATAAAGAAACAATACAGAAAGATGGTTTCAGAATACCATCCGGACAAGATCGAGGCAAAGGGGCTGCCCGAGGAGTTTGTCAAATTTGCCACCGACAAATTCAGGGAGATCCAGGAGGCCTACGACGCCATTAAAAAGGAGCGGGGAATTTAGTTTAAGCGCCTGACGTAACTTTTTTGGTGTGATAACTTATGATGCCTGCCAGGTCAAACTGTTGACTTGGCAGGCATTTTTTATATTTTTGCTTGTCCCATATGAATAGATCCCATCTCTATGAAGAATAGGTATTATGGTGTCAATTCGAGTGCGGGCATCTATATCAATTACGGACGAACAATGCTTCCTTGGAGTGTACCGTCCGGATCAACGGTATCAAGGGTAACATCAACGGCAGATCGTTTGAATTCATCTCCCCCGTCAACAAGCATGGTGAGGTAGTTGGAGGTGATGGCCTTGAGCATGCCCGTGGACCTGTCACGCTGCTCCTGGATCACAGCTTCAAGTCTCCTGCCAAGGTTTTTTTGCTCAAAAGCTCCCCGCTTTTCAAGGCCCAGGGCCCGCATGGCTGCGCACCGGTGCTTCATGGTCTCGGAATCGAGTTTGTCCGGATACCCATAGGCCGGGGTGCCCTTTCTTGGAGAAAACGGAAACACATGGAGATAGGAGATGGGAAGCCCGGCAAGCAGTGCATGGGTTCTCTCAAATGCCTGTTCCGACTCCCCTGGAAATCCCTGGAGCACATCAATGCCCATGGCTGCAAATGGCATGGCTTCATGGATCTTCCAGACAAGTTCCTTAAAATAACCGGTATCGTAAGGCCGGCCCATCCGCTTCAGGATCTCGTCATCACCGCTCTGGAGGGGGATGTGAAAATGATCGCAGATGATGGAATTCTTTGCTGCAAGTTCGATGATCCCGTCTGTCAGTTCCTTTGGTTCAATGGAGCTGATTCTGATCCGGTGGATGGGTTCCTTTTCCACAATGGTCTTTAAAAGCCCTGTAAACGAACTTTTTTCAACCAGGTCAAGGCCCCAGGCGCCGGTGTGGATGCCGGTAATCACGGATTCCTTGTACCCCTTCCGATCCAGGTGTTCCAGGTGGGAAATGACCTCATTTTCCGGCATGCTCCTGCTCCTTCCCCTGGCATAGGGGACGATGCAGTAGGTGCAAAAGGAGTTGCACCCGTCCTGGATTTTGAGGTAGGCCCGGGTCTTGTTTCCGGTTACAGCGGGTTCAAACCCCTGAAACCGGGTGGCTGAGCTGTAGGGTTCGCCGGGGCAGGGCAGGGCGTCAAGCCCTTGGTCCGATGCGATGATGGCATCGGCAATCTTGAATTTATCCGTATGCCCCAGGACACAATGGACATTTTCGATCTCCTTGACAAGTTCCGGTTCCGTCTGGGCATGGCAGCCTGTGACCACCACTTTTGTGTTGGGGTTGGAGCGGATGATGCTCCTGATCTCCTGGCGGGACTGCACGGCAGCCCTGGAGGTGACGGCACAGGTGTTGATGATGCAGATGTTGGATTCTTCGGGGGCGTCCACCCGGATCCATCCGTTGCTGACCAGGGCAGTTGCGATACCGTCGGATTCGTATTGGTTTACCTTGCAGCCAAGGGTGGTGATGTAAAATTGGTTCATTGAATAATTCCAGCGCCAAGGACCCGCTCTTCTTGGTAAAAGACAGCGACCTGGCCGGGTGTTACAGCAAACTGGGGTTCATCAAAGGTCAGTGTTGTCAGGTTGTTTGAGAATTTCAACTCTGCAGATGCGCCCTTGTGGCTGTATCGTATTTTTGTTATTACCTTTCCTTGGGATGTAAGGGGGGCTGCAATCCAGTTGAGGTCGCTTAAAACCACGTCTGTTGTGTAAAGCTCCGCTTTCACCCCCACAACAAGGGTGTTGGTGGCAAGATCGATTGTTTTTACATAATAGGGTTCCGGCCCCGGGCAGTTCAGGCCCCGTCTCTGGCCGATGGTGTAGCAGTGCAATCCCCGGTGTCTGCCGACGACCCTGTTGTCGGGCAGGATGATATCTCCGGGGCTTGGGTCGAGTTTTAGTTTTTCCGCGATAAACTCTGAAAACGACTGGTCCTTTATAAAGCAGATATCCTGGCTTTCGCTCTTTTCCATGGGAACAAGATCGTTTTCCCCGGCAATCTGTCTGACCATGGTCTTGGTCAGCTCTCCCAGGGGGAACACTGCCTGTTGGAGCTGTTGCTGGGAAAGCATGGCCAGGAAATAGGATTGGTCCTTATCCGGGTCCCTGCCTTTGACAAGGGATGTGGCGCCATTCTCAGCCTTTTGGGTTCGAACGTAGTGGCCGGTTGCGATCCTTCCTGCACCAAGTTTTTCTGCCTCATCCATGAGGGCGCCGAATTTTATGGTTTTGTTGCAGAAGAGGCAGGGGTTGGGTGTCTTGCCCCGGGCATAGGTCTGCACAAAATAGTCGACCACCCTGTTGTCAAAGGTTTTGCTCAGATCAACGGTATGAATCGTTATGTCCAGACGTTCTTCAATGGATGAGAAATCGGTCTCACATGGTTCGTAGCCCGTCTTGAAATGGATGCCGACAAGGTCGGCACCCTGTTGTTTCAGCAGATGGGCCGCCACCAGGGAGTCGATCCCACCACTCATGGCTATTGCAATCTTTGAATTCACGGAAGGATCGATTCGGCATTTTTGGAAAACAGGCCCATGGCCCGGCTGGGACAGGTGACGATGCACAGTTCACAGACGCTGCATTTTTCCTTGTCAAACACGATTTCCATTTCAGGGCGCTTTACAGAGAGGGCTCCGGTGGGGCAGACAGCCGTGCAGGCACCGCAGTGGGTGCACTTGTCCTCGTCCCTCCAGATCTCCTGTTCGGCATAGCTGACCCGCACTCCCTGTTCCTTGAGATAGCGGACTCCCCGTTTGTAGTTTTCCCTGGTGCCGGTAACCTCAAGCACCATGATTCCGTCTTCCTTGGTCGAGAATTTGGCTCCAAGGATATTGAATAGAAGATCATAGTCCTTGGTCAGATAGCAGACCACTGCGTTCTGGGCCACGACCGGGGGAAAGTAGAGAATTAAAATTTTTGAATACACCCGTATCCTCCATGGCGTTGGTAAATAATATATCTTGTGACAACCCGTTAACTTAAGTAATATTGTACCTATGGTCAAGCCTTATGTTTTAAATTGCATAGAGGAGGGACTTTGAACCGCCTTGCATACTACATGTCCGGATATACCCTCAAGGCCTTTTCCGGTTTTTCCAAGGCCCAGATTTTTATCCATGGACAAGAAAACATCCCTGACGCTTCAGTGATTTTCACGGCAAATCACTTCACCCGCATGGAGACCATTCTCCTGCCCATCCACATCCACGGCATCTCGAAAAAGCCGGTCTGGTCCCTGGCGGACAATGAACTGTTTGAGGGCGCATTTAAAGGGGTGCTTTCCAGTATGGGGGCTGTATCCACCAAGGATCCGTCCCGGGATCTTGTGATCGTCAAGAACCTGATATCCGGCAATGACCAGTGGATTATCTTTCCCGAGGGCATGATGGTAAAAAACAAGAAACTGGTTCACGGCAACGAGTTCAAGCTCTTTGATGGGCAGGCGGTCTATCGTCCCCACACCGGAGCCGCAACCATCGCCCTCAGGACCGAATTCTACCGGGAGCGCCTCCGGCGCATGAAGACCATAAATATGGATGAGTTCAACAGGCTTGTGGATCTCTTTGAGATCAGCGATCCTGACAAGGTGCTTGAAACGACCACGGTTATTGTTCCGGTCAACATCACCTATTACCCTGTCCGTGCCAGGAGCAACGTGCTGAGCAGCATAGCCCTGAATCTCATGGAAGAGCCATCCCAAAGGGTATTGGATGAACTCATGACCGAAGGAACAATGCTTCTCTCAGGTGTGGACGTGGATATCTGGTTTGGCGCTCCCATCAGAATCGAGAACTATTTTGGCAACTCGTTCATTGAGAGTGACCTTACATCACGGCGGAGCATTGATTTTTCAAGGAGCATCAGTTCAAGGCCAGTGATGAAGACCCTGTCCCTCGAGATCATGCAGCGCTACATGACGTCGGTCTACGGGATGACCACCCTCAACTACGACCACATCTTTGCATCCATTCTCAAACACCTGCCAGGTAACTACATCGACATATACGATTTTAAATGCAGGGCGTTTCTGGCCATCACCGACGGTATGATCGAATCGGACCGGAACTTTCACCGCAGTCTGCACCTCAACCAGATCCATCTTTTGACCGATGACAGGCATAACCGGTTCGGAGATTTTCTCCAGACAGCCCTGGACACAGGGAGTGTCACCCTGGACCACGGCATGATCTTCAAGAACAGTAACAGGTTTAACTCTGATTCAAATTTCCACACAATTCGAATTGACAACCCCGTATCGGTCATGGCCAACGAGGTGGAACCCATGGTAAGGATTCAGGCTTTTTTAAAAGAGATCGCACAAAAAGATATCCAGGAGATCTCCATGCTTGTTAAAAACCGTCTCCTTGAAAAGGCTGAACAGGATTTTGAGCGCGATTACAATGCCTATTTTCTGGAGGAGGAATCAAAACCAAGGGAGACGGGCAGGCCGATTCTTCTTTGCTCAACCACGGGATCGACAACGGGTATCCTTCTCATCCACGGCTATATGGCGGCGCCTTCGGAAATGAGACAGTTTGCCGAATTTCTTCATTATCAGGGATACACCGTGTATGTGCCAAGGCTGAAAGGCCACGGCACAGCCCCGGAAGACCTTGCCCGGACCAGTTATGACCAGTGGATCGAATCCGCTGAAGAGGGGTATGTTGTCTTGAGCCATCTGTGTGACAGGATCTTTGTGGGCGGGTTTTCAACCGGGGCGGACCTTGCTTTGGATCTCACCACCCGGGTTGACGGCATTGAGGGGCTGTTTGCCGTGGCCCCGCCCATGAAGCTGATGGATTTCGGCACCTATTTTATTCCAGCCATGGACATGTGGAACCAGATGATGAAAAAGGCACGGCTTGGCAGTATTGCAAAGGAGTTTATCCGCAACGAACCGGAAAATCCCCAGGTTAACTATCTTCGGAATCCGGTTGCCGGAATGAGGCAGCTGGACCGTTTCATGACGAATCTCGAACCAAAACTTTCCACCATTGATGTGCCGGTTCTGGTGTTGCAGTCACGGAACGACCCGGTTGTCAACCCGGAAAGCACACAAAAGCTGTTCAGGAAGCTGGGCGCCGAGTGCAAAGAGTTTTACCTGTTTGATTTTGACCGCCATGGGATTCTTTGGGGCAAGGGGGCAGGAAGGGTGCACAGGGTCATTGTGGAATTTTTAGAATCCATTGAATAAAAAAGCCACGGCCGGCCCTGTAATTCAGGGTCGGCCGTGGCAAAGATGGGGGATAACCGGGGAAAGGATCACCTTCCCCCGATGAAATCCTCTATCGGGTCATCATGGTGGCAGGCTCCAGCATGAATCTCTGTGCTGCCCTGTCTCCGTCCTTCAGGATGAGTGCTTCGATTTTTTCATCCCTTGGCTGAAGAAAGAGTGCTTTGTCAAATCGATCTTTCACCGATTCAAGCTGTTTGGGGTAGCCTTCGGAACTCAGGGGCTCATCCCTGTGGCTCTGCATGGAGAACCAGATGGCCGTGGAAAAATCCTCGGAAATAGCCTTGAGTTCGTCCAGGGTTCCACTGAGATCAGCATCAAAGTCCAGGCCGTCAACGATAACCATGGCCGGAACCTTAAGATCCCCTTTCTTGAGGGTCTTGAGGTAATCCCTCAGCTTTTCCGATGTAAATGTCGACTCGTTGTAAGCAATGCCTGTCTTGCAGGGGGCAATATCTTCCCACAAACGGTTGGCTTTTTGGGGGTCAACATAGCCGATGCTGTCAATGAGGCTTGTGTAAGCCTCTTTGTAACGAACGTTGATCTTGTCCATGGGGTCGCTCAGGCTGATATGAACGGTGTTTTCACCTTCCAGAAGCCTGGAGATTGCCATCTGAACAAGGAACTGTGTCTTGCCGACACCGGCCCTTGAAAGCACGGCACCAAATCTACCCTGGTGAAGATTCTCACTGCCCATGATGATAATCGCTGGGCTTTTTTGGATGAGGTCGTTTTTAAGCATATTTCCCTCTCTTTTAATTATGTTGGACGCTTACTTCTTCTTCTCTTCTTCTTTTGCCTTTACAAGATCGTCGGAAACGGACTGGGGTACCTGTTTGTAAGCTGAAAACTCCATGGTAAACTGTGCTTTTCCCTGGGTCGCAGAACGAAGAACTGTTGAGAATCCAAACATTTCGGAAAGGGGAACCTGGGACTCAACGACTGACATCACGCCCTCTTCCTGTGAGCCCTGGATAATACCACGGCGCTGGTTGATGAGGCCCATGCAGGAACCCTGGAACTCGTTGGGGGTCTCGATGACAACCTTCATGATGGGCTCGTGGATAACCGGTTTTGCCTTCATGTATCCTTCGAGGAATCCGCCCCTTGCAGCAGCCTGGAAAGCCATCTCGGAAGAGTCGACCGCATGGAAGGCACCGTCTTCCAGAACAACCCTTACGCCTGTGACCGGGAACTCCATCTTGGGTCCCTTGGGCATTGAGTTCTTGAATCCTTTTTCACAGGAGGAGATGAACTGGGTGGGAATTCTACCACCGGTGACCTTGTTCTGGAACTCAAACTCCTCTTCACAGGGCTCCATATAGCCCATGACCCGTCCAAACTGACCAGAACCACCGGTCTGCTTCTTGTGGGTGTAGTTGAACTCAGCTTTTCTGGTGATGGTCTCACGGTAGGCAACCCTTGGCTTGCCGGTGATAACCTCGGCCTGGTACTCACGCTTCATCCGCTCCACATACACCTCAAGGTGAAGCTCGCCCATGCCCTGGATGATGGTCTCGTTGGTCTCCTTGTCCACAAAGGTCTTAAATGTCGGATCTTCTTTGGTGAACCGGTTAAGGGCCTTGGACATGTTGATCTGGGACTTGTTGTCCACGGGATTGAGGGAGAGGGAGATAACGGGATCCATGACGTGCATGGCGATCATGGAGTAGTTGACAGCGGGGTTCACAAATGTATCACCGGAGGCGCAGTCAACACCGAAAATAGCGCCGATATGACCTGCCGGGATCTCGGTGACATCCTCCATCTCGGATGAGTGCATCCGGATGAGCCGGCCAACCTTTATTTTTTTGCCGTCCCTGGAGTTGATGAGGGTGTCGCCTTTCTTCATGGTGCCCTGGTAGACCCGCATGTAGGTCAGCTGGCCGTACTGGCCGTCCTCGAGCTTGAAAGCAAGGGCAACCGTGGGGTCGTCAAAATTGCTTGTAAGGGTTACAGTCTCTTCCTCGTTGTCCAGGTCGATGGCAACGTTCTCCACGTCAATGGGGGAGGGAAGGTACTTGAGGACTGCGTCGAGCAGGGCCTGAACGCCTGTGTTCTTATACGCAGAACCCATGAAGACAGGGGTCATCTTCCGTGCGATGGTTCCCTTGCGGACAGCATCATTAATGAGTTCTTCTGTGATCTCGGTCTCTTCGAGGATAGCATCCGTAAGTTCGTCGGAGAATTCGGAAACAGCGTCGATCATGATCTCACGTTTCTCAGCAGCCTCATCGGCAAGATCGGCAGGGATCTCTTTAACGACCACGTTCTCGCCGTTGTCGCCCTCAAAGAAGTAGGCCTGCATGGCAACGAGATCCACAACGCCTTCGAGCTGGTCTTCGAGCCCGATGGGGATCTGCATGAGGACGGAGTTGTGTCCGAGTTTGTCCCGGAGCTGGCCGGCTACACGATAGGGGTTGGCACCGCTTCGGTCACATTTGTTGACAAAAGCGATACAGGGAACCTGGTACCGTTTCATCTGCTGGTCAACAGTGATGGACTGTGACTGGACGCCGGATACGGAACAGAGGATGAGTACAACGCCGTCAAGTACCCTCAGGGAACGCTCAACCTCTACGGTGAAGTCCACATGGCCCGGGGTATCGATGATGTTTACGGCGTTCTCCTTCCACTCACAGTGGGTGGCGGCAGAAGCAATGGTGATGCCGCGCTCCCTTTCGAGCTCCATGGAGTCCATGACAGCACCTGCGCCGTCCTTTCCTCTCACCTCATGGATCTGGTGAATTTTATCTGTGTAAAACAAAATTCTCTCTGTAAGCGTTGTTTTACCCGAATCGATATGGGCGCTGATCCCGATGTTCCTTACTCTCTCTAGGTCCTTAAGCATGATCAAACTGTCCTTTGACTAAAATTAATGCACACTCCATTATACGCAAATAATGGAAAATTGTTACCGCTTTTTAATCAATTTTTAATTATTGATAATTGGTATCGGCTCTGTTAATATCAGTGTTTTGGTTAGGGCGGTACACTGTTAAAAAATCTCGATATATTATAATGCTGTGGTAATGAAGTCAAGTGAAAAAGAGATGGACCAGGGCGTGTCCCTGTCCTCACAAGTCCTTATTGAAGGGCTAAGGGCCGTGTGGCCCGTATGTTTTGGTTATCTGCCCCTGGGGCTTGCCCTGGGCGTTCTTGCTCAAAAATCAGGGATGACCCCGGTTGAAACGGGATTCATGTCCCTTTTTGTCTTTGCCGGGAGCGGGCAATTTATTGCTGTTTCCATGCTGGCCCAGGGGGCCGGCGCAACGGCCATCATCATGACCACCTTTATGGTCAATCTGAGACACCTTCTCATGAGTTCCTCCCTTTCCGTATACCTTGGCGGCAGCAGCCGGTCCCGGTTAACCCTCTTCAGTCTTGGGATTGTGGATGAGACCTTTGCCGTCAACATGGAGCGGTTTATCAATGCCTCCTGGGACATCAACCGGGGACTGGTGGTTAACTTTGCCGCCTACTTTTCCTGGATTGCGAGCACGGTGATCGGCAGTATGTGCGGGCAATTTGTGGAAAAAGGGGCCTATGGTATTGACTATGCGCTCATCGCCATGTTCATCGGCCTCCTTGTTTTTCAGCTCAAGGGCAGCATCTACTGTATTACCGGCCTTCTTGCAGGGACCATTGCCGTGGCCGTTTCCCTTGTGGTGCCGGGCAACAGCTACATTGTCATTGGCTCCATTATCGCCGCAACCCTTGGCGTGGTGATCAGGCGAACCCTTGGCCGGGATCGAACCCACAGCAATGAAGAGGGGGTGGTTCTGTGAATCCTGAACTTGTGGTTATTATTCTGGGGATGTCGGCGGTCAGTTTTGTTCCCCGGTTTGTTCCTCTTTTTTTTCTTTCGGGAAAGAGCCTTCCCACCTGGTTCAGGGAGTGGCTCGATCTCATTCCTGTCGCCATCCTGAGCGCCCTTTTGCTACCGGCACTGGTGGTTTCAGGGGAACCGGCCCAGGTGGACTGGCTGAATCTTAAATCTGTCGTAGCCATTCCGACCCTTGCCTTTGCTTTGAAGACACGATCCCTTGGCGGAACCATCATTCTGGGTATGGCGCTCTACTGGGGCGCCGGCGTATACCTCGGATAGACCTTAAATTTGGAACACTGATATGAAACAAACTTTTGATAATCACTGGAGAGAGATCGTCCGCAAGGGCGGGGCGGATCTGGGTCTTGAGCTTGGGCCGGAAAGCCTGGAACTCATGGCCATGCACGCCCGGGAGCTTATACGCTGGAATAAAAAGTTCAACATCACCTCCATCGTAGACCCAAAACAGATGGCAACCAAGCACTTCATCGACAGTATTGCCATTGCCCCCCACATTCCTGAAAACGCGTCGGTCCTTGATCTTGGATCCGGCGGTGGTTTTCCCGGGTTTCCCTTGAAGGTGGTAAGGCCCGATCTCAGGGTTGTCATGGCGGATGCCTCACGGAAACGGGTCTCATTTCTCAATTTTCTGGTACGTCAATCCGGCCTTGAGTCGGTGACGGCGATCCATGTCAGGGCCGAAAACCTTGCCAATGAAGAAGACTTTGCCGGCCAGTTTGACGTGGTGACATCCAGGGCTTTCACCGCCCTGGAACGTTTTGTTACACTTGCCCGTCCGTTTCTTGCCAGAGATGGCGTGATCCTGGCCATGAAGGGCGGGGCAGGAGAGGAGGAGGCCGAGGGGCTTTCGGAATCTGATTATCGCATCTCATTGATTCCCTATCTGCTCCCCCTGGAAAACCATTCCCGTAACATTGTCCAGGTCAGACCCGTGGTCTGAACTACCGGTTTTTCCGTGCACCAATGGATAGATCTTGACATTTGCACGGAAAATGCCTTAAATTTGTCACTTTACACTTATTAGATATATAAAATTGCTACAATCCGATATTGGAGGATCCATGGATTATAAAAAGACGCTGAACCTGCCATCAACCAAGTTTGCCATGAAGGCAAACCTGGCCAACCGCGAACCAGCCCAGCTCAAGGCCTGGGAAGAATCCGGGCTTTACAAGAAAATTAGAAACGCCTCCAAGGGGAAACCCAGTTTCATTCTTCACGACGGCCCTCCCTACGCCAACGGCCATCTTCACATCGGACATGCAATCAACAAAATACTTAAGGATGTTATCATCCGGTCAAAGCAGATGACCGGCTTTGACGCTCCCTACGTACCCGGATGGGACTGTCACGGTCTTCCCATTGAGCACAATGTGGACAAGAAACTGGGTTCCAAGAAAAAGGAGATGTCCCCTGTGGATGTCCGAAAGGCGTGCAGGGAGTATGCCAAGGGATTTGTCAACATCCAGCGGGACGAGTTCAAACGTTTCGGGGTTGCCGGTGAATGGGACGAGCCCTATCTCACCATGAACAACGAGTATGAGGCAAGGATCGCCAAGGAATGCGGTGAGTTTGCCCTGAGCGGGGATATGTTCCTCGGTAAAAAACCCATCTACTGGTGCTGCAACTGTAAAACAGCCCTTGCCGAGGCAGAGATCGAATATCAGGATGTGAGTTCCCCCTCCATCTATGTGAAGTTTGCTGCAAAGGACGACCTGTCAGTTCAGTTGCCGGCCCTTGCCGGAAAAGAGGTCTCCTTTGTTATCTGGACCACCACTCCCTGGACCATTCCTGCTAACCTTGGTATCTCTCTCCATCCCGAGTTCATCTATGCTGCGGTTGAGACCGAGAGCCATGGTGTGCTCATCATCGCCAAGGAGCTTGTTGAAAATGTAATGGCCACCTTTGGCATTGAGTCATACACTGTTCTCGGGGATCTTGAAGCCAGGAACCTTGAAAAGGTCCGGTGCATCCACCCCATGTATGACCGGGAGTCCCTGGTGATCTTAGGAGAGCACGTTACCCTGGAAGCGGGTACCGGCTGTGTTCACACGGCCCCCGGCCACGGTGCGGACGATCATATTGTCGGAATGAAGTATGGCCTTGAGCCCTATTCTCCAGTCCTTGACAACGGCTGCTTTTCCGATGAGGTTGAGGATTTTAAGGGTCAGTTCATCCTCAAGGCCAACAAAGGGATCATGGAAAAGCTCGATGGGCTCGGTGCACTGATAAAGCATGAGGATATGAATCACTCCTATCCCCATTGCTGGCGATGCAAGAAACCCGTCATCTTCAGGGCCACCCCCCAGTGGTTCATCTCCATGGACAAAAAGGGTCTTCGCAAGCAGAGCCTCACGGAGATCGACAATGTCAACTGGATTCCCTCCTGGGGAAAGGCCAGGATCTACTCCATGATCGAGAACCGTCCGGATTGGTGTCTGTCCCGCCAGCGCTCCTGGGGTGTTCCCATTCCCGTGTTCCATTGTGAGAAGTGCGGTGAGGTCCATGTGACCCGGGAGTCCGTGGACAAGATCCATGAACTCTTCACCAAGCACAGCTCCGACATCTGGTTTGAGAAAGAGGCCAAAGAGCTCATGCCCGAGGGCGCGGTCTGTGAAAAATGTGGCAGTGACAACTTTACAAAGGATCACAACATCCTGGATGTATGGTTTGATTCCGGTGTGAGCCATGCCGCAGTTCTTGAGGAGAGGGACGGTCTCCAGCGGCCCGCAGATCTCTATCTTGAAGGCAGTGACCAGCATCGTGGCTGGTTCCACAGCTCTCTTTTGACGGCAGTGGGAAGAACCGATCATGCACCCTACAAGTCGGTCCTCACCCATGGATTTGTCGTGGATTCCCACGGCAAAAAGATGTCAAAGTCAGTGGGCAACGTGGTTGCTCCTGACAAGATTATCAACACCCATGGGGCCGACATTCTGCGTCTCTGGGTGGCATCCGCCGATTACCGGGATGATGTCAGGATCTCCGATAATATCGTGAAACAGCTGTCCGACGCCTACCGCCGTATTCGAAATACCTGCCGGTTCATGTTGGGTAACTTCTATGATTTCAACCCTGCCACCGATGCACGGCCTGTGGCAACCATGTCGGGCCTTGATAAGTTCATCCTCCACAAGCTCAACGAGCTTCTTGAGCGATGTCTTGCCGCCTATGACAGCTACGAGTTCCACACCATTTATCACTCGCTTCATAACTTTTGCGTGGTGGATCTTTCCGCCTTCTACCTGGATATCATCAAGGACAGGCTCTACACTTCCCCTTCCACGGATGATGCGAGAAGGGATGCCCAGACAACCATGTACATCATCCTGGAAAGCATTACACGGCTCATGGCCCCGATCCTTCCGTTTACGGCCGAAGAGGTATGGAAGCACATGCCTGAGGTTGACGGTCGCCCGGAGAGTGTTCACCTGGCCCAGCTTCCGGTTGTTGATGATGCCTGGAAGGATGACGCCCTTGCCTTAGAATGGGAAAAGATCCGTGAATTGAGGGCTGAGGTGACAAAGGCCCTTGAAGAGGCCCGGACGGCAAAACTGATCGGCCATCCCCTGGATGCAAGCATTGCCATAAAGGTTCCCAACGACGAACTCAAAGCGCTGCTGGCAGACTTTGGTGAGGATTTGAGGGACATCTTCATCGTCTCTTCAGCCGTTCTCACCGATACCCTGGAAGGCGACTGCTACATGAGCAAGGAGATGGAAGGCCTTGGCGTACAGGTTGCTAAAGCCCAGGGTGACAAGTGCAGTCGTTGCTGGAAATACGATACCACCGTGGGAGATGAAGCATGCCACGAAGGTGCCTGCAAAAGATGTTCAACCGCATTGGATACCATAGCGACCATTGAAAATTAATTCCATTAAAACAAAAGCCCTGGTACGGCTTGGTCTGGTAAGTACTGTCATTGTGCTCCTGGACCAGGTCACCAAGGCTTTGGTGACAAACACGCTGGCACTCTATGAAACCATCCCTCTGATTGACGGCTGTTTTAACCTCACACATATCCTGAACCCGGGAGGGGCGTTCGGCATTTTTGCCGAACACTCTCCTGAGGTCAGGCGTTTTTTCTTTCTCTTTGTCAGCTCCCTGGTCGCCCTGATGATCCTATGGTACTACAGGAAAACGGCTGCCACCCACAGAGTTCTCTCCTATGGGCTCGCAGCCATCTTTGCCGGGGCTGTGGGCAATCTCATCGACCGGTTCAGGTTCGGCAAGGTGGTGGATTTCCTGGATTTTTATTTAGGCGCCTATCACTGGCCGGCATTCAACGTTGCTGATATGGCCATCACCCTTGGCATGATCGTTTTTGTTTATCATGTTTTGTTAAACAAGGTCCCTGAGCTTTAAGGAATTCCCCCATGCATCCTGTACTCTTTAAATTTGGCAGCATCACCCTCTATACCTACGGACTTTTTGTGGGACTTGGATTTATGGTGGCCGTGTGGCTCGCAAACCGGCGAGCCGCAACACGGGGCATCACATCCGAACAGATATCCGATCTCTTCTTTGTGGTTCTTGTGGCATCCATCATCGGAGCCCGGCTCTTTTACGTGGTGCTGAACCTGTCGGAATTCACCTCGGACCCGCTGAATATATTCAAGATATGGAACGGAGGACTGGTCTTTTACGGGGGCTTCATCGTTGCCCTTGGGACCGCCATGGCCTGGGTAAAGAAACAGGGCATGGACCTCTGGAATGTGGCTGACCTCCTGGCGCCTCCCATTGCCCTTGGCCATGCCGTGGGCCGGTTGGGATGCTTGTTTGCCGGATGCTGTTACGGAAGGGAGTGCCATCTTCCCTGGGCCATCGAGTTTCACAACCCGGACTCCCTGGCACCCCTGGGGATACTTCTCCATCCCACCCAGCTCTATTCGGTGTTCTCCAACCTTTTGATCTTCCTGATTGTGCTTTTGATAGACCGGAAAAAACGGTTCAAGGGCCAGGTGTTCTGGGCTTATATCATGATATACGGTCTGTTTCGTTCCTTTATCGAGATGTTCAGGGGAGATTTCAGGGGGGATTTTTTCCTGGAAACCCTTTCGGTTTCCCAGACCATCGGGATAATGATGTCGGGCTTTGCGGCGCTTATGCTGGTTCGGCTGTCAAGACAGGGAAACCATGGCAGAGATTAACTACAACGACCTTAAGCACTATCTTGCTTCTGAAAAGGCAGAATCCCTCCCCCGGCTCTTTCTGGCCTTTGGCGAGGATTTTTTAACCCGGAAGGCCTTTGACAGGATCATTAACCGGCTTGTGCCAACAGAGAAGCGGGAACTCTCCTATGAACTTCTTGAGGGGGTCGAGGCGGCCCTTCCCAATATCATGGAGCGGATTTCCACCTATTCCTTTGAAGAACTTCTGGTGGTTGCCGTAAAGAATGCTCCCATTTTTCCGGGCCCCGGCACCCCTAAACAGACGGGTTTTTCAAAGCCTGAGATCGAAGCGTTCCAGGAATTCATTAAAAATTCCTTTCCCGAAGGCCACTACCTTGTTCTTACCGCAGACTCGGCAGACAAGCGCCGGGCGCTCTTCAAGGCGATCAAGGATATTGGAATGGCCGTGGACTGCACGGTGCCCAAGGGGAGCCGCCAGGCAGACAAGAACCAGCAGACCGCCTTGCTTCGAACCACCATGGAGACCGTTCTTTCAAGGGCCAAAAAGGGCATTGACAACGACGCCTTTGCCTGCCTTGTGGACCACACCGGGTTTGAGCCCAGTACCTTCAGCGACAACCTCGACAAACTGGTGTCTTTCATTGGTGAACGCAGGAGCATCACGGTCGGTGATGTAAGAAAGGTGGTCAAGCGAACCCGCAAGGATCCCATCTTCGAGCTGACCAACGCGGTCAGCGAACGGAACCCGGCAACGGCCCTGTTCTATCTGAAATCACTGCTGAAGGGCGGATTCCATCCACTCCAGATACTCACAGCCCTGATAAACCAGATGAGAAAACTGGTTCTGGTCAAGGTCTTTGTTGAAGATTGCCGGGCAAAGGGAAGGCCTTGCTGGCAGCGGGGTAAGGATTACAACAGGTTCAGGCAGGAGACAATGCCGGAGGTGGAACGGGCGGACGCAGCCGTGGCCGCAAAAGCCAAACTGTGGGATGATGCCCTGGCTGTTCCGGAAGGGGGGGATGCAAAGAAAAAAAAGAAGGTGCTCACCGATCTTTTAATTGCCCCTAATAAAAATAACACCTATCCTGTATACCATACCTTCCTGAAGTCCGACAAATTTACCCTGGAGGAGCTTTTTAATTCGCTCATTCAGCTCAACAAGGTCGATCTTAAGATGAAAAGCTCGGCAAATGACCCTGAAATCATGCTGGACGACCTGGTCATCCGGCTGTGTACAAAAGGAGAAATCCATGAATAGAAAGACGAAAATTGTTGCCACAATATCGGACAGGAACTGTGAGCCTGGGTTCCTGCAGGAGCTTTATGATGCGGGAATGGATGTTGTTCGTCTCAACACAGCGCACCAGACCCATGATGAGGCCCTCAAGGTGATCGAGAACGTCAGAAAGGTCTCCGACAAGATCGCCATCCTCATCGACACCAAAGGGCCTGAGATCCGGACCTGTGAAGCAGAAGCGCCCCTCAAGGTCGCCTATGGGGATTCCGTCCGCATCAAGGGCGCTCCGGATGAGCTTTCCCGGGGAGATGTGATATGCGTATCCCACCAGGACTTTGTCAAGGATGTACCGGTGGGAAGCTCCATTCTCATTGATGATGGTTATGTCGCCCTGGCTGTGAAGGAAAAGGAAGGGGAGTACCTCTCCTGCGTGGTTGAAAACGACGGCGTGATCCACGGCCGGAAAAGCGTCAACATCCCCTCGGTCCATGTGAAGCTTCCTGCCCTGAGCGAAAAGGACAAGGGGTTTATCCGCTTTGCCGCCGACAACAACGTTGATTTCATTGCCCACTCGTTTGTACGGCACCGGGAAGACGTCCTGGCCGTCCAGAAAATCCTGGACGAAAAAAACAGCCCCATCAAGATTATCGCAAAGATCGAGAACAGCGAAGGGGTAGAAAATCTTGACGAGATCCTGGAGTCTGCCTACGGCATCATGATCGCCCGTGGCGACCTTGCCGTGGAGATCCCTGCGGAAAGAATTCCCCTGGTTCAGAAAGCCATGGTTAAACGCTGCATTGAAAAGCGCGCTCCCGTGATCGTTGCAACCCAGATGCTCCACTCCATGATCAAATCGCCAAGACCCACCCGGGCCGAGGTTTCCGATGTGGCCAATGCCTGCCTGGATTCCACCGACGCAATCATGCTCTCCGGCGAGACAGCCAATGGCGACTACCCGGTCGTGGCCGTTCAAACTATGGCACGGATCGCATCCGAGGTCGAGGCCGACCGCAGCACCTTCATCGACACCCCCTATGACCTGGAAAACAAGGTCACGGGTTATCTGGCAAAGGCCGCAGTTAAGGCGTCCATGCGGCTCAACACCGAGGCCATTGTCGCAGACTCCATCTCCGGCACCACCATTCGGGCCATTGCCGCCTATCGCGGGGACAATCCCATTTATGCCCAGGTTTATGACAGCCAGGTGATGCGGGAACTTTCCTTAAGTTTCGGGGTCCATGCCGATTATATCGACAGGGAAGAGAGTACGACCATCCCCTTACGAAAGGCAATCTCCCGGCTCCTCGACCAGGGCCGCCTTGACGACGATACCCTGATCACAGTTCTGGCCGGTCATTTTGGAGCGTCCCATGGGGCCTCCTACATCGAAATAAGCACGGCGAAAAAAATGGTGACGCGCGGGTGTTAGAGCTCTTGTTTGTTTCGCTCCGCTAATTCAGTCCATCGGCTGAGGGGGATGGAGGTAATGGACTTTAGATCGTGGTTTGGTATGAGTCCGAAACTGGGGGAGGCTATATAGACAACCGTCGAATGACCGGGTGTCAACTCCTCCTGACCTCCATCCTGGATGGCGACCTGCTTCCCAACAAATTTCAAAGCCTTGTCATTCAGCTTTTTGGTTTCCTGCGGTGCGTAAATAGCTTCGTAAAACATTTTGAAATCCTTCAACAAGATTATCCTAGTCAAACTAACAAATCAGCAGCGTGAATCCTTTTAATGACATACAGCATCCAGCGGATTAAGTCAACTACCCCTTAACCGAAGGGCCAGGGCTTATGGTTTGCCCTATAAGCCCTCTTGGTCAGCCTGGTCATACCTGGGGGCGGGTTGTGGGATATCGCTTAATAGCGAAAAAACAATACTAGTCCAGGATTTCATAGCTGGAAGCGGTAACCGGGGCGTTGAGATTGGGAAGCACCCGTTCCAGGAACACCCCTTCCCGGGACGGGCATGAGTATCCAAAGGTGGTTCTGATGGCTGTAGATACAAAATGAACCGCCCGGTCCAGGGCGATGGGAAGGCTGTCCCCCTGGAGAAGGCTTCCCACGATCACGCTTGCAAATGCGTCCCCGGTCCCGGGGTAGTGGGCCGGGATATAGGTGCAGTCCACCTTCCAGAACCGGCCGTCTTCACGGTCAAAGGCCACCACCGACGACATGCTCTGTTTCCCCGGCACGGGCACACTGGTCAGTATTACCGTTTTTGGCCCCATCTCCGATAGCCTCAGGAGCATCTCCTTGGCCTTTGATTCACTCACCATCTCCCGGCAGGGCTCGTCCAGGAGAAAGGCAGCTTCGGTAAAGTTGGGGGTGATGATGTCTGCCTTGTTCACCAGGGTCCGCATTTTGAGCATGAGCTCCCGGGTCATGGTGGCGTAAGGCTTGCCATTGTCCCCCATGACCGGATCCACCACCACCAGTTGGGACGGCCTTGAAAAATCATCTATGAATTCGGAGACGATCTCCACCTGTTTAGATGATCCTAAAAATCCCGAGTAGATCGCATCAAACGATATCCCAAGATCTTTCCAGTGGTTAATGATGGCCGGCATGGCGTCGCTCAGGTCGGTGAAGCTGTAATTTTCAAACCCTCCGGTATGGGTGGAGAGCACAGCCGTGGGCAATGGACAGACCTGGACTCCCATGTTGGACAGAATAGGGATGATGACCGTGAGGGATGCTCTGCCAAAGCCTGACAAATCGTGGATGGCTGCGGTTCGTGGGACGGGATTTTTCATGGTGCTCCTTTTTAAAATCAACGGGGACGCTTCTCTCTCATTCGTCGAGGCGTGATGAATGGCAATGTTTACAGCTCCATTAATTGAAGAGAGAAGCGTCCCCTTTTTCAGTCCGCATCTATACCAGAAAACCATTTTTAAGAACACCGCTTTTTCAACGCAAGGGGACGTTTTAACTATTGGTTATCTTGCCCTGCATCCGTCTCTCCTTTCAATCCGGCGATAAAACTCTTCACATGTATGAGGTGGTAGGGTATTTGTGGGCACCCTGCACAGGTTTTACCTTTTTTTTGCAACAACAAACACCCGGACGCTGGTGTCAAGTACGGGTATGACGGATTTTGCCTCCTTTATCATGGGAATGGCGTGCTTTTTCCCCATCTCTTGTATCAGCTCCTCTTTTGAATCAAGGATTCCATGATAGACCGCAAGCTGCCTCTCCTTCCATCCGGGTGTTTCCCGGTAAACCTCGACCGTGAATCCTGAATTTTCCAAAAGACCCTTGTGATCCTTGGGCATGAAAGGAATATTGCCGTCCCAGGTTGTAAAGACAAGCCGGGCATTGGGTTTTAATATGCGGGCAATCTCGTCCAGGGCACGGCTTTTGTCCGGTGCATGCCACAGGGCGTCTATGCTGATAGATGAGGGACATCATGGATGACATCAGGGCATGTTTGATCTTGTTCATTTTTTATCCTTATATTGATTAAATAATGAGGCAAGAAGTTTGTTCTCTTCCAGAAAATCCGTGATCTCCTTGTTGTAGGGTGGCTCCCGTTCCCCTTGGCCGGTTTTCAATTTGTTCAGGGACGGATACTTGGAAGGATCCACGCCCTGATAGTTCTTGTCCGCCACAGCTTCTTTCTCCATTGTCAGGATTTCATCCATGAGGGTCTCCAGCTGTTCCGTGAACGGCTCAAGGTGGGGGGCAAGGCTTGCAAAGGTGCGCAATGACCTTGAAATTTGTAAATGAAGGGTTTTCAGGGTCTTCAGTGCTTTTGATCGTCGTTCCAGTGAATCCATGGCAATCTTTGCAAACAAAAGGGGGGCGGTCTCGACAATGCTTCCCTGGGTTGTCCCTGTCTCCTCTGCTGTTTTTTTGATCAGGACCTGGGAGAGGGGGGAGATGCTGTAGGACATCTTTTTTTTGGAACTGCCTGGTGCGCTGGAGTCGGCCAGCTTTTTGGCCAGTTTGACCACAAGTTCGTTGATGTCATCCTGGTTCCAAAATGAATTGGGTTCACCTGTGAAAAAATCATACTTTAAAAGATCAAGCTTCTTGTCATTCATGGATTGTCCTGGGTTATGTGTTGTATGCTTCCTGAATTATGGTTATATGGGCAGGTGTATCTTGTCAATATTTAATTTTGGGTGGTATGTTTGATTATAGTTATTGACAATGTGCTGCCTTCTGAAGATTGTGGTAGGGGGCGGACGGTGGCACGGATGGGTTAGGGGTGTCGTGGTGCTGGGATTTTGAGAACACGGGCAAGTGAACCCTGGGGGGTTACTTGATCCTGGCTTGTGCGGCTAAGTCCGGGTTCCCACCTTATATATGTATCTTTGCAATGATCGGGGACGCTTCTCTCTCATTCGTCGGGGCGTGATGATTGGCAATGCTTCACGCTTCATTAATTGAAAAGAGAATTGTCCCTTTTTTGTTTATTTTCAATATCCATCAAATTACTCATAATTATAATGAATATTGCTATTTTATCTCCTTGTAATTGCGTAAAAGCTTGATTCCTCATATTGTCTATTTGTTGGAATTAACAGGTAAAACGGGCGTATTTGATTTTAGAAAAGGAAGATTAGCAGGCTTTTTATTTTAATATTATAAAATTTCTTGACATTAGATTACCCCTACACTAAGTTTTTACTTTAAATCAAAATTGAAAAAGCAAATTCCACAGCATTGTTCTTTTTTTAACGTTATCCTAGGAAAAGGAGAGGGTATGTTTAGATTCAAGAAGCAGATGGCAGGTGTATTGTTTTTGTTTGCGACACTTTTCTTCAGCAGTATGGCAACTGCCGGGGATCTTCCTGTTTACAAGCTGGGTATTGATGCGGCATTCCCCCCATGGACATGGGCGGAAAAAGGCGAAATCAAAGGCTTTGACTGGGAACTTTTTCAATATATCGGCGAAGTTGAGGGTTTTAAGGTGGAGGCGGCCGATATCCCATGGTCTGCCATCATTACCGCGCTTTCCAAAGGGAAGATCGATATCCTTGCAGGCGGCCTCTCCTTTACATGCAAGCGTGATGAAGTGATTGACTTTGCACTGCCCCATTGGAAAACCGATTACTGGACACTGGTCAAGTCCGATTCAAAATTAAATTGTGTTACAGCAATGAGCAATGGTGCCAACGTGGGCGCCCAGGCCGGAACAACCGGATACCGATGGCTCAAAGAAGAGCTTAAGGACAATGGGGTTAAGATCAATATCAGGGGATATGAGTCCGTTGAACTGGGTATCAAAGAACTTGAAAACGGCAGGCTTGATTCCCTCCATGTTGATTCCCCGACGGCCAGGGGATTTATTGATGCCAAAAGAGATGTGAAATATATCTGTAAGGGATTGCATTTTGATTACAGCGCCTATGGTGTAACACCCGGCGATCCCCATCATCTGATTGAAAAAATTAACTCCGGTATCAAGAAAGCATATGAGTCCGGCAAGATTGAAGAACTGGTTCGGAAATACCTGCCCTGGGCATCTGTTGAGCCCATTCCCTACGTTGTTGATTATAAGAAGATGTGCAGCGAAGCCAAATAATTTATTAGAACACAGTTAGTGTTATTTTATCAGAGCAATAGAGATCCGGGTCCGGATCGACTGATCCGGACCCGGACGATACTGATCTGTATAGGCGTTCGCAATCGAATAGATACCAGTGTTACCGGTTGTAATTAAGAACAGGGCTCAATTCATATGCGATGAGCTATAAACCATTGTTGAGAACAGGCACAAGATTTATGGAAATAATCAGGATACTTATTTCAGAGCTTCCCCAATTCGCAAAGGGCACCCTGATCGCGTTAGAAGTTCTTGCAGGACTTTTGGCTCTCGGCCTTGTGCTCGGCCTTGCAATCGCGCTGGCAGAAATTTTCGGAAATACCGTTGTAAAGTTTTTCGCAACAACCCTGCGAAAATTTCTCTGGGCCATTCCCCAACTTGTTCTTCTGTTCCTTGTCTTTTATCTTCCCTTTGATCTGAACCCTGTTTGCGCTGCCATCATCGCACTGGGGCTGTGTTCTTCAGCTTTTCAATCCCAGATATTCCGGGGTGCCATACTCTCGGTTCAGTCCGGCCAGATAGAGGCGGCAAAGGCCATGGGGTTGAGTAAACCCAAAATTATTTTTTACATCGTCATTCCCCAGATGATCCGCCTGTCCATCGGACCATGGACAAATGAATTCTCCTCAGAGCTCAAGGACACCTCCCTTGCATATGTGGTGGGGGTTGTGGAGATCATGCGCCAGGCAAAGTACATCATCGCATATACCTTTGGCAATACCGCTGCTGTCTACCTGTTTGTGGGAGTCCTGTATTTTATGTTGACAAGAATAGGAACATATTTCTTTTATAAATTAGAAGAAAGACTTTGGGTTCCCGGTTTTGAAAAAAGGAGCTGATATCTTCATGTCCACCATACTCGAAGTTAAAGATCTGACCAAAAAATTTGCTGACACTGAGGTGCTCAAAGGCATCTCCTTTGAATTGAAAAAGGGAGAAACCCTTGCTGTGATCGGGTCATCAGGTTCTGGAAAAAGCACCATGCTCAGGTGCCTGAATCAATTGTCACCACCGGATTCGGGCGAGATTCTGCTGGAAGGTGTCAATATAAACACCCCTGAGATTGACCTGAATACCGTTCGGGCGGATATGGGATTTGTATTCCAGGATTTTAACCTGTTTATCCATTTAAGCGTCCTTGAAAATGTGATGTTCGGGCCTTTAAGGGTTCGGGGACTGCCTAAGAAAGAGGCCCGGGAAATCGCAATGGCCGAGATCGAACGGGTGGGCATGATCGATAAGATCGATTTTTACCCGGCACAGCTTTCCGGCGGACAGCAGCAGCGAATTTCCATTGCCAGGGCCCTTGCTTTACGACCCAAGCTGATCCTGTTTGACGAACCCACCTCAGCCCTTGATCCGGAACTCACAGGAGAGGTCCTGGGTGTCATGACTGCCCTTGCAAACGACGGCATGACCGCCATTGTCGTCACCCATGAGATGGGTTTTGCTCAATCCGTTGCAGACAAGGCCATTTTCATTGACCAGGGCATTATCGTGGAACAGGGGGTGCCCGAACAAATGTTTGCTGCCCCCCGACACGAAAGAACCAGGCATTTTTTGAGTAATTTTGTCGGCCTGGAATAGCCGATATCCAATGAACCGGAGAGTTTAAGCAAATGATCAGTTTCTTTCATTATGCCATGGAGATCTTACCGGATATGTTATCAGGTGCCTGGATCACCATCCAGCTGTCTGTTGTCTGTATCACCGTAGGCATTATTTTCGGTATGATGCTGGGGGTTGCACGGGTTTATTCCAGTAAATACATCTACTGGATCGTAACAGGCTATGTTGAATTCCTGCGGGGAACCCCTTGTCTGCTTCAGCTGTTTTTCATCTATTACGGTCTGGGTGATATGGGGTTGCTGCTCAAGCCTGTGCTTGCGGCCGGTATTGCCCTTGGGATCAATACATCCGTGTATCAGGCCGAATATTTCAGGGGGGCCATACAGTCCATTAAACCCGGACAGATGACCGCTGCAAGGGCCATGGGCCTCAGCAAGTGGAAAGCCATCCGGTATGTTATTCTGCCCCAGGCACTGAGGCTTGTGATTCCGTCCTCCTCCAACGAAATCATCTATATGTTCAAATATACATCGGTGGCGTTTGCCGTGGGGGTACCGGAACTCCTTGCCCAGGCAGATATCACCGGGGCGATGAATTTCCGGTATTTTGAGTCTTATCTGCTTGCTGCCATCATTTACACCATCATGGTGTTTACCGTGGCTAAAATCATGAGCATCATAGAAAAAAAGGTATATGTTCCGGGATTGCAGCTCATGCAATAACTATCTTTTAACGTCATTGTTCACACAGGCGCTTATAAAACGGATGACCCATTCAACCACCAGTTTGACGCACTCTCCCAGAATAGAGATCGACCTTGGAAAAATATACAGAAACACAAAACGGTTAAACCATATGTTTCTGGCCAGGGGCATCTCAGTCATGGGGGTGACCAAAGGTGTTCTCGGCAGTCCCCCTGTTGCTGCTGCCATGACCGCAGCCGGGGTCGGGTATCTTGCGGACTCAAGAATTGAGAATATCAAAAGAATTAAGGACGCCGGCGTCAAAAATACCTTTGTTCTCATCAGAACGCCATCCATGGGCAAAGTCAGACAGGTGGTGAAATATGCTGACATCAGCCTTAACTCGGAACTTGATGTGATTCAACAGCTGGCTTGTGAAGCAAGGGCACAGAACAAGGTCCATGGTATTCTGCTCATGGTGGATTTAGGGGATCTGCGGGAAGGTATCCTGCCTGAAGATATGGAAGAGACCCTTGCCGCCGTCAACACCTTCAAGGGTGTCAAAACCATTGGCATCGGCACCAACCTTGGCTGTATCGGGGGGGTGACTCCGGGCCAGGACAAAATGGACGAACTCTCAAGGATCGCTGTAACGCTTGAGAACCGGTTTAAGATTCGGTTTGATCTTGTCTCCGGCGGTAACTCAGCCAATTATCACTGGGCTGAAGAATCTGGCCGGTTGGGCAGAATCAATAATTTAAGAATCGGTGAAATGATCTTTACCGGGTGTAGTACAATTGACTATTCTCCTGTGGAACAACTTGAAACAAACGTAAGCCGCCTTGTTGCCGAAGTGATAGAGGTCAAGCAAAAGGACTCTCTGCCCGGTGGCACCGTGGCCACAAACGCATTTGGGGAAATTCCCGTGTTTGCCGATCGCGGAATCATCACAAGGGCGATTCTGGAGATCGGTCGCCAGGATGTACTGCCCCAGGGGCTAAGCCCGGTCAATGATATGGAGATCATTGGCGTCAGCAGTGATCATGTTGTCCTTGATTCAAAAGAGCACAGGGTTAAGATCGGCGACCAGATCGGTTTCCATCTGACCTATGGTGCCCAGCTTTCAGCAATGACATCGCCGTACATTGAAAAAGTGTATCTGAACAGTGGAGAATATATATAACACAGGCTGTTTATAATTTAATAATTCTACAGAGTGGACAAAAAAATGGATTATTTTGAAATTGAAAGTAAACTGGGAGCAAACAACTACAAACCCCTTGATGTTGTTTTAAACAGAGGAGAAGGTGTCTGGGTCTGGGACGTTGACGGCAATCGCTATATGGATTGCCTGTCCGCTTACTCTGCGGTGAACCAGGGCCATTGCCATCCCGAGATTGTCAAGGCCCTGACCGAACAGGCGGGAAAACTGTCTCTGACATCCCGGGCCTTTAGAAATGATCAGCTGAGTTTTTTCTACAAAGAGTTATGCGACCTGACCAATTCCCATAAGGTACTCCCCATGAACAGCGGCGCAGAAGCTGTGGAAACCGCCATCAAGGTTGTCAGGAAATGGGGATATAAAACCAAGGGCATTGCTGAGAACAAAGCGGAAATCATTGTTTGTGATAATAATTTCCACGGCAGGACCATCACCATTGTCAGCTTCAGTTCAGACCAGGGCGCAAGGGATGGGTTTGGCCCCTTTACCCCGGGCTTTAAAAGCATTCCCTTTGGCGATGCAAAAGCCCTGGAAAATGCCATTACCGAAAACACCATCGCCTTTATGGTTGAGCCCATCCAGGGTGAAGCCGGTGTGATCATTCCCCGGGACGGGTACTTAAAAGATATCAGAAGAATATGCGATGAGAACAATGTTGTTCTCATTCTCGATGAAATTCAGACAGGTCTTGGCCGAACAGGAAAACTACTGGCTGAAGAACATGAAGGCATTGAGGCAGACATGACCCTGATTGGCAAGGCATTGTCCGGCGGGCTTTATCCTGTGTCTGCCGTGCTGTCCAATACTGAGATCATGGATGTGCTCAATCCGGGTGAACATGGCAGTACCTTTGGAGGCAATCCCCTGGCGTGTGCTGTGGCCCGGGCGGCCCTTGGGGTGCTGGTCAGGGAAAAGATGGTCGAAAATTCCGCTGAAATGGGTGAATACTTTTTGAATGGCCTGAAAACCCTGAAGAATCCGTTGGTCAAAGAGGTGCGGGGCAGGGGGCTGATGATCGGACTGGAATTTATTCCTGAAAAAACAAACGCAAGAACCTATTGTGAAAGCCTGAAGGACAACGGCCTTCTCTGCAAAGAGACCCACAAAAACATCATCCGGTTTGCTCCGCCACTGGTCGCAACAAAAGAAGATATCGATTATGCCCTGGATATCATTCAAGGGGTTATCGGATAAGCACATAACCGTACCGGGAAGAGTAGGGGGGATATGAAAAAACTGGATGCCCTTGACAAAAAGCTCATACGCTACCTGAGCGAAGACGGACGGATGCCGGTAAAAGAGCTGGTCTCAAAGCTTGAGATCACAAGTCCGACCCTCCATGCGCGCATGAAAAATCTGTTGCAGTCGGGTGTCTTAAAGATTGCCGGGCTTGTGGATATCTTTAAGATTAAAAAACTCTTCATGGCCTTTGTGGCCATACGGGTGGTTGATGATTCAAAAATAGAGGAAACATTGAATGATCTTTCACTCATGGAGGAGGTGCACAGTGTATTTGCCGTCACCGGCAGATATGATATCTTTGCGGAAATTATTTTCTCAAAGGATATGGAAGCGCTCTACACCTTCATGTCATCCAAGCTTCCAATGCAGGGCAATATCGACTACAGTGAGTCTTTTGTTGTGATGAAAACAAAGAGCAAATGGACACTTCTCCCGGCGGGCGTTGATCTGTAACCCTGCTTTCAGTTCAGCCATATTGAAATATAAGACAAATTGACGCGGTTCCTTAAAAAAAGGAACTGCGTCAAAACCCATCCCGAAAAACAATATTCAAAAAAAATGGTTGACAGCATCAACCTAAATCCATATAGTTGACATCATCAACCATATAGGGCGGGTGGAGAGTGGCCTTGTATGGTGTGTGTTAAGCTGTTTTGCTGGTATTCGGAGGCGGGCAACCCATAGCGATGGGAGCCTGTTTTCAAAGCTCAGCAAAAAAATTTCACCAAAAGGTTGACGATGTCAATCAAATAGAGGATGTAAAATGAACTCATTAACAAAAGCCCTTGGCTATTTCGCTTTTATCACCGCAGAACTCACGGTTCTTTTTCTTGGAATCAGTACCATCGTGGCCCTGGTCCTCATGTATATTCCCCAGGAAAAACTTCGGGGGTGGCTCTCCCGGCGGGGGATTCTGGGGAATGTCATTGCGGCTGTGGTGGGATCTCTGACACCATTCTGTGCCTGTTCCACCATCCCCATGACCCTGGGGATGCTCAATGCCGGCGCACCGTTTGGGCCTGTCATGTCCTTTGTAATCTCTTCCCCCCTGCTGAACCCCATTATTTTAACCATGGTGGCCGCCATGATGGGGCTGAAGGCCAGCATCATCTATTTTGCGGTTACATTTGCGGCATCGGTCGTATTCGGCGTCATTCTGGAGAAAGCAGGTGCGGGAAAATATGTCAAAAAGGTCCGGCTGAAAAATGGCAATAACACTGACCCAAAAGAGGTTCCGGCCACATTCGGCGGCAAGTTGAAAGTCTCGTTTCTTTCCGCATGGACCGATTTTCGTGGGGTGCTGATCTATCTTCTGATCGGGGTCGGGATCGGAGCTGCCATTTACGGATACCTTCCCCAGGAGTTTGTGGCAAGGCTGGCAGGACCTGGGAACCCCTTTGCCATTCCCGTTGCAGCCGTTATTGGCATTCCCCTCTATATCCGTGCAGAGACTGCCATTCCCATCGGCCTTGCCCTCTCACAGAAAGGGATGAGCATGGGGGCCGTCATTGCTCTGATCATCGGCGGTGCCGGGATGGCGATCCCTGAAATGAGCATGCTGGCAAGTATTTTCCGCAAACGGCTTGTGGCCTCCATTGTGGTTGTTATTTTCGCAACTGCAGTGATCGGCGGTTATGTGTTTAACATGATGCCTGCATAAGCAGGATATTAATCATTATCAAATAAGGAGAAACACAATGGATAAGAAAAAGAGATCAGGTTTTTTCGCGAAGCTTCTTGGCGGGAATAAAACAAGCAGCTGCTGTGCGGTTGAATTCGAAGAGATTCCTGAAACCGGATCGAATCCGAACGAGGAAACATCTGTAAAAGAATCTGAAAAAAAAGAGAAAACCAATACCGGTTGCGGATGTGGCTGCTGAAAGGAGTGAGAAAATGAATAAATTGGATAAAACATTAAAAGTGATGGATCTTGAATTTTTTGCAAGCGGTCAGCATGGCGTTACGCCTGCCATGGTTGCCGGTTGCCTGGATAATTCGGAACCATGTGTGTTCCTCGATCTGCGTACAGAAACAGAGGCCCGTTATCTCAGGTTTGGAAATGTCCAGCATATTCCCCTGGAACAACTGCCCGACCGTATTGGAGAAATACCCCGCAACCGGCCCGTTATCGTATTAATGCTCAAACCCGGGCCATTGCATGGGGCCGGGGTGCAGCCTGGGGGGCAAACGCCCTGTTCTTGCAGTACATGCTGCTGATCTCCATTGCCGCATTGGCGTTTGGGTTAAGCTTTTTCTTCGCCCTTGGCGGCGTGGGCAGTGCGGTGGCTTTGGTTCCGGCGCTGATCGCCATTGGCGTCCCTGGGGGGGTGGCCCGGCCGGTGGCATTGCTTGTCAATGTTGCAAGTCTTGGCGGGGCCACCATCCATAATCTCAGAAACGGCAAGTTCAAGCCGGGTTCCTGGTGGCCGCTGATCGTGTTTTCACTTCCGGCGGCCCCTGTCGGCGCTTGGGTATCTTCCCGGATTCCCCAGGATCTTCTCCAGGGAGTGTTTGCTTTTTTCATGGTCTTTTCCGGACTCCTGATGATGCTGCCGGTCCGGCAGACCCGGGAAAAAGAACGTGAAACCTGTCCGCCCTTGGGAGGGGCCTTGCTGGGGACAGCCTCAGGCATGATATCAGGGATGCTGGGGGTAGGGGGCGGAGGTGTGATCGTTCCCACGCTGTATGCCATGGGGTTCCGTTCCCAGCACATTGCCATGGTAACGGCACTGACCGTGCCGTTTTCATCTTTAACCGGGTTTATCGCCTATAGGGCCATGGGCCCGCTCAATATGGACGTCTGTTTGACGGTATCGGCTGCGGCCCTGGCAGGGGGCATGATCGGCACCCGGGCAATGCATCGGATTGACCAGAGCAAGGTCCGCTTGATTCTGGCTTTGGCTCTCATGGCATCGGGTGGCCGGATTTTGTGGAAGATGGTGGGGTAGGGACTCACTATGCACCATTTTTTGCCTTTGTCCCGGAGGGCTTTGTAGCCAGGCTCTCCGGGACAAAGGCATATCCCTGTTTCCGGGGGATTGTGGGCAGAGGATTTTCCAGGTGCGATTACTTCTTAGCAGCACTGAGAAAGCTGCTTAACGCAGTCAGAATGATCTGCCTCATGGGCTCATCGATTTTTTCAACCACATCCCTCATTCTGGCATGGGCATTATCGTTGATCTCTGTAAGGGCTTCCCTGCCTTTTGGAGTGGCCATCACGCAGCAGACACGGCCATCCGTCTCACTTTTCCGTCTCTCTGCAAGTGCCTTTTTCTGCAGTCTGTCAACCACCCGTGTGGCACCGCTTTTTGTAATTCCCAGTTTTTGTGCAATATTCTGCATGGAGCAGTCGTTCTCCAGGGAAATCTCTGTCAATGCCCGGATATCGGCATAGGACATCCCATGGCAACAGCTGCTGTCCTGGGTATGAATTCCAAAGTGCCAGACAATTTCATCGATATACTTTAAAAACAATTCTATATTTTCAGCCATGGTTCCTCATCATTATTGGTTGATCCTATCAACTAATAAAACGTTTACGCTTGTCATGTCAATTTTTATTATTTTTAACGATCTGGAATATGGTGAAATGATGATTTCAGTTGGACAAACTGAAGTCACTGACTTTGTTTGCGCGGTACAGCGGGTTCAAAATATCGTTGATAATTGCCGCTGTTTTTTAAACGATTCAGCCCATTATTAAATTTTACTATCAGCGCCTTGTTACTTTTTATCTTTTTCGAGAATAACAGATAGCTTTCTTTTTCCATCAGAATTTTTGGATGATAAGTAATGCGCTGAATTTCTTCGGGCTTCAGATTGGAGCGTAAAGCATGGAACCCCACATTGATCTCCTGGGGATAAATATGCAATCGTCCGGCTAAAAGTTTTTTGAAATTTTGCAAATCAGTACTCACCCGATCAACTCTCAGATTTCCTGATTTCTCTGCTTTATCAAATTCCTCTCCATATGAAAATCTGATGATCCCCCCGATTCTCAGGTCTTTCAGATCATCAATGTTTTTCCAGTCAAATTGAAACTCTTTCAGGTGAAAAAAGAGATGCTTTTCATTCAGGACCGGATCACTGTAATGAAAATCAGTTTCCCGGCCTGGTTTTTTCAACCAGATTCCTGTAGCGTCAAAACGTCCTTTTTTGGCTTCCTCGTATGCCCGGGCCCATGGGAAAAATCGAAATGTCACGTTGTAACCTTCCGCTGAAAATATTTCCCTTATCATCCGGGCGACAACACCTTTATGTTTCAGCTTTTCTGAAAAATAAGGCGGCCAGTTCCCGACTGCGATTTTTATGGTTTCCTGGGAAAATGCCACATTGGGATTTACAGAAAACACCATTACAACTGAAATAATAAAGACCGTTAAAACCTTCATAACTGCCTCTTTTGTAAAAAGCATCCCTCCGTATCTTCAGCGGGTTTTATCCGGATAACATGTTGCTGTCGCATGTTATCCGGAAGGCTCGTTTCAGATACAATATAATCAAAAATGACAGCAGGAATGTTACCATGAAAACAGAGCTTTAGTAAGGGCTATTCTATCTCTGCTTGTGATCCTGGTCGGTTTTTGAAAGGTAGTACTCGTAATCACCGTCGTAGGCTGTCATTTCTCCCCGGTCGATCTCGAAAACCCGGTCCACAAGGCTGCGGAGGAAGTGCCGGTCATGGCTGACCAGAACAATGGTTCCGGTGAATCCCTTCAGGGCATTGAGCAGGACTTCCCGGGACTGGATATCCAGATGGTTGGTGGGCTCATCAAGAATCAGGAAATTGATCGGCTGGCCGAGGAGGGTTGCCAGGACCACCCGGCTTTTCTCTCCGCCTGAGAGGTGTTTTATCCGTTTCTCCACATCATCCCCGGAGAAGAGAAATGCGGCGCACAGGTTCCGGATAATGCCGATTCCTGCCAGGGGCAGGGCGTCCTGAACGGTTTCAAAAACGGTCTTTTCCGGTTGGAGAATATCCATGGCGTGCTGACTGAAGTAACCGATGTTGACACCGGCTCCGATTCTGGCACTGCCTTCCGTGGCGTCTGTCTTTCCCGCCAGGACCTTCAGAAAGGTGGATTTTCCGGCACCGTTGACTCCGACCACGGCGATTTTATTCTGCCGGTTGATCAGGCCTGAAACATTGCTGAATATGGTTTTCGGCGCACTGTCCTGGCTTTCCCATGTTTTTCCAAGCTTTTCTATGAGGACAACATCATCACCTGAACGCGGGGGCTCCGGGAATTCAAACTTGATGACCCGCTGCTGTTCCGGCAGCTCAATCCGCTCGATTTTTTCCAGTTTTTTGATCCGGGACTGCACCTGGGCCGCATGGGATACCCGTGCCTTGAACCGGGCGATGAAGTTCTCTTCCTTGGCAAGCATCTCCTGCTGGCGCCGGTAGCTTGCCAGGAGCTGGTCCATCCTGATTTCCCGCTCTTTGATATAGAAATCATAGTTGCCGCCATAGGTGGTGGTCGTATGGTTGGCCACTTCAATGGTCCGGGACACCACCCTGTTCATGAAATCATGGTCATGGCAGGTCATGAGAAGGGCTCCCTTAAAATCATTGACCAGCCAGTTTTCCAGCCAGATGATCGATTCCACGTCCAGATGGTTGGTGGGCTCATCCAGAAGCAGGGCGTTGGGACTGATGGTCAGGATTTTGGCCAGGGCAATCCGCATTTTCCACCCGCCGCTGAAGGATTCCACAGGCCGGCTGTAGTCGTCAGGGCCTATGCCCAACCCTGTGAGAATGGTTTGGGCACGGGTTTCAAGGTCATAGCCGCCGCGGTTTTCAAACTCTTCGGTGGCTTCTCCATACTTCTCAAGCAGGGTTTCCATGGCGCTGTCATCCATGGGCTCTGCCATGGCGGCCTCCATCTCTTTCATCCTGTCACCGAGCTTCATCACATCGGAGGCGGCTGACATCACTTCAGAGAGGGCGGACCCGCCGGACATCTCCCCCACTTTCTGGGAGAAGTAACCGATTTTTATCTTTTTTGAATAGGAGATATCACCGGTATCGGCTTCTTCCTCTCCCGTGATCAGATGGAAGATGGTGGTCTTGCCTGTGCCGTTGGCACCCACAAGTCCGGTTCGTGTGCCTGGCAAAATCTGCAGGCTCGCATTTTTAAAAAGAATCTGGGATCCGTGCTGTTTTGATATATTTGTCAGATGAATCATTTCGCCACTCCACAAAAAAAGGGACAAAAATACCACACCCATTGGTTTCGTTGCAACAATAAAGTCCGGTGATCCCGGGATAAATGTTCAGTTTTGTAGAAAATAGAAACACTGTTCTTTAAGGGGAACTGATTGGGTCGAGTATGATTAGAACGCCCCAGCCGAGTCACCTGATGGCAATCCGGCTACCAGGCGACTCGCGGCTTGTTATTATGTCGCCAAGCTGACGGCATCCCGTATGGAGGGGGGGCTACAGGATATAGGGGACCTTCATGTTAAAGGATTTGTACACCACAAAGGTTTCAACAGAGCTTACGCCATTGATGGTGGAGATCTCATCGGTATAGAACTCCAGAAGTCCGAAGCCCTGTTTTAAAAGAATAAGGATCATGAGGTCGTATCTTCCTGTGACAATGCTCACCGAGATGACTCCCCTGAGCTTTGAGATCTCCTCTCCCTTTTTGACAAGATCCATCTCTTCCAGTTTGATGCCGATTACCACGGTCTGGTGGCCGGGAATGCTGGATGGGTCAATCAGGCCGCAGATGTCCAGCACGCCCTCATCGGTCAGCTTGTTCACCCTGGCGCGGACCGTATTTTCAGTGATGTTGAGCTTTTCAGCGATGGCCTTGAAGGACTTGCGGCCCTCTTTCAGCTCCTTGATGATGTTGATGTTGATTGTATCGATTTTCATTTGTGTCTCATTTGAATTAAGTTAAAAATTTCGCAAATGGTGCAAACGGGAAACCGGGCCATGGCGTCTCACCATGGCCCGGTCTCCAGTTACAGGTGGTTCAGTGTTCTATTTTGAGTATTTCGGGTAAACCCTGGCAGGGTCGGCAAAATATTCTTTTGTCTTTTTTACCACAAGGGGGCTCAGGAAAATGATACCGATGAGGTTGGGCCATGCCATCAGGGCGTTAAATATGTCTGATATGGTCCATACGGTGGTCAGTTGGGTTGTGGCTCCGATGGGTATAATGATGCAGTAGAGAATCTTGTACGGTTTTACGAATTTATTGCCAAACAGGTAGTTCACACAGCGGTCGCCGTAGTAGGACCATCCGATCACCGTTGAAAAGGCGAAAAAGATGATGCTGATGGAGACGATGTACTCGCCGCCGGCAAAGGGAAGGCCGAGGGAGAAGGCCTTGGCTGTGAGATCGGAGCCGGACAGGGCCCCTCCTGCCGGGCCAACCATGGTGTAGGCATTGGTCATGATGATGGCAAGGGCGGTCATGGTACAGATCACAAGGGTATCGATGAAGGGGCCGAGCATGGCCACAAGACCTTCCCTGACCGGCTCTTCTGTCTGGGCGGCACCGTGGGCAATGGGAGCGCTTCCGAGGCCAGCTTCATTGGAGAATACGCCCCTTGCCACACCAAAGCGGATGGCCTGGGCAACAACCGAGCCTGTAAAACCGCCGGCTGCGGCGGATCCTGAGAATGCGTCGTGGAAGATCATGGCAAAGGCCTGGGGAACAAGCTCCAGGTTGGTAAAGATGATGATCAGGACACTTGCCACATAAAAGAGGGCCATAAAGGGAACGATCTTGCTGGCAAAGCTGCCGATACGCTTGATACCGCCTACGATAACGGCAAAGCAGAGCACTGCCATGACAACGCCCGTTGCAAGTTTGGGAACCCCAAAGGAGGTCAGAAGGGGTTCAGCCACTGAGTTAGCCTGGACCATGTTGCCGATGCCAAAAGACGCCACGGCTGCGAAAAAGGCAAAGGCCACACCCAGCCATTTCTTTCCGAGTCCCTTTTCAAGGTAGTACATGGGACCGGCGCCAACCGAGCCGTCCTCATGGATGGTCCTGAAGTTGAGTGAAAGAAGGCATTCTGCGTATTTCAGTCCCATGCCAAAGAGGGCTGTGATCCACATCCAGAAGATGGCACCCGGTCCTCCGATGGCAATGGCGGTTCCAACGCCCGCGATGTTACCCGTTCCAATGGTTGCCGACAGTGCCGTTGCAAGGGCCTGGAAATGGGTGACCTCACCCCGGTCATTGGGATTATCAAACTTGCCTGAAATCAGTTTCCAGGCATAGGTGAACTGGCTGAACTGGATGAATTTCATCATTAGGGCAATTAAAACACCTGTGCCAACGAGCAGGCCGATGGTTACGGGGCCCCACAAAAAACTGTCTACGCTGTTCAAAAACTCTGTCATGATACTCCTTCAAACACTGTTAAAGATGTTTAAAACATGCTGTTCAGGGCGATGAGTCTATTTTTTTACCAATCATATGTCAACCGGTCAATGGTTGACACGATCCCTGGCAGCCAAACGATTACAGATGACGGCCCATGCCGTCCAAACAAAAAGGTTTACGCCCTTCCCCGGGGTGGAGGGTGAACCTGGTTGATCTATCATGCGCCCAGATAGGCTTCGATAACTTTGGGATCGTTCTGGATCTCCTCGAGCGGGCCCCCGGCAATGCAAATTTCTTAATGTTACCTCCTTGTTTTTCCGGAAAAAAATAAGTTATAACCATTGAAGCCACTGAAGGCAGTCGTCTACAGACTTTAAGCGGATACCATGCCAAGGTTTTCAAGGCAACACAAATATCATCAAGCAAAACACTGATTTCTTAAGGAAAAATAAAAACTTATCGAAAGCCAACACTATGTTGGGAATTTTGTCATGGATAACGTAATTATTTCTATAAATAGTAACGAAAACATAAAAAAACAAAAAATAGCCCACAGGGTGGTATTGACACAATTTTCAACCGCATTACTTTATGTGCATAAATACGAAAACTCATAAACCCATAGACAAATGGAGATGCCATGAAATTTGACAAGCTGACCATCAAATCCCAGGAGCTGGTCCAGGCTGCCCACGATATTGCCCTTAGAAAAAACAACCAGGCCATCGAACCGGTTCATTTTCTAAAGGCCATGTTTGAGGAGGAGGCCGGTGTTCCCCTCTCCATCCTGAACAAGATCGGGGTTTCAACTGAAAATATCCGCAACAGGACCGATCAGCTCCTGGGCACCCTTGTTCAAGTGGACGGTGGCGATCCCTATTTTTCAACCCATTCGAAAAAACTTATGGATACGGCCTTTCTTGAGGCACGTGCCATGAAAGACCAGTATGTGAGCCAGGAGCACCTGCTCCTGTCCCTTTGTACGGGCAAGGAGAAGACCCGGGATCTGCTGAACAGCGAAGGGGTTACAAAGGATGTCATCTTAAAGGTGTTAAAGGAGATCCGGGGCGGCCAGACCATCGATACCCAGAATCCCGAGGATACCTTCCAGGCCCTTGAAAAATATGGCAGGGATCTCACGGAACTTGCACGGCTGGGAAAGCTTGATCCCGTGATCGGCCGGGACGACGAGATCCGCAGGATCGTCCAGGTGCTCTCCAGGCGGAGAAAGAACAATCCCGTGCTCATTGGTGAGCCCGGGGTGGGTAAGACCGCCATTGTGGAAGGACTTGCCCAGCGGATCGTTGAAGGCGATGTTTCCGAAAGCCTCAGGAACCGGCGGGTGATCGGCCTTGACATGGGGGCCCTGCTTGCAGGGGCCAAGTTCCGGGGAGAGTTCGAAGAGCGGCTCAAGGCCGTGCTGAAGGAGGTGGAGCAGGCTGAAGGCCAGGTGGTTCTCTTTATCGATGAACTCCACACCGTTGTGGGGGCCGGCGCCTCCGAAGGGTCGGTGGACGCCTCCAATATGCTCAAGCCCGCCCTTGCCAGGGGAACCCTGCGCTGTGTCGGGGCCACCACCATCAACGAGTACCGGCGCTATATTGAAAAGGATGCGGCCCTTGAAAGACGGTTCCAGCCGATCCTTGCAAAGGAGCCAAGCGTTGCCGACACCATCTCCATCCTCAGGGGATTGAAGGAGAAGTATGAGGTGCACCACGGTGTGAGGATCAAGGATTCCGCCATCGTTGCCGCGGCCACCCTTTCCAGGCGTTATATTGCGGACCGCTTTCTCCCGGACAAGGCCATCGATCTCATAGACGAGTGCGCGTCCCGGCTCAGGATCGAGATCGACAGCATGCCCCTGGCCATTGACGAGATCCAAAGAAAGATCATACAGCTGGAGATCGAGCGCCAGGCCCTGAAAAAGGAGACCGACGAATCATCCCTGTTGCGCATGGAGAAGCTTGGGCGGTCCATGGCAGAGATGCGGGAGGAGGTGCAGCCCATGAAGCTGCACTGGGAAAACGAAAAACGGCTCATCCGGGAGATCGGCAAGATCAGGGAGGATATGGACAAGGCTCTTACCCAGGCCCAGCGGGCGGAACGAGAAGGGGACCTTGAACTTGTCGCCCAGATCCGCTACTCCACCATTGCCGGATTCCAGGCCCGCCTGGACCAAAAAAAAGAGGAGCTGGATCATCTCCAGGCCCACCGGAGAATGCTCAAGGAGGATGTGGAAGAATCGGACATTGCCGAAGTCGTTTCCTCCTGGACCAACATCCCCGTGGCAAGGATGCTCAAGGGGGAGCGGGAAAAGCTCGTGCACATGGAGGAGTACATCGAAGAACATGTGATCGGCCAGGAGCCGGCCATCAAATCCGTATCTGACGCGGTAAGAAGGGCCAGGGCAGGCCTGAAGCCCCAGGATCGGCCCATCGGCACCTTTATCTTCATGGGTCCCACGGGGGTGGGAAAGACAGAGCTTGCCAAGGTGGTTGCGGAATTTATCTTCAACACCCGGGATGCCATGGTCAGGATCGACATGTCAGAATACATGGAGAAGCACTCGGTGGCAAGGCTCATCGGTGCTCCCCCGGGTTATGTCGGGTATGACGAGGGCGGCTACCTCACGGAAGCTGTCCGGCGCCAGCCCTATTCAGTGGTGTTGTTTGACGAGATCGAAAAGGCCCACCCGGATGTGTTCAATGTGCTGCTCCAGGTGCTGGACGACGGACGGATGACCGACGGCCATGGCAGGACCGTGGATTTTACCAACACCATCCTTATCATGACCTCCAATGTGGGCTCACGGCTGATCCAGGAGTCGGGCACCATTGGCATCGAAGAGAAGATCAACCAGGCCCTGGGCCAGGCGTTCAAACCGGAATTTCTGAACCGGATCGATGAAACCATCATCTTCCATGCCCTTGAACCCGGTCATATCAAAGCCATTGCCGGTATCCAGATGGAGGATCTCAACAAGCGGCTTGCCGAAAAGAAACTTACAATTGTCCTGGACGAGGAGGCGAAGGTGTTTATTGCAAAGGAAGGGTATGATCCGGTGTTCGGTGCAAGGCCGCTTAAGCGGGTGATCCAGCAGCAGATTGAAAACCCCCTGTCCATGGCACTTTTAGATGGAAGCATCAAGGAAGGGGTGACCGTCACGTTTACCGTGGATCCGGTCAGGAAATGCCTGGACCTTATGGTTGAATAGCGCTTAGAGTCTTTTGCTGGGGGGCTCAAGCTCCAGTTCACTGATCTTGTAAAGGAGGGTCTTGTAGCTGATCTTCAAAATCCTGGAGGCTTTGGACCGGTTCCACCCTGTTTTTTCGAGCACATAGCCGATCACCTCTTTTTCTACCCGGTCCACGGCCTTTTTCTTGATCTTTTTCAGGGAGATGTCTTCAAAAATGCTGTCCGCGTTCTTGGAGACATCAAGGAATTCAGAGAGCAGTGAGTTGGGGTGAATGGGGTGGTTGATAGCGTTTGCGCCCTGCCCCTGGATGGGTATGCCCTGATCCAGGCCATCGGAACTTGTCCGGGTCAGTTCGTCAAGCACCAGTTCCCAGTTATTGAGCACCACCTGTTTTTTGATGCTGTTCTGGAGCTGCCTCACATTGCCGGGCCACTGAAAGGCGCAGAACCGATCCAGGGTTGCCCGGTCCGGTTTTTGAATCTCCCTGTCAGGATATTGGGATGCATAGAGCTTGAGATAGTAGTCCATCAGGGGGGGGATGTCATCGGGCCGGTCCCTCAGGGGCGGAATCTCGATCTTGATGATGTTGAGCCGGTAGAAGAGGTCTTCCCTGAACTCCTTGTTCTTGATCTTGTCTTCCAGCTGGCAATTGGTTGCGGCAATGACCCATGCGTCGGTCTTGATGTCCTGTTCAGACCCAAGGGGCGAGAATTCACCGCACTGGAGGACATGGAGTATCTTGGACTGCAAAGAGAGGGGCATATCACCAATTTCATCCAGGAACAACACCCCTTTGTGGGCCATCTGGAACTTTCCCCGCCGTTTCTTCTGGGCACCGGTGAACGCTCCCTGCTCATAACCGTAGAGTTCGCTTTCGAGCAGGGTTTCCGGGAGGGCCGCGCAGTTGACCTTTACAAAGGCGTTTTTCGACCGTGGAGATTCACGGTAAAGGGTCTGGGCGATCACCTCTTTACCCACGCCCGTCTCACCGGTAATAACGATGTTGAGACAGGTGTCGGCAACGTGCCGGATCAACTCTTTTATCTTCAGTATCTGTTTGCTTACTCCGATGATGGGTGGATTCATAATTCTTCTTATTTACCGGCTTTAGTGTTGGTAAGAAGGTCTATCAGAAACTCTTCGATTTTAAAAAGATCCACTGGCTTGTAAAGAACGATATCGGCATCCGCCTCCGAGGCCAAGGCTCCCGGGTGGTCTCCCCAGCCGGTTATGGCGATGATCCTCATGGCCGGGTACTGATTCTTGGTCATGGCAATCAGACCAACGCCGCTGATGTTCGGCATCACAAGATCGGTGATCAGGGCGTCAAATCCCTTTGAATCGTTCTTGAGAATCTTCACGGCATCCAGGCCGTTGGTCGCTGTTTTCACGCTGTAATCAAGGGACGTGAAAAAATCATAGAACGAGAGAAGTATATCCTCGTTATCGTCAACAATGAGAAGTCTGTAAGATTGGGACATTGTCGCCTCTCAACATGATAGCAACTGTCATGGCCCCGGGGGGCCAGGATATTAAATTTTAGGTTAAAAACAGAAGCATTCTGATGCAATGCTAAAACATACTGATTTGTAAAATTGTTATACCGCCAGAACGAATTTAGCAAGAAAAAAGTACATTTATTTCCCAGGTTCCAGCGAAAAGGCTATTTCAGATAGGAGATTAGTATATATAGGAAGAAAAGAAGAATGAAGCCAATCCCGGATTTTTTGCCGATTTTTCCCTTTCCAAGGGCGATGGCTGCCAGCAACACGGCAATGAACACCATGAAGGGAAATTCAAAGGTCATGAGGCTCTTTTCCACCGGCATGGGATTCAGCAGCCCAACGGCTCCCATCACAAGGCAGATGTTAAACAGGTTGCTGCCGACGATGTTACCAACGGAAAGATCGCTCTCACCCTTTGATGATGCAACAGCGGAAGTGGCAAGTTCCGGGAGAGAGGTTCCCAGGGCCACCACTGAGATGCCGATGAACGCTTCGGAAAGCCCTATGCTCCTTGCCATGACAATGGCCGATCGCACCACCATGTCAGCTCCCTTGGCAAGTCCGATAAGACCTGCCACCATCATGACGGAGTTGATGGCTATGGCTCTGAAGGAGCGCTCCCGTGGCGCTTTCTGACTGTTTTTGTCCTTTGCGTTCCTGATCCCGAAGAGGAGAAAGATCACCAGTATGGCGATGAGCAGGGCCCCGTCTTCATAGCCGATATGGCCGTCCATGCAGAGCACCCAGAAGATAACGCTGGCAGCAAGCATATAGGGCAGCTCGAACCGGGTGATCTGCCGGTTGATGGTCACCGGCTGGATCACGGCGCTGATGCCGAGCACCAGGGCAATGTTGATCACGTTGCTTCCAAGGATATTACCCACGGAAATCCCCCCGGCTCCCTTGACAGAAGCCACAAGACTCACCAGGAGTTCCGGGGCTGATGTGGCAAAGGCGACCACGGTAAGCCCCACGATCACGGGCTTTATGGAGAGGAGTATGGCTGTTGAGGCCGCTCCCCTGACAAGAAATTCAGAACCGAGATAGAGAAGAACCAGTCCGATAAAGAGTATACCTACTTCTATAACCACTATATTTCCTTTACACACCCTGTTATTGTTGTTCGGCTATTGCCTAATACAACATTTTATTTTATGATATTTCTTTATAGTATTCGGACACTATAAACATTGATTCATTAATATCAAATACTATTTTGAAAAGGAAGCATATATGAAGAGAACTGTGATCAGGGGAACTGGCCGAGCGCTCCCATCCCGACTTGTTACCAATGATGATCTGACTAAAATAATGGACACCTCGGACGAGTGGATCCGCCAGAGAACCGGTATCGAACAGCGCTACTGGATTCCTGAAGGTGAGGAGATAGGCGCCTCGGATCTCGGCTTTGAAGCGGCTCAAAAAGCCCTTGACCTGGCCGGATGGACAGCAGAAGACCTGGATTTTATCATCTTTGCAACCTTGAGTCCCGATATCATGTTCCCGGGGTCGGGCTGCCTTCTTGCGGCCAAGCTTGGTCTTAACTCCACCCCGGCCCTTGACATCCGCCAGCAGTGCACGGGATTTCTTTACGGGCTTGCCACGGCAGACGCCTACATCAAGAGCGGACTTGCCAACAAAATTTTGGTTGTGGGCGCAGAGGTCCACAGCACAGGGCTTGACAAGAGCACCCGGGGCCGGGATGTGACCGTGATCTTTGGTGACGGTGCAGGAGCCGTCTGTGTGGAAGGCATCGAGACCGACAAAAACGTGGGTGTCATTGCATCCGCCCTCCATGCGGACGGAAGAGGGGCTGACTCCCTCATGGTGGAGTTGCCCGCATCCCGGCTTCCGGACAGGATGCCCCTGGACATTCCCTTTGACGACCCCCGTTACTTTCCCAGCATGGACGGCAAAAAGGTGTTTAAACAGGCCGTTCGAAAACTTCCGGAGGTAACCAAGGAAGTGCTGACAAAGGCCAATACACCCCTTGATGATGTTGACATGTTTTTCCCCCACCAGGCAAATCTCAGGATCAACCAGGCCTATGGGCAGTTCATGAAGATCGATGAGTCCAAGATCTTCAACAACATCCAGCGGTATGGTAATACAACGGCGGCAAGCATCCCCATCGCCCTTGATGAAGCCATGGAGCAGAAACTTGTGGGCAAGCCGAACGATACGGTTCTCTTCCTTGGACTGGGCGCCGGACTCACCTGGGGAGGCCTCCTCTACAGGTTCGTTTAAGTCCCTGCACACGCTTTACAATAACCGGGTGTTACAGGGTGGAAACCCTGGCACCCGGTTTTTTCTTCCTTTCCTGAACACAATTTCTTGACAATCTTCTTGACAACAGCAGGGATAGACCATTATTTAACCGGGTATGATCACAAAAACAGTAATAGAACGATTGATTGACAAAGGCGTTGAGATTCCGAATCCCTCATCGGTTGTCATCGGGGAGGATGTTGATCCGGGCAGGATCTCCGGGCAGGGGGTGACGCTCCATCCCGGAACGAGAATTCTCGGGGAAAAGACCCTGATAATGGCCGGCGCCACCATTGGATTTGAGGCCCCGGTAACCCTTTCCAACACCATGGTGGGCCCAGAAACCAGCCTCAAGGGCGGTTTTTTCCAGGATGCCGTGTTTGCGGGTCACAACTCTTTTGGCTCCGGCGCCCATGTCAGGGGCGGAACCATTCTTGAAGAGGAGGCCTCGGCTGCCCATACGGTGGGCCTGAAACAGACCATCCTGTTTCCCTTTGTGACCCTGGGAAGCCTGATCAATTTCTGTGACATCCTCATGGCCGGCGGCACCAGCCGAAAGGATCACAGCGAAGTCGGAAGCTCCTTTATCCACTTCAACTACACCCCGAACCAGGACAAGGCCACACCTTCCATGCTTGGCAACGTCCACCAGGGCGTGATGCTTGACCAGCGGCCCGTTTTCCTGGGAGGGCAGGGCGGTCTTGTGGGGCCCTGCAGACTTGCATTCGGAACGGTAACGGCAGCAGGAACCATCTGCCGCAGGGATGAGCTCAGACCCGACCGGATCGTGTTCGGAGGGGCGTTAAAAGGGGGCTCCATCCCCAGGAAGGAAGGAGCCTACACCAATGCCAAAAAGATATACCACGCCAACTGCGCTTATATTGCAGGGCTCATCAGCCTGATGAACTGGTACAGGCACGTGAGATCACGGTTTGTCTCTGAGCCCCTTTCAGATAAGCTGCACAAGGGAATGACGGACACCCTTCAGGTCTGCATAGATGAACGGATCAAACGACTCGGGGCTTTTTGCATAAAACTCGAGGACTCAAGAGAGCTCCTCATCTCCCGGGCAAAAGGTGAAATGACCGAACCGATCCGCATCCACGATGCCATCATCAAACAATGGCCTGATGCAAAAGCCATTCTCACCAGCGAGACCGGTCATGACAATTCACACGGGATCCCAAAACCGTTTCTGGACGCCGTCAATTCAGGTACCAACTATATCGAGACCATCAAAGGCCTTGATCCTGCCGCAGCTATCCTTGGAAGCGACTGGCTCAATACAATCGAACAGACAATCATGGAAAAAATCAAACTCTAACACCGAGATAAGACAGGTCCATACATGGGAAAACTATTTGGTACAGACGGAATACGGGGACTTGCTAACCGCTACCCCATGACGGCTTCGGTGGCCTTGAAAACAGGGCAGGCTGTTGCACGCTTTGTAAAAAAACAGGGCGCAGGCATTGTTATCATCGGCAAGGACACGCGGCTGTCGGGTGACATGCTCGAGTCGGCCCTTGCAGCAGGCATCACCTCCATGGGGATCGATGTACTGCTTGCCGGTGTCATTCCAACACCGGGGGTGGCTTTCCTTGCATCCACCGTTGAAGGTGCCGGTGCAGGCGTGGTGCTTTCCGCGTCCCACAACCCCTATCATGACAACGGAATAAAGATCTTCAAAGCAGGCGGCCACAAACTCACCGATCCGGAAGAAGAGGAGATTGAAGCATTCATCCTGGAAACGGGCAACCAGGAGCACCCCGTTGCAAACAGTGATCCTGTCATTCAAACAGGAACCATTGCAACCCTTGATGATGCATCGGAACGCTATGCAAAGTTCCTGCAGAACAGCTATGAACGAGACGCCCATGAAACAGCTCCTTCCCCAAAACGCTTCAACATGGTTATCGACTGCTCCAACGGCGCTTCGTATAAAGTTGCGCCCATGCTTTTTTCTAAACTTCCGTTTGATGTTGAATTCATTTTCAACACACCGGATGGAAAGAATATCAATCACCAGTGCGGTTCCCAGCACACAGAAACCCTTTCCCAACGGGTGGTTGCTAAAGGTGCAGACCTGGGCCTTGCCTTTGACGGCGATGCCGACCGCTTGATTGCTGTGGATGAAAACGGCGTCAAAATAACCGGGGATAAAATCCTTGCCATCTGCGCAAACCATGCAAAAGACCAGGGCAGATTAAAAAATAATCTCGTGGTCAGCACGGTCATGAGTAACATCGGCCTTTCAATGGCCCTTAAAACCCTTGGCATCGATCATTTAAAAGCAGGGGTTGGAGATCGGGAGGTGCTCAAGGAGATGTGGGAAACCGGCGCCGTCATGGGAGGCGAGGATTCCGGACACATGATATTTTCCGAGTTCCACACCACAGGAGATGGAATTCTCTCGGGCCTGCGCCTTATCCGGGTGATGGCAGACACGGGAAAGTCCCTCTCGGAACTCGCATCGGTCATGACAGTCTACCCCCAGGTTCTCATGAACGTGGAAGTCGATGCTTCCAGGCCCGATTTCATGAAGATCAAAACCATAGCAGATGAAATTGAGAGTGTGGAACAGGAACTTAAGGACACAGGCCGTGTCCTTGTCAGGTATTCCGGAACCCAGCCCCTGCTCCGGGTCATGGTCGAAGGCCCCGATCCCCAAATAACCGAAGCCCACTGCCTCAGGATCTGTGACGCCATAAAAACCGCAGCGATCTAACTGTTGTTCTTATCATCCGTGACTATATCTCCTGTGTTTTGAATAACCTGCACAGCACGATCATCGTACAAACGAATCATGCCGTAATCCTTGACATTTGTGACTTCAAGATTTGGAATACCATTTTTCCTGAGCCACGCCTTGATGAGTTGAATCAAACAGATTTTAACATAAAAGCCCGGTGAACACTCCCTGAATAAGGGCAGGGGAGGGTCACCGGGCTTTTATTGTTACGACAGGGAACTATCTAATAAAACAATTTTAGTCCCTTGAAACCCCAAATATACGGAGCAGCATGATAAACAGGTTGATGAAGTCAAGATAAAGGGTGAGCGCTCCCATGATGGCTCCTTTTCTTACCATGGCGCCAGAGGCATCTGCCGGCTGGGTCATTGCCATGGTTTTGAGCTTCTGGGTATCATAGGCCGTAAGTCCCACAAACACTACAACTCCGACGTAGGAGATGAGCATTGTCATTACAGGGCTTCTCAAAAATATGTTTACAACGGTTGCAATGATGATCCCGATAAGCCCCATCATCATGAATCCGCCCATGGATGTGAGATCACGCTTTGTCACCATGCCGTAAACGCTGCAGGCAGAGAAGGTGAGGGCGCATACAAAAAAGGTGGAGACGATGGACGCGCTCGTATAAGCGAGAAAAACAGCCGACAATGTGGCCCCGTTAAGCACCGAGTAAAGCACAAAAAGGGCTGTTGCCGTTGATGCCTGGATCTTTTGAACCCTGGCACTCAGATAAAACACAAGTCCGAGTTCGCCAAAGATCAATCCAAAAAGGACCACCGGGTTTCCGAATATAATCTGGAGCAGCGCCTGGCTGTTTGCCACATAAAAGGCGGTAAACGCTGTCAGGCCAAGACCTATGGCCATCCAGTTATAAACGCTTCTGATGAACGCGTTTACCCTGACAAGGGAACTGGCATTGCTGAATGATGATTGTGTTACCATTTATTAAAACCTCCTGAGTTAATGTTTTTTGATTCGATTGAACAAATATAACACAGCCAAACCACATTTCAAGATAATTACGTGGAAATCAGAAAACACCAACCTTGCTATATCTTTTTAGAAAATTATGGTATGATTTTCCCTTATACATCATTTTTATGGACTTTTTTTCATAAAAAATTGATTTGAGAAGGAGAAGAGCATGAAATTAATCAATAAGGTATTGGGAATAGTTTTCTTGGTCCTGGGATTGGCAAATGCTGCAAGTGCTGCCATATTTGTTCTCAGCGAGTATGATTCCAGCAAAAACTGGAACCCTAAGAAATATGAGAGTTTGGGGTATGAAGAAGAGGGTCTCAATCTGACCGTCTCTGCCAAAGGACCATTGGCTGCTCCGGACAAAGAACGCGGCCTTCGCGTAACTAAAGGCCTTCTCTTCACTTTTGATGAGCCTGTCAGCCAATATAGCATCGAATTCGATTCTAATGGTTCGTTCGACTATCAAGTCACCGAGACGACCATTCTGGTGACCGCTAAGAAGGGCAACCACTATATTAAGAGCATCACGGCAACGGCCATGCCGTCGGTGCCGGTACCATCAACCGTGTTTTTGTTGGGGGCGGGTCTGGTTGGTCTTGTAGGGTTCAGAAAACAGGCAACCGCATAATCCAAACAAGCCTTTCTTGTTCCAGGAGAAGGGCTTGTTTTTTTGGTTTCTCTAAAAGTTTACATAATATCTATTATCACACAACCAGACAAAAAGATTTGATTTCTTTGGCCGGACCCCATTAATCATTTGTTATTCTGCCTTGTCTGTTCTATAAATAACACTCTGTTGATGGATTAAGGAAAACGTGGAGACAATGGCTCAAGCAAAGGATTTCAGACACATATTTACCGTTTCGACCCTTACAAGGGAAATCAAGACCCTGATTGAAGAACGATTCCCCCTTGTGTGGATCTCAGGCGAGATTTCAAATCTTTCCCTGCCGGCTTCGGGCCACGCCTATTTTTCCCTTAAGGACGCCAACGCAGTGATCTCCGGTGTCATGTTCAGGAACCAGAGGCGCAGGCTCAGGTTTGCTCCGGAAAACGGCATGAAGATCACGGGCATGGGCCGGCTCAGCCTTTACGAGCCCAGGGGCTCCTACCAGCTCATCTTTGAGCACATGGAACCTGAAGGCGCCGGCGCCCTCCAGGCCGCCTTTGAGCAGCTCAAGAAAAAGCTTGCCCAGCAAGGCCTGTTTGATGAGGCCCAAAAGAAAGCGATTCCATTTCTTCCGGGAAGAATCAGCATTGTAACCTCTCCCACAGGCGCTGTTATCAGGGATATCATCACGGTTTCAAGGAGACGCTTTCCAAACATTCCCCTTGAGATCCTTCCGGTTAAGGTCCAGGGACACGGTGCTGATTTTGAGATTGCAAGGGCCATTGAACTGATCAATGACCAGGCCAGATCGGATCTTATCATTGTTGCCAGGGGCGGCGGTTCCCTTGAGGACCTTTCTGCCTTTAATTCCGAAACCGTGGCCCAGGCCATTTTCAACTCTGAAATTCCTGTGATCTCTGCCGTGGGCCACGAGACAGACTACACCATTGCAGATTTCGTTGCCGATTTAAGGGCTCCGACCCCATCGGCCGCAGCCGAACTGGCCCTGCCGGAAAAACGGGCCCTGGAGCAACGGCTCAACCAACTGGAGTCGACCCTTATCAATGGGTTGTATGGCAATGTTGCCTCCCTGAGGGAGCGCATAAACGACCTCACATCAAGGCTCCGGGATCCCAAACGGGTGGTGGACGACATGCGGTTGAGGCTTGCTGACCTTGAATCCCGGATGAACCGCCAGATGGAAAAAAAGTTGACCGCCTGCAACGAGCGCCTTGACTGGTTCACCCATGCACTTTACGCCAACAGCCCTGAAAACAGGGTTTCAAAAGGCAGAAACGATCTCAACACCCTGGTCAGCCGTCTTACGGGTTCAATGACCTCTATCCTGACGGAATGCCGGGGCCGGACCAACGGGGCCACCCTAAGGCTTGAAGCCCTAAGCCCCATGTCCGTGCTTGACCGGGGCTACAGTATTGCAAGAACGTATCCTGGAAAAACGATCCTCCTGGATTCAACAATGACCGATAAAAACGAGACAATCGAAGTGATCCTTGCACGGGGAAGGCTTCGCTGTCAGGTGAAAGAGACATATGGCAAAGAAGAAGACATTTGAAGCGTCGATGACCCAGCTTGAAGAGATTGTAAAAGAGCTTGAATCGGGCAATCTCTCCCTGGAAGAGGCTGTGAAGCTTTTTGAACAGGGAATAAAATGTTCCGGTTTCTGCCTGAAAAAGTTGGATGAAACCGAGGAGAAAATCACCCTTCTTTTAAAAGATGGCAAGGGAAACGTGAAGGAAGAGCCGTTTGACAATGAGTGATTTTGATTTCAGAGCTTACTTAAAAGAACGGCAGGCGCTTGTCAACGAACAGCTTGAGACGATTCTCGGGTCCCTTGAAAACCAGCGGGAGCTTACCCGGGCCATGGGCCATTCCCTCATGGCCGGTGGAAAAAGGCTGCGCCCAATTCTGTGCCTTGCCGCCTGCGAGGCCTGTGGCAAGACCCCGGCATATGCAATGCCCGCCGCCTGCGCCATGGAGATGGTTCACACCTACTCGTTGATCCATGACGACCTTCCTGCCATGGACGACGATGATCTGAGACGGGGCATTCCCACCTGCCATAAGGCGTTTTCCGAAGCCACGGCCATCCTGGCCGGAGACGGACTTCTCACCCACGCCTTCCAGGTGCTGACCCGGCCGGGCAAGCTGTTTAAGCGTCTGCCTGGACCGGCTGTGCTCCTTGAACTTGCGGCGATCCTTTCCGAGGCCGCCGGTGTCAACGGCATGATCGAAGGCCAGATGCTGGACATGCTCTCCCAGGATAAAGATGCAACCGCCCTTCCCTCTTCCCTTGAGCGCCTGGAGAAAATCCATACCCTCAAGACCGGAATGATGATCAGGGCGAGCGTTCTTTCAGGAGCGGTTTCCGCCGATGCCGACCCAGCCATGCAAGAACGGCTCGGTGTGTATGCCGATAAGCTGGGCCTTGCTTTCCAGGTGAAGGACGATATCCTGGATGTGGAAGGCGATCCGGCTGTCATGGGAAAGCCTGCCGGATCCGATGAGGCCAACCACAAGATGACCTACCCTGCCCTCATGGGCCTTGAATCATCAAAGCGCTATGCCGAGGACCTGGTAAGTGAAGCGGTTGAAGCTTTGACCTATTTTGACGAAAAAGCGTTGCCCCTCAGGGCCATCGCAGAGTACATTCTACAGCGGAGACGTTGATGATACAGGAGAGAGAGTAATTGAGTCTGCTTAAAACCATTAGAACCGGTAACGATTTAAAACAACTGTCAAGAAAGGAGCTGCCGATCCTTGCAAAGGAGATCCGGGAGCGAATTATCTCTGTTGTATCAAAAAACGGGGGCCACCTGGCATCCAGCCTGGGGGCTGTGGAGCTGACCCTTGCCATCCACTACGTGTTTGATATACCCACGGACACCCTGGTGTGGGATGTCGGCCACCAGGCCTATGCCCACAAGCTTTTGACCGGAAGGGAGGAGAAGTTCGATACCCTTCGGACCCACAAGGGGATCACGGGCTTTACCAAGATGAGCGAAAGCCCCTGTGACGGATTTACCGTGGGCCACTCCAGCACATCCATTTCAGCGGGTTTGGGCATTGCAAGCGGCCGGCACCTGACCCAGAAAACCGGCAAGGTGCTCTCTGTCATCGGCGATGGCTCCCTTACTGCGGGCCTTGCCTTTGAAGGACTCAACCAGGCCGGGGACTCCAAGCGGGATCTCATTGTCATCCTCAACGACAACGACATGTCCATCTCCCCCAATGTGGGGGCGTTGTCCTCATTTTTGAGCCGCACCTTCTCCTCCAAATATCTCCAGAACATGAAGAAGGAGTTCGGCACCTTTTTAAAGTCCCTTCCCGGCATTGGGGACGATATCTACAAGATTGCAAAGCGCTCCGAGGATTCCTTCAAGACCTTTGTCACCCCGGGTATGCTGTTTGAGGCCTTTAATTTCGATTACTTTGGTCCCATCAACGGTCACAACCTCAACCACCTGGTGGATATCCTTGAAAACATAAAAAAGCATGACGAACCCGTGCTTCTCCATGTCACCACCAAAAAGGGAAAAGGGTACCTGCCGGCAGAACAAAACCCGGTCTACTTCCACGGAGTCGGTTCGTTCGACATCGACACGGGAAGCTGTGAGAAAAAAGCGGGAAGCATCCCCTCCTACACCGATGTGTTCGGCTGCACCATGGTGGACCTTGCAAAAAAGGACAAACGGATCGTTGCGGTCACGGCAGCCATGCCGGAGGGAACCGGGCTCAACAATTTTGCCAAACTGTATCCGGACCGGTTCTTTGATGTGGGGATCGCCGAGCAGCACGCAGTCACCTTTGCAGCAGGCCTTGCCTCCCAGGGACTGAAGCCTGTGGTTGCCATCTATTCCACCTTTATGCAGCGGGCCTACGACCAGATTCTTCACGATGCCTGCATCGAGTCCCATCCCGTGGTGTTTGCCCTGGACCGGGGCGGCATTGTGGGTGAGGACGGCCCCACCCACCACGGCCTGTTCGACTTTGCCTATCTCCGGAATATTCCCAACATCACCGTCATGGCTCCAAGGGATGAAAATGAGCTTGCCCGAATGCTCAAGACCGCCATTGACCACAACGGTCCCATTGCCCTTCGCTACCCCAGGGGCAAGGGGGAAGGCGTTGTTATGGACCAGGATCTCGAGCCCCTGGAGATCGGAAAAGGGGAACTTGTCCGAAACGGAAAAGACCTTGCCATCATTGCTGTGGGCCGGGTTGTGGGCGAAGCGCTCAAGGCCGCCCTTGAGCTTGAAACCCTTGGCATCTCCTGTGCGGTCCTGGATGCACGCTTTGTAAAACCCCTTGATAAACAACTTATCCTTGACACGGTGGACAGGACAGGCGCTATGGTCACTGTTGAGGAACATGTGCTGGACGGCGGATTCGGAAGCGCAGTCCTGGAGCTTCTGGCAGATAACGATCGCTTCAACTGCAGGATCAGAAGGGTCGGCATCCGGGACACCTTTGTGGAGCACGGAGCCCAGTCCATATTGAGAAACGAATACGGAGTTGATGTGGCAGCCATTGTCAAAGCAGCAAAAGAGATCGCGGGAAACAACAATTGTGCTGATGCAAAAGCCATTGACCGGGCAGACAGGGAGAGATGTTAACCATGGAAAAGAAACGCCTCGATCTGTTACTTGTTGAGAAAAACATGGTCCAGTCCAGGGAACGTGCCCGGGCATTGATCATGGCCGGCAGGATACTTGTGAACGACGTTCCGGTTGATAAGGCCGGCACCAAGGTTGCTCTGGATGCCCAGATTATTTTAAAAGGTGAGGATATTCCCTTTGTAAGCCGGGGGGGCCTCAAGCTCGACCACGCGGTCAAGGGCCTTGACCTTGACGTCACCGGCCTCCACTGCCTGGATATCGGTGCCTCCACCGGAGGGTTTACCGACTGTCTGCTCCAGCACGGCGCGGGCAAGGTCTATGCCGTGGATGTGGGCTATGGCCAGCTGGCATGGTCCTTGCGCCAGGATCCAAGGGTGGTGGTCATCGAGCGGACCAACATCCGTCACCTGGAATATGACGTAATCGGCGAAAGCGTGGACCTTATCGTGGCGGATACCTCGTTTATCTCCCTGAAGCTGGTTATCCCTGCAGCAGAGAAGTTCATGAAAAAAGGCACCCTCATCCTGGCGCTCATTAAGCCCCAGTTTGAAGCCGGCCGGGATAGAATCGGCAAGGGCGGCGTGGTGCGGGATCCGGCGGTGAGAGAAGAGATCATAGGGGAAATCAAAGACTTTTTTAATAACCGTGGCTATGAAATTGGCGAGGTGATCCCCTCCCCTGTTCCCGGCCCAAAAGGAAACCAGGAGTTTATAATATCCTTGCGATATTTAGATAATATATGTAACAAAACATAGTGTTCTTTATTAATCACTGGAAAAGGAGCTCTTATGACTGAACAAATCAAGCAAATGAGAAATGTCGTTCTGGCAGGTCATGGAGGTGCGGGTAAAACTTCTCTGGCTGAAGCAATGCTCTTTAAGGCGGGTGCTGTCAATCGCTTCGGAAAGGTCGAAGAGGGCAACACCGCCATGGATTTTCAGCCTGAAGAAGTTAAGAAACAGCAAAGTGTCAGCTCTGCCTTTCACAAATTTTCCTGGAAAAAACATTCTGTTACCCTCATGGACACCCCAGGTGACCAGAACTTCTTCTCAGCTGCGAAAACCTGTATGCCGGCTGCCGACAGCGTTATTCTGGTCATCGACGGTGTCAGCGGCCCCGCAGCCATCACCGAAGAGGCTGCGGCCTGTGTGCGGGCAGACAAACTTCCTTCCATTTTATTCATCAACAAGCTTGACCGGGAGCGGTCCGATTTCCAGGCCGCCCTGGATGCCTCCACCCAGGCACTCAAACTCAAGACCGTCATCACCCACCTTCCCATAGGAGCCGAGGACAATTTCAAGGGCGTCGTAGATATTATCGCCAACCGGGCCTACCTGTATGATGATGACGGAAATGTTCAGGTCTCGGATGTTCCTTCTGAAATGGCAGAGGATGTTGAGCTTGCCAAAGAGACCTTTATCGAAAGTGTTGCAGAACTTGATGATGATCTTCTTGAAAGCTATCTGGAGGGAGAGACCATCCCCTTGGAAGATCTTCAAAAAGTCTTTAGAAAGGGGCTTCTTGATGCTGAGTTCTCACCGGTCCTGTGCGGTTCCGCAGTCAAGTCAGTGGGCATAGATCTCCTTTGTGATTTTATCAACGACTACATGCCCTCTCCCCTGGACAGGGGGCCGTGGATAGCCCTTGACGCTAACGGAGACGAGGTTGAAATCGCCCCGGATCCGGAAGCCCCTTTCGCAGGATTTGTTTTCAACACCATCGTCGATCCCTATGCAGGACGGCTCTCCCTGTTCCGGGTGATTTCAGGCACCCTTGGCAAGGAAGGCAACTTCCTCAATGTCAACAAGGACTCAAAGGAACGGTTTACCCAGCTCCTGGAGATCGCTGGAAAAGAGCAGAAACCCATCACTGAAGCTGTGCCGGGTTCCATTGTTGCCGTTGCCAAACTCAAGGATACCCAGACCGGTGACACCCTGAGCAACGATCAGGAGATCAAGTTCACCCCGCCCTCCCCCATGCCGCCGGTAATTTCATTTGCTATCTCTTCAAAGAACAAGGGGGATGAGGACAAGATCCACGGCGCCCTGAGAAAAATCATGGAGGAGGACACGGCCCTTCAGCTGAAACGGGAGGTAGAGACCAACGAGACCATCCTCTCCGGCCGGGGCCTTGTGCACATCGAGACCACCATTGAAAAGATCAAACGCAAATTTAATGTGGACATGGCCATCAGCACACCCAAGGTTCCCTACAGGGAAACTTTCAAGAAAAAGGTGAGGGTCCAGGGGCGTCACAAGAAACAGTCCGGCGGCCACGGTCAGTTTGGCGACTGTTGGATCATTCTCGAGCCCCTTTCAAAGGGCCAGGGATTTGAATTTGTCGATAAGATCGTTGGCGGCTCAATTCCCAAGACCTATATCCCTGCCGTTGAAAAAGGCGTTCTTGAAGCTTGTCAGAAGGGCATCCTTGCAGGATTTCCCTGTGTGGACTTCAAGGTCACCCTGGACGATGGTTCCTATCATTCCGTTGACTCCTCGGAGATGGCCTTCAAGGTCGCAGGTTCCGTGGCCTTTAAAAAGGCTGCCGTGGATGCAAAACCGGTCCTTCTGGAACCCATCCTGAAAATATCCATCCTGGTTCCGGACGAGTACACAGGGGACATCATGGGCGATCTCAACTCCAGGCGAGGCAGGGTCCTTGGCATGGATTCCGAAGGAGACAGGCAGATCATCAACGCCAACGTTCCCATGGCAGAGATCCTGAGGTATGCCCCGGATCTTCGGTCCATGACCGGCGGAAGGGGAACCTTTGAAATGGAGTTCGACCACTATGACGAGGTTCCCGGCGATCTCTCGGCAAAGGTGATCGAAAAGGTCCTCAGCGAACGTGATTAAGGGACAGATCTGAAATATCAATGGGGACAGATTTGAAATCTGTCCCCAAAGCTGCAGCTGCCGGAGGATCGGCAGTTGCAGCTTTTTTTATTGGCAAGACTCAATATAAACTATATATAGAGCACATGAAAAGTGCCGGACAGACAGCGTATCAGACAATTATTTATAAGTAGGATATTTTACCGATGAAAAAAATTATAGCAGCGGTCAACCAATTACTCGAACAGGAATTTGAAATCGATCCCGACCTGCTGAAACCTGAGGCATTATTGAAAGAAGATCTGGATCTGGACAGTCTTGATGCGGTTGACATGATCGTTGCCATCGATCATGAATTCGGGATTCGGATCGAAGAGGAGCAAGCCAAGGACCTGCGCATTCTCAAGGACATATACGACATCATCCACGACCTGGCAACCGCCAGGGCCGGAGAAACAGACCGTTGAGAATCCTGCTGATCAACCCTCCCAACCATGGAAAAAGCATTCCCGAAGAGGAGTACGGGATCACATCCATAAAAGCGATCTTCAAGGGTGAACCCCTTGCACTTGAGGTTCTTGCAGGAAACCTCCATGACCACGACGTCATGATCCTGGATCTGAAGGTGGATCCATTTTCATCCCTCATGGAGACAGTCAACCGGTTCCAGCCGGACATCGTGGGGATCACCTCGGTCACATGTGAAGCAGATGCCCTCATCGACATTGCAACAACCATCAAGGAAGCGTTATCCGGGGATGCCCCGGTTGTGGTGGCAGGCGGCCACCATGCGTCATGTGATCCCGGTTATTTTAACACCGAATCCATTGATTATGTTGTCTGCGGTGTGGGCAAGGCCAGTTTCAGGGAACTTGTCACCGCCATTGAGAAACAACAACCGGTATCCATCCCGGGGGTTGCCAGGACTGATCCCTCCGGCCGCCTTGATCTCAAGCCCAGGGGATATGGGTTTGGGGACCTGGTGGATCACCGGCCGCCCCGGTACGACCTTGTGGAACGCTACCGGGATACCTACGTCATGGGGGGAATCGGAAAGGCAGGGTTTGTGGTCACGGCCTATGGATGTGTCCATGCCTGCTCGTTCTGTTCGATTCCCGCAATTACCCAGGGCCGCTACCTTACCCATTCCATAGACGCGTCCATCGATAACATGAAAACCCTGGATTCGGTGTCTCTCATCCGCTGTGTTGATGCCAACACGTTTGGAAATATCACCTTTGCCAAAAAGTTTGCCCGGGCAATTATCGATTCAAAGGTGAAAAAAAAGATCGTGGCAGATGTCAGGGCAGATACCATTGTCAACCATCCCGATGTGATCGACCTGTGGCAGCAGGCGGGTCTTGCAGCCGTTGTGATCGGTTTTGAAGAGATCGATGACCGGCGGCTCGACTTTTTCAACAAAAAAAGTTGTGTCGAAACAAACATCAAGGCCCTGGACCATTTAAAAAAGACGGGGCTCAAGGTAATTGGTGACTTTATCATCTCCCCGGACTACGATCGCCGGGACTTTAAGGCCCTTGAGACCTTTATCGACACCCATGATATTGAACTTCCCGTCCCTTCGATTCTGACCCCCATCCCGGGAACGCCCCTTTACCAGCGTATGAAAGATAAAATCGAAATCTCTGATCTTTCCTATTATACGTTTTCCAATGCTGTGACTGAAACAACGCTTGAGAAAGAGGAATTCTACACCCTCTATGCCGGTCTCTTCAAAAAATTTCACAGCCACCTTTCCAAAAGTTAATCCGCGACAACCTTACAGGAGATTCCCAATGACAAACAATGTTTACATAAATGACCTCGCTGGATTTCTGCCCAACGCGGCCGTGTCCAACGAGGAGATAGAAAACGTTCTTGGCAGAATCAATGAGATCCCCTCATTGAGCAAACAGAGAATGCTTGACAATAACAAGATTGTAAAACGCTACTATGCCATTGACCCGTCAACCGGAAAGTTCACCCACACCAATGCCCAGCTCACAGCCGAAGCTGTTAAACGGCTTAATCCCCATGAAAACTTTTGTATGGATGAGATCGAAACCCTTTGCTGCGGCACCACCAGCCCCGACCTGATCATGCCGGGCCATGCGCTGATGGTCCTTGGGGAGCTTGGGTTAAAACCCTGTGAAGCGGTTTCAACCGCCGGTATCTGCCTTTCCGGAATGGCGGCACTGAAGTACGGGTATCTTTCCATCGCAAGCGGCACCACCCAAAACGCCGTGGGAACCGGCTCCGAACTCTCCTCCTCGTTCATGAAGGCCGATTTTTTCACCCCATCGGTGGACCCAGATGCAGACATTTCAGGCGAGCCGATTCTGGCATTTAATGCGGATTTCCTTCGCTGGATGCTTTCGGATGGTGCGGGTGCGGCGTTTCTTTCCAACAAGCCCAATGAAAACGGTATCTCCCTCAAAATCGAGTGGATCGATTCCCTCTCCTTTGCCGGGGAATTCCCCACCTGCATGTATGCCGGGGGAAAGCAGAACCCTGACGGAAGCATCTTTGGCTGGAGGGAGGCCGGATCCTGTGTGGAGGCGGCAAATGAGAACCTCATGGCTGTCAAGCAGGACACAAAACTCCTGGCAAGCCAGATCGTCAAAACCATGGGCCGTACCCTCAGTCACGTGGCAGAAAAACACGGGCTCCGGGCCGGGAACATTGATTGGTATCTTCCCCACTATTCTTCCCACTACTTCCGGGATAAATTCTACCAGGTCATGAAGGAGACCGGCTTTGAGATTCCCTATGAGCGCTGGTTTACTAACCTTCCCGATACGGGAAACATCGGCAGCGCGTCCATCTATCTCATCATGGAGGAGATCTTCAAGTCCGGCAGATTGAAATCCGGTGAGAAGATCCTCTGCTTCATCCCGGAGTCCGGCCGGTTTGCCCACTGTTTCATGCTTCTTACCGTGGTTTAAGCTAAATACCGTCCCGGGGGGATGAACAAAATGATCCCGGGACGGTAACCGGAGTGAGTCCTAGTCATTGAGGGCTTTTACGATGCCGTGTTTGTTGAAGACAACCACCTTTGTCCCGTACCTGGAGTTCCAGTAAACCCACTGGCTGCTCTTGGGGGATGGGGTTTTATGGGTTGCGGGATAGCCAAAGGCCGCCATCACCCCGTTTTTGGTCATCCCCTTGAAAACCTTTCCCTGTTTAATCCCCTTGCGGTCGATCTTGGAAAAGGGTGCCATGGAGACCTTTTGGGATGATGTGATCAAGTCGATATACTCTTCCGTGGACATCTCCATCCGTTTTTCATCTAACTGAAAATTGATTTTCTGCCCCGTATCAGCCACAAAAAGTGTAAATCCACGCCTCTTGGATTTCACCGTCACTTTGGAGTTCATGGGGATGACCACATGGCCCGTGAAGGGTCCTGTCCAGTTAGCATAACTTGCGTTGACGGTTCCCCCGGTTTTCTCCTGGCCGTGGATGTTGAATTTGGTATACCTGGGAACATCGGCCGGTCCCTCGGTCTTGGGTTGAACCGCCACGCACCCGGTAAACAGAAACAATGATACGACAAACAGATTAACAATAAAAAATCGTTTCATAACTCCTCCCACTTTTAAAATTAATTGATAATATCCTGTGATGGCACAGTGGTCATGTCTGAAGCGGCGCCGGAGAGTGGGTCCTGATAAAATCCGCCAGGGTCTTGAGGGACCTTATGATCTCCCGGCCCTGGTCCTGCCCCTGGACCCTGACTCCGTAAACATCCTGGATCATCACAACAATCTCAACCGCATCCAGGGAGTCAAGCCCCAGGGGGGAATCCAGACCGATGAGGTCGGAGTCAACGGAGATCTCTTCGGGAATCATTTCTCTGATATCGCAGATTTTCACAATGGCGTCAAGCAGCTCTTTTTCCAGGTCTTCAATCATTGTTTTATATTATCCTAATCTTTTGAATTTCATCGCAATCCATGCAATGGTTATGGTTATTGCCGAAAAAGTAAAAAGGGATACTGCCTCCGGAACAACGGCGTTTAAGTCTCCTCCCCGGAGAAAAATATCATAAAACGCATCCAGGGCCCATGAAAAGGGCGAAATATTGCTCAGGGCCTGCATGGGCTCCGGCATGAGATAAACCGGAACCATGACCCCCCCGAGGGCTGCAGCAATAACGATGGATATGGGGCCGAGAACGGCAGTTTGTTCATAGGTCCTTGCCACGGTTCCAAGCATGATCCCGTAACCGGTTGCAGCCATGGTGGTGGCAACAACGATAAGCGCAATGGCCAGGGGCTGGGTGCCCATGACAAAGGGCTGGGTGCCGGCCAGGGGCAGCAAAAATTTTCCGATCATAAAAATCATGGAAAATTGAACCCCACACACAAGGATATAGGCCCCGATCTTGCCGGCCAGCAGGGTAAAACCCGAGACAGGCATGGACATGAGCCGGTCCAGGGTCTTGCTCTCCCGTTCTTTGATCAGTGAGCCTGCCATGGGAACGGAGATAAAAAAGATCCCGAACAGGGCCCATGCCGGGACATTCTGCTGTACTGATGTGGGCATGGTTATAAAACCAAATTCCGTTGCATAGGTCTCCTGGATACCCAGCCACGGGACAAAATTAAAATCATCTTTACCGATGCCGTCATGGGCTTCGGCCTGCCCCGGTTTACCCAGGGCGATCAGCTGGTCCAGCTTTATCTGGTACTCCATGCACAAGAGCACCTTTGAAAGGGAACTGAGGATGGCCGTTCGAAATCCCCCCTGAACCGAGGGATCGAAATAGACGGTGATGGTCCCCGGCCCCGGGTTTTCCCCCGGGGGCAGGGTCCTGGCGGTGCCGTTGGAGGAGGAGGTCACGATCATGGAAACAAAGGTTTCTACCTGCTTGCGGACAAACCCGGTGCATCCTTGGGGAATGACAATGCTGAACTGGTAATCCCCCCGGTTGACCGCCCTTTTGGCCTCTGCTTCACCGTCACCTCCGGTTTCGGACCGGGTCTCCACTTCGATATGGGTTGAACTTGCCAGCCCTTCTGAGATGGTTCGGCCGATGACTCCCCTGTCATTGTCGACAACCAGCACCCGGGTGGTTGGGTTCAGCACCTTTTCCTGGACCAGGCAGACCACGAACACCAGGACCGCCGGCATGGCAAACAGCATGAGCAGTCCTGCACGGTCCCGCATGAGAATGAGCAGTTCTTTATGAAGGGTTGTTATCAGTTTTCCCATATTACTCTCAATTTGCAAGATGTTTTCCGGTCAGATTTAAGAACAGATCACCGAGATTCCGGCAGGATTCACTTTGTTCTATCAATTCCGAAGGCGGGCCTGAGGCCAGGTGAACTCCCTTGTCCATGATCAACACCCTGGAGCAGATTTTCTCGGCCTCCTCCATGTAGTGGGTGGTGTAGAGGATGGTGCTGCCCCGGGCGCTTAAGTTTTGTATCTGATCAAGCAATGCGTTCCTCGCGTGGATATCCATGCCCACGGTGGGTTCGTCAAGGAAAACCAGGACAGGATCATGGAGGATGCCGCAGGCGATGTTGAAACGCCGCTTAATGCCGCCTGAGCAATGGGCAACAGGGTGGTCGGCCACCCCGCCAAGATCGAAAAATTCCAGGGCCATGGCTATTTTCCGCTCAAGGGCAGCCCCTTTCAGCCCGTACATGGTTCCGAAATAGTGAAGGTTTTCCCGGCCGGTAAGTTCCTGGTAGAGGGCGATCTCCTGGGGAACCAGGCTGATCAGTTTCCTTGCCCGCAACGGGTTTTTAACGATATCAACACCGCAAATGCTGACGCTGCCCCGGGTGGGTTTCATCAAGGTGGCCATGATTGAGATGGTGGTGGTCTTGCCGGCGCCATTGGGACCCAGGAAACCGAATATTTCCCCTTTGTCCACGGTGAAATCAAGATCCGTGACGGCAGGTATCCGGGACCTGCCGTAGCATTTTGTCAGGGATTTCACATGGAGAACCGGATTGGCTTTATCAACTGACAATATCCAACAGCTCCCTGAACGCGTCTGTTTCGATTTTTGAACAGGTACGAAGGGTCTCTGCCATGGCCTCGAAGGAATCGTCATCGGTGGCCCTGCCCTTGCAATTTCTGGCAGCCTTTACGGCAAACCTGCGCCAGGTGTCTCCGGATTCGGTCAATAGTGTTGACACCGACATCAACCGTTTGTCCCCAAGGATGGTTGCCGCTTCCTGGAGAAATGCAGAATACATGAACCTGAACCCTCCCCCGCCGGTACCGATCTCCTCCTGCATCCGTATGTGCTGGCCAAGGAGAAGCTGGGTGTGGCCGCTGTCAAATTTCCGGGGCCACCGCTCCAGCCTGTTTGCAAGGAAACCAATCCCCCGGGCACCGAGGAAGGGAACCGGATTTTTGACCATGGCGTTGGCGGCCCTCTTGATTCCCCGGCGGATGGCCGGTTCAAGATCCAGGGTTTCAGGCACCTTTGTTATCCTGTACATGCTTCCCTTGGGTGCCAGGGCTCCCTTGGCAAAACGCGCAATGGCCAGATCCTTTGCCGGACACTCCACCATGGTGGGAAAGACAGGATCGCTGATCAGGTAGTTGTCCCCCTCTTTTCCAACCACAACAAGGTTGTGCATATTAAAATGAAACCGGAGGGACGGCGGAAAATAGGGCAGCCAGTATCCCCCGGTTCTGCACCCCACGGGATGACCCTTTTCAAGTTCCCGGTCAAGGGCTGCCATGGCCTTATCCACGCTCCTAAATTTTTCCCATTTCACCGAGATGCCTAGCCCGCTTGTCACCTGTTTAAATATCTTTCCAACCGGACAGCGAAAGGTGGTCAACGGCAGCTTGTTCACCCGGATGAACGGAAGGTAGCCGAAAAAGAGGCCCTCGCCCATGCCAAAGGTCAATGCCTCTGAAATGGTCTGGCCGGAATCTTTAAATTGATGGTTGATCAGATTGGAGGTGACCCCGCATTCACAATGGGCGGATTGTTTGTGTACAAAATCGAGTTTCATTGAAAATAGTTACCTGCTGGTTGGCCCGGTTGATTCCGGGATGGATTTGAGCGCGTTGATTGAAACTTCAAAAAGGGCGGCATAGGTCATGAGCGCCTTTTCCTTCAGCTTCCTGAAGACCCGGGGGTTTAAATGCCTTCTGACCTGCCATTGATAAAACCCGGTGTACTGGGCAAGAAGCCCGACGTCCATCTGGTGCTTTGCCATGTAGTAGGCAACCGGACTGAGCCGGCCGTTTCTGACACCTTCAAGGGCCTTTGAAACATCCCTGTCAATGACATCCCAGGCCTGGTCGTTGGCAATATTCTTTGGTTCCCATCCGATGCTGGGGACAAGGTCATACTCCCCCTTATTGTCAACGGCATAGCAAAGTTCATATCCATAGTCGTCAATTATCCCAGGATCCTGGGGCACATCTTTTTTTTTCATGGTGTTTCCTGATCAGGGGTATTGGATTCCAGGGTGACGGCACCCCAAAGGTTATTATTTCCGGGTTTCAGGCAGAGGATTGTTTCCGGCACACCCGGGATCATGTTGCTGTCCACGCCCGTTTCCTGGGGCGGCATGAACAGCGCCTTGTTCTTAATGCTGAGGCAGGCAGCCCCGACATCAATGGCAGCGGCTGCCGGGAAGTGCCCGTACAGGGAATCATAGGAAAGAGAGGAGTGATTGAATCCATGGCCCTTTCCTGCGCCATAGCCCTGTGATCCCAGGATAACCGGGTGGCTGTTGTCCGGAACAGGCGTCTTGCCGGGGTCAACCATGTCCACCTTGGCAAGGCTGGCGTATCCGGTGCCGGGGCCGGCGTCCTCCCGGGACAGGAGAAAGAAACAGCCGCCTTCACCGGCAATGGCTGACGGCGAGGAACAGCCGGCATTCAGGCCTGCCGTTGCATACCCCACCACCGGGTTGAACTCGTCAACGCCTCCCACCAGTACGGTGGCTACCCTCTCTTCCCGCAGCCAGTTAACGGCGGTAAAAAATGCCGAAGGAACGGAAAGATCGAACTGGCTCACGGTGAGGCAGGGGCCCTTTATGCCAAGGAGAACGGAGATGTGGGCGGCTGCTGCATTGTGAACCGAATTGGAAAAATGGGTGGGTACGCTCAGCCTGTCCCCCTTGTTGAGGAAGGAGTCCAGAAATGAAAATGTGGTTCCAGAGGCACCATAGCCCGTGGCAATGATGATGCCGGTGTTCTCAAGATCATCCGGGCTGACCCCTGCGTCGGAAATGGCAAGGGAGGCGCCTAAAAGCGCCATGGTCGAAAACCGGTCGATCCTGCGAAGCTTTTTCCTGGGAATGAACTCCTCAAGCCTTGAAGTGGTTGCCTTGAACCAGGGTTGTTCGTGGATGTTGCCGTCCCTCTCTACCCTGGCAATTTCCGGGTGAACCACCCGGTCGCCTGCAAGAAGGGCTTCCAGATCCCCGGCTCCTGCCCCAAAACATCCGAGGGGGCCAATACCCTGAACTGAAATACGCATCTACTCTCCTTTTCCTTCAAGCACCAGCACCGAATTGTTACCCCCAAAAGCCAGGGACTGGGAGATGGCCACATTGCCCTTAAGCGCCATGGTCTCCGTAACCGGGGATGCGGGCATCTCTTCCGCCTTTTCCGTGAAGCCCACACTGGGGGGCATCCTGTGTTCATTGAGGCAGGCAACGGTAAACGCCGCCTCAAGGGCTCCCGCAGCCCCCAGGGTATGGCCGGTACACCCCTTTGTTGAACCAAACGGAACCCCGGGCAGCAGGTCGGCCAGCACCATGCTTTCCACCCGGTCGTTATCACGGGTGCCGGTGCCGTGGGCGTTCACAAAGGCCACCGCCTCCCTTGGGACCCTGCTGAAGGCCAGGGCATGGTCAATGGCCTTTTTCAGCCCCAGCCCCTTTGGGTGGGGGGCAACAAGATGGTGTCCGTCACAGGCCATGCCGTAGCCGAGAATGCTTCCAAGGGAAACACGGCCGTTTGTCCGGGCATGTTGCTCCGATTCCAGCACCATGATACCAGCGCCCTCGCCAAGGTTGAGTCCGTTCCGGGTGGCATCAAAGGGTCTTGAGGGTTCATGGTCCGTGATCATGAGGGAGATGAATCCGTTATATGTGACCCGGGTAAGTTCGTCCGCTCCTCCGGCAATGACAATGTCGCACAGGCCCTGTTCGATCCAGGAGGAGGCAATGCCTAAGGCATCGGTTCCTGAAGAGCATGCATTGACAACTGTCTGGACAGGACCGGTCAATCCATACCGCTCCGCAATACAGGCTGCGGGATTACTGCTGAGATAGCGGCGCACCGGCGAAAGCCCGGGGGAGCGTTGGGACCTGTAATCATCATAAAATTGAATGCTGTTAAGGCTGCTTCCCGTGGAGGTGCCGATGCACACGCCGGTTTTCACGGCGGAAAAATCCCTTTGGGTAAGGCCTGACCGGGCAACGGCTTCCCGGGCGGCCGCAAGGGCAAGCCGGGTGGTCCGGGTGGTCCGGGTCAGCCCCGGGCCGGTTCCTTCCGTTGATTCATCAACCTCCCCCGGCACCTCAAACACGGGAAACCTGTGAGCATGGTCGGTGGTAAACAGTTTAGGAGGCCCAAGGTGTCTGACCCTGTTGAACAGGGCGTCCATGTTGTCGGCGAGGGTGGCTCCTGCACCGGACAAGCATCCTATTCCAGTGATCACTGTTTTTTTTGCTGGTTTGATCATAAAATTTCCACGGTTCCCGCTGGTCAGACCGTGACTTTCCTCCTTCGGGTCCTCTTACCGGTTGTGTAGCGGCCAAAGGTACCGTCTGCAGCCTCTTTTTTTATCACCTTCATGAAAAGCTCACCCATCTTCAGCTGATACCCGCCGTCGGCATAAAAGGTGTCCCAGGCATAGTTGTAGAGCTCCTCAAGCTTTTCACAGGAGAGCTGCTTTGGCTGGAACACGGGCTTGCCGCAGGTGTAGTCGATCCAGTTATTGTGCAGGATCCGTCCCTCTTTCTGGAATTTCTTCCTGATTGGGGATTTGGGAAACGGGGTGAGGATGGTGAATTCGGCCAGGTCCAGTTTCAGCTCCATGAGAAAATCCACCAGGCGCTTGATATAGTCTTCATCATGATCATCGGTTCCAAGGAGGATGGTGCCCTCCACCCCGATGCCGTGGTCATGGAGGCGCTTGATCCGGTCACGGATCACATCCGAGGTATCAAAGATCGCCTGGTACACGTACCAGCACCCTGCCTCGGCTGCAAGCTTGATCACCTCCTCATCGTCCAGGAGGGGATGGGAGACCCATTTTTTCTTCAGGGGCTTCATGGCGGTGAACAGTTCCTTGAGCCAGGCCTTGTCATGGGCAAGGGAGTTATCCACGATAAAAAGCCGGTTGTTCTCAATGGCTTCCATCTCCCTGATGGTCTGTTCAACCGGTCTTGGCCTGAACACCCTGCCCCCGAGGAATCCGTTGCAGCAGGGAAAACAATTGTATTTACACCCCCGGGAGGCATGAACAAGGTCCAGCATCTGAACCCCCCGGTAGTTGTAGAGATCCCTGTTAAGGATATCCCGCCTGGCGGTTCCAATGGATGCGGTGTCGGGAAAGTTGTTCATGTAGTCGTACACTTTTTTCAGCTCACCCCGCTTGAAATCCTCAAACACCTGCTCCAACCGGCCCTCGACCTCCCCGAGGAACACGGAATCTGCGTGGAGGCTTACCTCGTCGGCATGGAGCATGGTGGCAATACCGCCGAACATCACGGGCTTTCCAAGTTCCCTGTAATGGTCGGCAATGGCAAAGGCCCGGGGAAGCTGGCAGGTCAACAGGGTTGAGATGCAGATAAGATCACAACCGGTGTCAAACACCATGGGTTCAACATTTTCATCCACAAAACTGAGATCGATATCCTTTGGAATCTCTGCTGCAAACACCACGACCCCGTGGGGCGGCAGGTGAAATTCAGTCTGCTTTTCAAGTTTTGGCCAGGAGGGAAAGACGATCTGGATCTTCATGGTTTTCTTCCTTTTAACGCGTTCGCGGCAAGGGCGGCAATGTCACCCACCGTTTCCTGATTATAGATGATGGCTCCGGAACGGTCGAACTCGAGGGTTCCGTAGTTGTTGCGGGAGTTGTGGCCACGGTTTTCAAGGACCATGAACAATGCGCCTTCAAAGGGGGGTGCCTGGGTTTCAGAGTGACCGGGTTGCGGCGTATCGCAAATCCCGCAGACCATGGCTTCCACTGAATCATCCCCCAGCAGGGCCGTCATGGCCATGGAGAGTCCGGCCATTCCGGTTGAATCGTCATCGCTGATGACAAACCCTTCCCCGGTAAGCCCGAGGAGAATGGCCGCTTCCCCAAGAAAACAGTTGGGAAGGGTATAGGCAAACAGGGCCGGGCTTGCCGCCATGCCGTGGTTGGGCTTTACCGTGGCAAAATAGTCCCGGTCGGTTCCAAGGCAGCCAAACCGTGTAGACGCCACAAGGCCGATGTTCCGCTTCTCCTGCCACTCCCGGAGGCCTGCGTCCGCCATGGCCTTGAAAATGCCTGCCAGTCCGAGCTTTGAAAAATAGTCCATTCGGCCGAAGGGTTTGTAGGGGTGCCCAAAGAGCGCCTTTGCGGTCAGTTCCCTGGGATCTTGCCCGGCGGAAATTTGACCGAAACCTGTGATCGCTATTGGATGGGTCATAGAATGGATCCCCCCCGCCTGAGTACCGGGGCAGCGTTGATGCCGCCGAAGCTTGTGATTGCTATTGCCTGGGTCATCGTATGGATTCCCCCCGCTTGAGAACCAGGGCGGCGTTGATACCGCCGAAGCCTGAATTTGTGGTCAACAGATAATCTCCCTTAAAATCCATGGCTTGGTTTGAAACCAGGCCTTCAGCCCCGGGTTCCGGCAGGGATAATCCAACCGTGGGGGGCAACACCTGGTGGTCCAGCATCTTGATCCCAAGGGCGGCCTCGATGCCTCCGCCGGCCCCCAGGGTATGTCCCAGGGCGCCTTTCAGGGAATTAACCGGGGGAACCCTGTCCCCAAAGACCCGCTTAAAGGCCGTGAGTTCCATGGCGTCATTGTAAACGGTTCCCGTACCATGGGCATTGATGGCCCCAATGGTCTGGTTTAAGTTCCCTGGGCATTCCAAAGCCTTTGTAACGGCCCGGACAAGACCGGCCCCCTCCCTGTCGGGAGCGGTGATGTGGGATGCATCCCCGGAAATACCCCAGCCTGAAATTTCTGCCATGGGGGTCAAGCCTTTTGCCTTTGCCCGTGTTTCACCGGTAAGCACCAGGGCCCCGGCCCCCTCTCCTATGGTAAGTCCCCTTCTATCCCGGTCAAACGGCTTTGCCGGATCAGGAGACATGGCCCGGAGGGCGGAAAAGCCTGAAAATACAAATTCGGTCACAAGGTCCATGGAACATACCAGGGCCGATTGCGCCCGCCCAAGGGCAATGGCCTGGGCCGCCTTTGCAATGGCAATGGTCGATGAGGCACAGGCGGCGCTGATGTTGATGCCCCTGTCCGCAAGATTCAACCGTTGTGATATGTAGTGGGCCATGGAACTGCACAGAAGGTCGTTCCCACGTCCGGGGGAATCAATCAGGTCTATGCAGGACTTGGTGGTTGCCGTAAACACCAGGGCATCCCGGTCCAGGGGACCCAGCTGGGAAACAAGGCGTGTGACAAGGGTGGCAAGCATGGACCCGTTGGCTTCGGGAACAAGGTCCGGAATCCAGGCGGCACTGTCACTCAGATAGTTGCGGGTGTCAAACCGGTCGATCTTCCGGATGCCTGAGTCTCCGGCCATGAGGTTTTGCCAGGTTTCTGAAAGGGTTGCCCCCAGGGAGGTCACAACCGCAGCATCGGTGATAAATACACGTTCCATCAAAGGTTTCCTGCCTTCCACCGGTCACAAAAGTTCTTGTAGAATTCCGGCTGGATCATGAAGAGCTGGTAATCGCGGTCCAGGAGCATCTGAACGGTAAATCCCGTGGCCGCGGTTATCCCCTGGCTGTTGCGAATGATGAACTCGTTGTTGATGCGGGCGGCCTCGGTATAGTGAAGCCTGCCTTCGATGGTGATCTCCTCCTGGAATTTCAAGGGATGGCGGTAGTCGATGTGAAGGGTCTTGATGGGGGCGAGGATACCATTATTGTAAAAGTCCATGTATCCGATGTTATAGGCCTCTCCCATGGCAACCCTGGCATCTTCGAAATAGGAGCTGAAATGACCGTGCCAGGCGATTCCCAGGGAATCGACCTCCTGGAATCTCACCTTGGAGGTCACAGTCCCGGACAGGGGCGCCGGATCATTTTCACCCCGCTTAAAATAGGGTTTCTTCATCAGTTATTATCCTGGTGGTTCAGGGATTGAATGTTCCGGGCCATGAGGGCCTGAACATATTTTTTCATCTCGCAATGGGGCAGATGGGAATCAAAGGCTTCCGGCCGGACCGGGGCCAGCATCCTGATTTTGATGCGGCAGGGCTCGAACCATCCCCTGGAGGGAGGGAAAAAACGGTCCGTGCCGGTGATGCAGACCGGCACCAGGGGCACCCCGGTTTCAACGGACATCTTAAAAGCGCCTGAATAGAATTTCTTCAAATCCCCGTCCCGGCTTCTGTGCCCCTCCGGAAAAAAGAGGATGGTCCCGTTCTTTTCAAGAACCTTTTTTCCCGAGGCCATCACAGATTCCCAGGGCATGGATTCCACATCAAGATACCTGGCAAGGCGCATGAACGGCCCGTAAAAGGGCATCTTGAACGGCCATGCCCGGACAGCGAAGCAGACATTGCTGATGGGCAGCTGGTTCATGAAAAAGGTGTCGAAAAACGACAGATGATTCACCACGATCACAGAGGGCACAGGAATCTTTCCATCAAATCCTGTGAGCTCCATCTCCACAAAGGGTGAGATGATCCTTTGCCAGATTCTGCCATAGTACCAGACAAATTTCCGCATGATCCGGTCATTGTTCCAGGAAGTACCGAGGCGGAACAAAAAAAACGCCAGGGGGAAAACAAGGATGAGGACCGTTGTCATGAGGACCATGCCCGGCATGACCACAAGATTCATCACAAAGACCCTGTACCAGTGGGTGAACGCCTTTTTCATGGGTTCTCCCTGAAATCAAACACAACCGCGGCATTGGTGCCGCCAAATCCAAAGGAGTTGGAGATGGCATGGTTCATGGTGTGGTCCCGGGCCTCTTTAACAATATTGATTTCAGGAAAGTCCGGTTCAAACCCGTGGAAGTTGACGTTGGGTGCCAAAAAACCATGGTGGGCCATGAGGAGGGTGTATACGGCCTCACTAGCCCCGGACATCCAGCACTCATGGCCGGTCATGGATTTTGTCGAAGACACGGGCACTTTATTGCCGAAAATGTTGCGGATGGCCATGGCCTCTATACGGTCACCGGACGGAGTGGACGTTGCATGGGCATTGATGTAGTCGATCTGGTCTGCCCCGATCCCGGCTGAACTCAATGCGTTTTCAATGGCCAGTCCCACCCCTTCTGCATTGGATTCCGAAAGGTTGGCACCGATCTGGGATGAAAACCCGTACCCTTGGATGATGCCGTAAATTCGGGCACCGCGTTTTCTTGCATGGTCGAGGTTTTCAACCACAAGGCTTGCCCCTCCCCCGCTGGGAACAAGACCGTCCCTTGCTGCATCAAACGGGCGGCAGGACCTGGCAGGATCAGGGTTGGTTGAAAAGGCGCCAAGGCTGTCAAACCCTGCAACGCTCATCCAGTTGGTCTCCTGGGCGCCACCGGAAAGAACAATATCCTGGAGTCCGCTCTTGATGAGCATATAGGCCTGGCCCAATGCGTTTGACCCGGAAGAGCAGGCGGAACTCACGGTCCAGTTGGCTCCTTTGAATTTGAATATCTGGGCAAGGTTCATGGTGATGGTCGAATTCATCAGCTTGAAGATCGATCCGGTCCCGATGTTGCGGGTACCGTTGTACTCCCTTGCCGTGTCCAGGCATTCAACCCCGGCCTTTACCGTGGAGTCGTTTCCAAAGACAATTCCGCACCGGGAAGATTCAAGGTCTTTGGGTTCAAGGCCTGCATCTGCAATGGCATCCCCCACAGCCGAACAGGCGTAGAGAGCAGGTTCGCACATGGTGCGCATCTGTTTCCGTTTCAGCCCCAGATCCTTGGGTGAAAAGTTCCGTATCTTTCCGGTCAGCGGGGAACGGAACCCCTTTTCGACCCTCAGTTCATCCCGGACAATGCCGGAACGGCCCTGTTGAAGAGAACGTGTCACCTCCTCTTTGCTGTTTCCAATGCAAGAGAGAATGCCAAGGCCGGTTACAGCCACCCTGATTTCGCCAGAGCTTTTCCCCATCTAAACAATTCCCCCGTTTACCCCCAGGACCTGGCCTGTGATATAGGATGCCTGGTCGGAACAAAGGAAGGTCACTGCAGCAGCCACTTCCCGGGGCGTGCCCGGCCGTTTCATGGGAATGGTTTTAGCGATCTCTTCCATGGGAAGATTCTCAACCATCTCGGTCTCGATGAAACCGGGAGAAACCGCATTGACGGTGATGTTCCTTGATGAGACTTCCCTGGAGAGCGCCTTTGTGGCACCGATGAGACCCGCCTTGGAAGCGGAGTAGTTTATTTGGCCGGCCTGGCCCATCTGACCCGAGGTGGAGGTGATGTTGACAATCCTGCCGAACCGTTTCCGGATCATGTTTTTCACCACAAGGCGGGTGACATTGTAAAATCCCGTGAGGTTCGTATCCAGGACACGCTGCCAGTTCTCGTGCTTCATCCACACCATGAGCATGTCATCGGTGATGCCGGCATTGTTTACCAGGATCTCTATTTTTTTGTGCTTCTCCAGGATCGCCTTTACCCCGGCTTCGGCCTGGGCCTGATCGGCGACATCAAAGCAGATGATCTCGCCGCTTCCCCCGGCTTCCTCAATGGCGGACAGGGTTTCTTGGGCAGCCGCCTCGTTCTTGACATAGTTGACAAATACGTGCCTGCCGGCTGCGGCAAGATCCAATGCAACCTGGCGTCCGATGCCCCGGCTGGCACCTGTTACCAGGGCGATCTGTTTTACGGCGATGGGGTCTGTTGGGTCGGATGGTGTGGTCATGGGTTTCAAGCTCCTTTCATGGAGGTTAATATCAGACTGGCATTAACTCCGCCAAAGGCAAAATTACTTGTCAGGATATGTTTCAATGGTTTTTCTGTAAGTTGGGTAACATGATCGATACCCAGGCAGTCGGGATCGATCTCTTCCAGGTTAAGGGTCGGCGCAATAAACCCCCTGTCCATCATTAAGAGACAGAGGATCACCTCGATGGCACCGCTTGCGGCAAGGGTATGGCCCGTATACCCCTTGGTTCCGCTCACAGGAACCCTGCCCCGGGTAAGTTCCTTTAACGCATGGGCTTCTGCGACATCCCCAATGGTGGTACCGGTGGCATGGGCGTTGATGTAGTCAAGGTCTCCCGGGGCGATGCCCGCCACGGCAAGGGCCTGGTTCATGCAGTGGAGCATGCCGCCGGGGCTGGGGGAGGTCATATGATTGCCGTCGCTTGCGGTGCCGTAGCCTGTTATCTCTCCGTAGATGGTTGCATTCCTGGCCATGGCCCGGTCCATCTCCTCCAGGATAACAACCCCTGCCCCCTCGCTCACGGCCATGCCGTCCCTGTTCAGGTCAAAGGGTCTGGGGGTTTTTTCAGGACAATTATTATAGGCTTTGGAGGCGGCATGGACAACATCAAACACCCCCGCCGTTGAGGGATGAAGCTCTTCGGCTCCCCCGCACACCATGATCTCCTGCACCCCGGCCCGGATGGTCTCAAATCCGGTTCCAATGGCCTGGGTTGAGGATGCACATGCCGAACAGGGAGCCATCAGCCGCCCCCGGGTCTTGAGGAGTGCTGCCACATTTGCTGCCGCCGAATGGCTCATCACCTTCATGAAGGTGGTCCCCTCCAGGTAATTGATGCCACCGGATTCCACGTAACTGGCAAACATCTTTTCAATGGCATGGGGAGACCCCGTGGTCGACCCCATGGCCACCCCGGCCTTTTCCGAGGCAAGCTCCAGGGGATCAAGCCCTGAATCTTGGACAGCATCCAGGGCCGCAAGGGCCGCCATGATGCTCATCCGGCCCATGGTTCTGCGCTGTTTCCGGGAGATACGCTTGGGATCTATTCCCCGGACCCTGCCGCCCACCCGGGTTTTCAGCCCCTTGACCCCATCCCATTCGTCCATATGGGAGATGCCGGAGCGTCCCGTTTTGAGTGCATCCAATACGGTTTCGGTTGAATTCCCCAGGGGAGAAAGGACTCCCATTCCGGTGATTGCGACACGTTTCATTGATTAATCCCCCTGTTGCATTCCGGAGAGGTCTGGTTCCGGTGGTTGTAATCATAGGCGTTTCCATGGTGTTCGTGGCAGCCATCCGAATCGGTAATGGTGGTAACAAGGTTGCCCATACCTTCCATGGTCATGCAGGCCTGGACACTGCTGATCAATGCCCCGAGAACACCGGATACGGTAAGGCTTTGTCCGGCGAGAAAGAGCCCCTTTATCCGGGTAACCGGATTGAGCTGGTTCTTCCAGAAGGTTTCAGCGCTCTTCTTTATTCCGTAGGCAGAGCCAAGGGGCGAAAGCGTGTAGCGGTTGAAGGTAACTGGGGTGTAGGTGGCAGCAACCTCGATCTTATTTCGGGCAGATCCCCATCTGTCTGTAATTGCATCGACCATGGCAGTAGCGAGAACCTGTTTGGCTTTCTGATATTCGTCCCTGGCCTCTGTTCTCAGTTTCATCAGCCGTATGGTTTCGGTTTCCGGAATGGCAGCCAGTGCGGTCATGGCCCAGGGGCTTTCCTTTTTGCCGGGAAGGGCAGATAAGTAGAGACTTGCCCGGGACTTGGAATAGAGGTAAACATCCTTCAGGGCAAAGGGACAGTCCTTGTCCATCCATTGTGCGGCAACCCCAAAGATGCCCGGGGTATTCTCCGCCCGCTGAAGCCTGTTTCTGAAGGCCGGCCGGAAGGAGTGCTCGGGACAGAGCTCAATGATGGCCTGGGGATGCCCGGTGAAGACCACCTCGTTGCAGGCGATCTCTTCCCCCGTGGAAAGTCTGATTCCCTTGATGCCGCCGGAACCGCAGTTCAGCCGCTCAACCCTGGCGGAGCACCTCAGGCTGCCGCCGGCTTTGGCAAAGGCGTCTGTGAACGCCTTTGCAAGGGGCGTCTGTGACTCATCCACCCGCCAGGAGCTGTTCAGGAAGGAGTCGGTCACCAGAAAATGAATCATGGCGGGGCACTCCTCCGGGGGCATGCCATGGAGGGGGTGGTTGGCCGTTAATACCTTTATCAACGCCTCTGAACAACCCAACCCCTTCAGGTGGGAATGGATGGGTGTGGAAGAATCCATACTGTTGACGCTGTCTGCCGGGGCAGTTGTCAGATTATAAAGTGGGAACTGCCTGACCGTGGCTTTCATGGAACCAAGATAGGCTGTAATGGCTTTTTTTTCCCTGGGAAACGCTTTAACCAGCGCATTGAAAAGGGCGGCATATCCCCTTGGAGCGATGAATGACGATGCAGGAAACACGAACTCTTCATAGCCTGAGTCGTCCATGGGGACAAGGTTGAGCCTGTCAAATACCCCTAGGAATTTAAAATAGTGCCTTAAAATCTCCCCCGGGCCGAGGGAGCCGAGCTTGTGTACTCCGGTGGGAAAAACGCTGGATCTACGGACAAAGGTCTGCATCAGGCCACCGGGCTTTTTATTTTGCTCAAGCACGAGGACACTTCTCCCGCTTTTGGCAAGGATGATGCCGGCGGACATTCCGCTGACCCCGGACCCAATTATCACTGTGTCGTAAAATACCATTTACTTGTTCCTGTTAGAGATAAAAGAGAAAAAATATCATGCTCCGATAATATGTCAACCCCGTGGAGGCAAATCACAGGAGAAAAGGAACAAACATCCGGGTGCGCTGAATGTAGTCTCGGTATGGGGAACCAAAAAAGTCCAGGTTTTCACGCTCCTCGGTCCGGGCTGTCATAAAGAGAGCCAGGCTGGCCACGGCCAGGGGAACCGCACCGCAAAAGGAGGGGTGTTTGAAAAAAATTCCCCAGGCAAGAAAAAGCAATGACGCGTACATGGGATGCCGGATATACCGGTAAATGCCTTCCTCCACGAGATTAACCGTATTTTCAAAGGCAAAGTTCTCCGCCCTGTCCTCCCCGTTTCCCTGGCCGCCCATTTTCTTAAGCAGGAACAACCCCTGGAGGACCATGGCAATTGAGGCAAAAAGGAACAGCCAGGAGAGTAGCTGAAACGGTGAAAAAGGATCCTTGAACCAAACCGTAACATTGAGCATCAGCAGCACCAGGATGCTTTCAAAAGCGAAAAAACGGTAAAAGCCGTGGCACCTGGGGTTGTGGAGGGGCTGCCAGGAGATCCGCACAAAAACAAGGGTGAACGCCAAAAATAAGATCACCCTTGTTGCGATGGTCAACGCCATTTAATTTTCCCCATGGTAAATTGAAAGATCATCAAACAACTGGCTGGAAAACAGGAGTTTCCTGAATTTCACAAGACTTTCATGGAAAATGGTTGAATTGTCGTAGGGATGAAATTCCTTACTGAGAACCTGATAGATTTTTCCGGTGCCGTGTCCCAGCCTGTCGGCGTTCCGGAAAGAGAGTGCCTGGAGGTCTGCAAGGATCTCAAGGGTAATGATATGTTTTGCATTGCTGACCAGCCTGAACGCTTTTCTTGCAGCCACGGTTCCCATGCTGACCACGTCCTGGTTGGTGGCGTTACATGAAATTGAGTTGACACTCATGGGGTTTGCCAGGTTCCTGTTTTCCGCTGTGGTCGAGGTGGCCAGGTACTGGGCCCCCATAAAGCCCATGGTCAGGCCGACCTCCCCGGGAATCAGATGTTCGGGAAGCCCTTCGTTGATATTTTTATCAAGGAGCTTATTGAGACGCCTTTCAGACAGATTGCAGAGGGTTGACATGGCAATGCAAAGGGCATCCATGGCAAAACTGATACTTTGGCCATGGAAATTGCCGCCGTGGATGATTTTCTTCTTTTCCGCAATGATGATGGGATTGTCATTGGTGGAGTTGGCTTCGATCTCAACGGTTCTGATGGCCTGTTCCAGGGTTTCTTTTACCGGTGCCAGGACCTGGGGGGTACATCGTATGGAATAAACATCCTGGACATTGATATCGGTTTCAAAAACCGGAGTGTCCTGAAGGTCCTGACGCCTGATCCGGTCATGCATCTCCTCCCGCCGGGTGATGTTTCCCGTGCCCCTGTAGAGTCTTTTTATGGCGGCGGATACGGCGATCTGGCCGGGGTGGGGCTTGACAAGGTGAAGATCCATATCAAAGGCATCATCGATCCCCCCGAATATTTCAATGGCAAAGGCGGCATTAATGCAGGCAATATTCAACAGTTTGTTTGCCCCGAACAGGGTGAATGCGGCAATACCGGTCATGGCTGCGGTGCCGTTTATCAGGGCAAGCCCTTCCTTGTAGCTCAGGGTCAGGGGGGCAAGTCCTGCTTTTTCAAAGGCAGCCCCTGCCGGCATCAGCTCTTTTTGATAATAAACCTCTCCTTTGCCGATAATGGCCAGGGAGAGGTGGGCCAGATGGATCAGATCCCCGGAGGCCCCCACACTGCCGCTTTCGGGAATATAGGGGGCGATCCCCTTATTGATCATGTCCCGCATCAATTCCAGAAGCACCACCCTGACACCGGAGTGGCCTTTTACCAGGGTGTTCAGACGGATGGCCAGTATACCCATGGCAATATAGGGTAAAATAGGGGTGCCAAGCCCGGCTGCATGGCTGACAATGAGATTGTTCTGAAGGGTTTCGATCTCCCTTTCGTTGATAATCTTGTTGCACATGGGACCAAAGGAGGTATTCACCCCGTATATGATTTTTTTATCTTTGATGGCATCTTCAAGGAATTGCCGGGATGCCCGGCATCTTTCAAGGGAGGTCTGGTCCAGCTCAACTTTTTTATCTCCGATTCCAATGGCAACGATATCCCTGAAACTTAAGTCGTTTCCCGTCAGGACAATGGCTTGTTTCTTTTCCATCTTTTGCTTTTCCTTTTAAAAAAATAAATCTATCTGAGATCAAAAAAGGTCATTCGTTTACGCTTTTTGTTGAACTGGAAGACTTTCTTGTCTGCCGTCTCCCTGGTGATGATCCTGATCTCAGGCACCACCCTGACATTGGCCCGCAACCGGTCCCTCATCCAGTCACCCTGATCATCATCCCGGGTAAGGGCTGCATAAAGTATAATCCTGTCAGTCTGGTCATCATTTTTCATCACCTCGATATATCCGTTATAAAACCGGGCGTCTCCTTCCAAGACGGATAGAATGGCATTTGGAAAAACCGTAGTGCCCTTGTATTTGAGCATCTGTTTTTTCCGGCCGACAATGGGGGCAAGCCGTTTGGTGGTACGGCCACAGGAACATTTTTCAGGTATCAGGTAGGATATATCTCCGGTTTTAAAGCGTATCAGCGGCATTCCGGTTACGCCAAGGGGGGTCACAACCACCTCTCCTTTTTCTCCGTCAGGCACAGGCGCCCCGTCATGGTCCAGGATCTCCACGACATTGAGTTCCGGTCTTAAATGCCCGCCGCACCTTGCCTCGCACTCACAAAAAGTGGTGGCGATCTCGGAAGAGGCATAGGTGGAATATATATTTGCGTTCCACATGCGCTCAAGCTCCCTTGCAATGGGAAGCAGGGTTAGATTTTCATCCTTTGTGGGTTCCCCGATGGCAATGAGTTTTTTGATGGTGCTATGGGCAGGATCTTCCTGGTTATCCAGGGCATACTGCCCGATTTTATGAATCAGGGACGGCACCCCCACAATGGCTGTTGCATGGGTGAATTTAATCATTTCCCAATGCTGGGAGGCGCTGCCGGCACCCGACCGCACCATCTGGGCCTTTAACTTGACCCCGCCGAGAAAATAGGCGATCCCGGCCATGAAACACCGGTCCAAAGCCGCACACACAAGCAGGGTATCTGTTTCATCCACCCCGCTCATGGCCAGGGCAATCTCCTCATTGTAGGCAAGCCGTGAAAGATCACTTGAGGTGAGGGGAATAATGGTGGGGGTGGCCCCGGAGGTGGCCGACGTAAGGCAGACATCAACAATCTCCCTGGGATCGACACACAACAACTGACCGGTGTCTGAAAGATCCTGCTTGCGGGTCAAAGGCAATTTTCTGATATCGTCGAGGTCTGTTATCCCGGCAATATCTATCCCTTCCTTACGGTACCACTCCCTGTAAAATGCTGAGTGGGTGACGGTATAGTTCAGATGCCTGAGGAACAGCTGTGTCTGAACGGTCTTGGTTTCAACCTCCCCGGCAAATTGAAGGGGGGCATGTTTTTTTGCAAAAAAATCGGCAACCAGGCTTCCGTCTGAATAAATGTTGTGTTGATGATCAAATTGTTTCATGTTATGCATTTTTTAACATAAACTCCGTTAAGGTACAGTGGGATCCAACAGAACTTTAAAACATAAAACGCGCGCCATTGAAAGACAAAACTCAACCAAAAGGAGACAAACATGAAAAAATTGCTCTTTGCATTTCTTGTTGTGTTCATCGCTCTGAATGCCGCTCCGGTATCTGCCGGCCAGGGTCACTCCGGGGAAATAAAGAGATACATTACAATGCTGGAATCGTCTTCACAAAAGCAACGGGTTGACGCGGCAAAAATGATTACAAGATCAGGGTTGTCCGCCCCCGGGCTTTTTAATCCGATTAACAACCGGTTGGTAATCGAATATAACCTTTACCCTAGGAATCAGGATCACATTGATGAGATGGCCTGGATGTGCAAGGCGCTGGCGTCCTCGGGATCTCCGGAATATAAACCCACCCTGGAAAAAATCATTCAATCCGCATCAAGTCCCAAACTCAAACATTATGCGGAACAGAGCCTTAACATGGTTGATGAATATGCCGAGAGAAACCGGATAATGAGCGACAGCTCCGGTTTGGATCCAAGCCTTTCTCCGGAGATCAACAAATATATGGGCATGCTCAGATCCGGGAACGACCGGCTTAAAAAAGATGCAGCCAAATCAATCTTCAGGGGAAATCATACCGAAGAAAAACTCTTTGATGTGGTGCATGAAGAACTTCTCCATGCCTGTAATACCGTCTCTGTCAATGACAGAGACGGTATTGACACCCTCGCATGGCTGTGTAAGGCACTGGGCTCTTCAGGTAATAAAAAATACAGCCCAACCCTGAACCGGATAATTAAAGAGACCAACAGTTTAACTTTGAAAAAATATGCGAAAAAAAGTCTGAACATGCTGAAATAAACTCACTGTCCGTTCACCCGGGTCCATTTACACACTCCCCTTGACAAAAAACAATGTTCTATTTTATATAACAGCAATGCACCACGACATCTTAAGATCCCTAGGAAAATTTCATCAGGACGAGACCGGACGTATTGAGGCGGAATTCTGCTTTGATCCGGACATGGCTCTATTTAAAGGACACTTCCCAGGCGCCCCGATGCTGCCGGGGGTGGTACAGATAGAGATGGTCCGGCTCCTGCTTGAGCGGGCCGAAAACAGACCGTTGCAAATCATTCACATCAAAAAGAATAAATTTTTGAAACCCATTGTCCCGGGCGATCATATCAAGGTGGAAATTGAGCCTTGTGCCAAGGCCGGTGCCACTTCGGTCAGGGCCAGGCTCTTGGTGGGTGAAGAGACGGCGGGAACACTCAGGATGACCCTGGGCCCCATGGAAAACAGCGGGGTGCGCCCATGACCGCCTACCCGGATGTCCTTGACCTTATTCCACACAGGCCCCCCTTTGTGATGATCGATCATATCATCGATATCACCGATGATGCCATTGTTGCTGAAAAAACATTCTTTGATAACGATTACGGCACCAGGGGCCATTTTGTCCTTGAAGGGATACTGATCGAGACCGCTGCCCAGACCGTTGCGGCCAGGCAGGGCTACGATAACCTTGACTCCGAAGGGGAGCCCGCCAGGGGAATGCTTGTGAGCATCGGCAACCTGGATTATTTTTCAAGGGCCAAGACAGGCACCCCTTTGCGCATCCTTGCAAAAAAAAAGACCCAGGTAGGAAATTTTTCAATACTGACCATCACCATCAGCCAGGAAGACGCGACCGTTGCCCAGGGCACGATTCAGCTCTTTATGGAACCATGACCATGAACCGATGCACATTCCTCCGGGGGGTGATCCCCTCACTTCTTTTGTTGTTTGTTTTGCTATTTTCCATTCCGGATGCAGCCCAGGCAGAAGCCCCAATGTCCCAGGCAGAGGTGGCAAAACTTCTGGAGAGAATTGAAGTCACCTTCCTCGACACCACAAGCCTTGGTACCTCCTTTGAACAGGAAAAGCAGATCTCTTTTTTTGACGGGACAATCAAATCCACAGGCGCTCTTCTGTTCCAGCACCCTGACAAAGTCCGCATGGATTCGTTCACGCCCTTCAGGACATCAGCCGTTGTCAATGGCGATACCGCCATACAGTATGAGTTTGTCAACGGCCGGTGGACAAAGCTTGACACGGCAACCAACCGTATGCTCCATGCGGTGATGAAAAATATCATCTCCTGGCTCCAGGGGAGATTCAATGACGCTTCCCTCTATGGGGTGACGGGTGTCATGAAAAGCGATCAGCCCTATCTGACCCTCACACCGAAAAGCCCGGAGTATCAAAAACATATCCATCATTTTGAATTGGGTATCAACAAGGCGGTAAACGGACTTGATTCCATACTGATCATGCTGCCGGACGGTGACTATACCCGCTACACATTCTATAACGACCGGATCAATGGAACGCTTCCTTCAGAAATATTCAACACCCAGGGAAAAGAACCCTCCGTCCTCCCCAGCTGGCTTACCCCGGCCCCATGAAAAAATTAAAGAACAAAATACTGATCCTGCTGATTCTTACGGTGGCAAGCCTCGGCGGATGCTGTGCCAGGCCGGTGCCCCTGGAATCTCCGTCCCCCCCTGCCCTGTTCCTGGACCATACCGCCTATCCTGAAACGTTCAGAACCATCCATCGCTGCACCCTCTCCATTGGATCCAGAACCTTTGTTTTTAACGGTTACCTGAAGGTGGACCGTGCTTTGAACACCATCAAGTGCGTGGCCCAATCGGATATGGGGGCAACCGTGTTCAAATATGTTTACCGAGCCGGGAACCTTAACATTCTTTATTGCACCCCCGGGTTCAAACCCGACTGGATCAAAAAGTACGCCCTCCGGGATGCGAGCCTGGTCTGTCTGCCCCGTTCTTCAGCACGCCTTCCCCGGGAAACCCGCCAGGAGAGTATCCTTACTGATACCCGGCTCACCCGCTACCGTATCTGCAAGCACGACACCGAGATCTACACCGCTACCTTTACCTATTCTAAAGGGGACAGACAAGAGGGTTGCCACGGCGACTTTGCTATCCCCAAAACCATAACCATAATCGACAAATCCCTGGATTACCGGCTTGATATCAGGGTGGTGGACTTTAGATGTATCCCAGAAAACGATTCCTGATAATCACGGGCATTGCCCTGGTCTATGCCCTTGCCCTGGTTCTGTCCCTGAACCTCCATCTGGACGAGAAGATTACCACCATGCTGCCGGACAATGATCCGGAAGTGGCGGATTTCATTTTTACCATTGACAATCTTCCCCTTCTGGATGCCCTTTATATCGATATCCAGGCGAACACGGATAACATTGATCTTGCAAAAGAGAAAGGCGACCGCATTTTTAAGGCCCTTGAAGATTCGGTCTTTTTCAAAGATATTCTCTACAAAATTTCAGCTGGTGATTTCTTGAATCTTGTGGAACTCATGGATAAAAAGAAATCGCTCCTCATTGATAAATCGGACCTGTCCGCCGTTCGGGCAACCCTTGAAGCCGACGCCCTTTCCAGGCGCTTTTCCGAAATCAAGCGGGAGCTCCTGGGCCCGGCCGGGCTCTTTTCCGTCAAAAGCGTGAGAAAGGATCCGTTGAAGATCACCCAGGGGGTAATGAAGAAGCTTGAACCCTTAAAGGCAATGGCCACGGGTATCAATATAAGCGAGGGAAGAATCACAAGCCGGGACGGCAAACATATTCTCATGGTGGCCCATCCTAATTTCCCCGCAGTGGACACGGTTAAGGGAAAGGAGATGATGGCTTTCCTGAACAGCCTCAGGGAAGAGACTGAGACAAAAGAGGTACGAATCGGGTTCAGCGGTGCCCACGTGGCAACCCTGGACAACTCGCTTACCATACAAAAGGATGTAAAGCGAACTGTCACCGCCCTCTCCCTTGCCATCATCCTGATCGGAGCGCTTTTTTTCAGACAAAAGCGCTTCCTGGTTCTCATCTTTTTCCCGGCAGGGTTCGGCCTGACCCTTGCCTCGGCCATGATCAGCCTGGTAGACCCCTATGTCTCCGCCATTGCCCTGGGCTGCGGGGCGGTGCTCGTGGGCATCACCGTTGACTTTGGCATCCATCTGTTGTTTCACCTGGACCAGAACGATCAGACCCGGTCCCAGGCAGGCCCCCTGTTTGCCACCCTGGCCCGGCCCCTGGCAACATGTAGCGGTACAACGGCGCTTGCGCTTTTCTCCCTTTTGTTCTCGTCCATACCCGGCCAGAGACAGATGGGACTCTTTGCCGGCACAGGCGTAATAACGGCTGCTGTTTTTGCCGGTTTTTTTCTTTACCACTTTATCCCCAGGCCCCCAAAAAAAATATCAAAACCGGTTATTCCCCTTGTGAACTTTTGCTCGGTCCTTCTCAGAACAAAACAGAAGCACAGAAAAGGGATTCTCTTTAGCGCCCTGGTTTTGCTGGTACTGTCTTCCTGGGGAATCACCCGGTTTGAATTCCAGGGGAACATCTCGGCATTGAACCATTTGAGCCCCAGGGTTGCGGCGGACAGGGACCTTTTTTTGAGTACCTGGGGAAACACGGCGGCCGTGACCGCAATGGTCCAGGCAGAAACCACCCAGAAGGCACTTGAGAAAAACGATCGCCTCCTTCAATTCTGCAAAACCCTTGAACAAAAAGGACTCATAAACACCACAGCTTCCCTTGCGCCCATTCTTCCCTCAATCAAAACCCAGGAAAACAACCGGAAACAATGGATAAAATTCTGGAACCCGGCCAGGGTTGAAAAGAGCAAAAAGGAGTTTCAGGAACAGGGCAGGCAGCTTGGTTTTGCTTCAGCCATCTTTGCCCCGTTTTTCGAGGCCATGGCAAGGCCTGTCTCCTTTATAAAACCCGGGGATTACAAGGAGACCGCCATCCGGGATCTTGTGGATTCACGCATGGTTTTTACCAGGGAGGGAAAAACAATTGTGGTAACGACCTTTGAGTCCTTACCGGGCACTGACATGGCCACGCTCAAATTTTTGTTTAAACAGGCCGTTCCAGGGGTGGTTGTTTTTGATTCGGGTCATTTCACCCGCCATCTTGCAGGAACCGTATCAACCGAGTTCATAAAGATCGCCGCCATTGCCGTTGCTGCGATCTTTCTTTCCCTGTTTATGTTCATGAAAAATCCGGGAAGGGTTTTTGCTGCGGTGATGCCGGTTGTGGCTGGCGGTTATGTGACCCTGGGTATCCTGGGCCTCTTAAACATCCCCATAAACCTTATCAGTATCTTGTTCATCGTGTTTGTGTTTGGCGTGGGAGTGGATTTCAGTGTGTTCATGATACACCAGAGAACCCGGGAGATTGACGCCCACCAGGGAGAAAGCCAGCTTGCCGTCACCTGCGGTTCCGTGATCATCTGTGCCATGACAACCATCGTGGCCTTTGGGTGCCTGCTGACCGCACAACATGCCGCCCTGCGTTCCATTGGGGCCGCAGGGCTCATTGGCATGGTCTCATGCCTTGTTATCTCCCTTGTCATGATTCCCATGCTGCCGCGCAGCATGTTTAAGTAAAAAGTTGCCGGGCAGGATGAAAAGGGGACAGATTTGAAATCTGTCCCCTAACTCAGCCCTTCCTGGCCACAAGATAATCCCATAGCAGGCCCTTGAATCCGAACATGTTCAATGCCTTCATCTTAATTTCACCCTTGGAAGGAGGGAAGATCCTGTCTTTTCTTTTACCAAACCCCGAGATGATCCGTTGACTGAGCTCCCGGGGGTCTATTCCCGGCGAAAAATAGTAGACCGGTTTCAGCAGTGAGTCTGTGTCCGAAAGAATGTTCTCCCTGACCGCCCGGGTGTAAAGGTCTGTTCCAGGAAGGATTCTGATACCCGAATAGGCAAACACCACGCAGCCGTTGAGGCGCTCAATGTTTTGAAGCCCCTCCTCCACAGTTCCGGCACTCTCTTCCGGACCGCCGAACATAATGAAGTGGGCCGCAGGGATCTCTTCTTCCCGGCAAAGTTCGTTGGTCTTAACCACATCAGAAAACGTGAATCCCTTGTTAATCCCTGCCAGGGTTGCATCACAGCCGGCATCGGTTCCAAGCTCCATGGCGTATAGCCCCGAGCGTTTCATTATTCTCAGTCCGTCCCGTGTGATCCCCCTTGGGGAAAAAAAGGCTGACCATCGAACATCAAGGTCCCGCCGTATTATCTCCTCGGCAATGGTCAGGTAGTTTCCCTGGGAGTCGTTGAACAATGAGTCTGTAAAAAACAGGGAACTGATGCCGTGGTCCTTTTTGAGACGTTCAATGTCGTCCACCACGGCCATGGGATCCCGAAAACGGAAACGGGTTCCTTCAAGGGCGGGGTAACTGCAATAGGCACACCTGTTGGGACATCCTCTCTTGGTCTGGATGTTTGCCATGGCGCTTTTATCAACGTAAAAATCAAGGAGATTATCCCTGTAGTCAGGAGAGATCATCTTGTTTCCCGGCATGAGCCCGGAAGCAGAGAGAACAATCCTCGGCTGGGGTTTGTTCTCTTCCATGGCAGCAATGAACAGTGGGAAACTGTTTTCCCCCTCCCCGACAATGCCGTGGTCGGCACCGGTGTAATCAAGGATCTCCCGGGGAAGAAGGGAAAACGCTGACCCGCCAAGCACGATGGGCGAGGCTGACAGGGTTCTTATATGGGAGACAAGCTCTTTGACGTCCTTTAAGAACCAGCCGTCCTCATTGCTTGTGGAATCAACATTGTCGATGTTTCTGACGGAGATGCCGATGAAATCAGGATTAAAATCTTGGATGGCGGCATTCAGTGCCAGGATGTCACGTTCCTGCTCAAGGAGGTCAAATTGTGCCACGGCATGCCCATGATTCTTGAGGGATGCTGCGACAATGGCCATTCCAATGGGATAGACCGGATTGGGACAGGTGCAGGTGTTAGATGATATAAGAAAAATTCTGCTCATAGGGGATTCCCTGGGGTTAGATAGCGTCCGATTAATAAGACAACGGCATTGGAGCCCCGGTTATCGGAATGAAGATTAGCATTGGACAGGTGCCAGAGTCGTAAGCAGCAGAAGATCGGAGGATTTCCCTTGATCTTTATTTCGGTTCCGATCCCGGCCCTAGGGTTGAAATTCAAGTTGCTCCCCTGGCCGTCAACCTTGTAATCGGTGTAGGCGATTCCTATTCCTGCCTCGACATAGGGCCTGAACCTTTGGGTTTCAAGTTTGTCCAGATAGAGAAGCGCTTCGATTCCGGCTGAGAGTATCAGGTCCTCTGTTTCCAGGGAGGAACCTATGCTTAACTCCGTTTTGAATTTCAGGCTATCCGGGGCCGGGTGCCCCCAGATGCGATCATAATCAAAAAGAAGAAAGGCGTTCACTCCTACAAAATCCCTGGCACTCTTCGGATCGTAGGCCAGACCGGCCATGGCACCGATTCCTGCCCTGGGTTTTAAAGAGGGAATGTCCTGGGCTCCGGCAACGGTCGCAACCAGAAGAACCAGACACAATACAGGGAATAGGAGTCTGCCCCCCATATCATCCTTGGTTTTCTTCGATAAACCGGGCCAGGGTTTCGATTGACTGAAAAACCGGCTTTGCCTGTTCCATGCTGGTGATTTCAACACCGAAATGGGTCTGGAGCTGAACAACCAGTTCAACGGCATCAAGGGAGTCAAGTTCAAGGCCCTCGCCAAACAACGGTGCGTTGTCATCGATCTCTCCCGGATCCACATCCTCCAGGTTCAATTCTTCCACGATTACTTTTTTAAGCTGCTCTTTCAACCTGTCAAATTCAATTACACTACCCACAATAGATCCAACCTTTTCATCTGAAGTTAACTAACAAAGGCCTTTGAGGCCCAAAATTCCTATCACAATTCCCACATATTGTAAAAATTAAAAAACTGGTAGGGAAATCTATCACAATATTGTTCCAGTGAGGCAATATAGTCTTCAAGGTAGGGTTGATACGCCTCTTTTTTCCGGCCAAGCCCCCGGGGCACGCGGATCACCTTTGAAAGTTCAACCCTGTAGCTGACCCCCTTAAGTTTGCTGGCAAAAAGCACCAGTACCGGTGCCCCGGTAGCCGAGGCGATTCTGAAAGCGCTGTAGGGGAACCGCGCTTTCGCCCCGAGAAACTCAGCTTCCAGACCGTTTTTTTCCGTGTCAAAGAGCCTGTCACCCATGACCGAAACCCCTTCTCCCCTGGCAAGGGCGTTCATGATCTCGATGGTTCCACCCAGATAACCTGAGGAATCGATCACCTTGATATTTGAGGACTTCTCTTTTAAAAGAAGATAGTTGTCGTGGTCCTGGTATATCTGCATGACCATGTTCAGGGGGACCGGGATAAAATCAAGGGCGGACATTGCTGCCTGCCAGCACCCTGCATGGGACATCAAAAGAATTATCCCCTTGTTATCCCCTTTGTTTTGCCCCTGGATCTCGTTGATCAGCTCGTAGAGCGCTTCTTTATCCGGACAGGTGGCGTTCATGGCAGAGGGTCCCTTGATGCTCACCGCAGCACTGTCGATGAGCCCCCGGCCCAGGGAAAGGATCAAGCGATAGGTGTGCATGAACCCCATGGCACCAGAAGCGTCCGGAAATCTTTTAGAGATGTAGTGGGAAGCGCTGGACCTGGCCCGGGGGCTGAACAGCAGGTAATAGAAGACAACAACATAGAGAAGGGCATAGGCCGGTTTCTGGCCCCCTGCCCGGATAAACCAGTAGAAAATTTTAAGTCCAAGCCCTGTCCCGAATTGCCGGGGATTTTCTTTTCTTTCCGTGGGCCGGGCTTCACTCTCGTTATTCAATGGTGGGCACCCTCCTTAATTTCTTTTTCATGGTAACCAGAACCTGAAAAATAGCTCCGCCAACGATGAGGCCTGCCAGAGGGGCAACAACAAGGGAGCCGAGAAACCATTCAAACAGCCGGTCCAGACATTGGTATCCCAGGGTCTCCATGGAAATATCGGTTAAAAAATAGCCGTGTCTCATGAAATGACCGGTCTCGATGCATATGGCCGGCATTAAGGGAACCACGCAGAGCTGGCTTGTTGCAAGGGCAACCAGCTTGTTGAGCCTGCAAAAACCTGCGACGATCAGGATGGCAAGGGTGTGGCAGGCAATGAGGGGAAGGGTTCCCAGAAACACCCCCACGGCACCTGAAACGGCTATCCTGCCAGGGGACATGTTGGAATCGGCAAGCCGCTTCAACGACCTGACAGGTTTTAACACCGTGAGCCTTTCCGGCCGGGAATCCTCGTTGAACTGCCTGTGGGGAAACGGCAGAAACGACCGCAGGGTCAGCTTGGCATTGAGGTGGGTGAGATACAGGTTGTCCTTCAGGAATTTAAAATGGGAAATCCGTTCACCCTTTGGCTGGTAAAGAACGGATATATCCACCTCTTTCAGGGCAATACCGGCCCAGGCTGATTTCACAAGGACTTCCACCTCAAAGGAGTAGCGTTTCTCCTTAAAATCGAAAAATTCAAACAGGGCAAGGGGATAGGCCCGGAATCCGCTCTGGACATCGGAAACCTTACGACCTGTCTCTATCCTGAGCCAGAAATTGGAGAAGGATCGCCCAAACACCGAGGAAAATGGCACGTTTTCGGTGTTGAAATTGCGCTTGCCGATGATGATGGCGTTGGGATGGCACTCAATTTTAATTTTGAACAGGGGTATGTCTGCGGGACTGTGCTGGAGGTCGGCATCCATGGTGATGATATGGGTATACCCCATGGAGAGCGCCTCTTTTGCACCGGTCCTGATGGCAACACCCTTACCCAGGTTCCTGGCGTGGGACAGACGGCGAACATCAAGGTCACTTATGCTGTCCAATGAACCGTCCGTGCTGCCGTCATCCACTACCATTACGTCGGCATGGAATCCAAGGGCCTCCTTTACCACCTGCCGCAGGCTGGCCCCGTGGTTGAACACGGGGATCAGAACCAGGATCTTATTTTTTTCCATATCGGGAACTGTTTCTCGCAAATCCTATAAATTGGGGAAGCCCCATGATGAACCTGTACCAGGAGTCGGGAGAGCGCCAAACCATGGTAAAATATCCCCATAGTACCTTGGCCCTCAGAAAATGTCTTTTGTAGAACCTTACAAACAGCTCTTCGAGCCGCTCCCGGGTCAGCCCCCTTGGAATGAAGAGAAAGTGCATGCAGTCCATCTTTTCCAGGTCATTGTCGAACTGCCCACGGGTCTCGATATCCCGGGTAACGGGCGCCCCTGGAAAAGGAGTGAACTTTGCAAGGTTGAAATCATCCACAGGAAGGGAATACACGTAATCCATGCTCTTCTTTATGCTGGCTTCGCTTTCACCCGGAAGTCCCATCATTAACAATCCCTTAACCCGGATGCCTGCCTTTTTGATAAGCCGGATCTTCTGTTCCAGCATTCGAAGGTCAGCGTTTTGGCGGTGCATGGCCAGAAGGTCGGGATCACCTGTCTCTATGCCGAGGCTGATCATCCAGCATCCGGCCTGTTTCATCTTCTGAAGCAGGGGATAATCGATATGCTCGGCCCGGACGGCACAGTTGAATGTCATGGCAAGGGGCTTTGCAATAAGACGGTCCATGAGCGCCTCCACCCGTTTCCGGTTAAAGGTGAACTGGTCGTCGTAAAAATTGATGTGACGGATGTTAAACCGTGTTTTCAGGTATTCCAGGTGGCGGTAGAGGTAATCTGCCGAGTTATAGCGAAAGCTTCTCCTGAAAACGCTCCGGTCGCAATAGGAGCAGGCATAGGGGCAGCCCCTGCTTGAGATGCAGCTGGTATTGGGGGTCTTGGGATAGTTGAATATGGGCAGGCTGTAACGCTCGGGATAGCCTGCAAGCTTTTCATAGGCCGGAAACGGAAGGGCGTCCAGATCCAGGAGAGCCTTTCGGTATCCGGTAAAAAGGATCTCTCCCTCTTCCCCCCTGTGGACAATGCCCTCTATCTCCCCTGCCTGGTCAGGACCGGCCAGTATGATTTCCCTGAAGGTCTCCTCCCCCTCTCCCACGCAGACATAATCGATCCCGGGATAATCTTGGAGGATGTCCTGTTTCAGGGCTGAAACATGGGGACCGCCGAATACGGCCTTAACCCCGGGAAGAATTTGCTTGGCAAAGGTGAGAATCCGCACTCCGTCAAGGAAACTTGAGGAGGTGCAGCTGAAACCGATGAAGTCGGGTTGCTCCCTTAGGAGGTACGCCTCGATCAGGGCATCGGAATCGGGGTTGGCATAACAATCGATAATGTCTGCAGTGATGTCATGGGCCTCAAGATAGGCGGCAATGGATGCAAGCCCCAGGGGCGGCATGATATTCGCCTTTCTCGAGATATCCTTGTCGGCATCAGCTGATTTATATCCGAGGGGATGCAGCAGCAGTGTCTTTTTTCGTATCAACGTCATTGTATGTGTCCGCTAATTTTATCTCATAACACCCCTGCCTCCCGGATGGAGGAGGCAGGGGTGTTCATATCGGCATGCCCGGCATCCCCGGAGATTTTTGCACCGCTTCGTCCCCAAGGATTATGTCACCCCCAGAGATTCTACACCGCTCATCCCCAAGGTTTATGCCTGCAATTTGATTGTTTAGTGCATCAGTCCTGGCCTGTGATCAGGTCAAGCACTTCCTGGTACTTGGCGGCGGTTCCCTGGATCACCTCTTCGGGAAGTTTCGGTCCCGGGGCGGTCTTGTCCCAGCCGGAGGCGGTGAGCCAGTCCCGGGCAAACTGCTTGTCATAACTCTTCTGGGCTCCGCCAGGCGTATAGCTGTCTTTGGGCCAGAACCGGGATGAATCCGGGGTGAGCACCTCGTCGATGAGGATGATTTCGTCATCAACGATACCGAACTCAAACTTGGTGTCCGCAATGATGATTCCCTTTTCCAGAGCTTTTTCCGCACCCTTGAGGTAGATCTTGATGCTCAGCTCCTTCAGGCGTTCCGCCCGCTCCTCACCGAGTATTTTCTTGGCTTCTTCAAAATCGATGTTGATGTCGTGGTCCCCCACCTCAGCCTTGGTTGATGGGGTGAAGATGGGTTCCGGCAGCCGGTCGGACTCGGTCAGCCCCTTGGGAAGCTCGATGCCGCAGAGGGTTCCGTTCTCTTTGTAGGATTTCCATCCGGATCCTGAGATATAGCCCCTGACAATGCACTCAACCTGCAGGGGTTCCGCCTTTTTGACCAGCATGGACCGGCCTTCGAGAATATCCGCGTACTTCTGGCAGGACTCGGGAAAGTCTGCGACATCCGTTGAGATCAGATGATTCCCGACCAGCGGCTCCATCTCCTTGAACCAGAAAGCGGATATCTGGGTCAGGACCCTGCCCTTTCCGGGGATTCCGTCGGGAAGAACAACATCAAAGGCCGAGAGCCTGTCCGTTGTTACCATGAGGAACGCATCCCCTGTGTCATATATATCCCTGACCTTGCCTTTTCTTACAAGGTTGAGGTCTGAAAACTCTGTTTCTCTAACTGGCTTGTCCATCAACGGCCTCCATATTTAATTAGAAATAATCTATATTTAATTAGAAATAATCTATGTTCTTTGGAAATGCCACACGTAACTATCACAATCGTTCCTGTTTTTCCACTCCATAAATATAACACTCTTTTTTATAATTTGGTCAACAACCTCGTCAATTTAAGCTGACAGCCTTTAAAAAAGTTGGTAGAATCCCCTTGCAATAAAATTTTCATATGATAAGTGAAAGGCACGTATTTACCTGACTTGAGTGAGGAAACTGCGGCATACGATTATTATTAACAGCATGTCAACAACGATAGTCACATTTTCCTTCATCAACAACCCTAACGCTTTTTTCAACGAGTACAATACCGCATCCATCAAGGATCACTGTACCCACCAAGGAGCACTGTATAATGACAGACACAGATAACTGGGACTGGGAAACCGGCAGGAAACCTGTTGCAGACCTTTCCCTGTGGCAGGAGAGCTACTCCTATCAGGAGGAGCCCTTTGCAAGCCCGGACGGAGAGACCGTCGCCTCCGTCGTCAGAAATGAAGACGAGGAATTTACCGTGGCCACCCAGGCTGCGGGCAAGGAGATTCAAACCTGGGAAAACGCCTATGACAAGGTGTGGAACCTGAAATACGGTCCGGACGGACGCCTCTCCGCCCTGATATCGGACATGGCTGAATGGACCGTGTCAACGGATGACACCCCCTGGGAAAACACCTATGATTTTGTATGGGACATGACCCTGACAGCCCCTGGGGATCACATTGCGGTTTCCGCCCAGAAAGAGCTTCAATACTCTGCCGTCATAGACGATATTCCCTGGGAGACACAATTTACAAGGCTCACGGGCATGACCCTCAGCCAGGACGGCAAACATACCGCTGCCGTCATTGAAACCGAACTGCTCCTTGAAGCCGAGATATTCAAGTTCAGGAAGGGGTGCTATTCGGTGGCCATTGATGGCACACCCTGGAAGCAGACCTTTATGAACGTATGGGAACCCTGCTTTTCCAGGGACAGTTCCCATGTAGCCGCATCGGTGAGAACCAACTACCGGGATTACACCATTGCCGTGAACGGAAAAGCCTGGGACCGGAACTACGGTTCGGTTTGGGCTCCCGTGTTTTCTCCGACTGATGATTCCGTCATCGCCCCTGTAAAAGAGAACGGCCGCTGGACCCTTGCAACCGATGGCGGCAAGGTCTGGGACACCTCTTTCTCCCAACTCTGGCACCCGACCTACTCCCTTGACGGCAACCGCATCGCTGCCATTGTGGCACCGACTTTCGGTCTCTGGACCGTGGCCGTTGATGGAATTGCCTGGGAGGCGACCTTTAACGAGTTCCTGACCGATCTTGTCCTGTCCCCGGACGGCCAGCGGGCCGGATGCATTTTCAAGCATGACGGCATGTGGGGCGTGGCTGTGGACGGCAAACCCTGGCAGGGCCGGTTCGACATGGCCTGGAAGCCAGTGTTCAGCCGTGACGGCAACCACGTGGCAGCCAAGGTGGAGACCAACGGTTCCTACACCGTTGTGGTTGACGGTGTACCCCTGGACCGCAGCTTCAGCCGGCTTGAAATGCCGGTTTTCAGCCCGGACGGCTCCCGGCTTCTCCTCAGAGGCGTGGAAAAGGATGTCTATTACCGGGAAATCGTTGATCTTGGTTAATTTTTTTTAGGAGAACTTTCAATGCATGACATTTACGCTATACTCACAGGCCCCCTGGCATGGCTCTCCTTTGCTGTTTTCCTCGGAGGCAGCCTCTACCGGTTCATCAGCCTTTATCAGCTGGCCCGGAAAAAGGACGGTGCCGTGTTCCAGTACATGGACCTTAAATTTGCCTTAAGATCCATTGCCCACTGGCTGACCCCCTTTGGGGCAAAGAACATGCGGATGAACCCCGCTATGACCGTGGTGACCTTTGCGTTTCACATTGCGCTCTTTATCGCACCCCTGTTTGTGTTCGCCCATGTGGTGCTCATAGAAGAGAGTTTTGGCATCCACTGGTTCACCCTGCCGGACAGCGTTGCCGATATCCTCTCCATAATCGTGGTCCTTTCCTGCGTCTTTTTCTTTGCAAGGCGGATCATGCGTCCCGAGGTAAAATTTCTGACCACCTGGGTGGACATTGTGATCCTGATCATTGTTGCAGCCCCCTTTGCCACCGGCGTCTGGGTTTTTCACCAGTGGGCGGGATTTCCGACCATGACCCTGGTTCATATTTTCTCAGGAGAGCTCATGCTCGCCATCATCCCCTTTACAAAGCTCTTTCACATGTTCCTTTTCCCGTTCACCCGGGGATATATCGGTTCTGAGTTCGGTGGCGTAAGAATGGCCAAAGACTGGTAATAACATATTTCAAATAAAGGTTTCCCATGACTGATTCAACACCGGTCCCAGACAATGAGATCGACGACCAGGGAATTATACAGGGAGTTGAACAACTCTCCCCTGAAAAAATAGAACGGATAATCAATGAGGTCCTGTCCGAAGAGACAGGTGCCAAGCTCAAGGTATATGTTGATACCTGTGTCCATTGCGGTCTTTGCAGCGAAGGATGCCATTACTACGTCTCAAGGGACAAAGACCCGAAATTTTCTCCTGCCGGCAAGGTCAAGCAGACCATGTGGGAGATCATGCGGAAAAAAGGGAAAGTCTCTCCGGAATTCATCAAACAGGCAGCCGTGATTGCCTATACCCAGTGCAATCTTTGCAAGCGCTGCGCCATGTACTGCCCCTTTGGCATTGACATCGCATATGTCCTTTCGGTGGTACGCAGGATCTGCCACAGGCTCGGCGTGGTTCCCCTCTATATCCAGGACACGGCCCACAGCCATTCGGTCACGGGCAACCAGATGTGGGTAAAGGACGACGAGTGGGTGGATACCCTGATGTGGCAGGAGGAGGAGGCCCGGGACGAAGCGCCCAACCTGAGGATTCCCCTTGACGTGGAGGGGGCAGACACCTTCTACTCCGTGATCGGTCCCGAACCCAAATTCAGGGCCCAGCTCATCTACCAGGCCGCCATGATCATGAACGCGGCCGGGGAAGACTGGACCATGCCCTCCATGCCCGGATGGGACAACTCCGACATGTGCATGTTCACCGGCGACTACGAGATGATGGAGCGGCTGAAAAAGATGCATTTTGAAGCGGCAACCAAGCTCAAGGCAAAACGAATCGTCATGGGCGAATGCGGCCATGCCTTCCGTTCGGTCTATGACATGGGCAACCGGGCCCTGGGCTGGAAGATGCCGCCCATTCCCATTGTCCATGCCCTCGAATACTACCATGAGCTGTTCAGCCAGGATAAGATCAAGATCAAGCATAAATTCGACCGGCCGGTCACCCTCCATGATCCCTGCAACATTGTCAGGGGCAGGGGGCTCCACGAGATGGCAAGGTCAGTGGTTAACTCCACCTGCAAGACCTTTATCGAAATGACCCCCAACCGTGAGCACAACTACTGCTGCGGTGCCGGCGGCGGCGTGATAAACTGTGGCCCTCCGTTCAAAAATGCCCGGTTGGACAGCAACAAGATAAAAGCGGAACAGCTCTTTGCCGCCAAGGCAAAGGGAGCTGAAGTTGTCATCGCTCCCTGCCACAACTGCCATGGTGGTCTTGAAGACATTATCCACCACTACGGGGTTGATATGGAGCTGAAGTTCCTTGGGGATATTATTTATGAAATTATGGAAAAACCAGAAGAGTAGAAAGGGGAGGATCTGTTGAATACAACTGTCAAGCAAATGATTCTTTTGTTCCTGATATCTGCAGGGGTGTTGATTCCGTCGTTCTCTTTCTGCGACGATTATATGAACATCGATGAGGAGGCCTTCACAAAGAAACAAAGGCCCTTTGTCAGCTTTAACCATGATGAGCACAACGAAATGGCAGGTCTTGAAGAGGACTGTGCCCTGTGCCATCACATGTATGAAGATGGAAAGCTTGTTGAGGATGAAAGCTCCGAGGATATGGCCTGTTCCGAATGCCACGCAAAGGAGAACGATCCGAAACAGATGGAGCTGGCCGCCACATATCACAAGCGGTGCAGGGAGTGTCATGTGGAGAAAAAGCAGGGTCCGATCACCTGCGGCGCATGCCACAAAAAGGTCAAATAACTATGGAAAATGGTGAAAAAATGACAAAAAAAATTCTTGTCGTGGATGATGATCCCGTCATTGTTAAATATCTTATAAACATTTTCAATGACAACGGTTATGAGACCTGCTTTGCCAATGACGGCGCAGAGGCGTTCGAGGTGCTCAAGAAGGAGAAACCCGATCTCATCACCCTGGATCTTGAGATGCCCAAGGAGTGGGGACCGAGGTTTTTCCGAAGGCTATCCAAGCAGCCTGAGTTCAAGGACACCCCGGTCATCGTGATCTCCGGGCTTGCAAGCCGCCACCTGAGCATTGACAAGGCGATCACCTGGCTTACAAAGCCCTTTGATCCGGAACAACTGATCGGAATCGTCAAAAACACCATTGGATAGAGCGTGATGATTCCATAACATACAAGCCCAGTGAGCCTTCATGTTCCTGAACAAGATCCGGCATAGCCTCGTGTTCAAGCTCATCATGATAATGGCCGTTATCTGTTTCGTGGCCATCTCGGTCTGGGCATATTTCAGCATTAATTACCAGCGTACCAAAGCGGTCGGTGACACCCTGGGTGTTGCCGACCGCATCAGCAAGACCATTCGCCTCGGCACCCACTACGCCATGATGCTCAACGCCCGGGACGACATCAACCAGATCATCCAGAACACTGCCTCCCAGAAAGAAATTGAAAACGTCCGGATCTACAACAAACAGGGATTTATCAAGTTCTCCAACGTGCCCTCGGAGGTGGATAAAATCGCCCATTTAGAGTCCGAGGCCTGCAACATCTGCCACCGCCAGGAGCCGCCCCTGGTCACCCTGTCCCTGGAAAAGAGAAAAAGAATAGTCTCCAAGGGTTCAAAGGAGAGGCTTCTCGGGATCATCACCCCCATATACAACGAGCCGGGATGCAGCGAGCAATGCCATTTCCATGATGCCGATGCCGAGGTGCTGGGCGCCCTGGATCTTGTTATCTCCCTTAAGGAGACCGACGCCGAGATCGTCAGGTACGAGCAGAGCATTGTTTTCCTGGCCCTGGCCATCTTTGTGGTGCCCTCGTTCTTTATTTTCGTCTTTGTCTACAAGTTCGTGATCCGGCCAATCCGCCAGCTCACCGAGGAGACAACGCATATCACCAACGGCACCCAGATCACCCGCATAGACTCTGATGCGGAATCCGAGATCGGCCAATTGGCCTCAGCCTTTGACACCATGCGCCATAGAATCACCGAGCACCAGCGGGAGCTGACCAAGCAGAAGAACGAGTACCAGAACCTCTTTGAAAGGGTGCCCTGCCTCATCACTGTCCAGGACAGGAATTACAGGCTCATCAACTTCAACAGGGAGTTTTACAACAAGTACCACCCAAAGATCGGGGATTTTTGCTATGTTACCTACAAGGGCAGGACCACCCGCTGCAAAGACTGCCCTGTGGAAAAGACCTTCAGGGACGGCAAATCCCACTATTCCGAAGAGCAGGGCATGAGCAAAAACGGCATCATGGAGCACTGGATCGTACGGACAAGTCCAGTGAAAAACGCTGCTGGCGAGATCGTGGCCGCCATGGAGATCAACCTTGACATCACCCAACGAAAAGAGCTGGAGCAGATGGTGGAGCTGTCGGAGAAAAAGTACCACGCCATTTTCAACAACATCCCCAACCCCGTGTTCGTTCTGGACAACGAGACCCTGACCATCCTGGACTGCAACGAGAGCGTGACCGAAGTATACGGATACAGGGTCGAAGAGATCCAGGGCAAACCCTTCAGCACCCTTTTTGATCCCTCCCATGCCATGGAAGACCTCGACACCCAGATCCGCTCATCCTCAATTATCAACTCCGCCCGGCACAGAAGGTCCGACAACCAGGCCATGTTTGTGGACATCTGGATCTCCCCTTCCGAATACCCGGGCCAGAAGGTGCTCCTTGTCACCACCTCGGACATCACTGAACGTCTGGAGACAGAAGACCAGTTCATACAGGCGGCAAAGCTCGCCACCCTGGGAGAGATGGCAACCGGAGTGGCCCATGAGCTGAACCAGCCCTTGTCGGTGATCAAAACCGCTTCAAGCTTTTGTATTGAAAAAATCAAAAAAAAGCAGGATATTAAAGGGGAAATACTCAAAACCCTTATTTCCAAGATCGATTCCAACGTGGACAGGGCATCGAAGATCATTACCCATATGCGGGATTTTGCCAGGAAATCCCATGTAACCCTGGAGCGGGTGGATATCCTGGATATCCTGGAGCGCTCCTGTGAGATCTTCAGCCAGCAACTCAAGGTAAGGGGCATTACTGTTGAGTGGGCGATCACCCCTCCCCTACCCTTTGTCATGACCGATCCGGGACGGCTTGAACAGGTGTTCATAAACCTTTTCATCAACGCCAGGGATGCCATCGAGGCCAAGGCCGAAGCAAACGGCTCCGACCCGGACATGGACCGGCGGATCACCATCCGGGGCTATGCCATGGACAAAATGGTCCATGTGGAGATCGAAGACACGGGCACCGGCGTTCCTGACCATGTGGCGGACAAGATTTTTCAGCCCTTTTTCACCACCAAGGAGGTGGGAAAGGGAACAGGACTCGGGCTCTCCATCAGCTACGGCATCATCCGGGAGTGTTCCGGCCAGATAAGCATCAAGGAGACTTCACCCCAGGGCACCACTTTTCAAGTCATGTTACCGGCAGACCGCTCCTAGGATACATCCCCAGGTTCTTCTTCCGGCAGACCGCTTACAAGGAGAGACACCATGGCCCAAGACCTTGACATTAACGAAATTCTTTTGGTGGACGATGAGGAGGATATCCGTGATGTCCTGGCCATCGCCCTCACGGATCTGGGGTACCGGGTCACCATGGCGGAGAACGGTCTGGAGGCGATCAAAGCCTTTGAAACCCATCCCTTTTCCATGGTGCTCACCGATATCAAAATGCCGGTCATGGACGGCATTGAGTTATTAAAAAAAATCAAGCACCTCTCCCCTGGTACCGAAATCATCATGATCACCGGCCACGGGGACATGGACCTTGCCATTGAAAGTTTCAGGAACCAGGCCGTGGAGTTCATCACCAAGCCCGTGGATGTCAACACCCTTGAGACAGCCATCAACCGGGCCAAAGAAAAGATCGGGCTAAAGCGGAAACTGGCCGACTACACCCAAAACCTGGAGCGCCTGGTCCAAAAAAAGACCGACGAGCTGAAATCCGTGCGGGAGATCTCGGCCATCATGGATACCCTGCCCATGGTGATCTTCTGTGTCAATCCCAAGCTCAGGCTCACCTCATGCAACACTTTTTTCAAAGAGCAGTTCGGCGACCACCCCGGGGTCTTCTGCCACCGGATCTGCAAAGGAAAGGAGATCCCCTGTGAAGCGTGCCCTGCCCTGAAAAGCTTTATTTCAAAACAATCGGAACAGGCCGAAATCACCTACACCACCCGGGACCACAGGGAAATATCCTTCCTGGCCTGGGCCTCCCCCGTGGTGGAACCCGACGACACCGTATCCGAAGTGATGGTCATGGCCATTGACGTCAGCCGGGTCGTGGACATCGAAGACCACCTCAAATCCTTAGGGCTCATGATCGGATCGGTCTCCCACGGCATCAAGGGACTTCTCACCGGCCTTGACGGCGGCCTCTACGTCCTTGACTCGGCCCTGAAGAAGCAGGATCAGGACCAGGCCCAAGAGGGCCTTGAGATGATGAAGCTCATGACCTCCAAGATCCGGAAGATGATCCTCGACATCCTCTTTTACACCAAAAAGCGTGAGTTTATTAAAGAAAACCTTGCGGCCACTCAATTTGCAAAAGAGATCATCCGAACGGTGAAACCGAAAATCCAGGCAGCCAACCTCACCCTCACCCTCAACCTCCCCCAGGAAGAGATCAAGTTCACAGCTGATCCCGACCCTCTCAACTCGGCCATCATAAACATCTTTGACAACGCCATCGACGCCTGTGTCGAAAACAGGGAACGCTTTCCGTCAAAGCAGGACCAGATCATCACCTTCACCGTCCGCCGGATAAACCACGAAATCGAGTTTGCCATTTCAGATACCGGCATCGGAATGACCGCCCAGGAGACAAAGCAGGCCTTTACCCTGTTCCATTCGGGAAAGGGTAAAAAAGGAACCGGCCTTGGCCTCTTCATTGCCGACAAGGTTATTGCCCAGCACCAGGGAACCATTGACGTGACATCTGAGCCCAACAAGGGCACCCGCTTTTCCATCTGCCTTCCCCTGGTATGAAATGCAGCTAACCCTCGGAGCTTCTGAATAACATTACAAACTGAGTGATATACCGTTAGAACAATATTACTAACACACAGAAAACCGCTCAACCTCTTGTTAATATTTGCATATAAATTCCAGGAGGAAATGTTTATGAGTTTAAATGGCGCGATACAAAAAGGAAATACATGCATAGAAGAAAGAGAGAATATTCCAGGTGCACCATTATGGCATATGGGAAAAGTAGCAGTCTTTGAATCGAAAGATAGCTTCGATCTTCTGCAAAACACGATTAATTACTTAACCTGCAAAGGAAAGACAAATAAAACTTTACAGATCAAGGGAATGAATTTATGAAAGAACTTTTTGAAGCTTTGTGGTGGGGTGGGAAATACCATGGGTTTCATGAAGCCGCAAAATTAACGAGACATTACGTAAATGGAAATGGCAAAGCTGTTAAAATTGATTTTCAAGTATACAAGAGTTCGGTAATCTCACAGCGTGTTCTTCCGATACCGATTGTCTCGTTGCCGATTCCGTTTCCTTGGTAAAAACGATTAAAGCTGATGGAATGGACTATTATATATATCTACGAATATCCGGATTACACGAAAAGGAAGCATTTTATGAACTGTACACCAAACGGCCGGTATTCGATGCGTGTGGGAGGTCAACTACGCTAACAAAGTCAGATATCCACATAGATTCGGCAACGGGAATAGTTTCTAAATTAGTTGTCGACCATCAACAACTGATCATTGTTTATGCTAAAGAAGAGAAGACTCAGGAAATTGATTACAAAAATTTTCAGATTGAGGTTAAGACTATAGGAAATCCATCAAGCCGACGCTGAAGATAGCGCGGTTTGTGGAGCTACAGACGGCACAGACGGGGGAGCCAGACAGGCAGACAGACGGGTCGGGCCGAGCTAAGTAGTTACAACTATTACAATAAGCAAAGAAGGACGCCTCCTAAGTCGTCTTAGAGTAACGTTTTTAACCCCAATAACAGTACTTTAAGAATTTGCACTGACCCCAATATGCATTGCACCATTTTGATGACTATGATTATGATCCATTTTATATTTGAGTAATGCCAGTAGTTCGATACCGCCGTATAAAACAATATGTTAAATGGTTGGTTGAATCACTCAATAAAGAAGAGTTGGATACATTTATAAAAAACGCCAATCAATTGAGGATGGATAAACCTGAAATGCAAATATCAAAAGAAATTCGTATTCCAGAGGGGTTCCAAATTTGTAACTCTTTGGGTATTACCGAATTGTGAAGAATCTGACAACAATTCGCGCCGTTAAGTTAATAAACAAGGGGCATGAAAATGAATTTTTCAAATTCTTACGCACGGTTAGATGAAGTTTTTTACGAAAGAATACGGCCTACACCTGTTCAGGACCCCCAGCTCTTCTTGTGGAATTCCAGCCTGGCTGAACAGCTTATGATTCCAAACGAATTGAACCATGATTCGGTTGCCCTGGCGCAAACTTTTTCAGGAAATTCCATTCTACCCGGATCAGAACCCATTGCGACTGTGTATGCAGGACACCAGTTCGGTAGTTTTGTTCCCCAACTCGGAGACGGACGAGCACATCTTCTCGGAGAGGTTATAGATCAATTTGGGCAAAGGTGGGACATACAACTCAAAGGTTCCGGCCGCACCTCATTTTCCAGAGCGGGGGATGGTCGTTGTGCCCTCGGTCCAGCTGTCCGAGAGTTCATCATGAGTGAGGCCATGAAAGCTTTAGGTGTCCCAACAACACGCTGTCTGGCAGTTGTCACCACTGGAGAACCAGTTTTTCGTGAAACTTCATTACCCGGGGCTGTTGTGACGAGGGTTGCTTCAAGTCATATACGTATTGGGACTTTTGAGTTCTTTGCGGCTCGAGGTGATCATCAAGCTCTCAAGGCTCTCTGCCAATATACCATAGAGCGTCATTACCCCGAGTTGCAGGAAGAAGGAGATACTCAATATGTTCCGTTTATTAATAAGGTCATCGAAAGGCAGATCCAATTAGTCGTCGAATGGATGAGGGTCGGTTTTATTCACGGTGTCATGAATACTGATAACACATCCCTTTCCGGGGAAACCATCGACTATGGCCCTTGTGCAATGATGGGGATCTATGATCCGCAGACCGTTTACAGTTCGATTGATACGACGGGTCGATATGCCTTTGGCAATCAGCCTGAAATTTTACAATGGAACATAGCACGATTCGCCGAATGCCTGTTGCCACTCATCAATGCTGACAGGAATAAAGCAATAGATCAGGTCGGACCTGTTATTGCAAAGATTTCCGAGGGTTTTGAGAAAGAATATATGGTAATGATGGGAAAGAAGCTTGGTCTGATGTTTTTTAAGCAGAAGGACCGGAATCTAATAGTTTCTGTTTTGAATAGACTCAAGGATAAGAGCTTGGACTACACGGTCACTTTCGATCTCCTCACCAAATCTTTGATGTCTGAAACGGCAGCTTCTCAAATGAATAGTGAACTTGAGGAGTGTTTTGACCTTTGGCAAAAACGATTAAGCGAGCAACACGCGGTTGCTCAAGACGTACAGGGATTGATGCGCCAACACAATCCTGTGGTAATCCCAAGGAACCATCATATTGAAGAGGTCATTCAAGAGTGTGAGCAGACCGGTAAGGCAACGCTGGCCGAGAGATTCCTTCAGGTCCTTCGCTCTCCTTATGCAGAGCTTGCACAAACATCCGAGTATCAAGACCCGCCGAGTGACGGTGATAAGGGTTATCATACTTTCTGCGGAACCTGAAAATAAACTTTTAACCGCTTAGCCTTTCCCGGCGATAGCACAGAGGAAAACAATGATATTTCAACAAAAAGATTTGAACGATTTAAAAAAAGCAAAAACGATATTGGAAAACCCGGGTGTTGCAGCAAAAATCACCGGATTTATCGGTACGCCAATCGAAAAAGGATTTGAGTTATTGCCAAACAATTGGAATATGAAAATTGGTGAGCTGACTCAAACAGCACTTACCAAGGCCGTGCATGCTGCTGTTTTTACGATGAAAGATACACCTGGAGAAGAATCGTCAAACAAATGGCACAAATTGGCGGTAGCAACGACGGGTGGAATCGGTGGCTTTTTCGGTTTGCCTGCACTGTCAGTGGAACTACCTGTTTCAACAACAATAATGTTACGTTCCATAGCTGACATTGCAAGAAGTGAGGAAGCAAATATATTCTCAGAGGAGTCAAAAATTGCATGTATCGAAGTTTTTGCTTTAGGAGGGCCTAATTCCAGTGACGATGCTTCTGAATCAGGATATTTTGCAGTACGTGCAGCTTTAGCACAATCTGTTGCAAAGGTAGCAGAATATATGGCTGAAAAAGGATTGGCTGAGGAAGGCGCACCGGCCCTTGTACGTCTGATTATTCAAATTGCCGAGCGTTTCAGCATTCAAGTGTCAGAGAAAGCAGCTGCACAGGCAATCCCTGCCATCGGAGCGGCTGGCGGTGCGATTATCAACACATTATTTATCGATCATTTTCAGGATATGGCACGGGGGCATTTTATTGTACGACGTCTTGAAAAAAAGTATGGATCTGAAATCGTAAAAGAAACGTATATGAAGATTTTAAATGACTGACAAGACAAACCTGCTCTCACGTGAGCCGGAACATTGGAAGGGTCATGCGTCCCGATGTCTTGAGTCTGAACACCTGTGTAAACAAAGTAATCCTGATCATTGTTGCGGTTCCCTTTTCCTCCATTATTTCTCTTGACTAAAAAATAGCCTTACTATAACTTCCATGGGACTTTTGAAAAGAGCTCTTTTCTACATATCTGTTTTTCGCAGGAAGTCCTTGCGAAGGGCGAAGGCTAACGTTGTGTAATACCGATAGTAATGCACATGCAGAATAATTATTCTTCTGTTAAAGAGATGTGGAAGAAAGGATTATGTCTAAGAAAATAGCTTTTATATTCGTTACGTTTATGGCAGTTATGGCAGCCCAGAATTCTTTTGGCTCAAACCTCCCGGAATCTTTAACTTTCAGAGATAACTGTCAATCATTCAACAGTGTCTACTTTTCAGCTGTTCAGGACGGAGATATCTACGTAAAACTGAAATCGCCGGAGGAAGGCGATGAAACGCGGTGGCAGAAGCTCACGCTCCCCGAAGGCCTTGCAGGTGATGTTGCGGAGCTGTCTTCCGATGATGAATACATCATGGCCACAAACAGCAGGCGTGAACTCTACACCATGTTTAAGGGACTGGGTGAAATTGACGGGTTCAACTGGGTGAAAAGGTGGGGTTCCCCTTTCTGGTATGGAAAAGGACTGACCCTTCCCGATGATATTATTACCTGGGACATCTCCTATGTCTCCAATGCTGAAGATGAATATTATGTTGATGAAGCCGGAAACAAGCAGGGGCTTGGACCCGGTGTCACCACCCTTTTTGCACTGAGGAGTGACGGAAGCAAGATTACATACTGGGACCCATGGCTGGCCGTTGATGAGAGCCGGGAGATTGCAACGCCGGTAAGGGGCAGGTTCAAAGCCGCCGCCATGGCCGCAAGCGGGTCACTGGTCTTTATCATGAACGAATACGGTGACATGTACACCCGGATCTATGATTTTGATGTCTGCGGTGCTGACTGGGCCCAGTTTGATTACTCCTATTATGATCAGACAGGTAACCAGACAGACGAACAGAAACAGCCCTGGAGAACCACCCTGGCAACGCTCGTATCAATGCGTTATATATACGCTCCCATCGCCTTTGACAGTGCGCCCAGGCAACTGCCTGCACCCGAATGGATCCATCATGCTAAAATTGAGGGTGAGATTACCAGCCGCATCAGTGTTCATAAAATCGGCAAAGGCGTCGAGAATCGCGTTATGAGGGTTGAAGGCTGGGATGCCGACGGTAACACAGGTTACTACGAGAAGGAGGTGCTTGATCTTTCAGGATCTTCTGACTGGAAATTCGTCCGTACGGATCAGGAGATCCAGGGAAAAGAACTGATCAATACGTCGTGGGACAGCACGGAAGCGACCCTGGGTGACGGAGAGGATATGAACTACTCCGGTGAAGGGTCCCAGAACCTTGTGGGGAAACTTCTTAATATTGACTGGACAGGAGAAATTGAGGGTTTCAATATCTTTGCATCCCCTGCTGCCGTCACGATTACAATTAATGGAGAGGTTGATCTTGGGCTTACACTTCACAGCACGGAAGATTTAAGGCTTCTTCCAAGGGACAGGGGGATTACCGATACGCCGCTTCTGCTCAGGGGGGCTGTTGAAATCCCGGTTGAAATTATCAGCCATCTTGAAGAGCAGCCTGAAAGTGTTCGGAAGTTTCTGAAACGAAACAGCTTCAATGAACAGTTTAACAAGGTAAAGATATCCGTTACAACCGATCACCTGAAACTGATATCACCTGTAAATGTGCTGAAGTTTTCACCGGAAGTAAACTAAACAACAGCATCACATCTTAACGTTGGAAAAGAAGCGGACTGGTCCGCCTGGGCAGAACAGACCCCCTGCAATCCCAACAGGACAATTCCGGCCCAAAAAGATTGCCCCGGCAACGATCTCCACCCTGTCTGCTATAGTGGACCCCGAAAACTGGACAATATGTTACGATAGAATATCACAGTTCAGAAAGGGGATTATTTTGAAACGGAAAAGCTACAGCAAAACTTTAAAAAGCAAAGTCGCATTGGCCGCTATCAAAGGGAATCAAACTGT
>JAQYWC010000042.1 GCA_030145245.1 Desulfobacterium sp.
CGGAACCCGGCCCGGCAGAGTCCACAATAGACCCCCAACCTGACGTTGACGAGGGGAAGGATACCACCCCCACACCTTCGGAACCCGGCCCGGCAGAGTCCACAATAGACCCCCAACCTGACGTTGACGAGGGAAAGGATACCACCCCCACGCCTTCGGAACCCGGCCCGGCAGAGTCCACAATAGAACCACAACCTGACGTTGACGAGGGGAAGGATACCGCCCCCACACCTTCGGAACCCGGCCCGGCAGAGTCCACAATAGAACCCCAACCTGACGTTGATGAGGCAGACACCCCCTCGGCTTTGCCCGACCAAATCGTTTTTACCATGGACGAAGATGGCACGATCGCTATCACAGAAGAACAGCTTTTATCCCATATATTGGATGCCGACGGGGATGAATTATCAGTTAAGAATCTGACCGTGGAAAACGGAACCCTGGAGGAAAAGGGTGATTCTACCTACACGTTCATCCCGGACGAAAATTATAACGGTTCAGTTCTATTGAACTATGAAATTTCCGACGGCGCCGGATTGAAGCCAGCAACGGGAACCATTGAAGTAAAACCTGTCAACGATGCCCCTGAAGCCCTCGAAGAAATCAACCTATCCATATCTGAAAAACCGAAACCCAAAATTCGCCTGGAAGAAAATACCGACTATGGTGAAGTTCAAATCCAGGTGGACGGACAATGGCAGACCATGGAAATCGGAAAAGAGTACGAAAAGGACCACGAAATCCGCTTTGTACCCGATGAGCCCCTCATTTCAGAACTGACCCGGGATGTCCAAGTCGGCACCTTTGATAAGCGGGCTGACCTTTCGGATTGGGGAGAAAAAGTCGATGATAATACATACAGGTACACTGAAAATGACCTGAGTATTACGACACATAGTACGGATGATCCCATTGCCGTCTATAACAAGAAAGGACACGTGGGTACCGGAATCGGAGACACGGATAAAAGCGGATTGAATCGGGGAGAAAGCCTGATCGTATCCGTTGAAGGAGAGGAGATCAACCAGATTGCCTTTGATCTCGACGGCATCGGACCATGGTTTAAGGAATCCAGTCCCGGTAAAGATGATGCATGGACAAAGGTCCATATAAAGGCTTTCGATGAAGAGGGAAACCTGATCGAAGAGCAGTTTAGTTCCGGGGACCACGATGCCGCAAATCAGGAGACCTATGATTTTATAACCGATACGCCTGTGGATCATTTTGAACTGACAACCTCCGGCGGAATGGGGAACTACGTGGTAACGGGGATGACCTTGTCCAAAAGCCTTCAAACAGACGTGAACCTTACGGCCATAGATACTAACGGTACCGAAGAAAGTATTCCCATCCACCTGAATATGCAGAATCAATCATCCGGTGAAACCATTGACCTTTCTTCCCATGTATCCGCCGCACAGGAACCAGAAGCCGCGACCGCAGAGGAATCCGATGGTCTGATATTGTCGAAAGAACAGCTTCTCGAAAAAATAACAGATGTGGATGGAGACCATCTGAGCATTGAGGATATCCACATTGTACAGGGAGAAGGAACCATTCTTGACAACGAGGATGGCACCTATACAATTACACCGGATCCCGAATCCCCAGAACAATTGAAACTCGCCTATACCACCAGTGACGGTGATGCCAGTGTTGAGAATTATATTAACATTGAAGATAAAAATCTGGCTTCGAAAGATAAGGATCAAACCCAAGAGAACAATACAAGCTCTTCCCTGCCCCCTGAAACGGACGAAACCAATGATTCAGAGCAAAAGCCATCCGCCAGTGAAGGTGCTGACACGGTGGAACAGGCCCCCGGAATTGATGCAGACCATGAATCCGACCCTGCCGACGCCCCGTCTAAAACACCAAATCAAAAACCAGGGCAAGAGTCAGGTAAGATCCACGATGATAACGGCCACGGCAATGACCCCGACGGAGTGGACGAGAGCAATCCGGCCACACTGAAAAAGGCCGGAGAAGAGGAATCCGATGATAACGGCCAGGGGCATCCAGGCAAAGCCCGGGAAACAGCAGGGGCCAAGGGCAAAGACCCACAGAACGAATCCCAAGGTGCTGACACGGTGGAACAGGCCCCCGGAATTGATGCAGACCATGAATCCGACCATGCCGATGCCCCGTCTAAAACACCAAATCAAAAACCAGGGCAAAAGTCAGGTAAGATCCACGATGATAACGGCCACGGCAATGACCCCGACGGAGTGGACGAGAGCAATCCGGCCACACTGAAAAAGGCCGGAGAAGAGAAACCCGATGATAACAGCCATGGGCATCAAGGCAAAGCCCAGGAAACAGAACCAGAAATTGAAAGAGCATTGGATGCTCCGAACGATGGGCCAGTGGATCTTGTATCGGGCAATGCCGAACCAGTGTCTGATATGGAATTATTGAATTTCAGCCAGGAAACATTTAAAAGCCCGGATGCCGACTGGACTCAAAGTGTTGATCCGGAAAATGATGCCGGCTTTGACAACGGAGACAATGAGGCCTGGACCCAGACCCTTGAGCGAATGGACACCGATGACGGGCAGGCTCATGAACAAGAAGATCTGGATATGGAATCCAGTGAAGTGGACGTTTCGGTGGATCCTCTCAATGAAGTTGAATCGAATAACGATACAACCATCCTCTAAAGAGACGGTTCAACCGAGGCCTTAAGATTCCCCCATGTGCCGTCTAACAGGACGAGAAATATCAAACCGTTCTCCGACCGATCCTTTTAAGAGTATCGGATTCCGATACCTCGGTCCTTGATTTTTATGAAAACAGCAGGATGATCACCGGATCCATCGAGATCTAATCCCCGGTATCCCGGACTTTACTTTCGGTAAAGTCCGGGATACCTATGAATTCCTCGACTAATCAACCTCTTTTATGACATCGGCCAGCTTTTTGATGGTTGCGTCAATGGTATCCACATCACTCATGGTGTAGTTCAGCCGCATGGTTTCAAGACCTTCCATGGGATTGGTGTAGAAATACCGGCCCGGAACAAAGGCGATGTTTTTTTCCACGGCCCGTTGATAAAGCGCCGTCATATCATACCCTTCAGGCCCCCTCACCCAAAGAAACATCCCTCCTTCCGACGGTGAACAGGCGAAATCCTTTGGAAAATATTCCTGGATGGCAGAAAGCATGGCTTCCTGCTTGGGTTTGTAAAGCGCCTTGATCACGGGAAGATGGGCTTTCATATATCCCCCGGACAGGTATTCGGCGGACAGGGCCTGATTAAAGGTACTGGTATGAAGATCCACCCCCTGTTTCACAAGCACGAGCCATTTTCTCATGAGTTCCGGTGCCGCGTAAAAACCGATGCGCAGTCCCGGAGCAAAAATTTTGGACAGGGTGCTGATGTAGACCACATGGTCCGGTGCCAGGGTCTTTATGGGGGGGATATCGCTGCCGCGATACCTCAGGGCACTGTAGGGATCGTCTTCCACAAGCAGCGCGTTGTGCCGGGTGATGATTTCGGCAATTTTCTCCCGCCGCCCCAACGAAAGGGTCCGGCCCGTTGGGTTCTGAAACGTGGGCACAAGATAGATAAATTTGATGGCATTGTTCGCAAGCACCTCTTCCAGGGACTCGGGAATCAAGCCGCCATCATCGGTGTCCATGCGCACATACTCGGGCTGGTAGGGGTTGAAAGCAGAGATGGCACCCAGGTAGGTGGGGGCTTCCACAGCTATCTTGTCCCCCTTGGAGATCAGGATTTTGGCCACACCGTCCAGAACCCCCTGGGATCCGCTGGTCACGTGGATATCTTCCGGAGCAGCAAAGATGCCTCTTTCCTCAAGCAGATCCCGGAGCGCTTCCCTCAGGGGCATAAATCCTTCGGTGAGTCCGTACTGGAAGGCATCTGATCCATATTTGTCCATCACGTTTTCCGTGAGGGTTTTTATTATCTCCATGGGAAAGCTGTCCGGGGACGGTATGCCCCCTGCAAGGGACACCATTCCCGGCTGGGATACCACTTTCAAAATTTCACGGATCGCATTGGCGCCCATCATCCCGGTGCGCCCGGCCAATAGATGCTTAAAGTTCATGGAATTCTCCTCTGATAACGCTGTTGAATGTTTACCCTGATGTTGCAAATGGCTTTATATTAAGACCGCATACTGAAGCATTCGGGGTGTTAACGTGTTTCCTTTTTCGTTAAGAAACTATATGATGCCGAAAATAAAAAAAACAGATGCAGTTGTTTACAAAAAAAACCATAACAGATGGGTTATGTGATGAAAGAGAACCAGGTTCAATTTAAATACAAGTCCCTTGTACAGGAATTTACGTCCAAGATCAGAAACGGAAGTTTCCGGCCCGGGGAGAGGCTTCCTTCCATCAGAACCCTGCACAAGGGGCTGCAACTAAGTGTCAGTACCGTGTATCAGGCCTATTCCGAACTGGAAAAAGCAGGCCTTGTGGAAGCCAGGCCCAGATCCGGTTATTTTGTCAAACCCATGTCGGTTTTTGAAATTCCCCAAGCACCCCGCACCGATCCCAGGCCGGTTCATGTGACCCTGTCAAGTATGGTGGCATCCACCCTCACGGACAACCGGGATTGTGAGATGGTTCACCTGGGCACCTCCACGCCGGCACCGGAACTGCTTCCGGTCAAAGCCCTGTCCCGCATCATGAAAAGCATCAAGACGGATGAGATGACACATCTTCTGGATTATTCCCTGGCTGAGGGGGACCCGGAATTGAGGCGGGGGATTTCCCGCCTGAGCCTGGGGGTGATGGACGGTGTGGGGCCTGCTGATATCATCGTAACCCAGGGCAGCATGGAAGCGCTTACCCTGTCCCTTCGGTGCGTGACCCGGCCCGGGGACGTGGTGGCCATCGATTCCCCCACACACCTGGGGTATCTCCAGCTTCTCCAGGAGCTGGGGCTGATGGCCCTGGAAATACCTGCAGATCCCCGGTATGGAACAGATGTGGATCATCTGGCACGGGTTCTGGCCCACCGTAAGGTTGCTGCATACCTGCTGGTATCCAATTTTCAAAACCCCACCGGCGCCCTGATGCCGGAGGAGCAAAAAAAAAGGCTGGTGGAACTGACCCACGCCCATGACATTCCCGTAATCGAGGACAATCTTTTTGGAGAACTCTACTTCGGCCGTCACAGGCCCCTGTCCCTGAAAAAATATGACCAAAAGGATCTGGTGATCTCCTGCTCCTCCTTTTCCAAGACAGTCTCCCCCGGACTACGGGTGGGATGGGTGGTTCCCGGCAATCGGTTTTACCATAAGATACTTGCGCTTCGCACCGGAACGACCATCGCGGCTTCTACCCTGGATCAGTACCTGGTCATGCGGTTTTTAAAGGAGGGGGAATATGACCGGTATATGCGAAAGCTCCGGGGGGCCATGAAACAGCAGATGGATGGGATCGCCGGGGCCATCCGTCGCCATTTTCCACCAGCCACACGCCTGGCCGTTCCCGGGGGAGGATCTCTTCTATGGGTGGAACTGGACCGGAAGGTGGATTCCCTGGCCTTGTTCCATGCGGCCCGGGAAAAAAAGATAGCCATTGCCCCGGGGATCTTTTTTTCCGTCACCAGTCACTTCAACCATTTTATTCGAATCGGTTGCGGTTTTCCCTTTACGGACCGTACGGAATCGGGGATTAAAACCCTGGCAGAACTCATGGAACCTTAAAAGAAAAGATAGGAAATTAATTCCTATTGACTTTATACAAAAAAACAATTAACCCATACCAAGCTCTCGGGCATCCGCCCCATTGACGCACAGAGGACGAATCCCGGCCCCATACACAACATGAACCGTAGATCTTTGCGCTTGAACCGATACCTGTTTTACCTGTTGTAATCAGAAATGGGCCCAGTTCATATGCGGGAAGCTATACTAGCCTTGAGAGAGAAAAGCATGGACACCAAGCTGAACATCAAGATCATTGCGGCCCTCACCCTGGTTCATTTCACCGGCGACTTCTACACCTCGTTCACAAGCCCCCTGCTTCCTGTCTATGTGGACAAGCTTGGCCTCTCAATGGCCCAGGTGGGAATCCTCAACGGAGTGATGCGGTTACTGGCCTTTGTGATCCAGCCCTGTGTGGGCTACCTTTCCGACCGCTACCAGACCCGGTCCTTCATCCTATGGGGCGTATTTTTAACTGTCATCTGCATCCCCTTTTCCGGGATCGTCCCCAATTTCACCCTGTTGCTCCTGGTGCTGGCCGCAGGCTCGGCAGGATCGGCCATGTTCCACCCCTCCCTGACAGGTATGATCCCCCTGTACGCCGGCGAAAGACAGGGATTCTGTATGTCGGTCTTCAACACCGGCGGCACATTTGCCTATGCTGTGGGACCGGTCTTCATCGCCTGGTATGTGGGCCGGTTCGGCCTTGATACCATCCCCTACACAGTCATTCTGGGATCTATCGTCATCCTCATCAGCCTCAAGACCATTCCCATACCCGTGAGCGAAGGATTCAAAGACGCCGGATTCTGGGGCTCCCTCAAGGAGACCTTTGGGGATGTGTGGAAACCCATTGCCATGATCTGGGTGGTCATGGTGCTCCGGGCCCTTGCCGGGCAGTCCTTCACCACCTTCATGCCGGTCCATCTGGCACAGATCGGCCACAACCTTGTCTCCGTGGGATTCCTCATCTCCCTCTTTGTCCTGGCCGGCACCGCCAGCGGCCTCATGTCCGGCTATCTGTCGGACGCCATGGGGTTCAAGAAAATATTCTTCGTGATCCATCTTTTAATGACCCCGGCACTGCTGCTCTTCCTCTATCTACCGGGCGCCTGGGTCTATGGGGGTGCGTTTATCGCAGGTTTTTTTGCCCTGGCCACCCTGCCCCTCGGGGTTCTCATGGCCCAGCAGCTTGCCCCCAAGGGAAGAGCCATGGTCTCCAGCCTCATGATGGGACTTGCCAACGGCGTAGGCGGTCTTCTCTCCCCCCTGGTGGGAAAGCTTGCCGATATCTACTCCCTGGAGACCGTCCTCTTCTGGATCGCCTTTGTGCCCCTTATCTCCCTGATCCCCATCGTCAAACTGCCCAGGGTAGGAAAAGACGCCGATCCCCTTGTTTTCAGGGAAGGTCCGGCCCGCCTCACCATAAAGAGCGAATCCGCAAAATAGAGGGCCAACGCCCCAGGCGCTTGAAACCAATCTGTACCCATTGTTTTTATCAGCAAGTGCTACTTTTAATGCTATTGGCGATGGTGTAATAACACTATCGGAAGCACCCGAATCAAATGATGAGATAAAGAAAAAACGGGGACACAGAAAGGAAAATGATGAGAGAATTTACATTTAAAAAAATGGACGCCTTTGCAACGGAAAGATCATCCGGAAATCCGGCCGGATACATCCGGCTTGCTTCCATGGCCGATATCAGTGAGGAAGAGATGCTTCAAATAGCCAAAGAACTCAAAGGTTTCGTGAATGAGGTCGGTTATATGTCCAGGATATCGGAGCGTTTTTTCGACCTGAGATATTTTTCATCGGAAAGGGAAGTTGAGTTCTGCGGTCACGCCACAATCGCCATTATGTATGACCTGATAAAGAACGATGAAAATTTACAAAAGTTCGACGAACTCCGGATAAGAACCAACAGCGGGGAATTATCAGTCGAAAACAGGATACAACAGGAAGACGCTGTTTTTATCATGTCTCCTGCGCCTGTTCATAAAGAAATATCATTTGATGCGCAGACAGTTGCAGAAAAATTAAAGATCAAAACAAAAGAGATAGACACTGCCTATCCGATTTCGGTGATCAATGCCGGATTGTCAACGCTGCTGGTGCCGGTAAAAACATTAAAATCAATTTTTGCTGTTTTACCTGACCAGGAAGAACTGAAGCAATTCTGCCTGGACTCGGAGATTGATATCATAGAGGTTTTCACCGGTGATGTCGCTGATGGACATAATCACTTCAGAACAAGGGTATTTGCCCCGACTTTCGGATATCTGGAAGACCCTGCCACAGGATCGGGTAATTCCGCGTTTGGATATTACGCCCTGAGAAACGGGTTGTGGAACAGCGAGACAATTATGATTGAACAAAACGGGCTGAAAGACAGATATAATTTAGTAAGACTTCAAAAGAAGCTTGATGGGAAAGGAAATGACAGGGTGTTGTTCGGGGGAGGAGCAATTACAAGGATAGATGGGAAATATTTACTTTATTCATAGTTAAACATCCTGCCGCCCGATTGCGGCCGAATTTTGCCTCTTCCGGTAGCCTGGCAAAGCAGATGGCGATCGCTTCTTACGACTACATGGGCAGTGCCGAAGCGATCGCCACCCTTAGCAAATACGGTTTTGAACCCAACCGTTAATTGACCACCTCCTATAAGATCCCCCAATATCATCAGTATATTGATTTGAAATCCGAAAGAAGATGCACCCCCAGAGCACCAAAGCCATTAAAACAGATCCAAACCAAAGGCTCTTTTTACGCTGCTTAATACTTGATTTGTTTCATCCTGGGATCTTTCCGTACCCTCTTTCAAAATATTAACCAGCTGACCTTTATCGGAAATATAATTTTCCCTGCGTTGCCTAACCGGTTTCAGGATCTCCTGTAAACACTCCTCAAGGATCTTCTTGGTTGTCCCATCACCGACCCCACCAGCCTGATAGTTCTCTTTTAATTCAGCGATATAGGTCGAGTCAGGGTGAAACGCATCCAGGTACGTAAATACAACATTACCTTCAACGCGACCCGGGTCTTCAATTTTCAAGTGGTTTGGATCCGTAAACATTGCCTTTACAGCTTTAGAAATATCTTTTTCACCCGAGGAAAGCATAATGGTATTACCCATTGATTTAGACATTTTATTTTTTCCATCGACACTTGGCAAACGAGGTACACGACTCAGCAGCGGTTTACATTCCACTAAAATTTCTTCCTCGGCTATACTATTTAATTTTCTTACGATCTCATTGGTTTGTTCAAGCATGGGTAACTGATCTTCTCCCACAGGAACCATTGTTGCCTTGAATGCCGTAATATCAGCTGCTTGACTAATCGGATAGGTTAAAAACCCGGCAGGGATAGACCGCCCGAATGATTTACTTTGAATTTCATTTTTCACCGTTGGATTTCTTTCTAACCGTGCAATGGAAACCAGATTAGAATAATACATTGTTAATTCAGCAAGTGCGGGAATAGCGGATTGTAAACAAATCGTTGTTTTCAGTGGGTCTATGCCGACAGCAAGATAGTCCGCGACAACATTTAAAATATTTGAAGATACTTTATGTGGATTATGACTGTTATCTGTCAATCCCTGCATGTCAGCAACTAAAATTGTTTGATCATAACAATGTTGTAATTTCACCCGTTGCTGTAGTGAACCGACAAAATGCCCCAGGTGTAATTGACCCGTGGCACGATCACCCGTGAGGATTTTTTCTTTAACGCTGCCACTTTGATGTGTGTTTGATAATTGAATGTTCTGCAAAATTATGCCTCCTGTATACGACCTCCGGAGACATAATTGATTTTATTCATCAGCTGCCATCCGGCGGCCTTTGAATAAAACAATCCAGCACCGCTCTATAGAAGAGAGTGCCACCAGCAAGTTAAGATGAAGGTAAAGTCATTAGTTTTTTTCATTTCCGTTTTCATTTTGCGGACAGTACCAGCTTCGATTGTTTAATTCAAGAAAAATCAAACACCCTGTCAAGAAGCCGGAATAACGCTGTAAGTGTAAGAAAAACGATCGCCAACATCATTACAAACCGGGAAGAGAATAAAAACGCACTATCAAAGTAAGGGGGTAAATAGATCAAAATCTGTCCTTTCTGATGCAGGCGCAATGGCAAACCGGGAGCCAGGAATGTTTCGGACATTTTGAGGTCTGCGGTTTTATCTCTTACCTTTGTCATTTCCTGACGCACTTCATTAACCCAGCCCATGTCAAACAACTGAAGACCATGGGACCCGAAAAATTTGTATTCACTGCCCGTTCTTGAGATGAATTCATGAATGGCTTCAACATACAGTATAAGGTTGCTTCCCGGCAGAAATGCCACAAGGCCACCCAGGTGTTGATATATAAAATCACCCGTAAATGCATATTTATTATCATGATCAACAAGGGTCAACGACTCGTCAGCATGTCCTGGTGTATTCAACACCTGAATTTTGCGCCCGCCCAGATCAATATACCCATCCGGTTTAACCCACCCCACAATATTAATCCTCCGTGCTTCAGCCACAGTTTCAAAAACAGAGGCATGGTAAACTGTATGGCGACTACCGTTTACAACAATACTTTCAGCACGGGAACGAATAAACGGCAGGTCAAGCATAAGAACCCCGTCAAACGCATTAAGATCGCCAGTATGATCAAAATGAAAATGAGACAACATTAATGTTACAGGCTTGTCCGTAAGGGTTTCCGCCATTTTTTTCATGCTTTGAATATTCTCAGGATGTTCATTGGCACCGGCATCCAAAACGATTGCCCTGTCGTTTCCAATGATCAAAAAAGATGAGTTATATTGAGACGAGCGCGGCTCGCCAATAATATATGTGTTTTCATCTATTTTTTCTACGGCATACCAATCATCGACATACCTGGCATTATCGTTCCAGAGATTGCCGACTTTAATATCATTGAATACAGCGTCTGCTGAGTATGGCGCGTTTCCCAGGATGGAGGGGACCACCACTGGTAAAAGAATTGTGACTAGCGCCAAAACCACAGAGAATATTATTTTTTTTGTTCTTTTCATATCGGTTCCCGGCAAAACTATATTCTTGAAGGCCAATGATCTGCCCGTAAGACCGCCAGCTCCACCAAGCCCACCCTACCCCCCCAGAATCATTTAATTTTATTCAGCAACAAGGCTTGATGCAAATGCTTTGGCAACAAGTGGCATGGCAGCATCTACTTTTACAGGGCCTTCAACCAAAGTTTGAAATCCAGGAACTGGCCTGTCTTTAAATTGCTGTTCAGTATCTTCAATCCAATGTTGTTCAAGTTTATGGGAGAGGACTGTACAACCCGTCAGTTTATTGATACTTTTGGCAGCTCCAATATGGTCAGGGTGGGAATGGGTAAGGATTAAAGAAGCAACTTCTTTGGGATCGCGCCCCTGTTCTTTTATATATTCCCAGATTATCTCTTCAGCGCCTGCAACCCCACTATCAATCAAGTGTATTTTGTCTCCAAAAACAAGATACACAAAAGCAAATCTATCGATTGACATTTCCTGAGAAACAGGGACCTTAAACGGAATCTTTATCGCATGCATTCGTTCTGTAACCTGCATTGAGCTTTGCCTCATTAATTTTTATTTTTATTAAACCACGTCACCAAGCCTGGCACCGCAGTTTGGGCAGTGCTGTAAATTGGTTGCGACTGAATTGTGAGTTTTATTCGTGGGAAGGTGATTACATGCGGGACACCGGGCATATCGGTGGTAGCAATAAATCATACCTATCACGCCGATAAAGGCAATTGGCACACCTATAAAAAACATCTGGCCACGATTCGTTATAAACAGAAAAAAACAACAAAAGCCTGAAATAATAAAAAATATAGCGATGGGTAAACGCTGGCGCAGCTTTATCATATTGGCTTGATAGATTGCGCTTTTATCCTGATCCGAGAAGTACAACGTCCGTTCGGGTTCCCCCCGAAGCATTGTAATCAAGGCATGACCGAATATCAGTCCACCTATCGAAAAAGGCACACCGATAATATAGGCAGCCATATCAGGACGGGATTCGCCCCATAGTAGTTTTTCAAGCGCAAATTGTAAAATAAAACCTGAAGCGAGGATTAACCACCCCAGTATGGCACGCTTTTGTATTCTCTGGCGGTCATATGGTTTTTTCATTCTTCTTTACCCCAACATTTCCAGTTAAGCCAATTAACGAATTCCATTATAAAGACGAATGTGTCCCGTGTGAAAGTAAATGTCAGACCTTCGGTTCCTGTTGAGTGGCACCGTCTAATACCGCAACAACCCTTGCAGGAGCAGCCGAAGCCCCCACAATTTTCAGGGGAAAAACCATGACGGTAAACCCGGTCACAGGAAGGCTGTCCAGGTTCGTCAGCTGCTCCATGTGGCAGTACTCCTTATCCCGGCCCACCAGATGGGCCTGCCAGAAGAGTTCCGGGTTGTTAGACTCCTTTGCCTTTTTGATCATGTGCCTGAGGGGGAGATCCCATCCCCACTGGTCAATTCCCATCACCCTGACCCCCTTATCGATCAAATACTCCGTGGCCCGGGCCCCCATGCCGGTTCCTTTGCTGAAGAATTCCGGGGTTCCCATGTGACGGTCCCTGCCGGTCTTTATCAGCACGATCATTCCGGGTTCAATGGTAAGCTTATGGGTATGAAGAAAGGCCTTAATGTCCTCCCCGGTAATTTCCTGGTTGTCAGGCTTGTGTGTCATATCAATGACAATTCCCGGCCCCATGCACCATTCCAGGGGGATCTGGTCCACGGTTCTGGCCTCTTTGTCTCCGCATTTGGGGGCATAGTGCCAGGGGGCGTCAATATGGGTTGTGGCGTGAACGCCCATGCTGATATGGTCGTCGGCCCATCCTGAAAACCCTTTGGGAAAAAGCCTGAAGGGAAGGCCGAGCAACCGTATCAGCCACTTTGCCCGTTTGTGGGATTTATGCCGGACCTTGACCCGCATAAAAATGGGATCGCCCGGATTATATTGAATAGGTTTTGACAGATCGATTATCTGGCTCATGGGTTAACTCCCTGTTAAATTATTTTTTTTCAGACCACGCTGTTTTCCAGCACCCCCACCCCTTTGATCTCCAGCCGGATTGAATCGCCGCTGGTCAAAAGGGATCCGTTTTCCATGCCTGAGCATCCAGGCACGGTTCCGGAACCGAAAAATTCACCCGGATAGAGCTGCTCCTCCCAGGACGCATAGGCAATGGCTTCAGCCAGTGAATAGTGCATGCCTGCCGTATTACCCCTGGCAATTTTCGCATTGTTGATAGAGACCGTGACCTGCAAGTCATCGATCATTGGCAGCACCTCATCCGCAGACACAACAATATTTGAAATGGCATTTGCAAAGTTCTTTGCCTTCATGGGACCGAAACCGCTGTTCATCTCCTCCATCTGAACATCCCTGGCAGAAAAGTCATTGAAAACCACAAATCCACCCATGGCTTTTTCCGCTTCACCAGGGGACGCGTTTTTCAGAGGGGCACAAATGATCACCCCAAGCTCCAGCTCATAATCGAGCTCTCGGGTATAGGAAGGGATTGTGACCGGATCTCCGTCCGTAACAAAATTCAGGTGGTTGCCGAGATAATAGATGGGATGTTTGTACCAGCGTTTTTTGGGCTTAAGCTTTGGAAAAGGCCTGCCGGAAACCCTTTCATAAGCACCGATGACCGGCATCAGCCGGGGCAGATACTTTTTGACAAAACCCCGTGACGCATCAATGCAATGCTTTTCATAGAGCATGAAATCACGATAGGCTTTCGGCTGGAACGGCATCATCCGGTCGGCCAGGGAGTTATCAACCAACTCCAGGGAACTTTCCTTCCCGGCGATGGTTTGGGCAAGCTTGCCGGGGTTGTTTTTTTCATATGCCAGGATATCAACTACATCTGCCCGGACAGGTTCCGGCAACAGGTCACAGGCCCGGTACCAGGAATCACCGTTGACTGAAATAACAGGGAACGGCTCGGAATTTCCATTTTTCACCAATGATATTTTCACAAATATCTCCTATTTTATTTTCGGTTAAACAGCCCATGAAAATCGGTTTCGGTATTCTTTGGGTGACATGCCAGTGTGCTTCCTGAACAACTTTCGAAAGGAGTTGATGTCTTCATACCCAACCCCCCAGGTGATTTCAGTCACGGGTTTTTGGGTGGTTTCCAATTCCCGCTTGGCCGTTTCAATCCGCAGCAATTGAAGGTAGGTCAATGGATTTTCACCGGTGGCTTTTTTAAACCGGCGTTTAAAATGCCGGGGGCTGAGACCCGCATCCTTTGAAAGCGTGTCAATGGATATCTTTTCTGCGAAATTTTCCTCCATAACCTGCTGGGACTTCAAAATCGTGTCGTCTGAATGGTTCTTCCCAAAGTCATAGACCATATATGGGGTTTGATCCGTTCGTTCATGATCCACCAGAAGGGATTTTGAGCATCGCCTGGCAAGCCTGGCTGATCCGTATATTTCGATAAAATGCAGACAGAGGTCCATGAATGCCGTTGCAGCGCCTGTGCAGTATATGCCTGAATCCTCGGTGAAAATCCGATCGACCCTGAGGTCCACCTCCGGAAACCTTTTTTTGAAAAGGCCTGCAAACAGCCAGTTGGTTGTGGCAATTTTGCCGTCAAGGAGGCCGGCCCGTGCAAGCAGAAATGTACCCGTGCAGGTGGACGTGAGCTTTGTTCCGTTTGAATAGTGGTGTCGCAGCCAGTCACAGATCAGATCGGCCCTGGACCCTGTCAGATCATAGGGCATGAAAAAAGCGGGGATGATAATCATATCCGTGGTTTGGATATCTTCCATGGAATGGTCCGGCGTCAGAACAATCCGGCCGTTGGTGGTGACCGGTTTTCCGTCCGGGGTGACGATCCGGGTCGTAAAAAGAGGCGTTGGATTTCCCTCCAGGTACTGCCAGAACGTGTTGGCAATGGAAAGGGCATCGATTATGCCGCTGATGCCCGATGAGAGACAGTCGCGTTCAGCAAGGAATGTGAAATTAACCATGGATAATGTCCTATTTGACTTGTTTTAAGTCATTTATGTCCCTTTTCTAAACACCTGTCAAGTTCTATAACGTTAACAGTTCTTTTTTAATTACCCCCACAGGAGAATGATATGCAATACAGAATCGGCGCTTGTGACCTTGGGAAAGCAACGGCATCCTTTGCGGTTGCCACCATGACCGAAAACGGCAGGATCACCCTGGACGATGTCCGGACCATTGAGCATAACGGACGGGTGCTGGACGTTTTTAAGACCTGGTATAAAGAGCATAAAATTGCGACCTGCCACAGCCTGGCAGCAACGGGGTTATACGCTGAACGCCTGCAAAATCCTGCGATTATCCTGCCGGAAGATACCTGCCAGGAAGTGCAGCTGGAGGCCCAGGCCTCTTTGCCGGATACCATGACCCTGGTAAGCGTGGGGGCCAGCGGCTACCGTGTGCTCTCCCGCACACTCTCTAAAGCAAGTGACAACAAAAAGACCTATCTGTACCAGTTCCTTGAGAATGACAAATGTTCTTCAGGTACGGGGGAGAATCTTCAAAAACTGGTGAACAGGTTTGGATATACCATTGAACAGGCCGATGAAATGGCCGTATCGGCCAAAAACGAAATCTCCATCACGGCCCGGTGCTCGGTTTTCGCAAAGAGCGAGATGACTCACTACGCCAACCAGGGCAAATCCCGTGCAGAATTGTTCAAGGGATATTTCGGCTCCATTGCAAGGAACGCAAAGGCCTTGTTGAAACGGAACCAGGCCCGGGGACCGGTCTATCTGATCGGGGGGTGCACCCGGATGGAATCGTTTCTGGAGGCATTTAGAAAGGATGCGGACACGGATGTTTTTGTCGCTGACAACCCAATGGCGTTTGAAGTCTCGGGTGCTGCAAGGATTGCAGGGGAGCAGCTTTTGGCCGGCAAGGCCGCCCTGTTGCCCGACAATCCGGAAGCGTTAATCTCTGAAGAGACCCTTAACTTTACCATTCATCCGGCGGCATCAGATTATAAAGGACAGGTCACCCTGATGCCGGCAATTCCACACGCAACCGACTGGCAGAAACGACCCGCCGTCATTGGCCTGGATCTGGGTTCCACCGGGGCCAAGGCGGTCCTGACCTGTATTAAAACAGGCAACCCCCTGCTGGATGTCTATGACCGGACCAAAGGCAATCCCGTGGATGCCTGCAGGAGACTGATCCGGGCCATCCTGGATCAAGGGCAGCCGGATATCAGGGGGATCGGGCTGACCGGATCTGGCAGGGAGGCGGTTGCCATTCTTGCGGACACGGTTTTCAGCGATCCGGATCAAACCCAAAACCAGGAAAGTCCCGAAACCCGGAGCCGAAGCAAAATATGTGTCCTCAACGAGATCGTCGCCCATACAACCGCGGCCATCCATATGGACCCGGACGCAGGCAAGGATATGTCCATCATTGAAATCGGCGGCCAGGACGCCAAATATGTCCGGGTGAACAAGGGCAAAATCATCGAAAGCGATATGAACAAAGCGTGCAGCGCCGGCACCGGGTCCTTTTTAGAGGAGCAGGCCTTGTTTTACGATATCCATGACATTGAAACCTTTATCGCCATGGCGGAAAACGCAAAAAGGCCGCCTGACCTGGGACAGATGTGCACAGTATATATTGCCGAGGCAGGTTCCAAGGCGCTCAAGGCAGGATTCCAGCTTGAGGATGTTTTTTCAGGGTTTCAATACTCCGTGATCCAGAATTACCTGAACCGCGTCATGGGCCAGCGCACCCTTGGGGAGAAAATTTTCTTCCAGGGAAAACCCGCATCAAACCCCTCCCTGGCCTGGACCCTTGCCGCCATCACAGGCCGCCAGATCATTGTGCCGCCCAACCCGGGAGCCATGGGGGCCCTGGGCATCGGTCAATGCACCATCCGGGAAAAAGGGAGCCAAGCGTTACTGAACTCCCCATCCATGGACCTGTCACTCCTGCTGGCAGCACAGATCACCGGCCGGTCCGAGTTTACCTGCCGGGATTCAGGCTGCGGCACCCACTGCCCCATTGAAAAGGTGACCATCTCCTTTAACGGCACAGAAAAAACCGCCATGGCCGGAGGGGCCTGTCCAAAATATGAGCTGTCCAAAACAGGGACGGACAAACTCCCCAAAGACGCCCCGGATCCATTCAAGCAAAGGGAAGCCCTGGTCCGGTCATTTGAGAGCATCACCCCCGGAACCACGGTGATGGGGATACCGGTAACCGGTGCCCTGGCAAGCCATATTCCCTGGCTTGCCACCTTCCTGAAAACCCTGGGCTTTTCAGTGAAGCTGCTACAGTCGGACTCAACCTCCCTTGCCAGGGGCGAACAACTGTGCAACAGCTTTGATTCCTGCGGTCCGGTTAAAGTGGCCCATGCCATTTGTGACACCGACCTCCCCATTCTTTTTTTCCCAAAGATCATGGATTTCCCCGACCGGGACGGTCTTGGGGGCATGGCCTGTGTCACCGAGCAGGCCATGCCGGAGCTTATAGAACAGTCATTAAAAGCCCGGGGCCGCAAGGTGGATCTGATCCGTCCCAGGCTCTACCTCCAGCAGGGACTGGCCAATCCTGGACTGGAAAACCAACTGCTCAAAGCCCTGGAACCATACGGGATTGAGCACGACCAGATTAAAACCGCACTGGCCAAAGCCAAACAAAGCCAGCAGGACTATAACAACGCATTGTCCGACATGGGCAAACAGGCCCTTGCCTATGCCCATGAAACAAATATCGCACCCATACTGGTCTGCGGCACCCTCCATGTAATCCATGATGTGGCAGCCAATTCCAAGATCCCCACCATCATCCGGCAGAACGGCGCCATGGCCATTCCCATGGACTGTTTTCCCGTTCCCACCGGCACCCAGCCCATGGAACGGATCTACTGGGGGGATGCAAACCGGTATTTGCGGGCGTCCGAAGCCGCAATGAAGATGGGAACCGTCTATCCCCTGATGCTCTCTTCATTCGGGTGCGGCCCGGCCTCCTTTACCGAGCAGGTTTTCCAGGCCCTGCTCCAGGGGTATCCCCACACCATCCTTGAAAGTGACGGACATGGGGGAACCGCAGGATTTGTCACGCGGATTCAATCCTTTCTTCAATCCGTCAACCAGCACAGGCAAGAGACCGCAAATGAGCTGCCTGAAAGAACCTCCAACATCCGGTCCTATATCGACAAGGGCAAATACGCCGGCCCCTACATGGACCGGCAGGTAAAGTATGTCTTTTTAAGCAGTATTGAATACCTGGGAGAGTTGTTTGCCTCGGTTTACAGCTCCTATGGCTATGATGCCGTAGCCGCCCCTCCCACCTCCAAGGAAAATATCGCCCTGGGAAGAACCGATTGTTCCGGCAAAGAGTGTCTCTCCTACCAGTTTGTCTGGGGGGCATTCAAAGAATACCTCATGAACAATCCCACCACCAAAGAGACAAGGCTGCTGCAAATTTCTGGCAAAATGTGCAGGGGAGGAATGTTTGGAATAAAGGACAGACTCTCCATCGAACGGATGGGAAACGATGACCGGATATCGGTATCCGCCCTCAGGATTGCCGGTGGACCCGCCATGACGGCCCGCTTGATTTCAGGCCTCACCGCCCTGGATATTGTCCGCCAGCTCTATCTGTACCATCTGGCCGGAGAAGCAACACCGGGTATCTCTGAAGCCGCATATCGAAAATACAGCAGCAGAATCCTTAAAATCATCGGGTCCGGCTCCAAACCCGGTTTCAAAGGCGCATGGACCAACTCCCGGCACTGGAAAAAGTTAAAACAGGTGATGGATGACGCCTCAACCGCTTATTTCAACATCAATGCCCAAAGAGACGCCCAAAAGGACTATAAAACAATCTTTGTCTCAGGAGATATCATGACAAAAGGCAATGATGTGGCCAATGCCGGTATCTTTAAAAGTTTATCAAAAAAAGGGATACGAATCATTGCCGAGCCCAATTGTGATTTCTTCGACTTTACTGCCCGGGCACACCCGGAGTTGATTTTTGGGAGCGGCAGTTCAAGAAAACAGGACAAAATGTACATCTTTGGCATGGATTTGATTCGGAACACCCTGTATAAGATCACGCACACCCACCACCCATGGCTTCCCATACCGGATATGAAGACCGTGCTGGAAAGATCGGCAGCGGTTATCGATCCGAAAACCGCCGGCGGATCAGGCTATGCCGTTGGCAGTGTCCTGCATTACTGGGATAAGCTCGATCTTGACGGCGTGATGATGACCTCCTGCTGGGGATGTGATAACAGTTTGATCGAAGAGAGCCTGCTCAGGCACCACAAGGAGATTCCTTTTTATTTTTTCTACGATGATGGAGATCCCCTGGATGAAAGGCGGTTGAGCAGTTATTCCCACCGGCTGCATCGCAGTAACGGGTAATCACTGCTGCCAGGTTCATGATACGGGTGCACAACATGGATCAGGAACCTGGCAGACAGAAGAGAACAATTGCTCGACAACGAATAGTAAATAGTAATACAATGTCGTTAACTTGCCTATCAGGTTGGCAGACGTAGTAGAACCGTCACCCTGTTAGAATATCGAACATTTGTTAAACACAAGCCATTGGGCATTTTCCTCCCTGGCGTGGATTCCACGCCCTGAAATGGTCAGTGGCAGCATCAATTCGATGAACAAAAAACAAAAAGAGAGAATCATGTTAATCGACAATTCAGACCAGAATAGTGATGTAGACAAGAGCGATGGTGTTACCCGGCGTGATTTCATAAAAGTGTTCACCGGAACAGCCGTATGTGTTTCCCTAACGCCATTGATGTTTGGTTGCAACGGCGGTGGTGACGGTGTAACACAGGTCCCAGGATACCCCATTGATCCCACGGTTGTTAAAACAACCGAAAGGATGATCAAATTTCCGTATATCAAGCCCTCTGCAACGCCCCCTTCAGGAAAGATGCCTGACCCGGCTGACCCGGCGACAAGCCCCAATGGCGGAACCGCTCTGACCTGGGCAGAGCTTGACCAGGTTCCGGAATATGACAAGCTGGGCTATGGTCAGTGGGAATATCTGGATCAACCCCTGGCGATCGTTCCACGGATGGATATCATGGCCACCGGTTATGATGCCTCATCCGTTGAAAGGAATACAAAACTGCTGAACTTCTTTGCCATGACCGATGTGCATCTCACCGACAAGGAAGCGCCTAACCAGCTGATTTTCCTTCAGCAATCGAATCCGGGTTTCTCAGGACAAAACACATCCATCTACTCGGGGGTCATGCCCTATACCCCCCATGTTTTTGATGCGGCCATTCAGACGGCAAACGCCCTGCATGAAGAAAATCCCTTTGATTTTTTCATCTCTCTGGGGGATGTGTGCAATTCGAGCATGTACAACGAACTAAGGTGGTACATTGACATCATTGACGGCGAGGTCATTACCCCCAGTTCCGGCGATCACCTCGGCGCAGACACCGTTGATTATCAGAAGAAGTTCAAGGCAGCGGGCCTCGACAAATCGATCCCGTTCTATCAGACCCTGGGCAACCATGACCATTTCATAATTGGTTCGTTCCCTGCCTCTGATGCCGGCATTGAGGATTCATACACCAGTGATACGGTCTGGTCGGTGCCCAACGAATTACTCACGCCGGATTTCACTAAATTCCCGGCCCTGTTCGATAAAAACAATTTAACGAATCCCAGCTTGCCGCAGTTTTACCAGGGCGTCGTCGATGGTTCAACCCCTGACGGCACCATTATCAACTCAGGACCGACAGGGGATTACACTACCCCGCCCAAAATTACCGCTGATCCCGACCGAAAGCCACTGCCCAGGGCGGAATTTATCCAGGAATTCTTCAATACAACCACCCAACCGGTGGGCCACGGTTTCAACCTGGTTTCATCCAACCCGAATTTTCAATTGGTGCCGGATGACGAGAGAGCCGGCTTTGCCTGTTACAGCTTTGAGCCCAAGTCCCATATGCCGCTCAAGGTGATCGTTCTGGACGATACCCAGCGGGAAGACGACGGCTCCATCGATATCCACGGCCACGGATTTCTTGATGATACCCGCTGGGCCTGGCTGCAAGCCGAACTCGATGATGGCCAGGCAGCCAATCAACTGATGATCATCGCCGCCCATATCCCCATTGCAGTTTCCAATATCGGCACTGAGCTGGAATGGTGGATGGGTGCCGATGGCGATTCAACGGCCACGATGACCAACGCTGTAGACCTGACAGGACTTGTCAATAAACTCCAGAATACCCCCAACCTGTTAATGTGGATCTCCGGGCATCGTCATTTCAATCACGTCAAGGCGTTTGTATCACCAGACCCGGTAAATGAACCTGAAAAGGGTTTCTGGCAGGTTGAGACCTCATCTTTGCGTGATTTCCCACAGCAGTTCCGCACCTTCGAGATCTTCCTGAACAGTGACTACACGGTCTCAATTGAGGCGGTGAACGTTGATCCGGCGATTGCAGAGGGAACGCCTGCAGCCAAATCGAGGAGGAATGCGATTGCCACCCAACAGATCGTCCATTCCAATTTAACCGTGAATTTTGCCAATCATCAGACATTTGCCGGAAATGCCATACCGCCCACGGACCCGACAAGGCCCCAAAGTGGTGACCAAGCCACAGGGATCGGCGGGGTTTCCGACCCGTCCATCCAATATCCGGATCTGACATCCCAGGGGATTCCGTACAATGCATCTTACAATGCCCGGCTGTTCAAGCAATTGAGTCCGGCCATGAAGGCCCATATGCAGACGATGTTTCCATCGGTGTAACCAGACCTTCCAGACCATAAGAGCCTGGGGGAAAGTTCCCCCAGGCTCTTTGACCAAGCCACTGCATATGGGCAAGCCAGGCGCTATAGATTGATCAGAACTCAGGAGACATCTCCGGTAGGCTTTCGGAATATATACCCTCGCACAGATCGTTATCCACCGTCACATTGCCCATGCCGTCAATGGTCACGGTCCAGACGGTATCATAGTCGGTGCTCGGCCATTTAATCGGAAGATATGAGGACTCGGATCCACCATAACTTTCGAGGAGAGCATTGATCAGGGGCTTGATCCGTGAAGATTCCCACGCCAGCAGAATGGTTTGATTGGAGAACGTGCCGCCGGTGAAGAAAAAATCACTTGCGAGCTGGTCCTGGTTCTTATCCCCTATATAAAAATTGGATACAAGACGGTAGGGCAGGTTGTTGGCGATAACATAGGGCAGTACCGTTAATGACGGCCTGACGTAGGACACATTGAGATGGCCGGTATAGAGCCACTGTGCGGGGTCGATGGAATAAACCATATCGGGGCTTATTTTGCCGTCCAGGGCATTCGCAAGATCCAATGCGCGCCATTGCCCTGCACCCACAAAGTTACCGTCTTCAAAAAGGTTTTTCGGATCAGGATGTGCTTCTGCGTGCCGGACAATATAAATTTTCTCGTTGGTGTTGATGGCCGCCGGAACGACGACGCCATTAACTCCTCCGGTGCGTGAGGTGCTGAAATTGGGCTGCAGATCGTATGAACATGGAATTCTCTCCACCGGCAAGGGCAGCTCCGGATATGTGGAAGGCGGATCCAGATGACTGTCGTAGGTCGCCAGGCTGGCGACTTCCGACGGATTGACGGAGATCGCATAGACCCTGTTCGGCCCCATATAGGTCGTCGGAATATCAAGGTTATAGCCCTTCTTCTGGTTGATACTTGCCATCAGGGCATTGACGGTTTCCCAGGGTGCGGAAAAAACATAAAAGCCTGGAACGTTGGCAGTAATGATACCGGTGGCCAAGTCAACATTGTCGTCTGCCGTGTCGTTGAAAGCAAGCCCCTGGCAATCCGGGCAGAAGTCTTCCGGTGCTACCACTCCATCAGGCAGGGATCCCGGACCATAGGCTGCATGGATAGGATAGCTGTAGGCCGTATAAGAGGAATCCGTACCATAGAGGGGTAACGTGATCTGGTTGAGAAGGGCAAACGGCTGTATGGACCCGATGCCTGCCATGTCAGGGTAATTGTTATCGGTCTGCAAATGGGTCATGGGTGCGAGGGCGTGTATGGCGGTGACGTTTTCCCCTCCCAGCACATCCTCTTTCAGGTATGTGGCCATCATGAGCGAACGCTGCAATCCCTGAGGGGTAAGATTTGCCGTGTCCGGATCGATGTCGCCGGGTTCGTTGTAAGCCAGATCCGCACTTACAACGAAGATCAGATTGATGTTGTTCTCGCTCAGCGGTGCAGTCACAGAGGAACTGTTGTCATTGAAACAGCCGCCTGTCCATATGGGCAAGGAGAAAATAAGTATTCCGATTAAAAAGACTGAATAGAACCTTATTTGCTTATTGTCTGTTTTCATAAAACGCCTTTACATAATTGATGGTTTGTTAACTCTGTTCTGAGCATTTTTTATCAGATTCCCATGTCACAGAATGTGCTTGTTTTATCACAAAATGCGAACTGCCGATCGAAGGCCGATACCTTCATTTCGAAACTGATGACACCCTGCTGATAGGGGTTTTTATGTTTTGCGTTGCTGTATATCTTGTTTCAGAAAAACACTTATTGCATTCTTTGCAAATAAACAGCTGCCGCAGACCACTAGGAATAGTGGGATATCCTTTGAATACTGATGTGTTTGATGATCCGCAGTCCGGACATTTTAAAGCGCCTTGTTTTTTCATGGCAATCTTTAAAGCATAAAATACACGTTTTGAAAAGGGAGATTTCAATTATATGAACCCAGTCCCACGAGAGCCTGCTCAGGCACCACAAGGAGATTCCTTTTTACTTCTTCTACGATGATGGCGATCCCCTGGATTAAAGGCGGTTGAACAGTGATTTACAGTGTCAAAACGCGAAGAGCGATAACCAGCAATACGGTTCCGGTCATCCGGTCGATGAGGCGGGCATGCTTCCTGAACCAGTCAAGGCACCGTCTTCGAGAAAGAAAAACAGCCACCAGGCAGAACCAGGCGCCATCGATCAGGAGAGGGGTCAATACCATCACAAGGCTGACGGTCCACCCCATATCAGGAGAGACGAACTGGCTGAACAAGGCGAGAAAGAAGATCATCAGCTTGGGATTCAGCAGGGAGATCATCAGTCCATCCCTTGCCGCTTCCAGCACACCGGCTTTGTCGGCACTTATGCTCTCCCCCAGGGAAGCCCCGTTGGAACGAAGGGCCTTGATCCCCAGCCAGGCAAGGTAAGCGCCCCCGCCCCAGGCCACCCCCTTTTGCAGGGAGGGTTCAAGGGCAAGAAGCGCCGCCAGTCCTGAGACGGTAAGCAATGCATAAAAACCGACCCCCAGACAGTGGGCCATGCCGGTGACCATACCATTACGCCGGGAGCCACGAACGGTGTGCCGCATGACAACGGCAAGGCTCGGACCGGGACACGCGGCCCCCAGAAAGCAGATACCGGCGATTGAAAGCCATGACATAAAACCCATTAACGTCTCCTTTATCGATCATAAAAACGGTCTGTTGATTCCACCCCCTGGAACCATGACATCCTCAACAAGGATATCCATGTTTAACGTATAAGCAAAATTGATTTTCAAGATGGGTTGTATGATTTGAAATCATACCTCACCGTTTTTTGCAGCAGAAAACCAACGCCACGCCCCCTAAGCGATTGATATTTAAGGCGCGTAGGTGGAGTTCATCAACGGTGGGAGTATTTGATCCCGCAGCCAGCGATGGGCTGGATCATTGTGATGAATTCCATGCCACAGGAGATAATACTGTTCCGTGGGAACGGACATGGGAAACTCCCGGTGGGTAATGGGGAAGTGTCGCCGGGCATTGACAGCGATATGAAGGGGAATGGTCAGAAGCATCTGACTGCGGGCCAGAATCTGAAACGCCGAAGAAAAAAAAGGGACCGTAACCGAGATATTTCGTTTACGCCCATGCTCTGCAAGGTAACGGTCCAGGAAAGAATCTTTGTCCCCTCCTCCTGTGATACAAAGGTGGGGAAAGTCAGTCAGGCCCTCAAGGGTCAGTTCTTTGCCGGCCAAGGGATGATTTTCAGCCATAACGCAAACGGGATAATCACTTCCCAGATGCCGTCCATAAAGGTTTTCCGGAGACTCCGGCACCAGGGTGGCAACAAGATCCACAGGAAGGGTCCCCAGCTCTTCAAGCATGGGAGGCTCCATCATGCGGTAATGCAACTGAACCTGGGGGGCCACCCGGTGTATGGCATCCACGATGCTGGGAAAGATGTACTGGGCAACGTAATCAGATGACGCCATGACAAAAGAACGTCTGCACCCGGCCGGATCAAACGGCTGCTCACTGAAAAGCTCTTTAATCTCGAACATGAGGTTGTGCAGCCGGGGCAGAAGCTGTTTTGCCCGGTCTGTCAACAAATAACGGGTGCCTTCCCTTATCAGTAAAGGATCGCCCAGATGGTCCCTCAGAAGAGAAAGATTTCGACTCATGGCGGACTGGGTAAGGTTCAGCTGGGCGGCCGCATGGGTTACATTGGCGCAGGTCAGCAACGCATGCAGGGCCCTGAGCAGGTTTAAATTAAGTTGATTCATCCATCCATCCTGGGTTTCGGTTTCAGTCTGCACCCATAATTGCCATGCCGGTTACCCCATGTCAACATTCCGGAGCGTGAACCATCCTTAATTGCCCACGGGGGGCGTTCAATCGCTGTTGGTAAATCGATGGAGTTGATTTCTTGGGATAAGCAAAAACGATCCCAGAATATTCAACTCCTTTTCTTCACATAACAGAGCCCGTTCGCGAACTTTTCCAAAAACCCTGGAGGCAAAGGTTTCTCCCCAGAACCAATTGGCAAGGGTATCCGGGGCGGAAGTCCCTCCAGGCTGGGCCGAAACCGCTTCGGTGTAATGGGCCTTCAGGTCTTCACAGGCAAGCTTCATGACAATATCGAGGGATGTGCCGCTGATCGGACTCTCCGGCATATCTCCTTTTACAAAATCCGAAAAGAGGTCAACGATTTCGCCCAGGGAGAGCTTTGAGGTGCCGGTGGTGGTCCGCCCTCTATTTTTTAACCCTATCTCAAACCAGTTTTGCAGCCCCTCCGCCTCTTCCCGAAAAGCCGCCAGGAGTTTACCGACATCATCAATTTCCCCGCCTTGCCCGGTTGGAGCACCAAAGCTAACCGGGCATGCAGCAGGCGTGAACTCACGTTCCGACACAGGCGCATCATCAGGAAAATCCTTGATGATGGGTCCCTCGGATTCTTCAAGCAACCCCAGTGCAGCCAGCAGGACTTGTTTTTGAAAACCAGGCGCATCCGGTGCTCCCAACGGCCTGCCAAGGTCAAAAGGAACCCAGAGGGCCCTTGGCGGATTTATCCGTTCCGTGTGGACACGGACCAGACTGATCTGGGTGGTGGGAATTCCTTCACTTTCGATGTAATGACTTAGCCCGCCTACAGCGCGCGTGCAGTTGGGTCAGACAGGCACCAGCAGAACCGCATCCACCCCTTCCGCTCTCATTATCCGGGCAAGCTCCCTGGCCCGCGTCTCCATGGACGTCGGGTCTGTTGCCCCCATAAAGGAGTAATGGTACAGGGCAACACTGCCGATTTTACCCTCTTTGACAAGTTCCTTTAACCGCTGGAGCGGAAAAACGACATTGATATCCTGCTGGTAGCCGGTGCGATCGTAATTGGTGGAAATATGGCTCATCACGATCTCTGACGGGGGGGTGTCTGATGCAATAATCCGATAATCATCCGCTCCCATTCCAAAGGGACGATCATCTCTTCTCTGAAGACCGGCGGTGGAGATAAGAGCCACTTTTCGGTCTTTCAGCCCAGGACCTTTAACCAAGGCTGTCTCTTCATAATCAGGACAGGGAAGCACCAGCAAATGCTCCCTTTCGTAGGATGGCAAACGATCCAGTCGCGTCATTCTCTCCCCCTCTTCTATTTTGGTTGAGACGATCTGTTACATCCCATGGGAATAAATTATTTTTTATATTTCCCCAATCCCCTGCAACATTACCCGCAAAGCAGGGAACACTTATCAAAAACATCATAAGAAACAAAGAGTGAGTGCATTTTAGAATAAAAAAGATTTGATTTTTCATTCTATTTTCTCCTCTCCATTGAAAAGATAACGTCTCCACCCAATACCAGGCAAAACGTGGACATTGAGATAAAACGGTCTACGTCCGCCACGGAATGAACCTGTGGGGTAAAAAGCCCATGAGAATGAGTCCTGTTTGCCCTTGTTACCGTTACCACAGGTATTAGCCGAGAACAAGGGCAAACAGGCCCTGGGCTATGTGAGTCCTAAGAATTTAAAATTCTGTGGCTTTTCGAAAAAGCTGCTTAACAAAAGTGTCCACTTTTACTTGACCAGGTCAACATGGCCTGACCGGCTCAGCCGGTCAGGCTCGCACCAGCAGAGCTGGTGGTTTCATGCGATTAATTACTTCTTTATATCAATAATATTTTGCAAAAGCATTTTACATTTTCCACAATTATTACCTGCACCTGTTACTTCTTCAACCTTTTCAACTGTATCGGCTCCCGCTTTTACTGCATTAACTACGTCTTCCATAGAAATATTATTGCACCCACAAGCTACTGATAATATTTTTTCGATATCTTGAATACAATTACCGCAACCTGTTCCTGCGCCTGTAATTTCTTGTATTTCCTCTACTGTGCGAGCACCATCAACCATTGCTTTCCTGATATCAGCGTAACTCACTTCATTGCAGTGACAAACAATTCTGTTTACAGGTATAAGAAGAGCCGTTAACAGTATCGGTTCATCATTTCTAATTGAATGCATTTTTCCAGCAGGTGCAACAAACACATCTCCCACATTTAACTCGATCTCCTCACCTTCCAACACTCCAAACCCAGAACCTTCTACACAGTAAAACACTTCATCTTGAGTTGCATGTTCATGTAAAGGCACTTCTACTTCAGGCTGAATATGATATACCTTAGTTTCAATCGCTTCCTTAAAAATATCTAAATCCATATTTTCACTCCTTACTTTTAATCTTGATTTTGCGGGTACTTTCATACCGTCCCCACCGATACAAATAAGACCTATTGGTCTTAGAAACCGATCAGCCATAATTTCAAATTTTTCTTACATTAACCTGCGCAATGAGAATAAAAAACAACATTTGTTATGTTATGGAAAATCTTTTATGCAGGGTTCGTGCAGATTTGCCCAGGAAAACGGGCGTACACCGGAACAGATCATTGGGATTCAAACCATCTGGAGCTGGTCTATCGAGACTATTGATCTGCGGGAATTGTGATATAGTACCCATGGGGCTGCGAACCCTATACGAATTCCTTTTGTGAATTTATAGGTGTGCAGTTTCCCTATGTGGTAGGATAGTTGTAGCGGATGTCGAAATGAGGAGGGAGTCATGAATGAAAACTGTTACAATTTTTCTAAAGATCAAAAGGTAAATTTTATTATCGAGGGGATGAACACATGTTGGAAAGATATCATCCACTTGGCGAATTCGCACTCATTCTCCAAGGGACAAGTCGTTGATCAGGCTGACGATGGCGTGTATCTGATAAAGGAGGGATATATTAGCTATAGTTGTTATTTGCATGGTGGTGAAAGACGTATTTTATATTTTGTTGGACGAGACTCGATATTTAATGAAGCTGGCTGTATGATCAATCTTAAGGGGCGTGTTTCATTTGAGTTCTTGACTGATACCCAAGTATACGCTTTTCCTTCAAACATATTTATGGATGTCAATTTTGTTCGTTCATATCCTGAATTATGCATTAACCTCTCACAGTATATAATTTTTAAGCGGATATATCTCAGTCATTTCGTAGCGAATCTTTCCAACAACAAACCGATTACACGGGTGTCTGAAATCCTTTTTCAATTGTATGAGAGTCAAAGCAAGTTCACAATCACTCAGCTAGATATCGGCAATTTTCTAGGTCTCCATCAAATGACAATTTCCAGGGCTCTATCCCAACTTCGTGGCGAGAATATTATCGGCAAGATAACGAAGAATAACTTTGAGATATTTGCCCCTGAACGACTTTCTGAATACGCGCAGTGGTGAAAGCCATAGAAGGGAATATTAATCCGGCACCTTTGGGAATTGGGGCGAAAACCCTCCATGTCAATGTAGACCAGGGAGTCGGAATCCCCTTTCCATTGAGTTCCATAAAGCTGTCGGCAACCGGATCATACAGAAAGGCCGGATCGTGTCCGGCCATGATCAACCTGAGCTGTTTGGCAGCCAGCATGATTTCCACGTAAAAAAGGGTCATAAACTGACAGGTGACCTAGGTATCCTGGCAAAGCAAGCGGTTGATTTCAGTCACCATCTCAGACAGATCTCCGGGCTGGCCGACACGGCACCGCAAAAAGGCCATGGCCACCTCATTGTAATCCACACTCAGCAACCTGTCCTGGCCGTGCATGAATGCAACATGTTTTGCCCCATGGTCAATTATTTGAAGCAGTTCACATGTATCGGCTGACCAGATACGGATCTTTTTATCGCCATTTATGGCTGCAATTCTATTACCGGCTGAATCTATTTCACGTATAGCAATACCCACAACATTTACTCCTCTGGCATGTCCTTAAAAAACAACACCCTGGTCTTTCATGGTACTTATTCTATCGGACAAATCGTACGGTCAGGTTGATGGTCTGTGTCAAAAAGCAGAGGACAATATCAGACTGTTACAATAATAATAAAAAAATTTTAATTAACTCCCTTGGGTAGGGTCGATTATTCATAGCACAAACACCAATCACTTTAGGAGAGATGATTTGACAAAAAAGAAGTGTCCAGAATTAAAACTGACCCGGTGCAGACAGATGATCACGGGAATTCCCGGACACCCCCCAATCCATGACGGGGCTGTCATCCATGATGGTGCTGTCATCCTTGAGACCGGATCCTATACAGAGCTTAAGCACGCTTATTCAGGCCCTGTCACGGACCTGGGAGGGGTGACCATTGTGCCCGGACTGGTCAATCCCCATTGCCATCTCAAATTATCAAAGCTCAAGGGGAAAACCCTATCCGGTCAGGGATTTCTCTCCTGGATGTTGAGCATGATGGCCAATGATTACAGAACAACGGATTTTGATGCAGTTACAACCGCTGTGGGTGAGGCCAGGGACCTGGGTATCTGCTGTTTTGGCGACATCCTGCCCCCCCGGGGATACGGCCATCTCCGACATACTCACTAAGATGGGGGTGTATCATACATGTTTTTGCGAAGCCTTTGGCTTTTACCCATGGACCCGGCAACCTGTGCCATTCCCTATAAAAAGACCAGAACATCTGCCATTGCAGGGGCGGGCCATGCCCTGTACACCACCGGTGCGGATGTTTTGCAGGCGATTAAAACCCAGGACTTAAGACACGGACTTCCATTTTCCATCCATATGGCAGAGCATGAAGATAAAACCGGGATGCTCATGGGTGAAAAAACGGGCTTTTATAAACTGCTTGAAGAAAACAATCTGCTGGGCGCAAGCTACTCCCCGCCCATGAAAACACCGGTTGAATATGGACGGGATCTGGGACTTCTGGACAATACCACCCTTGCCGTGCACTGTGTGCATCTAACCGATAAAGACCTGGAGATCCTTGCTGCCACCGGGACAAATGTATGTCTCTGCCCCCGGAGCAATGAATTTATCGGTGTGGGACGGGGTCCCTGGGAAAAGATACTGGCTGCGGGAATCTGTGTGAGTCTGGGAACAGACAGTCTCGCCTCCAACCATGATCTGAACCTCTGGAATGAACTGTCCTATTTTATCCGGGAAATTAACCTGGATCTTTCCATGTCAGACGCCATTCCCCTGGTCACCCATAACCCTGCAAAGGCCCTTTTAATGGATGACAGGCTGGGCACCCTTGAAAAAGGAAAGCTGTGGAGGTATGCCGTCATGCCTGATAAAATGGCAGACTTGTAGATTATTAGTTTAATTCTTTAAAAAAGGTGTCAAAACGGATAGGAGGATTTGATCAGTTCAGAAAGTCGGGCAAATGACGTTTATCAAGCCCGAAAGTAAGGAAATTCAACAGGTCCGGGTGGTGCTCGTGCATATGCTTTTCAATGGCGTGCCATGAAGTGGCATAGGGGGTCCGTTTACCGTGATATTCAACGGATGGGCCTACCTGGGTGAACACAAAGCCGAATTTGCAGAGGGCATGGAACAGTTTGTCTTCTGTAATTATGTACATATGTGAGATGCCCAGCTCTTTGCATTTCTGGTAAACGGTTTTGTACAGGCCCATAATAATCACAGGCTTTTGCCGTTTTTCCACACCAGGGTTGTTTTTATTGGGAACATCTGATACGCCCCCTTGGGGTTGAGGAATATAGGACTCCACGCCGTGAATACCGTCTTCAGGTCTGCGACGCATGGTTTTGGACACGGCCAGGCGAGATACTTCAGTGATGTGTTTGGGGGCGGGCTTGGCCTTGAAGCCCGTTATTTCGGAGGCATGTTCGACAGGAAATCCTTTTTCAGAATCAAGGATCATCCTCACAGTGCCGATTACCTCGTCGTATTCATTGATGGACACGAAGTGAACGGAGTGGTCGTCATATTCATCCGTTTCAAGCTTATTTGGGAAATCGGACGGATTTTCAAATCCAAATTCCAGAGAATAGACTTCATATCTCAACCGAAAAATCTGTCTGCGAAGGTCATCGGAATCTACTTCCTTGAAACGGGAATTCCCATATTCAAACATTTGAGGCCCTCCGAATTATAAGTTTATATGACAAGAATTTGATTTTTTTGATTTTAACGGATAGATATATTTATATATATTTTTAACCCATAGGAAGTCAAGTTGAAATATACAAGATCGTGTTATTTTAATTCGTGCCCGGTAAGTTGAAATTCAAAGGGTTGGTATCGGCCTGGTGAAATAACGCCATTTGGATCAAGAGCTGTTTTTATATCTTTTGTCACATTCCAGAAAACTTGTGAATTGCCGGCAAGTTTCTTCATCGTATGAATATTCGTTCTGTAAGGCGCATAGCCTTCTTCCATAATTAATTTAAAAAGTTCATCGTAGCATTCTTTTGCTTTAACAATCTCCTCGGGATTTTCCCTGTCAAACGAGATGGTAATAACACTAACCATAGCGCGCTCTGTGATCAGTGAAACCGTTATCAAAGGCTCAAAATCGAATTTTTTAAAAACAGGGTTTACCATGCGGATTAAATTTTGGGCTGTATCCCCTGTCATCGGCATAATAGGCGAAATCCACAACAGGCCTGCATTATGATCCAGCGGATCAATGGAATTTGTTTTTAACCCGCCTTTAACCCGCCATAATGTACCGAATAAAAAAGCATCTGTGGGCGTTCCTTGAATTAATCCGTATACTTTTTCCAGCGCTTTGAGCTTGGTATTAAATTCAGGCAATAGATTTGATTTTTCAAGTATGTGCGATATTTTTTTCCCCAAAGCTATGGTTTTATCGCCAATAAACTGAAGCTTCCCAAGCCCTTTCATTGCTTTTTTCAACTCTTTTTTGTTGTTTTTAACCTGACTCTTTGATCCATAGATCGCCCCGCTTATGTTCCAGGCGCCGAAATTGCCGCGCCTGCAAAAAAGATTTCGTAAATCATCACTTAACGGTGTTTTATTTTTCGCCATCTCCCAAGGATACCGGTTGAATGACGAAATAACCCTTAGATCATTTCCAATATGTATTAAACTTTTTATTTGCCCGCTCAATTTAAGGGGGCGGAGGGTTTCAATAACTTTGGAAAGATCGTCGTCTTTCGGAACAGCACAAAAGAACATCTTGCAGCACTCTGGTTCCGGCATGAGCCAGATACCAAGTTTTGTTACAATACCAAAGTTTGATTGGGTAAAAATACCGTCAAGATAGGGGCCTATCCCATACCTGAAAACATGTGTTGCTTTGGCATTTTTATAGTGGCCGAAACCAGTGCTTATTTTTCGGCCATCTCCGAGAACCACTTCCATTCCGCAAGAATACAGAAAATGATCTCCATACGGGGTGTGTCCGAAACCGCGTTCAAGGGTGTTGCCTATAATGCTTGCTTCAGGTCCTGATCCGGTGCAGTCCAGCCAAAGGGGGAGTTTTTTATCTTTTAGGTAATTATGAAGCAGAATTTGAGTAACACCCGGTTCTATGACGGCATAAGCAAGCTGTTCGTTTACTTCCAAAATCCTATTCATTCTTGACAGATCAACTATGACCTGGCCTTCATGGACGGCACAAGCTGATCCGTAGCCCCAGTTTCTCCCTTTGCTTATTGGGTAAAGTTGAACTTGATACTGGTTAGCTATGGTTACGATTTTTTCAATTTCAGCACTGTTTTCAGGTTTTATAACAGCTTTCGGCATTACGTTTTTTGACAGTGTCGTTCTGGAATAAAGAAGGAGGGTGGCTTGATCCTCCAGAACAAACTCATCGCCGATGGTATCTTTTATTAATTGCAGGGCTTTATTGTTATTGGGCTGCATGGTAAACGACTCCCTTTCAGTATAAACACACCAATGCGGAGCAAGATTAAATGAAAAATGTGAAATATGAAAAGGGCATGATCTATATGCCCTCTGCCCTTTTTATTAAAAAAACGCAATAGAGTCAAGTTAGTTCTAACTGCGACCCCAAGAAGACCGAACCCAAAAAGAAGCAATGTGGTCGGCTCGGGGACGATGCCAATCCTGAACTGCCCATTCGCACTTAAGTAGAAATCGTCAGGCGGAGTATTCGCCGCTCCTCCCGGGTAAAGGGATAGGACGTAACTTTTTGTCAACAAAAGTATAAAAAAAATCCGCAATCTTCTGGGAATACTGAAAACCCATTGCCGGTGGGAAACAGCCTTCAAAACTTTCGTGAGCAGCCATTCCCCTGGTCACCCATAACCCTGCAATGGCCCTTTTAATGGATGACAGGCTGAGCACCCTTGAAAAAGGAAAGCTGTGGAGATATGCCGTCATGCCGGATAAAGTGGCAGACTTATAGAGTCTTAGTTTAATTTTTTTAAAAAAGTATCTATAATTTTATCAATGGTTCCCTCAGCTACCAACTGCTCCATGGTCTTGTTAAACAGGGGCAGCTCGTCAGCATAGGGAGACTTTTTAGATATCGCCATATGCACATTGATTTGACGATCATACTTAAAGACTGCTTTTTCAAATTTCCCATAAAAGCCCTCGGAAAGGATCAGATAGTCAATGTGTGTCCCCGTGCCTATCAAAGCATCCAGTCTGTTTTTTTCTACCTTCCGTAAATTTTGAAGATCTGTGGCTATTGGGTATTTCAGGATCCTTGAATCACTGTCAAAAGGTTCAAAGTACCTGGATCCGATGGTGGTTCCAATGTTTAAGTTAAACAGATCTTCGTATTTCAGAATACGATTTTTTTGCCCCTTGGGAACATAAAATGCTTTTGTTGAACTTGTTTTATAGGGAGGCTCAACATAAAGCATGTATTCCTCCCTTTCCGGTCGTCTCAACAAACCGGTAATGATATCGCCCTTCCCAAGCTCCATCATTTTAAGGCAGCGCCTCCATGGGTAAGGGATATAACGGGGCTTTAAATCCAGCCTGCGGGTGATCTCTTTTACAATTTCAATGTTGATGCCATGGATCGGTTGTGGTTTGGTGATTGACCATGGTGGATAATCTTCAACAAGGACTATTATTTCTTTTGCCAGTGAAGGACCGTGGCAAAAAAGCACGCCCAAAAACAGGCATGAACAAATATATTTTTTTAATTTCATGACACTACTCCACAGGGTACAGCGGATTAACCGGCTGCCCCAGCCGTTCATGGTCCTGCCGGATATATGCGGCAAGCGCCTTGGCAGCCGGATCATGGAGAGAGACCTCCGCCCAGGCAGGTGGTTGGGGCAGCTTCTGCATGATCAATCCGTCCGTACCGAACCAGAGGGGCAACAGGCCGCCGAAAAGATACCCATGTTCACGCAATTGACTGATGGCCCGGGGGGTTGCCCGGTCCCCCAGGTTCATATACATCTGCACCAATCCGCCCGGGCCTGCATTGGATTCGGCTTTTGCCACCACATCCTGAAAATCCATGCCGGCCGTTTGAACCGTAATCCGGGCAAAGTTGGCCTGGGGCAATAAAAACGCATTAAAGTCCGTGAGCCCGGTTGGATCATTTCCCTTACCGATCCGCCGGTCCAGCCCAAGCCTGCCGTAAAGGTCTGAAATAACATCCCCATGGGCTTCAGGCAGATAGACGGCATGGCTCCGGTCATTACGGACATCAAAGGTGAGCAGCAACGAGACATTGCGGCTGCCGGCTCTCTCCCTGGAATAGGCCGTGGCGGGCATGCACTCAAGCTCCAGGCCGGTTGCCTGATGGCCATGGTCATGGGACAGGCGCTGGAAGACCGTATGGTTGCACACAGCCTCGGTAAAAATCACCGGCAGCCCAAGGGATTGGGGCAGCACTTCAAGAATATGCCGGGCAATCTCTGATGATATCCGGCCGCTGCGATAGGGTTTGAGCAGCATGAGCTGACCGGCCTCGTAGATATCAGGATTGGGGGCATGGCGGGCAGCCCCAGCTTCAACAACACCGACAGCACGCTGCCCTGCCCCATGTTCATCGTTTTTTCTTTCATCATCGGCCCTGGATCTCCTCCATCACCGGTCTGAAAACCCGGCAGAACTCCTCCATGACCGGCTGCTGGACCAGGCTGATGCGAATCCAGTTGGGAAACCGGAAACCGGTCATGGTGCGGACCATTATCCCCTGGGTCATGAGTTTGCGGTACATGAGGGTATCTGAGACAGGCACCTTGACCATGAGATAATTGCCCTGGCCGCACACATGGGTCAGTCCCAGTTCATCAAACAGGGGGCAAAGCAATGCCTTGGCCTCCCGGACCATTTCCCGGGTCGCCCGGATAAAGGAGCCGTCATTGGTCAGGGCAGCGGCAGCCGCTCTCTGGGCCAGGGTATTAACCGAATAGACAATGTGGGTCCGCCGTATCACCCCCACCATTTCAGCATTGGCACACAGGTACCCGATGCGCAGGGATGCCAGGGCATACATCTTGGAAAACGTCCTGAAGGTCACCACATTGGGATATTGCTCCACCAGGGCCATGCCGTCCGGGAAATCATCATTTTCCACATATTCGCAATAGGCTTCGTCAATGACCACAACGGCACGGTTGTCCACGGCATCCAAAAAACCTTTCATGGTCGACCTGTCCCAATAGGTGCCTGTGGGGTTGTTGGGATTGCAGACAAACAATATCTTGGTATGCCGGTCCATGGCATCCAGCATGGCCTGGGGATCAAACCCGTTGTCCTTAAGGGGAATCAACCGCGCTTCAAACCCGGAGAACTCGGCCACCCACTCATACACGGCAAAGGTCTTGTCCGCCGTGATGATATTGTCCCCTTTTTCACAAAAGGCCTTGATCACCGAGGCGATGACCTCGCAGGAGCCGTTGCCCACTAAAAACTGCTCCGGATCCTTGTCAAACCGTTCAGCCAGGGACTGGCGGAGGTCAAAACAATCCCCGTTGGGGTAGACAGGCACAGCCATGGGCGTAAACCCTTCCACCACCTGGGCCACTTCAGGGGGCGGCCCCAGGGCATTTTCATTGTTGTTGAGCCGGTGGAGATGATCCACACCATACAGCCGCATGAGTTCCGGGTCTGGCTTACTTGGATAATATGCCTCAAAGGCCTGGATATAACTGGGAACCAGTTGGGTATAATCAAAATTATGCATGCTGGAACACCAGAATATCGGATTTACCGCCATAGGGCAGGACCAGCTTCGGCACAAACCCATTGTCCATGATCGCTTTGCCCATGGCCGCCTGCCATCCATGGGCCAGGTCGATGCGGATAAAGATATTGAAGATCTTCTCCCGGTGCAGCATCTCAACATACCGGGCAATACATTCGGCAGCGTCCCCACCGGTCACCATGGGAAAAAGGGTTGCTTTCCCTGCATCCGGCCTGAGCTGCACGGAAAAAACAGAACGTTCAGGCAGGCGTTCCCCCTGCCCTTCAATGATTTTAAGATCCCGCATGAGAATCTGCCGATGGTATGCTGCTTCAAGGAATTCTGCATAGGCCCTGTGGGCCCAGACAGATGCGCCCATATCCTCCCTCAGATGACGATACCAGACCCCCTGCTCCGATTTTTTGCCATCCCTTTGGATCAGATCCAGGTGCCCCAGGGATTCAAAATCCTCCGTGGGCAGGCTGGTGGTGGCCGACTCACTGAACAGGCCCATGGCCCTTGTCCGGGCCACTGTATTGATAAGGTGTTTTGTCAGGAGATCTCCGGCCTGTCCGTCCGTGGTAAATATATATGGCCCGGAAAAGCTGATCCCCTGTTCAGAAGGTGCCTGCCAGCAGATCATCCCGGCCAGGGCACCGCTCCGGTCTGTTGCCACGGCAATCTCCAGGTCCTTTTGCCCAACCATGTCGACCACCTTACCCGGGGTGAAAAACGCCTGGGGCACGGCATCGGAAGGATAGAGCCCCAGGGCCTTGACACAGGCGACTTTAATCAGTTCAGGTTCCGGATCCCGGACAATGGTCAATTCCCCCCTGGTCTCAACCGGCTGGATCAACCCGGGTGTGACAACCGGATAAGCCCGGTCCTTCCGCAGCCCCAGGTGCAGGGTATCCCCTTCAAACCCCAGGGTAAATCCATCCACAGCCCTGGAAGCCACAAGCAGTCCCAGGTGATCAATCTCCTCCTGGGTATCTGTTTTTGTCACAAGGTTCATGGCCCATAGATCTGACGCATCGGCCTTAAAAGAAAATTCAACCCGCACATGCCACCCCCCCGGCTCAAGGCGAAAACGGACCTGGGTTCCAGGGGCCATTCTGGCCAGGTGGACCACGATCTCTTCGGCCGCAACGGTCAGCATCATTGTTTTGCTGTCATCCAGTCCGCACACCGGCGCCCATTTTTCAACAACAGACTGAACCAGGGGCACCCAGGCAATATCGGCCGCAAGTGATACTGAAACCGATTGATCAAAACCCTTCATAAGCATCCTTTCCTCTTATTAAAAAAATAACGAGCCCATGAGGATTACCCGTTCAATGCCCATGTGTCAAGCCCCTGGGCAATTTCAGGTATCATTACTTTTGTCTTTGAGTATTGTTTTTTGCAATCAACAGTACCACCAGGGACAGTCGGTATATCAGACAAATTCAGGCAGACACTCACAACCTTTTTTACCTTAATTTCTCGACTTTTATTACAACGATTGAAGGGCGGACCCAAAAACAATCATCCTTTTTTTCATTTTCTGAGTAATCTTTATCTAAAGGATGAGGTTCTTCAATCTTTTTAATTTTAAAGCCGCAAGATATTAGCAAGTTAAGAATCGTAGATAATTTTCTATGGTTTTTCCTTACACCCTCTACAAACCATTTTTGAGTTCTTTCACCTTCATTGAAATAATTATTCAGACGCCAATATTTGCCATTCTTATCCTCACTGTATCCTTCCGGATTTGCGGTGCAGACTGGATGTTCCATTGAGAATATCAACTGGCCGCCATCATTCAAATCCCTGAAACATTTTAAAAAAAACAATTCAAGATTTTCAACATAGTGTAAAGCCATTGAACTTAAAATTAAGTCAAACCTGTTTTTAAAAGTTTGATCCTCATAATACCCATGCACAAACTCTATACCAATGTCATGATGATTTTTTTTTAAATATTCGATCATATTGTCAGAAGGATCTAAAGCAACTACTTCCACAGCATGATTATTTTTTAACCAAACTGCTTGATGCCCGAATCCAGATCCGATATCTAAAACTCTTAGGCCTGACACATCACCAATTAATTGTCTGATACATGGCTCTTCCATCTTACCATTCAATCCGGTATCATTGAGTCGCAATTTCTGATAATTTTCAAAAAACACTTCATCGTCATAAATCATATTACACCCTTTGAAATATACCCCTGCCAATAATCGGTTGCTAAAAGTTGCATAACGAAGCAGCTTTCCGCTGTAGCAACATGCTGTCAGTTATTTGTATTGTTCTTCTAAGTGGAGAAAGAATCCCTCTTTGTATGGCTTTTCCCCAATTGCTTTCTGAAACGCTTTGTCTGCCAGAAGGATCTTGTATTTCCATACCCCCCGTCTGTTGAAATCTTTATTGGTGATTTCAATCTTGTGGTAATGATTGGAAACTGGGTTGGTAAAAGAGTGATCGTTATACAAATGAACGGCAAAGAAAAAGGAATCGCCTTCAATCATGTAGATGTAGAAATTTGGCCCACCAACAGGAACCTTCTGCGGATCAAATTTAAGATCTGTTTTTCTTCCCAATCCTTTTTCCAGTTCTTCTCTGAAGGCTTCAACATCAGTGACTTCATGCTTATGAGGCGGTCCGGCTTTTACATATTTTTGCTGGTGGGGGGCTGCTATATAAACATAATTCTGGTGTGCACTTTTTCCCTGCAATGGGTATTTACCGGTCTTCCGATGGTATTCCGCGATTAACTCTCCAAAGTACTTCAGGTGGCGGAGTCGAAAAATATCCGCATCGTGCTGATATTTTTCATCCATGTTTTCAAAGAGTGATTTCTTATTCTTCCATGCTGCGACATCTGCTTCTGTTTTCTCCGGACTGGATACATCAGCCCCGAAAGAAGCTGCTATTGAGTCAAAGTGTTGGTCTGTGTGTTCCCCGAAAACAACCTCAAAGTATTGAAGCCCATTCTTCCAGAAGATGACGCGCTGATCTTCTTTTCCGTATACTCCGTTTGCGTTATTTGACCTGACTTGAATATCCGGGCCAATAAAATGCAGGCCGATGTCGTCTTCATTGATTGTCACTTTAACTTTACGATCCAGAATCTTCCCAAAACTGTCTTCCATCATTTTGACCAAACTCCTCTCCCGGGTCATCAGATGGTACTCGCCGGTTATATACCCCCTGTCACGTTTCATGCTTTCTTCCATGGCAGTGAAATGCCTGAACGGGAAACGCTTCTCACAAAATTTTGCGTCCTCAATGAGTGATTTAATTTTCTCTGTTGAAGTGTCCCTGGTGACAGCGCTGAGACGATATTCTTTTATATGAAGGTACCCATCACCGGGATAAAGACAAACGTAGATTTCAGCGGCTTCAATATTCAGTTTTTTGCTTAAGCCGTCAGCAAGACAGGGTATTGCTATGATAACTGCCAAGAAAACGATTATTTTCTTCATACGCCCCCTTATAGATTGCGATAACGGTTAAGCAAACGGGCTGCGAACAGGCTGCAGGCCAGGGTAAAGCAGCTGATCACGATCCGTTCAGCGATTGGTTTTATGCGTTTACCATATAATTATCTTCCAACTTCAGTCTCAGTTTTTCCAAGATAACCCCCAAGCTCAATAGCGTAAAACGGAAGCAGCCCCCGGCAACCAGGACATAACATCCATATCTGACATTATCATATCAACCATTGAATCTTGATCGGAAATCAATGATACTGCTGTTTACGCACTGAATATGATTCTTTCAGTCTTTGCATGAACTCAGAATCATTATCATAATGTGATTTTGGCATCTTCGGCATAACTTCATCAATATAGCAATCATCGCACAATATTGTAGATTGGAATTCCCGCCCATCCTCTTCCTTTATAGATAATTTGCATTTTTCACATTTTTTCATTTCACTCCCCTCCACCCTTAGAGAAAGAATACCGGCTCCTTTCGCCCTTTGCACATTTCACTCAGACGCATTGCAATGTCTTTGACTATGCCGGTTTTCATCGTTCTGGCGTTTTCGGGACAACACTTGATGCAGGCACAGCATAAAATGCATTTTTCATTATCAACCAAAGTACTATTTTCCAAATCAATAGCACCCACAGGACACTCTTCTGCACAAACGCCGCATTGGGAACATTTATCACTAACGGCTATAAAATCAACAGAAAGCAATGGCTCAGACTCTCCATTGGGAGCGTTGCCGGGTACAGTTATATCAGGAGTACGATTGACGGATGAAACGGAAAGCAATTTTTGATTGATCTTACGCCCAAACCATTCTGCGTGATTTAAGTCGCTTGCATCAGGACGAGCAACGGCAACCGGCGTTTCGGAGCAGGAAAAGGAGTGTTCCCCAATATATGCCCCACAGGCGACCGGTATACATCCACGGTTTGCCATAATATCCTTAAGCTCAAGCAATGCATCGTCATATTCACGATTACCATAAACGACAACACATACAACAGGCGTATTACGGGCTTTGATCCCATGCAGCCACTCAAGTAAAAGAGCCGGCACTCTTCCGACATAAACGGGCACGGCAACAACAAGTAATTCATTTTCCAATGTCTGTAATTGTTGTTCCCGCGCATTGGGTTGGGTAATATCTATCAGTTCCCCAGTACCTATACTAATCCCCCGCGCAATCGCTTGAACAACCGATTTTGTTGTCCCGGTGGGTGAAAAGCAAACCAGTTTCAATGATTCTATTTTCATTAAATATTCTCCATCCCCTCAATTCCTAAGTTTTTAGTTGCAGCCCATAAACTTGCCTTGGAGCAAGATACTCCGGAAACCTGTCGATAATAGCGCGACGAACAAGATAACAGAAGTGGCATTCATCAACATACTCACCCCCGGGATCCACATTGTATTGCCTGGCCAGCAGAGCAGGGCCGCCTTTGACCAACGGACCGCATATCGGGTGGGAGCCGGCCTCGTATTCTTTCATCAGCACTGAAAGCGGACGTTTCCACATGTTGCCCATGCTTATGCCCTGGCACAGGTGGACATGACCATAAGAGTCCACATGTACCCTTGAGGGGGATTGCAGATCTTCGTGGGGACATTGTATGAGTTCGTTGCCGGGTCTGCGTGGCAAACCTGCTGTCAGCTTTTCGACAGCCCTTCCCTTGAACATCGCCCCACCCCCGATTACAGGGGTGCCCCTGCCCTGCCCTTGCCCGGGTATCGCTTCAACAAAGGGCTTCTGAATGCAAACGGGGGCCGTCGGGATGCCAAGCCTGCGTGCGGCTGCCAATCCACGTTTGGCCGGGCTGTCTCCTTCCCCATAATGGAATGAATCATCGCTGATGCTGAGGTATGCCACCCCGAGATCTGCGAGGGGACGGAACCAGACTTCGGCATCGTCTTCAGAAACGGCACCGTAAGCGTTGGTCACTATCCCAACTTTAAATCCCATATCCCGGGCAAGTTTGACACCTTCAAGCAGTGATGGATAGAAAAGAAAAGGTTCCCCACCTTCGAAATAGATCCATTCCACGCTGCCGATTTTTCGTGATTCATCGAGCACACTGCGAATTTGGGGCAATGTCATGGTGCCTTGCGCCCTGGGACTCGAATAAAGAAAACAATGGTCACACTCAAGGTTGCACTTGTATGTCGTGAGAATGTGGACACCAGTCAACATATCTGTTCCCTCCTCTTTTCTAACCAGCCGGACCAGCACTTGTATTAAAGTCTTTTTTCTACCATGCTTAGGAACTCATCGCTGCCAAGGGGACGCCCATTCTTCTCGTGGAGATAAAACAGATCCGCCTCCTCCACAGGCCTGGTTTCGGCAAGAAAATCCCTCCACTCCCTTTCAACTCGTCCAAGCAACGGTTTTGCCTGCACCAAAGGGTCATCTTTCTTCATAATATGGGCCTGTGCGCTGCTCCACTGCCAATCTTCCGGTTGGTCGACGTACTCTCTTTTGACCGGATTTATCTCGATATAGCGAGCGCAGGCAATCAGGTATTGCTCATCCAACAGGTGTGATGCGTATCGTCCCTGCCAGAACTGTCCACTGCTGCCGGTTCGGCGATTTATATACCTTGTATACCGACCATGTGCCGCCCGGAGGCAACTGGATAAAGAGTCCTTTTCTCTGGGGATCGCAATTAGATGAACATGTTATGTGAAGTCCCCAATTATGTGAAGTTGATATAGCATTCTCTCTTACATTCCCGCCATTTAAAACTTGTTACCAGCATTCTCATATTTAGGACTATACATAATTCGGTTCAATGACAATCTTTAATTTAACAG
>JAQYWC010000018.1 GCA_030145245.1 Desulfobacterium sp.
AACGACGTGGTGGAGGCCATAGCAGACTCCGTTGAGGAGCAGGCCCAGACCACCGATGAGATAGCCCAGAACATCAACCAGGCGGCCACCGGAATCCAGGAGGTCAATGAAAACGTCTCCCAGACATCTGCCGTTGCCCAGACCATCTCAATGGAGATGGTGGAGGTGGATGGATCGTCAACCACAATTTCCGGCAGCAGCGTAAAGATCCAGACAAGCAGCAACGAGCTGTTCGCCCTTGCGGAAAACCTCAGAACCGTTGTTCAGCGGTTCATCATTTAGCCATTAAAAAAGGAGGCTGCACCCGGGTGCAGTCTCCTTTTTTGTCTTTCTTGCCAACATAACACGAAACTCAGAGATAAGAAGCTAATGGTGTTTATGGGGATGGTTGCCGAGCTTGTGCATGTGCTCGTGCTGGTGGACCCGGACCTCTTCGTCCGCGAGAATCTTCCCGTTTTCCATGGAGAAAACCCGGTCGGTGATGGCGGTCAGGAAATTGAACTCATGGGAGATCACCACATAGGAGATATCAAGGCTGTTCATGATCTTGACCAGCTTATCCTTGACGCCGTTGTCAAGGCCTGCGGTGGGCTCGTCAAGGAGCAGCACCCTGGGTTCCATGGCAAGGACGGAAGCCAGGGCAACGAGCCGTTTCTGGCCGCCCGAGAGCCTGTGGGTAATGGTGGTTTCAAGGTCAGCAATGCCAAGGGTGGAAAGCATTTCCCGGGCCCTGTCCAGGGCCTCGTCAGCTGAAAGGCCGAGATTGAGAGGCCCAAAGGCCACATCATCCACCACCGTGGGACAAAAGAGCTGATCATCGGCATCCTGGAACATCAGTCCGATCTTCGACCGGACCGCCTGGAACTCCTGCTCGGTTGAGACAGGCCTGCCAAAGATCTCGATCTTGCCGGCATCGGGCCGGCACAGCCCCATGATGGTGTGAAACAGGGTGGTCTTTCCGCTGCCGTTGGGGGCCATCATACCGATGCGGTCGCCCGCATAGACTTCCAGGTCAAGACTGTCAAGAACCTTGACGGTTGAACCGGGATAGGCAAAACAGATATTTTCAAGCTTGATAATTGGATTTGTCACAGTCTACTTCCAAAGGATTTCGGTCACAACAAGCATCAGGGTCAAAGCCGAGACACCTGTCATGAACACGGGGTTGAGTCTGTTGGACGAAGGGGAATCAAGGGAACGAAAGGTGCCGTTGAACCCCCGGCAAAGCATGGCGTTGTGGACCCGTCCGGCCCTTAATGAGGCCCGGACAAAGAGCATGCCGGCAAGATAGGCATAGGTCCTGTAGGAATGAATGTTGGTTCCGGGAACAAATCCACGGAACCGTGCGGCCCGGAGAAGCCTCTGATACTCCTCCTGGATCACGGCAATGTAGCGGTAGGTCATGAGCAGCAGGAACACAAGCTTGTCAGGAACCCTCAGCCTGTGGAGGGCCTGCCCCAGGGTCGCAACGGTCATGGTCGCCAGAAGCGCGATAAAAACCATCAGAATGGAGACGGACTTGATGGTGATCCTGAGGCAGAGTTCCACCCCTGGCCGGGTCATGGTGAGGGGCCCGATGCGAACCAGGGGCTCTCCCCCATGGGTGAAGGGCAGAATAACCCAGATCATGATAACAAAGAGCAGCACCGGCTTGAGCCGCTTCAGCACCGGCCCGGCCCCAAGGGAAGCAAGGAAAACCAGGGCCAGGGCAAAAACCAGATAAAGCCCCAGCACTTCAAACTGGGAGGACAGGGCCAGGGCAAAGGAGACCACCAAGGCGCACACCACCCTGACACAGGGATCAAGCCTGTGAATAATGGAATCGCCCTGGGCCAGTTCCTCGCTAATCATGGTGTTTTTTCCGCCGCCTGTTATTAACAATCCCTGCGCCAAAGGCCAGGGCAAAGATGATGCCGATGCCTGAGGCGATCCTCATAGCAGAAGGCCCCTTTTCAAGTTCGGCCTTTTGGGCCATGGCATCCCCATGGGCGGTCTTGGATGCCGCCCCCTGCATCTCGTCCAGGGGAACCAGCCAGGTTGCCTTATGGCCCATGGAGGCATCCATGGTGATAAGAAGATCGGATCCGGGATTTTCCGGGATTTTAAAGGAGTAGTTTCCCTGCTCGTCTGTGATACCCTTGGAAACCACGGCACCGCTTCCATCGGTTACCTCGACCTTGCCCTTGATCACCTTTTTGTCACCAAAGCTGCTCTCCGAGTGGACAAACCCGTCTTCTGCCCAGGCAAACACATACACCTTGTGGGCAAAGGAAGGGGAACTCCATCCAAGAACCATAAGGATCGCAAGGAAGCACCATTGTTTAACGTTTTTTTGTCTCATGAATTACTCCTTCCCCGGGGCAGAATCTCAGGATAGACCTTATGAAAAAATGTCACACAAAAACCCGTGACAATCCCTTCGATGATCATCACGGGCAGATTGGCCGTGACCACAAGCAGGGAGACCTCAAGAAAACTCTTTTCCGTAAGATAAAGGGAAAATCCCAAAAGGAGGCAGGAGATAAAGACGGATCCTGCGCCTGCCAGGAACGATGCCGCAAACACCGTCTTCCTGCCCTTGTTCAGGAACGGGGAAAAGAGATAGTAACAGATAACGGCGGGCGTCGCCATGATCACGGAGTTGACGCCAAGGGCCGTGATGCCGCCGTACTGGAAGAACACAGCCTGGAGAAGAAGGGCCACCAGGATGGCGGGAAAAGCGGCCCACCCGAGCAGCAGCCCCACCACACCGTTGAGGATGAGGTGGACGCTGGAGGGCCCCAGATTGACATGGATCAGGGAGGCCACAAAGAAGGCTGACGACAGGATCGCCACGTGGACAATCCTGTCATAATCTATCTTTTTAAGCCCGACTGCGGTTCCGGCAACTGCGAGTGCTGCACCTGCCATCATCACCGGACCCGATAATACGCCTTCTGATATGTGCATCTTAGTTCCTTGTCTGCCATTTCTGAAATTCAACCCATAATACGGCACCCAGTTCTATATCCTTTTTCTCTCCATTATGCACCATTTTTTTATCGGAGGTATTAAGTGCTGCAAATCCCCACCACCCGTCAACCGGTGCGGCATAGGAGAAGACGCCGTTCTGGTCGGCCTTGACGGTCTGGGTCACCATGTAGTCGGAGGGGGCAACGGCCTTGGCAGTCTTGTTGTAGTACTCGATCTCCACCTCGGCATTGGGAACGGCCTTGCCGTCCAGCATCACAACGCCCTGGAAGATGTTGCCGGCATAGAGCCCATAGGGTTTTGACAGGGGAACGATCTCTGTCTTGAGGCCAACCGGCTCATCCCAGCCGTCCTCTCCGCCAAAGGCGGCTACAATGGTCTTTGTGTAGTGAACGATGAAGCAGTCCTCAGACGGCTCCCAATAGGGTTGGGGAGTCATGCAGAAGGCGTAGGCCCCGGGGCGCTTGACACTGTAGTTTGTGGCCCAGGCACCATGGTCCATCACCTTGGAGGCCTTGAGAGCGGGAAGAAGGTCCTCCCTTGCGCCGTCCTTGGCAACAAAGAATGAGGCCGGTTCCACAAGCTCCATGCCTATAATCTCAAAGGGGTGGGAAAAGGAAAGATCAACGTTAAGGGTCCGGGAATCACCCTGCATCACCATGCTGTCCGAGGGAATCACCATACCAAAATGAGCAAAAGAGCTGCCTGCCGCAACCATCATAAAAAGAGCCGTAAAAACCGATACTTTCACTGAAAAAGACCTCATTGTTTCCTCCATAAGCAAAAAAACCACAAAGGGTTGCAGGTCATGGATATATGACCGTCAATTGGCAACCTTCGTGGTTTTAATTATAAGTTTCTACTAATTGTTTTTTAATGCTTTATGCTTCAGGTCCGGGCTTCAGCCAGGAATTACTACTATGCATATACTTAGATTCTGCCTGTGTCAATTACTTTTTATACCAGGCCCCGGATTCGTTTTTCAGAAACTCCCCTTTTTTTGCCCGGTTTGCAATCTGGAGCGCCCGTCGCTTCTCCACCGTTGCAATGCCCACACCCTGCTGGGCGGCAATGGCCGAATAGACGGTTTTCCTGTCCCTGTTCTCGCTTGCCACAACATCCGCATGGGCACGCGCTGCCGTGACAAACTCCAGGTACCCCTTGGCATTTTCCCCGACAATTCCCTGGCTCTTCATATTGACAATCACGGGAAGCCGCTGCTTCATCCGCTGTTTGATGTCGTTTGCAAAAGCCCCCTGGGCAACAAACACAGAGGCAATCATCAACGCTATTCCCAACACTGCAATTCGTTTCATGTTCATATCTCCCCCTGCTACTCCTTTATCTGACTCTCGGTCTCATCAATATCATCGAAAAAACTGTCCAGCGCCCTGTCCACCTTGACGTTCACATCAATGGTGATGTGAATCGGCTTCACCTCCACCGGCGCCACCTGGACCTCATGGCTCGTGCTGCACCCCGATACCCAAAAAACGGCAAGTACCAGGGCCAGCATGATCGTTCTGTTCTTCATGGTATCTCCTTTAATTGTTGACATCTGCAATAGTATGCACAACAGCCCCCAAAAGTAAATACCAGGCGGCGCTCCCCGACGGTGGCATCTCTTTTTCAATTATGCTATATAAAACATCGGACTTTGAGGTCATGGCTTATCTTATTTAATAAAAAAAAGTTGGTAGTGTGAAAAAAAACAATTACAGTCTCGATAAAAATTTCTTGTCCATCAAAACAGAGTGTGGTGAATACAGGTTTAAAGTTGATGGTGATACAGGCTTGGCCAATGCACAACGGATTGCAGAGGTAATGGTCAGCGAAATGGAAAAAATCGAAAACAAATTTCAAACCGCCAGGGAAAAAACGAATCCATACGCAAAGTTACTGCTGTCAAACTTAAACATTTCCGACAAATATATTCAACTTGAGAACAAATACAACCTTCTCCTTCAAAAACATGAAGAGATGAAGGCGTTATACCAGCGCCAGGAAAAATCAGGCGACGCATACAAGCAGAGGCTGAAACAGAACAGATCACCCCTGAAAACACAGCCATCTGACGACCTGCCTCCTTCCCGGGAAAAACAACCGGTTAAAGAGACAGGCCGGACGCTGCCCGGTGAAATCCGGAAAGAAACGTCCATCTCACCGCCACAGCCATCGATTAAGCCACAACCTGAGACTCCGGTAAAGCCGCCTGTAGCGCAACCCATAAAACCGTTGAAAAAGCCGGAGCCTGCCGCAAAGAGAACGGAAGTGCCTCCGACAAAGACAGAGGCCCCGATAAAGCCCCTGGAGCAGAAGCAGGACCAGGCAAAGACTGAGGTTCCAACCCCTTCCCTGGAGCAGGAGCAGAGGCAGGCGAAACCGGCTGTTCCGGCACAGCCAGAGACTGCGGTAAAGCCACCTGTAACGCAACCAACAGAGCCTCTGGAAAAACCTGAGCCTGCTGCAGAAACGCCGGAACAGACGCCGGCAAAACCAGAGGCCCCGATAAAGCCCCTGGAGCAGAAGCCGGACCAGGACCAGGCAAAGACTGAGGTCCCGACCCCTTCCCTGGAGCAGAAGCTGGCGAAACCGGCTGTTCCGACACAGCCAGCGCCCCTGGTAAAACAGATATTAGAGCAGTTGGAAAAGTCACAGCCATCTACAAAAACCCAGGAACAGACGCCGGCAAAAACAGAGGCCCCGGTAAAGCCTCTGGAGCAGGACCAGGCAAAGGCTGAGGTCCCAACCCCTTCCCTGGCGCAGGAGCAGGCAAAACCGGCTGTCCGGCCACAACCCGAGCCGCCGGTAAATCCACCTGTGGAGCAACCGGTAGAGACGTTGGAAGAGCCCCAGGAAGAACAGTCCTCTCAACTGAGAATTAATACGCCGGGAAGAATTCCAAATAGTGCCATTGAATCCGGTAATAATTATAGTGATGAATTTCAGTTGCCTTCCCTGGATTTTCTTAAACGCGCCGACAAGGAGATAGAGGTTGACCATGAGGCCATAAGAAGGGATGCAGAGCTGCTTGAACAGAAACTCGGTTACTTTGGAATCAAGGGAGAGGTCATGGAGGTCTCGCCAGGGCCTGTTATCACCACCTTTGAATATAAGCCGGCTCCTGGTATCAAGATCAGCAAGATCGTGAATCTGGCAGATGATCTGGCCCTGGCCTTAAGCGCCCTGAGTATCCGCATTGTTGCACCCATTCCCGGCAAAGACGTGATCGGCGTTGAAATTCCCAATGCCAAGATGAGCATTGTTCCCTTTATTGACATTGTCGGCTCTGACGAGTTCAAAAATAATGATTCCCGTACCCCGGTCTGCCTTGGCAAGGATATCATCGGCAATCCCGTTGTTGTGGGACTTGACAAAATGCCCCATCTTTTGATCGCAGGGGCCACGGGAACCGGAAAAAGCGTTGGCCTGAACGCCATGATAGCAAGCATCCTGTATAAATCATCCCCTGACAGGGTAAAATTTATCATGATCGATCCCAAGCGCATCGAGCTGTCACTGTTCAATGATATTCCCCACCTGATCACGCCGGTGATCACGGACATGAAAAAAGCCAATACAGCCCTCCAATGGGTGGTAAGGGAGATGGAGCGCCGTTATGAGATGCTTGCCAAGCTACAGGTGAGAAACATTGAACAATATAATCAAAAGATAAAGAGTTCGGATCTGTCTGAGTATGAGGAAGATGAATGTTTTGAGGAGTTTTCATACATTGTCATCATAATCGATGAGCTGGCGGACCTGATGATGACCGCAAGCAAGGATATTGAATTTTCCCTCACCCGGATTGCCCAGATGGCAAGGGCTGCCGGCATCCATCTGATCCTTGCCACCCAGCGTCCTTCGGTGGATGTGCTCACCGGCATCATCAAGGCCAATTTTCCCACACGGATATCCTTCCAGGTCTCATCCAAAACCGATTCCAGGACAATCATCGATTCCAACGGCGCTGAGACCCTTCTGGGCAGGGGAGATATGCTCTTTGTCCCCCCGGGAACCGCAAGGCTTACCCGGGTTCATGGCACCTATCTCTCAGAAGAGGAGCTCATCACCATAACCACTTTTCTGAAAGCCCAGGGAAAACCCCGGTATGTGCTTGACGTGACCACGGAAAAAGAGGAAGAACCGGCCGTGGAGATCAGCGACGATGATTATGATGAAAAATACCAGGCTGCCCTGGAATACGTCCTGTCCACCAGACAAGCGTCCATATCAAGTGTTCAGCGCGCCCTCAGGGTCGGATATAACCGGGCGGCAAGGATCATTGACCTGATGGAGAAGAAAGGCATTGTCGGCCCCTCCGACGGAGTGAAACCCCGCCAGGTCTTAATCGACCGCATGGAACAGACCTTCTGAGGTTTATCCTCTTGAGATAGATCAGGAGTATTGAAGCGCTGGCTTATTAAGGAGACATGGATATGCTTTACAGAAAGATCCCAAAAACAGGAGACAAGCTCTCCATACTGGGTTTCGGCTGCATGCGCCTTCCGGTCAGGGACGGCGGCATCGATGAAGAGCGGGCGACCCGCCAGATCCGCCATGCCATCGACAAGGGCGTCAATTACCTGGATACGGCCTGGCCCTACCATGGGGGTGAAAGCGAACCCCTGCTCGGCCGCGCCCTTTCCAGCGGCTACCGGGAAAAGGTGAAGATCGCCACCAAGCTCCCCTCCTGGATGATCAAAACCCGTGAAGAGATGGACCAATATTTCGCCTCCCAGCTGGAGCGGCTCAACACGGACCATATCGACTATTACCTGCTCCACGCCCTTTCAGGCCCAATGTGGGACCGGCTTGAGCAGTTGGGCGTCATGGAATTCCTGGACAGCCTCAAAGCAGAAGGAAGCATCAGGAATGCGGGTTTCTCCTTCCACGGCACCCTGGAAGACTTTAAAAAGATCGTGGATGCATACCCCTGGGAATTCTGCCAGATTCAGTACAACTATCTGGATGAAGAGAACCAGGCCGGCACAGAGGGCCTGGAATATGCCGCCCAAAAGAACCTTGGCATCATCATCATGGAACCCCTGCGGGGCGGCAACCTGGGCATGCCCGAGCCGCCCCCTGCCATTGCACCCATCTGGAAAAAGGCGGAAAAGGAGCGAACTCCGGTGGAGTGGGCGCTTCGCTGGATCTGGAACCGCCCGGAGGTAACCGTGGTGCTTTCCGGAATGAACGACGAGACCCACATACAAGAGAACCTTGCCATTGCAGAAAAGGCCCTGGAAAAGTCCCTAACCAAAGCTGAGCTTGCGCTTGTGGCAGAAGCAAGCCAAAAGTACAAGGAGCTCATGAAGGTGGGCTGCACCGGATGCGGATACTGCCTGCCCTGCCCCGAAGGGGTGGCAATCCCCAACTGCTTTGAGGTGTACAACAAGCTTCATCTGTTCGGCAATGCGGAAGCGGCAAAGGCAACCTACACCATAAGAATGAGCGGCATACTCGCGGGGGGAGATCCCTCCTATGCCTCCCGTTGTACCCAGTGCGGCGAATGCCTGGAAAAATGCCCCCAGAATCTCGAAATCCCGGATTTTCTTTCCAATGTCGCCCAAGAGCTGGAGGGACCGGATCTCAGGGAAAGGGAAGCCATGGCAAAAAAGATGCTCAACATCGAATAACGAACTCTTAATTAGGATGAATCAATCAGGTTTTTTCTCTTTTCAGGGGCAGGCGGATGATGAATTTCGTACCGGTTCCGGGAGCGGACTCCACCTCCATGGTTCCGGAATGGTCCTCGGTGATGATGAAATAGGAGACAGAGAGTCCGAGGCCTGTGCCGATGCCCACATCCTTTGTGGTAAAAAAAGGCTCAAACACACGCTTGCGGATCATCTCATCCATGCCCGGGCCGTTGTCCCCTATTTCAATGCGGGCCATCTCCCCCTCCGGCATCACGCCCAGGGAAAAACAGGGTTGCTCTGCCGACCTGCCCGCGTCTGCCATGGCCTGGGCCCCGTTCTTGAGGATGTTGAGAAAAACCTGCTGGAGTTTGGAGGCATCACACAATACCCGGGGCATATTCCCTTCATATCGCCGAATAATTTTAATTTGGCGAAAATCATATTTCTTTGTCAGGTCATAGTCGCTTGAAGCAAGCTCAATGGCCTTGTCCAGCAGTTCCCCCAGATCTTGCAATGCAAACCCGAAATCACTCTTACGGCTGAAACTGAGCATATTCTCCACGATATTCGCCGCCCGCCGGCCCGCCTCCATGATCGCCCGGAACATCTTAGATATATCCCGCTGGTCCATGTAGTTTTTAATCATCTCCATTGAGGTGCCGCACTCCTCGGCAACGCACCTGTTTCCCGGCAGATCGCCATAAAGGCGGTTCCGCATGACCAGGACATTCTGAAGAATGCCGGCCAGGGGATTGTTGATCTCGTGGGCCATGCCCGCAGCCAGCCCGCCCACGGACATCATTTTTTCCGTCTGGATCATGAGTTCTTCCATGCGAACCCGCTCGGTCACGTCATCCACGCGAATAACGGCACCCTGAACTTTATCGGTTATCAGGGGATAGATGGTCAAATCGACGTAGCGTATTTCATCGCCTGTTTTCCAGGGGATCTTTTCACTCTTCCCTGGCTCGCTGTCCCGGATCGCCTGCCGGACCTTATCCATCTCTTGTCCCAGTTGCGGAAACACCCTTGAGATCAATTCTCCCTGGGCCTGGTAAGGGGAGACCCCGGTGGCCTTCTCGGCCCCAAGGTTCCACTGCATGACCCGGCCCTCCGGATCAACCCCCACAAGTACCGACGGCATGGAATCGATGATATTTTTCAGAAGGTTCCTCAAACGACGCAGTTCCTCCTCCGCACGTCCCCGCTCAACGATCATATTATTAAAGGTGCGGGCAAGAATCCCCAGCTCATCATCCGTCTCGATCTTCGCCCTTACGGTCAAGTCTCCGCCGGCCATTAACGCCGTTGTTTCTGTCAGTTTCACAATGGGACGGGAAATGGTTCTGGATAAAAACAGGGCGATCATGATCCCAATAATCATGGTTACGATTCCCATCAGTAAAAACCACCTTGTCTGCTTGAAAACCGGGGCAAAGGCTTCTTCAATATCCTTTTTCACAACCATGCCCACCTTTAAGAAAGGCAGGTATCTCCATGCGGCCAGCACCTTTTTCCCCCGGTAATCATCATATACGCCAACCCCATTTTCCCCAAGCACGGCCTTCTGGATCGGCAATGCTTTCAGCGACCCGATAGCCACCTTTCTTTTTAATGCTGCTTCCGCATCATACCGGAGAGGGGTAAGGAATACCGCGCTTTCATCCATTTTTGAAGCAATCAGGGCTTCGCCAGTTTCCCCCAGGCCCGTATAATCCAGGGCCACCCGGTAGATCGCCCCGGCCCCCACCTGCACCGCAACAACTCCGATTATTCTTCCATCTTTAAAGACAGGGGATGCTATAAATGTGGCCGACGCCTGGGATGGGATGTAATAATAAAACCCGGATGGCTCTGTCTTCAACGAAGCGATCGCCTTGCTGAAAACCTCGGCCAGGGGGGAATCCTTATAGGGCCCCGACACCAGGTTGGTACCGAAATCATCTTCACGGAGCACGGTAAAAAAGATATCGCCCGAGGTAGAGATAAGGAACAGGTCATAATATCCGTAGGTCTCCTTAAAATGACTCAAAAAAGCCCCAAGCGTCCCGTCAACCGTCATATACTTCCGGGTCGGTTCCAACAGGGCCAGGGAATCGACGACCTTTGAACTGCGCGCCAGCACGGCAAGATCTTTTCCTGCTTTCTTGAAATAGCTGTTTATGTAATCGACTTTCCGTTGGGCAATGGTTTCAAGGTTGTTTGTTACGACCGTTCTCAGGGTTTCAACGGAATGATTGTAGGCGATATAACCAAACACCAGCAGGGGCACCAATGCCGACAATAGAAACCAGCTCAGTAATCTGTGGGCGATGGCCGGTTTTATGAAGGGCATTTTCACCTTCCTTGATCCGTTCGTTTGGAAATGGTGCGATAAACACGAAAAAAATATTGTAGCATAGGCTTATGCGGGATTCCAGCGCCTTTAAGCCGACAAAAAAAATTAAAGGTTGGAACAAGAGGAACAGGGGCTGACAGGGGCGGGACAAGGCAACGGAAAAGAGCTATTTACATTGAGTTCATTCGACCGGTTTTCCTTCAAACAGATCCCTTATAATTTTGACAAAGCTCTCCAGTTCAATGGGTTTTGTTATAAACTTTTTAATCCCGGCCTCATTTACAATTTCAGGGGTTAAAGATTTATTAAAGCCTGTACACATGATAACCGGAATTTCCGGGCGGATCTCCAATATTTTTCTGGCAAGCCTGTCGCCTGTCATCTCGGGCATCATATAGTCGGTTATGACCATATCAAATCTCCCATGATTCTCTTTAAAAGTTGCAAGGGCAACATCGGGATTTGTCACACTTTCAACCTCGTAACCATAATCTTCGAGCATTACTTTACCTAAATCTGCGAGACATTTTTCATCATCTACAAAAAGTATTCTTTCATTCCCTGCAAGTACGGAATCAGGGTTTTCATCAACCTCTGTTTTCACTTCTCTTTTATCTGTGACGGGAAGGTAGACATGGAAGGTCGTTCCCATGCCCGGCTGACTGTCCACCAGGATAGCGCCCTTATGCTCTTCAACAATTACATGAACCATTGCCAGTCCGAATCCAGTCCCTTCACCAACCTTTTTGGTAGTAAAATAGGGTTCAAAAATCCGGTCAATTTTTTCGGGGTCAATACCGGGCCCGGTATCCGTTACGGACAGTTTCAAATAGCGGCCCTGCTTTAAGTTCATATGTATGTTGGCACGATCGGAAGGGATGGTTTCCGGTTCCAGGGTTATTTCAAGCCGCCCCCCCTCTTTTTCCATTGCCTGATACGCATTGGTACACAAATTCATCACCACCTGATGGATCTGTGACGGGTCTGCCAGGACACTGCCCAGGCCGGTCTTTATATGATGGCTTATTTCAATGGTAGGGGGAATTGAAGCATGGAGCAACGTTAATACCTCCTCAACCATGGCGCCAATATCCAGGGGTAGCACCTCAGCCTTTGGTTGCCTGCTGAAGGCCATCATATTCCGGATAAGATCCGTTGCCCGATTGCTTGCCCCCAGGACCTGGTCTACATAATGCGATAATTTAACATCCTGGAAACAGTGGTTCCGGATGATTCCCATATATCCGTTTATCGCACTGAGCACATTGTTAAAATCATGGGCAAGACCGCCTGCCAATGTGCCGATGGCCTCCATCTTCTGTGCCTGCCTCAAGGAGTTTTCCAACCGCTTCCTCTCTTCTTTGGCCTGCACCCGTTCCGTGACATCCACGGTTGTTCCGGAAAATATTTCAGGATTTTGAGCCCCATCCCATTTGGCTATCTTCCCACAGGAACGCAGCCAGCGCCAGGTTCCGTTTTTTGTTCGCACCCTGTATTCGCTGTCAAAAACCGGAATTTCTCCACGCATATGGGAACGCATCTGTTCTTGAATAATGGGATAATCTTCCGGATGATGTAAATACGCTGCGCCCTCCACGCCTGTTTGGAGTTCATCCCTTTCATATCCCAGGATTTTTAATGTCCTGTCATCCAGAAAGAGTTTCTCCTTTTTAATATCCCATTCCCACACACCGGAATTGCTGGACTCCAGTGCCAGTTCAAGTCTTTCCCTGCTTTCTCTGAGCTCGTTTTCAGTTTGTTTACGATGGTCTATATCTTCAATAAGCTTTTTATTGGTTTCTGCAAGTTCGGTTGTGCGTTCCCGGAGTTTATCTTCCAATACCGCTTTGGACTGCCTGAGTTCATTTCCCATTTGCCACTTCACACTCAAAGCTGCCCCAAGCTGTGTTATTTCAACGTTACAAAATGGTTTTTTAAGATACAACAGTCTGTGGGCGGGCGGAACTCTTTGGGTTATTTCTGCCGGATCAAGATCAGAACAACCGGTTACAAAGACAATATCAATATATGGGTCTATCTTTCTGATCTCTTCAGCCGCCCATGCACCATCCTTTCCAGGAGGCATGAGCACATCAATAAACGCCACGGAAAAGGGATGCTTACCGGCAACAGCAGACCGGACCGCTTCAACCGCTTCATTTGCCTGCCGGCATAATGTCAGGTCATAGGACAATCTGGCAGGAACAGAGGTATCCATTTCAGCGCTACGGAGTTCAGTGCTGTCTTCCTGGTCAAACACCTCCCGGTAGATATCCAAAATAGCTTCATCATCATCTGCCACAAGAATTCTGAACGTATTGGTACTCACTTTTTTCATAAACACCCTGCTTCATCCTTCGCAACATCAGCTTGATTGCACTATGTTTCCAATCCTTTTAAGAACCAGAGGCACCTTTAATTCCCCGGCCAATTCAAAGATTTTCAACATACAACATATGGTTGACCAAAACAAATCAAATCTCAGAAAGAGAACCCAGGTTTTAAAAAGAATCGATTATTTTTCTCAACAGGGGCGTTTTGAGTTGAATGGCGCTTTCCGGGCAGATTTCCTGGCAGCAAAAGCAGCTGATGCAACGATCATAATCATAAACCGGCGGGTTTGACTTATCATCGTCCTTGAACAGCAGGGCTTTGGGTTTGGCTGGGCACATCTTTACGCAGATCCCGCATTTGACACATTTTTCCCCGACAATATAGGGTTTGGGCACCAGCCGGTTGTTCAAACATCCTGTCAAACCGCTGGACGTATGAGGTTTTAAAGGCGTCCTGTCGATATTAAAGTCTTTATCTATAAAATCGCTGAAATCATCTCCAAGGAGCTGGATCTCCTGTTCCAGGAAGGTTCCGGCACAGGCTTCCATGCCATATTTTACGGTGGGTACATATTCCGGGTTCAGATCCACCAGCCGGCAGGCCGTTGCATCCAGAGCAACCGGATCTGCTGAAAAAAGAAGCAGGTTCATTTTTCTGGGCGTCCCGCCCCGGGGTCCGTTCCCTTCCATTCCATAGATTGCGTCCATAACATAGAGCCTTGGATTGACAAAGGCATTCAAATCCACAAGCATCTTTGCAAATGCTTCGGCATCCGGCAGCCTCACATGGAACTCTCCCTTGAGAACACCGGGAATGCAGCCAAACTGATTCTTGATGGCCCCTGTTAATTTCTCCAGTCCATGGGTCTTTAATTTCGGCAGACTGATAACACCGTCGGTATCAAGGATTGCTTTGGCAATGGTGAATTTCCTGTTCTGAATGCCCTTATCAAAAAAAACATCCACCCCACTCCTGAAATCTGCCAGGGGCACATTGAGTCTGGCTGCGATTTCAGCGATCCCCGCTTTTTGGGCGACCTTTGGGGTGGTTCCCAATGCAGGGGAATCACCAAAGGAGACATTCACTCCGGCATGGATCAACGATTGTGCAACCGCCTCAAACACCATGGGATGGGTGGTGACGCACTTTCCAGGCGCTTCGCCTGCCAGGAGATTGGGTTTGAGTAAAATATTTTCGCCTTCCCGGACAAAGGAGGAGATGCCTCCCAAAAGGGCAAGCCCTCTTTCCACGGCGTTTTTTACTTCATCACGGTCGTATGACTCACATCTGATAAGAGCAACTTTTGCCATTACACACCTTTCATTCGCAGTTCAAATAAGCGGCCAGGAATCAATGGAAATCGATTCTATTCAACATCAACCCTGATGAAGGGGCGATGTGCCTCAGGGGGGTATGGTTATTCTCCCTGAGGGAGGACCTGATATCATCCAGCCCGATCTCTCCCCTTCCAAGGGAGAGCAGCTGCCCCATGATCAACCGCACCTGATACCGCATGAACCCCTTTGAACGGATCTGGTATGCATAACTTTTTGCCGGGAAGAAATTGGCCTGAAAAGTAGTGTTCTCTTCGATCCTGCTGACCAGTATTTCCCGGTCAAATTTTGTTCCGGGTTTTGGTTTGGTGCAATAATTCCTGAAATTGTGGCGGCCTTGGAACAACAGGGCCCCTTGTTTCATCAGACCGATATCAAGATGGTCCTGGAAGGAACAGATCAGGGGCGCACAGAAGGGGTGGCTCTTTTCTCCAAAGGCGAACAGGTAGATGTACTCCTTGGTTTTCGGGGAGTTGATGATACTGAAGTTCCGGTCCTTTTCTTCGACTTTAAGAACCCTGATATCGTTGGGCAGATTTTGATTGAAGTCTGTGAGCAGCTTTTCCGGATCCAACGGATCATGGACAAAAAGCTCAAACGCCGAGTGATTGGCAGAAACTTTTGAATCGGTCCGGCTGCTTCCGAGGATTTTAAAGTCGGAATGGCCAAGGATGTATTGAACGGTTTTTTCGACCATGGACTCAACGGTTTTTAATTTGGGTTGCTTAAGCCAGCCGTGGTATCGAAATCCCAGGTACTGTATATGAACCAGATAGTAATATTTTTCCATTGCATACCCATACTGCTATTCGTGAAAAGAGTAAACAACTATTAGACCCTAATACCAATTCGCACAACAGAACATCGTTATCTTTATCCTTGACATCCTAATGTTCGTTTGCTAACGAACATTCGTATGTATACGAACCCGATCGCACCCAAACACTTCATATGCACCCAGGCCCTTCAAGCCGTAAGAACCATGGTTAACTACTATAACCGGGCCTTTGAACCCCTCGGCCTGACCGCCCAGCAGATGATCGCACTGGCTGTTCTGTTCCAGGAAGACGATCTCAGGCTGGGGGTTTTCGCCACCCGGGCCAGAATCGGAAAAGCCGCGGCCGTCACAATGATCAACCGGTTGGAAGCCATGGGCCTTGTCACCCGCAGGACCGCTTCCCAAGACGGCCGCTTGACCATCATCAAGCTGACGGACAAAGCCTGGGAACTTGCCCCAAGGGCGAACAGAATCGCAGCTGAACTTGAAAAACGAATCGAGGCGACCCTGGGAAAAGAGACCCTGGAATCCATGCTCAAAGGATTATCCCTGGTCCGTGACCTCCAATTGTAAGCACGTTAAAAAGGGGAAACAATGGAAGTGATTCAAACTGCTTTGGAACGGGGCGTTCCCGCACTTTCGGAACATCAGTCAAAGGTGGTGTTGGGCGCCTGGGGGATTCCAACCACCCGGGAAGAACTTGTCCACGGCGCGAAAGAAGCGGTGGCAGCAGCCGACACCATCGGCTATCCCGTTGTGTTAAAGGCCTGTTCGCCCTACCTGATGCACAAGAGCGAAAAAGGCTGCATCCGGTTCAACCTCAATACGCCTAGGCAGGTACAGCAGGCATACCATGACATCACCGGCAGCGTTGATGTCGAGATCGACGGAATCCTTGTCCAGGAGACCATCCAGGGCCAGCGGGAGTTGGTGATGGGGCTGACCCGGGATCCCCAGTTCGGGCCCTGTGTCATGCTGGGGCTGGGGGGAACCGCAACGGAGATCTTCAAGGACTCGGTGTTCCGGGTCGCCCCCTTTGACCGCATTGAAGCACTGGACATGATTAACGAGTTACGGTCAAAAGCCATGCTGGGCCCGTTCCGGGGACAGGAGCAGGCAGATCTTTTGACCATCTGCCAAGCCCTTGTGGCCATCGGCACCATGGCACTTGACCATCCGGAGATCTCAGAAATAGACATCAACCCGTTGATCATCGATCCCAAGGGCCGTGTCACCGCCGTGGACGCCCTGGTCGTACTTTAGCAAGAGAATCAGAACACTTTTTGGGAGCTGGCTTGTCCAGGTTAGGAAACCATAAAATGACACCGTCGTCCATAGAAGAAAGCGTGATCCACCCCATTGCAAATCCCAGGAGCATCGCCTTTTTCGGCGCCTCAAACAACTTTACCGCCATGGGAACCGCTATCATGGGATCCATACTCTCCCTGGGATACAAGGGCAACCTCTATCCCATCCATCCCAAAGAGGAGACGGTACAGGGTATCCAGGCCTTTAAACAGGTCTCGGACCTTGCCCACGCCCCGGATCTGGCATTTATCGTGCTCCCCACCAAAATTGTCTGCCAGACCCTGGAGGCCTGCGGCCAAAAGGGAATCCGCCATGCCATCATTGTTTCCGCGGGGTTCAACGAGGTGGGAGGCGACGGAAAAGCGCTGCAAAACAAACTCACCGCCATTGCAGACAAATACGGTATCCGCTTTCTCGGGCCAAACTGTATCGGCGTGGTCAATTCCCACCAGAACCTCAATGCCACCTTTTTACCCTATGAAGCATCCAAGGGGTTCATCGGCATGGCCTCCCAGAGCGGCAGCTTCATCACCCAGATGTTCTCCTATATGGCCAGGTTCGGAATCGGTTTCAGCACGGGATTCAGTGTGGGCAACGAAGCCAATGTGGACATTGTCGACTGCATGGAATACCTGGGTGCCTGCCCCCACACAAAGGTCATTGCCCTTTACATCGAATCCATCAGACGGGGACGCGCCTTTATCGAGGCAGCCAAAGCCATCATTCCCCACAAGCCAATCGTGGCCTTTTATGTGGGCGGATCGGAAGAAGGCGGACGGGCCGGTTTTTCCCATACAGGCGCCCTTGCCGGACCCGATCCCCTGTACAACGGCGTGTTTCGCCAGAGCGGCATCATCCGGGCCCGGTCCATTGAAGAGATGTTTGATCTCTGCTATGCCCTGGGTGCCTCCCCCCCTGCCCCGGGCAACCGGGTGATCATCCAGACCCATTCCGGCGGCCCGGGAGCTGTGGCAGCCGATGCCTGCGGCCGCAATGGGATAAAGCTGCCCCCCCTATCCCCCAAAACCCTGGAGAAATTAATGCCCCTTGTCCCCCACACGGGCAGTATGGCAAACCCGGTGGACCTGACCTTTTCGAAAAATCCACTGGATTTCTTTCAAACCATCCCCGGGATACTGCTGGAAGATGAAAACACGGACGGGCTTCTGGTCTATTTCCTGGCTTCCCCCGGCATGATCCAAGTGGCGTTAAAAGGAATGGGGGTGCCCGGCGACCAGGCAGAAGAGCAGGCCAACGCCATCATCACCCAACAGGCCCACGCCATCGCAAACCTGCAGAAAGGCTCTCCAAAACCGATCATCGGCTATTCCTTCCTGACCCGGGACGACTCATTGCTCATCCGGGCGCTCCAGGATGCGGGAATGGTGGTTCTGCCAAGCCCTGAACGGGGGGCCCGGGCCATGTGGGCCCTGACAGAGTATAAACGGCTGAAAGAGAAGCTCCTGGCAAGCACCTGAATGGATTCTGATCGCTCAGGGCGTCATTGCGCTTCCGGCAAGCACATGGAACATCTTCGTATCAAAGGGACCTGTGGCACAGGATCGGCATTACTAGCACAATGGGCTATTCAAATGGCGAGGGATTTATCGGTTTTCTCATTATCTTTTCAAAAGTACCGTCTTTTTGCATCTGTAACAGGGTCCTGTCGATGTCTGACAGCCTTGGGGCGAGGAATGACTTTTTGGATATCCCGAAATACAATGTGTTCCTGTAAATGGGTTTGCCGGCAGCTTTTAATTTACCCCTGCATTGAGGTCTTATTTTCATGAGGGAATCTGCATTTGCCTGACCCAGGAGAATAAGATCGACTCTTCCTGACAGTAATTTATCAATATTCATCAGGTCGGTTGGCACTTCCTGAGTTTTAAACTGATATTTCCTCACTGCATCCTCCCAGGCTTTTCCGTATTGGTATCCGATTACGGTACCGATCTCATATTCTTTTAAGTCCTCCCACCCATGCCATTCAAATTTTATCCATTTGGCGGGATAGTAGATAAGTATATCCTCTTTTACTATCGGGACTGTGGGGAAGAGCATATACCCGGCCCGTTCTTCATTTTTCCCCACCATCAGGACAACATCGCTCATCCCGGTTTCGATTCTCGTTAATGCCCGCTTAAACGGATAAATGGTGACAACGGTCCGGAGATCAAGACGGCTGAAGAGCTCTTCCACAAGTTCAACGGCTATCCCTCCGGTGGGGGTCCCTGTTTTTCCTTCTGTCCACGGCGGCCAGGGATCAGTTGCAACCTTGACAACAGGAGGATCTGCAGCAGTTGTGCAAAAGACATAACAGATCAGAAAAAACAAATTACATATCAGGAAAAGGATTGTTCTATTCATGTCTGCTCCTGCTTATATTTAAGCGGTATAACATATACATAACATGAACCGGACATCCTGGCCAGCGGAGGATGGCGTTCACCAGATCACAGGTTCTCTTGCCCCAGGGCATTCCTTAAGGCCAACCCGAAAAGATCCTTATACATGGGGAAACATCTGATTGTTTTTTCATCTTGATATCCTGTTTTCAATTATGTTATCTATTCAAATACCTGTCGCGAAATACAAAACAGATTCAGAGACTTGCCTCTATGGGGAGACACCATGAAGATAAATTCCTTTTATATTTTGTTGCCTGCCATTTTTTTGTTCTTGTTTAACAGTGCTGCAATATCAGGAGACAGGTCCATCCTGATCATTGAAAGCTACCACACTGAAAACCCCTGGGACAAAAGTTACATCCAGGGCATCAAGGAAAACATGCCGGGAAATTATGTGTTTCACATATTTCAGATGGACACCAAGCGTATTCCTGAATCTGAGTATGAAAAAAGCGCCCAAAAAGGCTGGGATTTTTATCTTGAAAAAAAACCGGATCTTGTTTTTCTCGGGGATGACAATGCCTTAAAGTTTTTAGCTTATCGGTTTGCCAGGGAGAAAACCCCTGTTGTCTTTTTAGGAATCAACAAGAACCCGAGAACCTATGGCGTTACAGCATCAGCCAATTTTACCGGTGTCCTTGAAAGGCCCCTGTTGAAAAGATCCATCGTTGAAATGAATAAACTTTTAAAGTTTAAAAAGGTTATGGTTTTATTTGATTCAGGGGAAACCGCCAGGGTTACGCTTGACGAAACATTCTACGGACAGAAAAAAATAACAATCAGCAATATCGACATTCATTTAAAACTGATTGGATCTTGGGAAACCTGGCAGAAAACCGTTAAAGAAGCTAAAAACAATGGGTATGATGCCATGATAATCGGGCTATACCATACCATTATGGATAAAAACAACACTCATATTGATGCTGAAAGCGTTCTTAACTGGACGTCAAGAAACACGCCGATTCCGCCTTTCGCATTCTGGGATTTTGCAGTGGGCCCGGGAAAGGCGATCGGCGGCCTGACTCTTTTCGGCAAAACACAAGGACAGACTGCGGCAGAGATGGCCAATAAAATCCTGAATGGCACACCACCCAATACGATTCAGGTCATCCATGGAAAAAAAGGCAAGCTGTTATTTAGTAAATCTCAATTGAAAAAACATCACATCAGGCTGCCGGAAGAAATTGCTTTAAAGGCAACATTGATTGATTAGCTGATCACAGGGTATCTTGCCTCAGGGCATTTCTTGTGGCCCTGTCCACAAGGGAGAAAAGCCTGTCGATCCCATCTTTTTGATTCGAGGCCTTATGTCCGTGCACTTTCACAAAAGTGCAGTCCAAGGGATCGGTCACCCTGTAAAATTCCCGGTACAGCTTAGAATTGGTGAGTCGCTTATTTTTCTTTGACCGGTAACCATTCCGCTCAAACCGGCCCCGCCTGCCCGGTAAGCCAATGATGTTCTGGGAATCCGTATAGGCAATCACCCTGCGCCCTGCTGCCGGGATATCGCCCAGGGCCCATAACAGGGTCTGCAATTCCAGTTTTGTTGAAGAGGTCTGCTCAAATCGTTTCACCTTCACCCTCGTTCGCAAGGAATCCAGGGAATGCTCCTCTTCAGGCACGGCCAGGTACGCTCCATATCCGATATTTGAATGGGGGTTCACGCTTCCATCGGTGAACAGAATCAGATCCCCCATAAAAAAGCTCCTGGACAAGGAGCGCACACACCGTTATCAGCTTGCATATTTCCGTTCAAGTTTCCTTGCCCCAAGACTCATGCTGTAACAGCATACAAAGTAGAGGAATCCGATGGAGATATAGAACTCAAAGGGATAGATCATGAGTCTGCTGCTGATGGTTTGGGAAACGGTGGTCAGCTCGAATACGCCGATGATATAGGCAAGGGAGGTGTCCTTGAAAATGGTGATAAACTGTCCCACAATGGCAGGAATCATCAGTTTAAGGGCCTGGGGCAGAACAACATGACGCATGGTCTGGAACCCTGAAAGCCCGGATGCCCTTGCCGCTTCGGTCTGGCCGGATGGTATGGCCTGGATGCCGGCTCTCACGATCTCGGCAAGATAGGCGCCTGAAAAGATGATGAAGGCAAGGGTTGCGCTCCAGAACACATTGATATCCATGCCCGTGATGATGGGAGAGAAAAAGTATACCCAAAAGATCACCAGGATAAGGGGATTGCCGCGGATGATCTCGATATAGAGCACTGCAGGGGTGTTGATGTAGGGATTTTTTGACAGCCGTGCAATGCCCACGGCAAGGCCGATGAAAAAACTGACGGAAATTGAGATGACGGCCATGAGGAAACTGATGGAAAGACCGCCCAGTCCGTTAAAGAACTCGCCGCTTTCGGCTCCCGCAGGATAGATCCAGATCAGCAGGGAAACAAAATTGCCTTTAATGACGCCCCAGTTGAAATTGATCAGCCCTTTGACGGAAAGCACCAGGATGGAGATAATGAGGGCAAGTAATATGCCCTTGAACGTCATGGTCAGAACGGCGATGACCCTGTTGAAAAAGAGCTTTAAGGGTGAGACCGTTGCTGAAATCTCTATCTCGTCATCGGTCTGGGAACGGATTTTCTGGGTAAAATACTGCATGGCGCCGGGCAGGATCCGGATCAGCATAAGAACAGGGGCGACCATTTTACTTAAAAGGATGTCAAAGAGATTGAGCTTCTTTGCCGGCCCGATCTTGAGATGATGGCCCACGGAGTTCATGACAAGGCTGATTCCCAGGGAAAGCGAAAGATAGATGACGCTTGCAGCCGTTGTTGCTTCAAATCCCTTGAAGGTAAAGGATTCGATCTGCTGGAACTGCCAGCACAGCTCTCCGACCCCAATGGTCATGGCCAGGGAGGAGTTTTTCATGTTGTTCAGAAATTCACTGCCAAGGGGCGGAATGATCACCCGGAACGCCTGGGGAAGAATCACATACCGCAAGGTCTGCACGGTTGAAAGCCCGGAAGCCACGGCTGCTTCAGTATGGCCTTTGGGTACGGACTGAATCCCTGCCCGCACGATCTCTGCAATATAGGCACCGGTATAGATGGAAAGCCCGAGGATGGATGCCACGAATTCAAAATTGTGATTGTTGAGAAAGGAGACCCAGGCCTCCGGCAGCATCAGAGGAAATGCAAAATACCAGAAGAACATCTGCACAAGAAGGGGGGTGTTTCTGAACAGCTCCACATAACAGGTGGCAAGCCAGTTGAACGGCTTGAACAAAGAGAGCCGTCCGATTCCAAAGATGGTTCCCAGACCCAGGGCAAAAAGCGCGGAGATAACGGATATCTTTATGGTCAGCAACAGGCCGCGAAGCAGCCACAACCCGAAAATTTCCTTATAGGTCTGATTCTTTTCATAGATCACGGCCCAATGAAAATCATACCCCATATCAGCATTGCTGAAAATGAGATAAATGATCAGAGCCAGTCCAACGACGACGCCGCACTGCTTAAGCAAGTAAATAAAGTTCGCCGAGCCCTCTCCTTTTACAGAAGCACTTCCCATGGAGAATACCTTAAAAATTAGTCAATGGATATATCAATTGGACAAAGACGGGACTGCCCCGGGGGGGGGCAGTCCCGCAAAACAAACCGGAAACTTAAGATTAACCTGAGCTCCCTATGGCCACATTTCGATCTGCTCGGTCAGGGGGAAATAGTAGTCTGTGTCAGGACCATACCATTTGTTGTAAACGGCATGGTATGTACCGTCGTTCCACATATCCTGGAGTGCGAAGTTGATGGCGTCCCTCCAGGCACTGTCGTCCTGGGGAACTCCCATTCCGTAAGGCTCGTTGCTGATAAAATCGCCGATGAGCTCAAATTTGCCGGGCATTTTAGCAGCATAACCCAGAAGGATGGTGCTGTCCGTTGACCATGCTTCCACCTTACCCTGACTCAGGGCAAGAAAACAGTCGGCAGCGGTCTGGAAACTTACGATGTTCTTGTCGGTCTCTGTATCACCAAGGGATTTATAAAGGTTGGCAAGGTTTTTCTCACTGGTGGTACCCTGCATGGCACAGGCCCGTTTTCCAACCAGATCTTTGATGCTGGCATATTTGCCTTTCTTGACCATGATTTTCTGGCCATCAAAGAAATAGGTGATGGAGAAATCAATGGACTTATCCCTCTCCCGTTTGTGGGTCATGTTGGAAGTACTGATATCGATCCGGCCCGATGTCAGGAAGGAGATCCTGGTCTTGTTGTTCACCTTGACTTTTTTTAACTTAAGTTCTTTTCCCACATAAGGAGTAAGATGCTTTACTACTTCTGCCGCGACATCGACATCAAATCCAACCCACTGGTTCTTGGCATTGTAAAAGGCCGCCGGAATACTGTTGAACTGAAGTCCGATGTTTACGACACCGGTCTCCTTAACACGGTCAAATACAGGACCGGCAAACGAGGTCCCAGCAAAAAACAGAGTAGAAATCAAAATCGAGAGCAATACAACTTTTCTTGTCATGCGCATTAAAAAATCTCCTTCTATGGTGTTTTTGTATGTGTCGAACAAACCAAGGTCTCTTCGACTGATACTATCTATCTCCCCCTGGACATCAGTGGGAAAGGATCTTACTGAGGAACTGTCGGGTCCGTTCATTTTCAGGATTATTGAAAAATTCCTCAGGGGAATTTGTCTCAACAATGACTCCTGAATCCATGAAAACCACTTCATTGGCAACTTCCCGTGCAAACCCCATCTCATGGGTTACCACGATCATAGTCATCCCCTCCCGGGCAAGATTTCGCATGACATCCAGCACTTCGTTGATCATTTCCGGATCAAGGGCCGAGGTGGGTTCGTCAAACAGCATGATCTTGGGCTGCATGGCAAGCCCCCTTGCAATGGCCACCCGCTGCTGCTGGCCTCCGGACAATTGGGAAGGATAGGAGTCGGCCTTCTCATGGATCCCGACCTTTTCAAGGAGAGCCATGGCAATATCCTTTGCCTCGCCCTTGGAATACTTCCTCACCTTAAGGGGCGCAAGGGTTATGTTCTCAAGCACGGTCATGTGGGGATAGAGATTAAATTGCTGGAATACGAAACCGGCTTCGGTCCTGAGCCGGGTCAGGTTGGTCTGGGGATCATGGACCTTCATTCCATCAACGATTATTTCGCCGTTGTCAATGGGTTCCAGCTTGTTGATACAGCGAATCAAGGTACTTTTTCCGGAGCCGCTGGGCCCGCATACCACACTGACACCGCCAGGCGGAACATGGAAATCAATATCTTTAAGAACATGGAAAGGTCCGTACCATTTGTTAACTTTCTTAAACCGAATCATCTGTAAACACATCCTGACTTAGTAAGTTATGTTAAAAGCAATTCCCATTAAACGACCTACATTAGCAGAATCGGAGTCCACTGACAATCACAAATCCAAAACGTTATGAACCCCGCATTGCCGGTTCTCCCCCAGGACCGCCCGCACCCGGGTCGCCATATCGGCCTGGGTATATGGTTTACTTAACAGGTTTGAGTCGAACCGGGCCCTGGCATTCCTGGCCGTCGCCTTTGCCGTATACCCCGAGGTCAGCAGCACCTTAAGGTGCGGATACCGGGCGCAGGCCTCTTCAGCCAGCTCATAACCATTGATCCCGCCCGGCATCAGCACATCGCTGAACAGCAGGTCCACACAGGATTCTTCAGCCAGCCGGGCCAGGGCCTGGTGGCCGTTGGAGGCGGTCACAACCCTGTATCCCAGAGGCTCCAGGGTTGTACGGGCAAGCTCAAGCAGCTCTGCCTCATCATCCACCACCATAAGGGTCTCGCACCCAAAGGGAAGAACGGCCGGTAAATCAGGCCCGGGCGCCAACGGCAGCACCTCCCCCTCAGTCCGGGGCAGATAGAGACGAAAACTTGTGCCAATGCCAAGATCCGAACAGGCTTTGATATGCCCCCCGGAACGCTCAACAAAACCGAACACCATGGCAAGGCCGAGCCCGGTACCTTTGCCCTGGGGCTTTGTGGTGAAAAAAGGCTCAAAAATGCGATCAAGGTTCTCCGCCGGGATGCCTGAACCGCTGTCCCCCACCGTAAGCTGAACATACTCCCCGGGCGGGACGTCGGCAATTGAGGCGCATGGGTGGCCATCTAAAATGCGATTGGCGGTCTCGATAAAGAGCCTCCCCCCGCCGGGCATGGCGTCCCGGGCGTTGAGCACCAGGTTGAGCAGAGCGTCTTCAAAATAGCCAAGATCGATACCGGTGAGCCACAGGTTCTTCTCAAGACTGTATTCCACCACCACTTCCGGGGTAAGGGACCTCCCGATCAGGTTCCCCATGTCCCGGATCACCCGGTTGATATCCGTAACAGCAACATGCTCGGCCTGTCTCCGGGAGAAACCAAGGAGCTGTTTGGTGAGATCGGCTGCGCGGATGGCGGCCTTGCGGGCGGCTCCAATCCGTTTGCGGGCTTTTTTGTTACTCCCTGCCTGGAGCTTGAGCAGATCAAGGTTACCGAGGATGACACCGAGGATATTGTTGAAATCATGGGCAATACCGCCGGTAAGCTGACCCACGGCTTCCATTTTCTGGGCACGGCGCAGGGCTTTTTCCGTCTGTTTCAGTTCCGTGATGTCGCTGTGGGTCCCCACAAAGCGTACGGGGTTGCCTTCCTCGTCACGGGAAACAACCTTTCCCCTTGCCATGATCCACATCCAGGTGCCATCTTTCTTCCTGAACCTGAATTCAGCCTTATAAGCAGAAGCCCGGCCGGCCAGGTACAGATCTATGGCACCCTGGGCTTTCCCGATATCATCGGGATGAACCCGTTTCTTCCACTCTTCAAGAACCCCGGGGAATTCACCGGGCTCATACCCGGCCATGGTATAATAGCGGTCGTCAAAAAGCTCCTTGTCGGTCTTAATATCCCAATCCCATATGCCTTCATTGGCAACAGCCATGGCCAGCTCAAAACGCTCCTCGCTCTTCTTTAAGAATTCTTCCGCCCGTCTGCGCTCTGTGATATCAATGGCAAGCTCAAATCTGACGTCCCGGCCGTCCGGCCATTTTATGATGCGATCGACAATGGCAAAGGTTTTGCCATGGGTTGAATTATGATACTCCCACTTATAGGGTTCAGGTTTCTGTTTCAGAATGATCTCGTTGGAACAGAAGTCACAAGGGGAGTCAAGCCCCTGGAACACCTTGTAGCAGAGCTCACCGATCAGCTCCTTGTCAAAGGACTTTTCCAGGGCCTGATTCACGTACAACAGCTCATTGGTGTCCGTATCAGACACATAGATAACCTCGTCTATGCTGTCGAAGATGGAAAGCAGCTGGGCCCTTTCAACCCGCAGCGCCTCAACAGCCTCCCACCGGAGGATGGCGGCGCCAATGGCATGGGCAATGGAACGAATGATCTGGATATCCTCCGCCTGCCACTGCCGGGGAGTTTCGCAGTCGTCAAAACCAATGAAGCCCCACAGGTACTCTCCGGCATAGATGGGGAGGATTAAAAAGGATAGTACTCCCTGCGCCCTCATAATATCACGTTCCGGATCTGCAAGCTCCGAGACCAGATTGGCAAAAGGTTTTCCCGCCTGAAGTACGGTCAACAACGACGGCGTGCCCAGGCTATAGGGCAAATGACGCAATTGGGGATTATCGATTTGCGGAACCACGTCATCAGCACAGGATTCATGCACCTGGGTCATGCAAAGCCCCAGCTCAGGATCGTCTTCGTTTTTAAAGATATAAGCACGGCTGACATCCACGACACTCCGAAGTATTTCAGTCACCCGGGACAGATTATCACCGGGATCCCCCAACTCCGCCAGTACGGCGATGCACTCACCAACGCCATGCTGGTATTCCAGTCGCTGGCGAAGGGCTTCTTCCGCCATCTTGCGCTCGGTGATGTCCCGGACCGTTCCCTGAAATATGGTTCTGTCGCCAAGTTCCATCCGGGTGGCAAGAATCGTTGCCGGAAATTCCCGCCCGTCAAGCCCCCTGAACAGCCATTCAACGAGACCCGATCCATGTTCAAGGATCTTGGCGTTTACGATTCCGATAAGGTCTGCAGAGGAATGACCATCAGGCTGAAACCCAGGAGACAGGTCTGCCGGGGACAATAGACGAAACCCATCCTTTGATGGGACTGCGAACATTTTAAGTGCTGCCGGGTTGCAATCCAGAAAACCTTCATCCCTGTCAATGAGAATAATCGCGTCTTCCGAGGTCGTGAAAAGATTCCTGTATTTTTCCTCACTGCGGCCCTGGGCCTGCTCTGCCCGGCGTGAACGAACCAGGCAGTAGCCAAGCCCCAGAAGGACCGTGGTCATCAGCCCGAAAATCAGGATCACGTTCCACACCAGGCCCTTGTGCTGAAGGTAGAAGGAGGGGGGCCGGTAAAGGATCCCGCTCTGCTGTGGCAGGGCTGAATCCGGAACCTCGTAGACCTGGAGCTGCCGCTGGCCGGAGCTTGGGACAGAGGCGCCGTAGGGTTTGTCAACCTCAGCCTCCCCAGCCTTCGCCATGTTGGAGAATCCGCACAAAAAAAGAATCAGTGCGGCAAGAGATACCCAAAAGAAAATTTTACAACCAAACGGTTCAGCATGATTTCGCCCATGTACAGATTTCAGCTTCCAGTCCATGCCATGTCCTTTTAATTGTTCTGTGGATAGGTGATTGTTTTTTTGGGGATCAAGAGAAATAGAGCACAAAGAGAGCCCGAATTCAAGATTCACCTGAAAATATATTCCCATGAACCGGAAACAACCAATTTCGCGATTTTTAATTTTTATTAAAATAGATTTACTGACATTCCTGTCCATGTTTTAGGGAAGTTCTACTGACCATATCAACCTGGAAAATATCGATCCAGGAAGGAAAACTAAAAAGCCCCTGCCAGGAAATTTTCCGGGCAGGGGCTGAAGAAAGTTTAGGAGAACTATATTAAAAGGTGTAGCTGACGTTGATGCCGTATCCCCAGAGGATGCCTTCATCACCAAAGGATACTTCCACGGTATCAGCTGGAATGGCTCCCCCGGTCCCGCCCGAGACAATCTGTCCGTAGTTGTGGTTGAGCTCACTGCTGTCCCCGCTGATCTTCCGGACCGAGGTGCTCCTGACATGCTGAATTACGCCGTCAATGTGCCATCGCTCGGTGATGTCCCAGCCAAATCCCAGGTTGTAAACGTTGCGGTCGGTGTCGGGCCAGCCCAGATCAAAGGTGGAGTTGGGCACCGGCGTGGGATCATAGACGTAACCGGTTCTAAGGGCAAAGTAATCGGTGATCTTCCATTCCAGACCGACTTTATACTGGATCTCATTGGTCCAGTCGCGATCATGATGGACAGAGCCCCCCGGGAAGGCTGGGGATTCTTCCACCTGCTCATCAAGAATGTTCCAGCGGGTCCAGGTCATATCGAACTCAATGGAGAGATCCTTGTTGGCGAAATATCGAACACCCGCCTGAACGCATTCAGGATGGTCATAATCCATTGTTACCTTCCCGACCTTATTACCGTTCATCAGCACATCACCCTCAAAATCGGCATCGGTCCGGCTCCGGTAGGTCAATCCCAGGGAGATCTGATCAATGGGACGATACATGACACCCACGTTAAAGGACCAGTTGAAATCATCTTCGGATTCAAGCGTCAGATAGCTCGGTTCCGTGGTGCCCATGGTAGCATTCGGCGGATAGGTCTTACCGGCATCGGAGATGGATTTGCCAAGGCTGAGACCAAATCCAACGGAAAGCTTGTCTGAAATCTTATAACCAAAGCCGGGCGTCACCACAGTGCGGGCATACTTGGACTCCCAGGCATAAAGGGCCCCGGGGTTCTTGGAGTACTCCTTGTCCCACTTAAGATGAAGGCCGTAGGGAGCGTAGGCTGCGATGCCAAAACCCCATTTATCGTTAATGGGCATGGCAAAACCCATGTTGGGATTGATAATCAGGTCACCGTTGGACTCAAAATCACCAGGGCCGGTATTGAAATTAGTATCGCCCGCTACCGAGGAAGTCAGCTTAAAATCCGTAATTTTCACCTTGGCGTCATAAATCATGACACCGGTGGTCACCACGGGTTTCTTGATGAGGGTCAGACCGGCAGGGTTGTAGTACACAGCAAAAGGATCGTTGGCATGGGCCACCACAGCTTCTCCCTGTGACGTTGCGTTTGCGCCGATACCGAAGGTTTGGAGAAGACCCGCATGGCTGTCGGTTGCAGCCAGGAGAACAACCGTCAATAACAAAACTAACTTTTTCACCTTTCCACCTTCCTTTCTTTGTTAAACATTAATAATGCATCAGTATTAAAGATCGATATAGTAAACACTGTTATCTCCATAGGTATAGTTTTTCCTTACATAGCAATCGAACGTGATAGGCGGGATACTATGCATAGTAATTCCATCTGTCAACAAAAAATCAACAATGGCTCTAAAATTAGAACAACCATTCTAATTCAAAAATATAACCACCTGATAAATCAGGTGGATCCCACCCTTTTTTAATCCCAAACCAGACCATATCATCGACAAAAACAACAGTGATCCACCCCATGACTGTCATTCACACATAGAAAAAACAGTTCGCCGGAACAACCTGTGGATGGAAAGTCTTAAGGAAAAGCACCAATTGGGAGGGAAAGATTTCGGGAATGGATTGCTACCAGGAGGAAAGACCGTGCTCTCCCCCCGGCAGCAAATCAGATCACCCGGGACAGGGTAGGAAAGATCAGGAGTCGTACTTTACCGAACTGAAGCTCATCAGCTTGTCCCAGTTATGCCTGGACTCGATGATCCGTATGGTGCCGGTCTTGCCGCGCATGCACATGGAGTGGGTGATGGCACCGTTTCCCGTATAACGGACGCCGGGAATAAAGGTGCCGCCGGAGATGCCGGTGGCGGCAAAATAGACATCGTCGCTCTTGACCAGGGTGTCCACCGTATGGGTCTGCTTAAGGTCGAGGCCAAACTCCATGACAGCCTTTTTCTCCGTTTCAAGCTGGGGATCAAACCTTGAGAGCATCTCGCCGCCAAGGGCCTTGATGGCGCAAGCCGCAAGCACGCCCTCGGGGGTTCCGCCGGTGCCCATCATCAGGTCCACCTCGCAATCGGGATTCACCGCCATGAGGGCGCCTGCCACGTCCCCGTCGGTATGGAGCTGAATCCGTGCGCCGGCATCCCTGATATCCCGGATCAGCCCCTGGTGCCTGGGCTTGTCCAGAACAAAGACCACAAGATCGGTCACATCCTTGGACAAAGCCACCGCGACCTTCTTCAGGTTGTCCAGAACCGGTGCATCAAGATCCACAACCCCTTTTGCAGGTGCCGGAACCACCAGTTTTTTCATGTAATAGCTGGGACCGGGGTCGAGCATGGCGCCGGCCGGGGCCGCACTGACCACGGCAATGGCATTGGGCCTGCCCGTGGCCAGAAGGTTGGTCCCTTCAACAGGATCCACGGCGATGTCCACCTTGAGGCCCTTGCCGTTACCCAGCTTTTCTCCATTGTAGAGCATGGGGGCATTGTCCTTCTCCCCCTCGCCGATGATGACGGTTCCGTCGATGTCAAGAGCCTTGAACGATACGCGCATGGCCTCAACCGCTGCCTGGTCGCCGTTCTCCTTGTCCCCCTTGCCAAGCCATCGGCCCGACGAGAGCGCCGCGGCTTCGGTGGTTCTAACAAGGTCAAGGGCAAGATTTCTCTCTGGTGCTTCCATTATTATCTCCTTAAGTTTCATGGATAGATCGAATCATTGAATTCACGCCATGAATACCATTTTTTGGAGCCCCTGGGAACAGGGTTTTTGGCACCCAAAAAGAATTTTATCCCCGTAACAAAACCGCCATGGCATGTTTCAGGCTATAACGCCCCTGGGATGCCCCCCGGGAGCCGGAAACGGCGGAACTGCCTTGGGTGCCGGAGCTGCCGCGGATGGGGCGGCTGGCGGAACACGGGGGTAACGGCTTGATGTCCGAGACCTTGCCAAGGGAAGTTTGTCCGGAGGTTTCGATCTGCCTTGCCATCACCACCGAGGCCCCGTAAAAGAGTGCAAGGCCGCCCAGGTTGCTCCAGGGCATATAAGGATTGTCACTGCCGGCCAGAAGAAGACCCGTTACCCAAAGGAGGCCCGCCATCATCAGCACCAGCTGCTCTTGAACCGTTTTCTTTTTCCGTTGCATTGTGTATCTCCTGTTGTGAATTTTTTAACCCAATGATGAAAAAACTAAACAACGCCTATAAATTTTTTTAACCTACCTGTACTCCCTGCAACTCCATACCACCTTGCCGATGATCCGCACCCGCTCCATCTCGTCCTGCTGGAGATAAATGGGCGTGTAATCCCGGTTATCGCTGCACAGGACCAGTTTATAAGGATGCTTCTCTATCCGCTTCACAAGGATCGTCTCTTCCACGCCAACGGCATAAATGGCACCGGCAAGGATCTCGATCTGGGACTGATCGATCAATACGGTGTCCCCTTCCCTGAGCTCCGGCTCCATGCTGTTCCCAAATACCTCCATGGCGACCATGGAGTTCGCCGCTCCCTTGGTGGCCAGCCACTTTGACTGGAATGAGAGATAGCCGGTCACATCCGACAAGGTATCAAAGGAACCGCTGCCGGCCGAAAGCCTGGCCATCACCTTGGGAATCTTCTTGAACTCCATGTCCTGGCAGCTCTCCTGGTTGAGAAACACACGGCCCACCCCGCTCTCTATCCACACGGGATTGAGACCGAATTTCCGATAGAGTTTAACGATCCATTTGTCGGGAATCCGGTCTTTTTTTCGTGCGTGGGTGATACCGGAACGGTTGATTCCAAGGGCCTCGGCAAGCTCTGTCTGGGAGCTTATCCCGGTCACTTCAAGAATTCTTTGTATCAAACCGTCAATTTTATTCATCTCGGACTCCTTTATGGGTTATGCTGTTCTATTTACTCCCACAGCTGATGAAAAAATGCAACATCTTTTTTTTGACTTTTTACAGCCACTCAGGTATGAACATAAACCATGTTTGGTAAAAAGAAAAAAAAGGCTGAAAAGGCTGACAGCGTCCCTGAACCGAAAAAGTCTGCCAAGGCAAAGAGGAAGGCAAAGAACGAGGCCCCGGAAACGCCGGCAAAACCGAAAAAAAAGCCACGTTTTCCCCTGAAAAAGGCCTTTCTTATCGTAACCCTGCTTGCGGTCCTGGCATCGGCCGGATTTGCCGGTTACACCTTTTTCACTAAAAAGGAAACGGGCAGGACCTATGCAGCCCAGGACCTGCCCCATGTCACCCTGCCCCAGGAGATGGTAAGATTCAGCTTTAAGAATATTCCCGACCTCTATGACGCCCTTGTGCTGTTTAACAAGGAGATCACCCTGCTGGACAGGGAGATCCAACGGATAGAGGAGATCGGCGCAACCTATCCGGACCAGTCAGCCATTGCAGACAAGGAGAAAAAGATCTGGCAGGATGCAAGGAGAAAGAGCGTTCAGAGCTTTGCCAAGATCGAGAAAAGCGTCAAGGCCCTCTATGTCACCTTCCAGGTCAACCCGGAATCGGGAAGGACCCGGATGGAACAGGAGAAGACGGAACTTGCAACCAGCGCCAACAAGGCCCTGGAGCCTGTGATTGCATTAACGGATCGAATCAAGGCAACCACGGAAGAGGTTCCCCGGGGATTGGTCAAGGGAACCATTCACAAGCTTAAGAAAAAATTTATGTAGCCCTTGATAAACGATGCCGCACTTAATTTTATGGCCAGACTGACAATAAGCTAATAAGTTAGGCCTGACCCCACCTATAACTGCCTGAGCCGTTCCGCAATCCGGCTCACCATGGCGGACCTCGCCTCCTCCCTCTTTCTGCTGGTTCCGGCCACGGTTTTCTTAAAAAAGTCGTTACAGATCTTTTTGGTCCCTCTGTCCCATGACTGTGTCACGCCTGCGCCCTTTGTCTCCCCCTTGCCGGGATCGGTATAATCCCTTCGGCCGTGGGCCCAGTTGATCACCGTGGCGTAAAAGAGAAAGGCCCTGTCCAGTAGAACATACATGAACTGGGCATCCGGGGCCGGCCGGATAATGATCTGATCCTTACCAAGCCTGACCCCCTTAAGCTTCAGCCCTGCAATGCGGCTGCCCCCCAGGATGGCGGCTGCGGCTCCGGCAACCCCGCCCAGGGTTGAAAAGATGCCAAAGGTCAGGCCTGCTGCCGCCGTATCCACAATGGCACCGGCACCGGCACCGGCAACGCCGGCAGCAACGGCCACCTCCCGTGGGCTTAAACCGAGAAACTTCCAGGTGGTTTCGCTGAAGAGATCTTCGTTGAGGATGGAGTTTCTGGGCAGCTCCACATTGAAGATGTTGTGCTTGAATAGCCGCCGGATGTCGCCATGGGCACTGTGTTCAATCTTTTTGACCTTGTTGATGAAATTATTTTCCAGCCTGGCCCTGAGCGCTTTGGGGTCTGCCCCCTCCCCAAGGGTTCCCTCGGTGGTGGCGCAGAGGATCTCCTCAACCATGGTGACAATAATCAGGGAGGCAAGCACCATGCGGTGGTCCCAGTCCCGCTTAAAGGCATGGATCACCCGCAAAAGGGCCTCCTGCCAGTCCTGGTCCACGCTCTTCAAACACTCCAGAAGCTCAATCCGTTCCCTGTAGGTGGCCCTGTGGGCATTGAACTCCCGAATGCTGTTGAACGTCCGGCGAAACTCGTTTTTCCAGGCGTCAAGATAGAGGGTGTCATCCTGCTTGCAGTTGATGATGGACATGCGGGGGCGGCCGGTGAGCCTCAATATCTCCATCTCGGCCCTGTCATCCCCCCTCACAGGCCTTGAGCCGTCAACCACATAGATGATGCCGGCGCCCCGGGCAACCGGGCCCAGGAGCTCGCACTCGTCCCTGAAGGACGGATCGTCCCTGTGGGCCTCGATAAAGGCCTGCACCATCCGGTCCTGGGGGCCCTTGTAGTTCTCAAACCAGCGAAGGGTCTGTTTCGGCTTCTGGAATCCCGGGGTGTCGGTGAACCGGATCACCTCGGCCTTGTCTATGGTCACAGGAAAGGTCTGGCAGTGAACCGTCTCTCCGGGATAGGGGCCGATCCTGACCCTGTCGTTTTCCGCCAGGGTCGATACCACCGAGGATTTCCCCTCGTTGGGGTGCCCTATAATGGCAAATTCGGGAACTTCTTTTACACTCATTGTTTCACCAAGGTTTCAACATGGACCAGGGGATCTCCCAGGCTGTTGATCTTCATGTTCCAGATCTCCCTGTCCCGGGGATCTGTCGCTGTAAATATGGTATCGGGTCCGGGCTTTCCGATGAGGACCACCACCAGGGGCATGGTCCCGCTGACACGCCGGATATGCGCTATGAAATCGAGGATCTCCCGGATGGGGGGAAGCCAGGCCTCCTGGAGCAGAAGGATGCCTGAAACAGGCGCCTCCTGTTCCGGCCCGGTGGGGTCGAGAACAGCGCCCATGGCATCGATCTCTTGGGAAAAGTCGAGGCCGATCCGCATGATATCTCCAACATAACAGTTCATGGATTGCCGCACAATTGTTTTGAATCCATCCCCATGGCAGGCGTCGTCGTAGATATCATCGTGGACCAGGGCAAGAAACCGGTCTGACAGATCCTCTGCCGCCTTCTCCCGGGGCGCTGCAGGCTCCCTGGATTCCGGAACCTGCGCTTGGGGGGTAAGGGGTTCTGTGGATACGATGGGCGTCACAAGCCGGTTCACAAGCTTTTTCAGTTCCCAACGGTCAAACCCCTGGCCGTTGAGCGCCCGGGCCTGGGCCGCGGCACCCCAGGAAAGAAGGGCCAGCCTGGGCAAAAGGCCGTAAAACACCACGCTGAGGCAGAGAAACGGCCACCAGGATACAAGATCCTGGGTGGCAAGGTTGTAGATCCCGTCCTTGAGAATCAGCCGGGTCCCCTCAATCTGGGCAATGGATGGAAACCCGATGCCCTCCGGAAACGCCCAGGACCAGGGAAGGGCCACAAAAGAGACCGCCTTGAACACGAGCCCATGGCCCAGGGCCAGGGTGGATTGCCAGCCAAAGGCCGTGTCAAAAAACGCGACCCGGCCAAGGAGGGTTGCGATCACCCCCATGTTGAACCCCACACCAAAGAGCTGCATCAGAATAAACAACGGCCAGAAAAAGAGGAGGCCATAAGTTTTCCGGGACCTGCGCAACACCCCTAGGGCTGAGGCCAATGCCCCCTGCTTTTCCGGAGAAAGCCGATCCATGGCCCGTTGGTGAAGCCGTTTGACAGCCCGTTCCACCAAAAGTCCGAGAAGCGGGTACAACCCGAACCCAAATCCTTTGCCCGGCCGGGTCACCATCACAATGAGATATCCCAGGGTGATAAAAAGCAGCAGGGTCTGGGGGACCAGGGTGAGACCTAAAAAATAACTGATGTTCAGGGGCAGCCTGCCGGTATAGGAAAAGAGCGACAGACTCAGAGCCAGACCCATGGCAATGCCCCCAACGAAAAAAGCCGTTCGCAACAACCGGAATCCTTCGTCGCAGAGCTTTCCCGGAAAGATGCCGTTGTTTTTGCGAATCAGGGAGAGCCAGAGCCTGACAAGGATGCTGTGAAACGCCCTGGGCGATTTTTCCTTGTCAATGGCGGAGGTCAGCCGGGGTGCCACATGGTCCAGGTAGAGATCCCTGTCCCGCTGTTGAAGGCGATCCTCCTCCTGGCACCTTTTATCCTGCTCCAGGAGATATTCAAGATCGATGATATCCCCCAGGGTCCACTTCTTGTTCATACGATAATATCCATGTTCATGTTCAATAAAACCTGCAACGAAAAAATGTGATCAACTTACAGCGCAACCGCGGTTTCGTCAAGGGCCTGCGGCGCTCTTTGCGACCCTGTCCGGTGGCAGGAAAAATTTTCTTATAAAAAAATACTGACAAACCATGAAAAATCTGAAATAAGAACTTACGTGACAACGCTTATTCATTCATAATTTTTAGGACATACAGGGTATCCCCATGAACGACTATGTCAATATCTCATCCTGGCTGAAACGGAGCGCCGAGATCTACCCTTTTAAAAGGGCCGTTGTCTATCCCGATTCAAGGGACAGCAAGGGCCGGGTTCTCTATAGCCAACTTAATTTTCGCCAACTTGAAAAGGAGAGCGATCGCCTCGCCTTTGGCCTTGAAAAGACCGGGATCGTCCGGGGCACCCGAACCATCCTCATGGTTCCTCCGGGCATGGAATTTTTCACCCTTATCTTTGCCATGTTCAAGGTGGGCGCAGTGCCTGTGGTTGTCGATCCCGGCATGGGAATCGACCGCATGCTCTCCTGCTTTGAGCAGGGAAAGCCCGAGGCCTTTATCGGCATTGAAAAGGCCCATGTATTAAGGAAAATCAAACCCGGGTTTTTCAAGACGGTCAAAACCTGGATCACCGTGGGAAAACGGTGGTTCTGGGGCGGCTACAACCTGGACGAACTCAAGATCGATACGGACGAGCCCTTTCCTGTTGCGCGAACCACCAGCGATGAAAACGCAGCCATCCTCTTTACAACGGGAAGCACCGGACCTGCCAAGGGAGTGGTCTACACCCACGGCAACTTCAATGCCCAGCTCACCCAGATCCAGGAGCACTTCAGGATCGAACCCGACGAGATCGACCTTCCCACCTTTCCTTTGTTCGCACTGTTTGACCCGGCCCTGGGCATGACGGCCGTCATCCCGGACATGGACCCGACAAAGCCCGCCTTTGTCAACCCGGAACGGATCATCGAAGCCATCGAGAACCACGGGGTAACCAACATGTTTGCCTCCCCGGCCCTGTTGAACCGGGTGGGAAAATTCGGCAAAGAGAACCAGGTCAAGCTGCCATCACTCCGAAGGGTGATCTCTGCCGGCGCCCCCGTAACCCCGGCAAACATCGAGCAGTTCTCCTCCATGCTCTCCGACACCGCCGAGATCCACACCCCTTACGGCGCCACCGAGTCCGTCCCCATTCTCTCCATTGGAAGCAACGAGATCCTGGAAGAGACGCGGTCCCTTTCCGAGCAGGGATACGGCATGTGCATCGGAAGGCCCATATGCAACACCCGGGTGGCCGTCATCAAACTGAGCGACGACCCCATCAAGCGCTTTTCCGAAGGGTTGGTGCTTGGGGAGAACGAGGTGGGCGAGATCATTGCCAAGGCCCCGCTGGTGACACGGCACTACTATAACAATCCCGAAGAGGACATGCTGGCAAAGATCGAGGACAAAGACGGTTTCTGGCACAGGATGGGGGACCTGGGATGGCAGGACACTAAAGGAAGAATCTGGTTTTGCGGAAGAAAGAGCCACCGGGTGGTGACCGGCAGCAAAAACCTCTATACCATCCCCTGTGAGGCGATCTTCAACAACCACGAGTCCGTGTTTCGAAGCGCCCTTGTGGGAGTGGGACCCAAAGAGGTGCAGACCCCGGTGATCTGCATTGAAATGGCTCCAAAGGTAAACAACAAAAAGAAGATGATCCGGGAGCTTAAGGAGCTTGCGGCTTCAAACGACCTGACAAAAAGCATCGAGCACATCCTGATCCATCCCTCGTTCCCCGTGGATATCCGGCATAACGCCAAGATATTCAGGGAGAAACTCAGGGTGTGGGCCACAAAGAAACTCGGCTTCTAAACGGTATACACCGGGGTCAGACTCAGCTTATTGGTGTAAGTGCTCATTATTTTAGTTTAGCCGCAATAAGCTAATACAATACACCGGGGTCAGACTTAGCTTATTGATATAACAACTCATTTCTTTGGGTTTAGTCGCAATAAGCTAAGTCTGACCCCATTAATCGGGCAACAGATCGTAAAAGTAGAGCATGGCATCCGACCGGGTCACGATACCGATGATCTTGCCGTCTTCCATGACCGGCACCCGGCCGATATCATGCTTGATCATCAGCCTTGCAGCATCAATGGCGCCCCTGTCCGGAGGGATGGTGACCACCTTCCGGCTCATGAACGCCTTGACCGGGGAACTCATGTGATTGGCCTTTCTGATCTTCCTGAAATCCCGCCTGGAGATCACCCCCACGAGTTTTTCATCATCGTCCACCACGGGAAGACCTGTGCACCCGAGATCCCGCAGGATCATGGCCACCTCCTCCACCGGGGTGGCATGGTTCACCGTGGTAACCGGGTAGGACATGATATCGCTGAGCATGACCGAGGTCTGCTGGTTGCCCTTGATCATCTCCTCGATCATCTCCCGGATAACGTCGGGATTGGTCTTTTTCAGCAGGGCTGATCCGGCACCCGGGTGCCCGCCGCCCCCCATACTCCGCATGATGACCCCCATGTTGAGCTCATCCACGTTGCTCCGGCCGATCACCATGCAGCGGTCCCGGCTGGCATCCCTGAAGATGCCGAAGGCGGCATCCACATTGACGATCTCCCGGTACATCTGGACCACCATGGAGAGATTCTGGACATGGCCCTCCACCTCCATCACGCTGATGCTGACGCTGAAGCTGGAGATCTCACTGCGCTCGGCGTTCTGGATCATCTCGAACAAAATGGTCTTCTGCTTCTTACCGTAGGCCTGGCGCAGGAAGGTTGACAGGATATTCAGGTCCGCCTTTCTGTCCAGAAGATAGGCTGCGGCCCTGGCATCTTCGGCAAGGGTGGAGGGAAAGGAGAGGTTTCCCGTGTCCTCGTAAAGCCCCATCAGGAAAAGGGTGGCCTGGATGGGGGTCAGGATCTTGCGCTGCCTTAAAAGCTCCCGGATCATAAGGGTGATGGTGGACCCAATCTCCTCCCGGACCACCTCGTCCGCCTCGATGTCCCCCTCGACATGGTGATCCCAGAGGATGATGTTCAGATCATCCCGGTGCCTCAGGTCCCCCATCCCCTCCAGCCGTGACCAGGAGTTGGTGTCCACCACGATGAGGGTGTCCACCTCGTCAAGGTCGATCTCCTTTGCCGTGTAGAAATCAAACAGATCCTTGTGGATGGAAAGAAATCCCTTGAGATTGGGGTTTATGGACATGGGAAGCACGGGCAGTGCCCCTGGATAGACCAATGTGGCAGCCACCAGGGAGGCAAGTGCGTCAAAATCGGTTCCCTTGTGGGTCGTTACTATCTTCATCTCTCTTTGTTCTCCTCTTCATCCTCGAATACCGGTTCCACATACCCCAGCATCTTGTGCTCTGTTCCGTCGTCGTAACCAAGTGCATTCACGTTTCCTGCGGCACGTTTGTACTCGAGTTGAAGCTCATATTTCCGGATCTCGGCCTGGGCCTCCATGCTCTTCTGGGCAAGCTTGTACTTCATATACATGAACCAGGCAAACAAGGAGAATACAGCCACCACCACGGCCAGGAAAAACCACTTGAAATCAACGATGGTTTCCATGCCGGTGCGGGCAATGAAAGTGATGAGGTTCGGCAGGACCCAGTAGAGGAACACAGCGGCAAAGATGAGAAAACCGATGATAAAGATATTGAACCGGCTGATGCGGAAAAAAAGGTTGTCGATCTTGTTTCCTTTGCCCTCCGGGGTCTTGCCCGACGCCTCATCCGGTTCTTCATTTCCCCGGATAAAGGTCATCACCGCCTTCAGCACAAACCCCAAAAGCAGCACCAGCCCCACGGGAAGCCCCACGGCAGCCGAGAACCAGGCCCTGAACGGAAAAGGAATATCCTTGGACACAAGCTTCACCCGATATTTCTCAAGGGGTCCAAAGGTGTTTTCAAAATAGTATTTATTGAAATTGGTCATGGTTGATCCCTTGACTTCGTAAACGACCTCATTGGAATCATTCATCACCTGCATATAAGATTGATGCCCCGACCGCATGGTGGCAAGGACAAAAACTTCAAGTTCCACAACAAAAAAGGCAACAACGATGATCACCAGCAGCAGCTTGTGCTCCTGCAAATGTTCTGACCAGCTTTTAACTCCCATTGACTCTTCTTTTCCCCTTATAGATTCCATGTAAAAATCAAACTAAAAAAAACCATAGCAGTATAATCATTGTTGTTTGAAACTTCAATATTTTAATTAAACCTGGATGTTTACCCCCCACCAACAGACTTCAGGCATAAACCCGAAAACATATTTTTGGTTTACCTTCAGCCATAAATATATTATGAACACCCTTTTGAATCATGAATCAGGAGCTTGAAAATTATGGACAAACTGATCATCACCGTCCTTGGAAAGGACAGGCCGGGAATCATCGCGGCAATCTCAAAAAGCCTCTACAATTTAGGCTGCAACCTTGAAAACGTCAACCAGGTGATCCTCCAGAACCAGTTTGCCGGGATCTTCATCGTACTTCCCCCAAAGGACAGCAGCGTTGAGGCCATCAAACAGACTCTGATAAAGGATTCAGCCGGTACCGGCCTTCACATCCATGTGGATGGGGCAGACACGGACCAGAACGGTGACCAGCCCGTTGACGGCGAAGATTTCGTCATCACCACCATCGGTCCCGACCAGAAAGGCCTTGTGTCAAGGTTCACCCAACTCATTGCCGACGCCAAGGTCAATGTGACCAACCTTCGGGCGGTCTTTGAGGGGGGCGACACCCCGGAAGCCAACATCATGGTCTATGAGGTCTACATTACGCCGGATACGGACCAGAAGGGTCTGTTTTCCGCCCTCCGTGACAAAGCATCCGAGCTGGGGCTTGACATCAGCATCCAGCACAAGAACATCTTCCAAGCCATCAACAAAATTTAGGACGGGATACGAGCCATGTTTAACGAAAAAGAGATTCTTTCCACCATTCAAATGGTAAAAAGCGAACACCTGGATGTCCGGGCAGTCACCCTCGGCGTCAACCTGTTTGACTGCGTGAGCCACGATCTTAAGGTGTTCAAGCAGAAGATCAGGGAAAAAATTGTCACCAAAGCCGCAGACCTTGTATCTGTCTGCGACACGGTGGGCGAAAAATACGGCATCGAGGTTGTGAACAAGCGCATCTCCACAAGCCCCATCGGCCTGGTGGGCGCCCCGTTCAACGCCGATCAGATGGTGGAGATCGCCCATTGCCTGAACGACATTGCCAAAGAGGTGAACATCGATTTCATGGGGGGCTTTTCCGCCCTGGTGGAAAAGGGGATCGCCCCCGGAGACCGGGCACTCATTGAAGCCCTGCCCCGGGCCCTTGCCGAGACCCAGCGCATCTGCGCCTCGGTGAACGTTGCCACCACAAGAAGCGGTATCAACATGGATGCCGTCCTTGACATGGCAAAGGCCATCAAACTGGCGGCAGCCCTCACGGCCGACGACGACGGCCTTGCCTGTGCAAAGCTGTGCGTATTTGCCAACATTCCCCAGGACATGCCCTTTATGGCAGGCGCCTACCTGGGCGTCGGGGTTGCAGACTCTGTGATCAACGTGGGCGTCAGCGGCCCGGGCGTTGTCAAGAGCGCCATTGAGCGGGCCATTGAGGAGTCCCCCGACCTGTCCCTCGGCAAGATCGCAGAGGTGATCAAGAACACGGCCTGCAAGGTAACCCGGGTGGGCGAGCTCATCGGCCGGGAAGTTGCAGACAACCTCAACACCCGTTTCGGCGTCGTGGACCTCTCCCTTGCCCCCACCCCCACGGTGGGCGACAGCATCGGTGAGATCTTCCAGGCCCTGGGGCTGACCAGCATCGGCGTACCCGGCTCAACAGCAGCCCTTGCCATGCTCAACGACGCCGTTAAAAAGGGCGGTGCCTTTGCAAGCTCCCATGTGGGCGGTCTGAGCGGTGCCTTCATCCCCGTGAGCGAGGATCTCAACATCGCAGAAGCCGCGGAAAAAGGCTACCTGACCATCGAGAAACTCGAAGCCATGACCTGTGTCTGCTCGGTGGGCCTTGACATGGTTCCCATTCCCGGAGACGTCTCCGAAGAGACCCTGGCCGGCATCATTGCCGACGAGATGGCCATCGGCATGATCAACAACAAGACCACAGCCACCCGTCTCATTCCCGTTCCCGGCAAAAAGGCCGGAGAGAGCGTCTACTTTGGCGGACTCCTGGGTGAGGCCAAGATCATGAACGTGGCCCATGCCACCAACACGGACTCGTTTGTAAAACACGGCGGACGCATCCCGGCCCCCATCCACAGCATGAAGAACTGATCATCGTACAAAAGCTTCGTGGATAAAAGACTTAACATCAAGATCATTGCGGCCCTTACCCTGGTCCATTTTACAGGCGACTTCTACAGTTCGTTCACAAGTCCGTTACTTCCGGTCTATGTGGACAAACTGTCCCTGTCAATGGCCCAGGTGGGGCTCTTGACCGGCGTGATCCGGTTACTGGCCTTTGTGGTCCAGCCCTGTGTGGGCTACCTGGCCGACCGTTACCAGACCCGGGGGTTCATCCTCGGGGGCCTGTTTTTAACGGTCACCTGCATCCCCTTTTCAGGGATCGCCCCAAACTTCATCCTGCTGCTCCTGGTGCTGGCCGCAGGATCGGTCGGGTCGTCCATGTTTCACCCGTCGGTGACGGGCATGCTCCCCCTCTACTCCGGTGCAAGACAGGGATTGTGCATGTCCATCTTCAACACCGGCGGCACCTTTTCCTTTGCCCTGGGCCCGGTCTTCATCTCCTGGTATGTGGGGCGCTTCGGCCTGGAAGCCATGCCGTACACCATTGTTTTTGGATTTCTCAGCATCCTCTTCTGCCTCAAGGCCATTCCCATGCCCATGAGCGAAGGATTCAAAAGCGCGGGCTTCTGGGGCTCCCTCAAAGAGACCCTGGGGGACGTGTGGAAGCCCATTGCCATGATCTGGGTGGTCATGGTGCTCAGGGCTGTTGCCGGCCAGTCCTTCATCACCTTCATGCCGGTCCACCTGGCAAAGATCGGCCACAACCTCATCTCCGTGGGATTCATCGTCTCCCTCTTTATCCTGGCCGGCACCATGAGCGGCCTGATCTCGGGATCCCTGTCGGACAGGATCGGGTTCAAGCGGATATTCTTCATCACCCATCTCCTGATGACTCCGGCACTGCTGCTTTACCTTTACCTTCCGGGCTCCTGGGTTTATGTGGGCGCGTTCCTCGGCGGCTTCTTTGCCCTGGCAACCATGCCCCTGGGTGTTCTCATGGCCCAGCGCCTTGCCCCCAGGGGACGCTCCATGGTCTCAAGCCTCATGATGGGCCTTGCCTACGGCCTGGGCGGCCTTGTATCCCCCGTGGTGGGAAAGCTTGCCGACATCTACTCAATCGAGACCGTCCTGTGCTGGACCGCCTTTGTGCCCCTGATCACCCTGATCCCCATCATAAAATTCCCCAAGCTTGGCAAAGACGCCTGACCCCATACAACTGAATACACTCTCATTTATTAACCTCTCCGGGCATCACAGAAAATTCGGAATCCAGGGAACAACAATTAAAAATTGCATTGATATTAGGTTAAAATTACCCTAATCTACTGCAAAATCACTTGCAATAAACATTTTTATAGTTCTCTTGGAGATAACAGAAATATAAAAGATGAAACCGACCTCTTTGGATTATCATAAAAACATTTTCATCCGTGCCGGTCTTTTCCTTTGCCTGACATTCCTATTCCCCCCGTCTCCCTGCTTTTCAGACCCCTTTGTCGATATTGCATCCTCCCTTATCAGCCGCTCGCCTGAAGTCAGGATCGCTTTGAAGGATCTTGAACTGGCCCGCACGGAAAAATCCATTGCAATGGCCAAATACCTGCCCACGGTATCGGGCACTGTGGGAACCGGGGAGAACCGGGAAACGTACCAGGATCAATCAAACCATTACAGCGACCTGTCCGCAGGCCTGTCCCTGTCCCAGGAGATCTTCAACATGTCGAAACTCCATGGGATCAAGGGAGCTGAAAAGCGGATTGACACGGCCAGAGCCAAAATAGAACAGGCCAAGCAGGCGGTCATTATGGAGTTGGCCCTGGCATGGGGAGCCTATTGGAAGGCGCTCAGACAATCGGAGGTCAGCGATGAAGACATCTCCATCCTTGAAGACTACCTTGAAAGTTCGAAGACAAGGTACGCCGCAGGGGTTCTCACCATCACCGATGTCCGCCTTGCCAGGACAAGACTCCAAGGGGCCCAATCACAGAAAATCATTTTTTCAAGGCAAGTCCACCGCACCAGGGAAGCCCTAAGGGAAATCATCAAAATGCCGGTTCCGGCAAAAGTGAATCTTTTCATTGCCGCCCTTGCAGAGACCACCCTGCCCGACCCTGGGCGCCTGGTCCAAACCCATCCGGCTGTCCGGCCGCTCATGATTGAAGTATCAGCCCTGGATGAGGACATTGACCGTGAAAAGGCCGACCGACTGCCCACGGTTCAACTCACCTCCACCTACACCTACGAGTGGGACGGAGAATACCGTTCCAGCCGGTATCCCCATGAAGAGAGCCGGATAGGTGTTGAGTTAAACCTCCCCATTTATACCGGCGGCAGCGTCACCCATAATATCCGGAAAGCAGCTCAAAAAAAACAGCGTCATCTTATCGCCCTGCAGGAAAAAAGAGATGAAATCATGCGGGATGCCCGGGCCGCCACCTTTGATCTTGAGCAGAGCGCCCGGGAACTTGCCATCACCCGTAAGCAACTGGAGTTTGCACGGCAGACCCTCAGTGCCATGAACGAAGAGTATGAACTGGGAACAAGATCCTCCGTTGATGTTTTTCTGGCACAGGCTGATATGATCAATTCGAAACTGAGCCTCATCTCGGCCCGGGAGCAGCATGCCCGGTTCATATTCGCCTACCTGTTTGCCCTTGGGCAGCTGGATATACCCATTTTGAAAGATCAGCAGGACAGCTGAAAGGCATGCCATGACAATGGATCAAACCACACCTGAAAAAAACAAAGATATTCTCCAATTGCTCACCGGCAATTGGCTCCGATTATTGCTCACCATCCCCAAAGTCAGAGAGGATGCCCTGATGATGGTGGGGGCATCAGTGATGATTAATCTGCTGGCCCTTGCCCTGCCCCTGTCTTTGATGCAGATCTATGACCGGATCATTCCCAATTCAAGTTTTTCCACCCTGACCTGGCTTGTAATGGGAGTGATGGTTGCCATCATACTTGAAACCGTTGTAAAAATCAGCCGAAGTTTTATCAGCAACTGGTTGTCCGCAAGATTGGAACATATACTAAACACCGAGGTTCTGAATCATTTCCTATCCGCCAGACTGGACCGGTTCGAACAGGACAAAGCCGGTGTCCATTTTGAACGGTACAACGCTATCCAAACCATCAAATCAAATATTTCAGGCCAAACCCTGTTGGTACTGATCGATATCCCCTTCGCCCTCCTCTTCCTGGGCCTGCTCTACTATATCAGCAGTTTTCTTTGCTATTTAACCCTGGGAATCATCTGCCTTTTCGCTTTGATCGTGCTTATAACAAAAACACGATTGCAACGCAGCAACCAGGCCCAGGTCGACGCTACAAAGGAAAACCTGGATTTCGTCCTTGAAACCCTTGACGGCATTCATACGGTAAAGTCCCTGGGCATGGAAGACAAAATGTTCCGGAAATTTGAAAATATCCAGGCCCGGATGTCATGGGCGGAATTACGGTCAAACAGGTGGAAATCCCTACCGGAAAACTATGCCCCTTTCTTTACCCAACTGAATATGCTGGGAATCATTTTTCTTGGTGCCGATCTTGTTATCCGGGGAGCCATGACCGTGGGCGGTATGACTGCCTGTACCATGCTGGCCACCAGAAGTCTCCAGCCGGTTATAAAGGTAGCCGGATTCTGGCTCCGCTTTTCAGAGGTGAAAATTGCCCGGCAACAGCTTGAAGAGATCATTGCATTACAGCTCCCGGAAGACCTGAGCCGGATTCCCGTCGTCCGTGACATTGAAGGTACGGTCTGCTTTGATGACCTCACCCTGGAAAAAGAGTCGGATGCCACCCCCCAAAGGTTCAATGCCCTTATCCAGGCCGGTGAAGCGGTAGGGATCACCGGGGATAATCCGGAACAGACCACAGCACTCATGCTCACCATCTGCGGCATGTACAAGCCCGTATCAGGCCACATTTTCATTGACGAGTACCGGATATCGGCCATGGATCATTCATACTTTGACGGAAGGGTGGAATACCTGCCCAGAAAAGGATGGCTGTTCAACGGCACAATTCTGGACAACATCTCCATGTTCAATGAAAATAAACGTCAAGTGGCCCTGGATACTGCAGCCCTTCTTGATCTGAATAAATTTGTGGCCGATCTGCCAAGCGGATACGAAACAATGGTAGACCAGCGATCCAATGCTTCCCTTCCCCAGGGATTGATCCAACGGACCTGTTTTGCCAGGGCATTGGTGACCATCCCACGGGTATTGATCATCGACCGGACATTGAGCAGCATGGATCAGGAGACCCATGATCTGATATGCACCATACTCAGAAAACTCAAGGGCCGGTGCACCTTTTTCATTGTCTCGGATTACGGTGTGTTTCCCTTTGAAATGAACCAGACCATCGAATGCGGCCCGGATGGTATGAAATTAACCGCCGCGCAATAGAATTACCGGAGGAGGATATGGACCAGCAACGATGGCAACGATGGGTCATGCATACGGCAACAGTTTGGGAAGACATAAGTGATATTGTTAAGGAAACCGGTATCGAACGGATCGACAGGGAGCACCAGCGGCTGATCGAGTATCTCCTGGATATGGATGAGGTGGTCAGCCGGGCCGGCGGCCCGGAATTCGACTCGGAAAAACTCAAGGCACAGACCCTGTTGTTCAATCGCTTTTTAACCGCTCTCAAAGCCCATTTCAAAACAGAAGAATCCTTAATAGAAAAGTACCGGTTACCGGGGGAAAAACTCCAGCACCGGGAGCATCAGTCTATTCTGGAAAATTTCGACACTATTTTTTCCGATTTTAAGGAAGGAGTTCTCAGCATTTTTCACCACCTGAGAATAGACATTCTGTCGGAAATGGTGAACCATATCAACGGCATCGACCACCAGACCTTTTTACTCGAAAATTTCCGACCAACGTTGGAAAGGGCCACAAAATGGGAAGATATCCGGGAGATCATCAAAACCACGGGCCTGCCCTTTGTGGACAAGGAACACCAACACCTTACCGAAAAAATCATAGAACTTAAAATCCACTTATCCGGCATAAATTTTAAGATTACAACCCGGTCCCAGAAAGAAGAGATCCTATCACACCTTAAAGACCTGTTCGGTTATTCCGAAGCCCATTTCAACCATGAAGTGGTTTTTTTAAAAAAATACCACCTGGGCGAAGAAAACCAGAAGGGCCTGCACCATTATTTTCTAACGGAGGTTCACGATCTGTCCCGGAAGATCCGGAACAATCGGCAAACCGATTTAAAGGAATTCATCGCATTTCTCCTCTCCTGGTGGGTGGAGCACATCAACGGAACAGATTATGCCGAATTTCATTTTTCGAAGATTGCCGGACCAGTATTCAACCATTCAAAGACATCGGATGATTTTGAATGGTTGATCCGGAAAACGGGTATCCCGGAGGTCGATAACGAACATGCCTGCCTGATCGGCCTGCTGCTGCAACTTGAAAAACAAGACGACCCCGACACCCCTTCCGTTGATACCAAGACAGAACTGGGCCGAATCGCCAAATTTGTCGGCCAGCATTTCAGACATGAAGAAAAAATCATGGCTGAGCAGAACCTCAGGGGCCAGGAAATTCATAAAGAAGCCCACGCCAAGCTGCTCCGATATGTGGAGGAGGCAATGACCCATGCTGTTTCGGGAAGGTCACGAATTTCACCGGCCTTTCTGAAAAGAATAATGCGGTGGTGGGTCGAACATACCAATGGCATGGACTATGATACATTTGTTTTAAACCGACCACTAACATAGACGAAACCATATGGATACAGATTACAAAAAAGAAAGAATCTCGGGAAGCCTTGGCAGGTGTATGCTCCCTTTATTGGACACCCTGGGCTGGAAAGGCGGCAAAAGAACCTTTCTCAATGCCCTGCCCTATGATTACCGGGATTTCGATATCCACGACATGATGAACACCATGGCCAACCTGGATTTCAAGGTGAATACCAGCCGGGGCACCCTGAACAGGCTGGACATCCGCCTGCTGCCCTGTCTTTTCGTGGACAGCAACCAAAATCCCCATGTGCTCATCAGCCGTGAAGAAAAAGGACTGTTCTGTTTTGAAGGAGCCTCCAGCTCATTTCAAAGCCTGCCCCTACCCGGCAAATCAGGGGATTTTTATTTTTTCGACCACCTGGACGACACCGTTAAAAATCCGGAAAGGGAGCAGAGCAACTGGTTTTCCAATTTTTTTACCAGGTTCAGAAAACCAATATTCATGGCATTTTTCATTTCCCTGCTTCTGACATTTACCGCGCTTGCCTCCCCATTCATCGTCATGGGGATCTACACACAGATCAATACGGCGGAAACACTGGACGGATTCTGGATCATCGGCGCGGGGATTTTAGGTATCCTTCTGGTTGATCTCTCATTTCGCCTTTTCCGGCACCGGATCTTAAGTTTTCTCGGGGCAAGAATGGGCTATCTTGTTTCCACCCAGGTCTTCAAGAGGATTCTTTCCTTCAGTCCTTCGGCAACGGAAAATGCCTCCGTGGGATCCCAGATCGTCCGCATGCGAGATTTCAACAGTGTCCGCGCGTTCATCGAAGGCCCGGGCATGGTCTCGGTCATGGAACTGCCTTTTCTGGTTATCCTGTTTGTAGGACTGATCGTAATGGCAGGCTATCTGGCCTTTATTCCCGCTGTTACCGGCCTGCTCCTCTTGTTTTTTTCAGCCCTGATCCTCCCCTTTGTCAAAAAAAACAACACGGAAGCTGCAACATCGGGCAGCCGGAAGCAGGCCTACCTAATCGAATTTTTTTCCGAATTCAGGGATATCCGCATGAGCGGCCTGTCAAACAAGTGGCGGAAAAAATACGAAACTATCTCAGCGGATGCAGCCATGGATACATGCAAAACCGCTAACATCAATGCCGTGATCAACCATGTTTCCCAGGCAACCGTATCCATGGCAGGCGCCCTGACCATCGCCGTCGGGGTTTTCGGAGTCCTGAACGGCCAGTTCAGCGGTTCAGTGCTCATCGCAGCAATGATGTTAGTCTGGAAAATCCTGACTCCGATCTCCTCGGGATTTTCGGTTTTTTCCCAGACCATCCGTATAAAAAAATCCCTGGGCCAGCTGAACCGCCTCATGACCATGCCCCTGGAAACCGTTGACGACAATATGCCTTCCATCCGTTTCAACGGCCGGATCAAGATCAAGGGAATTTCCCTCCGATACAAGCCCGAATACTATCCAGCCCTCCTCGGCATGGACCTGGATGTAGATAAAGGGGAATTCGTTGTTATAAAAGGCCATGACGGCGCTGGAAAAACCAGCCTTCTAAAACTGATCATGGGAATGTACAAAGCCCAGACCGGTGTGATAACCCTGGACGGCACAAACATCCAGCAACTGCCCCCGGCCTTGCTGAGACGCTCTATTAGCTACCTTCCCCAGGAAGAGACCCTGTTTAACATCAGCATTGAAAAAAATTTAAAATACTATTCCCCGGCGTCAACCCATAAGGAAATTCTGGAGATCCTGGACCGGCTGGGGCTGACAGAGGAAATCGATATGCTGCCCCAGGGTCTGGACACCCCGGTCTCCCAACTGGATACCGTTAAAAATCATACATCCTTCCGGAAACGGCTCTCCGTTGCCCGCTCGTTACTAAACCCATCCCGCATCATCCTGCTCGACGAACCATCCAGGGGAATGGAAACAGATCGTCTCCAGTTGCTGATCGATATCCTCAGGTCCGTAAAATCCAAAAAAACCGTGGTGGTGGCCACCAACCATCCTGGGTTTATCCCATTGGCCGACAAAGTCGTGACCATGAACATGGGCAGCATCACGAACCTGGAGTTCCCCGGAAAAAACCAGTAGAGGAAATTATCATGAATACCAATGAATCCAACAATAGTTTGAAAAACTTTGGAACTTTTCCAGGAAAAATACAGAACAGGCATCTTGACCGGTCGATTCTTTTACGGGAAACCGGCAGCGAATCGACGATAAAGAGAATTCTGTTTTTAATCGGTGCCATTGTCGTGGCCTTCATCGTTTGGGCCAATTTCCTGGAAATTGCCGAAGTGGCCTCCACCACCGGGAAAATCACCCACCAGGGAGATGCTGTCATGGTTCAGCACCTCATGGGCGGTCGGGTAAAAAAGGTCCTTGTACGCAACGGCACGTTTGTCAAGGAGGGCCAGGCATTGATTCTACTGGACCCGATCATATCAAAACTGGAACGGGAATCCATCCGGGGCCGGAAATATCTGCTTTCTGCCGTTAAAATCAGACTTGAGGCCCTGCTTTCCGAGAATGAACCCGATTTTTCATTGATAATAGATCCCAATGTAGCTGGGGCACAACGCCGGTTGTACAGGAACGAACTGACGACCTATGCCCTGGAGGGAAATGTACTCATCAATCAGATTGAACAGGTGGAATCTGAAATCCGGCTTCAAAAAAAACAACAGGTAAAACTTAAAAAATCCGTTGACCTGATCAAAGAAGAACTGGACATCAGAAAGAAACTGGGCTCAAAAGGACTCAATTCACGGGTCGCCATACTCCAACTTGAAAAAGAGTACAACAATGCCTTTTACAGCTTAAAACAGGTTCCGGCCGCCATTAACAAACTGAGTTCCCGGAAACAGGAAATTCAAAATGCCCTTGCAGGCATGACCGCCAAACATATGGAAAATTATGCAAGGGAATTGAGTGAGGTCAACAATGAAATCACCACCCTGGAGAAGAGCATAAACATATTCGACAGCAACATTGATGCCCTTGAGGTAAAGGCACCGGTGGAAGGATACGTCCATGACCTACGCCTGCAGGGTCCCGGCAGGGTGGCCCAGCCCGGCGATCTCCTGCTCACCATTATTCCCACCAGGAAACCCCTGGTGGCCAAGGTCAAAATCGACTCAAAGGATATCGGCCACATCAAAACCGGCCAGACCGCCACAATGCGGGTCGCCACCTATGATTCAAGGCGGTACGGGGTCTTAAAAGGTAAATTGATCCGAATATCTCCCTCCGCCCTGATACCCGGGGATCAATCCGCCCCTTATTATGAAGGCATCATTCAGTTGGAAAAACCGTATCTGGGGGAAACAGAAGGCCGAATGAACGTTTTCTCGGGCATGACATTAACGGCGGACATCCGAACTGGTTCCAAATTATTCATCGACTACCTTCTCAAACCGATTCATATCGCAACCCAGACCTCATTCCATGAAAGATAAAACCGATTTTTCGTGCAATCAGGCCGCCCAGGGGTTGAAACAACCCAAGGGAATCATTAGTATAAGAGTTATGTTTATCAAGAACATCCAGGAGATGAAAGATGTCAGACAAAAATGATTTCCATGATAAGGACGTCTTAGAAGCCTTACTCAACCCGCCCGAAACCGAAGAGATCCTAGGCAAAGCCAAGGATTATTCGGGGATCAACGTTTCCGAATCCGACAAACGACATGCCCAGGATGTAACGGCCCAGGTCCAGGTCAGTTTCAACACCGGCGCAAATGGGGAGGCTATCATAAGGACCGAAGATCTTCTCCAGGACAGGCCCGATCCAGACCCCGGCAATGCTATAATCCTTGAACCGTCTGTTCCCCGGACATTGGGACGTTTGGAAGACAGGGGAGACGGAACCTATTTATTCGAGCCAGGCCCCGGATTTCAGGGCAATACGCTTCCTGTATCGTTCAAACTGGCAGAACCGCCGGTAACACCCGGGAGCACCACGGATAATGAACCCAGCGACACCAGGCAAAGCACACCTGAAGAAATCATTCCCCCGGCAGAGTCCACAATAGAACCCCAACCTGACGTTGACGAGGGGAAGGATACCACCCCCACACCTTCGGAACCCGGCCCGGCAGAGTCCACGATAGAACCCCAACCTGACGTTGACGAGGGGAAGGATACCGCCCCCACGCCTTCGGAACCCGGCCCGGCAGAGTCCACAATAGAACCCCAACCTGACGTTGAC
>JAQYWC010000001.1 GCA_030145245.1 Desulfobacterium sp.
AGGTCGTGAGGCTTAGCCACTAACTTAACCATAAAGAGGTTTGAACGCTTTAATGCGGATATACGGAATACATTTACTCGCAACAGATTAGGGGATGAATGTCCCCAGTATATTGCCAAGTTTAATCCGGTGGCAATGGCAGAGAGGCCACACCCGTTCCCATCTCGAACACGGAAGTTAAGTTCTCTAGCGCCGATGGTACTGCAGGGGCAGCCCTGTGGGAGAGTAGGACGCCGCCGGATTATCTACATAAAAGCCCTGATCATCGATTTTCGATGGTCAGGGCTTTTTATATTTGAGGTTCGTATAATTATCATAGCCCTGATCATGGAAACATGGCCAGGGCTTTTCTATTTGGGGATGCCTATGAAATTCTTGTGGGGGACAGATTTAAAATCTGTCCCCGGAATAGTATGTCCCCGGAATAGTATATGATTTTATGGGCGTCCCCTTTTTTTTACCTTGTTATTTTAATGATGGCGGATAGGCCCCGGTGAAGGGTTTCTATGCACTGTTTTTCCGTTATGCCGAGTCGCTGCCTGTTGCTGACGTCGACTATCCCATCCAGAACCTCCGTTTTTTCCCCATGGCTACCACGTATCTGAAGATTATATTCTTCGGCCGTTGCATGGAGGAGCGCTTGTTGAGAAAGAAAATTGGGCAAACGAATATGAACCCCGGCCCTCATTCCTGTTCCAAGGTTGGAAGGGCAGGAGGTGAGGTAGCCCAGGTTGGGATCACGGGCAAAGGTCAACCGCTTTTCAAGAAAAGCAAGGGCCCGGGAGAGCCGATCGTAGGTTCCCATAATATCGCCGCCACTGTCCATTGATATGATTCTCAGGTGGTCCTCTTCATTTATCCAGACCGCGAATTTCTCGTCCTTTGACACAAAGATTCCCCTTGAATCGGGCCAGTCCCTGTTGATTCCGGCCGCTTCCATGAATCGGTCTCCCTTTTCAAAGAGCAGGTGCTTTTGGGCGAACCTTTTTCGTCTGGCGTCGGTCAACTCCCCAAGGGGGTGATAGCTTCCCTCAAGATCGCCTTTCAACTCCAGAAGTGCGTTGACGGTTTGTTCCTCCACTTTGATGCGGGCCGCTGAATCGATCAGCGGTGGAAACGGAAGGTCTGCAAGGTTTCTTGCAACGCGGATTCTGAAGGATTGGATATGGCCACAGGAAAGGTCGGAACCGGAAAGAGCTATCCTGGATAGGTCAGACCTGTGGATGCGGTCCGCCGGGCAACCGTGGTAAGCTTTGATGACCGGTTTGAAAATTTTGGAAAAAGTTTGGTATGATTCTGCATCTCCTGCATAGATACCAATTGAGGAGTCAGGGTTTTGGATGCCTGATCTGATCGCCTGCTCCAGGGTAAATTTGTTTTTTGTGCGTTTTTCTTTGAGATCATTAAAAATAGCGGGGGTAAGGTGCTCTTTCACAAGAGAGACCGCTGTTTTGGAAAAAAGGGTGTTGATGTCAGTCACTCTGTTATTGTCCTTAATTTAGGGGGCAGATTTAAAAATCTGTCCCCGTTCCTGGGTGTGTAGGGAACGCCATCCTGGCGGCAGCAAAATCATTTGAGTACGCTATCTGAACGATGACTTCTGGCAAGAAATACCCCGTGCAAGCACTGTTCTGACCTCGTCAAGGCGTTTACATTTGTCATAGCACTCTGGAATGCGTTTTCGCTCTTTGCAGGTAAGGCAGGGACTTTTTTTAAGATATCCCAGTTCAAAGTCAAAAACATCTCTTTTTTTTGGATTTTCAATCATTTTTCCTGTCCTGAAAACGTTGATGAGTTTATAGAGAAAATATATCAGTTCATTGAAACGACGTCAATAATGGAATGCCATTCATGAATTTTGTTGTTTTTTCTTGTCGATAATAAAAATGTGTGATAGGTGTTCAGGAAAGATAGCACCTATCTCATGGTTCGCACACTATACTCAGGAGGTTTTAAAATGTCTACAGAATCCAGATTCGCCGAACTCAAGGAGAGGGAGAGGGAGGCAAGAAAACAGATCATTATTGAATCTGCTCTGTCACTTTTTGCAAAAAAACCTTTTTATGACGTAGGGATGAGGGATGTCGCAGACGAGGCAGGTGTCTCTCCGGCAACGCTCTATCGCTATTTCCCAAGCCAGGAAGACCTTTTCATCGAAGCTTTTCTCCAGGATATCTCTGCGGTCAGTTCCAATTTCAAGTCCATGGTTAAGAGCGATAAACCGGCGACCATTGAGGCTTTTGCTCTGGCCTATGTGGATCACCTTTTCCAGAACGAATCCACTTTTCAGATGATGACTTATCTCATGCTCAAGGATAATCTTGCAAATCCGGCCATGGGCAAGTTTGATTCGGTTACCAAGATCTTTTTTGACGGATTTTCTGAGCTCCTTGAGCGCCATGGTGTTACAAAGGATATACGGATTTACTCCCACTCTTTCATCGCCTCAATGACCGGAATTATCATGACCTTCAGGAATCACCCTATCAAGAAAAAAGAGACAATCCGGGAGCACATCCTTCGGCTAACCAGTATCACAGCAGAATTGTATCGCAAAGAGCTTCTTAATTAGTCCGGTTGCAGCAGCAGCTGTCTTCTTTTTTATGTACTCCTTTTTTTTCGATTCTTGACACCTGCCCTAACCGTCAATATATTTATCTGAACCAAAAAATAGATAACGGCGAAAGCCTTTGACGATTGAGGTGTTATGGAGCAGCTGAAAAGAGACATTGAAGAGCAGCATCTGCTGATTAGCAGGATACGAAAAGAGATAGCAAAAGAGCTTGTCGGGCAGCAGAAACTTGTGGATGGACTCCTGGCAGGTGTTTTGTCAGGGGGGCATGTCCTCATCGAGGGTGTTCCCGGGCTTGCAAAGACCAGCGCGGTAAAAGCCCTTGCCTCAACCATACAGGCAAACTTCAAACGGATCCAGTTCACGCCGGATCTCCTGCCGGCAGACCTTATCGGAACCGAGATATACAGACCCAAGGCCGGAGATTTTGTGACGAGAAAAGGTCCGCTTTTCAACAACATCATCCTTGCCGACGAGATTAACAGGGCTCCCTCCAAGGTTCAGTCCGCCCTGCTGGAATCCATGCAGGAGAACCAGGTGACCATCGGTGATACCACCTACGAGCTTCCAAAGCCATTTCTTGTTCTTGCCACCCAGAACCCCATCGAGCAGGAGGGGACCTACCAGCTTCCCGAGGCCCAGGTGGATCGGTTCATGCTCAAGATCCTCATCGACTACCCGGACAGGACCCAGGAACTTGAAATCCTGAAAAAATCCGGGTTCACCACCAGTGACCCCATTCAGCCTGTCATTGATCCAGGCCAGCTTGGGGAGATGTCACGGCTGGTTAAAGAGATCTATGTTGATGATAAACTGAAAGAGTATATTGTTGATATTGTCCTGGCAACCCGGCAGCCCGAAAAATACGGCATGGACATTGGCGAGTATGTTGACTTCGGTGCATCCCCAAGGGCTACGATCTCTCTGGCCCAGGTGGCAAGGGTGACCGCTTTTCTCCAGGGCAGGGCTTATGTGACTCCCCAGGATATTAAAATCGCTGCTCCCGATGTGCTGCGCCACCGGATTATTCTCTCCTTCGAGGCTGAAGCCGAGGATGTTTCCACTGATGAGATCATCAAAGCCGTGTTTGATTCCGTTGAGGTCCCTTAGAAAATAAATGATTCCAAGGGAGATAATAAAAAAAATAAAGCGGATCCACATCAAGAGCAGCCGCTCGGTCAACTCAATCATGGCGGGTCAGTACCGCTCCGTATTCAAGGGTTCGGGCATTGAGTTTGAAGAGGTGAGGGAGTACAGTCCCGGGGACGAGATAAAGGCCATTGACTGGAAAGTGTCGGCAAGGCTCGGCAGGCCGTTTATTAAGCTCTACAGGGAGGAGCGCGAAAGCGTGGTCATGCTTCTCATCGATATGAGTGCCTCCCAGGGGTTTGGAACTTTTTCCGGCCTGAAGCTTGAAAAGGCGGCCGAGGTTGCATCGGTCCTCGCTTTTTCCGCCATCAGGAATAACGACAAGGTGGGGGTGATATTTTTCACCGATCGCGTTGAGAAATATATTCCTCCCCAGAAGGGGACGGGGCACATCTGGAGGCTGATCAAGGAAATTTTCACCTTTGTTCCCGAGGGAAAGGGAACCTGCCTTGCATCTTCCCTGGATTTCCTAGCCAAAGTCGCAAGAAAGAAAACCACAACCTTTATTCTTTCCGATTTCCTGGACTCCGGCTTCCAGAAGAGCCTCAGGACTGCTCTACAGCGCCATGAGCTGATATCTGTTCTCCTTTATGACGAGGGCGATTTTCACCTTCCTGAACAGGGGATTGTCAGTCTGTCCTGTTTTGAGACCGGAAAAGAACTGCTCCTGGATGCCTCGGATAAACGCACCCGAGCCTACTATAAGGGTCGGAAAAAGGCCCAGCACAACTCCATCCTTGAGATTCTCAAGAAGAATGGGGTTGATCTCGTTGAGATGGGAACGGGTGCGTCGGTCTCTGACTCCCTTCAGCGCTATTTCAGGAACAGAGAGCGGAGGAAACTATAGATGCAGGATATCCATGACATCCGACCCCCGGTGCAGGTGGGGATGGATCCCCTTCTCCTCAGGATTGCGCTTATTCTGTTGATCCTGTTTGTCCTGGGATGTGTTGGTTTTCTTCTTTATCGCTATCTGAAGAGGCGAAAGGCCGGGAACACAGCAGATGTTCTGCTGCTTCCCTTGCCGCTTCCGCCTGATGAGGCGGCCCTGAAGGCCCTGGAAGCCCTTGGGGATCTCATGGCAAGGGCGCCAAGGCTCTATTACTTCAGGCTTACCGGGATAGTGAAACGTTTCATTGGAAAACAATTTCACCTGGGGGCACCCGAGATGACCACCCAGGAGTTTGTTCTGTCCATCAGGTCCCTGGGGATAGACAAGGGGCTTCTGGCCGATGCCAGGGAGTTCCTGCTCTTTTCAGACACCATCAAGTATGCCGGAGAGGATCCGTCACCATCAATGATGCAGGGGCATGAAGCGTTTGTCAGAAAGTTTATTGTCACGGTTGCTTCAACAGACCAGGAAGATGGCCCGAAGAGGGAGGATCACGATGTTTAGGTTCGCTTCTCCGGTTTTTCTTGCTCTGCTGGCCGTCGTTCCCCTGCTGCTCCTGTTTCGGGCAAGGAATTCGAAAAACGTGAGTGTCAGAACCTCCGATCTGTCGTGGTTGAAAGATTCGCCGGTTACGTTGTTTCTACTTGTTTCCCGGGTTCTTCCCCTAATCAAGTATTGCGGTCTCGTTTTTTTGATCATTGCCCTGGCAAGGCCCCAGTGGGGCACCAAAAAGATGAACGTCAAGACTGAAGGGATCAACATCATTCTTGCCCTGGACCTTTCCGAGAGCATGGCCGCCCTTGACTTTAAGCTCGATGGTAGCATTGTCACCCGCCTGGATGCGGTGAAAAGCGTGGTCAAGGAGTTCATTATGAAGCGGGATGGTGACAGGATCGGCATGGTGGTTTTCGGCTCCCAGGCCTTTACCCAGCTTCCCCTGACCCGCGACTATGAAACCCTCTCCTTTGTGTTGGACAGGCTGAAGATAGGGGCCGCAGGTCCCAGCACCGCCATTGGCGATGCCATTGGGATCTCCTTGAAGCGGCTTGAAGACATTGAGAGTAAATCCAATATCATCATTCTTTTGACAGACGGAAAGAGCAACAGCGGAGAGATCTCTCCCACGGCTGCCGCCGACATCGCAAATCAGCGGAATGTAAAGGTCTATACCGTGGGGGTGGGGCAGAAGGGAAAGGCACCATTTTTGGTGAACGATCCCCTGTTCGGGGAGAGGTATGTCTACCAGCGGGTGGACATGGACCATGAAACCCTGAAGAATATTGCCGGTACGACCCAGGGAGAGTTCTTCGCCGCCGGCGACACCGAGTCCCTGGGAAAGATCTATGACATCATCGACTCCCTGGAGAAAACCGAGGTGGAGGTCAAGGCCTGGGCTGAGTATGATGACCTTTACGTCTGGTTTGTGGTGGCAGGCGCGGTCCTTCTCGGCGTAACCGTTCTTCTTTCAAATACACGACTGCTAAGGATTCCGTAAGCACAATGAAGTTATCCAATCCCCATATGCTCTATCTTGTCTGGGTGGTGCTCCTGCTGGCAGGGGTGATCGTCTATGGTAATAAAAAACGGGCCAGAATTCTGGGCAGGTTTGCAACGGCAAAGGTCTTTGAGACCATTGCACCCGGAGTGAAAACAAAAAAACGGTTGATTCGCGGGGTGTTGACGACCCTGTCTCTCGTCTGCCTGGTTATTGCCCTGGCAGGTCCCCTGGTGGGGTTCCGCTGGGAAACGGTTGAACAGAAAGGGGTGGACATCATGATCTGCCTTGACCTTTCCAGGAGCATGCTGGCCCAGGATATCAAACCGTCCCGTCTGGAACAGGCAAAGCGTGAGATCTTCGACCTTTTGGGAATGATGAAGTCCGACAGGGCAGGGCTTGTGGCGTTTGCCGGTAAAGCCATTCTTCAATGTCCCCTTACCATGGACCACGGTGCCTTTAACATTTTTTTGAACGCCCTTGAGCCCGACTATCTTCCCGTGGGCGGCACCGACATCGGCGGTGCCATTGACACGGCCCTTTCCGGGTTTGAAAAGGAACTGGAGTCTGAAAAGGCGATCATTCTCATCACCGACGGTGAAAATACCTCGGGAGTCCCCCTGGAGGTCGCGAAAAAGGCGGCCAAAGACAATGTCAGGATCTTCTGCATTGGCGTGGGTAGCGAGGATGGAGCCCCTGTTCCGGACGTCAGCGGCGGTTTTAAGAAGGACGGCCAGGGCCGGATCGTTATTTCAAAGGTTGATGATGCCGGGTTGGAAAAAATTGCAACAACGGCCCGGGGGGTGTATGTGCGTTCTGTTGCCGGGGACATGGATCTTGACCGGATTTACGATCAGGAAATCCGGGGCAAGATGGAAAAAAAGACCTTGAAGAGCGGCAAGCGAAAGGTGTGGGAGAACCGGTTTCAATGGTTCCTCTTTCCGGCCGTTGTGCTGTTTTTGATCGAAACACTGCTCGCAGACAACAGACGGGGCATCTTTTTTTCCCTTGTTTTTGCATCTGCGGTTCTTGCTTCAACTCCGGAACCCGGTTTTGCCGGTGCTTCCAAAAGCGTTGAAAAGGGGATCGAAGCTTACCAGGCCGGGGAGTATGAGCAGGCGGAAAAGCATTTCATCGACGCCCAGCTGGACCGGCCCGAGATGGCAGAACTCTATTACAACATCGGAAGCGCCGCATATAAGAAGGGCGATTATGAAGCTGCCGTTAAAAATTTCACCCGGGCCGGGGAAACCGATGATTCAAATTTTAAAACCCGGGCCATGTACAACCTTGGAAATGCGTTGTACCGTTCAGGAAAGATTGAAGAGGCTGTAAGGGAATATGAAGAGCTGCTCTCCCTTGCCCCGGAGGACACCGATGCAAAAGAAAATCTTGAGTTTGTAAAGAAAAAACTTGAGGAGCAGAAAAAACAGCAGAAAGAGAATCAAAACAAAGATCAGCAGAAGGATCAGCAGAAGGATCAGCAGCAGGAAGATAAGCAGAATAAAGATCAGCAGCAGGAAAATAAGCCTGGGGATGACAAGGATCAAAACAGGGGCAAGAATAAAGACAAGCAAGATAACCCGCCGTCTGATGCAAGTCCCAAAGATTCCAAACCTTCCGAATCCAAGGATAGTCCGGGTGATTCCCAGGACAAGCCGGAAAAACAGGGCGACAGCAAAGAGCAGGCCTCCCGGCAACCAAACCCGGAAAACGGGCAATCCGGAACCATGGATCAGCAGGCCCAGGCCCGGGAACGAATGCTCAACCGCCTTACGGACAAGCCCGGAAGAGCCATGATGCCGGCTTACGACAAGGGACATGTTTCCAAGGACTGGTAAAGGATAAAGATGAAACGATTGCTATTTTTTGCATTGATCCTGGTCGCAATTCCCGTCCAGGTGTTTGGGTTTACCGCAACCGCAAGGGTCGACAGAAACCGGATTTCCGAAGGCGAATCCCTGACCTTAAGGGTTGTTGTTCAGGGCGGCGAGGCTGTTGTTGACACCTCGGTTATAACCGATTTCAAGGTGATTCCCAGGGGGACCAGCACCAGTGTCAGAATCATCAACGGGGAGTATTCAAAGAACGTTACCCATCAATATGTCCTTCTTCCACGGGGGCAGGGAGGTTTAACCATTCCGCCACTGCCGGTGACCCTTGACGGGGAGCTCGTCCATACCAGGGCAATCAATGTTCAGGTGGGCAAGCGTGCCGCAACAGACGACCGTGCCGGGGATGTGTTTGTCAGGGCCACCCTGTCCCATGTGACCCTGGTTCCCGGCCAGCAGGCGATTTACACCTTCAGGCTCTACAGCGCTGTTCAGATCTCCAATGCAAGGCTTCAGCAGCCAAGGTTCAACGGATTTTCTGCCAAGGAGGCGGGGAAGCGGGAGAACTATGGAAAGGTGATCAACGGCAGGTCCTATGAGGTTACACAGATTACCTATGTTCTCATGGCCGAAAAAGAGGGGGATGTTGAGATTGAACCTGCGGTGGTGACCTGTGATCTTCCCGTTGCCGATTCCAGGGATCCTCTGGGCGACCCGTTCTTTGGCAACCGTTTCTTTTCCATGGGGCGGCACGAAACCAGGCGCTTTGCCACGGAGTCGTTCAAGGTAAAGGTCAACCCCATGCCGGCTTATAAGGGGTCCGGTCGGTTTTCCGGCCTTGTCGGCCGTTTCAGTCTGGGGGCCGGGGTGGATCGTGACACCGTGACAAGCGGCGAGTCCGTGACCCTCACCCTTACGGTCTCAGGGACGGGGAACATCATGGATGCCCAGGCTCCGGAGATCCGTGTGCCGGACTCCTTCAAAAGCTATGATGATGTTCCGGAAGAGAAAATAATCCTCACCCGGGATGGGTTCCAGGGGGACAAGATATTTAAGCGGGCCCTGGTGCCGGTGGCACCGGGCAACTTTGTTCTTGAACCGTTGGAGTTGTGCTATTTTAACACGGATACGGGGGCCTATGAAACGGTGTCAACACCCTCTCTCAAACTCTCTGTAAAGCCGTCTGGAAAGAATGGAACGGTTCCCCAATCTCCTGTAACCGATGGCGGAAAGGCCAGCGTTGCGAAACAGGCGGTTGAATTCACCGGGGACGATATCCTCGCCCTCAAGGAGGGAGCCAATGTGCTGGTCCCCCATCGTGTGGTTCCCTTGCCCCTCTTCCTGACGATCCTGGTTCTTTTATCCGTTTTGTTACTGGTTTTCAGGGCAGTGATGCTTTTCGGGAAAAAGGAGGAGTCTGCTTCCGCTCTTATGGAAAAACGGGCAAAAAACTGCCTTAAAATGGCTGAATCCAAAAATATTTCCCAGGAAGATTTTTTCCGAAATCTTTACACAGCTCTTGTCTCAAGGGTGCTGGCCCGGGGAAGCGTCTCCGGAGAGACCCTTACAGCAAGGGAGGTTTATGATATTTTATCCAGGGCAGGTCATGGTGAGGAAGAGATAAAGGAGGCGACAGCCATGCTCAACGACATCGAATCCGCACGATACGGCGGCGCATCCTTTGACAGGGCCATGAAAAACGATCTGCTCATGCGGGCAAAGCGTGTTGTTAAAACCCTTGGTATCACATTGGTGTGTTTGGGACTTTTTTCTGCCATGCCAGCCAAGGGAAGGGCTGATGATTCCGGAACCCTGTTCCTGGAGGGGATCAATCTCTACAAGGCCGGGCAGTTTCAAGGTGCTGCCGCTAAATTTGAGCGGGTTGCAGACAATGGCATCAAAAACGGCGAACTTTACTACAATATCGCCAACGCCCGGCTAAAGGCAGGCGAGGTCGGTCCTGCCATCCTCTGGTATGAGAGGGCGGTAAAGCTCATTCCCCTTGATCCCGATCTCAAGTACAACCTTGACTATGCCAAAGGGCTTGTGGCCGATGAAATCGCAGAAAAGACCATGGATATTTCCGGGCTCCTCTTTTTCTGGGAAAAGTATCTGCCGTCATGGCTGGTTCAGTATGGTGCTCTTTTATTATGGTTCGGGTTTGTGCTCCACACAGGGGTTCGCATGGCCCGGAAAAAACAGGTCTTCACCCCTGCCGGAGCAGTACTGTTTGTTGCCTCCCTTATCATCATGGCCACGGCTTTTTTCGACTACTATCAGCAATCCTCAGATTCCCATGCCGTTATCCTGGCTGATGAGGCCTCCATCCGGTCCGGTTTCTCGGACGATGCCACCGAACTTTTCGTCCTCCACGCAGGAACAAAGGTGAGGGTGGAAAGAAGGGAGGGTGAATTTTTGAGGATCGCATTCTCCAAGGATAAGGTTGGCTGGATAAGGGCTACCGCGGCAGGGATCATCTGACAAGCATGCGAACGTCGTAATTGTGGGTGTGTGGAGTTCAAATCTATGAATTTCGTTATTTTCTTTTTGACAAAATCGTACAGGCAAGTAATATAAAGGGAATCACTTCTAACATTTTTACGGAGGTTCCCATGGCCAGGTCTTTTTTAAGAGCAGTTGTTGTTCTGTCGGTTTTGTTATGGATGTCCCCTTTTGTTTTTGCGTCTTCCCAGGAGGGTGGTGTCGATGCCATCACCGGGCAATGGTTGACAGCTGAAGATGAATCCGTTGTCGAAATTTACAAGTGCGAGAATACCCTTTGTCTCAGGATCGTATGGCTCAAAGAGCCGTTCAGGGATGATGGCACCCAGAAGGTTGACGAGAACAATCCCGATACTGAAAAGCGAACCAATGAGATCATCGGTATGATAATCGGATCCGGGTTTGAATACCAGGGGGACAAGCTTTGGGAGGGTGGCAATATCTATGACCCCAACAGCGGCAAGACCTACTCCTGCAAGATCAAGCTCGAGGGTGACGAACTCAAGGTGCGCGGCTTTATTGGCGTATCTCTTTTTGGAAGAACCGAGATGTGGAAACGGAGATAGGACTCATGTTTGAAATTAATCGAACTGTCTTGCTGCTCATTGATGTCCAGGGTAAGCTTGCCCAGATGATGTACGGTAAAGAGGAGCTGTTCGCCTCTCTTAAAGCCATGTTAAAGGGCATGGAGATCTTAGATGTTCCGGTGGTATGGATGGAACAGCTTCCTGATAAGCTGGGACCTACGACTCCTGAGATCGCAGAACTCCTTCCGGGGGGGAACCCCATTCCAAAAGATAGTTTCAGCTGTTGTGGAAACCCTGGGTTCATGGAGCGGTTCAGGCTCATGAACAGGGATCAGGTGCTGCTTACCGGCATCGAGTCCCATATCTGCGTATATCAGACGGGTGTGGATCTTCTTCAAAGGGGATTTGAGGTCCAGGTGGTTACCGATTGTGTATCTTCACGGACACTTTCGAATAAGACCCTTGGGATTGAAAGGATCAAGCAAGCGGGTGGTACTGCCACGAGTTGTGAGATGATTCTGTTTGAGTTGATGAAGGCTGCCCGGGGCGAGACATTCAAGCGCATGGTAAAGATCATCAAGTAGCCGGTCCAAAATTCAGGCAGCGATGTCCAGGAGGGTTCCCTGTTGTGTCACTTCCTCTGCCATGCCGGCATAGGTTGCTGCCGCATCTTTGGTTGTGGTGCCGGCTGTTTGTTTTGTGGAACCGGTGCGCTCGGCTGTTCTTAACATCATCAACTCCGTGGTGGCCTCGGCAGCAGCTGCAGCGGCATTGGCGGCCACTTTTCTGTCCTGGGACGACGGGGAGGCCGGGGCAAGGGCGGCTGCCTTTATTCTGCGCATTTTTTCCATTGTGGCCTGGGGATTTCCAGGAACGGGTGAGGTGTCAATGGATACCTCACCTGCAACCGCATAGTTTATACCGTCCGGGCCCCGCCTGTACTCGAGTCTGGCTCCCGAAGTCACGTATTGCCCTCCTGCCGTAATGTGCGCCATCTCATGGGCCCGCACTTCGGTATCGGTTTTTTTCAGCGCCTGAACAAGCCTGAGCTCCCCTTCGGTCAATCCTACGGCCTGTGTCTGCTCACTCTCCCCTGTGGTTTTTTCAAGGGGCTCTGTTTCGCTTGCGGATGCGTGTTTTTCGTCATCGGCTGTGATTTTGGAGGACTCGTTTGCCTGGGACGGGTCAAGGGGGAACCCCGTAATGTGTGTTTCCCGGGATGCAGCGATGGGCGTCATGGTTATTCTCCTGAAATTGGTAAGGGCCTGGGTACGATAATACCGGAGTCGGGACTTTCTTTGCAAGGAAAAAACGTTTGACTTAGGGGGGGTTACGGACAAGACCAGGGCGGAGCCCCCGAATCTGCCATATAAAACCATTGACTTCATGGGAATGAAGGCTGTATAATTCGAGAATCCGCATTTAAAATGGGATGATATCAACGGTCGAATTATTTACATATAACAACAATAGGGAATATGCAAGGCTAATTTTATATGGGTCGAACAGCAGAGATAAGCCGGAGAACAAACGAGACAGAAATCGAAGTTGAACTGACGATTGACGGTTCCGGGAAAGCCGACGTTTCAACGGGTATCCCTTTTTTTGATCATATGCTGACACTTTTTTCGGTGCACGGTTTTTTTGACCTGACACTGAAGGCCAAGGGAGATCTGGAGGTGGATTTTCACCACACTGTTGAAGATACCGGTCTTGTTCTTGGTCAGGTTCTGTCAGAGGCCTTGGGAAAACGGGAGGGGATATGCCGCTACGGAGAAGGTGCCGTGCCTATGGATGAGGCTTTCTCAAGGGTCAATGTGGATCTCTCCAACCGTCCCTATCTTGTGTATAACCTTCCTTCAACCATTCGGTCTGTCGGCAGCTTCGATGCCTACCTTGCCAAGGAGTTTTTTATGGCGTTCAGCGTTAAGGGGGGATTGAACCTTCACATCAATGCCGATTACGGTGACAACGAGCACCATATACTTGAATCTATGTTTAAAGCCCTGGGAAGGGCGTTGAAGCATGCTTGCAGAATTGATGACAATATCGCAGGGGTCTTGTCCAGTAAGGGAAGTCTTTGATCCGGTGTTGATTCTCATTTTAAAGTCACTCTTTGTTTGCCAGTGGTGTTGACAACTGATGTCCAGTCATTATCTTGATAGTTTTTATAAAAAGTTAATCCTGGTTTGGAGTGTGTCTCGATAATATGCTTATTCCCCAAGAGAAAATTTCGGAAATAATCAATGTCTCTGATATTGTGGATATCATATCGGAGTCGGTGATTTTGAAGAAATCGGGTAGGAACTATTTTGGTCTCTGCCCGTTTCATTCCGAAAAGAGCCCCTCGTTTTCCGTAAGCCCGGAAAAGCAGATATTTCACTGCTTCGGCTGCAGTGCAGGGGGGAATGTTTTCTCGTTTTTGATGCGGCATCACGGACTTTCGTTTCCAGAGGCTGTGAAGATGGTTGCCAGGAGATACAGCATCCAGGTGGAGACAGGGCAGGTCAGCCCGGAGAGACAGAAACAGCTTGCGTTGAGAGAGGGGCTCTTCAGGCTGAATGGTCAGGTCATGGAACACTATTGCGGACTCTTAGGTAGCAGTCCCAAGGCTGACATTGCCCGGCAATATATGAAGAATCGCGGCATCACCTCTGAAACCATTGAACAGTTCTCCCTTGGCTATGCCCAGGAGAGCTGGGATGACATGGTTTCGTTCTTCAGGCGGTTGAAACTTAGCCGGAGTCTGGCTGAGAAGTCTGGGCTTGTGCTTGCCAGGGAACAGAAAAACGGGTATTATGATCGGTTCAGAAACCGGATCATCTTTCCCATTGTTGATATCAGCATGCAGGTGGCGGGTTTTGGAGGGCGGGTCATGGATGACTCCATGCCAAAGTATCTCAATTCCCCTGAAACTCCTGTTTACAGCAAGGGAAGGATGCTTTACGGGCTGCATGCTGCAAAGCAGTATTGCAGGCAGGCCGATTGTGTTTATATTGTTGAAGGGTATTTCGATTTTCTCTCCCTTTTTCAGAACGGGGTCAGGAATACGGTGGCAAGTCTTGGAACGGCGCTGACATCCGATCATGTCAGGCTGTTGAAAGGGTATGCTTCAAGGGCTGTACTTGTATTCGATTCCGATGATGCCGGTATTAATGCTGCAAAGCGAAGCATTGCAACCTTTGTGACAGAGGGATTGGATGTGAGGATTCTGGTGCTTCCCCGGGGGCAGGACCCTGATTCGTTTGTGAACTCCTTTGGCGCCCAGGCGTTCCAGGGGGCTGCGGACGAGGCCATGTCAGTCATAGACTTTCTCACGGAAACGGCTGTGAAGAAGTTTGGCAATTCCGTTGAGGGCAGGATCTCTATTCTAGATGAAATGAAGGGGCATCTTGCATCTGTCGAGGACAGTGCGGCAAGATCTCTCTATGTGAGGGAGCTTTCCCAGCGTCTTGGGATTGATGAGGCTGCCGTTCTTGAGAAGGTTCGGGATTCGGTGTCAGGTCTTAAGACGGGTCGGCGGACGCCGGCAGACGTTGGTGGGGACCGGATGCCGGGTCAGGGTGGGGATGAAGCAGGGCTTGAGTCCTACAGGCGGGAGCGGCAGATGCTTGCCATGCTCCTGCAGTATGCGGGGGTGAGGGCTGAGGCCCGCAAGCGATCTATCCTGGATTTTTTCTATTGCGAGCAGTTCTGCAGGATCGGAGCGATTGTAATAGGATTCGAGGAACATGAAGGGTCTCTGGCTGCTGATCTTATGGCGGTCTTGGAGAACGATGGAGATCGAGAACTGGTTGCCTCCCTTGCCATGATGGATGGTGGGCAATCGGATAAAGTTTTAGATAAATCAATTTATTTGATGAGACGAATTGTCAAGGTGAGAAACAGGAACGAAAATACTTTGGCAAACCAAATAAGAAGAGCGGAACAGGGCGGTGATTCCCAACTTCCCCTTGACCTGTTAAAGAAGCGTCAAGAGGAAATTAGGCAATTGCATGGTTATGAATGATAAAAAGCCTTTGGGAGGCATTTTTCTATGGCAGCAGAATCGGTTGAAACACAGGAGAATAAAGCTGTTTCTAAGAAAGTGTTAAAGAAACTGATTGAACAAGGAAAAAAAGAGGGTTTTCTCTCCTATGTCGAAATCAATGAGGCCATTTCTGATGATTTGAAATCTTCGGATCAGATTGATGATATAATGGTTATGTTCAAGACGCTTGGCATAACCCTGGTCGACACGGATAAGGGTGGGAAGCCTAAGGCAAAAGCTCAGAAGAAAAAAGCAAGCAGCGCCAAGTCCGCCAAGTCCGCCACGGCTGGTAAAGCTGGTAAGGCTGGTAAGGCGGAAAAAAAGAGTGCTCCTGCCAAGAAGGCGGAGAAGAAATCCACCACCGGGAAGGCTACGGCAGCCGACATGGAGTTTGGAACGGTTACCGACCCCGTCAAGATGTACTTGAGGGAGATGGGGATGGTCACCTTGCTGAGCCGTGAAGGTGAGATTGAGATCGCAAAAAAGATTGAGGTGGGAGAGCGAGAGGTCCTGCGTGGCTTGCTGGCAAGTCCCATTGCTGTGGAGCTCATTCTTGCCCTTGGCGGCAGGATGGGTGGGCAGGACGGCAAGGTGGAGGAAAACCGGCTTCGGCCCAAGCATATTCTCAGGGATGTGGATGAGGGTGACGGCATGGTGGATGAGGCTGTCAAACTTGAGAAATTTCTTGCATCTCTGGATGAGATCAATGCGATCCACGCTGTCAATCAGGGTAACAGGGATCAGGTTCTTTCGGGCGGGCTTGAGCCTTCGGCAGTGCGCAAGCTGAGGGATGAGGTTCGCGGCAACAACGAGAAGATCTATGACCTGCTCAAGGCGTGGCGTTTTGAGAGCGAGGTCGTGGACAATATAGAACGGACCATCCGGGCAAACATCCACTGGTTTGATACCATGGATGACCTGTTGAAAAAGTGTTCAGCAACTTTTAAGTCGAAAAAAGACGAGATGTTCAGGATGCTTGATGATGTCGATGGGTTTGTTGACTGGGCCACGGAACGTACCGACATCACCCCGGAGAGGGCAGGGGTTCTTCACAAGGATCTTTCTGCAATTACCATCCAGATCGCCATCCGTCAGGATAGTGTTAAAGGTGGTGCCACTCCCCTTAAGAAGATCATCAAGGGCATTGACAAGGGGCGGATGATCGCCAAGAACGCCAAGAGCGAACTTGTCCGGGCGAATTTGCGTCTGGTTGTCAGTATTGCAAAGAAGTACACCAACCGCGGGCTCCAGTTCCTCGACCTTATCCAGGAAGGGAACATCGGGTTGATGAAGGCTGTGGATAAGTTCGAGTACCGGCGTGGGTATAAGTTCAGCACCTATGCCACCTGGTGGATACGTCAGGCCATTACCAGGGCCATTGCGGACCAGGCAAGGACCATCCGTATTCCGGTTCATATGATCGAGACCATCAATAAGCTCATCAGGACATCCAGGTATCTTGTCCAGGAGATGGGTAAGGAGCCTTCTCCCGAAGAGATCGCTGAAAAGATGGAGATTCCCCTTGATAAGGTGCGCCGGGTGCTCAAGATTGCCAGGGAGCCCATATCTCTTGAGACCCCCATCGGGGAGGAAGAGGACAGTCATCTTGGGGATTTTATCGAGGATAAGAAGTTTTCTCTTCCCTCGGAGGCGGCCATCAACCTTAACCTTGCCGAACAGACCCGAAAGGTGTTGGCAACCCTGACTCCCAGGGAGGAGAAGGTGCTTCGCATGCGGTTTGGCATTGGGGAGAAGGCTGATCATACCCTGGAAGAGGTTGGTCGGGACTTTACCGTGACCCGGGAGAGGATCAGGCAGATCGAGGCAAAGGCGCTCAGAAAGCTGCGCCACCCGACCCGGAGTCGCAAGCTAAAGAGCTTTATTGAAATTTAGCTCTTGACATAATTCGTGTATCCTATATACTGCCCCAGTTCGTTGATGAAGTACACGGGCCCATAGCTCAGTTGGTAGAGCCACCGGCTCATAACCGGTCGGTCCCTGGTTCGAACCCAGGTGGGCCCACCATCTTGTCAGGCCATGTTGGTTTTAATGGTTTCGTTTAATTGGACAGAGGGTGGATATCGATATATGGCTGTATCGTTGCAATCAGGTTTTTATAGATTGGTAAGGAGCGTGGTGACTGAAGCCACGCTCTTTCTGTTTTTAATCTAAGAGGGTCGTATGAAGCCGACAACAAAGGATTTGCTGAAACTGGTAGATGCCATCGCACCCTTTGGGCTTGCCGAGGCGTGGGATAACTCCGGGCTTCAGGTCGGAAACCCCGACTGGCCGGCAGGGCAGGTTCTTGTAGCCCTGGATGTTACAGCCGAGGCCATGGCCGAGGCGGTTGCCTGGGGGGCAGATCTTGTTTTGACCCACCACCCCCTCATGATCCGGCCCCAGAACTCCATCGATTTTGGTACCATGCCCGGGGCGGTTGTTGCACTTGCTGCGGCCGATCAGATCTCCGTAGTGTCTGCCCATACAAACCTTGATAAGGCCCAGGGTGGCCTGAATGATTGTTTTGCAGAAAAGCTCGGATTGATGGATGTTACCCGGCTTCAAGCTTTGAGTTTGGGAGACGGGGAACTTACGCCGTCTCCGGGGCTCGGCAGGATCGGTGAGCTTGATCAGCCAATGCCGCTCTTTGAATTTGCGGACACGATAAAGTCGAACCTTGGCATCCCAGGCCTGAGGGTTGTGGGAAACAGGGATTGCATGGTAAAAAAGGCAGCCGTATGTACCGGAAGCGGAGCCTCTCTTGTGCAAGAGTTCCTCGGTTCGGGGGCTGACGTTTTTATCACAGGAGACATGAAGTATCATGAAGCAAGGGAAATTGAACAGGCGGGCCTTGCCCTCATCGATGTCGGCCACTTTGCCTCAGAACACATCGTTGTGGAGCTCCTTGTTCAGCGCCTTGTTTCATCAGCCGAAACGGCAGGGTTTGAGATCGACGTCAGGGGATTTGACGGTGAGACAGACCCGTTTATAATGGTATAAATTAGCGTGCCGCCCCCCGCTGGTTTCCATTCCAGCGATTACTGGAGAATGGGCGGCCACAGGGGAATTCAAGATGCAGGAGATAACAAGGGAAGATATCGGTATCCTGGTTCAGCTTCAAAAGGCTGAGACCGAGACAGTTCGTATCGAGTCTTTTCTCAAGAAAATTGATAAGGAAAAATCCAGCCTGGAAAAAAAGCTGGCAAAGTTTGAGACCGCCCTTAAGGTTAAAAAGGATGCTCTTGAGCGGGCCGCGACCCTTTGCCGGGAAACCGAAGCCGAAGTTCAGATGCTTGGCGACCGCGTCGTTAAGAGTAATGAAAGCTTACGGCTGGTGAAAACGAACAAGGAGTATCAGGCACTCCAGCGCGAGGTGGATGATAACAGAAAGCGCAAGGAAACTCTGGAGACCAGCCTGATTCAGTTTCTTGAGGACGAGGAGGCCAAGCAGGCCCTTGTTACAGAGAAAGCGTCTGAGTTTGCCCAGTTGACCGAAAAGATTCGGGCAGACCAGGAAGAGATCGATAAGAAAGGTGAAAACGACCGTGAACTGTTGGCCCAATACCGTCAGCAGCGGGAAGAGATTGGTGTGAAACTCGATGGGACTCTCTATCGGAAGTTCAACGAGATCTCTGATACCAGCGGTGGTCTGGCAGTGGTCCAGGTGAGAGATCATTTATGCCGGGGATGTTTTATGAGTATTCCTCCCCAGCTATATATTGAAGTACAGCGGGCTAATACATTGATTATGTGCCCCCAGTGTAATAGAATTCTCTATTATGCTGAACCAGAAGAAGATACGGTCGGAGCAGACTAGGCGATCGCTGGATCGAAAGATCTGGAGGAAAGTCCGAACACCATAGGGCAGGACGCTCCATAACGTGGAGTCGCGGCGACGTGAAGGAAAGTGCAGCAGAGAATAGACCGCCCAGTACCCTTTGGGGTGTTGGGTAAGGGTGAAACGGTGCGGTAAGAGCGCACCAGTTTCCCAGGTGACTGGGAAAGCTTGGTAAACCCCGTCCGGTGCAAGACCAAATAGAGAAGTGTTTGAGGGCTGCCCGCCCGAGCTTCCGGGTAGGTTGCTTGAGGTGCACGGCAACGTGTATCCCAGATGAATGATCGCTGCCCTGGTAACGGGTAACTGTGCCAGGGTACAGGATTCGGCTTACTGGCTGGTCCGGCCGTATTTTTTCTTTTTAGTGCTCAACTTTCGGAGTTGGCTGTTTTTACATGCTGTTGATCAAAGCTTGTGTCCGGAAGTTGAGTTAAGAGCAGTTTTATAAGGATCGATTATGCTACTTATAGAGGAGCTTAAGGTCGAGGTTGGCGGAAAAGAGATTCTCCAGAACGTCAACCTCCATGTTCCTCCGGGAGAAACCCACATTCTGTTCGGGCCCAACGGGTCCGGAAAAACGTCGCTGATGATGACCATCATGGGCTTCTCAGGATACAAGGTTACCCGGGGGAGAATCGTGTTCAAGGGCGAGGATATCACCCACATGCCGGTACACGAAAGGGCAAGACTTGGAACCGGTGTCCTTTTCCAGCGGCCCCCCACCATCAACGGCCTCTCCACCCGCCGCATGGTGGAGATCTGCGGCAATGGAAGAAAGGTGGATGTGGACGCCATGTCCCAACGCCTCAACTTCCAGGGATTCCTCGACAGGGACGTGAACAGCAACCTGTCCGGTGGTGAGATCAAGCGAAGCGAGCTTCTCCAGCTTGCCGCCCAGGACCCTGATCTTTTGCTCCTTGACGAACCCGAATCCGGTGTTGACCTCGAGTCCATCGTACTCTTGGGCGACAATATCAACCAGCTGTTGAACCGGGGTGTCAAAAACCAGCCCGCCTGCCAGAAGAGCCTCCTCAATGCCAAACCAAAGTCTGCCCTGGTCATAACCCACACGGGTCACATCCTTGATTACATTACTGCAGACAAAGGTCAGGTTCTCTATAAGGGGCAACTGCGCTGTTCGCGTAATGCCAGGGAAATTCTCAAGTGGATCCGGGAGTACGGATATGAGGAGTGTGTCGGATGTTCAGCATAGATGAGTCTAACCGTGTGGACCTTGCCCATTACAGTGCCGAAGCCGAGGATCATCGCTACCAGGAGACCCTTGACCAGATAACCGGGGAAGATGCCCAGGAGTTTCTGAAGGTGGGCATTGAGACCCACTCCTCCCTTCGATCCGGTTCCTTTATTCAGAAGGACGCATCCATTGTCCACTGCAGCCGTTCAACGGACGGGGTGGAGATCTCCGGAATTGCCCAGGCCCTGGAAAAGGACCCCGGGCTTGAAAAATATCTATGGAGCCTTCTTGATCCGGAAAAGGATCAGTTCACCCAATCGGCAAAAAAAGCACCTCTTCAGGGCTTCTTCATTCAAAGCAAGCCGGGGATCAAGACAGAAAAGCCCCTTCAGACCTGCCTTCATATGGCAAAGGATGGGTTTGCCCAGAACGTCCATAACCTTATCATTGCCGAAGAGGGATCCGAGATTCACATCATAGCCGGGTGTTCCACTTCTGAACATCTTGAATCCGGTATTCACATTGGTTTGTCCGAATTTTTCGTGAAAAAGGGGGCAACCCTGAAATACACCATGATCCACGACTGGGGCAAGAATGTCTGCGTCCGGCCGAGGACCGCCGTCCATGTGGAAGAGGGCGGGGTGTTCATATCCAACTATATCTCCCTCAAACCGGTGGGTTCCCTTGAATCCAATCCAGTGACCTACCTTGAAAAAGATGCCACGGCCCGGTTCAACTCCATTCTGGTTGCCGGTAAAGGCTCCTACATGGATGTGGGCTCAGTGGTTGAGCTCAAGGCGCCCGGAGCACGAGCCGAGATCATCTCAAGGGCCATTGCAGCAGGCGGAACCATCATCTCCAGGGGACATCTCAAGAGTCTCGTACCCGGGGTCAAGGGACATTTGGAGTGCAAGGGGCTGATCCTCAAGGACGGGCTTCTCCATGCCATTCCTGAGCTGTCCGGTCACACCCCCGGGGTTGAACTCTCCCATGAGGCAGCTGTCGGAAAGATCGACAAGCGTGAGATCGAGTACCTCATGGCAAGGGGGCTTGACGAGGACGAGGCTGTCTCCACCATTGTCAGGGGATTTTTAAATGTGGATATCGAAGGTCTTCCTGCGGAACTTGTCGCACGGATGGACAAGGCAGTTCAGGAGACTGAACAGGACATGATGTAGGGCTTGACCATACCATGGCAATCTGTTGTGAAATATCGTTCAAAGAAAAGGCAAACTTATTCTCCTTTGAGTATTTGAAGTGCATCCGCTTCATCGAAGGCGTTGATTCAGACGATTACGTCCTTACCAAGAAGCTGTACTCCAAGCTCATCACCGCGTCCCACCTGTTGGAGGATTTTCTGGATTTCCACGGGGCAAAGAACAACCGGGAGTGGGTCTTCTACCGTGAGCTCTCGGCCGCCATGCGCCATCTTGCCCTGGCCGGCTACTCCCAGAAACACATCCTCAACCGTTTAGGGTTTTATGAACTCAAGGATACCGAAAGGTTTAAGCTTGAGTCCAGGGAAACCCTTTTGATGATCCAGAATTCCATCAAGCTGGCCGCTCCCGTGATTCTCAAGGAGGCAAGCAAGCTTGAAATCGATATTCCCGAGTTTGGGTACGATCCAAGGTTCTTCCCGGGGATCATGACCGGTGAGCAGCTGGAGCATAACATCGACGACATCGATGAGCAGGCCCAGCAGCAACAGAATCTTACCAGCATCGCAAGCGAGTTCCTGGAGATCATCGACGGTTTTGAGCAGTTTTCCTTCTATGAACCCTATGATTGCCAGGCCATCAGGGAGCTGGTTCCGGGAAAGGTGAATGAGGTCGGCATCCGCAGGTTTGAGATGCTTCTCCACAATCTCCAGAGTTCCTTTGACTCCTACGTGATCCATGGTGGCTTTTTCCGAGGCAACCGGAAGCTGAAACTGCTCAGGAGCCATTTTTCCATTGCATTTCATATTCTTCAGGTCATGGGACGGCTGCTCCATTTTTATGAGCGCCACCTCCACGATATTGAGTACAAGGATAAGTACAAGAGCGTCAGCGAGTCCCTGGCTGGGATCATCAATCCCGATGTTCTCCTTGACCGGGCCATCAACTACGGGTTGTTCTATGCCTGGCAGTTCCTTTCAACGGGCAAACAGCTTGCCTCCGAGGTGCTGAACGAAAGCATTGACCGATCGTCCATCATTGTTGGTATTCCCCAGGAAAGAGGATTCCACAGCCGGCCCAGCCTGCTTGTGGCCAAGATCGTCCAGCATTACGGCGGGGAGGTGACCATGTGCGTGGGGGAGGACAGCTTTGACGCGGCCAGTGTTCTTGACATGCAGTGGGCAGGGGGGAAAATCAAAAAAGAAGATGTCCAGCAGGTCGAGTTTAAGGGAGATTCAAGGGCACTTGCCGATCTTGAGGTCCTTGCCGGGGTTAATTACGGAGAAGACTCCATGGGCAAGGGTGTGCCGCTTCCTTCGGAGTTATCCTATCTCAGGTGATGAAGCTAAATTTGTGAGGACCGTATAATTGTCTGACAGTGAAATCTTTGCCGTGATTGTTGCCGGGGGCAAGGGCCTTCGCATGGAATCAGCGGTGCGGAAACAGTACCTGGATCTTGCCGGCCTTCCCGTTCTTGTTCATACCCTCAACCAATTTCATAGCTGCCCCGGCATCAGTGCCATAGTGCTGGTGGTTCCGGAGCAGGATCTCGGGTTCTGCCGGGATGAGATCCTCATCCCCCACGGCCTTGGTCAAAAAGTTATCCTTGTGCAGGGAGGTGCCGAGCGCCAGGAATCGGTTCGAAACGGGCTTTCCCGGGTTGCGGCCCTTGCCCGCTTCCGGGACACCTCCCTGGTTCTCATCCACGACGGTGTCCGGCCCTTTGTGGATACCCCCATGATCCAAAGCTGTGTTAAAGCTGCCCGAACGCATGGGGCTGCCATCCCGGTGGTTCCCGTGAAAGACACCCTGGTGAAGTCTGACCCCGAGGGGTTTACCGGGGGAAACGTGGACCGGGATGCTCTGTTCCAGGTCCAGACACCCCAGTGCTTTGATCTTGATCTTGTTGTCCGGGCCCACGATCATGCCCTGGAAACCGGATTCTTCGGAACCGATGACGCTTCTTTGGTTTCCCACCTGGGACACAGGGTCTTCATGACCCGGGGGTCGGCCAAAAACATCAAGATCACCACCCGGGATGACCTTGTCCTTGCCAATGCCATGGCTGGTCTGGAATGTTTGGAGAGATAGTCGCTTCAACCTTGTAGTGTTTCAATTGATGCGCCGTGTGCGCTTTTTTCCACCAAGATGGTTTGCATGAATTTCGCAAAATAAACAGCCCCTGGGTTTTTAATAAACCAGGGGCTGTTTATGGTTTTGTCTTATTCTTATTGTCTTTATTTTTTCCTGCGGATTCCAATCAAGCCGGTGAGGCCAGAAAAAAGGAGTATGGCAGTACCGGGAATCGGAACCGTTGAAGTTGTACCCGCGTAAGTGATTTCAGGCCCAAAGGCGGCAAAGATTGAATCAGGGGCAAAAGCCAATCCCAAAAAGCCATCCGTGGCAGTGCCTGTGGGAAGGGAATTCCCATCTTCAATCGAATAAAATAAAAAAGCACGGACATAATTTTCGAAACCGTCGACCTTGTCAAGGTCGAATCCCAAATCCAATAAAGAGTCATATCCTGCAATAGTAGGTAGTCCACCGTCCTCATTCTCTGTTCTAATGGGGATAGACCATCCGTCGTTGGGAATGTTAACCGCTACAACACCTTTCCATCCACTAAGGGTTGCTGCTGCACCGTCATAACCATAGTTGTTTCCCACTGCAAATCCAAAGATACCCTCCTGAGCGGTTGTTATGGTAAACTCGACCACGGAGTTATATTTGTCAAACGATTCTGTGATCATCACAGGGGATGCAGATTGTGCATAGGATGATGCGGTAAACAGCAACAATAATAATAGTAATGTGGGAATTTTTACGAATAACTGCAGTTTCATAACGTCTCCTTTAAGTATGGGGGTTAAGTGTTTGAACTCAATACCCAAAGCAATAAATGTACCTTTCGAGTTAAAAAAGAAGTGTTGTTTTGTTTAACTGCTTAAAAAAACAACACTTCCTGAAAATCGTAATGATACGACGCGAAATACGATAATTCGCAATAGAACAAGATGTTCCAGATGTTATGAAAATAAAGTTTCAAAGATGATACTTTATTTACTTAAACCACGTTCGGAAGGCTAGTCTCCTCGCCCTTGTAGTTTTTCAATCGATATTCCGTGTCCGTTTTTTCCGTAATGTAGTGGTCGGGCATGAGGGGGATTTTTCCGATGTTGGTCGCGATCACGTGGTGGGGACGGGCAAGGCCAGTGGTATGGCCCTGGAGGGCGTCCCGGATAAGCTGGGAGCCTTTTTCAACAGGTGTCCTGAAGTGGTCGATGCCGGGGGCTGCCTCGCAGTAGAAGAGATAGTAGGGCCGGATCCTCACGGTGAGAAGCTTCTGGTGAAGTTCCCTGAAGGTCGGGACATCATCGTTGATTCCCTTGAGCAGCACGGCCTGGTTACCCACGTTGATACCGCACCTGAGAAGATCAAATACCGCTTTTGCCGTTGTTTCGGTGATCTCCTTTGGATGGTTGCACTGGGTGTTGATCCAGATGGGGACCCTGTGGTAACGGCCAAGAATTTTCATGAGCCCTGGGGTGATCCGCTGGGGTAGGTTGATCACTGTCCTTGTTCCGAACCGGATCATTTTGACGTGGTCGATCTCCCTGAGCTTTGCGATAAGGTACTCCAGCCGTTGGTCTGACAGGAGAAACGGGTCCCCGCCTGTGACAAGCACGTCCCTGATCTCCCTGTTTTGACGGATCCACTTCAGTCCCTCTTCCACGTCAAACCGGAGCTTGAGTTCCCGGTCCACCACCATCTCCCTTCTGAAACAGTGTCGGCAGTATGATGCGCACCGGTCGATGACGGTAAAGGCGACCCGGTCGGTGTACTGTTGTGCGATGCAGTCCGGCCGGTTGCTTTCAACTGCCCTGTTTTCGTGGAAAATCAGGTAATCCTTCATCCCGTACCGGTTTTCAAGCTCTTTCAATGAGGGGATGATCTGCTTTCGAACGGGACAGTCAGGGTCGTCCCTGTCCATGAGGGAGGCAAAGTAGGGCGTGGCTCCCCACCGGGTGTTGAGCCGGGCAAGGGCTTCCTCCTCCTGTTCATTCAGGTTGATCATATCTTTTAACTGTTCAGGGGTGTTGATAAATCCCTGCATCTGGTCGATCCACTCTTCCATTTATCTCTTTTCCTAAAAATAGATGTAACTGTTCAGCATTATATTTGTTTCTGTTGGTCTAACGAGGTTGGTGTCGTTAGGAAAGGTTGTGTCTATCAATATTTGCCATCCTTGTAAATGGCAAAAAGCGCAATAAGGACGCCTGCCCCCATTTGTCTTGACACCCGGACGTGTAAGAGATATGCGTTTGTGTAGATAAATTGCGTTTAACCTTACAGCAAGAGGAGTGTGTGGTGGTAGACTTTTCATTGGAAGGAAAAATAGCAGTAATCACCGGTGCCAGTCGTGGCATTGGAAAGGCAATGGCCATGGCCTTTGCAGAGCATGGTGCCAAATGCATTCTTGTCAGCCGGAAGCTTGAGGCCGTCTCGTCGGTTGCAGACGAGATCCGGGACAAGGGGGGTGAGGCCGAGGCCTTTGCCTGTCACATGGGGTATCAGGAGCAGATCCAGGATCTTTTCAAAAACCTGGAGGATAGTTATGGCAGGGTCGATATTCTGGTCAACAACGCAGCCACCAACCCCCATTTCGGGAACATGCTGGATGCCGACCAGGGTATGTGGGACAAGATCATTGATGTGAATCTCAAGGGCCCGTTCTTCATGATCAAACAGGCAGCCCCTCTGATGATCAAAGCCGGGGGCGGGGCCATCTTGAACGTGGCCTCCATCAATGCCAAGCGGCCCGGGCTCATGCAGGGGGTCTATTCGGTCTCCAAGGCCGCCCTTGTCTCCATGACCGAGGTGTTTGCCAAGGAGCTTGCACCCTTTAAGGTCCGGGTGAATGCCCTGCTTCCGGGTCTCACCGACACCAATTTTGCAAGCGCCCTTATCAACAACAAGGATATCCACGATTTCGTGGTCAAGCAGATCCCCATGGGGCGGCATGCCGAACCCTCTGAAATGGCGGGAGCGGCCCTTTATCTTGTCTCGGATGCGTCCTCCTATACAACCGGAACCTGTCTTGCCTGTGACGGCGGCATCCTGATTTAGGAGAACCTATGGAAACCATTCAATATCGAACCGAAGGGGCTGTGGGGTATCTCACCCTGAACCGGCCGGAAAAGTACAACGCCGTGGATTCTGCCATGATGGAGGAACTCCATGCCTTTTGGCAGGAGAGACGGGGGGATGAAAACACCCGGGTGATCGTCCTTGACGGGGGGAGTGCCAAGGGGTTTTGCGCAGGGCTTGACATGGAGGGCCTGGGGCCTGAAATCTTTGCCATGACCTGTATTCAGGCCTATGATGCCCAGGCAAGGCTGTCACGGCTTTTGCTTGCCATGCGCCAGGCGCCCCAGCCCATCATCTCTTGCATCCACGGGGCTGCGGCAGGCCTTGGCTTCTCCTTTGCCATGGCCTCGGATGTCCGTATCATCACCGGCGATGCCAGGTTCTCGGCCGCCTACATCAACATCGGCCTTGGCGGGGCAGACATGGCCTCAAGTTATTTCCTCCCACGGCTAATCGGGTCGGGCAGGGCCAATGAGTTCCTCTTGACCGGCAACTGGATGAAGGCCGATGATGCCGTTTCTCTTGGGTTTGCAAGCCGGAGGGTCGAAAGAGAGGCGCTTGTTCCAACGGCCAAAGCCCTTGCCGAGACCATGGCGTCAAAGGACGGACTGGGCTTGAGGATGACCAAGGAGGCCTTGAATATCAACATTGATGCGGGCGGCCTTGAGGCGGTGCTTCAGATGGAGGACAGAAATCAGATGATGATCGCCTTCTCACACAGGATTGCAGCAAAATAGCCCTAGGTGTCCTGGCGCCCTTTGAGGGGTGCCAGGCTTTTTTTATTTTCGGCCAGGACGGTGAACAGGGCTTTATCTTTTCTCTGTTTCTGCCAGGGCGGTGAACAGGGTTTCAACCATGGTTCCGATGCGTTTCATGTGGCGCTGCCGCTCCTGGTCGCTTCTTCCCGGATAGTTCTTAAATGCGATGAGGATGCCGCTCAAGCTGGAAAAAAGGGTGTGGGAGAGAAGCCGGGTGTCTCCCTTAAAGCCCAGGCGTTGAAACAGGGCCTCCAGCAGGTCCATCACCTCCCTTGCAATGGAGTCAAGCTTTTCCACTGATCCTATGCTGGTGTTGCCATGGAGGGCAAAGTGGGTGGTCATCCGCCACTGGGCCTCGTGGAGGAGGTAATAGTCCAGGAAGAGATCGATGACGCCCTGGATGGTGAGCTTTTCTTCCGTGTTGATATGGCCCGCCAGGGTCTTGATAAAATCCCTGGTATCCCTCACCGTGATCTCCACGTAGAGCTCCTCCTGGTTGGTGAAGTAGGTGTAGATGGAGGATTTGGCTATTCCCGCCTTCCGTGCGATCTCCGCCATGCTTACCCTGTCGTAGGTCTTTTCCCCAAACACGGTCCTTGCCGCTTCGATGATGAGTTCCTGCCTGTTTTCCCGTTCCTGTTTCTTAAGTTTGTTCAGGGTGTTGGTCTTTTTCATTTTAAACTGGTTCTCTCCATGGTTGGTGGTTGGCCCACGAATACCATTAAACTTTCGCAATTTCAAGTAATGGTTGACATGCCGACCGACGTTCAATATAAGAACCGGTAGACGCTAATTTGTCTTGAGGTCACGATCGGTGCGGTTTTTCGTATGGATATAACCCTAGGTTCTTCATGAGGAAAATAATGGAACAATTCAAACGATTTCATGAGGTTGCAGCAGATCCTGCCACCTATGCCAGGCAGTGGAAAGAGAGGACCCGGGGCAGGGTGGTTGCCACCCTGTGCAGTTATGCGCCCGAGGAGATTCTGCTGGCCGCCAATGTTCTTGGGTTCAGGATACTTGGCACGGAAAGCCCCATTGTCCGGGCAGATGCCCATTTGCAGTCCTACTCCTGCACCCTGGTCAGGGGCGCCCTGGAGGAGGCCCTGGCCGGTCGGCTCGATTATGTTGACGGCGTCGTCTTTCCCCACACCTGCGACTCCATCCAGAGGCTTTCCGATATCTGGCGGATGAATGTGAAAACCGGGTTTCACATGGACCTGGTGCTTCCGGCAGATCTCACAACCCGGGCCTCCCTTGACTACATGACCGCCATCCTGGAAACCTTCGCCCGGGAACTTGGGGAAAAGCTTGGATGCGAGATCACCCGGGAGGCACTTGGGGCAGCCATTTCCACCTGTAATCAGATCCGTCGTGCTGTGATGAGAATTCATGCTTTGCGGAACAGGGTTCCCGAAGCCATGGCCGGTACCGATCTCCATGCCATGGTCAGGGCCGGCATGGTAATGGACAGAAAGGAATACCTCTCCCTGGTCACAAGTCTTGCCACAGCCCTTGAGTCGGAATATCCGACCTCCCAATTCTACGGCAAGCGGATCGTTGTGGCAGGCGGGCTCTGCAATATGCCCGACCTTTTTGATGTGATCGAACAGACCGGAAGCCGTGTTGTCATGGACGACCTTTGTACCGGGTCACGGTTCTTCCAGGGAATTGTCGAGCCGGATGGCGATCTCTTCCGGGCCATTGCCAATCGCTACCAGAGCCGGATCGTCTGCCCAGCAAAACATTCGGGTCTCAGGGCCAGGGGAGAAGCCCTGGTTCAGATGGCCAGGGAGAGCCGGGCAGACGGGGTTATGTTTTTCTGCCTCAAGTTCTGCGATCCCTTTGGGTTTGATTATCCGTACATTAAACAGATGCTGGACGACAACCAGGTGCCCAGCATGCTCTTTGAGCTGGAGGATTCCCTGGCCGCGGACGGTCAGTTTGAGACACGGTGCCAGGCATTCATCGAGATGCTGTAAAACTGAGGTTGCCCCCACCATTTGAGCGGGGGAATCTGGATTCATCAAGATGCTGTATAGTTAAGAACAAGTCATGGACAGACAGGGGAGATCTGATGGGTACAAAGGAGAACGCAAGGGACTGCGAGAAGGAAAGGACAAAGATAAGGTGTGTCAAGACCATGAAAGATATCATGACCACCTATTATATAGATGCCAAAACAGCGGAGGAGAACGGCAAGAAGGTCGCCTGGATCACCAGCGGCGGGCCGGTTGAACCCCTCATTGCCATGGATGTGATCCCGGTTTACCCGGAGAACCACGGTGCCATGATCGGTGCCACCAAGATGGCGGACGATTTGTGTGCAAAGGCCGAGGAGATGGGGTATTCCCGGGATCTTTGCTCATATGCGCGGTCGGATATCGCCTGCGCCACCGTAAACGGCGGGCCCATCGGAGGACTTCCCAGGCCTGATATGCTGGTGTGCTGCAACAACATCTGCGGAACGGTTCTCAAGTGGTACGAAGTCCAGGCCCGGTTTTTTAATGTGCCCCTCTTCATCCTTGACACCCCCATCACCCACACCGCTTATTCCAAGGCCCAGCACCGCTATGTGGCCGACCAGTTCAACAATTATATGGCATTTCTGGAAGAGCATTGCGGCAAACCCTTTGATTTTGACCGCCTGGAGGAGGTGGGCAGGCTTTCGCTCAAGGGCCAGAAACTGTGGCAGGCGGTCCTTGACACCACCATGAACAGGCCCGCCCCCATGAGCGCCTTTGACGCCTTTTTTCACCTGGCTCTCATTGTTACACTCCGGGGCACCCAGACCGCTGTGGATTACTACCAGGCGTTGCTGGACGAGATGAACGAGCGGGTGAGCCTCTCCATATCGGCTGTACCAAAGGAGGAGATCCGGCTCATGTGGGACAACCTGCCGGTGTGGTACCGCACCAAATGGCTTTCCGATACCTTTGCCGGCCACAACGCCTGCCTTGTGGCTGACACCTACACCTCTGCCTGGTGCAGCTCCCTGCGCTTTCTGGATGAGAATGACTTTTTCAATTCCATGGTGGAGGGGTATTCAAGGATCTATCTGAACACCGGGGTGGATGCCATGGCCGAGGAGGTCCTCTCCATGGTGGAGCGCTATAAGGCCGACGGCCTTGTGATGCACTCCAACCGAAGCTGCAAGCCCTACTCCCTGGGGCAGTATGATATCCAGCGGATTGTGCAGGAAAGGGCCGGGGTGCCGGTCCTGGTCATGGAGGCCGACATGTGTGATTCCAGAAATTTTTCCGAAAGCCAGATTCAAACAAGGATCGACGCCTTTATGGAGCTTGTTAGGGCCAACCTCTGACAGGGGGCTGTAGCCGTGAGAACCTTGCCTGGCAAGGAGATTCTTGTTGACACAACAAAGAAATTTCCCTTATAGTGACAAAGATTATGACAGTTTATCAAATAAATGAGGTTTCTTTTACGGCTCGGATCAAAACCTGGAGGTGGAAATAATGGCGGATAAACCAATTTTAAAGATTGGGCATTTGAAAATAACGGATCATCTGATTCTCGGGGTCACAGATCTCAAGCTGAAAAAGGGCATGGAAAAATTTGAGCACTGCGACATCCAGACGGTTCTCAAAAACGGCTGGAACGAGGTCGCCGATGCCCTGGCGACAAAGGCCCTTGATGGTGCGCTTATCCTTGCACCCACAGCCATGGATCTCTTCAAGTCCGGCGTGGACCTGAAGCTTTTGCTTCTTGCACATCGTTCCGGAAGTATCCTGGTCAAGAACAAGAGGGCAAACATCCAGAAGATCGAAGATTTTGCCGGAAAGACTGTGTTGATTCCCTATCAGCTTTCTGTTCACAACATGCTGTTCCACAGGCTTCTTTCGGAAAAGGGGCTGAAACCTGGCAGAGCCGTTGAGAAGGATGTTGATGTGACCCTGGAGGTGGTGGCTCCCTTCCAGATGCCCGAGGCCCTCCAGTATGATGAGGATGGAGAGATCGGCGGTTTTATCGTTGCAGAACCCATCGGTTCCCAGGTGATCGCATCGGGCCTTGGAGAGGAATTTTACCTCTCAAAGGATCTCTGGCCGGCCCACCCCTGCTGCGTATTTGTCATGCGGAGCGAGATCATTGAAAAACATCCCGAGGCGGTTCAGGAGTTGACCACAAGTTTTGTAAAATCCGGACTTGCCATTGATGCACAGCCGGATCCTGCCGCGGCCATCGGTGCCCAGTTCCTTTCCCAGGACAAGTCTGTGATCCATAAGGTGCTGACCGATCCTCCGGACCGGATTGGCACCCACGAGCTCTTTCCGGTTCTCGAGGACCTGGATATCATCCAGAAATACATGATGGACCAGATGAAAATCATGACCAGTCTCATCGATCTCAATAAATTCGTTGATACACGGTTTGCCAAGGAAGCCGGGGCAAAATAGGGGCGTAAACCTAGGAGCAAGCGCCTGCAAAATATTCCCAGCTTGCTTGCTCCTATTTTTAGCCTATTTTTTTACGGCCTCAATGAACTTGTAGATCTGGGCGATGGCTTTACTGCTCCATCGGGATTTACCCTTAAGGTTCAGAATTCCCTCGCTGTTGAATCTCCGGGTGGTCTCCTCCACACTCAGCCCCTCGGTTTTCAGCCGGATGATGATGTTGATGATTTCGGATTTGTACTGTTCAAAATTTTCTTCCGGGGTGATGGTCGGCCTGATGTTCGACTCCTCTGTCACCAGCAGCCCGAGGTCATCCAAGGGGATTGGCTTTTCTTCCACCAGCAGCCCGAGGTCATCCAAGGGGACTGGCTTTTCTTCCACCAGCAGTGAGAGATCATCCAGGGGAGCAGCCTCCTCTTCCACCAGCAGTGAGAGATCATCCAGGGGAGCAGCCTCCTCCGCCACCAGCAGTGAGAGATCATCCAGGGGAGCAGCCTCCTCCGCCACCAGCAGTGAGAGATCATCCAGGGGAGCAGCCTCCTCCGCCACCAGCAATGAGAGATCATCCAGGGCTGCCGTCTCCTCCGCCACCAGCAGTGAGAGATCATCCAGGGGGGCCGCCTCCTCTTCCACCAGCAGTGAGAGATCATCCAGGGGTGCCGTCTCCTCCGCCACCAGCAGTGAGAGATCATCCAGGGGTGCCGTCTCCTCTTCCACCAGCAGTGAGAGATCATCCAGGGGCTCTGTTGTTTCCGGAAAATCCTGTGCTCCGGGTTTATCCTCCACAAGCTGTGACAGATCGTCCGTATCCTTGACAAGGTCTCCCATGCCCGGATCTGGCTCAAGGGCTGAAAGTTCTTCCATGGCAATGGCGCGGGTTGCATCAACCATGGCATGTGCGGGAGACGAACCCGGCAATACGCCTTGCTCCATCCCCTTGAGGGCCGTTGCAATGGCGTTCATGGCTAAGGCTTTTTTCTCTTCAGCCTCTGCCCGCCGTTCCATGGCAAGGGCCTTTTTCTCTTCGGCCCCGGCTCTTCGCTCCTGGGCCGTTGCCATCCTCTCCTGAAGGGTTGCCATGGTGCCAAGGAGGGATTCAACCAGCCCAAGACTTTGTTTTCCGACGCTGTCCGCCTCTTTTTTCAAGTTCTCAGCCTCTTTTTGGGCGTTAAAGTCCCTGTCGTCAAGATGGGTTTCGATCTCCGTGGGCAGCATGCCGGAATCGATCTTTTCTGCAATCACAAGAAGGGTGGCCAATGACTCCTGGGTGTATCGTTTTTGTCCCTGGTCAACTATATGGGGAAGCCATCTGCTGAAGCGATTGAGCCAGAATCTTATGGTGGACTGGCCTGTCCCCATTTCCCTGGCAAGTTCCGAAGCTGTGAGAAAATCATTTAAGGGCATTGTTACCTCTAGTCATTGGTTAAGTATTAACAACTGCCATCGGCAGGAATTACAGAAAAATTAAACACGATTTTTGTTTTCACTGTTGTTTTGCTCATGTGAACCTGGTTATGGTCGGCTTTCTTCCCGTGGCCCGCTGGTATTTTTCATTGGGGTATCCCAGGGCCAGTACCGCATGGACCTCCTCGTGGTCAGGGATACCAAAGGCGCGGGAGATGGATTTGTCCTTTTCCATGGCCTTCTGGGCAAAACCGATGAGGCAGGTGCCAAGCCCCATGGCGTGGGCTGCCATCAGCATGTTCCCCGTGGCAAGCAACGCATCCTCCCTGGGACAGCTTGCATCCGGGGTTGCGCCGACCACGATCACCGCAGTTGCGCCGTGGAAGAGCAGATCCGTGTTCGTGGATTCAAACTCCCCTATGGCCTCTTTTATCGTCTCATAGTACTCTGTATAGTAGTCTTTAAGGTCGGTTTTTCCCACAAGGGCCAGAAGCGCCCGCAGCCAGGATTTTTCTGCCATGCGGTTGAGGCCCTTGAAAAAACCGGCAACGGCACTGCCAAGGGAGAGCACCTTGTCCCGGGTCGGCAGGACAGTAAAGGTCCATGCCTGGGAATTGGTGCCGGACGGGGCCAGGGTGCCAAGCTTTACCAGGTCCCGGAGCAGATCCTCAGGCACCTCGGTGGTCGTGTAATTCCTGCAGGAGCGTCTGGATGCCATGAGCCGTGCAAGATCCTTCGTTCTGAATTCGCCATGGGCAAGCCAGGTGGTATCAAGGGTAAAGGTGCTAAAATCAAGGGAGTCCGGGGCGATGGCTGCAACTGCGACGGCCGATTCCGGGCAGACGGCCATGCAGTGGCCGCAGGAGAGGGATTCCGTTCCCGTGATTTCGCATCGTTTCCCTTCCATGGTGATTGTGCCTGAGGGGCAGACCCTGATACAGGCACCGCATCCGGTGCATAGCGTTTCGTTAATGGTTGTCGTGACCCGGCGTTTGTCCATGTTTTTGTCTGCCTCCTTTGGCTGTTCGAGCCCTTTTATGGATGTTTGCATTCGAATTGATACCAAATCACCAATTATAATAAGAAATGGGATCTATTCATATGCGATGGGCCATAATTGTTCGCCCAAGTTTCAATGGGCACAATACCATATCCGTCATCAAGGTTGAACTTTTATTATTGAATCGTTTGACACTGAAAAATACCCTTGGTATAGTCAAATTAATCATCTGTTTATCAAAAAACATACCATCACACATAGTTATGAATCATCGATTCAAAAAGGTTTTTTCCTAGGTATCGAGCATTTCAACTACGACGGGCAGCACGCCCCCTTTTGTGCTGCTGTGGGGGAGGTAACAATGGGTGAGAATAAAGATCAAAAATCTTTAATATACCATATCGATGCAGTTAAAAAGGGCAAGCGAACCTTTGAGGACGCATTCCAGGGCGTCTCAAGGATGATCCTTGAGGGGGGTGTGGAAAAGGTCAGCGTCAAGGGCAAGACCACCTACCATTTCGACATATTCAGCAAGGGAAAAAAGCATCTCATCGGCATGTACGACGAAATCAACAGTTTTGTTTCGTTTGTCAGGGATGCGTCCGAGGGGGGATCGTCCGGGGAGATGGCATTTGTCCTCGTGGGGGAGCCGGGCAATGGAAAGACCTTTTTTGTGGAGTATCTCTGCGATCAGTATCGTGCTTTTCTCACAAAGCCCGAGAACAGGAAGTATACCTTCCGGTACAAGAAACTGAACGAGCTGAACGGTTATGGCCGGATCTCCACCATTGAATCCCAGACCTATGAGGATCCCATGATCTTTGCCATGGGGCTTTATGAAACCCAGGACGAATCCCGTGATTACCTTGCCAGGACGTTTCAATTTTCCGACAAGGAGCTGGATTCGCTTTTTGCGAAATATCGCCCACTGGGTGCCTGTTCCGGGTATATCTGGAGCCAGATCCGGGAGTATTCGGACAACGATCTTGAGACCATGCTCTCGTTTGTCGATATTGTCCCTGTCCCCATGACAGAGAGCCTCGGCACCATCACCGGCAAGTATCCGGCCAAGGACAAGATCACAAGTTCGGCCGTGGACCTTCTGGGGGAGGAGTCGATCCAGAGGCTTCTCCATATCACCGACACCAACAACCCCTACAGGTTTGATTTAAGGCGGGGCGCCCTTGCCAGGGTGGCGGGTGGGGGAATCCATTTTTCCGACGAGATCTACAAGAACAAGAAGGATCTTGTCCAGGTTTATCTCGGGGTGATCCAGAACAGAACCATTGAGATTGACGGCTACAAGTGGCCCATCGATTCCCTCATCGTTGCAACCAGCAACAACTCCGAATTCGATTCTTTCCTGGCGGAACGGGAGGAGGCGCCCATCGTGGACCGCTGCCGCATCTGCTATGTGGCCCACAACACCGACTACAATCTTCAGACACAATTGACGAAATACGCCATTGGAAGCGATGTCAAGACCACCCTCAACAGCGACAGGCTCCACCAGGACCCCAATCTCAACTATGCCGCTTCCGTGGGGGTGGTGCTGACACGGCTTCCGAAATCGGAAAAACTGACCCCGGTGGAGACCATGAAGCTCGCCGCAGGCGAAGTGGCAGGCGAAAAAAGCCTAAAGACCCTGGCCGAACTCATCGACACCCTCAACCAGGGAACGGATATCACCAAGCGGTTCGGCCAGAAGGGACTGGGCCAGAGGAACCTTGGCCGCTCCATTCAGCTGCTGCTCGAGAGCAGCGAGACCAACGAGGGCAATTGCATGTTTGCCCTGGACATCTTCAACACCCTTGAGCGGGTGGTGCTTGACTATGTCACTGAACCTGCGGACCGGACCAAGTTCATGGACGATCTCAAGATCGCCCGGGGCCTCTACCGGGAGCGGATCATGACCGAGATGTTCAACGCCTACATGGACGAACCCCTGGCCATTAAAAAGGATGTGATGAACTACATCAACATGATCATCGGGGTGGATGCGGAACACCTGGGCCCGGATATGATGTGGAAGTACAAGGACCCCCAGACCGGCGAACTCAAGGCCATGAAGATCGACGAGCGGTACATCAAGAACGTGGAGGAGCGGCTCGGGCTCAAGACCGAGGAGCAGCGGGCCTCGTTCCGGAACTCCATCCGCAAGATCTACGGCCAGAAGATCACCATTGATCCCAACTATGATTTCATGGATAACCTGGAGCTTGTAAAGGCTGTCACCGATGTGAGGCTCAAATCCGACATTGCAGGCGCCGGAAGCCTGGTGGGTGCCCTTGCCAACCGCACCAACGAGGAGAACCAGAAACTCCATGACCGGATGATCAGTACCATGATGGAGAAACTCGGCTATTGCAGGACCTGTTCGACAAAGACCATCGAGTACTTCTGCAGCCAGGAGGATGACAAGTAATGATAACCCTGGACGAACTCCTTGAGCGGGACCGGAAACGGGAAGAGGACGGATTCAAGAAAAAGATCCGCATCGGCCGTATTGTCAAGCCGGGTAAGGGGGGACGGGAGAAGATCGTTGTGGTGCCGACAACGGTGGAGGATAAGTTTGTCCATGACGAGCCCCTGGTGGACCCGGAGGGAGAGGGCGAACCCACCGGCGGCACCGGCGACGGGGAAGAGGGCGATGTGATCGGGGAAGCGCCCATACGACCTTCAGAAGAGGAGGGTGAAGGAGAGGGCGAGGGGCCGGGGGAGGGCGGAGGTGGAGAACACGAGATGGAGTCCAATGCCTATGAGCTTGGCAAGGTGCTCAGTGAGGACTTCCAGCTGCCCAACCTGACGGACAAGGGCAAGAAGCGGACCCTTGCAAAATTTGTGTACGAAATGACGGACAAACACCGGGGATTCGGCCAGATCCTGGACAAGAAATCGACCCTGAGGCGGATCGTCCAGACCAACATCGCCCTTGGCAGGGTGCCGGATTTCTACAATATCGACACCTCAGGCTTCATCATTTCACCCAGGGACATGATCTACAGGATCCTCTCCAAGGAAAAGGCATACGAATCCCAGGCCCTGGTTTTTTTCCTGCGGGACTACTCCGGCTCCATGGGGGGGAAACCCACCCAGACCGTGGTCTCCCAGCATGTGATGATCTATTCCTGGCTTCTCTATCAGTATGAAAAGCAGGTTGAAACACGGTTTGTCCTCCACGACACCGAGGCCAAGGAAGTGGACGATTTTTACAAGTACTACTCCTACAAGGTGGCCGGCGGCACCAAGGTGGTATCGGCCTACAGGCTGGTCAACCAGCTGGTGGAGGCCGAAAACCTTGCCAGGGACTACAACATCTACGTGTTCCACGGCACCGATGGCGATGACTGGGATACCCAGGGAAAAGAGGCTGTGGGCGAGCTTGAGACGATGCTCGAGTATGCGGCAAGGGTGGGCATCACCATTGCCGAACACCGATACACCCGGGCCAATCAGACCGAGGTTGAAAAGTATATCAGGGCTTCCGGACTTCTGGAGAAGAAGAGCACCCTGTTGAAGCTGGATGTGCTCAAGGAGGACTCTGACGACGCAAGGATCATCCAGGGAATAAAAAAGCTGCTTTCGTAACGGGGGAGCCATGGAAATTGTCGACCAGCATGTGAAGAGCATCATGGAAGGTTGCAAGGAGCGCGCCAGGGACAAGGGCTTGCAGTTTGAGGACGAAACCCTGGAGTATATCGTTACCAACCGGGACCTTCTGGAACTGAGTCCCAAGGTGATGATTCCCAACCTGTACGATTACTGGGTCCACGACGTGAGGGTGCTGTCGGGCAAGGGAAAATACGAGCTCTATCCGGACAACCCTTACGAGACCGTGATCAATACCCGGCCCGCCATCTCATTTTACAACGACAACAACCCGGACTGGCTCAACGTCATGATCTTCTACCATGTACTGAGCCACATCGATTTCTTTCAGAACAACCTCTTTTTTCAGCATACCTGGGAGTACGATTTCGAGGGCCAGGCCCTGTCGGACAAGCGCCTCATCGCCAGGTACCGTTCGGAAAAGGGACGGTGGGTGGATTATCTCATCGAGTTTTCCCGGGGCCTCGACAACCTTGTGGGCTACCACGACACCGTGGCCCGGACCATTACTCCCGCCCCCCGCAGGATGGAGAGAATCGACTACTACTTTGATATCTTTCTCCAGAAGGAGAAAAAGGTCTCCAGCAACACCTATCTCAAGGAGATCGCCCGGTACAACACCCTTCAAAAAAGCGAAACTTACACCAACGACAGCTTTTTCATCGATGTGATCCACAAGTATCCTGAGTTTGATGCCCTTTACAGAAAAAGGCTCAAGGCAAAAGAGCATCCCAGGCCAGACGTGATGCAGTACATCCTTGAGCATTCCACGGTGCTGAAAAAGGAGGAGAACAGTTGGATGAAGTCGGTGATGGAGGTGGTGCGGAACACCTCCCTCTTTTTCCAGCCCCAGATCCGGACCAAGATCATGAACGAGGGCTGGGCAAGCCTCTGGCACGAAATCCTTTTTATGGAGGATGACAGGATCCGCGGCCATGAGACCAACTTCGCCAAGGTCAATGCCGGCGTGACAGCCATGCCCAAGGTGGGGCTCAACCCCTATGCCCTTGGTATGAGGCTGTTCTACCATATCTGGGAAATGGAGGACAGGGGGTGTTACTCCCTTGACTACTTTCTCCTCAGGGACGAGATGAAACGGGAAAATTTCAATGACCCCAGGAACTCGGGCAGGGGCCTCATCTTCAACATCCGGGAGAACCTGTGCGATTTCACCTTTATCAACAAGTATATCGACCAGGAGTTCATGAACCGCCATAAGCTCTTTGTCACCGGCACAAGAATCAACCGCCACCGCATGAGCATGGAGTACTATGTGAAGTCCAGGAGTGCCGAGGATTACAAGGAGATGCTCACCAACACCCTCTACCATCCCCCACGGATCCATGTGGACCATGAAAAGACCCAGAAGGGGCCGCTCTACCTGATCCATACCTTTGAGGGTAAGGCGTTGAAGACTGATTTCATCGAGAACACCATGATCGGAATCGAGTTCCTGTGGGGAGAGCCCGTGCGTCTTGAGACCTGGGAGCATGTCAAGGCTTCGGCCCCCCACCAGATCCCGGGAAACTTCTGGGATCCTGTGGTGCCGAAGACGCCGGAAAGCAAGCCGGATGAGGAGCTTGTATGGAAACGCTTCCTCTATGTCATGGAGAACAGAAAGCTCCATAAACGGGAGATATGAATAGACCATGGATAAAAAGTCTCTTGGAATGGCCAGTGATGTGAGTCCCGTCCAAAAGGCCGTGGCCTTTTTAAACCGGGACGACTCTTACTACGAAAAAATGAAGCCCCTTTCGTTTGTTCAGTTCCTGGACCTCATCGAGAAGAAACCCGGCAGGGTGATTCGAAACATCTTCCAGGTCTTTTACGACATGATGGTTTCCCATGTGGACGTGGCAAGCGATGCCATCCCGGACGATCCCGAGGAGTTCAACTTTACCTACTATGATTGTTCCCGGCTGTTTGTGGAGGGCTCGGAAAATCCCTATTTCACGGACCGGCTCTTTGCCAACCGGCTCATGAAGCACATGGAAGGATTGCGTCACGGTGCCCAGCAGAACCGCATCTATATCTTCCACGGTCCCCACGGCTGCGGAAAGAGCACCTTTTTGAACAATTTTTTGAAAAAATTTGAAGAGTATGCCAACACCGAAAAGGGGATGCGCTACGAGACCCTGTGGCGCATTGATGTCAAAAAGATGGGGGGACCTAAAAGGACCGAGACAGCCACGGTGATCGAACGGCTGGTGACCCTGCTGGAAGACCACGCCCCGGATCTCATGGACGATGATGTGGAAGAAAAGCTTCACGTGGGATATGATCAGGACTGTATCGAAATTCCCTGTATTTCCCACGATAATCCCCTTCTCATCATTCCCAAGAACCTTCGCCGGGGGGTGCTGGACAAGCTGATAAAGAACGACGAGTTCAAGTGGCGGCTCTTTACGGAAAAGCAGTATGAGTGGGTCTTCAGCCAGGAGGCGTGCACCACCTGTTCATCCATCTACCAGGCCCTGCTCGAGCGGTTTGGCAGCAGCGAAGAGGTGTTCAAGATGGTTTATGCCAGGCCCTATTACTTCAGCCGGCGCCTGGGCATGGGCATTTCCGTGTTCAACCCCGGGGATAAGCCCGTGAAGCAGAATGTCATCACCAACCCCATGCTCCAGGACCGGATCAACAGCCTGTTCCGTGACAGCAACCTCATCCATTACCTCTATTCCAGGTTTTCCAAGACAAACAACGGCATCTACGCCCTCATGGACATCAAATCCCATAATGTCGAGCGCATGGTGGAGCTTCACAACATCATCAGCGAAGCGATCCACAAGGTGGAGGACCTTGAGGAGAACGTCAACTCTCTCTTCCTTGCCCTGATGAACCCCGAAGACAAGAAGAACATCCGGGAGTTTCCCTCTTTCTCAGACAGGATCCAGTATATCAATATCCCCTATGTGCTGGATGTGGAGACCGAGGTCAAGATCCTCACCAACATCTTCGGCCGTCACATCATCGACAGTTTTCTGCCCATGGTGATGGACAATTTTGCAAGGATCATCATCAGCTCCAGACTCAAGGAAAAGTCCGACACCCTGCTCGAATGGATACAGGATCCGGCCAAGTACCGGCTCTTCTGCGACGAGAAGCTGATGCTCCTGAAGATGGAGCTTTATTCGGGCAACCTGCCCAACTGGCTCCAGGACGATGACCGGAAGGCGCTCACCTCCAAGCTGTGGCGCAGGATCATCGCAGAATCCGAGACCGAAGGGATCAACGGGTTCTCCGGCCGGGACTCCATCCGGATCTTTGACCAGTTTTTTTCCATGTATGCCAGGGAGGATCGGCTCATCAACATGCCGGTGCTCTGCGGGTTCTTCCGGAACCTTATGAAGGTGAGATCGGGCATGATCCCCCCCGGCCTCCTTGAGTCCATTTTAAGGATGTACGACTACAACGTGCTCCAGCAGGTCAAGGAGTCCCTCTATTATTACAACGAGGATCAGATCGAGCTGGACATCAAGAACTACATCTCCGCCGTCAACTTTGAGATCGGATCCACGGCAAAGTGCATCTTCACCGGCGAGATCCTGGATATCACCAATGCCTATCTCGAGAGCATCGAAAACAGGCTCTTTATCGCCAACGCCGACCAGCGGCGACGTGAGATCATGCGCACCGATGTGCTCAAGGAGTACACCACAAACGCCCTGACAACGGAGATGATGGTGGAGGAAAAGCAGATCACCGAGACCCGGCTCTTTATCTCCCTCCACGAACGCTATGTCCATAACCTCAAGAAACGCGTGCTGGAACCGTTCCTGGACAACGAGAACTTCAGGGGGGCCATCAAGGATTATGATACCGAAGGGTTCAGGACCTATGACAAGCGCATCCGGAGCGATGTGGAGTTCCTGATCAAGAACATGATGACAAAGTTCGGCTATACCAAGCAGGGCGCCAACGAGGTGTGCATCTACGTGATCGATTCCAATATTGCCGGCAAGTTCAAGGAGCTGTAACCCTATTGGGTTTTCAGGCCACAACCACCAAGACCCATCAGATTTAGGGGAAAGAACTCACCGAAGAACTGTGGGGATTTGAACTGAGATAAGAGGAAATTAATACTCATTGATCCCTGCCGCCGCCCCTTTTAATTTCATCAACAATGGCGCGGCTGAGGGTGCCCAGGGCGCGGCTCTGGGCCGCAACCAGTTCGTCGTAGGTTTCGCCACCGATCGGTTCGGTGATGCGGGCATGTCTGATGACCGGGGCTTTCTTATCTGCTTGATTTTGGACGGACCATGCCACGTTCAGCACAACGTCCCCGCCAAACCGGCCGTCAAACTGCTCCACAATCAGATGAAGACGACAGGCCGGGGAAAACCCATCGGCCCAGGGATATGCAGCCACCCGGTCTGTGGGCAAAAGCGTGGCAATATTCCGGGTCAGAACACGTAAAAAATCTTCTGGAAACGAGCTGGCCCATCGATGAAAATCAGCCACATCAACCTGATATCGGCTTTTCCGGGTCACGATCTGGTGCCGGTCCAGTAATTTTGGAAATTCCACCGGCCCCACACCGATGGCAAGGGGGGACTTGGCAACAGCCGGAGAGATCTCCGCCCGGATTTCGAAAAAAGGATCCAGGGTATAATATTTCACCGGGGGCGTCGTGGTGCATCCAGCCAGCACCATCACCATGAGGCAAACCATCCAGCCTTGAGTCCTAAAGCATGTTCGATGTTTCATTGTCTATTCCTTTCCAAACAACAGGGCCTCGGGATTTCGTTCCAGGGAGTCCGCAAGTTCGCTGATATTCCTCGCTGCATCGGCAAGCTCGGTCAGTGCGCGTTTTAATTCATGCCCGGTGGGAGACTCGGCACTCAACACCCTGTTCAACCTGACCAATGTGGTCTGGGACTTTTCCAGGGTGGCGGTGGCCGCCGGGGCAACCGTCTGGTCCAGGTTCCGCACGAGCGTGGTTATCTGTTCGGTGGCCTTGCCCAGGAGGGACAGGGTCACTAAAACTTCGTTGCTGATTTGCTCCAGGGGCAGTTTTTCCAGTTTCTCCACAATATGGGTAACGCCCTTTGTGATCTCTTCAATGGATGTCGGGATTGTCGGTACCTCCGGGTATTTTCCGCCGTATACCATCTTCCGGGGCGGTTCATCCGGATAGAGATCCAGGTCAATGTAGAGTTGCCCGGTCAGAATATTTCCCTGCTTGAGCTGCGCCTTGAGACCCTTTTCCACAAGGAGATCGCCCTCCTGCCGGATATCAAGGGGCTGTTTGCCGGTCATGGTGATCCGCCCCGGTTCCAGTTCTATGGTCACAGGGATTCGAAAGGCCATGGCATCGTAGTCAAACTCCAGTTTTATATCAAGGACCTTTCCTATCTCGATCCCCCTGAATTTCACCGGCGCGCCTAAGGAAAGACCGTCCACCGAACCTTCAAAGTTCATCATCCAGCGGATCTTTTGGGTATATGTTTTCTTGTAAATTTCCTCCCGGTTATCGTAGAGCCGGAAGACCTCACCCTCCCGGGCCATGGGTGCGGATTTTTCATCCAGGGGGGTCTCAAAGGCAATTCCGCCAATCATAAGGGACACAACGGATTCCATGTTCATTTTGAGTCCGTTGGCATCAACGGTGACATCCAGGCCGCCTGCCTCCCAGAAACGCGTACTTTTGCGCACCAGATCATGATGGGGGGCATAAATAAAGATATTAATATCAACCGATTGGCCATCTTCCTCCAGTTCGTATGCCACCACCTGACCCACCTTGATCTGCCTAAAATAGACGGGCAGGCCAACGTCCAGGGACCCCAGACTTTTCGCCTTGAGAATGAAATGGCGGCCGGGCAGGTCCGTGGTGACAATGGGCGGCGTCTCCAGCCCCGTAAAAGACGTGGCCGTCCCACCGGGTTTTCCTGGATCCATACCGATATACGCCCCGGAAAAAAGGGTGCCAAGACCGGAAACACCGTTGCCTACCACCTGGGCGCGCACCACCCAGAAACGGGAGTTTTCCGTCAAATACTCGTTGGCATCTTTCATCAGCCTGGCCGTGACTATGATGTGGGACAGGTCCTGGCTGAGGTGGATTCCCTCTACCCGTCCCACCTCCACGTCCTTGAATTTAATTTTGGTTTTACCGGCCTCCAGCCCCTCGGCGTTCTGGAAGGTGATCGTGATGACGGGGCCCTTCTCTGTGATGGCTTTGTAGACCAGCCACCCGCCAATCAAAAAGGCGATCAGGGGCACGATCCACACAATGGAAACGCCTTTCCCGGGTTTTACTACAATGGCCTGGGCTGCACCTGAAATATTGGTGTCCTGGCGTTGCTGTTCAATCATGGAATTCCTCACAATTGTCCCAGATAAGCCTGGGATCAAAGCTCATGGCAGCAAACATAGTGATGATCACCACCGCACAAAAGTAGACGGCCGCAGGCCCGGCATCAATGGAGGCCAGGGCGCCCAGGTTCACCATGGCAACCAGAATCGTCACCACGAAAATATCAATCATGGACCAGCGGCCCACCACTTCGGTGATGCGGTACAACCGCGTACGGTCCCCGGGCCGCCATCCGGATTTGAGCTGAACCGAGATCAGCAGGTACACCAGGGATCCTATTTTCAGCATGGGCACACAAACGCTGGCCACGAAAATGACCAGGGCAATGGGCCAGCTGCCGTGGAGCAAAAAATAGATCACACCGCTGATGATGGTATCGGCCTGTTTGCTGCCCAGGGATGTAACCACGGTGATCGGCAGCACGTTGGCTGGAATATAAAAAATCACAGCTGCCACCACCAGGGCCCAGGTCCGGGAAATGCTGTTGGGTTTACGGCGATGCAGTGCCCCACCACAGCGGGGGCATTTCATCCGGAGGCGATTGGAGGAATCCCCCCGGCAGAGCAGGTGGCAGTGATGACAGGAGATCAGAGGTGCATCAGCGGAACGGGCGTGGTCAGGGCCGGCTTTAAATGGCATACTTGCCCAGACAAGATGCTCGTCCATGGCCGCCATGGATGCCGTCAATATAACCACCAGGGCCATGAAGGAAAAGGCGGCTATCCCCGGTACAATGGTCGCCATTCCGGCCAGTTTGACATAGGCCACCAGGATGCCGAACAGGAACACCTCCACCATGCCCCAGGGTTTCAGGTACTGGCTCCACAGAAACACCTTGTTCGCCTTCCAGGGAAGCCGGTTCATCTTCAGCGGTATCAACACGTACAGCAGACAGAACATCTGCAATAGCGGCACAACAATGGTTGTAAGGAAGCCCACGGTTGCCATGGGCCATTCTCCCTGGAGATACAGCTCATGGATACCGGTAATCAATTTTGTCTCACGGACAAGGGCGCCCATTTTAAATCCCAGAAACGGAAAGATATTCGCCACCACGAACAACACGAGACTCGCCAGGGTCAATGCCAGGACCCGCTCCAGGCTGTGGGGCTTGTGGTGTAACAACACCGCACCACAGCGGAAGCACCTGGCAGTGCCGTTTTCAGGCACAGGCCCGACCCGGTAAATCAGGTCACAATCATGGCAGGCAATTGGCAAAGTCATCTCCACCTCTGTTAACAAAACGCAGTTTCATATCAGGTGCTTTCTCCCCATCCATTTCCACAGGCTGTGGTATCTATCGCTGCATTCGTATTCAACCCCTTTAACCGTAATCATCCGTACTGATATGATATGTTGAAAACCGTTATCAAAATAGAAGAATACCGTTATATTTGTAAAGGAATATTTGAAATGGAAACAAAAGAAAAAGATAAATAAAGTGTTAGTAATTATTTGATAATGCTGGTGGAGGGAAAGGTGATCACCGGAGACCCTTCCCCCGTATAAGGGTTAGAGGTTGTTCATCTTTTGTAATACCTTGTAAAGTCCCTGGGTGCCTAATTCACCATGGCCCATGGCTGCGGCGCTGATGTAGAACTGGTGGACCATGGCAAGGCCGGGCAGGGAGATGTTCATCCGCTTGGCTTCTTCCAGGGCGATTCCCATGTCCTTTATAAAATGTTTGATGTAAAAGCCGGGATCGTAGTCTCCGCTGGCTATGCGGGGCCCCAGGTTGTTGATGCTCCAGGATCCGGCGGCACCGCTTCCAATTACTTTGATGACGGATTCCAGGTCAAGCCCGCTTTTATGTGCGTAGAGCAGGGACTCCACCGTGCCGATCATGGTGCCGGCGATCAGGATCTGGTTGCTCATCTTGGTGTGTTGGCCTGCCCCTGGACCACCCATAAAAGCGATGTTTTTTCCCATGACTTCAAACAGCGGCAGCACCTTGTCATAAATAGGTTTATCTCCGCCCACCATTATGGCAAGGGTGGCTGCCCGGGCGCCGAGATCTCCGCCGGAAACCGGGGCATCCAGGGATTCTAGGCCCTTGTTTTTCAGTTCCTTGTGAATCTCTGCTGCAAGTTCGGGGCTGGAGGTGGTCATGTCCACCACAACGGAACCTGGGCTTGCACCATTGATGATCCCGTTTTCACCCAGGATGGTCTCCCTGACATCCTTTGGGAACCCCACAATTGAGAAGATGATATCGCTTTTGGCAGCAACTTCAGCAGGGGTGTCACACCAGACAGCACCCTTGTCGATAAGTGGGGCTGCTTTCTCCATGGTTCTGTTATAAACATGCATTGTGTGCCCCGCATCCATCAGGTGCATGCACATGGACTGTCCCATTACTCCGGTTCCGATCCAACCAAGTGTGCTCATATCTCTCTTACTCCCTATCTTATGATTGCTTGTTTCGCCTGATCTTCCTGCCGGGGAATATCAGAGTTTGAACTTAACGAGTTCGGCAACATTAGCTCACTGGCTCTGGTGTGTCAAAAGAAATTCATCCGGTTTTTTTTTACTTGACCGGAGGTTATATATTAATATACTAATATATTAGTTTGAAAAATGACCTTGATAACAGGAGACCGGATATATGCCCATTCAAACCCGACCGGGAAACAATCTGCTCAGGGTTCAGGTGTACGACTACCTGCAGAACCAGATGCGGATCGGTGCCCTTGAGCCAGGTGCTTCCATCAGTGTGAATACCATGATCAAGGAACTGGGGGTCAGCCGGACTCCCTTGAGGGAAGCCCTTCTCCTGCTCCAGGAACAGGGGTTTGTATCGATCCTGCCCCAGCGGGGGGTGAAGATCAACCTGCTCTCCCTGGGGGATGTAAAGGATATTTACGAGATCCTGGGGGGGATCGAGTCCCGGGTACTTATTTCCGTTTTTGACAGGATCGGTGAGCAGGAGATCCTGAAAATGGAGGCGCTCAACCAACAGATAGAATCCGCCCTTGCCAAGGGGGATATTGTCAGGCACAACCAGGCGAATATGGAATTCCATGATGTTTTCCTGAACCTGTCTGAAAATCAGCGCCTTCTACGGTATGTCAGGGTCCTGAAAATGCAGCTCTACGATTTTCCCCGGCGGGACTATGGAAAGCTGTGGAATGAGAACAACCTGAAACAGCACAATCAGTTTATAACCCTTATCCGGGAAGGTAAGGGCAGGGAAGCGGCGGAATACATGAGGGATATACACTGGGAGTTCGATCCGCCGGACGCGTTTAAAATTATCTGAACCAAACGGTTTGGGTAGCAGTCTTATTTTAAAGATGAAAAAGGATGACGTTGTTATGAGTGAACAGAAATTTACCAGGGTTAAAAACTTTATTGATGGTGAGTGGGTTGAAGAAACCGGTGTTGAGTACCTGCCCCTTTATAACCCCTCCACAGGTGAGGTGATCGGCGAGGTTCCCCAGACTTCCGATAAGACATCCCTGAAAGCCGTTGAGTCTGCCCATATTGCATTTGAATCCTGGAGCAAGCTTTCCGTCGGCAAGCGGATGCAATACCTTTTTGACATGCGCCAGGCCATGAAGGATAACCTGGAAGAGCTTGCGGTTGCCATTGCCGTTGATCAGGCCAAGCACATCAGTGAAGCCCGGGGCGAGGTTCAGAGGGTGGTCCAGATCCTGGAATCCGCCTGCAGCATCCCCTCCCTGATCCAGGGAGAAACAATTGAGGGCCTGGCCACCAATATCAACGGCAGGGTGATCAAGCAGCCCCTGGGGGTTTTTGGCGGTGTGGCCCCATTTAATTTTCCAGCCCTGGTGTTTGGCTGGTTCATTCCCTATGCCATTGGCGTTGGCAACACATTTATCTATAAGCCCTCCAGCCAGTCCCCTCTTTTTATGCAGAAAATGGGGAATATTTTCAATCAAATCGGGTTGCCCAAGGGGGTCGTCAACATACTTCACGGGGACAGAAACATTCCCGAAACCTGGTATGAACACCCTGAAATGACCGGTGTCTGCCTGGTCGGCTCCACACCCACGGCTAAAAAGATCGCAGAGGGATGCGGCAGAGGCGGTAAGAGATCCATGCTTCTTGGCGGAGCCAAAAACTACCTGGTGGTGATGGAGGATGCACAGCCCGAGCTTTTCATCGAAAACTTCATCCACTCCTGCTATGGATCTGCGGGCCAGCGTTGCCTGGCCGGTTCCAATGTTGCTGTTGTGGCCGACGTTTACGACGAGTTTGTGGAGCGAATGCTTGAAGCGTCAAAGGGTGTTACGGTTGGAAATGCCATGGATCCGGATATCTATATGGGGCCTGTGATCTCTGCCGAGGCAAAGGCCAGAATCGAGAATTACATCGAACTGGGTATTAAAGAGGGGGCGACCCTGCTTCTGGACGGCCGCAACCCCGGGGTAAAAGATCCCAACGGTTACTACGTCGGCCCCACTATCTTCACCGATGTAACCCCGGACATGACCATTGCCAGGGAGGAGATCTTCGGACCTGTGGTTTCCGTTATCAAGGTCGGCTGCATCAATGACGCCCTTGGCAAGATCAAAAGCCAGGAATTTGGAAACGGCGCCTGCATCTTTACCCAGAGCCAGTACTATACGGAAAAATTTATCTCCGAGGCCAATGTGGGCATGGTCGGAGTTAACGTTGGTGTTTGTGCCCCCCATCCCTACCTGCCCTTTGGCGGCATCAAAGGCTCGCTTGTGGGAACCGACAAGGTCCAGGGTAAGGACGGTATCAATTTCTTTACCCAGAATAAGGTGGCCACCATCCGTTTTGCGGCTCCGGTTTCCAAGGAGGTCCCCTGTGGCGGCAAGGACGGCGACGGCCCGGTGAGAAGCTGCGTTGCCGGTTAATAAAAATTCCATGATGTAGATCTGCGGCTGCTTCCCGAAAGGGAGGCAGCCGCCTGACCATGACTATTGAACACAAATAGTCTTTATGTTCATGAACTCTTTGATTCCATAATCTGCCATTTCCCGTCCGAAACCGGATCTTTTGACCCCTCCGAAGGGTAATTTGGGATTGGAAACAACCATGCTGTTGACGAAAACCATCCCGGTATCGATCTGACGGGCGATTCTTACCCCGCGTTCCCCATCTGCGGTCCAGACACTGCCCCCTAATCCAAAATCGGTATCATTGGCCACTGCGACGGCTTCCGTCTCATCTTTCACTGTGATCAAAGCCGCCACCGGACCGAAGGTCTCCTCTTCATACACAGGATTTCCCTTTTTCACACCGGAAATAACCGTGGGGGCGTAGAAATTCCCCGGCATATCCAGCGGTTTTCCGCCGGTTACCAGTTTTCCGCCCTGGGCCACCGAACGTTCCACCTGATTGTGGATTTCATCCAGCAGATCCGGCCGGGCCATGGGAGCCATCTGGCTCCGTTCATCCATGGGATTCCCCACCACCAGGGCTTCCATCTGTTCTTTCATCCGCGCTTCAAATTCAGCCGCAACGCTTTCAACTATGATGAAACGTTTGGCCGCAACACAAACCTGCCCCGCATTCAGGGTTCGGGAGGTAACCGCCGCCTTGACACAGTCATTCAGGTCAGCATCCTCCAGGACTATAAAAGGATCCGATCCACCCAGTTCCATTACACACTTCTTCAGCTCCCTTCCGGCGGTCTCAGCGACTTTACTGCCGGCAGGTTCGCTTCCGGTCAGCGTCACAGCCTTCACCAACGGGTTTGCAATGACTGTTTCAACCTCACTTGCGGGAATCAGTAACGATCGGAAAATGTTTTCCGGAAATCCGGCCTTGCGAACCACCTCCTCAATTTTTTCAGCACAGCCGAATACATTGGAAGCATGTTTCAGCACTGCGGCATTACCGGCCATCAGTGCAGGCGCGATGAAGCGCCAGACCTGCCAGAAAGGAAAATTCCACGGCATCACCGCCAAAACAACGCCGATGGGCTCAAAGGCCACAAAACTCTTTGAAAAATCGGTTTGGATCGCTTCATCCCGGAGCAGCTGCTCTGCATTATCTGCATAAAACCGGCAGGCCAGGGCGCATTTCTCAACTTCCCCCCTGGCTTCACCTATCAGCTTTCCCATCTCTGCCGTGATGATCCCGGCACATTCATCGCGTTCCGCCAGGAGTATATCCGACGCCTTGTGCATCAGGGCCGCGCGTTCAGCAAATGAGGTTTTCCGCCAGGCTTGCCAATCCTGATCAACAGCGTGAACAATACGCTTTGCTTCAGTCGCACTGTGCGGGGTGTATTCTTTAACAATTTCGTTGGTAGCCGGATTGATACTTTTCATAAAACCCTCTAAACAAGAATAAATTTTTAGGATGTGGAAAACATGCCCTTCCCGGAAAAATAGAACCTATCACTCTGATATACCTGTTTTTTTTAATTTGTACATAACTATTTCCTGTTGGTTTCCTGCTTGGTTTTTGCGGTGGGGTGTCCATGCCCCATTCGGGCATGTTGGTCTTTGGGGCTCGTTTTTTTCTGTCATTACGCAGGTTCCCCCGGTTTGCCCGTGGAAAAACGGGGCGCTCGTGCCCCAATTGGAGTTCAGGTCGAAGTGTGGCTTTATTTAGGTGAATTCAGTGAGTTATGAGAGATATGACGTTCTGGCACGGCAGTTGCACAAAATCGAGGCAAAATAAGTAGTTATTTTGTCGAGTGAGGTTTATTTGTTTAATTGTAGGAGAGGGAGGTAGAAAAGTCGTATGAAGTTGAAAAAACATTTATTAAGTGCTTTTACCATGTTGTTCATGCTTGTACTATCCCAATCCAATGCCCTTGCCCAGGGTATTGATGAGGCCATCAATAACGCATTGACACCCGTATCAAATCTGCTGGTGTCGGTTGTTTTCTTTAAACTCAATGTCGCCGGGGTCGGTGTGCCCCTTGTGGTGGTATGGCTCGTATTAGGATCCATTTTTTGTACCTTCTACCTTGAGTTCATAAATCTTCGCGGGTTTGCCCATGCGCTCAGGCTTATTAAAGGTGATTTCAGCGACGGCCATGGAAAAGGCGAAATCAGCCATTTCAGTGCATTGTGTACGGCGGTTTCCGGAACGGTGGGGATCGGTAACATTGCAGGAATACCCATTGCCATTGCCGCGGGTGGTCCCGGTGCTGTGTTCTGGATGCTTCTTGCCGGCTTCCTGGGAATGTCCCTCAAGTTTACGGAATGTACCCTGGCGGTGATGTTTCGCAAGGAGAATTCCGACGGTACGGTTTCCGGCGGTCCAATGTATTATCTGACCAACGGGCTGGCCAAAATAGGAAAACCCCGAATGGGTAAGGGACTGGGCCTTTTCTATGCTTTCGGAATTCTGATCGGCTGCCTGGGCATCGGCAATATGTTTCAGTCAAACCAGGCATACAGCCAGTTCCTTGTGGTGACGGGTGGAGATGCTTCTTTCTTTGTTGATAAGGGATGGTTGTTCGGACTTATTTTTGCCCTGGTTGTATTTGGTGTAATTGTCGGCGGAATTAAAAGCATCGCCAAAGTGGCGTCCAAGCTTGTGCCGTTCATGGCCCTGCTGTACATTGCTACCGCATTGGTGGTCATTGCCCTCAATGCAGAGTTTATCCCGGCGGCCATCGCCATGATCGTAAAGAGCGCTTTCAATGCAGAAGCCCTGGGTGGCGGTATGCTGGGAGCCATTGTTGTTGGTTTTCAGAGGGCGGTCTTTTCCAATGAAGCGGGTCTGGGATCTGCGGCCATCGCCCACTCCGCCGTTCAAACAAAGGAGCCGGTTACCGAAGGATTTGTTTCCATCCTGGAGCCGACCCTGGATACGCTTATCGTTCTGGCCATTACCTCCCTCGTAATCACCACAAGCATGGTTGCCGATCCTGCCTTTGCTTCAGCGCTTCTGGGTAAACAGCTCACGGGTATGGCTGCCTCTTCAGCCGCTTTTACCGCCCACTTCCCCTTTGTCAAATATCTTCTCGCTGCTGCGGGAATGCTCTTTGCCCTGTCCACTGCTCTGGCATGGTCCTACTATGGCCTGAACGGCTGGACCTTTATTTTCGGTGATGGCAAAAAAGGCAAGATCATCTTCAATGTGCTCTTCTGCCTCTGTTTTGCCCTGGGTTCCTGCATTAAGCTCGGCAGCCTGATGGATATCTCCGACGCGTTGGTGTTCCTGATCTGTGTGCCTAACGTATTTGGGTTATTCCTTCTGGCACCTCTTGTAAAGGAGGAACTGGCCATTTACTGGGAAAAAATTCAGTCCGGCAAGATCCGTCCTGTTACGGTCAGCGCAGTTGTCGGTTCTAAATTTTAATTTCTAATTGAAAGATGCGCTCTTTCCGAAGGGCGCTTTTCGCATAGGAATAGATACCCCCTGGTCTCCGGGCGTGTGCAAATATCCATGGAAGGAGGAAAGGGAGCGGTCAGACTGCTCCCTTTCCTTTTTTTGTTGCAGAGCATGGCATTGGGAATAAATATCGAAAAAGTCTTTGCTAACGGGTTTTTATTGATGTATGGTTTGCGCCGTCCAGAGATATTTCTCAACTGGATGACGATGCACTGGTCTGCAGATGCGAAGGAGCAGGGCCGTTGAAACCAGGCCCCCCGTCAGACCGATCCCCTTTGGAAACGTGTGTTTATTTGCGGATGAGCGGCTTCCAAATTGATTTTTATACCCACGATATTACGTGAAAAGGAATAATTGAAATGGCGAATATTGAACGAATCGGCACCACCCCGAGGATGAGCAAGATTGTAAAACATAACGGTACGGTCTATCTTTGCGGGCAGGTGGGAGATGGCGAGAGCATTCAGGAGCAGGCGGAAACCATGCTTGCCAGGGTGGTTAATTTGCTGGAAGAGGCCGGAAGCGACAAAGAGCACATACTGAGTGCCACCATCTATCTCAAGGATATGAAGGACTTTGCCGCATTTAACGAAATCTGGGACAGCTGGGTGATTCCCGGAACCCAGCCGGCAAGGGCATGTGTGGAAGCCGCACTGGCAAGGGATCTTCTGCTTTGCGAAATTTCCGTTGTCGCGGCTTTAAAAGGGTAATCTGAAGGGGCTGCCCAATAGTTGCCTCCCAATCTTTATTTTTCATACCCGTTGACTGATCCACTTGGGGTAATTTTCAAAGTGGATCAGCTCAAAAAAATCTAAAGAGGATGCAATGGAAAAAATACAGTGTTGTGGACTTATCATCAGCCATCGAAATTATAGAACTTTTTAATAAAATCCTTCTGAAAATCAAAGGACCAGTGAACATCCTTTAATACTTTTGCGGCGTCTTCAGCACTGCCTGATTTTAAATGATCAATAAAGAGCTGGTGTTCTTCACAATTTCTCATTTCCCACTCTTTAATATAATTTTTCCTGGGGAAATCATAGAGCCGTTGCTTGATGGGAATGATAAACTTTTTTAGGTAATCGTTGTCGGATACGTTGAGATAAACATCGTGGAACTTGAGGTTGAGATCAAAAATCCGGCTGAAATCGTTTTTCTTGATGTCGGCGACCATCTTCCGGTTAAGTTCTTCAAGCTGCAAAATGTGGGATCGGCTGATGCTTTCAAAACAATCCAGGACAATGGAAGTTTCAATTATTCCCATGGCTTCGTAGGCATTTTTTACATCCCTGAGTTCCAGCAGGTTCACGCGGACGCCCCGTCGGGGAATGATGGTGACAAATCCTTCTATCTCAAGGTGAATCAACGCGTCCCTGAGTGGGGTTTTACTGATCCCCAGCTGCTTTGCAATCTCCCCCAGGTTTATGGTGGACCCGGGTATTAAAGCCCCAAGGTTCATCTGTTTTCGCAAATAGGTATAAACCTGCTCCCTGAGGGGGGTGGTGTTGACTTGATAATCCATTGCAGGAGCCCTTTCTCTGTGGAAAAAAAAAGACTTTATACTTCCCCTTAAGGAGGTATAAAGTCTTTTATATTAAACTAACTCAGGTTTTAGAGGAATTCCTCTACCGGAGTGTAAGCAATATCAAATGCTTCGGCAACAGCTTTGTAGGTCAGCTGGCCTTTAACGGTGTTGGCGCCGCGCTTGATCTCGTTGTTATCCTGCATCGCTTTTTTCCAGCCCTTGTTTGCAATGGCGATTGCATAGGGAAGGGTTGCATTGGTCAGTGCCATGGTGGAGGTTTTTGCAACCGCGCCGGGCATATTGGCAACACAGTAGTGGATAACACCATCAATCGTAAAGCAGGGATCTGCATGGGTGGTTGCTTTTGAAGTCTCAAAGCATCCGCCCTGGTCGATTGCAACGTCAACAATGACAGAACCGTCTTTCATGTCTTTGAGCATATCCCTGGTAAGAAGCTTGGGAGCTTTTGCTCCTGCGACAAGAACAGCACCGATAACAACGTCGGCCTGGGTCACAAGGTCCCTCAGGACTTTCGCATTGGACATGACGGGGAAGCAGTTTGCGGGCATTATATCATCAAGGTAGGCCAGTCTCTCAAGGTTGGTATCAAGGATATAAACCTTTGCGCCGAGGCCGCAAGCCATTTTAGCCGCATTGAGACCAACAACGCCGCCGCCGATAACGACAACGGTGGCCGGCTCAACACCGGTTACGCCGCCGAGAAGAATGCCCATTCCACCCTGGGGCATTTCAATGTATTTTGCAGCTTCCTGGGTAGCCATACGACCGGCAACTTCACTCATGGGCACAAGAAGGGGAAGTGAGCCATTGTCTTTCTCAATTGTCTCATAGGCAATGGAGATGGACTTGCTCTTGAGGAGCGCATTTGTCTGGGGCTCATCAGCTGCAAGATGCAGGTAGGTAAATACGATCTGGTCTTCTCTGATCAGGTCGTACTCAGAAGGCTGGGGCTCTTTTACATGCATAACCATGTCTGATTTTGCAAAGACTTCTGCAGGGGTGTCAATGATGGTGGCACCGGCAGCCACATACTCGGCATCCGGGAATCCTGAACCGGCTCCGGCAGATTTCTCAATCAGCACTTCGTGGCCATTCTGGATCATGGCGACAACGCCGGAAGGGGTCATGCTTACTCTTTTCTCTGCGACTTTAATCTCTTTTAAAACACCAACAATCATTTTACTATTCTCCTGAATTATTTATTTAAATGTTTTTTCGATCGCGTTAGAAACTGCACCAACAATTGTATCAACCTGCTCTTTTGTGATGATCAGACAGGGGGCGAAATTCATGATGTTATTCAAACCGTGGAAACTCGAGTTTGTTCTTCCGACAATAACACCGTTTCCGACTACGTTGCCCATAAGAGTCGCCATCTGGCCTTCTGTGATCGCCTCTTTGGTCTCTCTGTTGTTAACAAACTCAATACCTGCAAACAGACCCTGGCCTCTGATTTCGCCGACACAGTCGTATTTTGTAAGCCCATTGAGTTTTTCCATCAGATACTCTCCGATCACCCGGCTGTTCTCAACGAGGTTTTCGTCCTCGATGATTCTTGTGCTTTCAAGGGCGGCAGCCATGGGGGCTGTACATCCGCCATAGGTGCTGATGTCCCTGAAGTAGTTCAGCCGTGTATCGGGATCCGTGGGATCATTCAAGAATACATCATATACTTTTTGCTTAACTACGGTAGCAGACAGGGCTTCATATGAACTTGCAAGTCCCTTTGCCATGGTAACGATATCAGGATCAACGTCAAAGTGCTCATGACCCCAGAATTTGCCTGTACGTCCGAATCCGCATACCACCTCATCCATGATGAGCCAGATATCATATTTTTTGCAGATCTCCTGGAGAATCGGATAGTACTCTTTGACAGGCTTTAAAACACCGCCGCCGGCTGTGATGGGCTCAACAATCAAACCACCGATTGTTTCCGGGCCCTCTTTGAGGATGATATCTTCAACTTTTCGGGCACATTCAATGTCACAGTCCCCGTAAGTTTTGTCATAGGGGCATCTGTAACAGGCGCAATGGGGGAACTCTACAAATCCTTCAACAAACGGACCGAAGTCATGCTTTCTCTGGGCCTGACCCGTGGCACTCATGGCGCCGATGGTGGTGCCGTGATAGTCACGGTCCCTGTACATGATCTTGTATTTGCCCTTGCGGTCAGGATTGATCCTGGAAGCCTGGCGAACCATCTTAAATGCTTTTTCGTTTGCCTCGGAACCGGAGTTGGAGAAAAAAACTTTATCCATTCTCGGCAGTTTCTCAACAAGTTTCTGGGCAAACTTAATCGCGGGTACATTACCAAAAACGCCGGCGAAATAGGGCATTTTTTTCAGCTGGTCGCAAACGGCCTCAGCAATGGAATCCCGGCCGTAGCCCACCATGACGCTCCAGACACCGCCGGATGTAGCATCAAGGTATTCCTTACCCCGGATATCCGTTACATTCAGTCCATTGCCTTCGACAATGATCATCTGCTCCTGGGTTTCAAAGCATTTGTGGGGCTTCAGGTGATGCCAGACGCAATCCTTGTCCGCGGCCACCATCTCTTCAGCATCATACTCCAGCCAATTCGTTTTTGTTTCCATGGGTCATACTTCCTTATTAAAGCATATGTTTAGACGGTTTTCCGCAGGTCCCCCTTCGCGGGACGTAAAAAGGGCTTTCGCGGAATATCAAAGCAATTTATATGGTATTAAAAAGGTACTTTTCGGAATTTACATGTACCTGTCAGGAATGTATCCGGCGGTGGTCGATCCGTCCACCGCCGGACACAATGCTATTTATGACGTTTTACTACCCTTAAATACCCTGCTGGGGACGCATGTCCGCCTTGTCAATACCGGCAACAGGAATCGGTTTTGTCATGGCATCGCGACGGAACGGCTCGCCCAGTTCCTGGTTGGTCAGAATTTCGATGAAAGTGGTCTTGCCTTCTTCCATCTGTGCCTTGAGAGCAGCCTTCAGTTTCCCGTTCAGATCATCCATGGTGGTTGCCTGAACACCCTCAACACCGCATGCCCTTGCGACGGCAGCGTAGGAAACTTCTTTGTTCAGCTCGGTTCCTACAAAGTTATCATCGTACCAAAGGGTAGTGTTACGTTTCTCCGCACCCCACTGGTAGTTACGGAAGATGATCATGGTGATTGCAGGCCACTCGTCACGGCCGCAGGCAGCCATTTCGTTCATGGAGATACCAAAGGCGCCATCACCGGCGAAACCAATGACCGGAACATCGGGCTGTGCGATTTTCGCACCACAGATGGCGGGGAAACCATATCCGCAAGGTCCGAACATGCCCGGAGCCAGGTACTTACGGCCTTCCTCAAAGGTGGGGTAGGCGTTACCGATGGCGCAGTTGTTGCCGATGTCGGAAGAGATGATCGCGTTTCCGGGCATGGCTGCCTTGATTGCGCGCCAAGCCATCCGGGCTGTAATTTTTTCCGGCTCACGGTCACGTGCACGCTCGTTCCAGGTTGTTCCGGGATCATCCTGCTCGTGATCCATTGCAGCCAGCTCTTTCTCCCAGTCTGCTTTGGTTTTCACGATGGTTGCTTTACGCTCGGCACGGTCTGTGTCACCTGCTGTGGCGGAGAGGCCGGCAAGAATCGCGTTGGCCACTTTCTTTGCGTCGCCGACGATGCCTACTGAAACCTTTTTCGTAAGGCCGATGCGGTCAGGGTTGATGTCAACCTGAATGATCTTTGCGTTGGCCGGCCAGTAGTCGATGCCGTATCCCGGAAGGGTTGAGAAGGGGTTCAAACGGGTACCGAGGGCAAGCACGACGTCAGCCTTGGAGATCAGCTCCATACCGGCTTTTGAACCATTGTAACCCAGGGGACCTGCGTACAGGGGATGACTGCCGGGGAATGCGTCGTTGTGCTGGTAGCCGCAGCAAACCGCTGCGTCAAGACGCTCGGCAAGATCTATTGAGTCTTTGATCGCGCCGCCGATGACAACACCGCCACCGTTCAGGATTACAGGGAATTTGGCGTTGGACAGAAGCTCTGTCGCTTCGGCGATGGCGTCTGCTCCACCGGCCGGACGCTCGAAATCAACAATGGCGGGAAGCTCAATGTCGATGACCTGGGTCCAGAAGTCACGGGGAATATTGATCTGGGCAGGAGCGGAAGCGCGTTTTGCCTTGAGGATTACCCGGTTGAGAACCTCTGCGATACGGGAAGGATGAAGCACTTCTTCCTGATAAGCAACCATGTCCTCAAACACGGACATCTGGGGAACTTCCTGGAAACCGCCCTGGCCCATGCTCATGTTTGCCGCCTGGGGGGTTACAAGTAAAAGAGGTGTATGGTTCCAGTAAGCTGTCTTTACGGGGGTTACAAAATTGGTGATACCAGGGCCGTTCTGAGCCACCATCATGGACATTTTGCCTGAAGCACGGGTGAAGCCGTCAGCCATCATACCGGCGTTTGTTTCATGTCCACAATCCCAGAAACTGATACCTGCCTTAGGGAAGAGGTCAGAAATCGGCATCATTGCCGAACCGATAATTCCAAAAGCGTTCTCAATTCCATGCATCTGGAGTACTTTTACAAAGGCTTCTTCCGTAGTCATTTTCATTGTGCTGATACCTCCAATAATGATCGTTTTGCTTTATTGATTCCAGGGAGCGCCCCCCCCGTGGAACCGTAGTTGTTTATAATTTGTTCTCTTTGATATCTAATGTCTGAAATATCACACATTAGATATCTGCCGAGAAAAGCTGTTAACATGATCCATAACTCTTTCTGTATGAATGATGTTGTCGTGATAGTAATGCAGCTGGCATGCCAGGCTGGAATAAAAAAAATGTTGGAGATTGCCCGGGGTCTGGAAAGACGTTAATTTTCAGTTAATTAGCCGTTCATTTTTTTTTGACTGATTGTTGTGCCGGGGCACCCCATCAAATTGCCTGGAATGAAAAGGGGGTGGATGTGCCCCATTGCAAGGGGGCGAAATTGGGCTTGTTGAAGAAAAAAGGGGTGTATCTGCTTGAAATAGCAGTGGATCTTGTAGATGGGGCTTGTTTGGTACACGGTGGATTTCCATGGGGGCTGTTTTGGTGGTTGCTTGGAATAGCTTGCGTAACAGCGGGTTTCAGCGGGTTTCAGTGGGTGGGATGGATTTGTTGGGGGCATAATTGTCCCATCAGCCGGGAGGCTGACCGGGGGTACCCCATGGGGGGCCATGGAACAGCCTTGATCCCGACGGTCCATTTGACCGGGGATAACCCCATGGGGTGTGAATCTGTCCTACAGTCCATATTTCTTTAATTTTCTGAAAAGGGTTTTTCGATCCATGTTCAGTATCTCAGCCACTTTCCCTTTTTTCTGGCCATGGGCGTCCAACATCCTTGAAATATAATTTTTCTCAAATTCCTCCACTGCCGTTTTCAGCGTCTGCTCTTTTTCGGAGCCTGGCTGGGGGATACTTATGTTCCGGCTTCCCGGATCAAGGAACTCCAGCGTTCCCAACGTGAGAAACTGGTAGATCACATTTTGAAGCTGCCGGATATTGCCGGGCCAGGAGAAATTGGCCATTTCCGTTATCTTCTCCCGGGTCAGCCGTGGTGTGTTTTCATTTTTGGGGTATGAGTTGAGAAAATGCTCAATAAGAAGGGGGATGTCTTCTTGCCTGTCTTTCAGGGGGGGGAGGGTGATGGGGATGATATGAATCCTGAAGAAAAAATCCTCCCGGAGTTTTTTTTGACGAACCATTTGCTGAAGATCCCGGTTGGTTGCACAGACAAACCGGATATCGGGTTTTTTTAATTCCGTTCCACCCACAGGGATATATCCGTTTCCGTCCATGACCCTGAGCAGCTTAACCTGCATGGACAAAGAGATCTCCCCCAGTTCGTCCAGGAAAAGCGTCCCGCCGTCAGCCAGGTCTAAAACACCTTTTTTATCTGTGTTAGCTCCGCTGAAGGCTCCCTTTTTATGGCCGAAAAATTCACTTTCAAAAAGACTTTCCGGGATGGCGCCGCAGTTAATCGGTATGAAAGGGTTCTGTTTCCGTTTACTGTTTTTATGGATCTCTTTTGCTACAAGTTCTTTTCCCGTGCCCGAAGGCCCATAGATGATTGTACAATCGTCTCCAGCGGCAGCCTTGCGGATCAATTCATAAACCGTAAGCATGCCCGGGGATTTGCCGACAATATCACCAAACCGGTCATGCTGTATGATTTTAGATCTCAGCTGCTGGTTTTCCCTGTCCAGGGCCAATGCTTTGTTATGTTTTTCCGTAACATCTGAAATAAAGCCTTCCGTACCGATCAGTTCGCCTGCCTTGTCATATACACCCACCCCTTGCTCCAAAAACCATTTATCATGGCCTGGGGCTGTCCGGACCCGGTAGATCAGTTCAAAAGAGGAGTGGTTTTCCAAGGCATGGTCCAGATCTTTTTTTATGGAAGGCCTGTCTTCAGGGACCGCCATAAGGGTATAGGGCTGTCCTTCCTGTGCGGAGAAGTGCTCAGGCTCGTAACCGGTCAGGTTCCGGCAGCCGTCGCTGATAAATTCCATGTGCCAGTTTTCATCAAATCGACACCTGTACACAATCCCGGGCAAATTGCTGATCAGGACATCGAGCTGACGGCTGGTTTCCGCCAATGTTTTACGGATAATCCGATTCTTTTCTCCCAGGGCAAGATGCATCTGCCGCAGGGAAAGATGGGTGCGGACCCGGGCAAGCACTTCCGCCATATGGAAGGGGCGGGTGATATAATCCACTGCTCCCAGTTCAAACCCTTTTGTTTTTTTATTTGCCTCTTCCATGGCCGTGATAAAAATAATGGGAATATCCCGGGTCCGGGCGTCGGCTTTCAGGCGGCGGCATATTTCAAACCCGTTCATCTCCGGCATTATAATATCTAAAAGTATCAAATCCGGCAGCTGTTGCTCAAGGCGTTCAAAAGCCGTTTGACCGTTTTTGGCAATTGTCAGCCGGAATTCATCCTTGAGGGTGCTGGCAAGGATGTTAATATTCGTAGGGCTGTCATCGATAATCATGATCAGGTGTTTATTGGTTTTCAAAGGCTCAGCCCTTCCAGTATGGTCTGTAAATTTGTAACGGATTCTTCTGCAAGTTCATGGTCATGGGAAGCAATATGGCTTTTTAATTCCCTGATGACCGGGTGCTCAAAGACAGATTCCAACTCCTCCATTAAGGTTTCCAGTTCCTCTATTTCCGGAAATTTTAAGGCGTGTTCCAACCGGGTCAGAATGGCGCCTGTTTTTACAAGATCAACCCTGACCCGGGGCGTTTCCTTTTTTAACGTCTGCTGTTCGGACATAATGAATCCTATGGATGTCAGCACTGTGTCCAATGCGTTTTCAAGGGGAGCTAACGCTGCTTTTTCCATGGCAGGCAGCCTGCTTGTTTCCCGGCACAACTTTTCAAGCTCAAGGACCCGGCCATGGAGTTCAGTCGCTCCGATTCCGCCGGCACTTCCCTTGAGGGTATGAAGCTGGGTGATGACCTCTTCCCGATTCCGGCTAATCCATGCGGATTCAATGTGGTTGGCAATGTGTTCATAGCTTTTATAAAAGGTCTGTAATATATTTATAAATGCATTTGCATCAATACCTATGGTCTTTATGGCTTCTTCCAGTTCAATACCGGGAACCTGTTTGGGAAGGCTGCCGGTCAATTCCGTTGGCTCCTCCGTGTCCTGAACGGGCAGATCCGTGTTTTGGCCGTGGATGAATGTGATCAGGGTTTTAAATAATTTATCCTGGTTCACCGGTTTTGAAATATACCCATTCATGCCCGCAGCAATACATTTGCTTTCATCCTCTTTCAAGGTATGGGCGGTCATGGCGATGATGGGTAACTGCCCTTTGCCCTTTTGCCTGCGGATTGCCCGTGTGGTTTCAAATCCATCCATTTCCGGCATTTGGATATCCATGAGTACGGCATCAAATTCTTGATGCTTAACCGCCTCTACTGCCTTGATGCCCGTATCCGCAAGTGTTGTTTCAATACCGGCAAGTTCCAGGATGGCCAGGATGATCTCCTGGTTGGTGGGAGTATCCTCAGCCACGAGAAGCTTTCTGCCCTCAAGAAACGTGCGATAGGTTGAGATGCTCTGGGGCCGGTTCATCAACGATGGCGGGGCCATCTGATCCATATCACTTTTTTCCAACACTTTAAGGGGGATGTTGAACAGGAAACAGCTTCCTTTTTGGGGATAACTTTCCACGGAAATCGTCCCGTTCATCATTTCCACCAGTTGGCCGCAGATGCTCAGGCCCAGGCCGCTGCCACCGTATTTCCGGGTGGTGGAGGCATCAACCTGGGAAAAGGGGGTGAATAAAAGGTCCTGGTGTTCAGGGCTTATGCCGATACCCGTATCCGCCACAAGAAATTTCATACGGACGGTGCCTGGTTCATTGTCACACGGGGCTGCGGATACGCCAAGGGTAATTCTGCCCCCCTTATCCGTGAACTTGATGGCATTGCTGAGCAGGTTGGTGAGAATCTGCTGGATTCTGAATGAGTCTCCCATTAAATGGACAGGCGTGTTCGGCTCTATGTCTGCCACAAAGGTGATCTCTTTTTCAGTGAGTTTGTGTCTGAACAGGTTTGTCGCACGTGATATGAGTTGATTAATATGGAATGAATGGATCTCAATATCCAGTTTTCCCGCCTCAATTTTCGAAAAATCAAGGATATCGTCAATTACCTCTAAAAGGGCATGTGCAGAGGTTCGGATGATATTGATATAGCGGGCAATTTTATGGGGCGGGGATTCGTTCATGACAAGTTCTGAGGCCGAAATCACACCACCCAGCGGGGTTCGGATCTCATGGCTCATATTGGCAAGGAAATTACTTTTAGCCAGGGTGGCTTTATCGGCAGCCTCTTTGGCCTTGTTCAGTTCTTTATTGGTGTTGCGTAATTCCGCTGTCCGCTCCCGAACCCGTTCTTCCAGTTCACGATAGGCTTTTTTCAGTTGCTTTTGAGCCTTTACGTGGTCGCTGATATTTCGGATAGAGCCAACAATTTTAATTGGTTTTCCCTGGGCGTTTCTGATCAGCATGGCATTCATGAAGCACGTGAGCGTCTTTCCGCCCGGACGGATCAACAATGTTTCATGATTTACCAACCGCTCTTCCCGGATGGCTTTTGCCAACATCGCCTTAAATTCTTTGTGGTCCACAAAAATGCGGGATAATAAAGAGTGAAGCATCAATTTCCGGTGATACCCAATCACTTTCTCAATGGAGGGGCTGATTTCCAGGATCTTGCCCTGGCCTTGGGGCTGGATTTCAAAGTACACATCCTGAATATTTCCAAAAATACTCCTGTACTTTTCTTCACTTTCCCTGAGCGCCTGCTCCATCTGCTTCCGCTGGGCAAGTTCCTGGTTGAGCTTTTTCGTACGCTGGTTCACCTTTTTATGCAGGGAACGGTTCCAGATGACGATCCCGATGAGTATTGAAAGTCCCAGGCATATCCATGGCAACAAGACCCGTGAAACCCTTTTCAGGTCTGTTGGCTTATTTAGTTGAAGGCTTATCCATTTGCGAAGAATTGAATCCTTCTGTATCTGTGTTGTCTCTTCAAGTACCCGGTTAAGGATATTCTTGAGTTGGGGGTACTCCTTGGCTACGGCAAAGGAGATATCCATGACCGCTAATGTCTCTCCGGAAACTTTCAGGTTTGAAATTCCCAGCTGTTCGATGTAGTGGGAGGCTGTTGCCAAATATCCAACCATGGCATCCGTCATGCCAAAGGATACCTTTTTTAAAGTTGTTTGAATATCTGGGGAGGGATTGATCTCCAATTGCGGGTGGGATGTCTCAAGGATGTCTCTCCAGATGTAATCTTGAACGACTGCCACGTTCATCCCGTTGAGTTTTTCAAGGGACATGGGCTCTGTAACAGACTTTTTGACAATAATCACACCTGAAAGGCTGGCATAGGATTGCGTAAAATCCATGTATCGTTTTCGTTGCTTGGAAGGAACTGCTGCGCCAAGCATGTGGATTTTCCCGGTCTTGATACGCGTCATGCTCTCTTTCCAGGAATGATCCAGATCAATTTTAAACACAAGACCTGTTTTTTTTGCCACAAGGGCCAGGAAATCAGCTGTTACACCGGCATATTGGTTGTTTTTATCCAGGTATTCGATGGGGGCGAATTCCATGTCAACACCAACGGTTATGACGGGATTATTTTTAATCCAATCCCTTTCGTCACTGGGAAAACTTATCTTGCCCGGAATATCGTCAGTTGATGCCTGATATCTTCCGGCGATAAGGTTGGGCGCAGTCAGTATCATGCATAGCAGGATAAGGGCGAAAATATAACGGTACTTTGATCTTAAAATATTCACAAGGTCCTTTTATCCCAAAACTTTTCAATTTGCAATACGCAAGGTGAGCGGTTGCGATTATCGTAATCCCAAAAGAATCCTTCATTGGTTTGCCCAAAAAAACAGAACCAAATAAATGGTCATAAAATTATAGACCATGTTACCGGAGTGTTGTTGTATGGGATTTTAAAGTAAAAACAGATGCTTTTTTAAGCCCTGTATAACGTGTGCCGTGAGCTTTCGATCACCTTGCTGATTTTCCCGGCAAGTTCAAGGGGCAGTAATCCTAAGGGTTTCACGCTCTTCTTCAAAATCGGCAAAGGAGAGGGCTGTCTGCCTGAATTGTTCTTCAAGTTCCAGAAAGGCGTCTGAGACTGCCGGATCGAAATGTTTTCCCCTGCCTTCGGCAATGATCTCCAATGCCTTTGCATGGGTAAAGGGTGGTTTGTACACCCGTTTGCTGATCAAGGCGTCATAGACATCAGCCAGGGCCATGAGTCTTCCTGACAGGGGAATCTCTTCTCCCTGAAGCCCTTCGGGATAACCGGTGCCGTCCCACTTTTCATGGTGGCTGTATGCGATTTCCCGGGCAAGTTTTAAAAAAGAGTGGTCGCCGGGCATATGGGTTGAGCTCATGAGGGCGTCCCTGCCGTACACTGTGTGGCGCTTCATCTCTTCAAACTCCTCGTCTGTGAGGCGGCCGGGCTTGAGCAGGATGCTGTCATGGACGCCCACCTTGCCGATATCGTGGAGGGGGGCGGATTTGTACAGTAGCTCAATGGCTGAATCGTTGAGCTCATGGCTGAACCTTTTATGGTGTTTCAGGCGGGTTGCAAGCAGCCTCACATAAGTCTGGGTCCTCCTGATATGCCCTCCGGTTTCAGGGTCCCTGGTCTCTGCAAGGCTCGTGAGGCTGAAAATGGTCTGCTCCTGGGTAAGCGCAAGTTCCCGGGTGCGCTCCTTTACCCGTTCCTCCAGGGTTTCCTTCTGGTGCAGGAGCAGGTCTTTTGCACGTTTCAACCGCAGGTGGTTTGCAACCCGGGTCTTGACCCGTGGGGGGCTGATGGGTTTTGTGATATAGTCCACGGCCCCGAGTTCAAATCCCCGGATCTCCTCTTCGGTGTCACCCATTGCAGTCACGAAAATAACCGGAACCCCCTGGCTTTTTTCATTGGCCTTGATCCGCCCGCACACCTCATACCCGTCCATTCCGGGCATCATCACATCCAGGAGCACCAGGTCCGGAAGGTTGTGCTCCATGTCTTCCAGGGCGCTTTCTCCGCTTGTGGCAACACTGACTTTATAATCATCACCCAGGATATCCACCAGGATATCGATATTTGTTTCATTATCATCCACAACCATGACGTTGCATTGGGATAGATCATCCATTGTTATATACCTTTACAGCTTTAATTGGTTGATGAGAGATTCAAGAATCGTTTGACTCTCTTTGAATTTATAGCTTTTGATTAGTTTTTCCAGCCGGGTCAATTCTGTTGCCGTTTTGCCGTGACCGCAGAGTTGCCTTGCCTGTTCCAGGACTTTTCGGCAGGGTTTTGGCTGCCGTTTCGCGACATGAATACCCAAGTTCTCAAGGGATGTCAACAGCTCCTTTATGTTCGCGCCTGTCTGCCAGGCCGATCCCGGAGGGGGGGCAGGTGCCTTTGGATAGAATTTCGTTTCCGGCCCGGGCCCAGGGATTGTCAGCTGGTGGCTGGGGGCGTCCCGGTCCAATGATATCTCTTCCCCGGGCAGGCCGAACCGGGACGTAAAGCGGAACACGCTACCCTTGCCAGGGGTGCTCTCCACCGTGATTTTTCCACCCATGAGCTCCACCAGACGTTTGCTGATGGTCAGGCCCAGGCCTGTTCCCCCGTATTTGCGTGTGGTGGAGACATCGGCCTGGCTGAACGGCTTGAACAGTTTTTCCAGCTGCTCCCTGGTGATCCCTATGCCCGTGTCATGTATGCTGAACTTCAGGGTGATCCTGGCTGCTTCCGGTTCTTCCGGCTTTATGGATATGTCGATCCCCCCTGCTTCCGTGAACTTGATGGCGTTGTTGACAAGGTTGGTGAGCACCTGACCCAGGCGCAGGGGATCGCCCATGAGCACCGGCGGAACCGTTCCAATGGTTTTGATGTTCACAGCCAATCCTTTTTCCCGGGCCCCAAGGCAGACAATATCTGATATGGATTCAATTACCGTATCGATTTTGAACGGCACGGATTCAAGTTCAATCTTCTGGGCCTTGATCTTCGAGATGTCCAGGATCTTGTTCAAGAGCCCCAGCAGCAGATGGGAGGATGATTTTATCTTGGTGATATATTCATGCTGTTTTTCGTTCAGTTCCGTTTGCAGGGCAAGGTGGGTGAGTCCGATGATGGCGTTCATGGGGGTTTTGATCTCATGGCTCATGCCCGCAAGAAGGAAACTCTTGGCCTTGCTTGCCTCCTCGGCCAGGCGCCTTGCCCTGTGAAGTTCCGATTCAATCTCTTTTCGCCTGGTAATATCGTCCACAATGCCAAAGGAGCCTTGTTTCTTGCCTGACTTGTCATAATAGGGGGATGCGGCCCAGCCTACCACAATTTTTTGTCCATCATCCTTGTTCATACACAACTCATAGGCGCTTTTTTGGCCGAGGTTTCGCAGTTCCAGCTGATCCTTGAAAATCGCGGCGTTCTTATGGTCCAGGAATTTGTAGAGACTCATCCCCATGAGCGTTGATCTTTCCTGGTTGAAAATTTCGCACATGGCCGGGTTCAGGTCTTTGATAATGGCATCATTGTCGATGAAAACAAATCCCCGGCTGGAGCCATCGAGAATGCTCTTCAGGTAATCCTGATTTAGCTTCAATGCGGTTTCAACCTGCTTATGCCGGGTAATGTCTAAGATGATCCCATCGATCCACTGGGTCTCTCCCTGGGAGTCTTTCACCGATATTCCCCGTTCATGGACCCAGCGGATCTCATTATCTGCCCGGACGATCCTGTATTCGATTTCAAAGGAACCCTCGTTTTTAAGGGCCCCGGACCGAATCGTGTCAACCCGGTGCACATCCTGGGGATGGATGATGGAGAGATAGGGTCGGCTGCCGTTTTTAAAATCCGAGCTTGGGTACCCGGATATCTCTCCAACCCTGTCGCTGATAAAATAACCGGTGTTTTCCGAATCCCATGGTATGGAGTAGACAATGCCCGGCAGGTTTGAAACCAGGGCGCGAAAGCTCTGCCGGCTTTTTTGCAAGGCGGTTTCCGTGCGCCTGCGTTCCGTTATCTCCAGAGAGAGCCGTTTTTTCCATTTGAGGAAGATGAATACCATGAAGACCGATACAGCCAGGAGGGTGGCAATGCTTGTTATTATCCGGGCAACCCAGTCGAATTCCGCCTCAAACTGATCCTCGAACCACTTATCGTAGATCCTGTTTTTCTCTTTGTCCGACAGTTCCAGGAGTGCCTTGTCAAGGATTTGGACAAGTTCTGGCCAGTCCTTGCGAACCCCGATGGATAGCTTGTATTCATAGGGGGTAAGGGCCGCTACCCTCAGATGGAGCAGCCCCATCTTGCGGGTTAAATAGCTGATCGGGGCAAGGTTTCCAACCATAGCATCTGCATCGCCATGGGCAACGGCTTTCAAGGCAGCTCCGATGTTGTCCGTCAGCAGCAGGCGAAGATTGGGGTAATCTTTCCTGATAAATTCATGGGTATAGCTGTCTAGCTGTGTGGCAACGATCTGGCCCTCCAGATCCCTGAGCCCGCTGACCTTGGGTGAATTCACCCGGGTCATGATGACGATGGGAAAGTTCAGATAGGGCCGGGTAAACAGCATATGCCTGGACCGTCCAGGGGTCGCAACGGAAAAGGGAAGCAGATCCACCTCTTTTGAGACGGCTTTTTTTGTTACTTCGGCCCAGTCCTTGAATTTAAGCGGAATGATGGAGATGTTCAACAGCTGGGAAAAGATACGGGCATAATCCGATGCCATTCCCGAATAGGTACCGTTTTCATCGAAAAATTCAAGGGGAGCCCAGTTGGGATCAACGCCGCTCCTTATCCTAGGGTGATCTTGAAGCCAGCTCTTCTCTTCTGGCGTAAGGGTTATTCCTTGCAGGTTTGCACTGGGTCGTACCTGCCCGGGTTCCGGGGCCGCCTGGGTGGCAAAGAGGGTGAGGGCTGTTGCTATTATCGTAATCGAAAAATAATTCATTATTGGTTTGCCATAAATTGTTTTTTTGTAAGCTTGATCAGTTCGTCCATTGCAGGGGAGATCCATTTGCCCTTGTGGTGAGCGATCTGGAGGAGAACAGGATCATCGGTTTTCCAGGGGATCGCCCGGAGAAGGTCCTGCTCGATCTCATGGTTGACCGCAATGGTCGGCAGAAACGAGATGCCAAGGCCGCACAGGACGTATCGTTTTATCACTTCCACGCTGGACGTCTCGATGATGTTCTCAGGTTCTATTTGCTTTTGGGCAAGCAGGTTTTTGAAAATTTTCCGATAGCTGCATCCTTTTTCCGTGCAGAGAACGGCATGGTCCCGGGAGTGGGCAAGTTCATCTCCCGGGTAGTCCCTGGGCAGGACGATGCTCATGGGCTCCGCCATCAGCGGCTCGATGGAAAGGTCCCGATCCGTGCGCCCTTGTTCCAGGAGCAGGGCGATGTCCAGTTCTCCTGCCTTGAGTGCGGCCCTCATCTCCGGGCAGGTGGCGTTAACCATGATGATTTCAACCCTTGGATAGAGTTGTTTGTATTGTTTTAGCACCGGTGAAAACCGGTAGAGCATTGTGGATTCCGGAACCCCGATACGGATCTTGCCCGAGGGGATGGTCCGATCCTGCCTGAGGTCACAGACCCGGGCCCAGGCGTCCAGCAGGGGCAGCGCCTGGTGGTAGACCTCTTTGCCAAAGGCGTTGATGACCACACGTTTTCCGATCCTGTCGAACAGGGGCTGTCCGTAAAAGGTCTCCATGGCCTGGATATGGGATGTGACCGAAGACTGGGCGTAGTTGAGCTCTCCGGCAGCCTTGATAAAGCTTCCAAGGTCCACAATGGCCTTGAATGTCTTGAAATGGCGAATGTCCATGACGTCTCCTTGTTGCAAGTCAGACCTCCTATATCAAAAACAGTGAACAAATCAATCGAAAAGTTCGGTTTTACAGATAACAGTCTCCCTGGTAGGGTCGCGAATCAATACTTACACATCAAGAAAAAGGAGTTGGCTGATGCAACAGAAAAAACTGGGACCCCTGCTCTTGAGCGCATTGATGACAGGGCCCATCCTCGGGTCGGGGATCATCATTCTGCCTCCCATTGCCCAGGAGCTCTTCAACAGGTTTGCCACCCTTGCCTGGGTGGTCATGATGTGCCTTGGCGGGCTCTTTGCCATGGTGTTTGCAACCCTGGCACTGAAGTTTCCTGGGGCTGAAGGCGCCTCCATCGCTGTTCGAAAGGCCTTTGGGTCAAGGATTGGCTTGCTTGCTTCCACCTATGTGAGCCTGGCGGTCTGTGCAGGACCCGTGGTAATCCTGATCACGGCGGGAGAAACCGTGATGCGGGCTTTTTCCCTGCCCCCATCCTTTCTGCCCGGTGTTGTGGCGCTGCTGCTCCTTGTTTCCGTTTCCCTGCTGTTGGGGAAGGTGACGGCTGTGGGCAACATCGTATTGGTCGCAAGCTCCGCCATTGCTCTTGCCCTGGTGGGGGGAAGCGTTATGACCATGGCTTCATATGGAATCTCCTTTGCCGGGACCAGCGACCTTGACCCGGTCCTGTTTGTCCGGGATCTGCCTATCCTGTTCTGGGCGATCACGGGATGGGAAATCCTCGGAAACTACTCGTCGGAGGTGAAAGATCCGGAAACCACCATTCCCAGGGCCGCCATTTTCAGTGTGGCCGGCATCAGCCTTGTCTACATCCTTGTTGCCCTGGCCCTGAACGCCGTTAGCCTGTCCGGCTCCGGGGGGAACCCGGAACCAAATGTTGCCGAAGTGCTCGTACCCTTGCTGGGAAACAGTTCGGACCTGGCCCTGATGTTCATGACCCTGGCCCTGTGCCTCTGCACCTACCTGATGATTGTGGGCGGTGTGGCCCGGCTGATCCAGACCCTGGCCAGGGACGGCAGACTTCATGGCTTGCTTGCCCGGGGTAATCACCAGGGGGCTCCCCTTGGCGCCATCCTTTTATTTGCTGCTCTCCACAGCCTGGTTATCCTGTTGCTTGTTTTTCAGATGGCATCCCTGGAGTCCATCATCTCCTTTGCCAATATCTTTTTCCTGGCCAATGCCCTGCTCGGTATCCTTGCCGCAGTAAAATTGTCAACCTCGGTTGTTTTCAGGCTGCTGGCGACGCTTTTGGGTGCAGGTTTTGTGATTTTAATCCTGCTTTCCTCCCCATGGCTGCTCTGCCTTTTAACGGGTGTGACCCTGATTTTTGATGGCGGCCATGCCCGGGGATTGGGGGGGCAATCCAGGTCTTCAAATCCATGAATCGGTTTTTTTGCGGTTTTACTGCTTTTCCATATAGCCAGATGGCATGAATTTGTGTTAGGAAGAACTCTTACACTTATTCAGAAAGCCGGTTTCCAGAACCGGTCACAAACATCTACAAGCAAAGGAGTGGACAATGAAAAACGTTGGAATTGTTGGTTGGCGCGGAATGGTTGGTTCCGTACTGATGGAGAGAATGATCAAGGAAGATGATTTCAAGAAGTTCACCCCGCTTTTCTTCACCACCTCCCAGGCCGGCATGAAGGCACCCGATGTGGGTATTGACGTACCGCCCCTGGTGGATGCCCATGACATTGACGCATTGATGGCCATGGATATCATCGTTTCCTGCCAGGGCGGGTCCTATACCGAGGCGGTTCGTCCCAAGCTCGAGGAGGGCGGCTGGAAAGGCTATTGGATCGATGCCGCCTCTACCCTCAGAATGGACGACAAGAGCATCATTGTGCTCGATCCTGTCAACAGAAAGGTGATCGACCAGGCCCTGGAGCAGGGTGTCAAAAATTACATCGGCGGCAACTGCACGGTTTCCCTCATGCTCATGGCCCTTGGCGGGCTGTTTGAGAACGATCTTGTGGAGTGGGTCACCTCCATGACCTACCAGGCGGCATCAGGGGCCGGCGCCAAGAACATGCGGGAGCTTGTGGCCCAGATGGCAGCCATTGGAACCAATGCCTCAGCCCTGCTTGACAATCCCGCTTCCGCCGGCCTTGATATAGACCAGAACGTGATTGACACGGTAAGATCGGATGCCCTTCCAACGGAGAACTGGGGTGTTCCCCTTGCGGCAAGCCTCATCCCCTGGATCGACCGGCCCATGGAGAACGGCCAGACCCGGGAGGAGTGGAAGGGCTTTGTGGAGACCAACAAGATCCTGGGCCGCTCCGGCAACCCCATCCCCATCGATGGGCAGTGCGTCAGGATCGGTTCCATGCGGTGCCACAGCCAGGCCTTTACCATCAAATTGAAAAAAGATGTGCCCGTGCCTGAGATCGAGGCCATGCTCGCATCCAATAACGACTGGGTCAAGGTGGTTCCCAACCTCAAGGAGAACAGCATCACCGATCTCACCCCTGCGGCTGTCACCGGCACCCTTACCGTGCCCGTGGGCCGGGTCCGGAAGATGAACCTTGGTGATGATTATCTGACCGCCTTTTCCGTGGGTGATCAGCTCCTGTGGGGAGCAGCCGAGCCCCTCAGGCGAATATTGAACATCATCCTTTAATAACATACATGGGGTCAGGCTTTTGCCCGAGCCTGACCCTCTTCTTTGTTTGAGGTCCGAACCTGCCTTGATCCGTCAAGCTTTGTTTTTTTAAGATAGAAAGCCGTCGAATGGTTGACGGCTTTTTTTTGCTGGTCACAGTCCACAGCTTATTTGGTTTTGAATCTTTGAATGGAACCTTTCATAGGGCTCTTTTTCAGAGCTTCCTATTCTCCCCTCCCTCCTCAATTTTTGATAATAGAGGTCGTAAACCCGGCACCAGTCCAGGATATGTTCCTCTGAGTCGATGTCATACTTCATGGTGACAATGAAAAAATTGTCGATCAGGTCCAGTCCTTAGATCACAGCCCGTTCTCCTATTCCTGTGGCGTCCTTAAGTTTCCCCCGCTGTCATTTTATATAGGACTGAGAACAATAGAATTCTGCCGCTACGATATTGAAATTCTGTGGATCTTTCAGTATCTGGCTGTGAGCCTCTGATAAGTTTTCGAAAAAGCTGTTCCTCATGCCATTTATCGAATCTTCAATCTCCTGTTGGATATTCTTTCTCCGATTGGCAAGCTCTTGCTCAATTGAGTTTGCTTCTGTCCCGGTGACCGCCATTGGACAAGAAATAAACCAAAAAAGAAACGCTTGGATTAAAAAACGATTTCGTTTTCAACCCCATTTAATAGGGCCTGTTCTTTGAAACTTTTATATTGATTTAACTGCTCAAAGCTGATTAGTTGACTATAATAAAAACAATAGGGAGGATACAGATATTGGAAGGCATAGTACTTATTATTGACGATGACGTAAAACTTCAAAAACTTCTGAAAGAATACTTGCAGGGATACGGTTTCAAAATCATCTCTTTATTAAGCGGTGCTGATGCCATGACAACCATTCAAAATAAATATCCAGATATCATCATTTTGGATATCGTAATGCCAGGACAAGATGGCCTTGAGGTCCTCAGAAATATCAGAAAATCATACACCACACCTGTTATTATGCTGTCAGCCAAAGGCGAAGAGACAGACAGGATTATCGGGCTTGAGGTAGGTGCTGACGATTATCTTCCAAAACCTTTTAATCCCCGTGAATTGCTTGCGCGAATGAAAGCAGTCTTGCGAAGACCTAAACCGGGTCAGGCCTCGGTTGACGTTATAGAGAAGCAAGGGATGTCTGTCAAAGCCGGTGGTATGGAACTTGACCGTTTCATGCAATCCTTAATACGAAAAGATAAAGTGGTTGAATTGACCTCGACCGAATACGGCATACTCGAAGCATTGATGGTAAGGCCCAACACCGTTTTTAGCCGGGGGCAACTGATGAACCATGTACGTGGCAAGGACTTTAGCGCATTTGACCGGAGTATCGATATGCATATCAGTAAGATTCGGGCAAAAATTAAAACCGTTTCAAATGAGCGTAATCTTATTAAAACCGTATGGAGTACGGGCTATATGTTCGTTACAGATTCTTGAAACCCAAAAAACTGCATATAAAAATATTCCTTATCTCGATCTTAATTCTTGTAATTTCGGAGCTTGTAGTCTTTTTTCTTTTCAGGGCAACCGCCATCAACTACATCCACACAACCTCACTAGATTATTTAAATTATCGTGCTGAAAGTTTTAAATCCCTGATCGAAGAAAAACTCGAAAAAAAACAATCAGACACAAACGATAATAATCTTTACATTGAGTCGCTTTTCAATGATATGCACAGACTGTATAAAGCGCAAATCTGCCTTTTATCACCGGAAGGTGCCCTTTTAACCTGCTCGGACAACCAACCCGTAAAAGTCATTGCTGTAAACAGGCTGACTCCGTATAACAATTTCTATTATAAAAACATTAGCGAACCAGACAGAGAGCTTTTTTATTCGCATCTTCCTATACAGTTTTCCAGCGGTAAAACCGGCGCCGTTATCATTCTATTTGACAGAAGCAAAATCCGCATCGTCAGTGCTGCTGAAGACCTGATCTTCTTTTTTTTATGTTTCTGCCTGGCGGGCATCGGTTTTGGCGTTGCTGTTCTCCTGTTTCCAGCCTCCCGTTTTATTACTCAGCCATTAAGGGAACTTCGCAAATCAGCCCTGCGTATCTCAGACGGCGATTTTGTTCACAGAACAGAAATCGAAACTGATGATGAAATCGGTGATCTGGGCAATGCTTTTAATCATCTGGCTGATACCATCAGCCAGATGATCAAAGGTACTAAAGAGCTAACGGCCAATATTTCACATGAACTCAGGTCTCCCCTTGCCCGAATACGAATCGCCGAAGAGATTATTCTGGATAAACTGAAAAATGCAGGCATGGATTCCCAGCTGCCTGTGACGGAACTGGACGCTATCCATTTGGAAATTGAAGAAATGGACAGTCTTATAGGACAAATCCTTATTCTGTCAAAACTCGATACGCAAAAACTCTCACAGAGTATGAAAATGGTGGATATGGTTCAGCTTCTAACAGATATACTGGAACGGTTTGCCCCTGCTGCCCTTCGAAAATCTATTCACATAAAAATCGATATACCACATGAACTGATGCGCTTTTTTGCCAATACCGAAGATATTCGCACCATTTATTCCAATCTTCTGGATAATGCCCTAAAGTATACCCCGGCCAGCGGCATCGTTGAAATTAGCCTGTCCGGAAACTCCGAACAACTTAATTTCTCCATTTCGAATAGCTGCAATATAGAAAAAGACCTGAATCTCGACAAAATTTTTCAGCCATTTTACCGACCGGTTTCAAATATTGAGGCCGGGACGGGACTGGGGCTGGCAATCACAAAGAAAATTGTTGGAAATTACGACGGTAGTATTGAAGCAGTACAATCGGAAGACGGATTGATGTTAAGGGTTACTCTGAAACATCAACCCGTATAAAATGTCACTTAAGGTTGCAGCAATAGAGCTTGATTACCTTATTGCCTGGTACGCCAATTTCTGTGCCGGAGGTTCGAACCTTCTCAGGCGTTTGCCAAACGATCATGCATTCCCTCCTTTAAACGCCTAGGTGTATCTCACCATCGGTGCTCTTTCTTTACAATTTTTTACATTTGTAACAAACTTTACTTACAATTCTTTGTTATTATTCAATCACGATCAAAAGTAACAAATCGTTTGTCATGGTAAACTCAAAGAGGGGAACTATGAACATAAACACAACAGATCTTTCAAGATGATCCAGCAGTAAAACTATTTCCTGAAAGCCGTTCAAAAAGTGAGAGAAGATGGCCTTAACAGCGAAAGGAGGAATATTCGTCGTCAAAATTGTAGTAACCTAATTTTAACCTTAATATGGAGATCTAACATGAAAAATCTATTTTTTAAACGATTAACCATGAAATTGATGATCACGGTTCTCACTATCGCAGCATTAGGTTTGCAAGTGGATCTTTACGCCGATACGTGTAAGGATAAGTTTCCAAACAACACACCCTTGTGGGCAGGGCCTTATGATATTTTTATCAACCCTGAACTCAACATTGCTTATCCTGATACCGGCGCTGCCTACTGGTCATTAAAGTGTACAATACCCAAGGGGGCCAAGCTGGAGTTGGTGGGCAAATATGCACACGCACGATATCTGTCCATCAATTCCTATGACGCAGTTTTAGGCGCTCCGACCGATTCTCTTAACGATGTTCAGATCGTTCCTGATCCAGGTTCGGAAAACCCTTTCCTTCCTGGTGCCAACCGTAATAGTGGACACAACCGTAACTTCACCGTTACAATTCTGAATGAATTTTCTCCGGAAGATCCATCCCAGCGTGAGCCAAATACGCTGTATGCCAAAGCCGGTGACGAGGATGAACTCGTCCTGGCATGGCGTATCTATGTCACCGATAAAAAACGTGATATTACCGGCGGTGTTGGACTGCCGGAACCACGTGTAATACTGGCAAGCGGAGAGGTGTTGGATGCAGAAGCTTCATACGCGGTATTATCCATTGATCCAACAACTCTTCCTGTTATGCTCATGGATCCGCAAACGTATTATGCGCTGAGAGAAGGACTCGTCCTTGCCCAATATGGTGTCATAGCACCGCCGAATTACCCGGCTACGAATCCCCCGGTTTTTAAAAAAGTCTTCAATGTCAATGAATCTGTCTCTTGCTCGTTCGTGGGTCAGTTCTTGGGGATGTGCAACCCAGCACCTGAATATTCTGTTGGGCAGTGGGCAAACCTTGATAATCAGTATATGTCTGTTACTGTGAACCGCGGCTATGGGGAGATTGTGGTGATTCGGGGAAAGGCGCCGGTTACGCCTGAGACTTACCGGAGGGTGCCTTTCATGCAGGGCGACGTCGACATGCGCTATTGGTCCATAACCACAAACGAGTCAATTGCCACAACCAAAGTTGCGGACGGTATCTATGACGAGCAGGCCCCTATTGACGAAAACGGCTATTACACTATCGTAGTTAGCCTTCCCGCGGATCGTCCTCAAAATGCGCAGATTAGAAATGGCGTAACATGGCTGGAATGGCCTGAAAATGGTGACGGTGCAGGGCATCTGGATGATGCAAATCTCATGATCCGCAACATGCTCCCATCATCTGATTTCGAGCACGCTGTCCAGAACGTGACACAACCGGGCGACGAGTCTGCAGTTCTCGGACCCTACATGCCCGTTTGTCAGTATATGAGCATCGAGGACTTTGAGGCACTCGGTCAAAGGCCTTGGAAATACCTGCCATAGTCATGTATCAGAATTTTAATCCAAAAACTGATAATAAGTAAGAGTGTGAGCTGGGGAAAATCTCTTCCCCGGCTCACTTGTATTTTTGACTGCCACATTCCGGATTTTGTTTGCGCTGATAAATCCGTCAGAGGGAAGCCTGCAACCAATCCTTCCCGATATGGATGAGATATCTGCGTCATTGTTCCTGAGAAAACCGTCGGTTGAGTCATATTGATAGGCAATGCCAAAATCACCGGTTCCGTCACTGATATTTACTTTTGTGTCAATGGTTTCGTAGAATTTGTAACCCACGGCAATCTCGTAGTCCATTTTCAGGGTGTCAAGGAGATTTTATAGCTGTACCCCTTTCCCTGTCAGGAAGGGGGGGCGGTTGGTTGTTTAAGGAAACAGAAGGGATCCCGGTCCCGGAATGGGTCCAGCCCGCAGCTATGGGTGATGGCAAGGCATCCCCGGCATGCAGGGACGAGGTCACAGCTTTGGCAGGCTTCACTACCCCTGCGGTAGGCACGGGCAGCATCCGAGTGATAGATCTCTTGAAGGGAGGAGTGAAGGATGTTGCCAATGGGAGAGGGGAATTTTCGGCAGGCGTGGATCTCCCCCCCGGGAAGCAGGGAGACAAAGTTAAAGGCGGCGCCGCATCCGAACCCGGTGCATCCGCCGAACAGGGGCTCTTCCTTTTCCTTGCGGATGATGTTGATCAGATTGTCCTTGAGGCCCAGGATGGGGTTTTCCCGGGCCGTTTCTTCGTATTGCCTTAAAAAAGTTTCAAACTCCTTTGGCTCGGGCATCTGGAGCCGGGCTCCCTCTCCCACCGTGGCAAGACGGTTGAAGGTGAAGTGGTCGGCACGTCCCTGGAGGAGTTGTGACAGGGGTAGCACCTGATTCAGGTTGTCCCGGGTCAGGGTGAGCATGACCATGGAATAGATTCCCAGCTGCCGGAGCCGGTCCAGAAAGGCAAGGGAGCGGTCAAAATGCCCTGGTCCCCGTATGTGGTCGTTGTGATGGGAAAGTCCCTCAAGGCTGATCTGGAAGAACTGGGGAGGGGAGATTGCAACCAGGCGCTCCATGGCCTCCATGGGGGTGGGATTTCCGAGCACGGCAAGTCCTAGGCCCCTGTCCCGGGCGCTTTGGTAGAGGTGGAAGAAACGGGGATGAAGAAAGGGATTGCCGCCGGTAAAGGTTACCTGGCCCCGCACATGCATGGCCTGGCAAAATTGGTCAAAATCGTCCAGGACCGCCAGGGCCCTGTCATGGGGCATGACCGCCCGGTCGCTGCGATCGTAACAGTGCTTGCAGTGAAGGTCGCATGCCTGGGTGATGTGCCACTGGAGGGTGAACACCCCGGCTTCCAGGAACCCGGAGACGGTGGCATCGCCAGGGGCTGGCAGAAAATCCCGTTGAATCCGGGAGGGGGGCGCCCAAAGAAGGCCTTTGTCAACGGCCCGGTCCAGGACCGACCTGATCACCCCCTTTGTTACATTTCCCTGGGCTGCGGCCCCAGCAAGGGGGATCTCTTCCAGGACGATTTTCAGGGCCAGGAGATCCTCGCTTTCGGCCTGGGCCACGAGAATCTTATGGCTTTTGGGATGACGCCAGACCAGGATATGGCCGGGGCAGGGGGCAGGGGATTCCTGGTTCCCGGCACCGGGCGCAAGAAGGGAAACCAGGCGGTTCCAGGCCACGGGAACCAGCGAGAGGGCAGGGTTCACGCTTATTTTACCGGGGGCGTTCCCGTGGGGCCGGGTGTTCCCGATTTCATGGCGGGCCCATTCCATGCTGGCAAGATCGTCGATGTAGCCCGGCAGATTCAGCGGTTCCTTTAATTGGGAGAGCATGGAGGGAAAGCCCTGGGGGGATAAATTCCCATCCAGGGCCGCCAAAACCCTTCCCCAGGTCTTTGTACCAAGGGCATGGCGGCTGCTGGAAAAGATTGAAGAATGGTTATCCAGGTGTGGTTTGGTCACGTTTCACCTGTAACATGAAGAAATGGATTGATGATAGGGGCTGGCTGTTAAATGTGCATGCATCCAGCATGCGGTGTTATCAGCTTCAGCCACTCTTGCCGGGTTGTTTATGGTCCTGGTCGGTGCCGCCGGCACCGGAGCTTCCGCCACTTCACCCGCTGTGGGAGCTACCTGCTCCCTCCTTATCGCCGCTTCAGGCGCTTTTGCCTGGAGAACAGCCGGTAAAGGCTGCGGCGGACCCCGTGATCAGACCGGCGACGCAAAAGCCCGCCAGAATCTTTTTCAGGTCGTTTCCGTCCATGCTTGTCTCCTTGTTCAAGGTAGGTATGGTACACATTCCCCCTGGGGGCGGGAATTCGAAAATCAGAGGCATCTTGTCAATGGGGTGGAATATTGCTTTTGTGAATCGCCTTGGAAAGAGAGTCAGCCTGATGGAATAAAACTACCAGAGCTCCTGTGGCCTGTCAATGGGCCGGTTTTTTTTCAGCAGCCCAATCATAAGAAGTATAGCCTGATTGAACCCTTCGTCTGTCTGCTTTTTCCCGTCGGTCATTGTACTGGGAGAGGGTGACAATAACGCCATCCCTGACTTCTTCCCGGCGTTCTCTCTTTCTTTTGCGCAGTTTTCGTTTGATTCTCAGGTGTAAGTTTCGTCTTCTTTTATTGATTGCCAGTTCTCCACTTATCGGAACCGTCGGTTCAACCGATTTTTTCAGAACGGGTAGTATTATTGGTCTGCTAGGCATAATCGTATCTCCTGTACCTGATAGTGCGATAAACTATTCTAATGAAAAGGTATGCTCGGTATTGTTGTTCGTCAACCCCTTTGCAGGGAGGATTTAAAACGAGCGTTCCCGGGCCCATCAGCCATGGTCTATCTTTTGTCGTTTGTTTGGGGTGCGCGGAAGTGTTTGTTGTGCCAAATAAAAAACGGCATGTTTGATTTTTGTGCTTGACATTATAAAAATTTAACGCTAAATCAGAGAACCATCAGCCCTTTGCTCATTCAGAACTGAGTACATAAAGATCTGGTGGACCATGGAAGCGCTCGGCTGCTTTCAAACATAATACGGTTTTGTCTGTCCCAGTGCGATGAAACCGTTCAAGTCATACCCTGTTCCTGGTGTGTGGGATCTGTTTACTCCTGTGTCATGCCGGGGTATGATCACACCTCTTGTCCGGCTGATTTGGTATTCAGCTTTTTTTACTCAATTCCCTTGTTCTGCCCATTGGAATCCTCCCATGAATTCTTTTTCTCAAATCGATTGCAGTAACTGGTTTGTATTATCTACAGTGCCCGGTTCGGAATACAAACTTAAAAAGTCAATCCATGTTTTTGCTGGAGACCAGGTAACTCTCTACTTGCCATGCAGGGAGCTTTGTTATCGGATCAAGGGCGATTTTAAAAAAGTAACAAAACCCATTTTCCCAGGCTATCTCTTTGTCTACAAGAAACTTGAAACGCTCATGGTAAAGAGTCGTCATTCCCCCCTGGAGAGACAGCTCCATCCCATTTGTTATAACAACTCTTTTGCCATGGTGGAGGAACATGAAATGGCTTTTTTAATAGAGCTTGCAGGAGAGACCGGGCTTGTTGAAACCTCCCGGGCCCTGGTTACCGAAGATAAGGCCGTGACCATCATCGCCGGTCCTTTGAAAAATTTTACAGGCCGCATCCTTTATATCAATAGAAGAAAACAGAAGGCAAGAATCATGGTCGAGATGCTGAACAGACAGGTTCCCGTACCCCTGGGGCTTGAGATTCTGAAACCTGGCAGGAGGTCTTAAAAAATGGAAAATACTGCTCCAGTGATGAGTCAATCCATAGCAGAATGGTTGGTCTAAGAGGTTTCCTTAAAAATTGATCGAGAAGCCGAAGCAATTGATGTTAACGCTCCCTTTTCACGCATTGGTATAAAATCCATGGATCTGCCAGCCACCCTTGGACCGGAGAAAATAAACCCTTAGATAAAAAATAAGTAAAGGAGAGTAAATCTGATGAATTCGTGTTTTAAATTTTGGATGCAATGGACCGGAGCGTTGGGTATTTCCCTGGTTATGTCGGCATCTGCGCTGGCTGAAACCCAGGAATATAAAATCGACACCCTGACTGTCACGGCCCAGAAACGAGAGGAAAATATCCAGGACGTGCCCATGTCCATGGAGGTGTTCTCCGGAGAGACGCTCGAGGGCTCAGGCATCACGGACATGCAGGATCTGGTGCCCCTGGCATCCAATATTTTCATCAAGAGCAACAGTGCTGAAAACATTATCGTGATGCGGGGGGTCTCTTCCTTCAAAAGCGCAATCTATTCCCCGGCGGGCGTTTATATTGACGGCGTTCCCGCCGCCCTGGCCCACATGCACAACCCCGCCCTCTTCGATATTGAACGGGTGGAAATTCTCAAGGGCCCCCAAGGGACCCTCTACGGACGAAATACGGAGTCGGGCCTGATTAACCTCATAACCCGTCAGCCGGACGACACGGTCCAGGGAAAATTGTTTGCCGAGTACGGCATATATGATACCGCCCAGGACAACAGCCGGCTGTGGCGGGGGGGCGGATCGGTCAGCGGCCCCATCATAGAGGATACCCTGTTTCTCGGGCTCAGTTTTGTGGGGCTTGATTCCAACGGCTTTATGACCGACATCGTCACCGGTGACGACGAAGTCGCCGACAAGGAACATTTGAATGGCCGGAGCGTTCTCCGGTGGACCCCTTCGGACGCCACCGATGTTTCCCTCATAATGGGCGCGAACCGGGAATCCGACGGGTTCGGGGTGTACCGGCTGGCAACCGGTGCCAATGCCCTTGGGCGGAACGAAATCCAAAGCGGAGACCCGGGCCTGGGAAAAGATGCCTCCGGCGATTATCAGACCCTGCGCGTCAAGCATCAGGGGCCGGGCTGGCAGCTGGTCTCGATCACCAGCCGTCAGGTGTATGATACGGATTTTACTTCGGATATGGATTTTAACGGCGGACCCATGTACGCGGATTTCGGGTATGACGACGAGCAGTACAGCCAGGAGATCCGGCTCTCCTCGGACACCGAAGGCACCCTTACCTGGCTGGCCGGTATTTACGGGTATAAGGAAGAGGTCGGCACGAAGCTCAAAGTCAAGGCGGATATGATGGGCAACACCATGGAATTCTGGAACCCGGTGGGGGACATCGATATGGAGGGCTATGCCTTTTTTGCCCAGGCCACCTGGAGCCCGGTCCCCCGGGTTCACCTGACCGCAGGACTTCGATACGATCACCAGGAGCTGGACGGCCGGGTGGTGAATACCAACACTTCCATGATGAAGGGCGCACTGCCGGGTATCCAGGTTTTTAAAGACAGCCTCTCCTATGACGAAGTGCTGCCCAAGGTGGCCGTTTCCGTGGATCTGACCGATGATATGATCACTTACGTAAGCGTGGCCAAAGGGTATCAGATCGGCGGATTCAACTATTCCATGGTCATGTCCCCGGATACGTTTTCCTTTGATCCTGAATACACCTGGAACTACGAGGTCGGGGTCAAGAGCCAGTGGTTTGACCGGCGGCTCACGGTGAATGGCGCACTCTTCTACATCGACATCCGGGACAAACAGATAGATGTGAACAATCCCGACGCCAAGGACGTACCCATGGCGCCGGATATCAACAACGCCGGAGAGGCCCATACCTACGGCGCCGAACTTGATATCAACGCCCAGCCCATGCGCGGCCTGGACCTCTTTGCCGGCCTGGGGCTGACCGAAACCAAAATTGACAACTGGATCGACCAGACCAAGACCGGCCAGGTTGACTATAAGGGCAAAAAGTTGGTCTACGCCCCGGATTATACTTATAACCTTGGTGCCCAGTACCGGCATCATACCGGGGTCTTTGCCCGGGCCGAACTCTCCGGGACAGGCAAGTTCTACGGTGATACGGCTAACACGGTCAGTCAGGACCCCTATGAGTTGGTAAATCTCCGGCTCGGGTATGAGGCCGAATCTTTTGATGTCGTCTTCTGGTGCAAGAATCTCCTGGATGAGGAGTATTTCACCGTGGTGGACAAAATTATGGCTACCGGCGATATGAATGTCGTGGAAGGCGATCCCCGGTTGATCGGGGTCACCCTGACCTACCGTTTCTAACTCTCCTGGGGCGTGGCCGGCCCCGGCAATGGCATTATCCTCTCCGTGGCTACAGGCGATATCCACAGATCCGGCTAAAACCGCCCGGCTGTTTTGTTTTCCTTTCGCCGCTGGCACAGGACTATTCCGCCCCTTTGATTCCAAGCCCATTCAACAGGAGACCGGTCATGGTGCGTCCGTCACCCATCTGCCCGGGTCCACATATTAAGGAGAAAACAATGAAACCGTTCCCGAATACGAAACACCCTTTCAGTCGGCTTTTTGAAATGAACCAGGGCATATTTTATTCCAAGTTGCTCCACGAGGCCATCACGCTTGGTGTCTTTAACCATCTGGAGCAGGAGACCCTCTCCTCAGAGGTGGCAGGTAAGCTCCAAACCCATCCCGGCAACACCGGATATTTCCTGGACGGGCTGGTCACCATCGGCCTTGTGGAAAAAAAAGAAGGGAAATATCAAAATGCCGGTATCAGCCGGGAATATCTGGTGAAAGGTTCCGAAACATACCTGGGAGACTATATTCTCTGCCATAACCAATGGAACACCCCCCTCCTTGAAAACATGGGGCAGGTCCTCCGGGACGGTCCGCCGAACCGGGAAAAAGAGGCGGATGACGAAGAAATCTGGGCCCGGGGTGCATCCGCCATGGCCAATTACCAGAGGGCCTGCTCCGGTCCGGTCCTTTCCGGAATTATTTCGGATCTGCCGGAATCTTTCTCTTTCCGGCGCATGCTGGACCTGGGTGGTGGCCCCGGCCTCAATACCCTGGCGATCCTATCGTCCCACCCCGGACTGCATGGGACTCTTTTTGACCGTCCCGCCGTGGTGGGGGTGGCCCTGGAGTATATTCAGGAATACAAGATGGAAGAAAGACTGGAGGTCATGGAAGGGGATTTTCGAACCGATCCCCTGGGGGACGGCTATGACCTGGTGCTGGCCAGTGCCTGCCTGAATTTTGTAAAGGAGGAAATGGTGCCCATGGTGGAAAAAATCCATCACGCCCTCAATCCCGGCGGGGTCTTTGTCAGTCTCCATGACGGTCTTACCCATGGGCGGACCCGGCCGGAACCCATAGCGCTCAGCTGGCTGCCCGTGTCCATGATGTGGCAGGACCTCGGCCTTGACCGGGGCGTCATTGCAGGAGCCATGGTTAAAGCAGGTTTCAAGACGGTCTCTTCGGGGGCTGTCTCCTATTGCCCGGGGACCATGGACCTGGATATCGGCCGTAAGGAATAAGTCCCAGGGAAATAGTCGTTTTGCTGCAGTTACGATTATTCAAATATGACAATTCACAATCTTGCGGTCTTTGCATACTCAAATTCCGGCGATTTTGGGGGCGATGTGGAACATGCCCGCAGGATCAAGGATTCCCATGAAAGTGATCATATGTTCGGAAAAGATAAAAACTTTGTCACGCTGTTGCCGGACGGTGCGGAACGATATTTCAGCACGGGCCTGTTCAGGAAACACTGACAGCCAATTATTAAAAAGATTTAAAAAGAGCCTCTGTCTGACAGGGGCTCTTTTTTTTTGTCAAAACGGGGTCAGGCTTAGCTTATTGTGATTTCTATCTGTGACTTTAAAGAATAACAGCAATAAGCTAAGCCTGACCCCATGTACAAGCGGTAACAAGCTAAGCCTGACCCCATGTGCTGTCAAAAAGAGCTTAACCTGGGGACAAAAATCATGTATGTTGCACTGATTTGTTTTATAAAACGGGGTCATAACTCGGAGTCAGGCTTAGCGTATTGTGCCTTTTATGTTAAACGGGGTCAGGCTTAGCTTATTGTGTCATTTATGTAGAACGGGGTCAGGCTTAGTTTATTGTGTCATTTTTCTATATTCAAGAATAACGGCAATAAGCTAAGCCTGACCCCATAGTTACGACAATAAGCTAAGCCTGACCCCATATTTTGGATCGTAGGGAATGGGATTTAACAGGGAAAAATTTAAACGCACCGAACTGCTTCTTGGGGAAGCGGCCATGGAGCGTCTTGAGAATGCGTGTGTTACGGTAATCGGGCTTGGGGCCGTGGGGTCCCATGCCATCGAGGCCCTGGCAAGGAGCGGGGTCGGAACCCTCAGGATTGTGGATTTCGACGAGATCGGTGAGAGCAACTTCAACCGCCAGCTTCTGGCCGTCGAGCCCAACCTCGGCCGGCTTAAGACCGATGCTGCCGAAGAGCGGCTCCGGCAGATCAACCCGGATATGAAGGTGGAAATTTTTAACACGCTCTGCCACAAGGACACCTTTGATGAGGTGTTTAAAGAGCGGACCGATGTGGTGGTGGATGCCATTGACAGCCTCAACCCCAAGGTCAACGTGCTCTTTGAGCTGGTACGGCATAATATTGATGTGGTCTCCTGCATGGGGGCTGCAAGGAAAATAGATCCCACAAAGATCACCACCGGGGATCTTTCCGATACCCTTTATTGTCCCCTGGCACGGTCGGTGCGAAAACGGTTGCGGCGCATGGGGGTGGATGAAGGCGTTCATTGTGTCTACTCAACTGAGGTGGTTGCAAAAGATACGGTTTCCGACACCATGGAACCCAACTATTTTGACGCGGGCAGGCTCAGAAATCCCATGGGAAGCCTCTCCATGATCAGCGGAATCTTCGGATATGTGGCAGCCCTTGAAGCATTGAAACGGGTGGTGGACTCTCCGGTTTTTAATTGTAGCTCCTCGCAAGTGTAAACGTCTATAGATGCTTAAATTTACAGGAAAAATGGAAAAAGACAAAATATTTGCAGCAAAACGAGAAACTGTGTCGGCCTTTGAGTTCAATGAAGCCGTGGCATCCGTGTTCAGTGACATGCTGGAACGCTCGGTTCCCAACTATGTGGAGAGCATCAGCCGTCAGGCCCAGCTTGCCGTGGATTTTTACCAGGAGAACACCCGGATCTACGATCTTGGTTGCTCCCACGGAAACCTTGGCATCCTCATGGGCAAGGCCTTTGGCGACCAAAACTTCTCCATGGTGGGTGTGGACAGCTCAAGACCCATGATCGACAAGTATGAAAAGCGGCTCCAGGGCGAGTCCTTTCAGGAGAAGGTCTCACTTGTGTGCGACCGGGCCGAGAAGGTCGCCATGTCCAATGCGTCGGTGGTGGTGGTGAACCTTACCCTTCAGTTCCTTGATACCGATCTGAGGGATGCCCTTGTGGCTGACGTCTACAATGCCCTGGTGCCCGGTGGAATCCTGCTGCTCACGGAAAAGGTGGTGAGTGTCCATGACAGGGTTTCAGAACTTCAGCTGGACTATTACAAGCGGTTTAAGCGGGAGAACGGCTATTCAGAGCTTGAGATCAGCCAGAAGCGGGAAGCCCTGGAGGATGTGCTGGTGCCCGAGACCCTTGAGGCCCACCAGGACAGGCTTAAAAAGGGCGGTTTCAAGACCATGGATGTTTGGCTCAAGTGGTTTAATTTTGCTTCAATGATCGCTGTTAAATAGGAAGAGTTGTGGAGAAAATCGATCTTTTTAAAGGATACCAGCGCCTGGAAAACGAGTATGAGCTTTCAGGCATCAATGACTTGCTCGCCGGGCTTGCCCCTGTTTTTGAAAATCCCAAGGGAAACACCCTGAAATATACAAAGGCCATGGAAGCGCTTCCAAAGGCTGTTGCTTCAGCCATTGACCTTGACCGGGACATTCTCAGGATCGGCGTTGAATCCGATCTCACGGCAGACGGGCAGGAGCAGCTGCGCCAGGCCCTGTTCCAGCTCTGCCCCTGGCGAAAGGGACCCTTTGATCTCTTTGGCATCGACCTTGATACCGAGTGGCAGTCCTACATCAAGTGGAACCGGTTTGCCGGCAAGATCAGCTCGTTGACGAACCGGCGGGTGCTGGACATCGGCTCCAGCAACGGTTACTACATGTTCAGGATGGCGGCCCAGCAGCCGAAAATGGTGGTCGGCCTCGAGCCCCAGCACAGTTTTTATTACCAGTTCCATGCCCTGCAGCACTATATCGGGTTGGGCAACCTCTTCTCCCTTCCCATCCCCTTTGACGCCATGCCCGTCACCCGGGCCGGATTTGATACGGTCTTCTGCATGGGCGTGCTCTATCACAGGCGATCTCCCCTGGACATGCTCAAGGGGATCCATGACTGCATGGCAAAGGGAGGGGAACTGGTGCTGGAGAATCTGGTCATTGACAGCCATGACGATCTCTGCCTTTTCCCCGAAGACAGGTATGCCAAGATGCGGAACGTGTTTTTTCTGCCAAGCCTTAAGGCCATGGAGTCCTGGCTGAAACGGACGGGGTTTGCAGATGTCCAATGCATCGACATCTCTTCAACAACCCTGGAGGAGCAGAGAAAGACCCCCTGGATCCAGACGGAATCTTTGGATGATTTTCTTGATCCCGATGACAGTACAAGGACCGTGGAGGGCTATCCAGCCCCGGTCAGGGCTGTGTTTGTTGCCAAGGCGGTCTGACAGGTTTTAACCTGGACAAGACAGAACTAAAAAAAATGATTGTCGTGTCAAAATAACACGACAATCAGAGCTGCGAAGCTAAAACGTGACGCTCCAGCTTGCATTGGCAAAGGCGAATCTCTCCTTGAACCTGTTGTAGCAGATGGCCGCAGCTTCGTTGCCGGTGCAGTGGGACACGGCAATAAGATCCACCTGGAACTGGTCAAAGGCGTCCATGGTGCGGTCAAGCTGCTCGCCCAGGTCCGTGAAACCCAGGTGGGTGCCGCCGATGACGGCATGGAACCGGTCGTGGCCGCTCTGTTTCCGGAAATGGTTCATCACGTTGACAATGCCTGCGTGGGCGCATCCCGAGATGATCACCGGGCCTTTTGCCGTCTCGATGAGCAGGGAGGCGTCGTCCAGCACGGGATCCACCTTGAATTCATCCCCTTCCTTGACCAGGAGCTCATTGTCCGGGTGCTCAAAATCAGTGATCCTTGGCACCTGGCCTGAAAAGAAGATTCCGGGCGCGATCTCCCTGTATTCGGTCTCAAACATGAAGCGCGCCCCAAGGCCGGATTCAAGAAACGCCTGTCGGTACTTGATGCCGATGAAGAACCGGTGTTTGCCCCGGGGGGTATCGATCTCGGCATACTTTTCGTCAAACACACGGGGGTGGGCAATGACCTTGACGCCCCTGGGGGGGGAGAGTACCTGGGGCAGTCCCGCTGTGTGATCAAAGTGGCCGTGGCTCAACACAATGGTGTTGATCTCGGTCAGATCGATGCCCAGGGCATCGGCATTGGGCTTCAGGGTCATGCCCTGGCCCGTGTCCAGCAGGATCTTTGTGTCTCCCTTTTCGATGAGGGCTGCAAATCCGTGCTCCCCTGTGATTCCCCTTACCCCGGCTGCCGTGTTTTCGCAAAGAATCGTGATTCGTGTCTGGTCCATGTTCTCGCTCCTCGCATATGAGTTTAGCCTGTTTTATATTACAGCAGGTAAAACAGGCTTCAATTAGAGTGCCGATACCTATAGTACCGTTGGTTAGATCTCCCTGGGGTCTCGCTGGTGGTTCATGATGAAGCTCTTTCCCCCCTGTTCAAACACCACAACGCTTTCAAGGAACTCGACCCTGCCGTGCTCCTCAAAGGGAAGATCGAGCTTATGCTCTCTCAGGGGATAGAGGTTCCAGTCGTGGGAGACACACAGGGCGATCTGACCGGGTTTGAGCTGGTCAAGCCTGTCCGTTAGAAATCCCGTGAGCACATCAGCGGTCTCTTCCGAGTCCTGCATCATCTCCCGGGAGAGCTCCTTGTTGAACCAGGCGCGCAAAAAGGTGTCGTTGCCCATCTGGTCAAAGGCGGTAAAGGCCTTGTTCATGTCGTTTATATAGAAGGGAGCAAGTTCCAGGGAAAGGGTGTTGTGGCCGTTGAACTTGCAGTGCTTTTTTGTGTATCCCTTGTCCATGAGATAGGCGGTCTCGATGCAGCGTCCAAAGTGGCTGGAGAAAAAGAGGGGGCAGGGATCCATGGGAAGGGTTGCTCCGAATTCCATGGCAAATGCCTTGCCGATTTCAGTGAGCCCCATGAACGGCTCCATCTGGACTGTGTCGTGATAATGCCGGGCCGAGTGGCGCATGATCACGGAGATCTTTTCAACCCCCTTGTTGAGAAGATCGTTGATCATGCTTAAAGTCTCTTTGCTTCGTGTTACAGGTTGGTCGGTCATTCTGGTAAACTCCTTATATTTCACCAATTTTGTTTTTTATTGAACTCGCTTCATACTGTATGGTATAGGGGCTGTCAACACTCAATCATAAATCCGGTTTTATGACAACATATAAAGGGGCTGGGGATGAACAAACGGATCAATATTATCGGTGTGCCAATGGATTACGGTCAGCTCCGGAGGGGCCTTGACATGGGGCCTGCGGCGGCGCGGTATACGGGGCTTGTGTCGGCCCTTCGCACCCTGGGCCACAATGTAAAGGACCTGGGAGATGTCAGTGTGCCTGTGAGAAATCCCGTGGAAGAGGGTGAAAAGGCCGACTACTACGAGGAGATCCGGGAGATCTGCGACCAGGTGTATGCGGCCGGGAAAAAGGCGGTTGCAGACGATGTGTTTCCCCTTTTTATCGGGGGGGACCACTCCATTGCCATGGGCACCGTGGGCGGCGTGTCCCACGACCGGCCAACCGGGCTGATCTGGATAGACGCCCACGGGGACTTTAACACCCCCGAGACTTCGCCCTCGGGAAATATCCACGGCATGCCCCTGTCCGTGCTCATCGGTGATGGGGACGATCGGCTGGTCAACATCGGCAGGCCCGGGGCAAAGATCGATCCGGACAACATCGTGCTGATCGGGATCCGGGATCTCGATCCCCTGGAACGGGAGCGGATCAGAAAGAGCGGGATCACCGCATATACCATGCGCGACATAGACGAGCAGGGCATCAGCACCGTTGCCAACAAGGCCCTCATGAAGTTCATCCATCTGAAGCGTGTCCACGTAAGCCTTGACATCGATGCCCTGGATCCGGTGGAAGCCCCGGGTGTGGGAACTCCGGTTCCCGGGGGCCTCACCTACAGGGAGGCCCACCTCTTCATGGAGATCATGGCCGACTCGGGCAAGCTGACCTCCATGGATCTTGTGGAGCTCAACCCCATCCTGGACCAGGCCAACAAGACAGCCAGGCTTGCCGTGGAACTTATCGTTTCTGCCCTGGGAAAGAGCATCTTGTGAGCCTTGACGAGTATCTTCAGTCCCTGAAGGGGTTTAAGGGACTTGCCCCGGACCTTGTCTGCCACAGGACCATTGCCGAGAAAAAAGCCCGGTACGAAGAAAATTTTAACCGTGATCTGGTCTGGAGCGTGTTTGAACGCCAGGGCATAGCGAGGCCCTACCAGCACCAGGCCGAGGCCGTGAACCTGATTGAGCAGGGCATTCACACCGTGGTGGCAACCCCCACGGCAAGCGGCAAGAGCCTGATTTACAACCTGCCCGTGCTTCGATCCCTGGTGGAGGACCCCACCTCCCGGGCCCTCTATCTCTTTCCGTTAAAGGCCCTTGCCCGGGATCAGCTGGACACCCTTGAAACCCTCCTTGCCGGGGTGGGCATGGAGACGGGGCAGAATCTCACGGCTGCTGTGTACGACGGAGACCTGAGCCCCTATAAAAAGGGCAAGGTCCGCCAGAATCCACCCAATGCGCTCCTCACCAACCCGGAGATGCTCCATCTGGCCATGCTGCCCCACCATCATTTATGGGCGGATTTTTTCGCCAACCTGAAATTCGTGGTCGTTGACGAGGTGCACACCTACCGGGGGGTCATGGGCTCCCACATGGCATGGGTGTTCAGGCGGCTTTTGCGCATTTGCAGCCACTATGGTTCAGCCCCTGTGTTTGTATTCTGTTCGGCAACCATTGCCAATCCCCGGTTGCTTTCAGCTGAGCTGACCGGCCTTGATGTCCGGGTGGTGGACGGAAATACCGCCCCTGCCGGGAAAAAGGAGGTTCTGCTCATGAACGGCAGTGCAGGGGCGGCCCAGACAGCCATCCTGCTCATGCATGCCGCCATCCACCGGGGGCTTCGCACCATTGTCTACACCCAGTCCCGGAAGATCACGGAACTCATCGCCATGTGGGCCTCCCAGCGGGCAGGGGAGCTTGGTAATAAGATCAGCGCCTACCGGGCCGGGTTCCTACCGGAGGAGCGGCGCAAGATCGAGCATCAGCTGGCAGACGGAGAGCTCCTGGCCGTGGTTTCCACAAGCGCCCTTGAGCTTGGCATCGACATCGGCACCCTGGATCTGTGCATCCTTGTGGGATATCCCGGTACCATCATGTCCACCTGGCAGCGGGCGGGCAGGGTGGGCAGGAACGGTTCCGATTCCGCCATGGTGCTGGTGGCCCATGAGGACGCCCTGGACCACTATTTCATGAACCATCCGGAGATGCTCTTTGACATGCCGCCGGAGCAGGCGGTGATCAACCCTGCAAACCCGGTGATCATGGAGCGGCACCTTGAGTGTGCGGCCGCCGACCTTAGGCTGGCGGCCACAGAAACCTTCATGGCAGACCCCGGGGTAAAACAGGCAGTCATTCGCCTTGAAGCCGACGCCCGGCTGCTAAAGACCCGGAAGGGAGATATGTGGTACGCCTCCAGGCGGGATCCCCACAGAAAGGTGAGCCTCAGGGGAACAGGCCGGAGTATCCCCATCTTCCTTGAAAACCAGAAAAAGAGCCTGGGGGATGTGGACTGGTTCAGGGCCTTTTATGAAACCCATAAAGGCGCCGTCTACCTCCACCACGGCAAAACCTATGTGGTGGAGGAGTTTGACCATGAAAACGGAAGTGTGGAGGTGGTCAGGGAAGAGGTGCGCTACTTTACCCGGGCACGGTCAGACAAATCCACCGAGATCCTTTCGGTGATCGATACCAAAACCGTGTGGAACACCCGGATCGGTTTTGGAAAACTGAAGGTCACGGACCAGGTCACGGGATATGAGAAAAAGCTTGTGGCCAACCAGCGCTCCCTGGGCATCTTTCCCCTGGACCTTCCCCCTGTCACCTTTGAGACCGAAGGGCTCTGGATCGAGATCCCGGAAACGGTGAGGGAGGTGATCGAGGAGCAAAAGATGCATTTTATGGGAGGGATCCATGCCATGGAGCATGCGGCCATCGGGATCTTGCCTTTGCTTGTCATGACCGACAGGAACGATCTCGGCGGCATCTCCATTCCATTCCACCCCCAGGTTGAAAAGGCGGCCGTGTTTGTCTATGACGGCACCCCCGGGGGGATCGGCCTTGCCCGGCAGGCGTTTGACCAGGCCACGACCATGCTTGAACGAACGTTGGCCACCATCAAAAACTGCCATTGCGACAATGGCTGTCCCGCCTGTGTGCACTCTCCCAAGTGCGGGTCCGGCAACCGGCCCATTGACAAGGGAACGGCCCTCTGTCTCCTTGATATGCTGCAAAAGAACCCGCATTCGGAACCCGTTGTCCCCATTCGGATAGACGTCCCGGAACAAGGGGCAACAGATGAGGCGATGGCTGATGCGTTGGTCAATGTGAAGCGGTTCGGGGTTCTGGATATCGAGACCCGGCGGTCGGCCCAGGAGGTCGGGGGCTGGGGACGGGCCGATCGCATGGGGGTCAGCTGCGCCGTGCTCTATGATTCAGGGATTGACGATTACCGGGTTTATCTCCAGGAGGATGTGGACGCCCTGGTGCAGGACCTGCAAGAGTTCGACCTTGTGATCGGCTTCAATATTGAACGGTTTGACTACAAGGTGCTCTCCGGTCTTTCCTCCTTTGACTTTTCCTCCCTTCCGACCCTGGATCTTCTCCTTAAGGTTCACCAGCGGCTCGGCTATAGGCTTACCCTGGATTCCCTTGCCCGGCATACCCTGGGGGCAGCCAAGAGCGCAGACGGTCTCCTTGCCCTCAAGTGGTGGAAGGAGGGAAAACTGGATGAGATCATCAAATACTGCAAGCAGGATGTCAGGGTTACAAAGGATCTCTACCTCTTCGGCCGGGAGCACGGTTTCCTTGTTTTTCAGAACAAGGCAGAAAAAGAGGTTCGCATTCCTCTCATCTGGTGAGCGTCGGGTTTTGGGTGAAAATGTCAACTTTTAGGTTGACACCATGGCGATATCCTTATAGGGAATACGCTTGTATTTTAGGGGGAGAACCGAACATAATCATATCACGGAGGATCTTATAAGAAGATGAAGCAGTCCATGGTTTGCGCTTTTGTGTGTTGTGTCTGGCTGATGTGTGCAGGGGTTACCCTTGCAGAAGAACGGGTCTATGTGGGTTCAAAGACCTGCCAGGAATGCCACGAAAAGGAGTATGCAAACTATGTGACGTTTTCCAAGAAAGCCTCCTCCTTTGAGAGTATCCGGGTAATGCGGCCAAAGCTCACCGATGCCGAGTACAAAGAATGCCTTGAGTGCCACACCACGGGCTATGGCAAACCCGGCGGCTTTGTCTCTGAATCCCAGACCCCTGACCTCAAGGATGCCGGGTGCGAGGTGTGCCACGGTCCCGGAAGTCTCCATGGGGAATCCGGGGATCCCGATGATATCGACCACGACCTCACCATTGAATCATGCAACACCTGCCACAACTCCGACCGGGTCAAGGCCTTTGACTACAAGCCCCTTATGTTTGGCGGGGCCCATTAATATTTCTTTTATCGAATTTTAAATCAGAAAGAGTTGCCCATGCTTTCATTTATTAAGAGTCGTCTTTGGCTTCACCTCATGGTATGGATCTCCGGGGTGGTCATGGCTGTGCTTGCCGCGGTCATCTTTTCGGACATCCTGTCACAAAAAAATCTTTCCTCCCAACAGATGGTGTCCCAGAACACCATGCTGGCCGGTGCCGTGGAGGGGGGGATGTTCGATGCCCTTGCAACAGGGGATAACGATGTTGTCAGGGCCCAGTTCCAAAGGCTCCACGACACCCTGCCCAAGCTCAAGGTCTTTGTGTATGATTTTAACGGGAAGATCTCCTTCAGCACGGAAAAAGGTGCCGTGGGAGATCCCGTCCGCTCGGTCCTGGGGGATGGGGTCTCAGGGGCCGTTGAGACCATGATGGCCGGGAACCGGGATGACGATAAGATCGTTCATGCCCGGTTCAACAATGAGCGGTTCGGCGTTGCAAACCGGGTGATTCCCAATGAAGAACGGTGCTTTCACTGCCACGGCCGGTCAAGGGCGGTTCTGGGCGGCATCTCTGTCTGCTCTTCGGAAGAGGAGATCCTGGCGTCCATGGATTCCAGCCGGAACCGGAGCATGTTGATCGGCCTTGCCGGGATCGTGGGAACCATCGCTCTGATCTGGTTTCTGTTCAACACCCTGGTGAACCGGAAGATCTCCCTCATGTTCAAGGCTACAAAAAAGCTGAGGGAAGGCGATTTTACCAATAAAATTGATGTGGACGGACAGGATGAGATCAGCCGGATCCTTTCAAGGATCAACCTTGTGAACCAGGAGCTGAGCACCATCATCAGTCATGTGATCGACGAGAGTTCAAGCCTTTCCAACGCCTCCACCGGATTGAACGCGGTTTCCCGGGAGCTCCTGGAAACCAGCGGCAATACCTCGGCAAAATCCCATGCCGTGGCATCCGCGGCCGAGGAACTCTCCTCCACCCTCAACTCCATTGCAGCCTACGTGGAGCAGGCTGCCTCCAATGTCACCCTCGTGGCCTCGGCATCCGAGGAGATGACCTCCACGGTAAACGAAATTTCGAAAAATGCAGGGGTTGCCAAATCAATCATTGCCAAGACCGTAACTGGGTTCAATCAGGTGGGCGAAGTGGTGGATGAGCTTGGCTCCGCCGCAAGTGAAGTGGATATGGTCACCGACGAGATCCGGTCCATTGCAGACCAGGTGGCCCTCCTGGCCCTGAACGCAAAGATAGAGGCGGCAAGGGCGGGTGAAGCAGGAAAAGGGTTTGCCGTGGTTGCCCAGGAGATCACAGATCTTGCCGCTGCAGCCGGAAACTCAACCCTTGCGGTGGATGAAAAACTCCGATGGATGCAGGACAAGGCTGTTAACACGGCCGAGGGGATCAAGACCCTGACAAACACGGTGAACGATTCGGAAGAGGCGATTACAGCCATTGCGGCAGCCGTTGAGGAGCAGGCCATCACCACCCATGAGATTGCGGACAACATTGCCCAGGTGGCAGAAGGGTTTGCCAATGTGAACGATAACGTCTCCCAGGGAGCTGTCGCCGCAGAAGGGGTCGCAAAAGAGGTCGTTGCCATTGATGAATCCGCAGGAACCATGGATGCCAACAGCCGGGAGGTGAACGCCAGCGCTTCCTCCTTGAGCCGGATGGCTGACGAACTCCAGGAGATGATGAAAAAGTTTACCGTCTGATCTGGTTTACCGTTTCTTTTGGGTATCTCATCACTTGGAAGCACCCCGGTTGATCCGAGAATCCCTTTACAGGCCTCATTCTTGTTGATATACACTCTTTGCCAGTGCTTTTATCGTTCCGGCCGGAACGATAAAAGCACTGTTTTGTTATTGGGGTTCCTTGGTATTCGCCTTTTTCAGGCGTATCAGGGAAGAAGGCCACGGAATTAAATTGGTATGGGAGTAGACGTATGGAGTGGGTTTGTCTGGTTGTAGCTGGTTTGTTTGAATGCGGGTGGGCAATTGGACTCAAATATACCGAGGGATTCTCAAAAATTGCTCCGCTGGTTCTGACAATCATATCCATGGTCATGAGCGTCTGGTTGCTGTCGGTTGCGATGAAGACAATTCCCGTTGGTACTGCCTATGCAGTATGGACAGGAATCGGAGCCGTCGGGGTTGCGATAATGGGCATGGTTCTGTTTGGTGAATCACGGGATATCATGAGAGTGCTCTGTTTGCTTTTGATCCTGTCAGGAATTGTGGGGCTTAAACTGGTCTCTTCATCTCAAGGGGCCTGATAATCAGTCAACGGCTGGTTCGCAGAGTTAAGTGTTGAATCAAGTAAAGGGAATAAAATGGATTGTCTGGTAAGGGATATAAATATTCATTACAAAGTTTTCGGAGAGGGGAAACCCATTATTTTTATACACGGTTATGGTATCGATCATCATGCCATTACCGGGTGCATGGAACCGGTCTTTGAAAATCTGAATGGATGGAAACGAATTTATTTTGACTTGCCGGGCATGGGAAAGAGTGAATCAAAGCCGTGTATCTCCAATTGCGACATCATGCTGGATCTTATCTCTCAATTCATAGACAAGGTCATACCCGATGAAAATTTTGTGCTTTTCGGACAATCCTATGGGGGGTATTTGGCAAGGGGACTCGTCCGGGACAGACCGGACGCCATAGACGGTCTTTTTTTACTTTGTCCTGTCATTATTCCTGAGCATGGGAAAAGAACCGTGCCGGATCATACACCCCTGGTCAGGGAGGAATCTTTCCTGTCGACCCTGGAAAAGGATGAAAGAGAAGTCTTTGAGTCCACATCAGTGGTTCTGACCCGGCATGCATGGGAACGGACACAGAATGAAATCCAGGTGGGCTGTGACCTTGCCGACCAGGCATTTCTGACAAAATTTGTGGATGAGGGGTATACTTTTTCCTTTGATGTTGACTCTCTGCCGACAGCGTTTGAAGCGCCGACATTAATCATGACAGGCCGGCAGGATGCTGTTGTGGGCAGTCAGGATGCATTGGGTGTTCTCAAAAACTACCCCCGGGCGACCTTTGCCATGTTGGATCTCGCGGGGCATAACCTGCAGATTGAGCAGGAAACTCTGTTCGGCCAACTCGTTACCGAATGGCTTGACCGGGTAGAGGAACGTTCTGTCCGATAGGTTGGCACAGCAACATCATGCACCTAAGGGGGAAAGCGTCGGGGGTACCGACGCTTCTGCCCGGGCACTCTAAAAATCCTGTTATTGTTTTTTCTTAAAAGATAAATGCATGGTAATTACAGCGCAGAACACCTCTGTTCCATTCTTATCCGTTAAATGAACCGTCATGGGGAGTTCTCCGGGTTGGTTCAGGTCTGCCAACGGGATTTCGCAAACAGCTTTTAAATCGGTTTTGGCCATCTTTAAGTACGAAACTTCCATGCCTTTGGGAATCCACCGTATGGTTCTGGGAATACTGGCCTCAAGCATGCACCCTGCAGCGAGTTCGCTGACATTGCACATGGCAATGGCATGGACGGAGTTGAGATGATTTGTCACAGCCCGTCTTTTTTTCAGCAGAATCTCGCAATATCCTGGTCTCAATTCTAAAAAACGGGGTTTGATACTCCCAAAATAAGGCGCTTTAAAGCAAATTAGTTGTGAAAAAAGAGCCTTGCCCAATGGCAGCTTTGCGCATGTCTGATAAACTTTCATCACCTGATTCATACAAATCTCCCTCCCACTGCAGGTTAAGTACAATATTTACTTCATTTGAATTTTTCAATAATTGCCAGGCCCACCTGTCTGTAAATGGAGATCTCCCTTTCGGTGAACCCCTCTTTGATTTTTGCGTTGGCAGCCTTTGCGATGTTTTTAACGATTTTAGCTTTATTTAATCCCTCTTCGGTTATGGCAATAATCACCTGGCGCCTGTCACCGGGGTTGATATAGCGTTCAACAAAGTTTCGTTGTTCGAGCTTATCCACAAGTCTGGATGCTGCGGCATTATCCACCTCAACTGCCTGACTTAATTTTCCCATGGTGGTTTGCTTATCTTTTTCAAGGGCAAGAAGAATCCCCATCTGCCCGGGAGACAATACAATTTCTTCTTTTTTTAATTCTTTTTTCATATGTGTTGTCACAGCATGCTGTATCTTTGACAACATAAATAGTAATTTGTCCGGCATTTCAGACTCCTTATTTGTTTTGATCAATATTGGACACTATCAAATAAATTGTCAAGAAAAAGTTTCCATCTGCAGGCTTTGAGCTTTGCAGATGGAAACACTCGTTCAGAACTCCCCATCACAGACGTCGTCTAAAATCCGGACCGCCTCCTTCACCATTTCAACACAAGGGCCGGTCTGTCGAAGGTTTTTCATCTGCCCGGGATTGTTTATGTCAATGCCGTTGGTGGCAAGCAGGTCCCTGCAACGGGTCGTCCCCCAACGCTTTGTGAAACGATGGGAAAATTCCTGGACAAGCATATACACCCTGTCCCTGGAATAGGCGTCCCCTGGACCCCCTGAACCTGCCGTAAGGCCCAGGACCATGTATGCTGCGGTGACGGCGCCGCAGGTCTTGCCCTGGGCCATGCCTCCGGCAAATCCCGTGGCTATCTTGACAGCGGTTTGCCGGTCAAGGCCAAGCTTTGGGGCATAGGCGGCGGCAATCGCCTCTGAGCATGAGTATCCTTTGGTAAAATAGTCCAGGGCAGGGTGGTTGTTTTCCATGGCCGTAAAAATCCTTTTACTTATGATATTTGTTTAAGTCACCAGTGGTGACATTTTGGGTAAAAAAAATCAGTCGTCAAAAATGCCTTTTAAAAGAAGGTCGATCCCCGTTTCCATCCGTTCCCATCCCTGGTTCGACGTGAGGTCGATTCCTCCCACCGTGGTATGAATTCGCGACTTGATGATAAGATAGTTGACCGCCCCCGACATGAGAACCACGATGGCGGAGAGATCAATGGTGTCCGGCAGGTTATCAAAGCTTTCAAAATACTCAAGAATGGTTCTGATACGGACCTGTTCAAGTTGTTTTGTCAGTTCGTTTCGTTCCAGCATCTCCCAGGCAAGGATCTCCTGGGTGTGGGGGCGTTTTCGAATGGCCCGGAGAAACCGCTTGAAAAATTCAGCCATCTGCCGGTCAAAGGGCATCTGTTTTAAGAGGTCAAGGTCTTGCCCGATCAGCTCCTCTTTGGTGGGCCAGAAATCACTGGTCTGGCTGTAGGCCAGGACAAGCTCTGCCAATCCTCCGAAATATCGGTAGACAAGTACCTTGTCCACGCCTGCTTCCCGGGCAACCTTGTTAACGCCAAGCCCCTTGAACCCCTCTTGGGCTAAAATCCGGCCCACAGAGTCGACCAATTTCTGTTTTGTGCTCTCTTTTTTGTCCGCAGCTGGCAAGGTTTTGTTCATGGGGCCTCCCGGGTTGATTTATGTTTGTCACCAGTGGTGACACTGTTGCGGATTCTCAACCCCAATGTCAAGTTTTTTTTCAATTCTGTAACGGTTGACTTTAGACAGGGCAAGGCCATGAAAGGCGTGGAAGAGGCCTGGCCGAACACCAGGCTTTTTTTTGAAAAGATCAGATTGTTATGGGGGGCATACAAGTCTGGGCTGTCAGACCGGTAACAGCAAAATGGTCGTGGCAGCCCAGGGGTGAATGGGGCAGCTTCCTCTCGGAAGCGTTTTATGTGGTTAAAGTTAAATGCGTTTTCTGCTAATTTTTCCGGCGTTTGAGGTTAATGAGCCAAAAGAGTCCGCCACCCAGTAAAAACAAGCTGGAAGGAATTGGCGTTGGCGTGCAATCGGTTCCCACCTCCAGGTAATCCACATTGTAGAAAGTCATGCCATTAAGCTCACCGTGCACCTGTATTGTAATGTCTTCCCTGGCCGGTTGAGGAAAAAGGCTTGCCTCAGCATAGACCCAACCATCGTCGATTCTAAAAGAATCAAATGCGGTCACCGGAGAGATAGAACCGTCTTCGTAGTGTCCGAGAATATTGACTGATGAAGGTTCCGGATCATAACTCGATCCGTAGTGGAAGGCCACCCAGAACTGCTTGGTATGGTCCGGTTTTTCTTCGTTATCCAAATGGATAGTTAAAGAGGTCAATTCAATGTCGAAAGTAGGGGTGGAAGCGGACAATACAGAAAGAGAGGCTGTATAATCATAGCCCTTGGTTCCTTCAGATTGTGTTGGCGTCAATATGTCGGCAGTTGGCAATAAATCAAAAAATACCTTGGCATCTGCATCAGCCCACCAGTCCGGTCGCTGATCAGGATCAATGACGGCAGCATTGACAATTGAGGAAAAAAGAAGAACGCCTATCAGGACACCAATCCCGAGAAAAGAGGGCTTGAGGTTTTTTAGAATAGTACCTTTCATGAGCTATTTTCCTCCGTTTTTTCTTCTGTTCCCACTGATAAGAGCTAAAATGCCTCCTCCAAGGAGCAGAAGCGTCGACGGAATCGGAACAGGATTAAAATCAACAGTTACATTTATGATATCATTTAAGATTTCCGTTTTAACTTGGAAGTCAAAAACGTCTTCATAGACGGTGATATCGGTGGTTCCATATGACCAGAAAAGGAAAGAAGGAGGGTCTATCGAAAAAATGGTGTTAGAGGACCCCATGGTCATAAATAGCCCATCTACAAGGGTGTTTCCTAAATCATCGTAATCAGAAAAGCCAAAGAAACCTCTTGCTAAAGTTTTCTTTGGGGTAACCTCTCTGGTTAATGATTGCCTATCCCAGAAATTTGGATACACCATACCTGGGCCAAAAAGAACTGAAAAGTCATTTTTTTCTGTTGGAGGGAAAACGGCATCATCTATTTCCTTTTCTACAGGCCAACCATAATCGTTGTCGTCTATAAATTTAAATTGAAACCCACTTAATGTAATACCGGATGTGGCTAATCCTTCAAGGTAGATATTGGTTGTGTTTGCGTTTGCACTTAGTGTAAAGAAAATGGTTACTGAAAGGGCAATTAAAAAAGTTTTTATTTTCATCCTTATCTCCACTAAATATTTTGTTTGAGCCATCTGTAATCTAAGGCGTCTAAATCGCCATCTCCATTACCATCAGCATAAACCGGCCATCCCTCTGTCCCGATTAGTTGCTTAAGAATTCGATAATCAAGAGCGTCGAGATTACCGTCACCATTTGCATCCCCACGCGCGAAAATGGATACTGATCCTATGCGGTCGGTTTTACCCGCGCCTGCAAGGATATCATCCAGTTCGTCGCCGTTTACCTGGACAAAGTTGGAGTAGTTGCCGTCTTTGCCAAGATAGAGTTCCGCTCTGGGAACATTGGCGGTCAATCTGGAAAAGGTGACCTTCGCAAGCAGGACCCTGTCTCCTGCAACACCCGCCTGGGGAGCTGCTGAATCCAGCTTTCCGCCTACGATGACAACTTCTCCCGGCGTGGAGGTGTCCGGTTCAGCATTGGGCGTTGCAAGTGGAGATGCCTGCTCTCCGAAATACCAGTCTTCAGAATTTTTCTGAACAACGGGTGAGCCAAGATTAGAAGGGTCGTAGGTCAGTTTTACACCGTAACTGACAATCGGATCGGTTGCCACATCCACATAGAGGTAGACAACTAAATCGTTATCCGTGTATGCCCCCTCGGCGTATACGTTGACGCTTGCCCATGACACTGTTGCCCACAATCCGATACAGGCAAGTGCCGGAATGAGGAATTTTGCCATTCTTCTCAACATTTTTTACCTCCTTATTCTAGTGACGTTGGATAAACTCACATTTGTTCTCGCGGTTTAAACATTGCGATCTTCAGGCTTCCGGAACAAAGTAACTATGTAAGTCCAGTGGGAGCACCGGATGGGAACATCTCGTCGTAAAGAGTTTTAGATATCATCCCATGGCACAGTTGACCGGATGAACATCGTTGTACAATTGGTATTTGAAACTTGGTTCGTCACAGAGCGGTGTCGAGCTGAAAAAAACGATCCTCACCTTCGCAAAGTACGAACCGGGTGATTCCTGAATCAAATTTTCTGGGGGTGTAGATTGGTGTCTGCTATTGCAGATCCGACCGGTTAAAGTTTGTATTGGTACCGCCATTTGCCCTGCCTTGAAGGGAGGATGGAGGTCTTTTGTCTATAAACTCCTATATAATGAACCATTTGAATTTGTCAACTAACATGCTTGTCGTTTTCTGTAAAGTTATTTTTTCAGGATCTCCGCAAAATTCTTTATTACTGTTTTATTGTCTTTCACTAAAGGCGATAAACTGTGAAAAACATTAGATACTATAACACCTAAGTTAAATCGCATTAAAGCAAGATAGTTACAAATAATGTACAGTATAACAACAATATCGTAACCATGTTAAAGTGTGAAATAAAAAGCCTTGTTTTGCGAAAAATGTTCATAATTGTAACCCTTTTTACCTATTGTTTAGTTTGGCGAATCGCAAATCGTTTAAAATTTTCTTAAAGAATTTCGAGGGGGGCATAGCGTATTCTGTACCTTTGGCGGGGAGAGTCTCCAAGCAGCGCGTCCGTTTCTTCCTTTGATGGAATCAGCATAAAAAAGACTCCCTGGAAATACCAGGTATGAAATTTCCAATTATTGCTTCGTGAATGTTAATTTAATATGGGGGGATTATGGCTTTCGCTATCCGCATTATATGTTATCTGTTTTTTTATGTCAGCAGGGGGGGCGAATCCATGTACTAACCCTCAGTGGGGCGATCACATGCGAAGACTGGAATCCATCGGAGGGAAAAAATTACATTTCTGTCCGGGGTGCTGAAACCGGGGAAGATGTTGTCCGGGCAGAGTTAGCAAACCACGATGACTTCCCACTGGACCTTCGGGACCAGTTTACGGCATCGGTTCATCTCGTGGCCTTTCATGATTTTAATAATTCGGTAGGCGGCATGCCTGATCTGGGTGATTCCCTGGCATGGTGCCCTGGGAATCCCATTTCTCTGTCCGGTTCCGATGTGGCATGCAGCCTGTAATAGGTTTCACAATAGGCGGGGATGTGATGGTTACCGTTCTGGATAAATCTTGCAGTAAAGGGCGTACCGTAACACGATCCCAATCTGTTGATAAATAATTAAACCAGGCATTGTAAACCGCTAGGTCATAGGTGCCGTATGCCCCTTCAATGGGCGTCACCTGGGCGTAAAAGGTTCCGGCCCAGATTGAGATGGGGGGCCAGGGTCAGGGTGACCCCTTGTCCGGCCGGAAGATCGAAACGGTACCATGTGGAATCGGTTCCGCATACATCTGTTCTGAAAGGAGCATCAAAAAATGGCAGGTATAGGCCATGGGGAGTGAAGTGCAGGTACCCACATCAGTGCTACAGGACAGCTCCGTGGCATGGGTCGGGGCTGTGCCCGATAGAAGTTCATTGTAATCCGGAATGGAATCTCCATCGGTATCTTCGGTATACAGATTGGTTCCTTGGTAGTACTCGGCAGCGTCATATAGCCCGTCACCGTCAGAATCCACGTTTGAATCGGCCCCTGCGACTGATAATTCATATGTGCCAACAGCATTTTCCCAGCCATAGCTCTGGTATTCCCAGACCCGAACGTAATACAGACCTTCATGATAAACCCGGGGAGACAAACTGCCGGTATCTTCCCCCGGGATATTGGAAATCAATGGGCCTATTTGCCGGCCGCTGGCATTATAAACGCCAAAACCAAGCCCGCCTGTTTCAAGATGGGTGGATAAAAAACCTGGATCAGGGTGTCCCTTTGAACCGTAAAACGATAGACATGATAGCGATAAGGCGATATTCCAAGATTGTCCGCCGGTAATGATCCATTTGTTATGTGTTTTGCAGTTGCAAAAGATCCATGCTAGCTCCGATGGGAATCAATGGTACCGGGATTGGCCCATCCATTATGCAGGACCAGATTATAATCCCCTGAAGTTCCGGATGCTCCCCAGACTTTTATAGCATAGGTTCCGGTCCGGTATGCTGTTGCCTCCATAATACTCGATTCTCCATTGACAAGGGTGGAATCCTGGGATGCTTTTATCAGCACATCCGCATCATTGAATAATCCGAAGTATAAAGAACCGGTCTCCACATGGGAATCAATAAGGATAGAGACCACTTGCCCGGCGACAAGATTAGCGGTGTATATCTGGGGTAAGCCGTTGTATGTCGCGCTGACAGGCTCATCAGGTGATATTGTTTCTGCTGAAGCAAATTGATTGATTGTAAGTACTCTAAAAAGCGTTTAAAAAAATAATCGTTTCACATCTCCACCTCACCCATTATAAAGTTTAGATTCAATTGTTTTTAACAATTGATGGTCGTTTAAAACCCATGTTGATTGAGAAGAGAGCAGGCTTTGCAAGTAAGGGCTTTTACTTGTGGGTACGGATCGTTCCCAGGCAATGCCTGTAACGTGTAATAAGAACAAAAGGCGGCAATACCAATAAACATGCGAATATGCGTCGCAGCGTTTGGAAAAATACAACCGCCCACCACAAATTTCGTATTGCTCCTCCATACGCCCGGCATAGAGTAAACTATTTCCGTTGGTTTTGAAGGGTTCCCCAGGACAGGGTTCCCGATAGTTCGGAGAATGCTCCCCATGGGGAGACGTATGATTAGTAGAGATTTGACGGTGACGGTTTGGGTAATCCTCTGTGAGGACTGCTCTGAAAATATAAAGCGCTATCAAACCCATTTGAATAGGGACGGATTGGTAGATCGCCTCCCTGCTGTATCGGGTCCTCCTCTTTCCCTGTGTTTACAGAACGATTTTATTCAGAGCATTAATATGGCATTGGGTAAATATTGTTGAAAAAAGCGGGTCAGGGCACAGGATGTGCCGGCGCCCTGACGCCTGTTCTATTCTGTTCTTCCGTAATTTCCGGAAAATATCGCTAAATCAACAGCATCGATATCTCCGTCCCCATCCAGGTCTCCTAAGAGACGGTCTGAGCAACAACCCTCGCCATAGGCGCACCAGCCGCAGGCACCCGGTCCGCCATGGGCTCCGATGTCGTTCAATTCCGTTCCAAAAGAGGGGCCGCATGGGCTGATACAGAGATCCTCCATTTTATATGAATCGCCCGCGTCAACACAGCATGAATCAGGCCTGATTCTTAAGTTGAGAATACTTTCAAAGCGTGGATTGTCGTCTATATTTCCTTCTCCAGTTGACCATCCGCCCTTTACAAGAGAGTAATCGATCCATGCGGTGCCGGTGATTTCACTGCCTGAATTGTCGCAAAAAACTGAATTTTTCGCAGTCACTATTCCGTTTCCGTTATTGATCCCTTCTTTTATGTTATAAGCAACAGTGCAGTTTTCAAGTGATACGGTTCCTGATGATGTATAAATACCGCCGCCGTACGCACCTTTAGTTGCTGTGGATGAATTCTTCGAGACAATTGTGTTGACAAGTTCCACTCCTCCCTGGTTCATGAATATGCCACCGCCATATGAATAGCTATTATACCCACCGCTACTGCTGGCTGATGCGCGATTAGAATTAATCATACAGTTATTGCACGACACACTTCCTTTACTAATATAGATCCCTCCCCCACGGCCATATGTAGTTCTATACTCGATTGAACAGGAAAGATTGTCAGAGATTGTGCAATGGGTGAGAGTCAACCCCTGGGCTGCTGATTCGACAAATATTCCGCCTCCGTAATAAGTACCGGAATCGTTGCTATTGTTTTTGTTTCCGGTGATTTTACAGTTTTCCAGGGTCAGGGATGCGGCCGAATCGATATATACCCCTCCGCCATGCTGCAGGGCGGTATTACTGCTGATTGTGCAGTCTTTTATCTTCATTTCATTTGAGGAGGAGGTCAGTGAGATAACTATTCCGCCGCCGCTTTCGACTGAATGGTTGTTGGACAGGGTGCAGTCTTCAATTGTTTGAACGCTGTCCAGGATTCTGATGCCGCTGTTAAGGGAATATTCTATCCGGCAGTATTTCAGCTGGGAACCGCTGGGGGTGTGATCAAATAGAATTCCCTGCCACCCGGTTGCACCTTCCGTTTTTGTAAAAATAATAGGTGATCCGCCTGTTCCCACAGCCGTCAGCACGCCGGTTACTTTCAGGACGTAATTGCCTGAAAACTCAACCCTGACACCCGGTTCGATTACCAGATCTATTGCGGTAATATCCCCTTCCACACAGTATGGGGAGCCCTCCATGGTCCAGGTCGCTCCATTGACCGGCCCGGCCACCGTAGTGGTGCATTCGGCAAAGACATTTGGTGTGCATAACAAGGTGATGAGAATAACGGTTGAAAAAAAGTTTTTCATTTTGCGTGTTCCCTCCTTTGTTAAATGTGAAAGAAATGGTTCCCACTCTCCCGGTTTTACCTGTGGTTGTCGTTGTGCTGATTTTCTGGGCCATTGCTCTGTCGTCGGCCATGTGGGTGGATTCTCTCTTTGCCCTGTGAATTATATGGCGATCCGGGTCTGTTGTTTTAAGACTGAATTTTGGTCGTTGATTCTTCAAGCCGTGAGTTGATTTTCGTTCAGGCAGGTAATTGTTGGTCTCATCTGGAGGCTGAGGAGTTATATAAAAAATATCGTTCGTTTGGCTTGTTTTACATTGATGTAATCTATGGACGAATTATGGTTTTTTGTCAATACGTTTATCAACCCCAATTTCACTGAACAGTCTCACGGCACTGGCACGGCTCTCCTCAGCAAAAAAGGTCTACATCGAAGGCAACCTTTCCCTGTCAAACCTCGAAGGACTGGAGGGCCTGACGTCCATCAGCCGCCTGGGAATCAAGGAGAACAAGGCCCTGAAGAGCCTCCGGGGCCTGGACCATATCGAATCCGTCGACCGCGATCTCTCCTTTGACAGCAATCCATCGCTGGCAAGCCTTGAAAAGGCTGGGCTCCCTGACATCCATCGCCGAATTCATTATCGAGTACAACGATTCCCTGGAAAGGATGGAGGCTCTCACCTCGGTGACCGCTGGCATATTCGTTACTGGTAACAGCGCCCTGACGGATTTTCGCGGGCTGGAGCATATCGCATCCATCGGCGGAATTCTGAAGGTCGTAGATAACGAATCGCTGATCAGCTTTGAGGGATTGAACGCCCTGACATCCGTCGACCAGGTCATCCTCTATAGCAACCCCTCCATCGAGGGTCTGGAGGGGCTCGACAACGTAACCTCGCTCGGGGAACTCACGCTCAGAGACATGGACAGCTTTGACTGGTTCGGCAGCCTCTCCTCCCTCAGAAGTCTCAGTATTCATGATGTGCCGGATGTGTCGGGGCTCGATAATATTGTCATCGAGAACCTCTACCTTGACGGCGTGAGGCGCCTGGACGGACTGGATGCCATAACCTCCCTGGGCGTGCTTTCCGTCACGGCCATGGACGACCTCACCTTCCTGGATCATATCACCGCCATCGACTCCCTTTCGCTCAACCAAATGAACGGGTTTGAAGGACTCGACCAGATTACATCGCTCCAGACGCTGCGCGTCAACTTTTCCTCCAGCCTCCGGGGACTGGAAAACATCACCTCCATCGGCGACTCTCTCTATATCATGGGTTGCGAAGGGCTTGAGAGCTTCGAGGGGCTGGAGAACATAACGTCCCTCGGGAGACTTTACGTCAGTCGCTGCCGATGCCTCACAAGTCTCACTGGCCTGGAAAATCTTGCCAGCCTCGAAGAGGATCTTATGATCGAAAACAACAACGCCCTGGAAAGCCTCGGCCTTCACCGGCTCACAACCGTGGGAAGCCATCCGCCGGAGGAGGGTGACTATTTTTCCTTCAGGGTCACGGACAACGCGTCCCTCTGTACCGATCGCGCGGAAGCGCTGATGCAGCAGGTGTTGACCGGGGGCACCCTCAACGCAGCGGTGACCATCTCCGGTAATAAAATCTGTCCCTGATCCAACCGGTGACATCACGTTTTGGACATGTTGCCGGCGCGAAACGGCGGTGTATGTCAAGCAAGTTGTCTTTTTAACCGCCGGGGTACGGTTGTTTGTAAAAAAAAGGTTGACACAAACGTCATAAGAAAATATCATCTTCGCTTTTTTCAATTAAGGGAAGATTATATGACAACAGCCTGCGGTCTTGATTTTGGGACGTCCAACTCCGCGCTTGCCATTAGCAACCATGGGCAGGTGAATATGGTGGATGTGGATCCGAAAAACAGTAACACCAAGTATTTGAAATCGGTTCTCTACTTTTACCGGGACGAGGAGGGGGAGAGCATCCACACGGGTGAGGAGGCTGTCCAGGAGTATGTCCTGAACGGTTCCGACGGCCGTTACATGCAGTCCATCAAGTCATTTCTCCCGGATGCCACCTTTACGGAAACCACCATCAACCGGAAGAGCTTTTCCATTGACGAGCTGGTCTCCATCATCCTGAAGGACCTGAAGACAAAGGGCGAGAATACAGGCAACCCTGAGCTTGACTCTGTGGTGCTGGGCCGTCCGGTGGTTTTTTCAGAAAATCCCAAAAAGGACAAGATGGCCGAGGAGCGGCTTCGGTCCGCGGCTAAGATGGCCGGGTTCAAAAACATCGAGTTCCAGCTTGAACCCATTGCTGCGGCCCTTTCCTACGAACAGACCCTGGAAAAGGACGAGGAACAGCTGATCTTTGTCGGGGATTTTGGCGGCGGTACCTCGGATTTCACCATTATCAGGCTGAAGGGCGGTAACGCTAACGACTACGACAGGAACAAGGATATTCTCTCCCTCGGGGGTATCTACATCGGCGGCAACACCTTTGATTCCGATCTCATGTGGGAAAAGGCTGCGCCATACCTTGGCAAAGAGGTGAGGGTGAGCCTGCCCATGAGTTCCAACCGTCTTGGTCTTTCATCCACCATCACCAGTAAGCTCCGGCTGTGGAACTGGATTCCCCAGCTCAAGGATCCCAAGTTTGTCCGCTCGGTCAAGGAGTTTCACCAGTTTGCTTCGTTTTGTGACAAGCGCCTGATCGAAAATCTCCAGACTCTGGTGGAGCACAACTTAGGCCTCAACCTCTACCGCTCGGTTGAGAAAACCAAGTGCGCGCTTTCCGACCTTGACTGCGCCACCCTTGATTTCAATGAGCAGGGCATCGTTATCAATGAAGCGGTTCAGAAAGAGGCGTTTGAAGGGATGATTGCCGCCAATGTCGCCAAGATCCAGGGCTCCATCGAGGAGACCCTGAACCGGGCGGGGTTGACCGAAGATAGCATCGACAAGGTGTTTTTAACGGGCGGATCATCCTACATCCCCATGCTGCGCCGGGTGTTCAGGGAGAAGTTCGGCCAGGAAAAAATAAAGCATGCCGATGCCTTTTTGAGTGTTGCCTACGGTCTTGGGCTTTCTGCCGGCTATATGTTCGGTCGGAACAATTAGGCCGGGTCTGTCGATCCCGGGCCTTCGGGCAACTGGTCCAGGTACCACTCCATGGGGTCGAGCAGGGTAAAGCCCATGTCCCTGAGCTTGGCCTTCACCCGGACCACGTTGTTGGTCAGAAGATAGACAAACACGGCCCGCTTGCCCTCGTCCCAGTAGCGGGCCACAAGGACGCTGCCAAAGGAGATGTTCTCCTGGGTGATGACATCAACGATTCTCTTGAGCTGACCGACTTTTTCCTCCACGATGATGCCGATCAGTGTGCCGGGCTCTCCAATGCCCATGACGTTGATGAATGCCCGCAGCAGATCCCGGACAGACAGGATGCCCTTGAGTATCCCCTGGTCATCCACAACGGGAAAGGCGCCCACCTTTGCCCGTTGTATGAGCAGGAGGGCGTCCTGGATGGTGTCCATGGGGGAGATGGTTTTGGGGTTTTTGCTCATGATCTCGCCCACGGTCAACGTTTGCAGCTTCTCCCGCTCTTCCTGCCGGTCCGGTTCCTTCAGCAGCCTGTAGGGCATGGCACTTCTGATATCCCTGTCCGTGATGATGCCCTGGACCCGGTTCTCCGGGTCGATGACGGGAAGGTGGCGGATATTGTGGGCGGCCATGGTCTCCTGGGCTTCGAATACAGACCTGTCCTTGTCAATGGTGACTACCTTTTTTACCATGGAGCTGCTGACAAACATAAAATCCTCCGAAATCGTTGGTGTCGTTGATGGAACCTTCGCTCTTGCCGCTGTTTATCCCTTGAGCAGGATGGAGACATGGTTGGCGGCAAGCTCGGGTAGTCTCTTGAGGGAGTATCCCCCCTCCAGGATCGAAACGATCCTGCCTTGTGCATGGTCGTTTGCAAGGGCCATGATGGTCTCCATGATCCAGGAAAATCCTTCGGTGGTGAGAATGATGTCTGACATCTCATCGTCAAAATGGGCATCAAACCCGGTGGATACCAGGATCACCTCCGGCCTGAACTGCTCAAAGGCCGGCAGCATCTCCTTGTTGATCAGGCTCTTGTAGTTGTCATCCCCCCGGCCCGGCAGCACGGGGGAGTTCTTTGTAAAGCCCTTTCCCTCGTAGACTCCCTCGTCAAAGGCCCTGCCGGTTCCAGGATAGGCAAAGGAGGGGTGCTGGTGGATGGAGTAGTAGAAGACGTCGGGGTCCTTATCAAAGATGTGCTCGGTGCCGTTGCCGTGGTGGACATCGAAATCGATGATCCCCACCCGTTTGATTTCCCATTCTGCCTGGAGGTAGCGGGCGGCAATGGCGATGTTGTTGAAGTAGCAGAACCCCATGGCCTTGTCCCGTTCGGCATGGTGGCCGGGGGGCCTTACGGCGCAAAAGGCGTTGTCGATCTTTTTTTCCATCATCATCCTGACGGCATCAAGGACGCCGCCTGCGGCCAGAAAGGCGGTTTCATAACTCTCCACGCAGATCTGGTTGTCGGGATCGTCAAAGAACCGGTTGCCCGACAGGCACACCTCTTCGAACCGCCTGACATAGGCATGGTCATGGACCGCAAGGATCTGTTTCAGGTCGGCCCTGGATGCCGGGATAATGGTTAACCGGTCCAGGAGGTCTGCCTGGCGGATGCCGTCGTGGATGGCGACAAGCCGGTCGGACGTCTCCGGGTGATAGGGTCCTGTGTCATGGAGAAGGTATCTCAGGTCGTATACATAGCCGGTCTTTTTCATGGGCCTCCCCTGCGGATCTCTCCGGGCTGAAGGTTAGCAAACTGAGGCCATTTTCTTGCTCCGGAACCGGGCGCCACCAATAGGAAAAATTTGCGTTTTCTTTTTTTATTCCTAATACCGGGAGAGGACGTGTGTCAAGGAAAAAGAGTCCCTGAGGGATTATCGTCGCTATTTTTGATGGGACGTCTCTTCCAAAAAGAGATTGTGATCTTTCTATTTGACGAATCACATTTTCGCAGATACAAATAGAAAGATTCTAAAAAAAATCTGCTCCGGTCAGGTGCAGTGATTGCCATAAAAAATAGTCGGTTATTTTCCAGGGAAGGTTACTCTTTTAAACACTTAGTAAAAGGAGAACACCATGGCGGAAAAGAAAAAACTAACCAATAATGCTGGCGCACCGGTTAGCGACAATCAGAATGTTTTAACCGCAGGACCCCGGGGGCCCCAACTGCTTCAGGATGTTTGGTTTCTGGAGAAACTGGCCCATTTCGACCGGGAGGTTATCCCGGAAAGACGCATGCATGCCAAAGGTTCGGGCGCCTACGGCCAGTTCACCGTTACCCACGATATCACCCGGTATACCCGGGCAAAAATATTTTCTGAAGTCGGTAAGCGGACAGACTGTTTCCAACGGTTCTCAACGGTTGCAGGGGAGCGGGGGGCCGCAGACGCAGAGCGAGATATCCGGGGATTTGCCATTAAATTTTATACTGAAGAGGGGAATTGGGACATGGTGGGGAACAACACCCCGGTATTTTTCCTGAGGGATCCCTTGAAGTTCCCGGACCTCAACCATGCCGTTAAGCGCGATCCCCGGACCAATCTCCGGTCGGCCCTGAACAACTGGGATTTCTGGACATCCTTGCCCGAAGCTTTGCATCAGGTGACCATTGTGATGAGCGACCGGGGAATTCCTGCTTCCTATCGGCACATGCATGGGTTCGGCAGTCACACCTTCAGCATGATCAACAAGGATAACGAACGTTTCTGGGTTAAGTTTCATTTTAAAACCCAGCAGGGCATTAAAAACCTGACAGATGCGGAATCAGAAATGGCCATCGGCCGGTGTCGGGAAACCCACCAGCGGGATTTGTACGAGGCCATTGAAGGCGGTAATTTCCCCAAATGGACCCTGTATATCCAGGTCATGCCGGAAAAAGAGGCGGCCGCCTGTCCCTATCATCCCTTTGATCTGACCAAGGTCTGGTTCAAAAAGGATTATCCCCTCATTGAGGTGGGGGAGCTGGAATTGAATAAAAATCCGGAAAACTATTTCGCTGAAGTGGAGCAGGCCGCGTTTAATCCGGCCAGTATTGTTCCGGGTATCGGGTTCTCCCCGGACAAGATGCTCCAGGGGCGGCTGTTTTCCTATGCCGATGCCCAGCGGTACCGTTTGGGTGTCAACCACCACTTGATTCCGGTTAACAAAGCCCGGTGCCCCTTTCATTCCTACCACCGGGACGGGGCCATGCGGGTGGACGGGAATCACGGCTCCACCCTGGGATATGAGCCCAACAGCTATGGCGAATGGACGGAGCAGCCTGATTTCTCAGAACCGCCCCTGGCATTGGAAGGGGCGGCTGATCACTGGGATCACCGGGAGGATCAGGATTACTATTCCCAGCCGGGAAAACTTTTCCGGCTCATGGACGATGGTCAGAAACAGGCCCTTTTCAACAATACCGCCGCTTCCATCAAGGATGCATCCAAAGAGGTCAGGCTGCGACACATCGGCAATTGTATGAAGGCTGACCCTGACTATGGTAAGGGGGTGGCAATGGCCCTTGACATCGATCCGGAAGAGATTCCGGAATAGGCTGTTTTCAGGGGATCAATCCGGGGATTAGCGTCCTAATTTTCGGAGAATCTTCTGGTTGAACCGGTTGATCTCCTCGATCTTGAAGAGGGTGCCGGCCAGGGTGAACATCAACACAAAGAGAAGGCCTGTTACAATGCAGACCAGCAACGCGCCGGGCAGGGTGGATGCGTCGATGACGCCCTTCAGGATGGCGGCGAATTTCCAGAGTAAAAACCCGATTCCGGCGCTGAGCATCACCATGGAGAGTAAAAACCGGTAGACCGATCTTCCGGCACGGTTGTGGCTCTTCCTGTTCCACAATTCGAACAGGATCAGGGTCTGGGCTGTTGCGGCCAGGGACAGGGCAAGGGCAACCCCCCTTGCATCCATGACGGTCATGAGCACGTAGAACAGCGGCAGGGTGAGTACCACGGAAAGGGTGCCCACCAGGGCCGGGAACCAGGTGTTCTGGGTCGCATAATAGCCCCTCACCACAACGGTCTGGGCGGCAAAGGCAAAGGTGCCGCACAAAAGAAACGGCAGAACCTGGGCGGTGACCCGGGTGGCCTCAAGGTCGAAGCGTCCCCTTTGGAAGAGGATGAGGACGATTTCATGCCTGAGCACCATGAAGAGCACGGAGACCGGGATCACCAGCAGCAAAAACTTCATGGTGGTGTTCAGCAGATTGTTGAGTTCATCGATTTTTCCCTGGGCGGCAAGCTTGGCCATGAAGGGATAGGATGCGACCCCCACTGCCTGGCCGAACAGCCCCACAAGGATGAACATGATCCTTAACCCGTAGTTGAGGGCGGCAATGCTGCCTTCGGCAAGATAGGAGCCAAAGTATTTGAGCAGGATCTCCGTGGAAAAGGTCATGGTCAGGCCCACCATCAGGGGCAGGGTCAGCAGCACATAGCGGATGAATTCCGGGTGGGTGACCCCAAAGATGAACTTAAGGTCCATGCCGACTTTCTTTGCCCCGTAATACTGGAGCAGGAAATTCCCCGCAAAAGCCCCGCCAAGGACACCCCAGGCAAAGCCTTGCATGCCGAGCCAGGGACCCAGGGCAACACCTCCGATGATGATGCCGAGATTGTACAGAAGGGGTGCCAGGGCCGGAATCATGAAGCGTTGCTTTGTGAACTGCACCGCCATGAAGAGCCCGCCTGAAAAAAAGAAGAGCTGGGCCGGGATGATGATCCGGGTCATGGTCACGGCCTGCTGAAAAAGAGCGGGATCCTCAAATCCCGGGGCCAGCAGGGCCACAAGCTGTGGGGCAAAGCAGAGTGCTATAATGGTCACCGTGAGCAGCAATGCGCCAAAGGTGTTGTACACGATGGAGAAGATTCGCCAACCTTCGGCCTCCTCGTTCTTTGCAAGGTAGGCTGAAAATATGGGGATGAAGGTGACCGAGAGAAACCCGCTTGCCACGATGTGGTTGAGGATCTCCGGGATGATAAAGGCCACCTGGTAAGCGTCCACCTCTCCGCCGGCTCCCCCTGAATAGGCAATGGCCATCTCCCGGGCAAGGCCGATGATCCGGCTTGCAAAGACAGACGCCATCATGATGATCGAGGCAAATCCCACCTGTTTGAATGTTGAATTTTTTTTTGTCATAATTTGGTGGGGCAAGGCTTACCACAAAGAAGAGGCAAAGAAAAGCAAAAAGCCCGTGAAAGGGTTTGACTTGGGGGCCGTGGGCAGAATATAAAGGGGGGATGAAATCAATTTTTAGTTTGCTTGTAAAACCGATGCTGATGGTGATGGTCTTTGCATGGATAGTTCCCCTGTCAGCGGCCTGGGCCAATGCCCCCCATAATGATACCCGGGACGATTCCGTTGAACAGGTGGTGATGTATCACCTGGAGAGCGAGGCAAAGCCCCGCTCGATTCACTATCTGTCATGGACCCCGGTGCGGCGTCTTGACAACGGTCGTTACAAAGTGACGGTTCGGTACCGGGTGATGAACCGGTATCAGCGGAGCGTGCTTAAGAAACAGATCGTGATCATGGACGAGGCGGGGGCAATACTTAAAGTCATGGATTGCAGGTAAAAAATATGAATACGTTTACTTTGACAGGATGTGCCCTGGGGGCAGGCGGCGTCGGTGTTTTAGGATATCAGGCGCTGTCATCGCTCATGAACACTAATAATGTCTGGCATGATTTCACCCTTGCCTCGGTCACAAACGACCGTGTTGCAGGTATTGTCGAAGCCATGCCCGCTGAGTTCCTGGAACGGGGACTACATTACCTGGCTTATGATCTTCCCCTCTATCAACTGCTTCTGGCCGCAGGTGTGGCATTCTTTCTGTTTGGCGCTATTTTCAGAAAGTAGCCTGGAGCTGGAAGGAGATAGGCTGGTCCTGAAAGAGGCATTAAATCCATAAGGAAATCCTATGAAACCCGATACTAAGATGACCCGCCGGCAGTTTGTCCACGGTTCCGTGCTTGCGGGAGCAGGCCTTGCCCTGGCCGGATGCGCCGTCAACCCGGTAACAGGTGAGAAACAGCTGATGATGGTCTCCGAAGAACAGGAGATCTCCATGGACAAGTCCCAGTCCCCCCACCAGTTTTCCACGGATTACGGAGCGGTCCGGGATTCAGGGCTCAACAGCTATGTGACTGAAGTCGGCAGGAAGCTTGCCGCCCGAACCCACAGGCCCCACATGCCCTACTCGTTCCGGTGCGTTAATGCAACCTATATCAATGCCTACGCCTTTCCCGGGGGCAGCATTGCCGTTACCCGGGGGATTATGTTGAAAATGTCCAACGAGGCCGAGCTTGCGGCCCTGCTGGGGCATGAGCTGGGCCATGTCAATGCCCGTCATTCGGCCCAGCAGATCTCCAAGTCGACCCTGTCGTCGATTTTTGTGAGCGGGGTGGCCGCAGCCATCGGCACCCAGAGCCAGGGGCTCGGTGAGGCTGCCTCAAAGCTTGGCATGCTGGGCCAGGGCGTCCTGCTTGCCCGCTACAGCCGGGACAACGAGCGGGAGGCCGATGCCCTGGGCAACCGCTACTTGGTCCAGGCCGGGTATTCGTCAAAGGGCTTTGTCGGGCTCATGTCGATCCTGAATGACCTGAACAAAACAAAGGCCTCGGCCGCTGATATGTTGTTTGCCACCCATCCCATGAGCGATGAGCGGTATGACACCGCCGTTGCAAAGAGCCGTGATCCCTATGGCCATTCAGCGAAGTTTCCATTGCACCGGGAGCGCTACATGGACCGGACCGCATCCCTCCGGGCCATAAAAAACGCCATCGAGGCCCTCCAGGAGGGCGACCGTTACATGGCAAAGAAAGATTATGGAGCGGCCGAGGCAAACTTTGCAAAGGCCATTAAGCTTGCAAAGGAGGATTACGCAGCCCATGTGATGATGGCCAAATGCCTGCTTGCAAGTGATCAGTTCAAACGGGCAGCCACCTATGCGGACCTTGCCGTAAGCCTCTATCCCAGGGAGGCCCAGGGCCATCATGTTGCAGGCTTTGCCCATCTCAAGGTCAAACAGTTCAACCGGGCCTATGAACGGTTTAACACCTACGGCCAGTTGCTTCCCGGAAATCCCGGCACCCTCTTTTTCAAGGGGTATTGCCAGGAGGGCATGAACAGGACCGAGACAGCCGCCCAATTGTACAAACAGTACCTGAACCAGGTGCAACAGGGCGATTATGCCAGCCATGCCTACAAACGTCTGAAGGAGTGGGGCTATCTCTGATCAACACCTTGATCAACCGGCCACGGAGTTTGCTCCGGAAGCAAGAAAGCTCGCAATAGATGCCAGGGTGATGACCCTGTCAACAGGCGGCTCCCAGGGGTGCTGGGCCGCGCCGGTCTATTATCTCTACACAAATGGTGGGTTCTATTTTTTTTCATCTTCCGGCTCCCGTCACATCCGGGATGGGGAAGCCCTGGAAAGCGGGTGCGCAGCGTCCCTGTTCCATGACTCAGATGAGATAAAGGAGCTCCGGGGATTGCAGATGCACGGCCATATAGAGCCTGTTACCATGAATGTCAAAGCCCTTGCCGCGGCAGGGGCCTATGTAAAAAAATTTAATATCAGGATCAATGCTGGAAATGCCCTGGCTGCGCTTACAAAGCAGTTCAGGGCAAGTTTTTACCGGTTTGTTCCCAAAGAGGTTTACTATATGGACAACCGTCTCGGGTTTGGTTCCAGGAAGAGAGTGGAAATATGAGTTTTTCAAGTCTTGCCCAGTGTGTGGATTTTCTTTCCAGAGAGAATGAACTCGTCAGGATCAAACAGGAGGTGGATCCCGATCTTGAGATGGCCGAGATCCATCGCAGGGTGTTTGAGGCCAATGGGCCTGCAATCCTGTTCGAACGGGTCAAGGGATCAAAGTTTCCCGCAGTGTCCAACCTCTTTGGCACCCATGAACGGGCCACAAAGATCCTGGGCAGGGAGCTTGAGACGGTCAAGACCCTTGTGAAGCTTCAATCCGAGCCGGGCAAGGCCCTCAAGTCGCCCTGGCAGGCGCTCAAGGCCCTTCCCGGCCTTGTCCATGCCTTGCCCCAAAACAGAACAAAGGGATCGGTGCTGGACAACAGGGCAGGGATAGAGGATCTGCCCATGGTCCGGTGCTGGCCAAAGGACGGCGGCGCCTTTATCCTGCTTCCCCAGGTCTGCTCCCAGGATCCGGCAAGGCCGGGTATTTTTCACTCCAATGTGGGCATGTACCGGGTGCAGCTGTCCGGCAACGAGTATAATCCGGGCCGGGAGATCGGACTGCACTACCAGATCCACCGGGGCATTGCCAATCACCATGCAACGGCCCTTGAACAGGGAAAAAAGCTAAAAGTGAGCATCTTTGTGGGGGGACCTCCTGCCCACACCCTTGCCGCTGTCATGCCCCTGCCCGAACATCTTCCCGAGCCCTGTTTTGCAGGTGCCCTTGCCGGCAGGCGGTTTCGCTACACCATCAAGGACGGGTACGTGATCTCCCTGGACGCTGATTTCTGCATCACCGGCACCATTGCCATGGGCACAAAACCCGAGGGACCCTTTGGGGATCACCTGGGATACTATTCCCTCCAGCATGGGTTCCCCTATCTTGAGGTGGACACAGTCTTCCACCGGAACGATGCCATATGGCCCTTTACCGTGGTCGGTCGGCCGCCCCAGGAGGACTCGGTCTTCGGACAGCTCATCCACGAGATGACCGAACCCGCCGTTCCCGTAAACATTCCCGGAGTTACGGCGGTCCACGCCGTTGATGTCGCCGGGGTCCATCCCCTTCTCTTTGCCAAGGCCCGGGAGCGGTATACCCCCTATGAGCCCAAACAGCCCCGGGAGCTTCTCACCCATGCCTGCGCCATACTTGGGTTTGGGCAGCTGTCCCTTGCCAAGTATCTTTTTATTGCCGCCCACGAGGACAACCCCGGTCTCGACATCTCCGACGAGACGGCCTTTTTTGTCCACTGCCTGGAGCGGGTGGATTTCACCCGGGACCTCCATTTTCACACCTCAACCACCATGGACACCCTGGACTACTCGTCCGAGGGGCTGAACACGGGATCCAAGGTGGTGATTGCGGCGGCAGGGGAGAAGCGGCGAACCCTTCTGACTGAGTATCCAGCCGGGGCAGATCTTCCCTCTCCCTTCTCCAATCCAAGGCTTGCCGCTCCCGGCATGGTGGTTGTCAAGGGACCCGCCTTCACGGATTACGACCAGGCCCATGAAGAGATCTCACAGCTTGCCGAAACCCTTGCCGCAACAGAGTCCATGGAGGGCCTTCCCCTGTTTGTGATCGCAGACGACTCAGAGTTCGCAGCCAGTGATTTTGCCACCTTTTTGTGGACCACCTTTTCAAGGTCCAACCCCTCCCACGATATCCACGGCGCCGGAAGTTTTATCCGCCACAAACACTGGGGCTGCCGCGGCCCATTGATCATTGATGCCAGGACTAAGCCCTTTCATGCGCCACCCCTTGTGGGCGACAGTGAAGTTGAAAAGCGGGTGGATCTCCTTGGAGAAAAGGTGCAGGAACTTTACGGGATTATTTGATATTAAAAATACCAGGTGGCGATGACATAGCCTTTTAAAGGGGCACCCACCTGCTTTCCGGTGGGTGCGTGGGTGGGACCTCCGTATTCTGTTCCACCTGCACCGACAGGGATATCCACACCTGCTAAAATCCGGGTTGAAGACAGAACATCCCATGTGATCCTTGGCTGAAGTAACATGGATGGGTCATTTAAATTAACAATGGTTGATAGGAAAATGTTGACCAGGGGGTGGGCTTCAAACTGAATCTGGCCTGTGGCATACCACCTGCCCAGGGTGAAAAGGTCACCGCGTGTTATACGCGTTTGCAGGTCCTTATCCCGGAGAGCATCCATGGGGTTGGCTTTTCCAAGGCCGTTATAATATACCTCGCCTAATCCATAAAAATTGTGTCCCCCCCAAACCCAGGAGTAATCAATATTTGTGACAACGGAGAAATATCCGTCTGAGATATCGCTGTCCATGGCGGTGTAGGTAAGATCGGTTCGCCAGGCGGCATCTTTGATATAGCGAACCATGCCGATACCCAATACCGTGTCTTCATAATGGCTGGAAAAAAGCAGATCCCAGTCAGATTCCATGGCCGTCCATTGTGCTTTCCCGGCAAAGGATGAGGCGCTGTTGGAAACATTGCCGGTTTCGGGATTCCGCCGGGGCACATAAGCAAGCTGAATATCTGAAAATGGCCCATAATCCCCCTGCATCACCAGCATGTCGTCACCGGTTTTATAGTCCCTGATCACATCCGACGGCGCAAAGGGGTTTAATAAATCCATGGGATTGAATACCAGGCCGTTCCCCCAGGTAAGTGCCTGACGTCCGGCACGAACTGTTATTTTGTCATTTGTGTAGGTGGCGGAAAGACGATCCAGGCGGTGATACATAAGCCTGTTTTCATTATCTGAAATAACATGGGTCAGCGAAAACAGTCTGCGGTCATCCGACGGCGGGCCGTTTATAAGGGGGGCACCCCCCGGAAGTAATCGTGCGAGTTCTCCCTGGGCCTCCCGGGACTGTCCCCCTGAAAGAACCGCTTCATAATGGGCTTCAAAGGTGAGCCTGTCCCCCACAAAGAGCGTTCCGTTCAGCCGGGCGTCAAGGGCCCCGTCAAGGAACGGCCCGGTATCGCCGGTAAGATCGAGGATGTGGGACTTTTCATACCCGGCAACAGACCCCTGGGCCCGGATCTGTCCGTTCCATTTCCCCTCAATCCCGGAGGCACCTGCCATTTGATGCATTCGGAGGAAAACGATCACAATTGACAGACAAAAAGTGAGCCGTTTGTCATACGCCTGTATCATTTGGTTTTGTCTTCTGCGATCTTACCGTCTTTCATGGAGACGATGCGTTTGGCAGCTTCCATGACCATGGCGTCGTGGGTGGAAAAAATAAATGTTACCTTATGCTTTTCGTTCATCTCCCGCATCATCTGAAGCAGGCTGTCACCGGTTTTGGAATCCAGGTTTGCCGTGGGTTCATCCGCCAGAATAATAGTCGGGTTGGACACCAGGGCCCTTGCAACCGCCACACGCTGTTGCTGTCCCCCGGAGAGCTGGGAGGGCTTCCGGTCATATTTATCTTCAAGCCCCACATCGTCCAGTATTGCCCGGGCGCGATCTTTTCGTTCTTTTTTGCCCACACCCTGGAGCCTTAAAATGTACTCTACATTCTCTTCAGCGGTCAGCACCGGAATCAGGTTGTAGGATTGAAATACAAATCCTATCTGGGAGAGCCTCAACTCCGCAAGATCACTGCTGGACATGGTTTTAAATGCCATGCCGTTGACTGTAACCTCTCCGCCGTCCGGGGTGTCCAGGCCGCCAATCAGGTTAAGCAGTGTTGTTTTTCCGGATCCAGACGGCCCGGCCAATGCCACAAACTCTCCGGTTTCAACGGTAAGGCTGACCTTGTCCAATGCCGTTACTTTAACATCTCCCTGGGTATAGATTCTGGAGACATCCCTTGCGGTTACAGCGCTCATAATTGTTCCTCTCTCCACCTTGGTATTTTTTGGATCAGTTTTGCCGCATGGTTTCAACGGGTGTGAACCGTGCCGCTTTGACTGCCGGGTAGATGGAAACCAGAAGCCCCAACAGCAGAACCACGGCGTTTGCAAATAAGATGTCACTGGCATTTATAACCGGTAGAATGATACGGGACATGCCCCACATCTCCGTGCCCTTGGAAAAGGCACCCAGATCGATCCCTGTTTCAGCAAAATAACAGGTCACCCCCAAACCGAAAAAGGTTCCCCCAGTGCACCCGAGTATAAGGAGGAATAAGCTTTCCCCCATCACCATGCGGATGATCCGGGCAGGCCGCATACCGATCGCCTTTAGCAGGCCGAACTCCCGCATGCGCTCATAAACAGCCATGAGGACAGTGTTCACAATGCCGAATCCCATGGCAATGAATATCACCACGAACCAGATCAGGAGAAAAACATCGAACATGGCAAGATATGCAGTAATCGCCGGAAGGAGATCTTTCCATCCATACACAGATACGTTAAACGGTTCAAGCGCTGTACGGCATTGCATGACTAGTTTCTCCAGTTCCTTACCGCTGGTTTCCCGGGCAAGGGTGACAGCAATTTCAGTGGCACTGTCTTCTTCGTGTACAAGCCTTTGGGCAGCCGGAAGGGAGATAAACAGATACGCTTTTTCTGTCGCTTCCATATCCCCATGGAAAATACCCCGGATACGAAATGCCCTGGACCCGGATTCACCGTCCCCACGCTGGGTCGCCACGACAAGTTTTTTGCCGATGCCGGTCTGGAATTTTTTTGCCAGGGCAGCTCCGATTAAAACGCCGTTTTTATCGGAAGCTGTGATGGGGCTTCCTTCCACGGGAGCGGTTCCTATGAACGAAATTCCTATCTCTGATTCCGGATGAATGCCAACGATTTCGATACCCGCAGTTTCCCTGGCATTACTGACCACTCCGTCAATACGAATCCGTTGGGTTATCCTGGCACTTTCCGGTAAGACAATTTTCAAGGCTTTTGAAATGCCGTCAACTTCAGATAATCTATGGGAGATATCCGGGTCTGACCGATAGTCCGGATGCTGGATCTTTATATGACCGACCATATTGTCGATGGCATTTTCCACCATACCGCCCACCATGCCGCGCATCAGGGCTGCCAGAATAATCATGGCGGCAACGCCTATAAGGATTGCGGTGAGAATAATGGCGGTGCGCCTTGGGTTTCGCCATATATTACGCCAGGCAAGTTGAGTATACATAATCTCTCCTTTTCTATACCGCTTTCATTGCATCCACGGGTTTCAGGCGAGGAATTTTAAGGGCCGGAACCAGGGCTGTAATAAATGTCACCACTCCTATGATGGTTGGGCCGACCAGCAGGGATAAAAGTGAAAGCCGTGGAAAAAGCCTTCCGGACATACCGTACTGGGCCATAAGATCCGCAGCGCCCCCCATGGGGATACCCGCATGGGAAAAATACACGGTTAAGAGAGCCCCTGTAACCATTCCGGCTAATAGCCCCACACCCGTCATAAACATGGACTCCATGAGCATGACTTTTACCAGGCGCCTGGGGGTGGTGCCGATGGCCATCATCACCCCAAACTCCCTGGTGCGCTCAAAAACAGCCATAAGGAATGTGTTTAAAATACTGAAAGCAACCACAATGATCAAGATCACATACATGATGATTCCTCCTACAAGATCCAGCTGGATAGATTGCTTCAGACCCGGTGTCAGGTCGATCCAGTCTAAAACCGCCAGTGGTTTCAAGAGGGGGGCATTTTTAAGAACGGCTTTTAAAGGTTCTGTCTGCCTTAATTCATGAACGGTTGCCACAACGCTGTGAACCGCACCGTTCATCACGAACAGATCATCAAAATCCGTTAAAAGCATCTGGATGGTGGCGCGATCCACAGCATCTATGCCGGATCTGAAAATGCCACGAACAGTCACCACCGTGGCGGCAATGGAACCATCAAAGGATTGCCCCAGAAGCGTTAGCTCCTGGCCAACCCCTGTATTCAGCCTTTTCGCCAGAAGCGCACCTATAATAATGGAATTTCCGGCTTCGTTGGACAGGTAATCCCCTTTGCGGATCAAAGAGGGGATGGTGAACACCTCTTTTTCCCTTTCAGGATCTACACCCGTGACCAGCACGCCACGGATTCTTGTGTCGCTGGATGCAAGCACAAAGGCATGGGATCTTGGCGTTACGGAATCAACCCCTTGGGTTTTGGAGAGTTTATCCATTATCGCTTCGGGGTTTGGAACCACGTTTCGCATTTCAGGCTTCTTATTATACCCTTTCCCTTGTACCTGCAGGTGACCTGTGGCGAGTTTAACCGAAGCATTTATCATGCTCTCATATGAACCAAACTGAAACGACAGCATAAACACCAGCAACATGGCGGCAAACCCTATGGCCATCATGGTGAGAACGGATCGTCTCGGGTGGCGCCAGATATTCCGCCATGCAAGTGTCAAATCATTCATGGTTATCTCCGTTTGGTCTTTAAGCTGGACAGGGAAAACAGATTCTTTGGCAGGTTTACATCAAACCCAAGTTCTTTGTAGGTCAGTTTTGTGAATTTTTCCGTTTCGCCTGCTTTTCTCATGATCCAGACCCTGGGGAAAAGCCGCCCGCCCATGGAGGAGATCTCCAGGGTGGTCATCTCTTTAACCAGCAGATTGTCCTCATCGAAAAAAGCCTCCCGTAAAAGGACGCCGTCTTCACGGATGGTAAGCTCTAACTTTCCCCATACCACGGCAGCCTCTTCATGGGGAACGGATGTCACCTCATAAATCGTAATCCCATTTTCCGACCGTGTATCCGTAATTGTGTGGGTGTAATCTTCCACCATGGAGTCGGTTTTGGAAAGATCGTTGTTGGAGAAATCAGATCCCATCCAGGACTGACTCATCATGGAGGGCGGCAGTTTGATGGTACGGTTGACCTTGGGGTTATAAGTCCACATGTTCCGCCCTTTTTTCAAGGTACCGTTACCGGCATCTTTTGGGGGGGACTCGATGAAAAACAGGCCTTCTGACTTTCCCATGGTCCAGGCCTTCATCACCATGGTGCGGGAAAAATCCGGGCGCTGGATGGTCATCTCAATAACCGCAGCCGATGTTTTTCCACGCATATGCTTGAATGCTTTGTCCACGACACTTGCTCCATCCTCTGCAAAAGCGGAAAGCGGCAGAAGCAGAAACAAGCAAAATAAACCGGATCGGAAAAGGTGCCTGGGTATCATCCTATAATCCTTTGGCTAAGGGTTCAGGTGATAGTTATAGTATGGGGGTAGTTCGGGGTCAAATCTTTAATATGGAAGATGCTGTTGTAGAAAACTGCACAATGGTTCAATACTGTCAATTCCTCCATCACGTTCCGCTTCAACGAAAGCAAGCAGCGCTTCCTCGTGATCGGCAACCATATGCCAGATGGCATGGTGATCTGTTGCGCCGTTTGCCGACCGTCGATACATCTCGGCATACTCCCTGATCCAGGGGGCCAATTCCTCCATTAATGGTTTCCACGCAAGATCAATCCATTTATGAGCCTGTTCCATGCCCTGTTTTGTCATCTCCGCATCAGAGGGCGGACATATAATATCCAGGGGTTCTAAATAGGCTTTAAGCAACCCTGCGGTTCGGATTTCAACATCTATCAGATGTTGCCATTTCCTTTGTTCCGACAGCTCTGTCGATTTCGCTTTAAAAACCTTAAAAAAAGCGATCCCGAACAACTCTCCCATATATGCTTGATGTAATTTTGTAATCACTTCAAATCTCCATTTTACCCCCCTGTATTGGCACAACATGTTGTGTTCGTATAGGGGGGCATATTCAGCTTCGGCGTATTTGTGCCGTTCTGCATTTAGTACCTGAAAAATACACCAAGGGCAAAGATGTAGAACAGGTCCTTCGTTCTATATTTCAAAGCGGCCTGTAATAATTTATTACAGCAGGAAAGTCAACCATTAAGGGGTCCTGAAGTAAAAAAGCATAATTTAAAACGTCTTGTTCAGAGATCTTTTTACCGCTTCATTTCATGAACAGGCCATGGATGAAAACAAAGGGCAAAATCCATTGTTATCGTCCTTTACGATTTTGATAAATTATCAGGTTTTTTTTAAAAAAAACTATTTTAAAACCCGGAACAATGGGATAGGATAAGCCGATCATTGGTCTTGCACTGTAAGGTTCCGTAACCATAAACAACCATGACTGGGTTGTCTTGAACACCCTTGGTTGAAAAGAGATGAAAATGAGAAAAGAGTGTATTGTTTTCCTTATGTCGGCAGTCTTTCTGATGCTCTCTGCCTGCCAGAAACCGGAAGAGGCTCCCAAGGCACCACCGCCTCCTGAGGTAAGTGTTTTCACTACCCGGGCAGAAGATGTTCCCATTTATAAGACCTTTGTGGGCCAGGCCTACGGGGCTAAGGATATTGCCATCCGCGCCCGGGTGGAAGGGTTTCTAAAGGGGATTCATTTTAAAGAGGGCTCCCGGGTCAAAGCAGGTGACCTGCTCTATATCATTGACAGTCAATCCTTTGAAGCCCAGGTGGCTTCTAAAATGGGGAATCTGGCAGAAGCCAATACCATGCTGGTCAAGGCCAAACGGGATCTGGACCGATACCGGCCCCTGGCCGAGAAAAATGCCGTCTCCCAAAGCGACCTGGACGGGGTTGAGGCTGCCCATGAGGCGGCCCAGGCCACTGTGGAAGCGGCCCAGGCCAATGTCCGGTCTGCAGAAATTCAATTGGGATATACCAAAATTTATTCTCCCATCAGTGGAATAATCGGCAAAACACAGGCCAAGGTGGGGGATTTTGTGGGAAGGGAACCCAACCCGGTCATCCTGAACATGGTCTCCAATACCGACAGTGTACTCGTGGAGTTCTTTCTCACGGAAAGCCAGTATCTCGGAATTGCCCGTCATCTGGCCGAGGTGGGAAAACTTGAGGCCAGGAAAGAGTATGATCCGGATCTCCGGCTCATTCTGTCAGATGGATATCTCTATCCCCATAAAGGGACGCCCAATTTTCTGGACCGGGAGATAGATCCCACCACCGGGGCCATCCTGGTCCAGGTTTCCTTTCCCAATCCGGACAATATGATCCGGCCCGGCCAGTTCGCCAGGGTCAAACTCAAGGCAGAGGATGTGAAAGACGGAATTTTGATACCCCAGCGCTCCGTAAGCGAACTCCAGGGCAGAAACCGGGTTTTTGTGGTGGATGATCAGAACAAGGTGGCTGAGCGCCAGGTGAAGTTGGGGCCCACCGTGGATAATTTCTGGCTGGTACTCGAGGGCCTGAAGCCCGGTGAAAAAGTGATCTATGAGGGGCTGCAGAAGGTGCGTGACGGCGCAACCGTGGTGCCTGAGGATACTGATGTGAAACGCATTTCCCAGGACGGCCAATAATGGGTGCTTTTTTTGTCAGGCGGCCCATTGTCGCCATGGTTATGGCTATTATCATGGTTATCGTGGGAATACTGTCCCTGTTGGGTCTTCCCATGGAGCAATACCCCAATATCACCCCTCCCATTGTTGAGGTAAGGGCGTCATACGTCGGCGCCAATGCCACCAATGTGGAGCAGTCCGTTGCCACCCCCCTGGAGCAGCAGATCAACGGGGTGGACAATATGATCTATATGAAGTCGGTCAATGCCAATGACGGCACCATGACCATTCAGACCTCTTTTGAGGTGGGATCGGATCCGGATATGAATACCGTTTTCACCCAGAACCGGGTCTCGGCTGCCACGGCCAAACTTCCTGAAGAGGTCAAGCGCATGGGGGTGACCACTGAAAAATCCCTGCCCAATATTCTCATGCTGGTGGCCCTCACGGATGAGAACAAACAGTATGACCAGACCTTTTTAAATAATTATGCCCTGATTAACATCAAGGATACCCTGTCCCGGATCAAAGGCATCGGCCGGGTAAATGTGCTGGGGGCATCCGACTATTCCATGCGCATCTGGATCAAGCCCGACCGCCTGGCCCAGCTGGGCATGACCGTGCCTGAAATAATCGCTGCCATCCGGGCCCAGAATGTGATTGTCCCGGGCGGTAAATTCGGGGCTGAACCTGCCCCCCCGGGTACGGAGTTTACCTATACGGTCCGTCTGCCTGACCGTCTTCAGTCGGAAAAACAATTTGGCGAAATTGTGGTCAGGACCGCAGAAAGCGGTGCCCAGGTCAAAATACGTGATATCGCCAGGGTGGAACTGGGGGTGGAAACCTACCATACCTTTACCCGGCTCAACGGTGAGGCCTGTTCCATTGTTTCCCTGTACCAGGCCCCCGGGTCCAATGCGGTCCAGCTGGCAGAAGATGTGAAGACTGCCATGGTCGAATTGTCCAAATCCTTTCCCAAGGGCATAAAATACGATGTGTCCCTGGATGCCACCCTGCCCATTACAAAAGGGATTGAGGAAATTGTAGAAACCCTGTTCATTGCCCTGGGGCTGGTGATCCTGGTGGTCTTTATTTTTATCCAGGACTGGCGGGCAACCCTCATCCCCACCCTGGCCATTCCGGTTTCCCTGCTGGGGGCATTTATCGCTTTTCCCCTGCTGGGGTTCACTGTGAATACCCTTTCCCTGCTCGGTCTGGTCCTGGCCATCGGGATCGTGGTGGATGATGCCATTGTGGTGGTGGAGGCCGTCCAGGTCAATATTGCCAAGGGCATGGATTCAAAGGAGGCCACGGTAAAGGCCATGGAGGAGGTAACCGCCCCGGTTATTGCCACCACCCTGGTCCTTGTGGCCGTGTTTCTGCCCGTGGCTGTCATGGGGGGGATTACCGGCCGGCTCTATCAGCAGTTTGCCATTACCATTGTGGTGTCCGTGCTTTTCTCCTCGATCAATGCCCTGACCCTGAGCCCGGCTCTCTGCGGGCTTTTGCTGAAGGAGCCCAAACCCTACCGGGGCCCTCTGGGCTGGTTTTTTGCAGCCTTTAATAAAATGTTCGACCTTTCCACCAATGTCTATATGGGGGTGACCAAAATGGTGGCCCGGAAGATCGGTATGGGCATCATCTTTATCCTGGTTGTGACCCTGGCCACGGGTATGGTTACTAAAATGGTGCCGGGCGGGTTTGTCCCGGCAGAAGACATGGGGTATCTGTTTGTCAATATTCAGCTTCCCGATGCTGCCTCCCTGCAGCGATCCGATGCCGTGGCAAAAAAGGTGGAGGCCATCATTGGAAAATATGAAGAGGTTAACTTTACTACCACAGCCACGGGATTCAGCATGCTCTCCGGTTCCATGGGAACCAATGCCGCCTTTCTCTTTTTGTCCCTGAAAGACTGGGCTCAGCGGGAGAAAACCGTGAGGGATCTGGTCAATAACCTGAACCGGGATTTTTTCCTGGGGGTGAACGAGGCCCAGGTCTTTGCCTTTGGTCCGCCGGCTATCCCCGGCCTTGGATCCGGATCCGGATTTACCTTTATGCTCCAGGACCGGTCAGGCAATACCCCGGCCTATCTTGGAGAGCAGGCAGCCCGTTTTATCCAGGCAGCCCGGAAACGTCCTGAAATCGGGTCTATTTTTACTACCTTCCGGCCCGGTGTGGCCCAGAAGCTCATTGAGGTGGACCGGGACAAGACCCTTAAGGCCGGGATCTCCCTGGATGAGATGTACACCACCATCGGGGCGTTTCTCGGCGGTGCCTATGTCAATGACTTTAACCGGTTTGGCCGGTTGTACAAGGCTTATATCCAGGCAGAACCCGAGTATCGGCAAAATGAGGAACAGATCAATCTGTTCTTTATCAAAAACAAGAAGGGCGAGAGTGTGCCCCTGTCTGCATTTGTCAAAGTAAAGACCGTCTTCGGGCCGGATTATACCAACAGATTCAACCTGCTCCGGTCAACGGAACTGACCGGCGGACCGGCCGAGGGATACACCTCTGCCCAGGCCATGACAGCCCTGGAAGAGGTGGCTGCCCAGGTACTGCCCGATGACATGACCTATTCCTGGAGTAATATGTCCTATCAGGAAAAAGAGGCAGCAGGTTCCGGTGCCATGGTTTTTGTATTCTCTCTGGTCTTTGTCTTCCTGATTCTGGCTGCCCAGTATGAGAGCTGGTCTCTGCCCTTTTCCATCCTTCTGGGGACGCCCTTTGCCATATTCGGTGCCATGGCCGCAGTGTTTCTGGCCCGGTACTACGACCTGGCCTATGAAAACAACGTGTTTACCCAGATCTCCCTGGTCATGCTCATTGGTATGGCTGCCAAAAATGCCATTCTTATTGTTGAGTTTGCCAATATCAAGTTTAATGAAGGCATGGGGCTTTATGAGGCTGCCGTGGAATCGGCAAAACTGAGGTTCAGGCCGATTCTCATGACGGCCTTTTCCTTTATCCTGGGGATTCTGCCCCTGGTCGTTGCAACAGGGGCAGGGGCTGAAGCCCGGAAGGTTATGGGGATGTCACTTTTGGGCGGTATGACCCTGGCCACCCTATTGGGGGTGTTTTGCTATCCCATGCTCTTTGTCCTGATCGGAAAGCTGGGTCGGTATGAAAAGAAACGGGACCAGAAAAATAATCTGGAAAATAAGAGGGAAATCGCATGAGAAAATCACCTGGATTCATCTTAATACTTCTTGGTCTGACAGTATTTCTATTCCAGGGGTGTACGTCTGTGGGACCGAATTTCGTCCCTCCTGAAGTGAGCTCCCCTGAAACATTCAGATATGCCCCACAGGATGCCCAGGCAGTTAAGGACCTGAAATGGTGGGAACTGTTTGACGATCCTGTCCTTGTGGAGCTGGTGAGAACGGCCCTGGACAACAACAAAGAGCTGAAGATCTCCCTGAGCCGGATTGAAGAGGCCCGGGCTGCCTTTGGATTTGTAAAAGCAGATCAATACCCTCGGGTCGATCTTGAGGCCGGGGTAAGTGGCGGTAATTTTTCAGGGGCAAGATCCCAAGATAACAACAGCACTGCCTATATCGCCCCCATGCTCAAATGGGAAATCGATTTCTGGGGAAAATTTAAGCGGTCCACAGCTTCGGCCCAGGCTGAGATGCTGGCTTCCGAGCATGGTTTGAGAGCGGTCCGGATCGCTTTGATTTCAGATGTGGTTGCCAGCTATTATCAGCTCCTGGATTTTCGCCAGCGGCTGGAGATCTCAAAAATCACCCTGAAATCCCGTCTGGACAGTATGGATATTATCCAGCAGCGGTTTGACAAGGGGATTATTCCCGAGATCGATCTGAACCAGGCCCAGATCCAGAAAGAGATTGCGGCAGGTGCCATTCCAAAGTATGAACGGTTTATTGCAAAGACAGAACATGTTCTGAACATTCTTTTGGGCCAACTGCCCCAGAGCGTCCAGGCCGGAACAGCCCTGGGCCGGCAGTCGCCGCCTCCCTTTGTTCCCACGGCCATGCCCTCCGCCCTGTTGGAACGGCGGCCGGAGATTCAGCAGGCCCTGGCCCTGCTCCATGCACAGAATGAACAGATCGGTGTGGCCGTGGCCCAGCGGTTCCCGGCCATCAGCCTTACTGCGGGATTCGGGCTTGCCTCCAGTGAATTGTCCAACATCACCAATGAGGGCGGGATCTGGACAGCCGGGGCCGGTCTTCTTGCCCCCCTGTTTGATTATAATAAAAACAAAAGACGGGTGGAAATCCAGGAGGAAAAGACCCGCCAGGCCTTATTCTCCTATGAGAATATTGTGCTCACAGCCTTTGCCGAGGTGGAGGATGCCCTGGTTGAAGTGGATACCTACAGCAGGGAATTGAAGGCCGCGCGCAGAAAGGTGGCCGCAGCGGAAAATGCAGCGTCCCTCTCCTTTGAGCGCTATGACAAAGGGGTCAGCTCCTACCTGGAAGTCCTGGACTCAGAGCGGACCCTTTTTTCGGTCAAACTGGAGCTTTCCGAGATAAAGCAGCAGTTTTTCACTGCCTATGTGAAATTGTATAAATCCCTTGGGGGAGGGTGGCTGGATGAATCAGAGGCCCGGCCTGCGGACACCCCATCTGAATAAAGAACAACTCGAAATTTTATTCTTCTGACTAAGCCCGGGGCTGGCACAGCATGTTGTGTCAGCCCCGGTTATCTGCCTATTGACGCAGCTGCCCGCGTCTGTTTCCCGGCGCCCTTCGGGAACGTACATTGCCGCGCTCCCGGGCCCGGTGCTCCCGGTTTAATTGAGATGGCACCCGATTCGCTTTAGGCTGTATCTTTTGCTTCACTTGCGGAACGGATTTTTCACCGGACCATTTACCATCCTGACGACCCTCCCAGCCTTTTTCGGTACGGCGGTGGATATTGCCGGCTTTGTCTGTATAGACATTATTCGGTTTGTTTTTTACCGCCTTCGGGGTCACCCTGTCCCTTGAAGCAGGCCTTTGTATATTATTTTTTCGGTTTTCCTTGCGGTTGTAAATATTCGTCTCATTACGCCCTATCCTCGTGTTCCGGTCCCCAATGTTTATATCGCCCGTGTTGATATTTATGTTGCGGTTGACGTTGATTTCGGTTTTCCGGTAACTGCGATAGGGATAGGGCCGATATCGCCCCGGGCCATAGTAGCCGCCGCCGAAACCGACTGTGAGCCGGAAAGGGCCTGCGGAGTAACTTATACCGTAACACCAGCCGGTCCAGGGATTGTAGCGCACATGAAAACCCCAGGTGCATGGGCGCGGGTAATAATACACGGGTCCCCAGTATGGATCGTAGTAATACCCCGTGCCGTAAACAACGCAGGGACCGTAAACATAACTACCCATATAGGCCGGTGTGTAACCCACATAAACCACCTCCGGCGTGGAATCGTAGATATAGACATATTTGACATTGTAATGGGGGTTGTCCGCCGGGATATCCTGAACATCGTCCGGCACCTTGGTAGCAATCGCCCAGGAGCCGGCCGGGTTGTCGGAAACATACCAGACGGCTTCATAACAGCAATAGAATCTCTTTTCAATTTTCAGCACTGCGTAACTTGTGTTGACGGCATAAGCCATTGCAGTGCCTTTTATCTTTTTAAACTCCGGGTCACCATCATAAATCACCTTAAGAGATGCATCCTTACGCTTTATGGTTGAGGTCTGTGGAACCTGGTTATCCATAACCATCTCTTTTGCCTGGTCCGTCCCTGCAACAAAAGCCAGCAGATGGCCGTTGGCGGATTCATAAGGAATTTTTAGAAAGTTTGGAGGAAGCTTGTCAGGCGCCACATATTTCCAGCTATCGTCCAGGGCTTTGCTGGTATACCAGCGCCCGGACAGCAAAACAAAATACTTCTGCGTGGGTATCTCCAGCAGAATATCGCTCTCGCTGTTAGACATGTAAAGCAGATCAGTACCACTGATGGGAGAGAATTTGGGTTCGCCTTCGCAAACCAGCAGTTCAGCCGGCTTTGTGGAAACAAATATTTCAGGAATTGCTTTAGATTCATCCGCTGCGCCCACGGAAGCACGGGTATCTTCATTCTTTTTTACCTGGGCAGCCACTTCTTCAGGAGGGGTATCAATATACTGCCAGGGGCCCTTGGCATCGGCAGCTTTGTACCAGATCTCACCGCCGCTTAAGTAGTAGGTGTTTGATGCGGTTTCCAATATAACCGGAAGCGGAGTGTTGACCACACGCATCATGTCGGAGTTTTCTATTTTCCTCAACTGCGGCTCTCCATCATAGCTGAGAAGCACCGCAGGCTCAGAACTGAAAATGATTTTTGGCGGATCATTTTTAAGGTTTTTAGCGGCGGCCTGCTCTTTCTCCACAGCAGCCAGGGTAGCCGTTAAATTCTCCAGTGAAATATCCAGCTCCCATTTGGGAATTTCCCTTTCCAGCAATTCTTTCAGCTTGGAGGTCTGTTGGTCTGTTGCATCCGGAAAACGAATATTATGAACATTAATATCTACTACCGTAACGATTCCCGCATCCCGGTCGGTTTCCACCCGGGCGTCTATCCATATTGCGCCAAACACCGGTTCTTTAACATCCTTTAATGTTACACCAACTGCGGCACGGGCTGTTAATTTATTTTCTTCAAAAGTTTCCGGCTGTGGCTGGTATATTATAATCTCCGCTTTCGATGTTTTTATCTGCCGGGGCCAGCCTTCTTCCGCACTGAGTAGTGTGGTGTTACCGCAAAGGATAATGGTTAATAACGACAGGATCAGGGACCAGGCTAACTTGATTTTGATAATACGTTGCAGCACAATACGGGTCTCCTCTTAAACTTCGTAAAGAAATGTTTGAAGAAATGTAAATGTGAATTCCATTTATTTTCTATGATGATCATCATCATTATAGCCTAGTGGATTGGTAGGAAATTCCTGGTTTTGTGAATTTGAACGTAGCGATTTATTACGGGTGTGTCAACCATAATTCACCGCCTGAATTCGACGCCTGACCAAGGGTGAGTCGGATGAAAAATTTCTGGTTCGCCTAGGCCTTTTAAAATTCACTTACGAAGAGCGAAGCGGCTCGATTTTAATATGTTAAAATCATCACCTGTTTTACCCTTGCCGCGTGTATTTTAAAATTGCCGAAACATGTTTCTCCGGTGATTTCCTCGCTGTTGTTCAGTTCGAGTTCTATCAAATCTCCGTTTTTAAGGGTGACTCCGGCAAGCGTGGGGGCTTGGCTGGCGCAGATCTCAAAGGATCGGATCCGGGCAAGGGGGACCTGCAGTTCTCCTTCAAGGTATTTCCCGCAAATATAATCCGCTCCGCTGATGCGCAGGTTGTTCAGGTCTATGGTGTTGCCGCTGCAGTCGGTGATCCTTGCCCGTCTTTTTTCCGGGGGAGATGCCGGTGCCGGGGGGGGCTTTACGCCCAGGGCATGGGCGATAAAATCTTCCACGGCTGAGAACCCTTTTTCGATGTCATAGTCCGGGTCTGTGATGATCCGCTGGCCCAGGGTTTCATTGATTCCAAGCAGCAGGTAGGCGGCAAGGTCCACATCCACCTCCCTTGCCACCCCTGCATCAATGGCCAGTTGCAGGTCTTTTTTCAAGGGTCTGACGAGTAACCGGAGGCTCTCCGCCGCCCGGGCGGCCAGTTTTTTGTCATCTCCGGTCAGGGCCAGTCTTGCGTGATTTAAAATTCCAATGTAGCTTGGGAAGGCGTTGAGCAATGCATAGCCCCGTTTTCGGAGACGCTTGAGATAGTCGGTCTCTTTTTTTACCTCCTCCCATGCTTCCCTCGGCACCAGTACCTTGGGCAGTCTGTCAAGGCAGCTCAGAAAAAGCTCCTCCTTGCTCTTGAAATAGAGGTAGAAGGTTCCGCTTCCCATGTGAAGTTCATCGGTGATGTCACTGATTTTTGTGCTCCGGTAGTTCTTTCTGGAGAAAAGCTCCAGGGCTTTGTCGATAATCTGGTTTTTGACCCCTGGATATTTTGTGGGCGGCTCTTTTCCGGTATTTTCCGAAAGGGTTACCTCTTGTTTGATCTGGCTGAGATTCAGTTTCTTCTCCTCGCGCAGATAACGGATCCGTTGAAGGCGTGCAAGATGGCTTTCATCGAAAAAAGCCTTTGTGGGGCCTTTCTTTAACGGCGGATGGAGGATGCCTGAGCGGAGGTAATCGTAGAGTGTTGAGATGCTGAATCCCGACAGGTGTGCCAGTTGGTCCATTTTTAAATGATCCTGGGTTGGTTTCATCCTAGGATGTTTACCAGAGTGTCTTTTAAAAGAAAAGCTGTTTCTCGTAATAAATGAATTGAGTTCAATGTCTTCCGGAATGAGAGGGTGCTTTCCTATATCTATGGATGTGGATAAAATTCTTGACTTTTCAGACCATAGTTCGTAGGTATTTTTAGAATTAATGATTGGTTATTCATATTTTATGGACCAGATGTTTGCTCCTCACCAACGCGGTTAAATGGAACGCCCGGCCCAATGGGCAGCCATTAAAATATAGTGCGGCCTGAAATTTCCGGCCAAAATTTTTTGTTTTGAAGGAGAAAAGATGATTCTGTTAAATCCCAAAAAATTCAACCGTGAATATCCCGATGCCAAGTCAAAAGATCTGATGGTGAAAACCATTGAATTCCTAGAGAATAAAGGTTTGAAAAATCTCAAGAAAGATTACCATGAAAAGGTGTGGAACTACGATTTCGTTGAGTTTATGAAAAAGGAGCAGGTTCTGGCCACCCTAATGACTCCCGAGGGGTATGGAGCAGAGGATTCCAGGTGGGATACATACAGAAACGCGCACTTTGCCGAAGTGACAGGTTTCTATGGTATTACCTACTGGTATACATTTCAGGTCACCATGCTTGGCCTTGGCCCCATTTTCCTCGGAAGCAACGAGGAGGTGAAACACAAAACAGCAAAGCTTCTTCAGGAGGGCGGTGTTTTTGCGTTTGGGCTTTCTGAGAAAGAGCACGGTGCGGACATCTACTCTTCCGATATGATGCTTGCCCCCAATGCCGACGGTACCTACACAGCCAACGGGGACAAGTACTACATCGGTAACGGTAACGAAGCGGCCTATGTCTCCACATTCGGAAAAATGTCAGATACCGGTGACTATGTCTGGTTTGTTGCGGATTCCAAGCATGAGAAATATGAGTGCATAAAAAATGTGGTGGAGCACCAGAACTACGTGTCCGAGTATGCCCTCCATGATTATCCCATCACCGAGGGTGAAGTCCTTCAGAAGGGCGCCAGGGCATGGGACGATATGCTCAACACCATCAATCTCTGCAAGTTCAACCTGGGCTGGGGTGCCATCGGAATGTGTACCCATGCCTTCTATGAAGCCATTGACCATGCGGCGAACCGATTTGTCTACGGCAAGTACGTGACAGACTTTCCCCACGTGAAGCGGCTCTTTACCGATGCTTACTGCCGTCTTATCTCCATGAAACTCTTCTCGGAGAGGGCACGGGATTACATGCGGTCTGCCAATGCCGGTGACAGACGCTACCTCCTCTTCAATCCCATGGTGAAAATGAAGGTTACCTGTCAGGGTGAGGATGTGATCAACCTGCTTTGGGATGTCATCGCAGCCAGAGGGTTTGAAAAAGAGCCTTTCTTCGAATCTGCGACCCAGGAGATCCGAATGCTTCCCAAGCTTGAAGGAACCGTTCATGTGAACATGGCATTGATTGTCAAGTTTATGAAGAACTACTTCTTCAATCCCAAAGCGTTTGATGAAGTACCGTTCAGAAACGATGCCGCCAACGATGACTTCCTCTTTGACCAGGGCCCCACAAGCGGTCTTGGCAAGGTTCAGTTCCATGACTACAACATCGCATACAACAGCGTCGATCTTCCCAATGTGAATACCTTTAAGGAGCAGATTGCCGTGTTCAAAGAGTTCCTTATGAACGCCTCCCCCGACAAGGGACAGAGCAGGGACATCGATTATCTCCTGGCGGTGGGGGATATCTTCACACTGGTTGCATATGGCCAGCTGATTATCGAGAACAAGGCCCGCTTCGACGTTGAAGACGATCTCATGGATGAAATCTTCGATGTCATGGTCAGGGACTTTTCGAAATATGCCCTTGAACTCTTTTCGAAACCCAGCAGCTCCGATGCCCAGAAAGAGTACTGTATGAAGATGATCAAGAGCCCTGTGGCCAATGCCGAACGGTTTGACAAGATCTGGAAAGAGCATGTGTATGCCCTTAAAGGTCAGTACACCATGAACGATTAAGAATTCATGTAAAATGAATTATCAAAGGCCTTCCGGATATACCAGCCGGAAGGCCTTTAAATTTTCAAATATGAGATCAAACATAATTGAAAATCCCCCCCCTCCGCCACTTTAATATCAAAAGGGTATCGGTAGAGACCCGAATAGCTTTCCCCGTCTACCTTGAATCCGTTGCATATTTTTGATCTTCTGTCAGGATATGGTCAATGAGCCAATTTTCAATCAATTTTATAATTTCAGAATTCATAACAAAGGTACCTTCCTGAATGTCTGAGGAGATCCGATCCAGTTTCATAACAAAAGCTTGATGGAGCCTTTTGTGCTCTTCATACCCTGGGAAACCATTTTTTTTCATGAATTCTTCTTCCGAGAAGAAGTGGTACTTTGTGTATTTGATCATTTCTATTAGAGCCGTTTCGCCAATTCCAAGAGTATCATCTTCTGGTATCTCCCCCATCATCTGGCCATGGGCTCTATTAAAAATTTCGATCCACTTTTCATGCTGGTCATCAAGTGTTTTATTGTGAACACTAAAGCTATCCATCCATTCTATTTTCGGCATTTCTTTTCCTTTCCTCCTGGCATAAAACAATAAATCTTACGGTTCTTTTCAATCGTTGCAAACAACCCGCATCCCCAAGGCCCGCCCGGTATATTCGATCAACGACTTCCCACAATTTGGGCAATGGATGGCTTCGGCGTCCTCGATCTTTATAGTGGTCCCGTGCCTGTTGTTAATGAGGCAAGCAAACAAGAATCCAGATCAAGGAGTCCTGAGCGCAACATGCCAAGCTGCGTGAAAAGGCAAGCCCTTTAATCAATTGTAAATTGATATTACCCCCATGGAATGAAAAGGAACCGTTTTGTTTTCCTTATTCTATTACAAAGGTATCTACAATAATTTTCAGTTTTTCAGCCATTTCTTTTAGCTGGGCAGCACTATCTTTAACTGTCTTGCTATTAGAGGTCATTTCTGTAGACGCAGAATTAACATTTGAAATATCTTCTGATATTTGAGTTGCGACCACGGAACTCTGGCTTACATTCTCATTCACTTCTTGTATCCCCATGGAGAGCTGTTCAATATTGGTAGAGATTTCCTGGGTGGCCGCGGATTGTTGAGTCACTGCGGCGGCAATAGTGGAAATCATCTCCTTAGCTGTGTCTATAACTTGAATCACCTCACTGATGGATGTTGCTGTAGAGGTAGAAACAGTTTGAACATTTTCAATCTGTTGCTTTATGTCAAGCGTTGCCCCTGCTGTTTGGTTCGCCAGATCTTTAATTTCGTTTGCGACAACGGCAAAGCCCTTGCCGGCCTCCCCAACCCTGGCGGCTTCAATCGTGGCATTCAGAGCCAACAGGTTGGTCTGGTTGGAAATATCTGTGATTGTTTCCGTCACCTGCCCAATTGCTTTTGCGGCCACACTGAGGTCTTTTATCATATCCCCAGCCTTGGCCGCTTTTAAAGAAGCTTCTTCTGAAGTTGATCTGGTCCTTTCTGCATTACCTGCAATTTCATTTATGGTGGAACTCATCTCCTCTGCAGCAGAAGCTACGAGGTTTACATTTTGAGATGATTCTTCCATGGCAGCAGCAACACTGTTGAGACTGGAACTCATCTCCTCTGATGCAGATGCAACACTGTCTGCCTGCTCTGATGTGTTTTGCGCCACATCGGTCATACCCCCAGATATCCCTGAAAGGTCATTGGATGCATGGTCAACCCCAATGGATTCCTTTGCTATCTGTTTAATGATGCCTTGAAGTTTTTCCAGAAAAAGATTAAGCCACTTTGCAAGTTCTCCCAATTCATCCTTTGAAGTGACTTCAACCCGTTTTGTTAAATTTCCTTCACCCTCGGCAATATCCTGTACACTCAAAATCATGCTTTTTAAAGCTTTGGTGATGCCGAAAACAATAAATAAGCATTGGGTTGTAATGACGACAAAAAGGAGACCTGCGATACCCAGCATCTGGATTGTCATAGACTTAACCTTCTCACTGATGCTTGATTCCATGGTCGCAGCGTATGCTTCTATGTTATCCAGATAAACTCCTGTTCCAATCCAGAAATCTGATCCAGGAATCATTTCAGCATAGCCTAATTTTGAAACGTCTCCGGCACCGGGCTTAGGCCAAATCCAAGTCAAAAAACCACCCCCATTTTTTGATAAATCTCTTAACTCTTTTACAAGATAAACACCATTAGCATCCTTTGTATTCTTCAAATCTTTACCCTGAAGTTCTTTTTTGGGCGGTAAAGCAACATTGGTTGTATTTTGATAAACAAAAAAATACCCTGACTTGTCTTGTTCAAATCTTATATCGTCTACGGCTAATCGAATGAGTTCTATCTTTTCTTGTTCATTTTCGATTTTTTCTAAACTCTTTCCAATTGCTACAGCTATAGAATGTGTGGCAACCTTCAACTTGTCCTTTTGATCCTCAAGCATTACTTTGGCAACATCATTAACAGCAATATCCCTGACATTGTTTGAACCATTGATTGAAAACCACACCATTCCTATGAACAAGGCAAAAAACAAAGCAATGATTAAAAACATACGTTGTTTAATTGAAAACCGATCTAACATGTTTACCCCCAAATTTACATTTTTTTACAAAAAAAGTTTGATTATACATCAGTGGTGTCCGGTTAGAATTTTGCATGCACAGCCCTTTGTCTTTTCTGTGTTTTGACTAACCCTTGATCTGACCTTCTAACAGGATAGAGCTCACAAACGGACGCTCGGCACCATTGCCTTTCGTCAGATAGATTTTCATCGGGATTTTGTGGTTGACGTCAAAACCAAAATGTCCTTTGGCCTTTTTTGCCCCCTTCCTATAATCTGCCCAATACATGGAAAGGACAGCATCAATTAAAGAGCCGTCAATTGAAACGAGATCACCGAGGTCAGAATATTGTGAAGGTAGAACGCCCTGGGCTTTTTTGCAAAGTTCTTGAAAGACGTATTGGAGCTGCTCGAGCCCACGGAAATTGATGACCTCTGAAAAGCTGCTGCGGCTGATACCGCCATCCGGGGCTATGCATTCTTTTGCAAAATCGTCCTCCTCAAGATATTGCACAAGATCTCGAGCGGACTCATGCTCCTGAAGGTGGAAAAATATCAATGCATGGAGTTGATCTTCAAAATTCATTTTGAGTGGCCTATTCCCTATCGACTCAAGAGTTGGGGTGTTTGGAAAAAATCCCGTAAGGGCAAAAGATATTGAGCGTAGGAACGAGAGTCAAAATTTTCCTTTGGCAGGTGAAATTCAATTTTTTTTTGCATGTTTTTTTCAGACAATTTTCTAACCGGACACCACTGATTTTAACTTAAACCTGCTGACCATTTCATTAAGCTTTTCAGCCAACTCAGATAATCCCGACGCACTTGAATTCACTTGAAGGCTTCCCTCGTTCATCTCCTCGGCAGCCTGGCTCACCTTGTGGACATCCTCGGTAACCTCTCCAGCCACAGCAGACGTCTGGTTGACATTTTCGCTTACTTCCTGAACTCCGGCAGCTGCCTGGCTGACGTTGTTCGAAATTTCCTGTGTGGTGGCCGACTGTTCTTCTATGGCGGTTGCTACGGATGTAACAATGGTATTGATCTCATTGATGATATCAACGATGGATCCAATGTCTGATATAGTCTCCCGGGTGCTTGCCTGTACGTCACCAATCCTTGAACCGATTTCACCGGTGGCCTCTGCCGTCTGCTGGGCAAGGGCCTTGATCTCCCCGGCAACTACGGCAAATCCCTTGCCTGCCTCACCCGCTCTTGCCGCTTCTATGGTGGCGTTGAGTGCAAGCAGATTCGTCTGTTCGGAAATATCTGAAATGGTTTCCGTGACCTTGGAAATTTCCAAAGCAGCCTTGCCCAGGGAATCTACTTTTCTGGAAATCTGTTCTGCTTTGTCAACCGCCTCTGAAGTCGTCTGGCTTCCTTTGGCTGTATTATTAGCAATTTCATTAATCGTGGCAGACATCTCCTCTGCTGCCGAAACAATCATTTGCAGATTGGCAGTGGTCTGTTCCGTGGCCGCGGCCACACTGTTCATACTGTTCGCCATCTCTTCGGCTGCCGAAGCGACACTATTGGCTTTCTCCCTTGATTGCTCCGAACCTGAAGCCATTTGTTGTGAAATGGCGGAAAGCTCTGTGGAAGAAGATGTTAATGTCTGGACGCCACCTGTAATCTCCTTGAACATGCGGGTCAGGTTTTCTGCCATATCTTTCATATTGCCATACACCCCCGTGATTCTTTTACCGCCTGCATCAAACTCAACGGTAAGATCTCCTTTGGCAATGCTGTCGGCAATTCTGGCAATTTCAGACGGATCCTCCCCAAGTTGGTTCATAATCCCCCGGGCCACCAGGATCCAGACAAAAATGGCTGCAACGATGGAGACACCAATCAGGACCAAAAGGGCAATGTTGCTTTTCCGTGAACTTTCAGCAATCAGAAAGGCTGATTCAATAAATTCATCCTCAAAACTGCCTGCACTGATAATCCAGTCCCATTTTTTAAAATAAACAGCTTTTACTTTTTTGGTTTTAACCATATTATCACTGGCGTCCTTCCACTGATATGTATGGTCTGCGATTTTACCGTCTTTTAGTGCTGACGCTTTGGTGATTAACTCCTTGATGAAATACCGACCATTCTCATCCCGGCTGTCCATTATGTTTTTGCCATCCTGTTCGCCATTTTTGGAAATGACGTAGTCGCCGATTTTATCCAGGACGTAAACATATCCTGTTTTACCGATGGTCATGTTCATAATAACATCACGAAGGGTGGTGGTGCTCTCCTGGGGGATTCCGACATAGAGCATGCCGGCAAGCTGCTGGTTTTCATCATAAATGGGCTTATACGCGGTTATATACCATCCGTTTACGACATAGGCTCTTCCAATGTAGGTTTGACCCCGTTTAACGCTTGAAATAACCGAATTGTATGAACCATCCGGATTGATACTGGGGATATAGCTCCCAATGGACCGTTTACCGTTTTTATTGATAACATTGGTTGCAACCCGCAACATATCTCCGTCGGAGTTCATCATCTGAAACACCGTGCAGGTTGTTCCAACTAATTTCAGCACCTCATCCACCAGGGGGGCTGTTTGGTTTCTATTGCTGATTTTACCCAGCCAGGTGTCCCCAATCTGCATTTGGGGAAGAGTCACAGAAGAAACCTTTTTTGAATATTGATCTGTCGCATCCCAGGTCTGGGACTCAAGGCTGAATTGAATACCACCTGCTTTTGCCAACAGATCTTCTGCCACATTTAACGAGTTCTCAAGGTTTTTTTCGATCACCTCCTGCTGGGTCCTGGCAAGGGTATAAATGCTTTCAACAATGTGTTGAAGGTCTGCATCGGCCAATTTAATGCTTTCCTGTTTTGCCAGTTCTGTTTTGGCTTTGTTCTGATTGAAAACAAAGCCAAAAGCACAGAGCATGGGGATAACAGTCAGCGAAATCCCAATGAGCAATAGCTTTTGGTTGAGTTTAAGATTTTTCAGCATTTGATTTGTCTCCAAAACGATGTTTGTTTATAAATTAAGCGAGTAAGGGGACCGGGCACTATAGTGCATAACGCTCACTGTTCTATTATATAGAGAATGATATCTTTTACCAGTTAATGGTAAACAATTATAATGACAAACCGCTCATGACCCGGACCTGGGCAAATTGCCGGTGGCCATCAAGGGAGCCGTGAAAGCCAAAACCGCTTTGCTTCGCACCGACCCATGGCGCATCGCCGGAACCACCAACTCCCTGGTTAATGCTAACCATACCGGCTTCCAGTTGATGGGCAACCTCGTGTGCGTCCTTGCCGCCAAACACAACAGAACCCAGCCCATATGTGGAATCGTTGGCCCGTGAAATGGCTTCTTTAATATCGGAATACCTGCCCATGGCCACAACCGGTCCAAATGTTTCCGAATGCTCCATTAACATGTCGCCGGTCATACCACTGATGACGGTGGGGGTGATGTATGGTTGCTTTTGCTGTGGCCCCCCCAATAAGATTTTGGCGCCTTTTTCTTCAGCATCACGAATATGTTCGATGATCTTGCGATGCTGATCTGCATTGATGATGGGGCCGATATTAACGCCCGGCATATGCCAGGGACCTACTTTGTAGTTCGAGGCTATCTCAACCACCCGTTTTTCGAACTGGTCTGCAATATTTTCATCAACATAAATACGCTCTGTTGACGTACACATCTGACCGGCATTTTCAAAGCTGCTGGCAACGGCAAAGCGGGCTGCCGCCTCAAAATTGGCATCATTCATTACGATCATGGGATCGTTGCCGCCAAGTTCCATTACAAGGCGTTTCAGTTGACCTGATGCACGCGCCATAATATCTTTACCAACGGCTTGGGACCCCGTAAATGCAATCATGCTGACGTTGCTTTCAACCAACTTTTTACCCTGTTCACCATCACCATGCACAATCTGCAAAACGTGTTCTGGCAGGATCTCATTTAAGTACTCAACAAGCGCCTGGGCGATAAGGGGAGTTTCTTCAGAGGGCTTAAAGACCACTGTATTACCGGCCACCAGAGCCGGTACGATGAGATTGTTGGCCATGGCCAGGGGATAATTCCAGGGTGAGATTATTGCTGCAACCCCCAGGGGCTTGTACTCGATTTGCGTTCCGTATCCTATATTGCGGGTTTTAATCGCTGCCATTGCTGTTTCTGCAATATAAGGCCCCCCGTGTATCGTGCCGTTAACTTCTCCCGTGGCCCGTTGAATATCCTTGCCCATTTCCCGGCTGAGTAATACAGCCAGTTTATTGATGTGCGGCTCGGCATTCGCATAGGCGTCTTTCAGAAGGCTGACCCTTTCACCCGCAGATAGTTTTCTCCAGCTTTTGGCAGAAGCATGCGCCTGGTTGACAACCTGGCTGAGCTGTTTATCCTGGGTCACCTGAACTTCACCTATCAACTCGCCATTACTTGGATCGTATGACGCTATTTTTTTTTTCATGTCAATCTTCTCTTTCGTTATTTAGATAAAACGCTTCATCATCTCATCTGTGAATTCTTCCAGATTATCTGTTGATATCTTATACCTGTTTTTTGTATCTTCTGCGTGTTTCAGCAGTTCCGGATTTTTCATGTCATCCAGTTTTGAGAAAATGCCTGTCCGTCTGCCAATCCTGTAAATCATCTGTTCATCGGCATTCATGAGTAAAAAACTGTGTATGGATGCCATCATCTGTTCTTTGTCATTGGGCAGGCAACCTTCCACTTCCTGGAAAAGATTCAAGATATGATCGCTTTTTACGGTACTGGTAATTCCACTCAGATTATCAAGGAAAAGCCGGAGTTCTTCTGTCGTCTGTAGATCACCGATTTTTGAAAATGTTCCGGCCTGGCAGTCTTTAAACAATTCCGAGCTCTCCGGGGTTGCCAGGGTTCTTATTCGTATGAAATCCGGATTGATTTGATTCATGGCATCGGCTGTATGGAGAGCATTCTGTCTTGAGTATTTCTCCCCTCCAAGTCCGGGCATGAAATATTCAGACAGCTCGATGCCGGCACGTTTCACTTTCTGGCCGGCAATAATATGTGTTTTTTTATCCACGCCTTTTTTAACAAACGCCAGAACCTCATTGCAAGCCGATTCCATTCCGATGTGAATTCGATTCAGACCGGCATTTGCTATGCGGGTCATGTTCTCTTCTGAGATGCGGGCAATTGTGTGAGAACGGGCATAGGAGGTGATCCTCTCAACCTGGGGGAAGGATTTTTGTACATGGAGAAGAATTTTAATAAGATCATCAGGTTTGATGATCATGGTATTGGCGTCCTGAAGGAAGATCGATTTTTTTTTGCCCCGGATCCAGTTCAGGGCGGAATGAAAAGCCATTTGTTCATTTTCAGGTCGCCCTGCCTGCAGGGTGATTAAATCCTGTTTGTTTCCCGGGCCGGACGGTCCCATGATTTTCTGAATTTCATCGACATAATATCTAATCGCATCAATATCTTTAATGACGTGATTGACAGGACGGGCGCTGAATTTTTTACCCTTATAGAGACTGCAAAACTTACACTTGTTCCAAGGACAGTTTCTTGTGATCCTGAGCATCAGGCTTTTTGCTTCACTCGGAGGTCGAATAGGGCCTGTCTCAAATCCCTGGTAGTTTTCTGACGGTTTCATTTTATACCTTTTGTACGCTGATACAGGCTTCTGTCTTCTCAACCTATCAGTAGGTAGGTTGAGCGGTTAAAAAAAAAGGACTACTTTTCCCAACTTAAAATCATTGCTTCTGTTGCACTACGAAAGGATTTTTCACCGCCGTGTGCACGCGCTGTAATTTGTGCCCCTAACAGAAAGGAAAAAAAAGCGTAGGCCGTTTCTTCATCTGTGCCTGCAAAAGAGAGAGAACCCTCTTCCCGTCCCTGTTTGAAGGCGATCATAAAGATCCTCACTGTATTCCGGATCGTTGCTTCAAGAATGGCGCGGGAACTGTCTTGAAGGGTATTCAGATCGGCGCTGATCGTTCCAACTAAACAGAGTTGTTGTTTTTGCAAGCCATCTGCAAAAACACCTGCAAGCTGTCTTAGTTTTCCAGGAGCATGCCCGGAACCCTCAACAATTCTTTGGTAATTATTCCCGTATGATACCTGGCACCTGTTCAGCAGTTCCTGGACCAGATTTTCTTTCTTCGGGAAATGATGATGAATACTGGCTTTCCGAATACCAACCCCATCACTGATATGTTTATAACTCATGGCGTTGCACCCAACCTGCTGGATTAGTTTTTCCGCCACATCGAGAATTTTTGTCCGTGTACTGTTCATGGCTCTTACCTATCAGTAGGTAGGCGGGATGTCAATAAAAAACATATCATCATAGCCGACCTGTATTGCAATTTTTTCAATACGACGGTTTTTCTTTTCAAGAATATTTTTTGCTGCGTCCATGGGGCACTTTGATTAACTACGATGTGTTTTAAACCTTTGGCGATATATGCTGGGGCTCACTCCGGTATGCCGAACAAAGAGTTTACGAAAAAAACCCATATCATCATAGCCAACCTGATGTGCAATTTCGCCAATACTACTGTTTTTCTTTTCAAGAATCTCTTTTGCTGCGTCTATCCGGAACCGCTGCAGGTAAACCAGTGGTGAATCCCCCGTGGCCTTTTTAAATCTGCGTTTAAAATTTCTAATACTCATTCCGACATGTGCTGCAATATCGTCAAGTTGGCAATTTTTATGAAAACAGTTTTCTATCCATTCCTGGGCTTTTATAATATCAGAATCCTTATGGTTTTTCTGATGATTGAACATTGTAAATGGGGTTTGAAAGTCACGACTTCTTTCCAGAAGCAGGAATTTTGCGCATCTGGTTGCGATTTTCTGACCGCAGTATCTCTCGATTAAATAGAGGCAAAGATCAAAACCTGCGCTGCCTCCTCCTGAACAGATAGTGTTCCCGTCTTCCGTTATTATTTTTTCAGGCGTTAAAATTATTTCAGGGTATTTTTTTTGGAACCAGTCTGCAAGCGCCCAATGGGTTGTGGCTTTTTTTCCATTCAGAATTCCGGCTTCTGCAAGCAAAAAAACACCTGTGCAGACCCCGGCAATTTTCGTCCCATTTTGATTGTGAAACTTAACCCAGTCTAACATCTCCCTGGGATATGAGCCGATAGTATCAATATCATATCCACTTGAAGGGACCATGATCAGGTCGGTATGGTTGACCTCTGAAAACGCGCGATCCGGTTTTATTTCCACGTGTTTTGAATATTTTATCGGCTTGCCGGCCATGGAAACAATTTCAATGTCAAATGGAGAATTAAGGTCAGTTTCCGGAGATTTGTCCCATAAAAAGCAAGCCATTTGAAAAAGATCTGTAAAAGAGACAATTGCTGCAGGCATGGACTGTTCAATCATTAAAATAGTAATTTTTTTCATTTTTTAATCCTTTACGATAAGGCCCGATCGACTCTCTATATTGTCCTTTGTGCCACTTTTAAAAATATTTCGCAAGTTGTATAAATAATTTATCAAAGAGCAATGGGACTAAAATACAATCTTGATACTGTGCATACGGTGCCGGAGAATGAAGGGGGTTGAGATGAATAGAACGGTTTTAATAACAGGATGCTCATCAGGTATTGGCAAGGAGACAGCACTGTTTTTTCAGGAAAAAGGGTGGAATGTAGCGGCAACCATGCGATCTCCGGAAAAGGAAAAGAGCCTGGGCAAACTTGAGAATGTAAAAACCTTCAAGCTTGATATTTTTGACAATGATTCGATCCATGCTGCTGTTCAGGGTAGTCTTAGTTATTTCGGCAATGTCGATGTGCTTGTCAATAGCGCAGGTTCCGGATTTATGGGACCGTTTGAAGCTGCATCAAAGGGTAAGGTCGCACAACAGTTCGGAACAAATGTTTTCGGTAATTTTAATGTTCCCAGGGAAGTTATTCCTCATTTCAAGGAGAATAATAACGGTACCATAATTAATATTTCATCGGTCATCACGAGCGCTGATTTTCCATGCTACAGTTTGGACGCAACAACAAAGCATGCCATGGAAGGTTTTTCATGTTCCCTTTCCTATGAGTTAAGAAAGAATAACATTAAGGTGAAAGTAGTTCTTCCGACAGGTGCCCATGGTCAATCCCACGGCGCATCCAAGGGGTTTGCTGATTTTGACGAGTCTCCTGGATACCTTGATTATATGAAAAAAGTAAGAACAAAAAGTGATGATGTTGTCGAAAAAACAGGATCAAGGTCTTTCATGGTGGCAAAGGTTATTTTCAAGGCCGCAACAGCGGATAAATTAAAGGCGCGTTCTCCTGCTAAAAATTCGCCAAAACAACTGCTGTTTATGAGAAAAATCTTCCGTTGAGGCATTTAAGGAAATGACCGGCAAAGTGATGGGGAGTGAGGAAAACCTCAGATTAAAGCACGCCCCTTTTCCGGGCCATGCAGATCATTTGCTCAACCGTGTTTGAAGGGGGCATACGAATCTCGGCCTCGGCTTTAGGTACGAGTTTTAACGCTTCCGTTGGGCATGTGGTCACGCACAGTCCGCAACCGATGCAGCGGTCGGTATCAACCGTTGCAATACCGTCATCGTTCATGCTGAGCGCATTCATCTGGCATCTGTCCAGGCACGCTTCACAGCCGGTGCAATCTTCATCTTCCGTGACAGCCAAATAGTTGGAAAAAACGATTTTCGCCGGTTTGGGGTGTTTGTTCAATGCCCGCAGCACACCGCAGCAATCGCCGCAACAGTTGCACATTCCTCCCGGGTTTTCTGACGTCGCCGGTTGCGTCACAAGGCCGGCGTCCCGGCATTTTGTGAGGATGTCCGTTGCTTCTTCCAGGGTAATCTTCCTGCCCATGTCACGGTCGAGATAGTACTGCCCCATGGAGCCGAACATAAAACAGGCTTCCATGGGCTTGCCGCAATCCTGGTCCACGACCTCGGCCGCTTTACGGCAAATGCAATCCGTAATTACAATAAGCTTTTTTTTCCGCAGAATTTCGACGGCATCTTCATAGCTGGCAATATTATGGGTCAGGTCGACGGATTGTTGAACCGGGATGGTTCGCAGAAAATAATCGGCACCGTCCTGCATGGCGTTGTCAAACGCCTCTTCGAAATATTGGTTTGCCATTTCAATAAAATCTTGTTCGAGATTCCTGACCTGAAACTCAAAAAGTCCGTGCACAAAGGGGATGGCGCCGTACTTAGCTGTATCCTCTTTTTTTAACCTGAACAGCAGGCCTCGCTCTGCCATGTCATCCAGATGTGCGGCAACGTCGGAAAGGGGCTTATCCAGGCGTGAAGCCACCGTTACCGGGGTCTCCAGCATGGGGGTCAAACCAATAAACATCATTGCATCCGCCTCTGAAAACAGATACTTGAGAATTCTTAATTCGATTCCGGATGCAGTCGCCGGGAAACCCATGGAATATTGATTCAATTGTTGTTGCAGTTGGCGATAAACCTTCTCTTGCATTATTTGCTCTCCTCAAGCTTGATTTTGGTCAGAACCTCTTTTTCATCCGGTGGAATGCCTGCAGAGGCCCGGGCACCCCTTTTATAAAATTAAACTCAAGAATCGTACCGGGCAGATAACCGCTTTAATCCGGCTTGAATGGGTTTTTCAATGGCTGTTTTTATAATGGAACCCAGGAGGAAAAAAGGCGGTTTTGGTTCGAAATCCACCCGGTAAGTGAGCCGGGTTTTGCCATTTATATCTGCAAACTCCATTCGCCCCATGTGATTTTTTATGGGACTTCCTTTACTGACCTTATACTCCATAAGCTGATTTGGCTCGAATGTGATAACGGATTCCTCAAAGGCTGGGGCTGGAAAAGCCTGAATTCGCCTGACCGACCCCAGGCCATTTTTATTTTCGCCCCGACTGTCAATCACCCGTTTTATTTTTGCATTTAATATCCGCCCGAACGCTTCATGGTCTGTTAAGATGTTAAAAATCGTTTCAACGGGTGCATTGAATACCTGGGTAATTATTATCTTCTGTTTGTTCGGTTTTATCTTGCTTCCCAGAATTCTGAGCATATTGACCGGCAGTAAAAAAAAGTGTTTCCAGTCTGCAGAATTTCCTTTGGTTATCATATTCATTGACGTTCGCCAATTACTTTTAGGAGATGGAATAATCCATGATTTTTTCGGTCCTGTCTGCATTTTGTGACCGGTATCCTTATGGAGCTGTTCCAGAAAAGACAACTCGTCCGTCAGGTCAACACGATTGACTGTGCCGTCAAGAGATCGATAACAGATTTTTCCTTTTGGGTTGATAATGAACGTTGCCGGATAGGCAATGCCTCCATGCTCAAACGGGTTTCTGAGTTTAAACAGATCAACAACCTTTCTGTCTTCATCACAGAGAAGCGTTAATGAGAAGTTCATTTTTTTGATGATACCTGCGGACTGCTTCGGCGAATCAGTGGAAAGCGCAAACACCTTTGTATTCAGCTTTGTATAGGTGTCATAATTCCTTTGTATTTCCGCCAACTGGTGGATGCAAAAGGGTCACCAGTGCCCCCGGTAAAACATCAGTTTAACAGTCTTACCGGATTTTAGTTCCTCACTGAGTTTGAATATTTTACTGTCTGACGTCAACACTTCAAAATCTGGTGTGTCCTGGCCGATATCCGGGATACTTTGATTCATTGGGTTCTCCATAATAAAAGATTTTTCATAGACCAATCAATTGTGTGTCAAACAGCGTACAAGGTCTTGGCAGGAAGATGCTTTTGGGAAGGAAAAATGCTAAACGCCTTTCACCACAAGCACTGCGGCCACCTCCGCAAGGGTTTTGTAGTCCAGCTGGTTCTCACAGGCCACAGACTGGATGACCAATCCGTCCAACATGGCCACCCAAATACGTGCGATCCCCTTGGGTAAAGGCTCTTGCCGTCCCATTCTGCAATACATCTCTTCAATGAGATGGAACCAGTTTTCATAGGTGGCTTCAAGCCTGTCCCTTAAGGCCGGGCCACCGGAAAGGGATTCATGGATAAGGTAAAGGTGGAGCCGGCTTCGGGTCTTTGATCCCAATAGCCGTTCAAAAAGAGTCGCGAGAATCTCCTTCCAGGAAGGGGTGGGGCGGCCATTCTCCAGCATGGCGAATAAATTATCGGTGATATCCAGCATGTGGATACCGGCAATATCAAACACAAGGTCATGCTTGGTGGGAAAGTAGTAATAGAGGGTCCCTTTGCTGATGCCGGCCCGCCTGGCCACATCGGTAAGGGTGGTTTTGTCCACTGATTTTTCGCTGAAGCACTGCTGTGCTGAGGCGATGATCAGCTCTTTGCATTCGCCTTTTTTTAGGCCCCGTTTCACATTCACCTGCCCCTGAATGCTCTGTAACCACCGTTGAAAGGCAAATGTACCCACTCCGGAATTACGAGCTGTTAATATGCGATTTAAATTTTCCCGAACCAGAGGAGGGGGCTTTTTACAGCATCACCGGGAACCTGACAAGATCCCCCCGCATGTTCGGCAAAGAGCATATATAATTCCAAACGGTGTGTCCACAATCTTTTTGTTCTCCTTGGAAGGTCCGGGGGCGCACATTTGGCTTGGTGGTCAAAGAAAATAAAAACCCCCTTGCATTAAAAGACGACCGGTCTTATACTTTCTCCATGGGACGACCAAGAAAAAGCGAACATACACGGCAAAAACTTCTGGAAATGGGGGTTGGGTTGCTGTCGGAACACGGGTACCACGGATGCGGCCTGAAAAAGATCCTGGACACGGTGCAGGTTCCAAAGGGCTCCTTTTACAACTATTTCGAGAGTAAAGAGGCATACGTGTCGGAGATCATCCAGTTCTATAGCCAGGGACTGATCGCGCGGTTGGACGCCTACCTTGAAACCACCGCCGACGATCCGGTCTCCACGATTCGGAATATCTATACAGCAGCGGCCGGTGAGCTGGAAGCCCATGGCAGGCAGGGCTGCCTGATCGGCAATCTGGCCGCCGAACTCGGGAGCTCCAGCAACCTGTGCCGACTCACCATGCAGCAGTCGTTTGAGGGCTGGAAGAATCGAATTGTCCCCTTGATTCGAGCGGGTCAGGAGAGCGGGCAGATCCGGGATGATCTGTCAGCTGAAATTTTGACGGACGTGTTCTGGAACACCTGGCAGGGCGGGCTTCTGAGGATGAAGATTGACGGGGATGCCGCACATTTACGGGATCTTCCCCATCTGGTTTTGGATGTTCTGTTTGTACCCTGCCGGTAAATAAAAGGTATCATCGGAGAGTTTTGATTTTTTTTGGCTAAATAATAGACGACCGGTCTAATGCTAAGGAGAGCGCCATGAATGAAACAGGTATCGTTTCCACCCCCCTGGACCTTGCCCGGGGCAGGGTTGTTAAAAACCGTCTTTTTAAATCCGCCATGAGCGAACAGCTGGGAGACAGGGATCACAATCCGGAAAAGGAGTTGGTGAAGCTGTATGAAACCTGGGCAGAGGGCGGCATCGGAATCTCGGTCACTGGGAACGTGATGGTGGACCGCCAGGCCCTGGGAGAACCCAAAAATGTGGTTCTGGACGGGGAAAGTGACCTGGCTGGGTTTGCGGCCTGGGCTGAAGCGGGTACCCGAAATGGCACCCAGCTCTGGATGCAGCTGAATCACCCCGGCAAACAGAGCCCGAGTTTCCTGAGCAAAGAGCCCGTGGCCCCCTCGGCGGTTCCTTTGATCGGAGCCCTTAAATCGGCTTTCAGCCCGCCCCGGGAACTGACAGAGACAGAAATCCAGGGGATAATTTCCAAATTCGCCCAAAGTGCCGCCCTGGCTAAAAAAGCTGGATTTTCAGGCGTTCAGATGCACTGTGCCCACGGCTATCTGCTCAGTCAGTTCCTCTCCCCCTGGCACAACCGGCGGGAGGACGATTGGGGAGGAACCCCGGAAAAACGGATGCGATTTCCTGTGGCCGTTTATCGCGCCATCCGGGGGGCGGTGGGGAACGATTACCCCGTTGGCCTGAAGATGAACTCGGCGGACTTTAAAAACGGCGGGTTCACCATGGAGGAATCCATGGACGTGGCCCTGACCATGCAGGAGGAGGGGATTGACCTGATCGAGATCTCCGGAGGCACCTACGAAAACCCAAGCATGACCGGCCACGGTACCCGGTCCTCTGACCGGGAGGCGTACTTTATTGAATATGCCGATGCCATGCGTAATAAACTGACAGTTCCCCTGGTGGTTACCGGAGGGTTTCGGTCTGGCCCGGCCATGGCGTCTGCCCTCACATCCGGCGTGACCGATATGATCGGTTTAGCCAGACCCCTGGCCGTGGAGCCTGATTTCCCAAACCGATTGATTGCGGACCCGGCCTATGTTTCGAACCTGAAACGTCCCACTACGGGCATCCGTCCCCTGGATCGCGCAGCCATGGTGGATATCACCTGGTATGAGTTTCAGCTTTACAGGATCGGTCGGGGAAAAAAGGCCAACCCGGACCTGAGCGCCTGGAAGGCCGTGTTTCAGACCTTCTGGAGAATGGGGGGGCACGCTTTTAAACAGAGACGCGCCAAAGGAAACTAAAAATACGGATTCAGGAGAGGGAGGGGGCGGTAATGGCGGGCCCTTCCCCTGAAACAAGTAGCAAGATCATTGATATCAAGGAGATGGCAACATGAGTAAAACCCCATTTGAAAGCGCCACCATCGGCGGCATCAAGGTTAAAAACAGAATCTTCCGGTCGGCGACCCATGAAAGCACAGCGCTTCCTGGCGGTGGTGTCAGCGAGGCAATCACCGACATGTACCGGGACCTGGCCAAAGGGGAGGTGGGCTTGATCATTACCGGGTATATGAGTTTCTCAAAGGAGGATAACCCCTCCGGGTCAACGGTTTTGATTGGCGATGATTCGGCTGTTCCAGGGCTGAAGGAGTTGACGGAAACGGTTCACCAGGGAGGCAGCCGGATTGTCACCCAGCTTGCCCATGTGGGATCCCAGTTGACCCACCCGCCAACGGGAGCGATTTTCGCTCCGTCTGATGTGGTGGACCCTGTTAATGGCATTAAACCGGAACCGTTCTCCAGGGAGCAGATTCAGACCCTGGTCAAAGAGTTCGGGGATGCCGCCGTCCGGGCAAAGGCGGCCGGGTTTGACGGGGTACAGATCCATGGTGCCCATGGTTACCTGATCAGCAAGTTTTTAAGCCCTGAATTCAATCGGAGAGAGGATGAATACGGGGGGACCCCGGAAAAAAATGTTCGGGTAGCCGTTGATATTCTGAAGGAGATTAAAGCCAGGTGCGGTGCAGATTACCCTGTATGGATTAAAATGAACTGTTCCGATTTTTTGGCGGAGAATCGGGGACTTGCCTTTGAGGGGGCGCTTGTGGCGGCCAGGACCCTTGCCGACGCCGGGATCGATGCCATTGAGCTGAGCGGCGGGACTTTTGCGAGTGAGCATACCCCCTGCAGATCCCGGAAGCATGTGGCCTATCATCTGGAGTATGCGAAGCGGTTGACCCAGGAGATTGATACGCCGGTGATCCTTGTGGGCGGAATCCGGGAAATAGAAGTCATTGAAAAGATTTTGGGGGACACCGATATTGAGGCGATTTCCCTTTCACGTCCCCTTATTCGGGAGCCGGGTCTTGTGGGGCGCTGGAAGGGGGGAGACAGATCCAAGGCCGCCTGTGTGGCCTGTAACGGTTGTTTCAATCCCACGGGCTGCGTCTGTTTTTTTACCCTGGACGGTGAGGCCAGGGAGGCGCAGAAGCAACGTCTCAAGCAGCGTTTTGGAAAAAAATCATGAGATGCCCCCTGGCACAGCGCATATGGATTTCCTAACGGTGTGTCCACAATCTTTTTGTCCTCCCGGGAAGGGGAAAGGCGCGGTGGGGTAAACCTCCACACGCGCCTTCCAGGGGGCAGGGGGTAACCCTGGGACGTCACGGGCCGTGGCTCCAGGGCGATGGCATCGGCAGGGGGTGTACATTGACCCCTGCTTTTTTTAAACTTGTAGATTTATTTGGAGACCCCTTTCATGCCTTCCGATGGATAACGGTCTCCGGATATTGCCTCTACGGTAAAAATGTTTTCCAGGTAGTTTCTATCTGTTGAAGATAAAGGCAAATCAATTGATCCCAGGTTAGCTTCAAGATATTGGATCCTCCGTGTTCCGGGGATGGGTACAATATCATCACCCTGTGCCATGACCCAGGAGAGGGCAATCTGGGCAGGCGTGCAACCCTTCTCTTCTGCAAGTTTCTTTACAGAGTTCACCAGTTCCAGATTCCGATTCAGATTTCCTCCCTGAAAACGTGGCGATTTACGTCTGAAATCATTTTGATCAAGACTGTCAGTGGTTGTTATTGAACCGGTAAGAAATCCCCTGCCCAGGGGGCTGTATGGAACAACCGTAACTCCAAGTTTCCGGCATGTTTCAAGAACTCCGTTTGTTTCAATATTCCTGGTCCAGAGGGAATATTCACTTTGAACTGCAGAAACCGGATGGATTTTGTGAGCAGCCCTTAGCTGTTCGCCTGAAACCTCACTCAGGCCGATTGCCCTGATTTTTCCCTCCTTCACCAAGCTTGCAAGCTCTGTCATCATTGCTTCAATACTATGGTCCGGGTTCAAACGGTGGGCATAATACAGATCGATACAATCTATCCCAAGACGCTTTAAAGAAGCTTCACATGCGGAGCGGACATATTCAGGGCTATTATCAAGACTACGTTCGTAAGCCCCCTTTTCTTTTCGTACAATACCGAATTTTGTCGCTATGACAATACTCTCCCGCCTGCCTTTCATGAATTTGCCTAAAAGTTCCTCATTGTGACCATGTCCATACTGATCTGCCGTATCGAAAAAGTTTACGCCCATTTCAAGGGCATGCTCCAATATCTTGATGGAGTTTTCATCATCGGACGGACCATAGAATTCGGACATGCCCATGCATCCGAATCCCAAATTAGATAGTTTGATATTTGTATCAGCAAGATTCCTATATTTCATTTTTAATGCTCCTCTAATTTTTTAGAAAATAATCTATAACTTCGGTTAATTTTACAGGTTCTTCCATTGGGTTCATAGAACGTTCTTTCTTCAGTTTATGGGTGGTAATTGATGTTTGGCAATACTGGTTAGCTGCCTAGCTATTGTTGCAAAAAAAATATGCACAGATAATAGTTAGTGGGCTAACTAATGTCAATCTTTTATTTTCATCCAACTCTTTATTCTATTCAAGCAACTCCATTCAGGGGGCCAGGATCAAGGCTGACTGGGACAGATGTGGTCACCGCTATATTTCAGGTATCCTCAACCGGATATTTTGTGATAGATTAGCCCCTTTTGAAAATTATGATCGATAAAATAGACAAATTGGAGAAATAGATTGAAAAGAAACACACCGAATCTTCCAGGAACCCCCATGGGGATTGTATCACCGGATCAGCTTGAAAACATGGCCAGGGTTGCCAGAAAATACAAGGTCGAAACCCTGAAAATCACCACCGGCCAGCACCTGAAAATGCTGGGGGCGGACCCGGATGACCTGCCCCTGATCATGGAGGAACTCGGTGGTAGCCTTCCTTCAGCCCCCCCCCACGCCAAAGTAGGGCTTCACAATGTCCAGGCTTGTTCCGGCTCACCCCTTTGCAGCTTTGCAAAAGGAGATACCCTGGAAATGGGTGAAAGAATCCAAAAAACATTTGCAGACCTTGTGGTACCGGGAAAAATCAAGGTGGCTGTTTCAGGGTGCGCATTCAACTGCTGTGAAGGGTATGTCCGGGACCTGGGACTTTTTGCCAAAAAATCCGGCTGGACCCTGATCTTCGGAGGAAACGCTGCGTCCAGACCGCGCATCGGGGATGTGATCGCAGACAAACTGAGCGATGAAGCAGTGATCCCGTTAATCGAAAAATGTCTTGGTTACTATTGCGACAATGCCAAAAAAGGAGAACGGGCCGGCCATATGGTTGCCCGCCTGGGAGTGGATAGCCTCCTGCAGGCAGTCAAATAAACGCCCCTCCTGACAGATCCCAGGTCAAACGAGCCTTGCCGTTATTGCCTGGGATCTGCTATTCGCTACCACATGGGAAGAACCGGCGAAGGATAGGACGTTACTTTAGTCCTCCCGGGAAGGGAAAGGCGCGACGGTGGCAAAATACCTTTGCACGCGCCTTCCAGGGGGCAGGGGGCAACCTAGGACGCCACGGGCCGTGGCTCCAGGGCGATGGCATCGGCAGGGCACTCTGCCACACAGAGCCCGCACCCCAGGCACCTGCCCATCTCCGCCAGGAGGGGGTACCCATTGGGATCTTTCCCCGCAGGTTTTCCCAGGGCAAGGCAGCCCGTGGGGCATGCATCCAGGCAGATGACACACGCCATGCAGGTTTTTGTATCAAACACCGGGGCAAGCCAGGCTTTCTTTTTGAGGCGTTGCTGCACAATGCCAAAGGGATCCTGAACCGCCCCGGCCGGGCATATTCGGCCACAACTGCCACATTCAATACAAAGTTCCGGGTTCACCCCATGGGGCTGCTTTTTCTCCCCGGAAATGGCACCTGTCGGGCAAATCCGGCGGCAGCCGCCGCACCCTGTGCACGTCTGGGTTATGATATACGACATGTTTTCTCTCCCCTTACAACCCGGCTTCGAGTTCTTTAATGGTCTCTTCAAAGGGCTTTCCCGTGAGGGGGTCCCACCCAAACTGGGTCCAGTAATCCTGCATCATCACCTCAATCTCCACACTTCGGCCTTTATTGGCGCCCTTGCTCTGGGCCGGTCGTCCCAGGGCCCGGTCAGACAGTTTGAAATCTTTTGGTTCAATCCCGTGGCGCACATTAAAGGCCTGGCGCAGGGTCTGCACATTGGCCCCAATGTCCATGTACTCGTTGGGGGTAAGGGACCAGCCCGTGGCCGCGTTGATCCAATCGAACACCCGGATCCGTCTGGCCCCCAGGAAGGACCCGAAAAGACAGAGCCCGGTCCCGTTAACCACGTTCATGAACTGGCTGTTGGCAGCCCCCTCCCGTGCCTTTTCTTCATCGGCCTTGTATTTGCTTTTTTTCATGTGGAAAGGAGGGACCTTGGGGAGGCCGTCCACCACCTGCCACAGTTTGAACATTTCATAATAGAGGCCGGAACCCACGGTATGCTTACCCGGTGAGGGCTCCACGCTGTAGTGAAGGGCAAACCCGGGGTCGTTCCGGGAGTCGTGCATGGCTGGCTCCTGGCCCCCTGCATGGACTGCAAATGCCCCGGCCCCGTTGCCGATCCGAAGGGCCGCCTGTTTGACCCCATCGGCCAGAAGGTGGCCTATGCCCTCACGGGCCACCATCTTTTCGATCAGGGAGACAATGGCTTTGCTGTTGCCCCAGGTGAGCTCAAGGCCATCCGTATCCGCTTTGGTTAGGATCCCTTCCTCATAACATTCAATGGCAAAGGCCACGGCATGACCCGCGCTGATGGAGTCCATGCCCGCCCGGTTCAAGAGCTCATTGAGGTAAAAGATGGCGTCCACGTCCTTGTTTAAAAGCAGGCCCCCCAAGGCGAGAACCGTCTCGTACTCAGGCTTGTGGGTTTCCTGGAACTTGCCCTTGGTGGAGCAGATCCCCCCGCATCCCAGGGGGCATGAATAGCAGTGGTACTTCACCTGTTCGCATGAGGTGAACAGATCCGGGTTGGAGCTGTGGGATTTAAAGATCCCCCAATCCTTGTTTGTCCCCTTCCAGTTTTTGATGGGGGAGTCCCCCATCTCAACGGACATCTGGTTCATGGAGACCGTGCCCCATTTTTTCAGCATTATTTTGTAGAGAAGCCCATCCTGGGCCATGACGCTTGGCAACATGCGCATCAACGCCCCGGTTCCGGCCATCATGGCCGCTGTCATAAAGGGGGGCTGGAACTGCACCCACTTGTTGCAGATGGCGCTGATCCGTTTCATCTCCTTACGGTTGTGGGGCACAATCCGTTTGTTCCCGGCCAGAACCACCGCTTTTAACCGCTTGGAGCCCATGACCGCGCCCAGGCCTGAGCGGGCAGCCATGCGGCCATTATCCGTAGAAACTCCGGAAATAAGGGAAACCTTCTCCCCGGCAGGACCAATGCAGGCGATGCCCAGATGGCGGCCCTGCCAGTTTGACCGGAAATGGGCCTCGGTCTCCACCGTGTCTTTGCCCCATACATCCGAGGCATCCCGCAACTCTGTCACCTGGTCGTCAATATAAAGGATCACCGGCGTTTTGCTGATCCCCCGCACAAAGATGCCGTCATACCCGCAACGCTTGATGGCGGGAGAGAAGGTGCCCCCGCAATTGGCATCCCCCCACCCGCCGGTGAGGGGCGATTTTCCCACAAGGGTCCACCGGCCGGTGAAGAGGCTTCCGGTTCCCGTCAGAAGCCCGGAGACAAACCCGAGCATGTTCGCAGGTCCAAGGGGGTCGGCCCCCGGGGGAATATGTTTGTAAAGCATGTACGCCCCAAGCCCCATGCCCGAGAGGTACTGTTCATATATACGGTCCGGAATCTCTTCTTCGGTGATCTCCCTGGTGTCAAGGTCCACAATCAGAACCCTGCCCATGTATCCTGTTCCCATAATCACTCCTTGCATGCGGATGTCCGGCCCCAAAGCCAAGGTTTGGGGCGTCATCATTTAAGCGGTTTTTACAAGATCCATGTCGAGAGGAAGCCCTTCCCAGGCCGTTTCCATCACCATCAGGGCATCCTCAAAATCCAGCTCTTCGGGGTTGTAAAATATGGAGCCGTCCCCCAGGGCGGTTTTGGCAATGTCAGCAAGCGCCTCCCGGGGAACTGCAGGGGAGCCGTCACGGGTTGTCACCTCTTTGAAACACCGGCTGTGCCTGCCCCCCGTGGCTTTATACAGGGCTTCGTTGAACTCCCTGAGCCAGGCCACGGTCTTCTCCGCCCGCAGTTCAGGGGGCGTGGCCGCGTAAATGGTTTCGCCGGCAATGGGTAAAAGAAGTTCTCCGGTCCACGGGCCGCTTTTGTGCATGTTGTACTCCAACCCATAGGGCAAAAGAATTGACATGCACGTTCCATGGGGCACATGACATACCCCACCCACAGAGTGCCCCAGGGTATGCACCATTCCCACCATGGAGTTGGAAAATGCAACCCCGGCCAGATTGGCGGCAACGGCAAGGGCCAGGCGCCCCTCTTTGTCATCCGGTTGATTCACCACAGGGAGCAGATGTTTGGAGATAAGGGAGATGGCCTCCACGGCAAAGGCATCGCTCATGGGGTTTTTGGCAAGGCAGGTGTAGGCTTCAATGGCATGGGTCATGGCATCCATGCCTGTCGCCGCCGTTAAATGGGGCGGCAGGGTCAGGGTCATACGGGGGTCGAGGATGGCGATGTCGGGAAGCAGAAAGGGAGAACTGAAGAGTAATTTACGGTTAATGGAAGGGTCATTGATCACAGCCACAAGGGTCACCTCAGACCCTGTTCCAGCTGTTGTGGGAACGGCCACCAGGGGTTTCAAGGGACGCTTAAGGACACCGGTTCCAGAAAAATCGAGCAGGCTTTCGGCCTCTTCTGAGACCATAATATTGACCCCTTTGGCCGTGTCCATCACCGACCCGCCGCCCACGGCAATCAAGGCGTCACAACCCTTGCCGCAATATGCACCGGCAATGCGGTGGACCGTGGTCACATCCGAGTCCACGGGTACATCATCCTCCACCGCCACAACCGGCATGTCCGGGGAAAGGGCCTCCTCCACAATGGCCACAAGTCCTGCGGCCACCACCCCTTTGTCTGCAATGATCATGGGTTTTGAAGCGCCAAGGTCCCGGAGCAGACCGGGGATGCACTCCAATGCCTGGTGGCTCGCAACGGTTTTCACCCCGCAAAAAAAATCATAGTAGCCTGGATTGTGCATTATACCACCTCCTGCATATAACTATTTTCCAACATTTCAGGGTGAACCCCGCCCCCTTCGTAGGCGGTCAAAAGCAGGGCCTCAATCTCCTGGGAATCCCATCCTTCAATGGCTGAGGCAACCCCTTGGCAACACTCCAAAAGACCTTCCCTTGGGATGCCCGCCTCTTCCAAGGTCCGGGGCAGGCGGGTCTCTGTCGCAAGCCAGATCCGGTTGATCTTCTCCTGCAACAGGGCCAGGCCCGCCTTGGTGCGCTGGGGTTCAGGGGTGGCACAAAGGCGCTCCATATCCCCCATGGCCCTGAGCATGGACGAGAGATCCCGTCCCTTTTGTTCGTGGGCATGGTTCAAAACCCAGGGTAAAAGCACCCCAGCCAACACCTCTGCTGAGACCCGGCTTAAAGGGGCCAACGCATTGGCCAGCCCAAAGGTGAGGCTTTTCTTTGCCCCGGGCTCAAGGGAGCCTGCGACAGCCATGGCAGTCACATGGGCCACCTCCTCCTCCCGGCCTTTTTCCTTGCGGAACCAGCGAAGAGCACCTTTTGGGGGTGTCTCCCGGGGCTGCATCAAGGGGAGCAACCCCTCCATGACCTGACGAACACTGAGCTGTACATAGGGGCGGATTAAGCCATGGATCTCTCCTTTTTCATAGGGGCACAGGGCCGTGGCCAATGCCCCCAGACCCGCTTCAGCCACGGCGTAGGGATCCCGGGAGGAGAGCATGCGCGGATCAATGGCGATGATATTGGGGCTCAGGGCCGTTCCGTTAATCCGTTTCCCCCCAAGACATGCCCGGGGAGCCGAATCCCCGCACGTGGCATCCAGGGTGGGGACCCAGGCAAAGGGCACTGTTTTTGAAACCGTGCCCCCTTCATGCAACAGCTCGCGAAGGAGATCTGGGGTGTTGGCTCCAGCGACGGCAAGGCACTTGGCCACGTCCATCACCACTCCACCCCCCACGGCAATGAGGGCATCATATCCCCCTTCGTGATAATGGGTCCACGCTTCCCGAACCGTTTCCATGGTGGGCGTGGCCTCCATGGCATACACCCCAAAGGTGAGGCCTGATCCCCGAAAGGCATCTTCCAGGGGGGTCAGTTCCCCATCCGCATCAACGGATTCCAGACAAACCACCATGGGACGCACGGCCCCAAATCCACTGAGGTCATAGGGCAAATGCTCCATTGCCCGGGTACCCGCACCAATCTTTGATGGGAAAACAAACTGGGTAACATTCCTATTCATTGTGCATGCCTCCTTTTTAAATGCCGGTCACAGTTCTCAGGTAAACCACGCTCCGCCCCAGGATATGACGCCGCCAGGACCAAACCGGGTACCTCTTTACGGCCAGCTTCGCTATCACCTTTGGCAGCAGATAAACCTGGACAATGTCTAATACCCGGACCACGGCACAGGCCTCGGGCACGCCACCGTCCACAAAAAGCCGTGCCCGGGCATTCGCGGTTGCGGTGCTCTCTTGAAACGAAAAGATCATGAAAAAAGCCTGGAGATGCTTGATGGTGAGGTTTAAATCAATGTCCACCCCTTTGCCTTGGCCCAAATACCGGACCTTGCCCCCGGCCTTTTTTTGAATCACCATGCGAGGCCCTGAAGGGAGTGAGCCCAATGAGAACGTGAACCCGTCCGGCAATGCATCAAATTCTTGTTTTACATCCTTGTCCGCCTTGGATGCGGCCACAATGGCCCGTCCCACAAACCAGAGCATGACGGCAATATAGAGCCTTTGCACCACCCTGCGTCCCGGCGTAACCTCACGAAAATGTCCCATGGTTGCTCCTTGATAACCTATGAATTTGTTTTTGCCACAGATCCCCGACACAACATTTCATCTAAGCTGCCAACAGCGGTTACTCTCTTCATCAAAACGAGACGTATGCCACGGTTTGCAGGTCAGATGACGGTTTGTCGGCCAGCTGGCCGACAAAAAAACCATATAGCAAACCATCGGCTCTGTCAATAACAGACAGGAAGTTGTTTTTTCTCAACAAAAGCATTAACAAAAGATAAGGCTGGAATGTGCGCCAAGCCCTGTTCCGGGAAATCCAAATAAAAACAGCAGAGCCATTTCTGACCCTGCTGTCTAAATATACATTTTGATGGCGAAGAATCGCTTTTTTCTATTAGGACATCGGCTATTGTATCATCGGCATCCATCCTGGCAATGGGTTGAATGCTCCTTCATCATCCTGCGTGCCCTTGCCTGCCATTTGGAATGTGCAAGGGCCTGCATATCTTCTGTTGTATCAAGCTCATCAACAATCTCCATGCCCAGCAGGGTCTCAACTATGTCCTCCAGGGTCACTATGCCTGCGGTCCCGCCGTATTTATCAACGACAAGGGAGAGGTGTTCCCGGCGATTCAGCAGGAAGTCAAATATATTGGGAAGGGACATGGTTTCGGGAACCGTGTTTATTGCCCTTTTCAGCTTTGAAACGGGTGTGTCGTGTTTGTCCTGGGCAGAGGATTTCAGGATCTCGTGTTTCATTACATAGCCGGTTATCCGGTCAATGTTGCCGCTGTAAACCGGAATCCTAGAGAAGATCATGTCAGGATGTCTTTCCAGGATATCCTTGATAACCATCTCCTCATCCAGTGCAAATACAACGGTCCTGGGAGTCATGACATCTTCCACATGAAGGGAGTTGAACCTGAAGAGGCTTCGCAAAATCCTGGCTTCCTGCTTTCTCAGCTTTCCCGATTTTTCACCAAGTTCCGCCATGGCTGTAAACTCCTCCTTGCAGAAACTGTGTGAACTCTCCTTTGATGAGAAGAGTGCGGTAATGAATTTGGATATCCATACAAAGGGAAGCATAATGGGAATCAGGTAGTTCAGGCTGACGGATACCGGCTTGGCAAGCTGCCTCCAGTAGGACGCCCCCAGGGATTTGGGGATGAGTTCCGATATAACAAGAATCAACAGGGTCAGGACAGCAGAGATAACGCCGACGAACTGGTTGCCGAAAACGGCAACCGCCTGGGCACCTGCACCTGCAGCCCCGGCAGTATGGGCAATGGTGTTAAGGCTGAGTATGGCGGCCAGGGGCCTGTCAATATTGGTTTTATGGGTGCGGAACTGCTTTCCGGTCTTTGGGTTGTTTTTTTCCATTACAGCTATGTATGAATGGGGGACGCTCAGGAGAACCGCCTCCATAAGGGAACACATGAAAGAGAAAAAAAGGGCGATAAAAATATAAAAGATTAAAAGAGCCATTAATCAGACCTTTATAAGGTTATTAGTTAAAAGTGTTACATAAGGGTTCTGCACCTGACATTCAAGCATAAGTATCATTAATCGGTTTCTGAGTCGACAGTTGATATCTTTTCTACTTGACGTTTAACCGGGCTGTATGTTCGGGTGTCTCTTCAATGGTCGCCCAGGGCCAGATTGGGGAGTTATGTTCATGTCGGCATTAACTTTTAGTCACCTTGTTTCTCCCGCCTTTTTTGCTTTTGTAAAGATTCCCATCTGCCCTGTCTATTTGGGCTTTTAGACTTTCACCATGATTTAAAGCCGTGACCCCGAAACTTGCCGTAATTTGAGTTAAGTCTTTGAACTGATGATTTTCTATGGACTTTCTAAGTCTTTCTGCGAGATTGTATGCGTTATCTGAATTTGTTTTTGGGCATAAAATCATAAATTCTTCCCCACCCCATCTGATTAATACATCAAATTCCCTGCTTTCCTTTTTAGTAATTGATGCTATCTTTTTTAAAACATAATCACCTGTATCATGTCCGTATGTATCGTTGATGCTTTTGAAGTTGTCGATATCAAACATAATTATAGATGATGGTTTGCCAGGTAAATTCGACCGGTCTATTGCGCTCTTAATTAAATCGCTGCCTTTTCTCCTGTTGAGAATCCCAATCAGGGGATCTGTGTTGGCTTGAATCATAACTCTTTTTAACTCGAAAAATCTTCTCAGGGTGTAAATTAAAAGGTAAAATGATGAAATTGCAATTGTAAGTATGATTTCGTCAAGATCGTAATATTCTTGTTTTCGCGTAAATTCATAAAATGATTCAGTTGCTTCAGCATAGTGTAAATATATACCAGTTGTTATGATAGCAACGATTAAAACAACGGTGTCCACCACAATTGCTTTGTTTTCACGGTAGTAATTTATTGTTTTTTTAATTAGAAATAAATTCACGTTATCCCCAACTTGTTTGCTATGTCATAGCATAGCCTTCAGGGTTGCATAGTGAAACTTTTGGCCACCACGGCGTCTTGATACCGCATGAATCATAGTTTCAAGGCTGCCCCGCAAACCATGGCTGCGAGTATCTCTTCAGCCTCCCTGAAGGTCATGGAATTTCCAAGAGGTGCCACCCATTTGCCGTTTTTTCTTTTGGATAGTTAAGGTGCATAAATGCTTTGCAGCCTTCCAGGTGGATCACATTCAGAAGCTTTTTGATTCCCTGTTCATGCTCTTCCCGGTCAAACCGGAGCTGATGTTCCCCTTTGTAAACTCCTGGATAATCCAGGCAGGGACAGTCAAGAACAATCAGCGCAACCTGGCACTTTGCTCTTGCCTTGTAAAATGCCAGCATTCTTTGGTTTACTTTGCTGTCTGTTGCATATTTCGTGGGAAAAAGGGGCATGATGATTCTGTTTTTCAAGGTACAGCTTCCTATCTGCCCGGACGAAAAAAGATGTGGAAGGTTCATATCTTTCCCCTGTAATGCTTTTTGCCATTCACCACCAGTGGTGTTTATTCGAGCACATGGATGTTGTTCTTTGCGCAGATATCCTTGAGCACCTTTGGCCAGACGGATACGGTAACCTCCCCGATATGAGCCGTCCGCAAAAGATACATGAAGGTCCGTGACTGTCCGATGCCGCCTCCGATGCTGAGTGGAATCTGATCGTTCAGAATGGCCCGGTGATAGGGGAGATCCAGAAAATCCTCCTGGCCTGACATCCTGAGCTGAATTCTGAGCGTCTCTTTTGTGACCCGTATGCCCATGGAGGTCAGCTCATGGCGACGTTTTGTTACGGGATTCCAGACCAGGATATCGCCGTTCAACCCATGGTATTGGTCACCGTTTTTAGCCATACTCGGGACAGCCCAATCATCGTAATCAGCGGCCCGCAGCTCGTGGGGGTAGCCGTCTTTCAGGGGCCAGCCAATGCCGATGATGAAGACCGCCGGAGCTTTCTCCAAAAGAATCCGTGTCTCACGCTCTTTCCGGGGCAGGTCCGGGTACAGGTCAAGAATCTCTTCGGCATGATAAAAGGTGAGTTCTTTGGGGATATCAGGGTATTGGGAAGTTTTGAGTTGAGGAAACATTTCCTGCACCATCTCCCCGGCACCCCGGATCACCTTCCATATCCTGGTGACGATATTTTTTAGAAAGTCGAGTGTCCGGTCTTCATCTTTAATAACAAGTTCCCAGTCCCACTGATCCACGTACGCGCTGTGGTCATGATCCAGAAAGTAGTCCTTACGCACAGCCCTCATGTCGGTACAGATGCCTTCACCGGTTTTGCAGCCGAACTGGGCAAGGGCCATGCGTTTCCATTTTGTGGCAGCCTGGACAACCTGGGCCTGTATGGGGGGGTCGAGCCCAAGCCCACAAGGGAATTCCACGGGTGTCCGCGATCCATCGCGATCCAGGTAATCATTCACGCCACTGTCCCTGTCGACGATAAGGGGAACCTGGACCATCTGCAGATTGAGTTCATCGCAAAGGTTTGCCTCAATATAATTTTTTATTGCAAAGACAGCCTTCATTCTTTCCATGGGCGTAAGAAGGGCCTTGTAGTTCTTGGGCAGCTCACCGGCCAGAAGACTGTAATCTCCTATTCCCGGTCCGGCCAGGTCTCTTTTCTTGTCTGTCATGTTGTTTCACCTTTGTGGCTATAGCTTTTCCCTGACGCTGGTGACCTTGTCGGCCATGGTCTGATCCCGGTCAGTCCTGGTGCCGGCCTTGATGGTGGTGGTTATCCTGGGAGCACCCATCTCGTGGATTTTTTCGTGGCATTCCTTAACCACACGAAAAACATGGTCCCAATCCCCTTCGATATTGGTGCCATAGGCATGGAGTTCAGATTTCAGCCCGGCTGCATTGATGATTTCATGACAGGCTGCAACGTATTTGGAAACAGACAGCCCCACACCCAGGGGCACCACACACAGATCAATGATAACCTTCATTTTTCGCTCCTTATTTTTATTCCGGTTAAAAAAGAACCTTTGATAAGCATGCCATTTTATCCTTGTCCCTGCAAGGGGAACCGGGCTTCAACCATATCACATGACACTTTACTTCCTTCAAATTTTACTACTCAGTCTCCGATACCGATACCGATACCGGCATCGGCATCTCTGAAGAGTAACTGCCTTTTATCTTTGAACGGTTCTATCGTGCCGATAAGGCCCGGTCAAGAAGCGAGGGCGGAAGCGGGTTGGGACTTGCCATCTGCAAGCACATCGTTGACAGCCATGGCGGTCGGATAAACGTTGAAAGACGGCTTGGAATGGGAAGCTCATTCCGTATTCAATTTCCAATAAGTAAGCCATGTTGATCGTTTTACCGTAGTGGATTGTCCTGGTGTCCCAAGGCTTTTTAACAAAAGAGTCCACTTTTACTTGACCAGGTCAGGGGGGGGCTGGTCTTATGATAGGGGACGAATGTTAAAATCCTTTTTTGTTTGTGAACCAAATTGTAAAGATTTGGTAAAGTGCATTGTCCCGGTGTCACCAAGGGTGTAAAACAGGGCATTGAATTTTTATTGAAAGGGCAGGGGGACCAATGACCGATCAAGGGAGTGTGCCGACCGGCATGAACATTCTGATTGTCGACGATGACAAGAAACTTTGCCGGCTTGTGGCGGACTACCTCGGGCCCATGGGATACAAGGTGGAGGCAGCCCACAACGGAAACCAGGGGCTTGAAATGATACTGAACGGTGACTATCACGCGGTGATCCTGGATGTGATGATGCCGCAGGTGGACGGATTCGAGGTGTTGAAGCGGTTGCGCAGGTCATCCGACATACCGGTTTTGATGCTCACCGCCCGGGGGGAGGAGACCGACAGGATCGTGGGGCTTGAGCTGGGGGCCGATGATTATCTGCCCAAGACCTTTTCCTCCCGTGAGCTTTTGGCACGCCTTCGTGCCGTGACCCGCCGATATGTCTTATCCGCATCCCGGGCGGCAGCCACAGCCACGGAGAAGATCTTGATATTCGGGGATCTGGAAATAGAGCAAAGCGCTCGAACCGTTCGTTTCCATGGGAAAGAACTGAGCCTGACCCCCATCGAATACGACCTCCTGACCTGTTTGGCCGGGGCTGCCGGGCGGGTTCTGAACCGGGATCAGCTTTTGGATGCCGTGGCCGGCCGCAGTTATGACGTGTTTGATCGTACCATTGATGTCCATATCTCCTCCCTGCGGCGGAAGCTTGGTGAAGATCCCCGCAACCCCGGGTTCATTCAAACTGTCCGGAGCGTCGGGTATATGTTCAAGACGCCCGGGGAGCAGCCATGATCAAACCTGTGTCGTCCCTGTTCTCAAAGATCGTGGGCTGGTTCTTTCTCAACCTGACCCTGGTGGCAACGGTTCCGGTCGTCTTTGTTGTGTTCCAGCCCCAGGTTAATCTCCATGCTGTTTTCGGAGAACAAGTGTTGAACCGCCTCCGGACCGCCAGTATGCTGATGGCCCATGACCTGGAACAGACGTCCAGGAATAACTGGTCCAAGGTGCTTGCCAGGCATGCAGGGATTCACCAGGTGGATTTCGCACTTGTGCTTGAAGACGCATCCTGTTTCTCTTCCATGGAAACGGATCTGCCTGAAGAGGTGATCGCAAGGGCGAGGGAGGCGTTGGGGCCAAAACCGCCTCCGGGACATGTGCCGCCTCCTGATTGGTTCGGGGACCCTGAAAGGCGGCCTCACCCTCCCGGGGAAGGCGATCCCCGGGACTTTATCAGAAACGGACCCATGGGGGAAAAACCGCATCTGATAATGCGGACACGGCACCCGGTCCGCTATTGGACCGGGATTCGAATCCCGTTACCCCCTGGACCGTCCCGCCGGCCAAGCCATGCCCTTTTTCTGGCCGTATCGGATTCCGTAACGGGAAACGGTTTTTATATCGATCCACTGCCCTGGATGATTACCGCCCTGGCGATGATGCTGATCTCAGTTCTCTTGTGGATCCCCATGGTCAGAAGCATCACCCGGCCCCTTGCCCGCATCACCCTTGCCACCGAGGAGATTGCCAAGGGGCGCTTCCATGTGTCCATCCATGAACCCAGGAGCGATGAGATCGGCCGCCTGGCAAGGGCGGTCACCCACATGACCGCACGGTTGGAAGCCTTTGTGAAAGGCCAAAAACGATTCCTGGGAGATGTGGCCCATGAACTGGGCTCACCCATTGCCCGGATTCAGTTTGGCTTGGGGGCACTGGAACAGCGAACCCGGACAGAAAACCGGGAGCGGGTGATGGATGTGATGGAAGATGTGGACCACTTGTCCAAACTGGTCCGGGAACTCCTCGCCTTTTCCCGGGCCGATATGAACAGCAAAACGGTCAGGCTGGAATCCATTAACCTTGGGTCCGTGGTTCAGGCAGCGGTGAAGCGGGAGAGCACACCGGCCGTAGAGATCATCACCACCATGGATCCGGGGATTCGGGTGGTTGCATCCGTGGAGCTGTTGACCCGGGCGATTGCCAACCTTTTGCGAAACGCTGTCAAATACGCCGGGGAGGCCGGCCCGATCCATGTTGCCGCCGAAAGAAGAAACCATGGGGTGGCCATCGAGGTCAGGGATCTCGGCCCCGGTGTGCCCGGGCATCTCCTGGATCAGCTGTTCGAGCCTTTCTTCCGCCCGGAACCCTCCCGGGATCGGGATTCCGGCGGGGTCGGCCTTGGACTGGCCATCGTGAAAACCTGTATTGAAACCTGTAAAGGGTCGGTCTCGGCCCGGAATCTTAAATCCGGCGGGTTTGCGGTTACAATCATCCTGACCACCGACTTAAGCCGGGACACGGTGTAAAATCAGGTGTTGATTTGTGCCCGCCCGGTAAAATTTCCTATGATACAAAGGGCTTGATTTAATTCAATTCAACAAATATGGGACTGGTATATTGCACAATTCGCAGATATGGGATAACATCCCAACATGTTGAATCAAAGCCAGCTTGATGCCATAGACCATGCGATTGAAACCCATTTGATCGCCGCCGGAATTGATCATGTGATCTATATGGAGATGAGCGGAAACACCATTGCCAAGCATGACAATGGAAAGGCCCTCCTGGATTCCACTGCTTTTGCAGCCTTGGCAGCAGGCAATTTCGCAGCCGTAGATGCCATGGCTAAGCTGGTGGGTGAATCCGAATTTTCCCTGTTGTTTCATAAGGGTGAAAATTTAAGCATCCATTTCAGCAAAGTCAGCAAAGACACCCTGCTTGTTTCCATGTTCAACAAAAATATTTCACTTGGAATTGTGAGACTGAAAGTAGCTGAGACCATCAAGGAAATTATTCGGGTGCTGGGCGATCCGGATATCCCATGAGATATTGAGCCAAGGAATCAGCCCGGGCAGAACCGGTTTACCAAACCCGGAACCTTAAGGGGGAAAATTTGGCGCTCATCAATGTAAAGACCAAGGAAGTACAGATCAAAATTGTTTACTATGGTCCGGGAAGGGGAGGGAAAACAACAAACCTTGAGTATATCAACCGGATCTACCGGGAGCAGATCAAGACCGAAATGGTCAGTCTTAAAACCCAAGACGACCGAACCCTTTTTTTTGACTTTCTGCCCTTTGACGTGGGGCAGATAAAGGGATTTGATGTGGCCATCCAATTGTACACCGTTCCCGGTCAGGTAAAGTACAATGCCACCCGCAGGCTGGTGCTGCGGGGGGTAGACGGTATTGTTTTTGTGGCCGATGTTCAGCAATCCCAGCGGAAAAAAAATATCGAGTCTTTAAATCAACTATATGAAAATCTGGAAACCTATAAGCTTGATCTGTTTAACATCCCACTGGTTATGCAATATAATAAAATTGATTTAAAAAAATCCGATATTCCCACCCTCTCCTCACAAATGCTGCAAAAGGACCTGAACAGCCTTTTAAAAGTTCCTGCATTTGAGGCAAGCGCTTTAAACGGGGGGAACGTGATTCCTACCTTGAAAAAGATCATATCCATTACACTGGCATCCATCCAGGAGCATCTATTCTAAGGAGGGCGTTTTGAATTCTCTTGAGAACATCAAACAGATTATTGGTTCCATGGAATCCGGCGTAACGGCTGATGATGTAAAGGACTTTCAAAGACAGGTCGCAGACCTTGAAACCCAGGTCAGGGGCAATGACCCCGCAGCCTCTTTTGGGAAAATGCTGCACTCCATTGGCAAATACCTGGCATCTGAAATAAATAACGCCCATAAAGATACCGTGCCGGTCCTCCGTACGTTGGTGGAACTCCTGGACAGTCTCGTTCACCTTCCCCGGGAGAGTCCCGGGAAAGCCGATGAAATACTGGCCCGGGGAATCCAATCCTTTAAACGTTTCAAGGCCGGGATATCTGGAGTACCCCTGGTATCCGAAAAGGAAATAGAGGCGCTTAAGGCAGTGATCCTTTCCATCGACTGGGAAATCTCAGACATCACCCTGGAAAGTTTTAATGCTGTGATTGAACCGCTGGCTTCAAAAATGAAGTCCCATAAAATTCATTCTTCATTTTTGAAAATCATGCACAGTATCGGGGGATATGTCGCCCGGAATAAGGCCGATGCCCATAAGGACTCCATCGCGCTTTTGCATTCTGTTTTTCAAAGTTATGAACGTATGGTCCGGAATCCGGATCTGACGGCTGCTGATCAAAAACAGATGCTTGAAGCCGATATCCGTGCGTTTCAAGAATTTAAGCGTGAAATAGCCCGACCCCCTATGACCAAGCCTGTCCGGGATCCAGTGGATGAAGAGGTGGCACCGGCCTTGTCGCATCTTAAAGCCGCACCCTCAACCGGGGATTCGGTTCCCCTGAACAGACTTCCGGAAGAGGAGATCTCATTTCCCGCATCCCACCGGGCCGATGATGACATCCCCCCGGCCCTGGCCGGAAAGGGAAAGGAAGTATCTGATTCGAGGGATATGCTGGATGACCTTTTCATGGCCAAAGAGTCTCCTGCAGACAAGCTTTTGGATGCCATCCACCTGGCTGAAATTCACGGACCCGACCAGGAATATGGCATGGATATGCCCGGGGCGGCAGAAGACACGGATCAGAAAGAAGGGGTTCATAGCGTTACTCCCCAGCGAATGAACAAGGAGCCCATACCGGAAATAGAAAGCAGCCTTGATGCATTTTTCAACCTGGATGTTTCGGAAAAGAAAATAAAAGCGCCTGCCGTAGATACGGACCAAAGCATGGAAAATGACCGGCTCGCCGATGGGGCCGAGAGTGACCCGCCTGATGACCAGGAGGCCATTGTCCCTTTCCAATATGAAGATGAATCCTTTGGGGAAGAGGAAGAAGACCAGGCGTCACGTCTCCTGGAAAGGTTAAGGGTTTGCCTTAAAAAACCGGGCGGGTTAACAGAGGAAACGGTTTTCACGGCTTTTACTGAAGATGTGTCCCTTTTAAAAGCGGAATGGCGGGAGGACCCGGATAAGATCTCACTCCTGGAACTGCTGGCCTCCCTTGCCCGGTACAGACATGCCCCGGAAAAGGGAGACCTCACGGAACCCCGTTCGGATCCTGAAATCCAAATGGAGACAGTGGCAGAAGAGGGGGCTACGGATTCGGCAGAACCGAAGGCAGGAGGGTTCTGGGCAAAAATAAAATCACTGTTCCGTAACTGATATGATTTTCTTTTGTGAAGAGTGCGGGGAAAAAAACGATCTGGAGGGGTCGGCCTTTTCAAATGGGAAAGCCGTCTTTCAATGCCGTGCATGCGGTTATCGTAATGCCTATTCTTTTTGTCCCCGTAAAAAGGAAATCCACCGGGATAAAGGCAGGATTCTGAAAACAATCTGCTCTTTTTCTGAAGTTATCGGTGTCTTTTTATACGATACGGAAAACGGGGTCAGAGAGACCCGAATGCCGGACGTTTTAACCCGGGCAGATATTGAAATCCTTGGCAGGGAGTTCTTCCGCAGCTACACCAGCGGCCAATCCGCCTATCCGGATATCCAGGGCATGTGCATCCGGATTGCGGATAAGTATTTCATGGTTCACAGGATGCCGGACCACCTGTTGGTTGTAATTGTCACCAGGACACCAACCCTGCCGGATGCTGTTCATAAATTCATCCTCGACCTTGCATAAAAAGTGGAAAAAACGATGGTGTTAATGGATTGTTTTTCAGATATTGGCCGGATCAAGGGCGTTGATCAGTACGTTCTGGTGGATAACAGGGGAAATATCATGATTCATGATATGACAGAATTCGAAACCGTCGCTGAAGTGGTATGGTCCTGCGGCCGGAGTCTGTCTGTCCTGGGAAAGAATAAATTTAAATATGCCGCTTTTTTACGAAAAAACAAAAACGATTTTTTAATTTTTCCCGTTGGCAAGTACTATCTTGGAGTGGTAGAAAGAAAGGGTTTCGTGACCGATGAAGTGGCAGACGCCGTTATGGATTTTCTGAATACCCGTTTTGATGAAATAGGTTAAAATGGAGGATCAATGACCGCACAAACGATCATATCGATTTTCACTCTGGTAATTTATCTAATTATTATTTTTGTCTTTAACAAGGGCCGGGTCAAGTACGCCGGGGGGAAAGTCGGGAAGGTGATTAATTTGATCCTGGTCACGGTCTGCCTTTTGTTTATCGCCGATTATGTTGCGATTTTTAATCCGTTTGTGGACGAAGAGGTGTTGGATATTATCCGTGCCCTTTTCCGGACAGCTGCCCTTTCCTTCCTGGCCTACGGGGGGGGGAAGCTATCGGATTCATAGACTTGGGAGGATCATGAGAAAAGGGAAAAGATCCCCTTTGGGGGCTTTCCCTGGCGTTTGCCTGCATTGAACTGTGAACGGATACCGTCCATGGCGGTTTTCATGTCAATGACGATTCTATCCTTTTCTTTTGATCCGGTTTGGTAGGTCTGAACATACCCCAGAACTTTTTCAATATCATTCAGGGTTTTCATCAGTGGGCTCGAACCTATAATCTTGCCGACACTTATCAACACCTGCTCACAATACTCGATAAAGCCTGAGATGATCAACTCTTTCTGGTCCTTAATTTCGTCCATGGACTTTAAGACGGACTCAATGGCCTGGAGATTCTCGTTTTTTGTATTATCCGGATGAAAATTTTCAAATATTTTCTTGATCGGGGTCCCCAGTTCGGATTTGCTTTCCTGGAAAAGCGAGTGGGTTCTTTCCCCCAACTCTTCGGCAACGTTTTTTTTAATGGTCTGGAGTATGTCGTTGAAAACCGTGATAATGGCGGATAACCCGTTGCCGGTTTCCCCGTTATTGAGCTGGATCTCTTCTTTTTGCTCGATCAGCCCCGATGATATCACAGAGAAAAAAATTTTATAAACGGCAAACTCATCGTAACCGCTTTCCGTGATCACCTGCCGCACGGACCGGGATCCGTCAATCAGGGAAAGCACACGCCATTCATTGGCATTGAGTTTGATTTCTTCTTTGGTTTGAACTTTTCCTGACATTTTAAATACCAGTTTGTCACTGGGGATTACTTTTTTCAGGACGGATAATTCGTCGATTCTCCTTGAGGCTTCAAGGATCAGCTTCATGGGATTGAGTTGGGTAACAATCATATTTTTAAGGTTCAACCTGACATCTTTATATTCAAATTTTCCTTTTTCCCAGAAAAGAAGGTCATACAGGATGGTCTCCACCTGTTTGGTATTGTATTTTTTCAGGGTCTCCAGGGAAATATACCCTTTTTCAACCAGAATTTTACCCAGATGGATTTTCTCTTCTTTGGCAAGGGCAAGACATTTTTGAAGCTGCTGGGCAGAGATGATGCCATCGGTGCGCAGTAAAAAACCAAGCCTTGCCTGTTTTAGAGAAGCAGAAGCATAGATAATGGTTCCATGGTCAAAAAATACCCGGCTTTCAACATTCTCCCGGGTAACGGCCAGGATTCCGGTTTTCTGATCATTACACAAAAGTTGAAGAATACTGGCAAGTGTTAACCCTTCAAAATCGCCCTGTAGATTCATGGTAGCCGTTCCTCTATCATGGGTACCTGGATTTAAGCCTCCATAGATCCATACTATGCCACAATATTTCCGGCAATACAATCGTCAAAAACCATGGGAAGGAACAGCCATAAGGCATTTGATGACGGTTTCAGGCAGTTTAAAAATCGCCGATTAGCCCAAAATATAAGATAGATGTAAAGAATTTGTAAAGAGGCAAGGGCGGTCACCCACAGGACCGCCCGGTTCATGTCGTCGTGAAAACCTGTATTGAAATCTGCAAAGGGTCGGTCTCGGCCCGGAATCTCAGATCCTGCAGGTTTTAATACAGGTTGCAATAATGCCTTTTGCACCCAGCTTCACAAGTTCATCCATGATGCCGTTAATCTCCTCTTTCCGGATCATGGATTTCACCGCATACCAGTTGTCCTTCCGAAGGGGGGCCACGGTGGGGGCTTCAATCCCGGGAGTCACCACACAGGCGCTCTCGAGGTTCTTTTTCTCCACGTCATACTCAATCATCACATATTCACGGGCGACAATAATTCCCCGAAGTCTCTCGATAAACACAGAAACCTGATCCTTGTCAGCCACATCACTGGTTCGGCCCACAAGCACGGCCTCGGAGTCGAGAACGGACCCCCCGACTGTTTTCAACCCCGCCTCAACCATGGTCCTTCCCGTCTGAACCACATCGGCAATGGCATCGGCAACTCCCAGGTTGATGGAGATTTCAATGGCACCGTCCAGTCGGATAATCTTGGCATCGATGTTCCGTTTCGCAAGATCCCCGGCAACAAGATTTGGATAGGATGTGGCAATGGTGATACCGGAAAATGTTTCAGGGCTCAGGTCACTCTCATTGGGAACCGCATAGAAGAATTTGGACTTGGCAAACCCCATGGAGAGAAGTTCCGCAAGATTGGCCTCACTGTCAATGGCAAGATCCCTGCCCGTGATCCCGAGATCGAGGATGCCATTGCTGACATAAACGGCAATATCCCTCGGCCTTAAAAAGATAAACTCCACATCATTTGCCGCATCAATAATTTTAAGTTCACGGCCGTATCGCTTGCAGTTATACCCTGCCTCGGAAACAAGACGGATGGCACCTTCAGAAAGAGAGCCTTTGTTCGGAAGAGCTATTTTTAACATAATAAAAAATCCTTATCGCTACAGATATTTATACACATCTTCAAGGGAGAGATCACAGGCAATCATCATCACCTGCAGATGGTACAAAAGCTGGGAAATCTCCTCGGCGGTTTTTTCACGGCCTTCATATTCCGCCGCCATCCAAACCTCACCGGCCTCTTCAATGATTTTTTTTCCGATAAAATGCTTACCCTTCTCAAGTTCCTTTACCGTTCCGGATTCGGGATCCTTTGACTCTGCCTTGGCTTTCAACTCGCTGAACAACTCTTCAAAACGTTTCATAGCAACTCTTTTTTAAACCACATTTTTTTAAAACAAAAAAGACGGGCCGATCACTGAATGGCCCGTCCCTGTTTTATAATTAGTATTTTGAATCGGCATAACCGATCCATCCTCTGGCTTCCACCAGGGCCTGGTAAAATCCGGATATCTCAAATGAAAATGTCTCCTCTGCACCATCCGCCTTCAGGACAAACACCCTCTTCTTCATATCGGTTTCAAGTACAGTCTTTCTGCCGGCAAACCTTTCAAATATCCCATCCAGGGTCTCCAGAGAAAGTTAGTCGGGCATCATACCACAATTAAACATGTTCTGCCTGAAAATCCTTGCAAAACTTTCACCGATGGTTTGCCCGGTTTTCCGGCTCCCCGTACCGGCGGTCTGCCCGTGGACGAAGTTAAACAGGGGGGCCGGAAAATGAGCTTACGCCTTCATCAGGCCGTTTGATTCAGCAGGGTTTCGACCTCATCGCTGTAGCCGTAGGCGCTGCTGACTTTTTCGAGGAGCTGGGCATACCATTCTTCCGAGGTGGATGTTTCAGAGGTGGATGTCTCCTCTTCAAGCAAAAATGACGATTGGGTGGGTGGTGGGGGGTGCATCATCTTACCCCCGCCCTTGGATGGGCCACCGCCCCCCTGACCAGGCCCGGACGGGGAAGGCTGGAGTCCATACTCGGAGACCAGGGTGAACAACTCTTCTCCGCTCAGCTGGTCATCGCCGTCCAGGTCATAGCTTTCCATGGCCGTTTCGGTATCAATGGCCGTGCCGGTGGTTTCTTCCATGCTTGACGCAAAGCTTTCAAGTTCGGAAGTTGAAATGCCGCCACTTGAGTCGGTGTCTGCGGACTGGAACCGATCTTCCGGCCCTTGCCCCGCTTGATTCGGGCGCATTAAGGGCATGTAACTGTTCATACTGCCAACGCTGCTTATCATTTGATCCTCCTTTAATGATCGTGTCGTATTTTCCAGGTCGGCGCCTGTCGCCAACCCCGCCTTTAACGTGTGCTTCCATTCCTCCTCTTTTATCTTTTTGGACAGGTTTTGAGCCAAAAAACATTTCAAGCAGTTTAAAAAATGCCGGTTCAGCCCAAAAATATATGAAAGATGTAAAGAAAGTTTGTTCATCGGAGATAAGGTTGTAAAGATTTTGTAAAGAAGGGGGCACCCCCTAACCGTACCGGAAAGATAGGTTTTTTTCTAAAAATAAAAAAACAGGTTGCATTATTGGGGGGAATGAAGTAGAAGACTTGAGCACTTCACACAGGCCAGTAGCTCTAATTGGTAGAGCACCGGACTCCAAATCCGGGTGTTGGGGGTTCGAATCCCTCCTGGCCTGCCATTGTAAAATCAAGGCTTTCAGCGTTTTTCGTTGGGGGCCTTTTTTGTTAGGGGGGTACCGGATGTTGATCAAGGTCCCTCTTTGTGGAATACAAGTCGCCATCTGATCCCCGGGAATTTTCCAGTGACAGTTACCCATAGTATCACAAAAAGACCATCCCCGGATCCGACAATGGATATTTTTAATTCAAGCTTGCTTCCACGGAAAATGAGTTTTTGAAATCTCTCCGTAATAGGAGCAAAAGCCGCAAAAGGCCCCCCCTGGTGATCACCATTGGCCCGGTGAGATCAATGGCATAAAAAAAACATCCCCCGGCAAAGCCTATAAAAAACGAAATTATATTTAAAACCCTGTCAAAAAGATATACCTTGTTAGCGCTCGACAAAATAAAAAAGCAGAGCCATTTTTGACTCTGCTTCATGTTCTAACATTTTAAGGTCAGCTTATAGGTTTGCTCTCAAAAATGTATCCACGACAGATTTAGCCGCAATTACACTTGCAGGATCATTGGTTACACCCGAAACAAATCCGACAAAATTAGATAAATCTGTAACGTCGGGAACTACATCCACGGTGCTTGCTGTATAATTGGATATTTCTACTTTGTTATTAAACCGATCCTGGGCCACACCCGCGCAGCCAGGGTTTTGAGTTGCGTCAATCAGGCTGGCAATACTCACCCCTTTTGACATCCCGCCGTTGAGAGCTCCCACCCAGAAGTCAATACCGGCTGGATCATCCGAATAAGTTTTCCCAAGGGTGTTGAGGTAAACATGCTCGATAAAAGTCTGATTGGAGTCCAAGGAATTACCGAAATACTCTTTTGCGCGTGATGAATCCAACATAGACTCGGCTGCCACCTCCATGCTGGTTGCGTTCATCCAGAATCGATTTCCAGCTCCTTCAGAAGCCCGACCAAAAATAGTAACATAAAGCCGTGATACTTGGGTTTGAGTTAAATGGTCTTCATATATGACTGGCAAATCATTACCATTGCAGTCTTGGTCAATCCCATCTCCCCTGATTTCGGCAGCTCCTGGATGTATGCTTGAATCATAATCGTTGCAGTCGGTGTTATCTGTTACATATCCTGAAGGTTGAGAAGATGCCTCATATGGGCTATTCGGGTCTCCGTATCCGTCGTTGTCACTGTCACGGTAATATGTAGCGTTAACACCGGGGTTGGACGTACCAGGTTCTGAAATAAATTCATAGGTCACGTGGATCGATTCATTATCGTCCCCATACACGTTTAAAACCAAACCGATTCCAAGGGCATTCCAGGTGGTCTCCGTGGTGGTTTTCGTCCCCCCGTTAATGTACAGCTCAATCTCATCGGCGGCGGCGTCCCCGATCACATCCCGGTAGGTCTCCTTATCTAATCCGAGCAGCTTCAGGTAAGCCTCCAGATCAAGTCCACCGGCGGCCTCCATCTGTTCGGTCCGTTGGATTTCCACCTTGAGGGCGTTGGGATAGATGCCAAAGTCCGTTGTTACATCCTCATAATTGAGAATACGGTGTGTTTCAGAAATGGTTTTGGATGTGTCGGAATTCGTGTACGTTTGCGACCACTGATCTCCCAATGCCATGCCGTATTTCCATTCAATGAGATAGGGGGTATAAATTGTTTGGGAATGCTGGTCTCCAAAAAAACCTTCCTGCATATAGCAGCGATATTCATTATCGATGATGGCATAATAACCTATGCCGTAATTATCCGTTACAAAAAAACCGTCATCTGAATCAAACATACGCCAGCACTCAACGCCTGCCACGGTTTGTTTCCCATCGACCCAATAATAGTGAATCCTGTCCGTATTTCCGGAAGTAAATTTAAACCGCCAGGTGCCGATGGTTTGCATGTCGCCATGTAAAAAAGAAGGCGGGTCATATTCGTCAGAAACTTGAGAATACACGCTGTTTGAAAAAAACAGCAAAACAAAAAACAGATAGATCCAAACAGAAAAAAAGCGTTTCATTTTAAATTCCCTTTTTTAATCGTAAAAGATTCCTATGATGAATGTTTATTTCTCTATTTTGAATTCGGTCAATATCTAAAATAGTGACGAATAAATTAGGGTTGATCAGAAGGTGGCCACTTATATGGATACTGAGTTCATATCATGTTCAAGTATCTCCAGTGGATTTTATTTTTATCCCCAATTATCCATTAATAAAAAAAGCCGAGCACCTTTGTTAAGGCAACTCGGCCATCTCCCCATGAGACCCGTGGCTTTCCGTCCTCTGATCGCTCAAAGTTTGGCTTTAACATATGAATTGTGGATACCACATCTGTGCATATTAAAATCATGTCGTCAAGAAAAATCGTATTATCGCAAAATAGTATTTTCGGGTAGGCAAGATTTGACATAAGCCTCAAAAGGGAAAGGGCCCCCGAACCTACTTAAAGGGAGCCCTTAACCAAAGTTATAGGAGGGCTGGTATTGCTCTCAAGAACACTGTGCTAAAAGATGAACGATACGCCAAATCCAAATTTGCAACCCTTAACCTGGCTTTGACCAGGGGGGGCAGTGTCGAATGAAAAAGGCTTCTGGGTGGAGCTAAAAGAAAGCCCCCTGAAAGACTGTCCCAAGTATTACGTTGGATGTGGGATAAATAATCATTACCCGGCTATGGACCAATAGTCTTAGTGAACCGCCTTATGCGGACCCGCTTATGGGGGTGGTGTGTGAGCTATAGGAAAAAATAACTTGATATGACCTGGTCAAGTAAAAGTGGACACTTGTGTTAAGCAGCCTTTTTGAAAAGCCACAGCATTTCAAATTCTTTAGGGCTCACATAGCCCAGATAAGAATGCCGCCTGTTGCTATTGTAAAACATTTCAATGTAATCAACGACGTCTCTTTTGGCGTTTTTCCGGGTCGAATAGTTTGCAAAAAAGATTCTTTCAGTCTTCAAGCTACCGAAAAAACTCTCTGCTACGGCATTGTCCCAGCAGTTCCCTTTCCGGAGGCGGCTCAACTCTGCCTTCATCGCCGCCCCTCCTTGTATACCAGGGGCGTCTTCGCCACCTCCTTCAAGCTCACGTTTCCAGCGCCCCAACATGGTTGCATTGACCCCAAGATTCCGGGCAGCCTCGGTAATCTTATAACCCTGTTCAGTGATCAGTTTAACCGCGTCTTCTTTGAATTCAGATGAATATTTCTTTCTATTCTTGTCCATTTGACACCTCCATGTGGGTTCATAACCCACTCTTAAGAAAGTGTCCACAAATACCCTACCACCTCAGTACAGAGTGCCATAATAAAAATAATCACAAGTATCCCTGCCACATAGCGGTAGGTGCGTTATAGCATCCATAAAGCATTTGTAGTTTTCATGTGAAAAATCATTTTTATCAGACGTTCTGTTTTTCATAGACGGAAATAAGGCACCGGGGATAAAGCCACAACATCAATTCCAGTCCGTTAGGATGAATCCGATCCCCAGGCGGTTTACGGTGTGATCATAGTCCAGGAGGCTTTCTCCGTATCCCGTATAATACTGGAGGTACCCGCTGATCCGGTCGTTCAGGGGAAAGCTCCATTCCACCTGGAAGGCACTGCGGTTCTCGTTGAAATCCAGGTTGTTCCTGACCATCATCCCGAACCTGTGTTTTTCCCACAGGTAATACCCCCAGATCTCGCCATACCCAAGGTAATCTTCAATATCCGGATTGTCGTCATCTTTTGAGCTTTCGGGAATCCGGTACCAGGTTTTCAATTGCAAAACTGCGGTGTCTCCACCGGAGAAGAGGTTTTCCTTTTCAAATCCGAAATTGGCCACGATCCGGTTCCAGCTCCTGGACAGGGAGCCGGCCCTGCCGTTGGACTGGTGGTTGATTCCAAAATTGACGGTTCGCAGGGTCATCCCCAGCAGGTCTGTGGACATGGGCAGGTTGAGCAGAAGCTCAGGTTCATAGTTGGTTTCACGGAAGGGCGATGAATTGGAATTGTAGAGCTGCCAGAAGGAGCGCTGGGTGTATCCGACCCACAGGTCCATATCCTTTCCCATGACTCCCTTCCACAGCTTGGACTTGATGCTCAGCTGGAACGCCACTTCAGACTTGTGCACATCCATGTCTGGGTCTATTCCATGGATCGGGCCATTATTGGGGGACCGGTTGTAAGTGAAGGGCAGGATATAATTGGAACGATGCATCTTAATGGTAAATTTGCTCCGGGATTTACTCTTGTCCATTTCCCACAGGTCCGACAGGGCGGAGACTTTACGCGGCCCCGGGGGAGGGGGAGCGCTTGCTGTTTGTACGGGCTCATCCCCCTTGGGCGTAATCCGGCCTGCTACCTCATCGTAACATTGCAGGCGCAGGGCCTCATCTTTGATTGCGGCGCATCCGCTCAGGCTATTTTGAAGGTCTGCCCAAAGATCGCCCGTTGGCAGGCAGAGCAGAAAAAAGGTGAAAAATAGGGTGGGGACAATTTTTACGGGGCCGGTTTTGAAATGTGGCATAAAGCGTCCTTTGTCTAGGGTTTCAGTACCGTCTTTTCCTTAGCTTCCTGTTTCAGTTTTTCGGGGGTGCTCTGTATTCCGAGATGAAAAATAGCGAATCCCGGACTGACAAACTGATTCTGTGCCCGGCCCAGGATAACACCGTCAAAGGGTGCCGGTACAGGGGTAGAATCATTACTGATCGGGTCTCTGATCTCTGCCAGCTGATCTCCCTTTTTAACCTTCTGCCCCAGTTCTTTATCATTTATCAGGATACCGCCGATGTCGCTGCGAATCCATTTTGATGAATAAAAAACCGGTTGAGGGGTTGTCCAGAAGTTAACTTTCCGGAGCATGCCCAGGGAGCCCAGCAGGGTGCGTATACTTTTTGCTCCAAAATCGACTATCTCCGGATCAAGACTCAAGGGACCGCCGATCTCCATAACAACGGCCGGTATCCCGGCTGAAGTTGCCGCACGGCGCAGGCTGCCTGTGGGCCCCGTACTTTGGAGGGCTGTGATCGACCCAAACGCATTGACCATCTCCGAAACCTGGGGGATGGTAATATCGGCGCGAAGCTGGGGAAGATTTTCCTTGTAGTAGGATCCGGTATGCAGATCCACAAGAGCATCACAATGGATGACGATTTTATTAAACAGGGAACAGGCTATCCGGCTTGCATGGGAGCCGTGGGGCTGTCCCGGGAAAAACCGGTTCAGATCACGCCTGTCTCCGATATAGCGTTCCTTACGCCAGAATCCATCAATATTTACTACGGGTATGCCGACCACCGTACCGCTGAGCTTTTCCGGATCAATGTCATGGATAACCTGGCGAACAATTTCAATTCCATTTAACTCATCACCATGGATCGCTGCAGTCAGACAGATAACCGGCCCGGGTTTGGCGCCGTTCACGACAACAACGGGTATGGGAACTACAAAACTTCCGATGGATTGCCCGGACCGCCATTTAAGAGACCGGGTTTGTCCCGGCGGGATTATACTGCCCAGAATCTTGAAGGGTTCTGCTTCAGCCTGGTTGAATTTTTCCGCAATAATATGTTTTTCAGGAACCGGCGTAATAACAACAGCTTCTTCCTCCTCACTGGTTTCATCAACGATTTCCGTTGAATATGCCATGGAGGGATAAAGCAGCAGTAATGCCGCAACCATCGGGAAGCCTGTTTTAAGAATACTTTTTTTAAACTGCATGGAATGAAAGGGTCTCCCAGGTATCAGGTTTGAGATTTCAGTATTCGTTTTTAAATGTGCCCATGGAAAAATCAACTCTTTCAGCGGGGCCCCGTTTATGATGGAGTTCTTTTTCGACCATATCAATCCGTGACTGCAGGCCCATCCCGTTTGCAACCTGGATGGCCAGCCCCGGCCTTGCATTCAGTTCCAGAACCTGGGGCCCCTTGTTAACATCAAGAACAATATCCGCACCCAGGTATCCAAGGTTTGTAATTTCATAACAGCGGGACGCAAGCATTAAAAAGGACCGCCATTCCGGCACACTGAAAATGGACAAATCCTTGCCTGTGTCCGGATGGTGTGTCACCGGCCTGCCAAACTGAACCGCCTTTAATGCACAGCCTGCGGCAATATCAATGCCAACACCAACAGCACCCTGGTGAAGATTGGCTTTGCCGTCCGAGTCCTTTGTGGAGAGCCGGGTCATTGCCATTATGGGATAGCCTTTATACACAATAATCCGGATATCGGGAACTCCCTGGTATGAGAACCCATCGAAAACGTCTGAGAACTCAACCATCTCCTCTATCATGGCAACATCGGTATTGCCGCCCAGGCTGAAAAGGCCGCTGAGGGTATTGGAGGCATGGCGCTGGACATCCCGTATCTCAACCTTTGATCCGCTGGGTTTCAAAAAAGCATTTCCGTCCTTGCCGCTGATAACAAGAATGCCCTTACCGCCGCTGCCCCTTGCAGGTTTGATGACAAACGAAGATTTGTCGGCCAGGAACGCTTCAAGTTCACGGACATTGCCCTGGGTTTTTACAACACCTAACAGTTCAGGTGCGGCAAGCCCTGCTTTTTCAAGAATGATTTTTGTTTTCAGCTTATTATCCACCAGGGGATAGAGGTGCCGCGGATTGTTTTGCGCTATCATAACCACGTTACGCTTATTCATGCCGACAACACCGGCTTTCTTAAGTTGTGAAGGAGAGGCAAAAAACATGTTTACTCCTTTACCAGTGGTTCGAATCGTCTCAATTCCGTTAACCTGTATCCGGAATAACTGCCGATCATAATAATCACCGCCAATACCACCAGAAGAAGCTCGGGAAACGAATAGGTCAGGTGGCCGATATACTTATTTTCCATGGCAAGATAAATCAGGGATGCAGCAAAAAGGCTGCCCCCGCCCTGGATGAAAACATCCTTGGGGCTCTCTTCTTCCCATAAAATAGACATGCGTTCTATGGTCCATGAAATAATGATCATGGGAAAGAACGTAACCTTAAGCCCTGCCTCAAAACCCATTTTGATACTGATGACACTGATGACCACATAGATTATGATAACAAAAACCAGTACCGCAGAAATTCGAGGAACTAGCAAAAGATTTAAATGACTCAGGTAGGACCGCAAAACAAGCCCAACGCTGACAACCGTTAAAAAGAGGCAAATTCCTGTCAGCAGGCTGGTTTGAAGTAAAACCATGGCGATCAGAATGGGCATGAATGTTCCGGAAGTAGCAATCCCGACCAGGTTCCTCAAGATGACGATTATAAGGGCACCGATTGGAATGAGAAGCAAAAGTTTAAATGTGTTCTGATCCGCAACAGGCAGGCTGTATATGGAAAAGTCTATGAGCGCGTTTTTCTCAAACTTTCCGTGTTCAACAGCGGCACGTTTGGCAAGAACGCTGCTCGATAATACTGAAAAACTGACTTTTCCTCCGGACCCGCCGGTGATCTCAAGGAGAGACTCGTCATTGTGCTGCCAGACAAGAAAATCGGCTCTGTTCTCGATCTCTGCTGTCCGGGGATTGATGAATATCCAGTTATTATTGTCTTTTACCTCAAGATACCCTTTGAGCTTTTGATTTCTTCTTTCCTCTTCAAGCCAGAGCCCTTTGATGGCCCTTGATTGAATACCGGCAAGCTGCAGCAGGCGTCTGGCAAGGTTGAGCTTATCGCCATACTCATCAGCCTGGCTTAAAAGATATTTTGCATTGGTATTGTCCGGTGAATTCAGCAAGGTCAGCAACCGGATGGTAATTTCGGCAGCGCTTCCGCCCTGGCCAGCTGCCTCGGTGACAACCTGGTCCGCAGCTTCTTTAAGGGCATCTTCGAAAAAAGGCAGACCCTGTTTAACAGGCTTTGGGTTGAAGGTTATCTCTTTGTTCTGTTTTCGATAGGACGTTGTCCTGAAGAAAATCTTTTGCGGCCCCTGGGCCGTTTCTTTCTTCCAGATCAAGCGCCCGTTTTCATGCCCCTGGGAATAGTCCTGATCAACACTTTTAACATCCAGGACTGCCATGCTGTCGTTTTCATCGGGTGTGTTCATGGAGACGGTAACCGGGCCGTCATCAGCCTCAAAGGTTATTACCGCTTCCACCGTCCAGACTTTCTTATGCTGGTCCGGTAAAAACGAGAACCCAAGCACCCTGTTTTTGTAAATAGCTGCGCCTGCTCCTACGGTAATAAGCACAAGCACTATGATTGTAAGCTGGATTTTATTTTTCATTACTGCTCTCTTCGTTCATGGGGGAAGTGGAATTTTTACGGCTGACATCAACAATCCATTTGCCGTCAAGAAAGTTGCGCCCGATAAGGATGGGATATTTAAAGGATGAACGGTCGGTCAGGGAGAACTCACCCTTTTGCTCCTGGGTTCCCAACATGGCCCGTAATTTAACCACAGGTCTTTCTATAGGCTGCCCGCCGTGTCTTTTGATCTTTACTATACGAACCAGTTTGCTTTCAATTTCAGCGGTCTTCCCGCTTTTGGGATCCTTGACCGTAAATTTAACCCAGCGTTTGCCGTCCCGTTCAAATACAATGATATCCACCGCATCCAGTGATGACGTTTGAGCGCCTGTATCAATACGTGCCGGCATGGTAAAACCGGTCTTTTTAATCATTACGGGTTCAACCTCCCCAATTATAAACCTGTCATCCAATAGGTGTGTTTTATCTTTATCCCCAGGAACAGGGACAGGTACTGGTTTATTGCCGGACACACATCCGCTGGAAATGACGACCAATAAGGCAAAAGACAATACGCTTAAAAGTCTGACATAAAGGTCACTGCCAGGCCTTTTGGTCCGCTTAATCGAAATCATAATAAGTTAACTCTCCTCAATTACACTGGAATTTTCCTTCGTTGGATATCAGAGCATCGCTTTATTTACAAGAAATAATTTTTATTCGCTGTCGGCGATGACGGCGGGGGGAGCCGTTCATGGATCCCCTGCCATATGACATTCCGCAGGTTGGAAATCAGATGGGAGCAGGAGGGGACGGCCGGTAATAAACGGCTATTTTGACATGATTTCCGAAGCGGACTCGGTGGTGGGCAAAGAAACCGTAAATATGGTTCCCTTGTCCGGATTACTCGTTAAATGAATATAACCACCTAATTTTTTGATTATGCCCTGGGAGACGGATAGTCCTAACCCTGTGCCTTTGCTCTGGGCTTTGGTGGTGAAAAACGGATCGAATATCCGGCCCTGGATATGCTCGGGAATGCCCGGCCCATTGTCCTTAACCGTGACCAGTACATAGCCGGGGGTCTGATCTTTTTGAACATGGATCCGGATCTGACCCCCCGGCGTCAGCACATCCACTGCATTCAGAATCAGGTTCACAAAAACCTGCTTCAGCTTCTGTTCATCACCATGAATCCTGGGAAGATTGGTTTCACAGTTGAGTTCCAGGTTCACCTTGGCAAATTTAACCTGGTTGACAACCAGACGGGTCGAATCTTCTACGATTTTACCAATTTCCAGCGGTGCTATTGCGGTCTCGCCCTCCCTGGCAAAATCCAGCAGGTTTTTCACGACCCGCTGGGCCCTTTCAGTTTCATTTATCACATCATTGACCATTTCCATCTTTTCTTCTTCGGAAAGCGTATGAAAATCCTCTGTAAGCATTGACGCTGTGAGCAAGGTGTTGTTCAGTGGGTTATTCAGCTCATGGGCCACGCCTGCGACCAGGGTCCCGATGGCCCTGAGCTTGTGGGATTCGAGCAGCACATTATGTTTGTGGTCGAGTTCCTTGATCATATGATTAAAAGCCTCAGCCAGTTTTGTGAACTCATCTTTATATTTCCGTGCCGGCAATATGGGGGAGAAGTCACCTTCCCCGATCCGTTTCGTGTACTCCATGAAACGGTTCAGGGTCAGCAACAGCTGCCGGGCTAAAAACATTAAAACAAAAGACATTAAAACAAACAATACGGACATGAAATACAGGGGGACACGTTTGGCCAGTAAAAACATCCGTTTTGCTGAAATTTGTTCCTTTTCAACAAATTCTCCTGCAAATGAAACCATCTGGCTGCCGAACTGGCGAAGCATGGGGACAATTAACTCTTTTTCCTTGTCATTTTTTGCACTTCTAAGTAAAACCAGCTGGTTGTGGTATTTTGACATGTAGGTGACCATGGTCTTGAAATGCTCTTTTTCCAGGATTTTTTCAATTTGCTCATTTTTTTGTTTCAGAATTGCATCAGCCGTTTTCAGATGCTCCAATGCCTCTTCCAGATCGGTGCTGTACAGCAGATAGTTCTTTTCAAAACGGCGGGCCTGCTGAATCTCAGCCATATAATTATCTGCAATTTCGAGGAAATCGATTTTAGTTTCTAGTTTTGTGAGTATCCAGTAAGACCACCCGGTTACGGTAAATGACAAAATAAAAAAAAGGGAAAAAGAGATCGCAACTTTGGCCCGGATACTTATTGAGGGCCGCTCATGGAGCGACATGTTCTCCGGGTCATTTTCGTGATTAATCTCCGGATTTTTAATATCTGTTATATGCATATCCATCGGAAATATGTTTTCCTTAATTTGAATTTTTCAAACGACCAGAATTAGAGGCAGAAGCACAATAAAACAGGAAAGTGTATCCACTACTAAAAATTGTTCGAATTGAAGATATTCTATTCAATATCAAAATCTGCACAAATTGTCTTCATCCTTTTCCCTTCCCTCCGGCTTCTTCCCCAGGAGATACTCAGACGAACCTCTTAAACTGTTCCCGAAGAAAGTAATCCGCATAAAGTTTAACGGACCTGTCACTTCTGAGAGCCACGTCCAGCTGCCGGGCACAGATGATCAGCCTCCCGAGAAATTCAAGGGCATTCTCTGAATCATTTTGTGGGTAATGTCTGAACCAGGCCGTCACCAGATCTCCGCTGCGATCCACGCCGAAACCGGACGGTCGCAGGACCTGTTCCAGAAAACGTGCACGCCTTTTTCTGTTTTCATCACCGGCTCCTCCGCCCCTGAACCTTAAGTGCACATAATTGTGCTCCGTGCCCGGCCCCACCATTGCGTCGACCATGGCGTAATGATACGCAAACCGTGCATTCAGGTTCATGTAATCTTTTGCAATAATGGCATAATTCTTATCTGAAGCGCGTCTTGGTCCCCTGTTGCCGCCAAGAACGGCTTCCTGGAAATCAGCCGGCATCCCCCTCATGGTTTTTTCCCAGCGCTCGGGCCAGAACAGCCTTTCATCCATAATTCCGCGCCATAAGGCCTTGAACGGAGTACTTTCGACATTCTCCGGGGGGACGTTGTTTGAATTTTCAAGGACGGATCCATCCAGATCTATTAACTGAAGTTTTATGGGTAAACCGGTGATCAGTTTTTTGCTTTTTCTGTTCCAGCCCCGGTTTTGTTTATCCCCGAAATCGAACATGGAACGGACGGACATTTCGTGCATGAACCGGAGTGTGTCATGGACGGACCGGCATGATTTAGCCTTAAATGACGCAGCATCCGGATCCAGAAGATTCAGGGCCAGAACAAGGTCGTAAAGGGGCCCGGACTTTTCCTGATGGCGGTTTCCGGCAGAGATTCGGGCAAGCACTCTCTCCCTGATACCCGGCCATCGCATGCCGGCGTAAACGGTTCTTTTGGTGGCATTCACACTGATGATGTTTTTCCCATGCAGTATGTTTTCGTTTTTTCCAAGCCTGAAAATGCAGGGCACTGAGAATTCCCGGATCAACGTTGCCAGATGGCCGACCGGGTCGCCTTCCACGACCAGTAGTGCTGCGATTTTCGGCAGGATTGATGACAGCTCCGGCCGGGGATGCTCCACAACCACGATCGCCCCCTCAGGCACCTCCGACATGTCGGCCCCGGGGCTTAAAAAGGTTACCGGCCCTTCGGCCCGGCCTGGAAATATCGTAATTCCGGCCTCTATGACCGGCAGGTTCTCTTTTCTTTTGGATGCTTCGGTGATCTCCGGATTCTCTATCCGGGGGATGTTCAGCTGGCGCGCCTGCAAAAACCGCACGTTATTGTTTTTATCAACCGCCCATTCAATATCCAGCTCATGGCCGAATTTAGCAACCGCCTGGCCGGTGATTTTTGCAATTTCAAAAATTTTTTCATTGCTGATATAATCCGCTATCCTGGTATTCCCAGCATCCCCGTTGGCCGGTGGCACCCAGGTTAATTCGGGAGAGAGGCCCTTTGAAATCATGACCGTATCCGCCGGCTCTTCACCCTTTACCATCCGGTTTGCAAGCCCTGGCACGGCGCTGATCACCATGGTATTGGAATCCGGATCTTTGATGTCAGTTGAGTGCACCACCCCGGCCGCAACAGAATCCACCATGGGCATAAAAAGAACCGCCATGGGGGTGTCAACTTCCCGGAAATTATTATGTATCCGGTATTTAACAGCCCGGTCTGTAAATCTTCCGGCCAGCACATGCAGGTAGGCTGTGACGATATTCTCATGCTTAATCTGTAGTTCACTGTCAAACTGCCCGGCAAATGAGTGACTGCCATCTTCACACACCGCCGATGACCGGACCGCCCATAATTCCCCAGGAAAGGCCTGATTAAAAAGTTCGACCTGTTCTTTTATGCATTCCTCAATTCCTTCATGGACGGTTGATTCTCTGATCAACCGGCGGATGGTCTCTGTCCGGGATTTAAACTGTGCCTCATCTTCGGTCACATCCAGGTTATTCAACAGTATCCGGATACGGTCATGAAGGTTGTTATCTTCGATGATCCGGTTGTATGCTGCTGTTGTGACGACAAATCCCGGAGGAGCCAGGTTGTTGAAGTGTTTTCCGAGATGCCATACATTGAACGCCTTTCCGCCGATCTGCAAAGGATCCGGATCGTCCTGGTTGTCCAGTCTCAAAACAAAGGGCCGCCCGGCATCCGGCGGCTGTTCTGAAAACAGTTTGTCTGTTTGATTTCTGATCCTGGAAATGACCCCATACAGGTCTGAATATTTTTCCCCGGTCATAAGGTTAAGCTCCTGGGCCATGAGCAAAGATTCAGTAATCAGCCTCTGGATGGGGCGCTTGATCCTTTTATCATAATGATGCATGTGGTTCAGATCTGCTTCAAGATCACTTAATATCTGAAGTGCAATGCCGTTTTTGTTCAGCAATGACCGAAGTGTTTCATAGCGAAATCTGAAATTATAATCGGTATCATAACTTGCAATGTTTTCCGGATTAATAGACATTCTGATCCTCCATCATTAAGTAGTGTGTAAAAAACCGGATCTCAGCTCTTTGGATGCACGTTCGATAATTCCCCGCAGGTCTGCAGGCTTGAACGGTTTTGCAATAAAATCAAAAGCGCCTTTTGACAAAGCTTCCCTGGCAATTTCAACAGTGGCATAACCGGTTATGATGATGACTTTTGTGCGACCGGATTTTGCTAGTACCTGTTCCAGGATTTCAATCCCGTCAATGTTTTCCATGCGGATATCCGTGACAACAATATCAAAAGGGGTTTCATCAAAGCGGGCCAGCGCTTTTTCTCCTTCCTCAAAAGTTTCAACGATATCACCAGTCTTTTCCAGGGCGGGTTTGAGCCGTTTTCCCACGATATTTTCATCATCTATCAGCATAATCTTAAGCGGTTGTTTTGACATCTGTTTTCTCCCGTTACGAATATAAGGTTGATAGTTGAGTTTTTTAGCTTCCCATCTCTGATTCCGGCTTGTCCGGGTCAGGAACTTTAGTTGAAAAGGTTGCGGCCGATTATCATGAGGCTGTCTTCAATGGTTTTTTCCGAAATCCCGAGGTTCCATGCGAACTGTCCGTAACCGGTATTTTCAGTATGGAATCCCGGAGGAAGAAGGGTGTCCAGGATTGCTGCGTCATCTGCGAAAATAAAAATAAAATCAGCGTCTGCATCACCGGTTGCCAGGGTTACCAGGTGAAATTGAAAATCCGCTCTCAGGGAATTCAGGCTTAACTGGTATTCACCCACCGCCGCTATCCAGTCCGGGTTTGGGTGTGCCTTCAAGTCTTTACCGCCTGCATCCATCAGTAAATGATTGAGTGGAATGCTGTTGAAATCATTAATTGAGCTGTTTCCTTCAGGCAACGCCAGCTGATCTTTCCATAAATCAATCAGGTAAATGCCCATGTCCGGTATCTTGCCGCAGCTGTTTTCAAATAAGGACCGGTTCTTTATTACCTCACTTGATCCATGGCCCTGGATCACCTTTAAAAAGATCTGCTTCATAAACGCCATTACCGTTGAATCCAGGGGGGCGTCTTTTCCATTGAACCACTGGAGCGCTTCCGAAAGCAATTGATACTCCTGGTCCACTGTCTTCGAAGTTTCAGGGGTGACATCCCCGGGAGAGACGGCTTTTTTGACAATCCCGCTGAAGTCGATCAGGTTTCGGGCAGTGCGTTTGTGTGTATCGTAGGTTGTATATAATTTTTCCCCGCTTTCCGGGACAAGCACACATCCGTCATAGACCATCATTCCCAGGCGTTCGATGACGCTGTCGATCAGGGTAACCACATAGTGACGGTCAAAAATATATTCCCCAAGGGCTTTTTCCCGGCCATCTTCAAAAAGGTCCAGCAGGGCCCGGGCGTTTTCAAGAAATTTTTTAAAACGGATGGTCTGAATGCAAAATTCTCTGATTCCCGGTTCTTTGTGGCGGATCTGTTTTAGTTTTTTCAAGATATTCATCACGGTTTCTCCTTTTGTGTCCCGGCACTACCGGGACACACTTTTTGGCGACCGGTCTGTTCAAGCTTCAACCAGTTCGTCGCCCATTGAAGAAAAATCGATAGGGGCACCCAGCGCCTCGGCCGCATTGGCGATAATTTGCCGCAGATCATCCGGGCGGAACGGCTTGGCAATAAAATCAAACACCCCCTTTCCCATGGCTTCCCGGGCCAGGTCTATTTTTGCGTACCCGGTGATCATGATCACCTTGGTCCTGGGCCACTTTTCCTGCACATGCTTAAACACCTGGAGACCGTCCATCTCTTCCATGCGGATATCGGTCACCACGATATCAAATTCCTTTTGACCTATCCGTGCCACAGCTTCCCGGGGATTTTCAAATACTTCCACCCTGCACCCGATTTTAACCAAAGCCGGTTTGAGACGCCTACCGACAATGGGCTCATCATCCAACAGCAGCACTTCCAATGGTTTTGACATATCAACTTCTCCTTAATCTATGGATTGGCAAGATTTTCCAAGCCTGTCACAGCCTGCGTCAAATGCCCGAAAGCTGTATCTGTGTGTGAAACACCTACAGGCTTTGCGCCGCTTCTCCTAAAATGTTATTTTTCACATGAACTTCCACATAACTGACCCCGTCAACCTCGCCGGCCAGTTCCTTGATGGTTGCAATTTTTTTCCTTTTCTGCCGGTTTAACGCCTTTGTTATAACCACCACCGATCCATCCCGTGCCTGGACCTTAACCGACGGCATTGAAGTCAAAAGTTTTGCATTAACTTTGGCGGCAAGGGCCAGGTCTGCTATACATTTCATGGAATATGTCATCACTTGAAACTTGCGGTATTCCGCGGCACCCGTAATGGTTTTGACCGCTTCAGCCGGGTCAATCTGGTCCAGATTGATAACAAGATCATACCGGGACAGGTCTGTTTCATCGCAAACGTAGGCCGCCAGGGACCATTTTTTCCGGTGTTGCAGTTCAGCGGCACGGCATTTTTCTGCTTTATGAAGGCTGAGTCCCCTTTGTTCGACCATGTTCTTGATACCCCGGCTGTTTCCGGACAGGATGCGGACATTCATTACATGGGAAACCCCGGTAACATAAAGATGTGCCGCCAGTCCCTGGCAGACGATGTTATCCGCCAGCAGACGGTCCAGAACTTCAGCTTCAACGCAGGCCAGGTTACAGCGCCATTGCCTGGCCGACATTTTTTTGAACAACGATGGCGTCGTTCCCATGATTTCATTTAACCTGCCCTGATCGATTTGATGCTTTGCGGCAATATCCGCCAGGATTCGGCGATTCATCAAATTATAGCCCATCCCACCGGCTACTTTTTGAGCTATTGTTTCTTCTATTTCCCTGGCATCAGAGGAAATAATAATGATAGGCATGATCTTCTCCTTTGTTGTTCCAACCGTTTTTCAATCCGTTTCGCAAAAATCAGATATCTAAACGGCATCCGAAGGGAATTCAATTCCCCCATGGGTTTCAAGATGATTGATACCGCTGATATTTTCCCGGATCTTGTTGAGTTGCCTTGACAGCTTTCCGGCCGTTGTGTCCTTGTCTTTAGTATAAATTAAAACATTGCCGTATTCACTCGTCACGCCGATATTTGGGAATTCATCAACCAGATCGGCCTTGACCCGGCAGGCCACAGCCATATCCTTTACTTTCTGCTTACTTCGTTCGGTGGGTTGAACCCCTTTTGCTCCGGCAGCCTGGCAGATAAAATCCACAGCATCCTGAATGGAGAGTTTGTCGATACAAATACTTAAATCATAGAGCGACGTGTCCCGGGGATCCTCTCCGTAAAGGGAATGGGTCCATTTGCGCCGTTGTTTGTCGTCTTCAAGGATAAGTTTGCCGGCCTCCACCGGGGAAATCTTATCTCTTTCCACCACGATGGAGATGCGCCTTTCCAGGTCCGCCGTGATTCTTACCTTGAGTACATTTGGAAGCCCCTTGAGCAGCAGGTGACCGGCCAATCCATGATAAACGACATTGCCGCCGACGACCCGCTCGACCAGAGCGGACCGGATATACGCGATATACGACTGTTTGCTGTGCCGGTATCTCTCCAGAATTCCCGGCGCGTCGTGGATGGCGCTTTCAAGTTTGATTTCAGGTACATTGAAGCGATTGCAGGCATCCAGGAGTACTTCCCGGCTGATAACCTCGTAGTTGAGTTTCTTGGCCACTTCTTCCGCAACGGTTTTTCCCATGGAATAAGATCCCCGGGAGATCGTAATGATGGACATATGAGTGATTCCTTTCAGAGGTTAAGGATTAAACTCCATAGACCAGGCTGATCATGGCGATCATAACAACCAGAAAAACCACACTGACCAGCGCCCCGGCTTTTATGAAGTCAACCGTTCGATAGTGCCCCGGTCCCATGTAAAGTGCATTGACCTGGTGGGTTGGGAGCATGAACGAATTACTTGTGGCAAGTCCTACCACCAGGGCCGCCATTCTCGGATCCACGTGGGCTGCCAGGGCCATGTTGACAACCAGGGGCACCAGCAGAACCGTTGCCCCGACATTTGAAATAACCAGGGTGAACAGGGTGGAAAGTATACCAATGACGGTGAGCAGGGCAATCGGTGAAACATCCCCGACGATATTGAGTATGGTATGGGCAATCCAGGCGGCTGCCCCGGTTTTTTGAGTGGCGATTCCCAGGGGTATCAGTCCGGCCAGGAGAAAAATGGTCCGCCAGTCAACCGACTGATAGGCTTCGTCGATGGTAAGGACCTGGGTCAGGATCATGCCCAGGGCCCCGGTCATTAAAGAGACCGAAAGCTGGATTTTAAATCCCATGATCATCACAAGTGCGGTGGTCAGCCAGAATCCGGCCCACAGGGCCTTTTCCGGCCGCATCTCTTCCAGGTCCGTGGGAAGGCTGAAAAGCAGGCCGCCCTCTTTCTGCAACGCCATGAGACGCTTCCACGTCCCGTGCAGGTTGACAACGTCACCCACCTGGATCACAAGATCATCAATTTTTGCACGATAGGTCTCTTCCTGCCGGTAAACACTTAACGGGGTAACCCGGAACCGGTCCTGGAAGTTAATATCTTTCAGGGATTTCCCGGCAAACGGTGACCGGGGGGCGACAACTGCCTCCACCGATCCTGCTGTCTGGGCGCTCAGACTTTCCTTATAGGTTTCCAGATCGTCTTTCAGGTGCATCCCTTCCACCGAAACCATCCGGAGCACATCTTTTTTCTGTCCGCAGACCACCAGTTCTATACCGGACCGCACTTCCATGTCAGGCTGGGGGGAAGTCACATGGTAATCAGGGGGCTCGGTAATGGCAACAACATTGAGCAGGTACCTGCGTCTCAAATCTTCCACAAACACCGGGTCCCGGTAATCTATAAAATCATCAGGCGTTTTTAATTCGTAAAACTCGGTCAGGTCCCCGCCCGGTTCAGGTTGGTCCGGGTCTGCCTGACCGACCTCCTTATCATCCCCCTGGGGCAGGATAAACCGGCCCAGGAGGACAAAACATGCGATGCCGCTTGCGACCAGGGCCAGGCCGATGGGGGTGACGTCAAACAGGCCAAACGGTTCTAAATTAAATGGCGCCAGGAGATCATTCAAGAGAATCAGCGGGCTGCATCCCACCAGGGTGATGGTGCCGCCCAGGATGGCGCTGAAGCCGATGGGCATGAGCAGGCGGCTTAGGGGTATCTTCTGCATCTTGCTGATTCGCTGAATCGCAGGCAGGAAAAGTGCGGCCGCTCCAATGTTCTGCATGAAACTGGAAATAATGGCCACGGTCAGGGAGATGGCGATAATGATTCTGGATGAACTTTCCCCGGCAATGCGAAGCACCGGAGCAACCAGTTTATTTATCATTCCGGTCCGGTCCAGTCCCGCCCCGATGATGATAACCGCGATGATGGAGACCACGGCATTGCTGCTCAGGCCCACAAATGCTTCCTTGGGGGTTACAAGATGTAGTAACGGCAGGGCTACCATCATTAAAATAGCCACCACATCCACCCGCACCCACTCAACTATAAACAGGAAGATGGCAAGTCCGATCATGGACATCACAAGGATCATATCAAGAGTTAAAGGTTCCATATTCACTCCACGTTAGAATTAATATAAATACTGTTATTTTTTCCATGGATTCTCTTTTTTACTTATCGTCAGCAGGGGACACTCCAGGCTGCCGACAACCTTTGACATCCAGTGACGTTGCGTGCCCCGGCCCTTGTCCGGCAGGTCATGGCCGCTGCCCCAGATAATTGATTGAAACGGCGGCCGGTCCGCTAAAAATTTCATCAGTTCCTGGGCCGGATCCCCGATTTTCAGCGCTGAATTCACTTCAATCCCCTCCTGGATAAAGGTCTGAAGGCAACCGGATAGGAGTTTTCCCACCCGGAGTTCAATATTCCGGATCGTGTCTCTTTTGGGACCGATGACAGTGCGCCCCATAAACGACATGGGTACAATCATCAATAAAGTGACCTTTGCGTCTATGCGCATGGCAAATTGTCGCGCATAGACCACGGCTTCCGGAAATAGTTCTTCATTTTCAAACATAAGCAAAATGTTATGGAACATAATTCAGCCTCCTGGGATACAAGGCTCAGCAAAATGCCTGCCAAGTAAAGAGATATCTTTAAGATGCTGAATTTATTTGGTGTTTGTGTCTACTGGAAAGAATGGTGCGGATTGGGATGTTCCAAAATGCAACAGGACAAAAAAAGAGAAAGGAAAGACCTGTGTGGGGAGGGGGTGGGATCGGTTTGTTGCAAAAACGAACGCAGTTGTTGCAAAAACGACTGTCAGAGTCCGTATTTTTTCATCTTCCGCCACAGGGAAGCACGGTCAATGCCCAGGAGTTCGGCGGTTTTGGTGCGAACTCCGCCGGTTATTTTCAGCAAATGGGCGATATAGTCCTGCTCCAGTTCGGTCAGGGTCATGAATTGCTCATCCGGCCGTTTGTATACCTGGAGTTCCAACTCGATCAGGTCCGGTGGCAGGTCACATACACGGATCTCGTCTCCCTGGCAGACAGCCACCGCCCGTTCAAGAATGTTTTCCAGTTCCCGCACATTCCCGGGAAATGCATAGCTGCTCAACAGGGCCATGGCTTTTTGGGATATGGCTTTGATCTCTTTGCCGCCCCGGCGGTTCAACCGGCTGAGGATATGGTAGGCCAGCAACGGGATGTCTTCTTTTCGGTCGCTCAAGCCGGGCAGCTCGATATTAACAACATTGACGCGGAAATAAAGGTCCTTGCGAAACACGCCTCCATTGACTGCTGCCTTCACGTCCACGGCTGTTGCGGACACGATCCGGACATCGAAGGAGATGGGACGACTGCCGCCGACCCGTATCAGTTCACCTTCCTGGAGAACCCGGAGGAGCTTAACCTGCATGGAGTGGGGCATTTCTCCGATCTCGTCCAGGAAAAGGGTGCCGCCGCCGGCAGCTTCCAGCAACCCGATGCTCCGGCTTTCAGCGCCCGTGAAAGCGCCTTTTTCATGTCCGAAAAGTTCATTGTCGATGAGCGTCTCGCTCAGTGCACCGCAATTAAAGGCCATAAACGGACCCTTGGCGCGTTTGCTGGTGGCGTGAATAGCGCGCGCTACCAGCTCCTTGCCGCTTCCGGAATCCCCGGTGATCATCACATTGCAGTCGGTGGGCCCAATCTGCTGGATGATGGATACGACTTCCCGGATTTTATTGCTTTTTCCTATAATAACAGGGGGCTGGGTGTCTCTTGCGCCGGAGGCAGAGCCATCGGACGCATCTTCTTTGATTTGCCTGAGTTTCAGGGCCTGCTTAACCCGGTTCCGGACCTGGTCCGGCGTAAACGGTTTTTCAAGATAATAAAATGCGCCTTCCTTGGTGGCCTCGACTGCGCCGTCTAAAGATGCATACCCGGTAATCAGAATCACTTCCGTATCCGGAAAACGCGCCTTGACCCGGGTCATCAGGTCCAGTCCGTCCATGGTCGGCATCCGGACATCGCTGATGACAAGGTGGCAGGGCTTCTGCTTGATCTGCTGTAATGCCCGCTGGGGGTTGGAAAAGGCCGCAACCTGATACCCTTCCTTCTCAAGGATCCGCCGAAGCTGCTTGAGGGTGATCGGTTCATCATCGATAATAACAATATGCGGTGTCATTTGATTGCCTGCCGGGTTACGGGAATCCCCTTAAAAACGGTTGTGTTTTTGCAACAATTGAATCTGCTGAAGTTTTGTATCATTAGATTAGGAACCGGCTTTATGTCAAGAAAAATATGGGGATACGGTCCGGTGGGTTAAGGGAGGCTCTATAGATTGCCCCACTCCTGAATCTGTGATATCTTGCAAAATTTTATAAAGACAGGACAATAAACGATTTTATGAGCTTTTCATCCCTGGGCTTATCCGCCCCTATTCTTGAAGCTGTGGCTGAACATGGCTACGAAACTCCAACACCTGTTCAAGCCAAGGCGATCCCTGCGGTGCTCCAAGGCAAGGATGTGATGGCGGCAGCCCAGACCGGTACCGGTAAGACAGCGGCTTTCACTCTACCTGTTCTGGAACGGCTTTCAAAAAGGGGGAGGGTGCAGGCGAACCAGGCGCGTGTACTAGTTTTAACGCCAACACGTGAATTGGCCGCCCAGATCGGTGAGAGTGTGGCCACCTATGGTAAGCATCTGCCTTTGCGTTCCACCGTGGCCTATGGTGGGGTGAAGATCAATCCCCAGATGATGAGCTTGCGTAAGGGTGTTGATGTACTGGTGGCAACACCTGGCCGTCTGCTGGATCTCTACAGGCAAAATGCAGTGAAGTTTAAGCAGCTGGAAGTCTTGGTGTTGGATGAGGCTGATCGAATGATGGACATGGGCTTTCTTAATGATATCCGTAAAATTTTGGCTGTTTTGCCCGGCCAGCGCCAGAACTTGATGTTCTCTGCGACTTTTTCCGATGGGATTCGTAATCTGGCCCGGGGACTGCTTAATAATCCGGTTGAGATTTCGGTAACACCGAATACTACCACGGCGCAAACGGTCAAACAGTTGATTCATCCGGTGGATAGGAACCGGAAGTCCGCCTTGCTCATTCAATTAATTCGCAACAACAGATGGGAGCAGGTGCTGGTTTTTTGCAGAACAAAGAACGGCACAAACCGATTGACGCGATATCTGGAAGGTAAGGGGTTTAAAGCTGCGGCCATCCATGGCAGCAAGAGTCAGGGCGCCCGGACAAAAGCATTGGCCGAATTTAAAAATGGCACCACCCGAATCCTGGTGGCAACGGATCTTGCCGCCCGGGGATTGGACATCGATCAGTTGCCCCAGGTTGTCAATTTTGATCTGCCCCATGTGCCGGAATATTATGTGCACCGAATCGGTCGTACAGGCCGGGCCGGTGCCGAAGGCCAGGCGATCTCTCTGGTCAGTGCTGATGAATTTAAGGAACTTTCTGATATTGAGCGCCTGATCAGGACGGTGTTGGCCCGGGAGGTGATTGAAGGTTTTAAACCGGTTCTGGATCTACCTGAGTCACGTTTGGATCTGCGCCCACTCCGACCCAAAAAACCGAAAAAAACCAAGAAGAAAAAGGTGGGACAGGCGCTTTAACGTGTTCCCAAAGGCTGGCAACGTTCAGAAAAGGCTGTGATCACTGTTCTTGACATCGGGGAGTAGTTTACTGTATATTCGTCCTCTATATAAAATGGTAGGAAAATCAATGGGATGAATATATATTCATTATGCATGATGGTCCTTGTTTTGACAGCATAAAGGAGTGAGAACATGGGTGTGACAGAAGACTTTCAAATATTGGAACGGTTAAGGACCAACCCGGGCGTAAGTGTCGTGCTAAAGCCGATACTTGCGGAAGTGTTGAATCTTAACAGGTCACGGAGGCCCAATTACATCGATGTCGGAAAGACCTCGGGCTCTGCCGTGCGCAGATACAGGAACCAAAAATTTGCCACCTATGATGTCAACTATCAGATCAGCCAGGAAGACGAACGGGAACGTATCGCTAACCTGGTTCACGAATTGACCCATGCATGCGTCCAGGAAGCGTTCGATTCCGACTTCATCAACTATAGCACACCCCCCAACGACCTTGCAGCTGTTCCTGAACATGAGTTTAACGGGGCCGGAACGTTCCTGTCCAATGAGGAGGCAAGGCAAGCCAGCCGCCTGCACATGGATTACCTCCAGGTGATCATCAGGAAGTTACAAAATCTTAATCAACTGGCTGAAAAATCGAGGGAATTACAAGGAGATAAAACGTTAGTCTCCCAAAAAATATTTTATGGGATCACGAATCCCCAAAAGGAATATGACACGGTAATAAACCAGATATTGGTATGGCTCCATTACTGGGGTATTACGAGTGGCAAATTCAAGAATGAAGTGGAGAAAATCGCCCGGGAGAATTTCCAATCAAGAAGGAATAAAAACCGTCCTGCGGTCGGTCAGAAACATAAAAAATGTTTCCTGACCACCGCCTGTGTGAGCTCCATGGGCCTGGAGGACGACTGCAACGAACTCACTACGCTTCGCAAATTCCGTGACGGGTATCTCCAGCACCGGCCGGACGGAACCCGAATGATCGACGAATACTACCGGGTCGCTCCTTCCCTGGTGGATAAAATCGGTCAGAGAAAGGATGCGGACTCAATTTATAGTACCATTTACAAAGAGGTGATACTTCCCTGCGTGGACTCGATAAATCATAAAAGATACGATGAAGCCCTGAATAGATACAAGGATATGTATATCAAGTTGCTTGATCTGTAATCTTTTGGGACAGGACCAACGTCGAGTCTGAAGGATATTCAGATCTCTATGCGCCTGTGCAGACCTTTCTTTCTGTATTCATAGTTGATAGAATGGATTCAGGATTTTGTCGCCAGGAGAAATTAAGTTATACTATCCTTGATAACAGGATTTATCATTACGCAGATCATGGTGAATTATGCCTGAATTAAACAGCACAAGTAGTGACCGGCAGAAACTGAAGGAATTGATTATTAATGCTGACCGCAATCAGGCCAACGCATTTCTCGATAGCCTGGCGGTCCAAAGCAGCTATATGGAAGTAATCCACGTCATTCTGGAACCGGTTCTCCTTGAAATTGGAAACATGTGGGTTAAGGAAGAACTTTCCCTCGCCCAAGGATATGTTTCAGGGAAAATAGCTGAGGATGTTTTTGAGAAGACCATTCAAGCAGGAGAGTTCAAAAAGGAGAGGGCAAACAGCAAAGGCGCGGTCGTAATGGGCAACATCGAAGACGACTACCATGAATTAGGGAAAAGAATGGTTATCACCTTTCTGAGGGCAGCAGGTTGGGATGTTTATGACCTTGGCACAGATGTGATGGCTGAGGAATTTGTTGCAAGGGCAATAGAGTTGAATGCTCCCATAATCGGTGTCTCCGCAATGATGTATTCCACGGCCAATAATGTCAGAAAAGTGCGTGATGAAATCGATGCAAAAGGATTGCGCGGGAAAATCCTTCTGGCAACAGGAGGCGCTGTTTTTAATCTTCGTCCGGAACTGGTTCATGAAGTAGGCGCCGACGGAACAGCAAAATCAGCGATCAATTCCCCTCAACTTTTTGACCGTTTATTGGGAAAAATTAAATAGAGGTGATACCTGTGAACAGTATGGAAAGAGTGCTGATGGCAATGAAGGGAGGCAAAATTGACAGAAGGCCTGTGACCCTGATTTTGAGTTTATATGGTGCCAGGCTTACCTCTTGCCCCTTGAAAGAGTATTACACCAACCCCCGGGCCTATTTGGAAGGACAGCTTGCGGTCATCGAACAGTGTCGGCCGGACATTGTTTTCACTCCTTTTGTTCTGACTGCTGAGGGCGAAGCATTCGGCAGCGAAGTCGTTTATATCGACAGGAATCCGCCAAACCTCAAAAAACCTGCTATCACCCAAGCCGGCAGCATTTCAGCGCTCCCCGAACCGGACATTGACTCACACCCGCGACTTCTTTATATCAGGGAAGCCACCCGTCTTCTTGCGGCCGGCTGCCAGGGAAAACGGCCGGTTGCCGCTACGCTTCTCTCGCCAATGGATCTGCCGTCCTTGATTATGGGCATTGAAGGCTGGCTGGACACGATTCTCTTTGATCCTGAAAATACCAGGCTGATGCTGGATAAAACGGTTAAATATTTTATTGAGTGGGGCAACACCCTGCTTGCCGATGGTGCAACTTTCCTGGTCATACCGTCTGTGTTTACAAACCCGAATATTCTAACCCGGAAAATGGTCAAGGAGATTGTGATACCGGTCCTGGCTGAAGCTTTCCAGGAAATAAAAGGCCCCCTTGTTTTTCACCACGGCAGTAATCCCATAGCTAAGTTCATGGAAATCTACTCCTCTTTACCAAATGTGGCGGGCTTTTTTTTGGACAACAGGGACAGCTTTGCTGAGGCCAGAAAAACAATCGGTCAGGGAAAAGTTCTTTTCGGTAATATTGATGGTCCTAACCTATGGCGGCTAAAGCCTGAGACTATCCGCACTGAATGCCGGAAACTTCTTGAGGAGAGGAAGGACGACGATCATTTTATTATAGCCACTTCAGCCACTGATGTTGCCTTTGATACGCCCGTTGAAAATATTGTCGCCATGGTTGAGACCGTGGAAGAGTTCGGTTAACCCATACCGCCTTCGAATCTTTTTAGACCAATCGCAAACTGGAAAAGAAAAAAATGACAGAAAAATCTTCCAAAATTGAGGGCGTCTCCTGTGGCATTTTTAAAAGGGAAATTGAAGCGCTTGTGGGAAGTGGCAGACTCAACATTGCCTTCACTTTCATAACTTCCATGCTGCATATGGTGCCGGCTCAGCTTGAGGAGAAGCTGAAAAAAACGCTTCCCAAGAGGTCCGGTGGCCGGAAAATCGTCCTGGTTTATGGCGACTGCCAGCCCAGTATGATTGAAATGAGCGCCAGGCCGGATATCAGCCGGGTTTTCGGTATGAACTGCTGTGAAATTATCCTTGGTAAAAATAGATACGGCCAACTCAGGCGCGAAGGCGCTTTTTTTCTGCTGCCGGAATGGACAGAAAAATGGAAAGAGGTCTTCCAGGTACATCTGGGCTTTAACCGTGAGAATGCGAGAAATTTCATGAAGGAAATGCATACAAAGCTTCTTTACCTTGATACAGGCCTCATCCCTGTACCATACCTAACCCTGGAGGAAATTTCTGATTTTTGCGGGTTGCCGTTCGAAACAATGAAGGTTGATCTGGATCAACTTCTCAAAGCCATCATCGATGCGAAAAATGAACTGGCGGAGAATCAATGATAAATATGACGCTTTCAGGTAAAAAAAAGGCGGATCTGTTTCTTGTTGCCAATCTGCTGGAAAAAATTCTTTCCTATGCCGGTGATGCGGGTCAATGTGGCGAATTTATCACGACTCAGATAAGGAAAATGATCGGTGTAAAAATTGTTGCCCTGATACAAGATACAGTAAACCAGGATACCCGGTATCAAATGACGTCTGTTTGTCCTCCACGGCGGTCCGATATGATTATGCGAAAGGAGATATTTGATCTTTGCCGGTTGAGCAGGAATATGCCTTCTGCGGAACTGATAACTCCTGACGCCCATGGCCACGAAGGGGCCAATGCCCTTGCCTCATTGGGATTTGGAGACTCTTTTGTCGTCCCTCTCAGGGCAGGGGCTGAACATGTCGGAACCTTACTGTTGCTCGACATCCTGGATATTAAGGGCGTCGAAAGCATTGTCCGGATTTTGGAGAGCTTATCAGGGGTAATCGGCCTGATTTTCAAGAATTCAATTTTTTATCATGAGCTTGATCTCCAGGTGAAAAAAAGAACCCTTCAGCTTGAGAAAGAAATTGCCGAGCGAATCAAACTTGAAGAGAAGCTGAAATTGATGGCCACCACCGATCATTTGACCGGAATCCTCAACCGACGGGCGTTTGAAGATGTTTTTACGCGAGAACGCAATATGGCTTGCCGATACAACGAGCCGCTTTCCCTTGTTTTTTTAGATATTGATCACTTCAAAAAAGTCAACGATACGTACGGCCATGATGTCGGTGATCAGGTTTTGCAGGAAGTGGTTAAAATCTCCATGGAACAGATCCGCCAGGTTGATACTTTGGCGCGTTGGGGAGGCGAGGAGTTCATTTTGATTATGCCAAAAACCTCTCTCCGTGTTGCTAAAATAATAGCTGAACGGTTACGCAGTGCCGTGGAAAATCATAGGTTTACGATCCCTTCCAAAATTACATTAAGTCTTGGCGTAAGTCAGTTTCACCAAAGCGACAGCGAAGATACATTAATCAAACGAGCCGATACTGCACTCTCTCAGGCCAAGGAGTCCGGACGTAACCGTGTCGCCGCAATCCCATTTGTTCTCTAACCTGAATGATTCCCGAGTTTGTTTCGTCTTGGAAACTTTTTTATACTGTTCTTGACAAAAAACGACTTCCTGTCCTAAAATCGGGCGTTTTTGGTTTTTTCGCCTAACGGCGACCGGGGGTCGCCCCATGCAGACAGTACAACGTTGTTATTTTGATATTATTCTTGGAGAAAGAAAACCCTGTGATCTTACAAACATTGTTCGGCCCCACCAATACTCGAAGAAGCCTCCTGCGGGACCTGATTATCGTGATTTTGCTCACCTCCGGTGCCATCGCAGCCGTCACCCTTGTACAGGGCGCCAATATGCGTAACAATATTGCGCAAGAGCATATCCGGCAAAGCCTGACCACCACATCGGACAGGGTTTTTCAGTTCTACGAGCCCGTGGTAAGCAATGCCCAGTTGATTCAAAAGTGGGGACTTGCCGGTATCTGGAAGATGGAAGACACGGGCTCGGTCACGGCCAAACTGATTCCCATGATGGAGAACCTGCCCCAGGTAGGGGCCATCAAATTTGGTGATACGTCCGGTCTCTCTTACCTTCTCACCCGTAATGAAAATACCTGGATGACACGCACCACCTCCCCGGACAAGCCGGGGGATACCCTCTGGCAGCAGTGGGAGAACGGCCAATCCATGAAGACCTGGGTTGAAAAAAAGGGGTTTGATATTAAAGCGCGCCTCTGGTACCGGGTGGGCCTTTCCCACTCTCCCCAGAACCAGGCCGCCGTCACCTGGATCCCGCCGTATATGTTTGATTATGACCAGATCCCTGGATTGTCCGCCGTCATGACCTGGTCCTCCGGCAAGGAGGCGGCAGATATATCGGTGATGGCCCTTGATGTCTCGATCAACGGGTTGTTCAACCGCATCTCGGAGACCCGGGTGGGATCCAATGGGACGGCGTTTTTGTTTGATGGCGACACATCGGTTTACCATCCGGTGAACAAGGATACAGCGACAGGGGACAACCGCTTCTCATCCCTCCATACCGAGGTGGATGCCCCCCATGTGCGTGATGCCATGGCAGCCTGGCACGCCAAGGGCAAACCGTCAAAGGCCTTCATGTTTCCCTCCGGTGGTAAGACGTACTGGGCTGGGGTGCAGCCCATTAATGGTGATTCCCGTGAATTCTGGATCGGTGTGGTGGTGCCCCAAACGGATTTTCTTAATAAAGTTCAGGAGAAACGCTGGGCTATTCTGGTGGTGGTGCTGGGGGTCTTTGCCCTGGGCCTTCTCATGGCAGGCTTTGTGGTCTGGAAGTATCGCCATCAGCTTCGGGATATGCCGAATCTGGTGATCCGTGACACCCACTTTGCCAACGATGTCCGGCGTCTCATCGGCCAGGGAGAAGGGGCCACACTGGAGTTTAAATCCACCCTGCGCTTGAATCTTAAGACCGGCAAAAACGACAAGAATATCGAAGTGGCCTGGATGAAATCCGTGTCCGCGTTTATGAACACCAACGGCGGAATGATTGTTATCGGTGTTAACGATGATGGAGAGGTGGTCGGGACGGACCCGGACGGGTTTGAAAGCGAAGACAAATGCCGGCTTCATTTCAGAAACCTCATGAATCAGCATATCGGCTTGGAGTTCACCAAGTACATCCATCTTTCCATCGGCACCATTGACGGCCACACGGTGATGGTGATCGAGTGTGAACGGGCAGATGCCCCGGTTTTTCTGATCAACAAAAAAGACGAATCGTTTTATGTGCGCAGCGGTCCCTCCAGCTTGAGCCTGACCATGCGCCAGATGCTGAAATATCTTGAGTCCCGGAAGTAAGTTGCGGCTATCTCCGGCTTTATGCAGAATATCGGGGCGGCAGCCCTGTTTCTTCTACGGCATCACGGCCTGAACCCGTTTCCCTGGAGTTTGAATTCACCCTGGCTGTGAACCTTAATGATACTTTTCTTGACAAAAAGCAACCTGCTATCTTATTTATTATGATATGCCTGCCAGTGATAAAAGAGATTACAACGCAATTTTTCGGATCAAATATTACAAATTATAAATTGGGGGCTGTAATATGGAAAAAGATTATTTTAAAAAAATAGTTGATGAATCCATGAAGATTGGTGATCATAATTTGCTTAAATCTCTATATGTAATGCATTATAGAGACGTGAAATCAGATGGTATGGTTAGACCGGCAGAAAAATTCATTGAAGTAAAAGAAAGAATTATTAATGACTACATTAACCTGATAAATTATTATCTGGAAAAAAACAGAACCAATGGAAATGATGCAAAATATCTTGTCTATAAGTCCATCGTAAAAAGTCAACTTGATTCAATTGTTGAAGCATATATTGAAGAGCATAAAAGCCAATTGTCATTCGGAAATTAATCTTTTTTACCATGTTTGGTTTCGTAATGATTTAAGTATTCTTGAACCCAATTTTCAATAACGCCTTCATTCTTGAGCCTCTCAATGATTTGATTTGCTTTTGGACGTAGGTGTTTGAATTTTGATTTTTTAGAAAATGTCATGTGGAAATTTTCTTCTACAACAGGATTAGGTAAAACTTCAATTTTATCTTTAAATCCTGTAACAGCTGCGCAAGCAAAACCGGGATACATGCCAATAATGGCATAATCTGCGTGCCCTGCGGCAAGTTTTTGGAAATTCTGTTTAACCTTTGCTGTTCTTTCCACACTTAGGTTTTGTTTCATAAATTGATCAAATTCTTTTCCAAAACTCTCCCCTAAAACAGTATTTCCTCTCTTTCCAATTAAATCCTCCCACTGATTAAACGGAAATTTGTTTCCTTTTAGTACAAAAATGGACACAGGGTCTTTTATGAAAGGTATTGTATAATCCATGTAAGCTCGCCGCTCCGGGTTGGAATACGCAGAAATAATTACATCAATTTTACCATACCTGGCGTTCCTTTGAACACGTTTCCAGGGACCTGTGGCCTTAATTTCATAAGGAATCCCAATCTCAGTGAATACTGTTTTTGCCACTTCAGCAGCAACCCCTACAATAGTTCTTCCTTCCTGCCACATTATCGGTGGATATTCAGGATGACCTGAAATTATGATTGTATCACCCGCAAAAACAGAACCTGCATGGCATATTGCACATATTATCAGCCAAAATAGTCTCTTTTTCATGTTTCCTCCCTATGAAAAAAGAAGTAGAAGGCCAGATCTATTACAAAAAAGAATACAGCAATTAACATTGTTTTGGAAATAATAAATGAAAATGGACTGGGTGCTGGTGTATCCGGTGAGGATAATGTTTAAGGGTGCTTTGTCTTTTCTGAGGGAAAATCACCTAATCCGGCCTGTTCCCATTGTTTTCTTAATTCTTCCTGAATGGGGGGGGGGGGCTGTTGGTTGTAAAGAATTAAAAAAAACGGAATGAAAAGATTTAGCCTATAATCATCTTTGCCGTTAAATTTAAAAAGTCTGGACGGTCACTGTTTTCAAAGAACTCCTTGTATGTGGAAAAGTAAGTGGCGGCTTTGCTGATAGCATCTGCTTGCAGGCAGGCTGTGACCAGATCGAAAATGATTTCAACGGCGATTCTTTTTCTGCTGTATTGTCTTTGGACAGCCTCCTCCAGCTGTTTTTCGAGGAGTTGGGTTTTCAGATTCAGCTGCTTCAGTTTGGTAAGATTGACCCCTTCTATTTCTTCGAAGGGGATGGTGAGTTCAAGTTCTTTTTGTTTGAATGAATCCGGGAATCGAGATTGTTGACCATGATTGCCTTGGGTGAAGGTTCGGCAGCCTTTCTGAACGCGTCCGTCAACCGGTCCGCTTTTGACCGTGTGATGGAAAGTTCATGGACCTTCAACTTTGAGTCCCGGCATCTTTGGATTACTTGCTGGTTGACTTCATGGATAACCTGGGGATCGTTGCAGGCACAGAAGAGAATTCCGCTGCCGGAAGTTCTTTTGATAAAGTTGACAATCTTTGAAATATTGGAGAAATAATTCTCCGGATGTTCCCGGTCATAGTCCAGGGCATTGTCTGCGGCGTCCTTGATCAGCCTGAACAGGTCCCACATGCAGCCGCCGCTGATCCGGATCATCTTGTCTAGTATTTTCCGGTTTTCGAACAGGGAAAGATCCATCCGTTTTTCAACGATGCTGGTCAGCGTGGTCACTCCTGCATCAAACCGGTCCCCGTTTTTTTCCCTGACTTTGATCATGGGAAGAACAAAGGTGTCATTGTAGTTGACCTTTATGGGATTGAATTTGAGATTGTACCTGAGGGCGATGGGAAAGGTGTAGATACAGTGGCAATGGAGCTGGGTCAGCTGGGTAGAGTGGGTGTAGAACATATCCATGCCCATGTAATTCTGGGAGATCTCCTCGATCTCTTTGGTTTTGACCCAGTCCAGGATATTTTCAAGATACAGAGGATCTATTTTGAATCCGTGCTTTTCCCGCAGCCCTTATGGTCCGCAAAAAGAAACCGGAGGTTATCATCATCCGCCTCCATCAGGCGGCGTTCCAGCTTTCTTTTTATCGGTCTGGCCCGTCCGTTGTCCGCATTTACATAAAATGTTTCAAGCTCATCGAGTCTGACCGGTTCGTTTTTGAAACACCTGTAAATTTTTTCCAGTGATTTTGCAGTCATATTGTGCTTGCCCGTTCTCGTCACATAATTGATTTTTTTAATGCCTTTGCGACTCTGCAAGTTCACCAATAGCTGCAAGATTGTCAAACCTGATTCAAGAACCTCTTATGGTAGGAATGCCGTTTTTCAGGCCGGGGTGTTTGAAGGAAGCGTGATGGTGACCGTTGTTCCTTCGCCCTGGGTGCTCTCGATCTCAATGGTTCCCCTGTGGCCGGTGATAACGCTTTTGGCAACAAAGAGACCCAGGCCCGGAGCATCTTTTTTCTGGGAGGAAAAATAGGGTTCAAACACCCTGGGCATGTCTTTTTTTGAAATGCCTTTGCCGGTGTCGCTGATGGTGACCACGATGGCGTCGTTCTCACGGCCCAGGGAGATGGAGACGATGCCTTGGGGGCCCACGGCCTGGAAGGAGTTATTCAGTATAGCCTTGAACGCGTTCTCCAATGCGCCGTGGGAAGCTTTTATCTCGGGGATGTTATCGAAATCGGTATGGATGTCGATTTTTCTTGTTTGTATGGTTAACACCTCTGCCAGGACTTTTTGAATGGTGTGCTTGACGTTTAAGGGTTTTGGGGTACCGTTGCTGTCCTGGATGAAACGCTTTATCTCTGCGGCGGTTTTTGCGATCAGGCCGATTCCCTGGATGGAGCTGTTGATGATTTCGGGATAGTGCTCAAGGATTTTGTCCATGTCGGTCGTTCGCCTGAACTCGTTGATCGCCTTTATCCGGGTGGTGGTGTCTTCTGTCTCCCGGAGGGACTTTGATATGTTGATGATGTCCAGCAGTTTTTTGTATTTGCCGATGAGGTCCGTCATGTCCGAGCGGTAGCACTCGATGGTGGTCAGGTTTTCCATGATCTCTTCCGCAGGCATGTCGAGCCTCTGGGCCGCCTTTGACGTGAAAACCTCCATGAAACGGTGATCCTTGGACCTTTTCAGCTCTCCTTCAGCCGTCTTAAGGGCGGTCAGGGCTTCCTCCAGGCGCTGTTTTTTGTCCTTGATCATCTGTTCCAGGCTCTTGTTGTATTTTGCCAGGTTTGACTCGGCCACGATTCTTCTGGCGATCTCTTCGTTCAGGCGTCTGTTCTTTTCGGCGATCTCTTTTTTCTGTTCCTCAAGATGGGTGAGGTGTTCAAAAGAGCGTATGGCGGTTGTAATTGAGGTGAAGAGTTTCTGGCTGGTCAGTTCCGTCTTTTCCTTATAATCATTGATATCGTAGTCCAGGATGATCTCTTTTTCAGGGGCCTTGCCAGGCTGACCGGTTCTCAGGATGATCCGCATGTTATTGTTGTTTGCCTCCTTCCTTATGAAGCGCGCAACATCCAGGCCTGCATGGCTGGTCTCCATGACCACATCCAGAAGAATGCAGGCACAGTCAGGGTTTTTCTTGATAACTTCCTTTGCCTCCCTGCCCGAGTGGGCATGGAGAAATTCCAGGCCGGCGTTTTTGTAGCTGTAGTCCGAAAGAACCATTGTGGTCATGTTGTGGACATCATTTTCATCATCCACGATCAGGAGCTTCCAGGGGGGCAGACCCGAGTGGTCTGAAACGGGTTTTGAAGATTCAGCTGCAAAGAGTATGTCATCGTCACCAAGGGTGCCTGGTTTTTTGTCGGTCATGGCCTTTTCCTGACTATAGGGGTTGTGTGATAAGCGGTTTCCTATAATAACTACGAAGAATAGGCGACGATGTCAATACTATCCCGAGATAAAGTCGAACATGGCCGTGACAGCGGGATAGAGCCAGGAGTTCAAAAGGTTCCATTCGTTCTCCCTGATCACCAGCAGGGCAGCTACAAAGAGGTAGGGGAGGCTTTTGGCAAGCCGGTTCGCATGGGGAGACCTCTTTAATTTTCTGGGAAAGAAGAACGAGACAAGGGTGGCTCCGGCAAGGGGGGGGATGGGAATAAAACTTGCTACAAACACCATGAGGTTTACGGCCAGGACGATTGAAAATACCTGGTCTTCAAGACCCCAGCGCCCCATGATCCACAGGATGCTGCCCGTGATCGAGGCGAGCATGAGGTTGGCCGCGGGGCCTGCAAATTTGACCAGGATGAGGCTGAGGCCGGGGCGTTTGAAGTTGTCCGTCTCTATCTCCGGCTGTTTTGGCCAGCCAAATCCGGCGATGGCAAAACATAGGATTCCGGAAAAATCCATGTGAAACAGGGGGTTGAAGTGGAACCTGTCCTTTGCATTGGTTCGGGCATCCCCCAGGACGGTGGCCATGAAGGCCTGGGCTTCTGCATTGACGGTGATGGCAAGAAGGATCGACACCATAAAAATGACGGTGGTGTCAAACTGAAGATTGGAAAAATCCAGGACAAAGGGAATTTCGATCAGGTGATTGGAAACCATTGGCTATCCTTTCTATGGGGGAGGGCCCGGGGCATTGGCCTTATGGTCTGCCATGCCCCGGGCGTCAGTGGTATTAGCTGTTATATTGGGGTTTTGTGGTCAGTTTTGCCAGAATGACGCCGGCCACAAGCAGGCCACCTGAGATGTAGAATGCCAGGTTGAGGCTGCCGGTAATATCCTGGATCACTCCGCCCACCCTTGCCATGAAAAATCCCAGTCCCCATCCTATGAACACCAGTCCATAGTTGAAACCCAGGTTCTTTGCACCAAAGAAATCCGCCGTGAACGACGGCATCAGTGCCAGTCCGCCTCCGTACTGCCAGTAGGCAATGCCCACAACCAGGAACAGGAGAAAGAGGTTCTGGGTTGAGATCACAAACGGTAGGGAAAAGAGGCAGAGGGCTGAGACGCCGCAGTTGAGGCAGTAGGCATTGAGCCGTCCGATCTTGTCAGAGTAGTAACCCGTGCCCACCCGGCCGGAGGCGTTGATCAGCCCGCCGTAGGAGACCAGAATCCATGCATTGGCCATGAAAAAGGGCATGCCTTTTGCTGTTTTCATCATCAGGCCCTTGGCGCTGCTGATGATGAGAAGGCCCGATTGGGTGGTGAGGATGAACATGAATACCAGGGCATAGAACTGCCATGTCCTGAGCACGTCCGCGGCTTCCCAGTCGTGGGTCTTTTCCGTGGCCTGTTTGGTGCCTGCGTTGGTCACGTTGGAAGGGGGCACATACCCTTCAGGGGGTGTCTTGAGGAGCTGGCCTGCAATGACGACCACAACGGCAAAGAAGACGCCCAGGACCACAAAACTTCCGGTGATGCCGTAGAGGTCGATGAGCTTCTGGCCCAGCCAGCCGATGTAGAGGGCGGCGCCGCCGTAACCTCCAACCACGAGGCCGGCCACAAGTCCCCGTTTTTCAGGGCCGAACCATTTCAGGGCCGCAGGGGTGGGGGCGGCATAGCCGATGCCCATTCCGGCGCCACCGAGGATGCCGAAACCGATGATGAGTCCGGTATAGCTCTTCATTACGCCTGCAACGATGCAGCCGGCCGCCAGGAGCAAGCCCCCGCAGGTGGCCCCGAATTTAGGACTGATTCTGTCCTGGATGCGTCCTCCCGGGATCATGAGGATGGCAAAGACGATGACGCAAAGGGAGAAGGGGGTTGCCGCCTGTGCATTGGTTAAGTATGTCCATCCTGCGTTGATGCCCCCCATCACTTCGCCGGCCTTGTTGACGTCCACCAGGGCTGATTTCCAGATGCTCCAGGCATAGAGAATACCAAGACAAAGATTTATGGCCGTACCGGCAAAGGTGGTGACCCATGCCTGTGTCGGGACTTTTTTGATTGCCTGTGTGGTCATTGTTAGCTCCTTTGTTGTTGGTAAATATTAAAAACAGGGTATCACGGGGCTTTCTTCCCGTAGCCGATGGCGCCCAGGCTCTCTTCTATCTCATCGAGGATGACGGGATCGTCAATGGTGGCCGGCACCTTGTACGCCTTGCAATCGGCAATGCTGCGCATGGTGCCCCGGAGAATTTTGCCTGACCGGGTCTTTGGAAGCCGCTTGACAACGGTTGCCGTCTTGAAGGATGCCACAGGACCGATCTGGTCCCGAACCATCTGGATCGCTTCTTTGATGATCTTGTCGTGGCTTTCTTTAACCCCGGCGTTGAGCACGAGAAATCCCAGGGGAACCTGGCCCTTGAGATTGTCCTCCACCCCCATGACTGCACATTCGGCAACCAGGGGATGGTTGGCAAGCACCTCTTCCATGGCCCCTGTGGAGAGCCTGTGGCCGGCAACGTTGATGATGTCGTCGGTGCGGGTCATCACATAGATATAGCCCTCTTCATCGATGTATCCTGCATCGGCGGTTTTGTAGTAGCCCGGAAACTCATCCAGGTAGGCTTCCACATACCGCTTGTCGTTATTCCACAGGGTGGGCAGGGTGCCCGGAGGAAGGGGCAGTTTTACAACAATGGCACCGATCTCGCCCGGGGGAACCGGTTTTGTGTTGGGGTCGACCACCTGGACGTCCCAGCCTGGAACGGCCTTTGTTGGGGAGCCCGGTTTTACCGGAAAGTGGTGGAGGCCCATGCAGTTTGCTGCAATGGCCCAGCCGGTTTCGGTCTGCCACCAGTGGTCGATGACCGGAACCTTGATGTTGGTCTCGGCCCAGTTCAGGGTATCGGGGTCGGTGCGCTCACCTGCCAGAAAGAGGATCTTAAAGGCCGAGAGATCGTAATCCGCCATGAGCCTGGCTTCGGGATCTTCCCGTTTGATGGCCCTGAAAGCCGTTGGTGCGGTGAACATGCTCTTGACCTTGTGTTCCGCGATCACCCGCCAGAATGCGCCCGCATCTGGCGTTCCCACGGGTTTGCCCTCATACAGGATGGTGGTGCATCCCCTGAAGAGCGGTCCGTAGACGATGTAGGAGTGGCCCACGACCCAGCCGATGTCGCTGGCTGCCCAGTAGACATCCCCCTGGTCTACGCCGTAGATCGCCTTCATGCTCCATTTCAGGGCCACAAGATGGCCACCGTTGTCCCTGACCACGCCCTTGGGCTCGCCCGTGGTGCCCGAGGTGTAGAGGATGTACAAGGGGTCAGTGGCCTTGACCGGAACGCAGTCATGGGGTTTTGCCGTACCCATGAGATCGTCCCAGTCAAAGTCCCTGCCCGACTTGAGTTCGGCCTGGGACATTTCGCGCTGGAAGATCACGCAGCTTTCGGGCTTGGACTTTGCCAGGTTGATGGCCTCGTCCAGGAGCGGTTTGTAGGGGATCACCTTTTTTGTCTCTATGCCGCAGGAGGCCGAGACTATGACCTTGGGTTTTGCATCGTTGATGCGGGTGGCAAGTTCATTGGCTGCAAATCCGCCGAATACAACTGAATGAACCGCACCGATTCTTGCGCAGGCAAGCATGGCTATCATAGCTTCAGGGATCATGGGCATATAGATGATCACCCGGTCACCCTTTTTCACATCCTTTGCGGCAAGAACCCCTGCAAATTTTGCCACCTCGTCCCTTAAATCCAGGAAGGTGTACTCCCGCTTGGTGTCGGTTACCGGACTGTCGTAGATCAGGGCGGTGTTCTCTCCGATGCCGTTATCGATGTGAATGTCCAGGGCGTTGTAGCAGGTGTTCATCTCGCCGCCGGTGAACCACCGATAGAACGGTTTGTTTGAATCATCAAGAACTTTGTCCCAGCGTTTGTACCAGTGGCACTCTTCGGCAATCGGTCCCCAAAAGGCGTCAGGATCTTGAATAGACTGGTCATAGGCCTCTGCATACAGGTTTGACATAAGAGTAGGTCCCCTTTTTCGTAAAAGATTATGACCGGCGGCAGGGAGTGGATGGCCGCCGGTTCAGAAAATAGTTAGTTTTTGACAACCATATTCATGATGGTGTTGACAACTTCCGGGTTGGCCAGGGTCATGACGTTGCCAACGTCGCTGTTGTTGGAGATGGCGCCAAGGACCCGTCGCATGATTTTGCCGGATCGGGTTTTTGGCATATCTGGAACGATCCACACCTTTCTTGGTTTGGCAATCTTACCGATCTGCTCGCACACGGCGTCTGAAATTTTCTGGGCCAGGGCGTCGGTTGCCTCGATTCCCGGTTTAAGGGCGATGTAGAGATCGGGCTCCTTGCCCTTGATTTCGTGGGCAACCGGAACAACGGCTGCCTCGGCCACCTCATTCACCGTCAGGGAGGCAGATTCGATCTCCTTGGTGCCGAGCCTGTGGCCTGAGACGTTGATCACGTCATCGATGCGGCCCAGTATCCTGTAGTAACCGTCCTCGCTGCAGGTTGCCGCATCCCCTGCAAGATAGGGCCAGTCCCGCCAGTCCGTGCTCTTGGGATCCTTGCAGTACCTTGCAAAATAGGTGTCCACAAACCGCTCCCTGTCGCCCCAGATGGTCTGGAACAGACCCGGCCACGGGTTCTGGATGCAGATGTTTCCGGCAATGCCGGGCTGGGTGACCTCTTTACCCTCGTCGTCGTAGATGATGGGGTGGATGCCCGGGACGCCGGGGCCGGCACTTCCGGGTTTCATGGGATCGAGACCGGGAACGGTGGAGCAGAGGAAGCCGCCGGTCTCGGTCTGCCACCAGGTGTCCACGATGATGGCCTCCCCCTTGCCCACGGCAGACTGGTACCATTTCCACACCTCGGGCTCGATGGGCTCGCCCACGGTGGTCATGTGTTTAAAGTGGTAGTCGTATTTGGCAGGCTCGTCCGGACCGATTTTCCGAAGGGCCCGGATGGCGGTGGGGGCGGTATGGAAGATGTTGACGTCAAGTTCCTGGGCGATTCTCCAGGAGCGGCCGGCATCCGGGTAGGTGGGAACACCTTCGTAGATGACGCTTGAGGCGCAAAGGGCGAGCGGGCCGTATACAATGAAGGAATGGCCGGTGATCCATCCGATGTCGGCCATGCACCAGTAGACATCTTCAGGCTGGATATCCTGGATATATTTAGACATGGCCGTGACATAGGCAAGATACCCGCCGGTGCTGTGCTGGCACCCCTTGGGTTTTCCGGTTGTTCCGCTGGTGTACATGAGGAAGAGGGGATCTTCGGACAGCATCTGCTCGGGCGCGACCCGTTTGCCATAATGATTTTTTAGTTCCTCGTTGACGAAAACGTCCCTGTTTTCGACCATGGGGGTTTCCGTGGAGCTCTTGCCGGGATAGCGCTGCCATACCAGCACCTTGTCCACGACCTGGCCCTCTTCTTTGGCGATGGCCACGGCCTCGTCCGCGTTGATCTTATGGTTGAGCAGCTTGCCGGATCTGTAGTAGGCATCCATGGAGATGAGAACCCTGGAGTTGGAATCCACGATCCGGTCTGCGCAGGCACTTGCAGAGAATCCGCCGAATACCACCGAGTGGATCACGCCGAGCCTTGCACAGGCAAGCATGGCGATGGGAAGCTCAGCAGACATGGGCATGTGAATGGTGACCCTGTCTCCTCTTTTAAGGCCTGCGAAATCCCGGAGAAGGGCTGCAAATTCGTTGACCCTGACATAGAGCTCCTGGTAGGAGATGTGGTCGACCCGCTCCTCTTCCAGCTCCGGAACAAAATGGATGGCGGTCTTGTTCTTGTTCTTCTCAAGATGGCGGTCGATGCAGTTGTAGCTGGCGTTGAGCTTTCCGCCCTTGAACCATTTCCAGCAGGGCGCGTCGCTTGTGTCCAGGACTTCATCCCAGTACTTGTCCCAGGTCAGGAGCTCTGCAAATTCCGTGTAGCAATCGGGGAAGTTGTCGAGGCTGAATCTTTCAAAAACCGCTGGATCCGTAAGATTTGCCTGGCCAATGAATTTAGTTGAGGGATAGTAGTAATCTTCTTCCTTCCAGTGTACCGCAATCTGAGCCTCTGTGGTCTCTTCTACTTTTTTGTCGCCCATTGATTCTCTCCTTGGATTTTAGTTGAGTTAACATGGTGTTAGCTGCACATAAAAAGCAAAAAATGGGTACTATCACCTCCTTTATAAGAAATAGTAGATTATCGCTGTTATCTGTCCCATGCTGTTATAAAATAACATGGTTTATTGATTGCGTTAAAACCTGGAGCCTTTATTCACAGTGTCGGATCGCTTTCAGATCGCGCAGAAGGATTGTTGGTCGTTACAACTTTGGTTCGCACAGAATTTATTGTAATGCGATGAATGTAATTCATATCGTATATGCGACTATAAAAAGGAAATTTTGTTTAGTCAATAGAAAATTGAAAAAATCACGGATATTAAAAAATAGATTGCATAGTACCGGCGTTTTTCGATATCGTCATCCAAGATGAGTTTGATTGATATGATAATCAGCCAAAGGGAGGTTGTATATAGTGAAAAATCCTGTAGATAACTTTTGGAAACTCAAGTCGGCCATGGTAAAAGAGGCCCTTGAGAAGAACAACTTCGAGGTGTTCCTGGCCGACACCCCGGAGGACGCCAAAAAAATCGCACTGGAAGATATCATTCCCGGGCTCCATGTAAAGAGCGTTTCCTGGGGCGGTTCCATGTCCTTTATAAGCACAGGTCTTTTCCACGCCCTGAACAGCGATGAAAACCTGACCGTTCTTAACACCTTTGACAGAAGCCTTAACCCGGAAGAGCAGATGGAGCTTCGAAGGCAGTCTCTTCTGGTGGACCTCTTTGTTACGGGAACCAATGCCGTTACAGAGGAGGGCCAGCTTGTCAACCTTGACATGATCGGCAACAGGATCGGAGGGATCACCTTTGGTCCCAAACATGTCATCATCATTGTGGGAAGAAATAAGATATGTCATGACCTGGCCGAGGCCATGGACCGGGTCAAGAACCTTGCGGCTCCCATCAACGTGATGGGGATTGAGAAGAAAACGCCCTGCAGGGAAACAGGCTTCTGCCACGACTGCTCAAGTCCCGACAGGATCTGTAACACATGGACGATTACGGAGAAGTGCTTTCCTAAAAAGAGAGTGAAAATCATACTTGTAAACGAGGATCTTGGGTTTTAACATGCTTTAATCGCTGTTTGAGAAATGATTCAAAAACGGATCTCAAAACCTGTAAATCCTGAAACCGTATCAAGCCAATCGGTTTCAACCTGATCGACGGATGATCCGGGGGAGCCTTGCCGGCACCACTGGATCATCCGGTCAAGCTCGCTTTTTTCCCCTTCAAACATTGCCTCGACGCTGCCGTCGGCGCAGTTCCTGACCCATCCTGTAAGGTTAAGGCCCTGGGCTGCCCTTTGGGTCTCCATTCGAAAGCAGACCCCCTGGACCCTTCCCCGGACGATGACATGGACCTGTTTTTTTTCCTTCATGGTCTCCTCCTTTTATGGGATATGTTCTGCCGGTTCACGGAATCGCGAAGCCAGGGTCAGAATATGCCAAAAAAGCCTGAAAAGTCAAATTCTATGTTCGGTTGAGGCGTCGCCACAGGGTGGAGATGCTCAGGCCCAGTATCCGGGATGCCTCTGTCTTATTTCCGTTGGTCTGGTTCAGCACATGGCGGATATACTGCTGTTCCAGTTCCCGGCAGGTGGGAAGGCTCTGGCCAAACATTGCCATGGGGGAGGGCCCTGTCTGTTCTTCCTGGTTTGGAAAGTGTCCGGGCAGAATTCGCTGCTTGTCACCGGCCAGGATAACGCCATATTCGATCACATTTTCAAGTTCGCGGATGTTGCCTGGCCAGGAAAATCGCTCCAGCTGGTGGATCGCCAGGGGAGAAAAACCGGGATGGCCGGGGGACAGCCTGGACAGGAAATGCCTGGCAAGGGGAAGAATGTCCTCCCTTCTGTTGCGAAGGGGAGGGAGGATGATGGGAAACACCGAGATCCTGAAGTAGAGATCTTCGCGAAATGTTCCCTTTGTTACCATCTCCCTGATCTCCTGGTTGGTGGCGGCCAGGATCCGGGCCTTGACCGGTTCCTGGGTTGAGCCGCCAAGGGGGCGCACTTTTTTCTCCTGGATCGCCCTGAGAAGCTTGGGCTGGAGGCTCAAGGGCAGTTCTCCGATTTCATCCAGAAAAATGGTTCCCTTGCCTGCCTGGACAAACAGTCCTTTTTTTGCCCTGTCTGCACCGGTAAACGCCCCCTTTGTGTGCCCGAACAGCTCCGATTCCAAAAGATCGGGGGGAAGGGCGGCACAGTTGATGGGCAGGAACGGTTCCTTTTTTCTACCCGAGTGATCATGGATAAATCTTGCCAGCATCTCCTTGCCGGTGCCGCTCTCCCCCTGGATCAGCACCGTTGCAGCCGTGGGGGCCACCTTTTGTGCCAGGGTCATGGTGGTTGCCATGGCATTGCTCCTGAAGACCATGGTATCGTTGGATCCCGGTTTGATCTGTTGCCTGAGGGAGTTGATCTCATCTTTCTGGTCTGCGATGAACCGGCTGGCCTGTTCAAGGTTGCTTTTCAAGCGTTCCATCTCGGTTTTGATGTCCGTGATCTTGAATTTCTCCATGGCATCGTCAAGGGAGAGTCCCCACTCCCCAAGGGTTCTTCCCTCAAAGGTGCAGTGATCAAAGCCCTGGGCCTTGCATGATATCTCCTTGACCAGCACCTCGGTTCCCATAACGGCACTGGCGTAGCCGCTGACAAGGCCTGTCAGGATGGAACAGACCGGTTTGTCGGAAGAGGGGGATAAGCAGCGGAATATGTCCGGCTCAAAGGATTCCTTCCAGATTCCCTTGAATCGCAGCTGTTTCTTGTCCGGGTTAAAGTCGATCTCGGTGATGGTTTCATGGGCAAGGCCTGCCAGGCGCCGCATGACGCCACCGGCCTTTAACAATTCCTCAGGGGAGTCAAACCGGTAGAGATCCGAAAGAACGGCGGCCTGGGCCAGTCCCCCGTCATAACCAAACCGGGTCAGCAAAATATCCATCTTGTCGGCACCCAGGGACTGGTTCAGGTCCTTGATGAGCCTTCCAAAACCGCTGGTGCCTATTGCCATTATTCGGTAGTGCCCGAGAATCGGGAAACCGGTCTTTGGATCCTGGACAATCATCTCCATTGATTTCAGATCGTTCGCACGCATGGTTTGCCTCCGTTTCAGGGGTGACTATGGAGGAAACCTTATCATCTTGAAACCCAGCTTTTCAAGTTGAAAAGGTCTGTTCTGGAAAAAATCAGGGGAAAAAAGGGTGCGAACTTAACAATCTTCAAGGATATCAAGGTGATATCTTTTGTGGCACCTGGATTGCAATGTTGGTGGTTAAGGACGCTTTACTAAAAGGAGGTTAATATGAAAAATCACAAATGGTTTAAAATTATAATGGTTCTCATCGGAATGGGTGCCTGTTCCCAGGTCGCCTCGGCCAAAATCGTTCTTCTCACCGACCATGAGCTTGAAGCTGTCAGGGGGCAGGCCGGTATTGTTTCCATTGGTATTGACTCCCTGGGGAACAGAGCAATGCTCGCAGTAAATAGCCTTGGACGAAACCAGGAGTATGCTGTTCAGAAAAATATCCAGCGGGCCGACCTTGGGGTGTTTCAGGAAGATGCAGTCCTGACCTTGGAGGGGGTTGCGCTCACGGGATTTGTCAATACCGGCTCCTCCTTTTTTGAAGTGGTGGAAAACAACGGGAATGGAGCTATACATTGTCATTTTGACAACTATGAACTGACCATCGACAGCCTCAAGGTGGATGCTGTCTATGTCGGTGGGAATACCTCGGGTGCAAGCTTTGGTGCCTTTGAGATGACGGGTTATTCCATGGAAATGTCCGGGGATGTCACCATCTGGATGCACGACTGAGCCCATTTTGTCTTGCTGTGGTTCCCAGGAGCAGCACCAGGGAGCCTGTCAGAGAGATGGAGCAGATCAGGGTGATGCCGGGCCATCCCCAGGCGTTCCAGGCAGGTCCCAGGATAATGGATGAGAGGCTGCCGCCTCCGATGCAGAAGAGTATGTAAAGGGACGAAGCATTTCCAAGCAAGGTCCCGGGAACCCGCTGGCCCATGAGGAGAAAGAGCAGGGGCTGGCAGCAGTAAACCCCCAGGAACAGGAGCAACAGCCCCAGGGTGATCACGAAAACACTATGGCTCCAGCCCATGAGCTGGATCCCTGTCATACAGGTGATAAGGCCCGGTACCATCACCTTTAACACCCCTTGCTTTTGGGACAGGGTTCCGGCAAAGGGAGCCACAATTGCCGTAAGTCCGGCAAGGCTTATCCAACCCACCTCCCCGGATGTGCAGTTGAATGGAGGGGAGACCAGGCGGTAGGTCAGGAAGGTGACCATGCCGAGGAATCCGAAAAAGAGTAAAAAACCCGCCCCCAGGAGCGATATGATCTCCGGCCTTACCATGAGCTTCATTGTGGTCAGGTATCGCTTTCCCAATGTCTTCCCCGGGCGGGGCAGGTTTTTTTTCTCCCCGATCAAAAGAACGGCGGCCGTGAGCCCGAGCGCCACCAGTCCCAGGGAGAGGAATCTGAAGGAGAGCCGCCAGCCAACGTGGGCCGTCATGATGCCCATAACGACCCGTCCGAACACGATTCCCAATGTTCCGGAAGCCACCATGGAACCCACCCAGGTGCCGGTTTTGTCTGCCGGAGCGATCAGGGTCATGTAGGGAAACATGGCCGCAGGAACCAGGGCGGCCCATGTGCCGGTCATTGCCATGGCCATGAGAAACAGGGGGTACAGGGAGACCAGGGATGCGGCAAAGATCGCCATGGCCAGGAGCAGGATTCCTGCGATGGCCAGTCTTGGCAGATCCACCGTATCCACAACCGGAGCGATAAAGAAAAAGGTTGCCGAGTAGAACAGGGAGGCGATGCTGAAGGCAAACCGGGCCTGGCCCATCTCCATGGCAAAGGATTGGGAGATCTCGAGGAATATGGATTGGGTCATGAAGACCGTGGCCACGGCGGTAAGGGTCATCAGGCAGGCCATGCCGGCCCTGGGACCATGGTTTTCGCAGGATGTCATGACCGGTCTTTTCCTGTTTCCGGTTTTTGTGCGACCATCAGGAGCCGGCTTGTCAACCCGAGAACCCAAGGCTCCTCTGCAACGGTTTGAAAGGCCGTGTCAATCCGGCTGAACATCTGGTCATCATCCAGCATCTCCACCTGTTCCTTTGAGGGAGGATGCTCTAAAAAAGGTGTGATGGCCGCAGTTTTACACGGCTTGAACCCCTGTTCCCGAAACAGGTCTCCGAGCTCTTCCGGGCTGAAACAGGTCTGGGTCAGCCCGGATTCGGCAACCACTTTTCCTTTGTTGAGCGCATTGAAAAATTGAGCCATGTTGTTTTTCCGGACCAGGTCAAGGGCCTTTCGAAACCGGTTCATGGAATCGCACACCACATGGCCCCCGGGCTTTGTAATCCTGAACATCTCGGAAACGGCCTGTTTTGGATCGCTGCACAGGGAGAGGGGCATGCCCAGAGCCAACACCAGGTCAAAGGAGTTGTCCCCAAGGGTTGCCATATCACAGATATCCAGGACATGGTAGCCGGTAACGCTTTTCCCGAGCCCCTGTTGGTTGACCAGGGCTTCAGCATGGCGGATCATCTCGTCGGAAAAATCCGTGAGTTCCAGATCATAGCCCATGGGGGCCAGGCGATACACCCACCTGCCCGTGCCGCACCCGGCCTCCAGGATGGTGCCTCCCTCCCTTGGGGGCAGCAGCGGTTCGATATACCGCCAGCAGCCCTTCTCATAGAGGTCGGCCATGCGCCTGTGTTGCTGTTTACGCTCTCCGGATGCAAAGAATTGGGCCTTGTTGTTCCAGTAACCAAGGGCCTGGTCTGTCATAGTTTCTGTTTCTGTCATAGCCTTTTCTCCCTGTGCTGGTTCAGGTTAATATCATGCCGTCCAGGCGCTCAATGAGTCCACGATGCCGTTTACCCTGTTTTCAATGGTCAGGAGATCTGCTTCATGGGGGCGGTCCTCGATGTTGCCCAGGCGTCCGTTTTTGTTTATTTCCGGGTTGTGGTGGTGCTTGCCGACCACAAGCCACTGGTCAAGGCCCGTATACCCCAGGTGCTCGAGGAAGGAGTTGAGCCACATGGTCATGGGCAACGCCTCTTTTTCGCCGATATGGGGACCGGCATAGGTGCCGAAGCTGATGCCGAACTTTCCCGGTATCGTTGGGGATGAGGGCTTGATCAGCCCCTGCTGGCTGTACGCCTTCATGGTTCTTTTTACAAAATTCATCAAGGTCTGGGTGGGCAGCCAGTCAATGACCGGAGAGCCGATGAAGATGAGGTCATAGTCAAACAGGTCGACCATGAGCTCTTTATCTACCTTTACCATGTGGGGCGTCATGGCTTTTGCCGTAAGGGAACGTTGGATTGTTTCTGCCACCTTGGCTGTGTTACCGCCCAGGGAGTCGTACAGTATCACTGATTTCATCATTGATTCCTTTTGTTTAGGGGGTGTCTGTTAACTGGGTTGTTTGTATTGCATGGGTTGTGCCAGGGACAACTATCAAGGTCTGTTATGTTGTAACATGCCATAATGACAACTGTTCTTTTTGTGTTTGCTCCCTGGCGAGCTGATCTGAACAGGAACCAGGTTAACGGTAGGTTTACGTTCTTCTATCGTTAACCGTTAACTTTTGACCGTAAACACTCATTTAAAATTTTGAATTTCTTGCACAAATACAGCTAAGCGTGTAGCGTCGGGGTAACGTTTTTTCTGGCTGTTCAATATTATATCTGTATTTACCAGGAAGAGAATGAAGCCCATGAAGAGCTTAATCAGTGAAATGAACGATCACCCCTTGTTGGGGCAGATCATAGACACCATTGCAGACGGTGTGTTTACCCTGGATATCAACGGAGAGATCACATCCTGGAGCAAATCCATGGAGCAGATCACGGGATTTACAGCGAATGAGGCCATGGGCAAGACCTGTAGCCTGCTCAGGATCTCAAACTGCCTTGGCATCAGGGGGAAGGGAGATCCGAACAAATGCGGCGTGCTTAATGGGCGTCCCACCGGAGCCCGGGAGTGCTTCATCAGGCACAAGGACGGCCATGATGTCCCGGCAATAAAAAACGCAACCCCTGTAAAAAACCAGGCAGGCAAGGTGATCGGCGTGGTCGAGGCCATCACCGATCTTACCGAACTTGAAAAGGCCAGGCAGACCATCCAGGAGACCACCCGCCGTCTGGGGGAGAAGCATCAACTGGACAGGATCATCGGAAAGAGCGACTGCATACAGGCCGTATTCACGGCCATTAACGCAACAGCTGCAAGTAATGCCACCATATTGATCCAGGGGGAGAGCGGCACGGGAAAGGAGCTTGTGGCCGGGGCGATCCACCATAATTCAGCCCGGTCCAAAGCGCCCTTCATCATTGTCAACTGTTCGGCCCTGTCAGAATCCCTGCTTGAAAGCGAGCTCTTCGGCCATGCAAAGGGAGCGTTCACCGGCGCTGTCACCGACCGCACCGGCCGGCTTGAGGAGGCGGACCACGGCACGGTGTTTCTGGACGAAATCGGGGAGCTGAGCCCACTGGTTCAGGTGAAGCTGCTTCGGGTTCTCCAGGAACGGACCATCGAGCGGCTGGGAGAGTCCCGGCAACGCAGTCTCGATATCCGGGTGATCACGGCCACACACCAGGATCTCTACACCCTTGTCAAGGAGGGAAAATTCCGGGAAGACCTCTACTACCGGCTCAAGGTGTTTCCCATCCGGGTGCCGCCACTGCGGGAGAGAAAAACCGATATCCCCCTGTTGGTGCGCCACTTCTGCGACCGGCTGAACACAGAAACCGGAAAAAACGTTAAAGCGGTCTCTCCCAAGGCAATGCAGCGGCTCCTGGACCATGGCTGGCCCGGCAATGTCCGGGAGCTTGAAAACGCCATTGAGCACGCCTTTGTCCTCTGCACCTCCCGCACCATCCAGCTCGATCACCTGCCCCTGGAGATCAGGGAGAAGGCGTATCCGTCCAGGGCCACGGCCCTTGCCTTTTCCCTGGATACAGCCACGGAGTCCCGTCCCCTGACCAGGGAATTGCTCATGGCCCGGCTCCATGAATCCAGCTGGAACAAGGCCGAGGCTGCACGGCGGCTCGGCATCAGCCGCACCGCCGTGTGGAAACGCATGAAGCAGTGGAACATTCCCCTTAAAAAACCATCCGGGCAGCATTAGGCCAATGGGATTACCATCTTTGCCAGTGTAAATTTTCGGGTTGCCATTTGTCTTTGGGTTTTGCCACACCCGCCGGATATCCAATGGGGATGATATTCAAGGGGATTATCCACCCGGGAAGGTCCAGAATGCTTTTTACGGCATCGACTCTTTCCCGGAGGGGGTAAACGCCTGTCCATACCGCTCCCAGGCCCATGATTTCGGCGGCCAGTAAAATATTCTGGCTGGCGGCTGAACAATCCTGCACCCAGTAGGGTTGTTCTTCCCCCTCAAAGGCTTTTGGAAGGTCTCCGCAAACGGCAATGGCAGCGGGCGCGTTTTTTAAGAATTTGGCATAGGGCAGCTCACCGGCAAGTTTGTCCAGCGTATCTCGATCGTCCATGGCGATGAACGCCCAGGGGCGTTTGTCGCCTGCGGAAGGCGCTGCCATTCCCGCTTTTACCAGGGCTTCCAATTGTTCCCTTGACACTTTCCGGCCGGTGTAATTCCTTACACTTTTCCGTTGCAGGATCATCTCCAGATCCCCTAAGGGTGTGGGGGGATTGTTTGTTTCATCCGAGTTTTCCATGGTCTTTGATCTCCTAGGACTCTTTGGGTGTATCCTGATAGGCACCGGCCGAGTAGGTGAGCTCATAGCTGTGGGAGTAAATTTCGATGAGGTTGCCAAAGGGATCTTCGCAGTAAACCATGCGATAGGGTCTCTCTCCCGGGTAGTACTCCCTGACAGGCATTCTCTGTTTTCCCCCGTTTGCGACGATTTTGGCGGCAAGCCCTTCCACGTCCGGGTCCTGCACGGAAAAATGGAATACACCGGTTTTCCAGAATTCGAAATTGTTTTCCGGTTTTTCCGCATTCTTAAATTCGAAGATCTCCACACCGATCTTGTCTCCGGTGGCAAGATGGGCGATTTTAAACCTGTCCCATCCTTTACCAAACACATCATCGCACATGATGCCGATGGCTGAATCATCGGAACGGATCTCCGTGGGGGGCATGATCACATACCATCCCAGGGTCTGGGTGTAAAATTCCACTGCCCGGTCCAGGTCAGTGACGGAAATGCCGATGTGGGAAAATGTTCTTGGATATGTCATGGGATTGCTCCTTGTTTTAATGTTCGTGGTTTGTGTCTTGCTTTTCATGTATTATATTGATTCTTCCTAATGTAACAAGTAGGCACTTTGGGGTGTGCTGCTTACCTTTTGGTATGAATTGAAGGATAACAGGGCTCAGGCAGGGGATTTTTTTTATGGTTTCGTGGAATGGAAAAGCGTACCGGTGTCCGGTGGAGATCACCATCGGCATTGTGGGGGGAAAGTGGAAGTGTTTGATCCTGTGGCATCTGCACCAGGGCAAAATGCGGTTCAAGGAGCTGGAACGGATTGTTCCCGGGGTGAGCCAGAAGATGCTGACCCAGCAGCTGAAGGAGATGGAAAAGGACGGCCTGTTGACAAAGAAGGTATACCCGGAAGTGCCTCCCCGGGTGGAATATGACCTCACCGGCCGCGGTCACAGCCTCTTCCCGATTCTGGAGCAGATGCACAGTTGGGCCTCGGATCACCTTGATCTGGAAGAGCCTTAGGAAGATGGTGGTAATGAGATTGACCTGGGTTAAACTTTCCTGCCAAAGGGAATGCCAAGTTTCCTCAGTTTATGACGCAAGGTACTCGGGTGAAGTCCAAGTACATTTGCCGCGCCGTCATCACCCTGGATCTTACCCCCTGTCTTTTCAAGGGTTGCTGTTATGTGATGGCGGATAGCATCATCCAGAAATGCAGGGGGTGGTTGAGTCGTGCCGGCTGTGATTGTATCCGGTATGGTTGCTTCTGTCTTTGGGACGGGCGTAACCGAACCGTAATCAGAAAAGCATAATGTCTGTTTTTTTTCAGCCAGACACCGGATCAACTCTCTTTCCACCGTATTTTCAAGTTCCCGGACATTCCCCGGCCATTGGTACTCTTTGATACGATGAAAAGCGGCTGGATCAATATCAGGAACCATGGAAAGGTTTAATTCCACCACCTTTTTATCTATAAAAAACCGGATCAGTTCGGGGATGTCATTTTTTCGTTGTCGTAAAGGGGGGATGGTGATGGGAAATACATTGAGCCGGTACCATAGGTCCTCACGGAATTCCCCTTTTTTTACAAGCTCTTCCAGATTCCTGTTTGTGGCGGCAATGACCCTTGCATCCACTTTGATCGGTTCCATCCCGCCAACCCTTTCCAGTTCTCCGGTCTGAAGAACCCTTAATAACCTTTTCTGAAGCGTAAGCGGCATTTCGCCTATTTCGTCAAGGAAAATCGTTCCCCCCCGGGCTCTTTCAAATTTGCCCCTTTTCATTGAAACAGCACCGGTAAACGATCCTTTTTCATGACCAAAAAGCTCGCTGTCAATCAAAGCGTCCGATATTGCGCCGCAATTGACTTTTATAAACGGTTTGTTTCTCCTTGGAGATGAATAATGGATTGCATTTGCAACAACCTCTTTGCCAACCCCGGTTTCCCCTAGCAGCAGAACTTTACTATTAAGGGGGGCAACCTGGTATGCCATTGTCATGACCTCTTTTAATCCTGAATCCTTTCCGATGATCTCTTCACCTGAAATCTTTCTGAGTTCCTGGTAGAGATAACGGTTGTCGTCATTTAAAAGATCCCTCAGCTTCTTAAGCTCCCTGTACCTCAGTATATTGGATAACGCGATGGCAAACGGATCATTCAGTAAGGATAATAACCGGCCGTGTTCTTTTCCTAGTTTCTTTTTTCCGGCTGCAAATATGATCACAACCCCAACGATCTCTTTCTGAATTGTCAGATGGCGTATATAACCGGATGCTTGCGGCAGTTTTAAAGCACGGGCAACCGTTTTTGAGGTTGGGCCATAGGTCGTGAAATCATCTACTTTCCGAAGATTATCAAGATCCGACTCAATAAATGCGATTCCCTCTTTGGAGAGATAAATGGGCTTTTTCGGAATGTGGACAGGAATATCTGCCTTGGCACCAATGCACTCAATGGCTTTCAGGTCTGGATTGTAGATATTAAAAATGATTCCATTCAGCGGCATGAAACTTTTAAGAAAACCCAAACAATCTTCCAGCATTGTATCGATATCAAGACTGCTGCAAATACTTAATGTTCCTTTGTGGAAAAAAGAGAGCTTATCCAAGTTGCCTCCAATGAATCGTATTTGATACTTTTATCAGTTAAATACCGTATGCGACATTTTGAACGTATCATATACGATATTGTGATACAAATTAATCCTTAAATGCCTTAAAAACCAGCATTCTCAAATTGGCATACTCTTTGTAATGAAACAATCATCATGCCATGGAAAACGCTGGTAAAAATGAATTTAAAGCAGTTTAAAACCAACTCGGAGAGAAAAATGAATAATAAATCATCATCACAATCAACCACACTGATTGTTGTATCTGCCGTCCAATTCCTTGTTCCCTTCATGTTATCATCCGTGGTCGTTGCCTTACCCACCATTGGCAAAGAGTTTTCTGCCGGTGCCGTGCAATTGGGTCTGATTGAAATGGTTTACATGCTTTCTTTGGCCTTATTCCTTCTACCCCTCGGTCGTTTTGCTGATATCCACGGCCACAAAAAAATATTTGTTTCAGGAACTGTTGTTATGATTTTCGCAACACTCGCATTGACCCTATCCATGAATATTGAATCCTTAATTGTATTAAGATTTATTCAAGGTGTTGGTGCGGCGATGATCATCGCAACCAGCCTGACCATTCTGACCTGCGTTTTTCCGCCAGAACAGCGGGGGAAGGCCATGGGGATTACTGTAAGCTGCATTTACATGGGGCTTTCCGCAGGGCCGACCCTGTCCGGAATCGTGGTCTCCCACCTTGGATGGCGGTATATTTTCTACTTTGCGCTGCCTGTTGAAGTTGCGGCACTTTTGCTGACAATAACACAGCTTAAAGGGGAGTGGATCAATGCAGAAAACGAAAAATATGATTGGGCCGGCAGTATTATTTACATGATCTCATTATTTTGCCTGATTGTGGGTATAACACAGGCAAAGGAGATGGAAATAGCAAAATGGATCGCCCTTTGCGGTGTTGCCGGACTCACGGTTTTTCTTGTCTATGAATATAATGAAAAATATCCCCTGCTCAATATTCACCTGCTTCTCACGAATATCCCATTCTCATTTAATTGCTTATCCACATGGATCAATTATGCTGCCTCTTTTGGGGTAATGTTTTTCTTCAGTCTCTATTTTCAAATCATAAAAGGGTATTCTCCTGAAACCACTGGCTTTATTCTAATCATACAACCCGTGATTTAGGCCCTGTTTTCGCCCATGGCCGGCAGACTTGCAGACAGATACCGGTCTGAAAATATTGCAACAATCGGAATGGGATTGTGTACTCTGGGGTTGTTTGTTGCCGTTTTTCTATCCCAGGAATCTTCCTATGGCATGATTTTTCTTGTCCAGATCCTTTTAGGATTCGGGTTTGCCTTGTTTGTATCACCCAATGCGGCCGCTATCATGGCAAGTGTCCAGCCGGTCCATTACGGACTTGCATCCGCCCTTGTTGCGACCATGCGCTATACGGGAATGATGACAAGCATGACAATCATCGCCGTGGTGATCTCCTTGTTTATTGGCAACCAGCCGGTGACGGCACAAACAGCCCCCGGATTTGTAAACAGCATGCAGATGGCATTTCTTATTTTTACTGTCATGGGGCTTTTCGGTGTATCCCTCTCTTTTGGCAGGGGCAAACTGTCAATGTCACGTAGGGCCATGACAAGCGATTAAACTCATATAACGCTCGGAAGGAGCTCTTATAAATTATTCTTACGCACATCAGGTTATTGTCGATTCTGTCAGAACCGGCATGACCGATATCGAGGATCTTCGTCTTGTTGTTGCAATGACACGATTTGATCTTTATGCGTCGGCCTGGAACCTGACCGGCAGGTTAGACGGAAAGGGATAACCTGCCGGCTGGATGACCAAGGGTGATTATGATTATTAATCACAATCATCAGTGATCGCTGCATCGATCAGGGATTCCAATAGATCAATATCAGCACATGATATGCTGTTATTATGAAGGGGTAGATATATCAGTCCTGTAAGCGTCTGCAAAGCACTTATATCACTTATGCTGTTACCAGAAAGATGTAAATCTGTCAGTCCCGTAAGATTCTGTAAAACACTTATATTGCTGATGCTGTTACCGGAAAGTTTTAATCTTGTCAGGTTAGAGAAATTCTCAAGACCAACTAAAGAAATTAATTCTTTACTCTGATAGAAAATGCTCTCTAATTCATCTGCATATGATAAGCCTGCTGATAAAATATGATTTTTAAAATCAGCATCTTCAAAATGGATATCTGCTATTGCTACTCTGTTCTCTGGTGTCTGGTCGTCGCCATCACCCCCTCATCCTCCGCTGTTACATCCTGAAATGATAATGATTGTAAGGAGAATGATGGTTGAATGCAGTGCTTTTTTCATAATCAAATTATTAGTCCTCTTAAAATGAGTTAAAAAAACAAACATAGCATATGGATCATATAAAGTTTCATATGTAAAACATTTTTTTGTTAGTTAAGGTGAATGGCCAAAGGGTCTCACCTGAGGAATGAGGAATGAGCAGTCCTATGGTGATAATAACGGAAAGAATATCCCATCACTTATTTTAAATTAAAAATTTGATTCAGATGTCCAGTCAAGCAGTTGTGCGGTCCGGATCTCTTTAGCCGTCTGCAAGTCAACACCGTATACGTTCTGATAGAACTCCAAAACCCATTCATTGACCAGGATATCTTTAAACAGATCGGGGTAGGCTGATTTTGCAATAACCATTAAGTCTATGGGATGTTCAATTCTTGATGCGTCGCAGTTGGAGGGCGTGAACGGAAGCGCACTTACCTTCTTGTTTCTTACGGCGCTTAACGTCTTTAAACTCTGATAGTACGGGGCATTGTAGATCTCTTCGGGTGGATGATATCCGAAAGAGGTTGTGAGAACAATGATATCCGGGTCGATTGCGAAAACATGCTCCGTGCTGATCAGACCGGTATCCGGGGTATGGTATTTTACGGTAAAAGCGCTTTTGGCGTGGACGATCTCTTCGATGTAATATTTGAGGATTCCACTTCTGACATTACCTGCGCCCCCAGCGGTTCTGGCTTTTGGAGAAAGCCCCAGTGCAAGGACCCTCGGCTTTTTTTCATCGGGAATGCCCTGGGTTCTCTCTTTGATCATTTCCACACTTTTCCGGATGTAGTCCGCTGTCCGGGCGGCTTTTTCCTCTTTTTCGAAAATCTTTCCGACCAGGCGGATCTCTTCCGGAATTTTATCGAGATTGGGTTCAGCAAAGCATGGCGGGGCAAAAAGTGCGACAACCGGTATTCCCAGAGATTCGATGATGTGAATGGTTTTTTCCATGGCGTCGCTTGATGCCCCCCAGGACGCGGAACAGGATCCGGCCCGGATAATCACCACATCCGGCTTTAGGGTTGCAAGGGCCTCAAAATTTACACCGGTTGTGTTTTTGATCAGGGGCAGATCAGCAAATCCCGGGTTTAAATATCTAACCGGGTTCATACAGTCCTTGAACAGATAGTCCTCTCCGGACATATTTGGAATCGTAAACCCGGACGTTTTCCGAAGCGACCTTGACCCAAGTCCGACGATCTTCCCTGATTCTCCTATTATTGTCATTATGCCTTCGATAAGGCCGTCATCGATCGTAACAACGCGATTGATCTTTACGGGAAGCGTAACCGTTTTTCCCCGCAGATCCGTTATCTGTCTATACTCTTTGGCAGGAAAAGCGGTCAGGTTGAAAGTGAATAAAACCGAAAAAACAAGAAAAACCATTGTTGCTGAGAATATTCTGGACCTCATATATTTAATCTCCGATTAAAATTATAGAAGATTTGAGCTTACGCCTCTATCGGCCAATGGCTACCAAAATTTTGTATCTGAAAAAAAAAAACCATAAAGAAGTATAGAGATTCATATCTATCAACCTTCATGGTTTATTGTCTGGACTGCTGCTGTTTGAATTACCTTCTGGTAATACTTTTTAAGTAGTCTTCTATCTATAATTTTTTTACTTGTCAAACAAAAAATAAAATTCGGAATATTATTTTTTCATGCCCGGTACAACGCTTTTTAAAGGGATGGGTGTTATCATGGGTAAAGCTTGCTTTTGTGCTATAAGTTTTTCTTGACACCCTTTTTTTCATAACATATACACTGTGATACATATGGGTGTCAGAAGACACTCGACTAAAAAGAATAGACCAATAAGAAACCCAGGCCACGAAGGCGCCTGCTTTATAATAAAGCAGATCTTTCGTGGCCTTTTTTTATGGTTGAGTAAAATTCCCCGTAAAGCGCAACGTGCATTTTTGCGTCACCATTGAAAGGAGGTGGAGAGAAAACATAGTAACAATATGACAATTACCCTAGTATTATAAAACTTACGACCATGGAGCAACAGATGTCACTTACGGAAAAACAGAAAAAAGTTTTCATATGGATTGTCTTCATCCTGGGGGTAACCGGCTTCCAGGCAAGTGCCCGGGACGGCGAGGCCGTAAAGTCCTACGACCTTGGAAAAATCCAAGTATCGGCGGACGGGTCCAAAAACGAGATTCTCCATACCCCTTCAGGAACCTTTATTAATGTTGAGGCTTACAAGTCCCCGGGGGTGGTGCAGAACATTGGAGATATTCTCAAGGACAATGCCATCATCGATCTTCGCGGTGCAAGCGACCTGGTTCCGGAACCCGACGGCATTTATATGCGGGGGTTTGAGTCCCGAAGTTTTGTTACGGCCATCGACGGCCTTCAGTTTCAAAAATCCGGCGGGTACTGGGGACGTCATTTTGTTGATTATGCGTTAATCCCCGTCTCCATGATAGACACCATCGAAATCATCCCCGGCCCCCACTGCTCCCGGTATCCCGGCCAGGCCGTAGGCGGCGTGATCAATGTACGGACAAAGGAACCAAAACACCACGACACCCCGGAGATCGGTGGTGACATTGCCGCAAGCTACAAATCCTACGAAACCATTGATACAAAAGTCAATGTCAACGGCGGAACAGGTGGTTTTGATTTCGGCCTTGCCTGGCAGGATTACTCAACGGACGGTTACCTCAGGAACAACGACGCAGATATCTCGTCCATATCCGGGCGGTTCGGTTACCGGCTTCCTTCGGATGGTTTTATCAGCGCCATGGCATCCTTTGCCAGGAAGGATACGGGCTGGATAGTAAAGAACGATCCGTCACAACCCGACTATGACTCGGACTACCCTGATGTGACCGCCACCTCAACCACAGCGGCCCAGAGTCCCACCCGTGAAAAAAAGCCCCAGTACTTTAACCTGAAGTACAACCAGCCGACCCCGGTAGGCCTGTTGAATCTTACGGCTTATTACTATTACGACGACCAGGAAAACCATGGCAAAGAGGCCAGCGGTAGATTCCGCAACGGATATCCTGCCGGCGTCTACGAGTGGCAGACCTATGGCGTAAAGATCCAGGACGAGATCACCCTGTTCAAGGGTAATACCCTCACCGTGGGCTACGAACATGCCCACCTTGAAGGAGACTGGGATGATAAGAGCGGATTCAATGATATCTATGTTGAAGACAAATGGGAACTCATGGAGAATCTTAACCTGACCCTGGGTGCAAGGTATGAAAACATCGACATCCACTGGAGCAACTGGTCCTCAACCAGCTGGGCCCTGGAGGAGGGCAAGTATAAGAATCCCCTGATACAAAAAAAATATATCAAAAAAAGTTATTCCCATATCTCTCCCAAGTCATTTCTCACCTATGACCTTGACGCACTTGCCAAGGGGTTGCGGGACACCTCCGTCTCCCTTGGGGTCAGCGAGCTCTGGAGCCCCCGGTCCGGTTACTGCCAGGTCTGAAGTTCAGGTTCAGGGATCCAGGCGGATCCCATGCATGGCGTGGCCTATGATATTGTTTTTAACAGACGATTATGGAAGGATATTCGTCTGAAAGCGGATCTCTCCTATTACATAATGAAAGATTATACCTTTGTATCCAAATGGAGCGGCGCGCCCATCTGGGGACGTGACGTCACCAGCGTAGATGAGATGCACAAGAAAGGCGTGGAACTGGACATCAGCGGCCATATCACCGCCCCCCTCGGTTTTTATCTGAGTTTCTCAGCCTATGATTATGACAACAAGGACGAGGAAAACATCTATGCCGATGAGGAGTTCAGCAACCGCGCCAAATACAGGGTCAATGCCGGACTTGACTACAACCTTTTCAAGAACACAAAGATCCTGTTTGACTACAAGTATCAGGATGAGCAGGTAACAACCAAGCATGAAGGCGATGAAGATGATCCCCCGGAATTCTGGCATTCCTACAAGATTAAAGTGGATGCCTACCACGTGTTTGATCTTGCCGTGGAACAGAAACTCTTTGAAAAATGGGGATTTGCCCGGAACGCAGTTCTCAAATTTTATATCAACAACCTGCTGGACGAGGAGTATCAGGAGAATGACGGTTATCCGGCAACCGATCGAACCTGCGGTGTGTACGCAAAAGTAGATTTTTGACAGATACGCGCCCATGAAACAGCCCCTGAATGATCTGGTCAGGTAAACGTCTTCATTTTTACTTGATCAGGTCAGGGGGAGGGGTGCATCTGATACCTGCAAAAAAAGGCAGAGGCAACTTAATGCCCCTGCCTTGTGATTGGATTTGGTGTTTTTATCTGTTGAACTTACGCCTTTGACATGCAAGTGCGAGGAGGCCTGAGCCAAAGAGGAAAAACGCTCCCGGGATCGGGGTGTTCGTATAAACGGGTTCAATAAAGGTGGAGTAAGATCTGTTATTATTATCGTTTGTCCTGAGCTGTATTCCCACTTCCATTCTGTCATACGCCCCGAAAAGGGCAAGCGTTTCCGATGGAACCAAAAAATAATCGATATCAGATGGCATTGTAATGTAAATATCGCCTATATAGTTGTCTGCTGAATCGTAAAAATCAACGATTCCCCGTACTGAGGTATCTGGAATTCCGTTAAGATCAGGTTTGTCCCATTTCATGGTCAGGTCACCGGCGGAGTCAACCGTTGCATTGAACGTTGTTGAACTGATCACAGGAAGATCAACATATCCGTTAAATTTAAGTTCTTTTGATGCAGATGAAGTGTCCATAAAAGTTGTTGTGACCTTATAAATTCCGTTAATAAGACCAGGAATTATCTCATTATAATATCCAGAGGCAAACTCCGTTGCTGCATCATACGAAAATCCGTTTCCCGTGTATTGGCCGTAAATGGACTGCCCGCTCCAAAACCGCCATCCGTTAATTGACGTTAATGGGAGCGGTCCATTGGGGGCCTGAACCATGGCCCCCCATAGGACACTGTTTGCAGGGTAGTCATTGTTGGAATCAACAATATCCAAGGCGATCCTGTTAAAATCACGTCCATCTTCATAAGAACGATGCTGAATATAACCGGAATCGATGCTATAGGTATAGGCTGCGATCGCCTGGAAGGTAAAACCAAACAATAATAAAGTAGTCATAAATCCTGTTAATAACATTTTTACCAATTTCACTTTGTCCTCCCCAAAATAGAATAGTTGTTGGTGAAATATAAAGAACATCTTAATGGCAAACCGATTGTCATTAAGCCCCGTGATTTTTTGTGTCAGCATTTTTGCAGTATGGTTTATTTATCAAAATGCAGCAATCTTCATACCTGTTTTGCTATCGGTCGAAATGTGTATCTTGCTGGTTTCTATTCAGAACCTGTACCCACAGGCATCTCTTTATATGCGAAAAAACTAAATTTATATGGTGAATAAGATTCATTTAATTGGTCGGGGAAATGATGGTAATTTGATGTTATAAATCGCGTTATATTTGGATAAATAATGTATGTGTATTATGAGAATTATTTCACAGGTGAGGGAGAAGAGATCTGGGGGAAAGATGAAAGATTTGTATCTTTATAGGGTGGTGCTGGCAGGGGAAAATACCGTTTACATTTTTAAGTGCCTATGCTACGCCTTTTAGATGGCAGACAACGGTAAAACGATTTCCCGGGATCCTGTGAAAATTATCCGAAAGTTGCCAAATCCATTCGAGAATCTCACCTGAGGCAGCGCAAACCCAAACCGTCCCTGTCGGGCAAACCGATAATCATTCTTGAAAAAAAGAGAGGGATAATGATGGCAACTTTTTGTAAGGGCAAATGTTTGAAGCTATGTCTTCTGATGATTGTACTATTGCTGATGGGTAGCTGTAGTGAGATGATAATTGGAAAACCAAAAGAGAAACCAACCGGTGATATGATCAAGGCCAAGACCGCTAGTTATAATAGATTGTACGAAAAAAAAGCCACCTATGAGGATTGTGCCTGCCTTGGTTTAAAGCCAAGAATTCATAATATCGGAATGTCCGGAATTTTGGTTTTTGAGTCTGGGCAGCCGTTGGAAATATTAGTTGAAGGCCAGGATCTGCATTTGCCGCCATGCTCCAATGCCGAGGTCAAAATAGGCGGTACTGTGCCTGGGGTGAAAGGAAGAGACTATAAGATCATGGACGGAACCTATACCGGTGGAGCCTTTCGAATAGAATTAAAAGAACGGTATGTCAACCGCCTTAAGTCCGGATATCAATTAGATGTATGGGTGTCCATAGACTCACCTCCCACAGGGTATATTCCGTGTCCGTGGAAAGATGAAAATGAGAAGGGAAATACTGAAAATATTGAAAATGCGAATCAGAACCGCACCCTCACCTTTGCCAACAGGAGGCTGACCGTTTATGAGACAAAGGATTATGTCGAAGAATTTCTGGCAACCCGGGTAAAACCATATAATATAAAGGCATTTCCACTTCCCAAAGAGGAGGCAAGAGCCCTTTTCGGGCCGATAGTTGCTGAAAATTTCTTTGCAGTGCGGTTGTCTATCAGGAACGATACAGCAGCAGACAAGTTGATCAGCACGGGTATGATCGTTGCCAGTGGCCGGGCCATCGTTGATCCTGGGGAAAAAGGGAAACCTTTTACCCTGCCCATAGAGATAACGCCCCAGAGTCTGGAACAGGTTTATACGACATTAGATGATGAAGAAATAAATCAAGTGAGGCCCCGGGTGTTCAGGGGGTTGGAATTTGCAGGCGCATTGGCAACTGCAGTAAATGTAGCGTTTGGGTCCTCGGTTGATCTGACCGAAGGTCTCAGCTTGTTTACCGGTGTATTTCTTCCGGAAGCAAAAAAACTGTGGATTGACCGCCATCCGCGCCATGAACGAAATATCGTATCTTTTGCCATGCAGGATTTAATGAAAGTGCCAAGGGGAACCGTAATCGGCCACAAATATATCTTTTTCTCAAAAAATAAAATCGAAACCATCATTAATGACCCAAATCTGGTTGGTGTATTTAAAGACAGATTTAACTGGATAGAACCGTCTTTATCAGCCCAGCCTGTTCCACCGGATGCAGCCATCATATCGGTTGCTTTTGATAATCTCGATGTACCCTTTGATACGGTCTTCTCTGTTGAGAAGTCATCTTTCCTGGAAGATATTTCCAGAGCACAACTGGATTTGAACTCTTTGACAGCTCAACTTAAAACTGTCAGGGAGGCATGGGATATAAACACACCGGATAAATTTTTGGGAATCATCAGTAAAGGGGAGATAGATGGTGCAGTTAAAAAAAATAGATCAGCGATCACAAAGCTTAAAAGCGCTGAAAAAAAAGCGGCGGCGGGTTTAGCCGGGTTCTCAGGAAGGAAATTAGCTGCAAACAAGGCAATCGATAACCTGCTGCCAATGATCAAAACCTCTCAAAATGCTGTTTCAGGGATATTGCAGGCCAAGACTGTGTCAGTTCCTGATGGGCTGAGTGGCATTGATCCTTCCGGATTCATCAAAGGGTGGAATGAAACGGTTAACGCACTTGAGGCTTTGAGTGGTGATACCGCACTTGGTAAAACGAGCAAACAGAGCATGGATCGTCTGTCTGAATCATTAAAGGCTCAGACCGGATCTTTAAAAAAGGCCTTTAATGATTTTGAAAAAGTACTGATTCCTAGGATGGGAAATGTCCAGCCCGTTTTGACATCGCTGGATGACCAGGAAAGAAAGCTCACGGCTGTTCAGAAGAACCTGGGGACCCTTAAGAATGATGTCAGCAGGCTGTTGAAAGATGAAAGCAATTTACCTGTTCCATTTACCGATAAAATGAAGCTTGCAGAAGATCAGCTGAACAAGGCCGGCGCAATACTGGTTCTTGTACTTGATGCGCTCTCTGAACCCGTGAATTCCATGAGGGCAGGGGAGTTACCCGTTTCTTTAACCCGTCTCAAATCGGCAGAACAAAGACTTAAAACAGTTGCGAAACCGCTGGATGATGTTAAGGGTGCATTGGATGCTCTCATCGCATTCCGGCATTCAGGCGATGACGCTATCGACCGGGTTCAAACGGAATTAAACGGTAAATTGAACCTCCACCCGGGTAATTTGCTTACGGAAGCCTTGAAGTTGAGCAGTACGGTTAATTCCATGCCGGATGCACAGGTTCCGTTGGATAATATAAACAGCCTTTTGAAACAAGCTGAAACGGCCATGGGCAAAGCACCGGAACAACTGGCCGCTTTGAAGACAAAAAAAGCAGATCCTTCTTCCTATGAACAACTTACTCATAAAATCGAAATCCTCGAATCCGTTTCAGCCGCGCTTGATCCGATGCGGATTGCGATGGATCTGACGGATTCGGGGAGATGGGGTCAGGAACGATTAAGGGATCACCAGGCAAGGATTGACTATCTCCTGAAAAATTATACCCGGGGCGGAGACACATCGGTCTATGAAAGCGAGTTGAGAGACATCAATGAAACCATTGCACAATGTGAGAGAGCACTGGAATTTTACCGGCTGTCAGCAAAAATAACGTTGGAGGCTTCTGAAAATAGCCCGAAGCATGTTTTAGGGGCCAGGCTGAGCAGGTATTCGTCAAACAAATTGCTTTCGTCTGATGCAATAGCGGCTGAAATAAAAGAGTTGAATGATAACTATATAACCACTTTGAAAAGTCAGCATCTGGGGCTGGATATAGTCTCCGGGTTGAATTGATTGTTCCCGGCAAAGCTGTGGAAAGGCCTCATCTCCATTGAATATCATGTGAATTGGGATACAGGTGGGGGGATGCAAATTCCCCCACTTGCGCCATAAGTACTTAACGCTTGATTCATGGTTTTCCGGGCCAGGCTCCCGGTTAATCGTTGCCCTGGTTTACTTCCGCCATGACCCGCTCCATCCACCCGGGAACCCGCACCTCATCCCCGGGAAAAAATCCCCTTACAAAAGGTTTGATATCGATGACCGGGCTTTTGTCCACGGCATCGAGGCCCTCAACCTTGAGCACATTGCGGTTTCGTTCCACAAGTTTTACCACGGTCATTAGGACCGGGTTGGGCCGCACCGGGCTTGCTGTGCTGAAGATCCCCTGTTCCGGTATCTCTTTTCTGCCCATGGGGTGCACCCGGGTGACGGCCCGGCTCTCCTGGGGAACCCTGTCGGCCCAGTAAAGAATCGTCAAATGGGAATAGTGCTCAATGCCGTCCAGGCAGCCGGTCAGCTCCGGGTTGATGGTGATGGTGGATATCTCCTGCTTGAATTTATGGATGTCGGACTTGATATTCTCGAACTCCCCATCCATGGTGATGCCGTGTTTTCCCGGTGTCAGGAACGGTTTGTCTATGGCGTTTCTGATGATTCCCACGGGGGTGAGTTCGATCGGAGCGGTTACGGATCGGGAAGTACTCTGTGCTGGTTCCATGGTTTTCTCCTTTGGTGGCCATAAAGTTGCAGCCGTAAAATATGTTTGGTGTAGCAAGTATGATTTAGTTCTTATAGATTGTCAGGTCAAGGGAAAAGCGTCCGGGGAGATGGGATATTTACAAAAATATTACATTGTTTTGTCTGTGGCTTGTCCGATTTTGAATGACAACTGTTCAACGGCTTGCTATCTTCATTCCTTCGTTGGCCGGCAATGATCAGAATGTGTCGGCTGTTGTGTGGAAAAGCAATACTAAGTAATGGAAGGTGAAAATGTTGACCTTATCAAAAAAAATCAGACCCATATTTGTTGTGCTGCTGGCACTCTTTCTGGTGAACGGCAGTATGCTTGCGGATACGGCAGATGCCCGGTCCAAGGGTGGCGGCAGGTCTTTTAAATCGGCACCCAGAACGACATCTACCCAGAAGGCTTCGCCTGTTCAGCAGAAGAAAAGCGGCAGTTTTGCCAAAGGACTTGCCGGTGGGCTCATCGGTGGTGCCATTGGCGGCATGCTTTTTGGCTCCCTGTTTGGAGCCGGTGGCCAGGGCATGGGGATTTTGCCGATCCTGCTGTTTGCAGGTCTGGGGTTCTTTCTGTTCAGACGATTTGGCAAATCCCGGCAGGGGTCGGGGCGTGAACCGTCCGGCGGTGTTTTCTCCGGCGGACTGGGTGGGGCGTTTGGCCAGGCATCCACCCAGATGCCATCCCCGGTTCCCGGCTCTCCCGAGGCCGTGGAGCAAGGCCTCAACGAGATTCGTCAAACAGACAGGGATTTTGATTCGTCAAAATTCCTGGAGATCGCCTCGGATGCGTTTTTTCAGGTGCAGGCCGGCTGGATTCGCCGGGACCTGGATTCCTACCGGAACCTTCTGGGCGCACAGCTTGCCTCTGAGTACGAGGAGCAGTTTGCGCAGATGCGTGAAAAAGGCATCATCAACAAGCTCGAAAGCATCGCCATCAGGAAGGTGGACATGGTCGATGCCGGCAGTACCGGTTCGGAAGATTTTGTCACCGTATTTTTCGTAGCGAATCTGCTGGATTTTACCGTGGACGAGACAACGGGAGATCTGCTGGAAGGCAGTATGACCCATCCTGTGAAATTCGAAGAGGAGTGGACCTGGGCACGGCCTGTCGGGACCAACGGATGGAAGCTGGAAGGTATTAAGGTAGTGGCTGGATAAATGATAAAACTGCTGTCCCGGTGACCTGCCGGGACAGCATCTGTTATTCTCTTCCCTTTTCCCGTTTGTTGCGAACCGTCGCGATTCCCGGAACAGCCGTTTTTCTTTTCTCCTTTTATAACACAGGAAAAACCGGAAAAATCATATCCCCTTTTGCATCGCCATGGGGTGTTTGCTCTCAAAAACGGTGTTTTTGGGGAAAATGTGAAATTTTTAAGAGCTTGAAATTCAAGGGAAAAATCCACGCTCAAAAATTCACTCTTGACATAACAATTAAAAAATGCTTGGTTTCATACAATTTGGCGAAAAATATTCAAATGTAAATTATGCATTTATATTTGAAAAAAACAGATGAATTTTCAGGAGGCATCATTGATGAAAAAGATTAGTTTGATGGTTTGCGCGGCTTTTTTTATGACGTTGTTTGCATCAGGATCTGCTATTTCTGCAGACAGGATCTTCTTTGGCATTGCAACCGGAGGAACAGGGGGCACCTACTATCCCCTCGGTGGCATGCTGGCTCAGATGATTTCAAATAAAGTTAACATCCAGGGAAAAAAACTCTCAGCAACGGCCGAGACCGGAAACGCCTCTGTCGCCAATGCAACCCTTTTGAGCCGGGCCGGCATCGAGTCTGCCTTTGTTGCCGCTGATATTCTTGACGCTGCTTATAAAGGAACAAAACAGTTCAAGGGCAAGAACCTGAAAAACCTTCGTGCCCTCGGCGCCCTCTATCCTGAGACTGTTCAGCTGGTGGTCCAGACCAGTGCCGGCGTGAAAGACTTTGCCGACATCAAGGGCAAATCCGTTTCTTCAGGATCTCCCGGTTCCGGCCAGTGGCAGCTCCTTGGCGATCTGCTGTCTGCCAACGGAATGGATCGGAAGAGCATCAGGGAGGATTACTCTTCATTCTCCCAGTCCGTTGAGAAGATCAAGGACGGCAACCTGGACGCATCCCTCATCACCGCCGGCACTCCCACAGCATCTATCCTGGAGCTTGCCAACTACCACGATGTTAAGATCGTTCCCCTGACCGGACCTGCCATCAAGGAGCTTCAGAAGGTTCAGCCCTACTACGCAGACACAGTTCTTCCTGCAAACACCTACAAGGGCCAGCCCGAGCCTGTCAAGACCATCGCGGTTCGAGCCATCTGGGCGACCCACGACAAACTTGACGAAGAGACCGCCTACAATGTCGTCAAGGCGCTTTACGAAAATACCGACACCCTTGCCAAGGTACATGTAAAGGGTAAGGAGATCTCACTTGCGACTGCACTTGAGTCTGTCTCCATTCCCCTGCATCCCGGTGCCGAGCGGTACTACCGTGAAAAGGGCCTGATCAAGTAGTATGAGATATATGGTCGCAGGCGTGCTGGCTCTTTTGCTGGCCGCCTGCATCCCATCGGGATCATTACACAAAAACAACCTCACCCCCTGCCTTGTTGTCCGCACGTTCCCAGGGCATGCGGAACTTGGGCGCTATCCGCTCGGCAGCGGTAACGGCTTTTCTCTTTCCTTTGTTCACTCTGTCTCAGTCACCCCGGTGATTGACCGGTATGAGGTTGTTAAAAATAAGATTGTTCAGACATCAGAAACCTTTATGGCCCATGGCGCAGGACTTCCCTCAAGCGTTGACGAGCCAGGCGGTTTGCGCTGGACCCAAGAAAACAACGAATTCTGTCTCACCATGGATCGACCCATTGAGAAGCTGGTTGTAAGGACCGACAGGAACTACAAAAACCGGCTGATAATCGAGGATCGCACCGTGAACCTCAACCAGTGGGAAGACCAGGCATTGTTGATCTCCGTCGACACTTGCCCCCCCCTCTGATCCGGGTTCCCGGATTGGCAGGACAGAATTGCAGTAATTACCATTTTAGCAGCATAAGGAAGATCTGTATGACTTTAGACGATAAAAACAGAATGGGCTCACCTCAGACCATGGCTGTTGATCCGGAGGAGATCATGGACTCCTCGGAAATTGAGGCCATAGTAAAGAAGTACGACGCAGAGTCCAATTTCAGGAATCTTGGCGGTATAACGGCAAAGATTACAGGGGTGCTCTGCATTCTGCTCAGTCTTTTCCATATCTACACGGCTGGATTTGGTCTCCTGAACGAGGTGACCCATCGAACCGTCCATCTCTCCTTTGTACTGGGCCTGGTGTTTTTGGTGTTTCCCAGGAGAAAACCCGGCAAGAAGTTTATCCAGGACTGGGGATTCGGACTCTCGTTTGCATCGTTCTATCTCTTCCTTGCATGGCAGCTGACCCACCGTTTCTCCCAGGAGATGCCGGTCTGGGGCAAGATCGGGCTGATTGCCATGATCGCTTTTGTTGCCCTTACGGCGCTTCCCCTCCGGAGCCTGAAGGGGGAGGGGGATAAGCTCTGCTTTGCCGATTGGCCCCTGGCCCTTGCAGCTGCCGGTGTGTCGCTCTATCTCATTGTCTTCTTTAAAGAGATCTTCATCGTCAACATTGGCTTCCCCGGGCTTCCCGACTATATCATGGGTCTGCTTGCCATTATCATGGTCACTGAGGCCTGCCGCAGGGTCATGGGCAACACCCTCCCCACCATCGGCGCCCTTTTCCTGATCTACGGCCTCATGGGACCCATGCTTCCCGGCGTGCTTGGTCACCGGGGCTATGACATCGTAAGGATCGTCGAGCACCTCTACCTTGGCACCGAGGGGATCTACGGTGTGGCCGTGGGCGTTGTGGCCACCTATGTGTTTCATTTTGTTCTCTTTGGCGTCATGGCCCAGAAGTCTGGCCTCGGCCAGCTGTTTATCGATCTTGCCATGATCATTGCCGGTAAATATTCCGGCGGTCCTGCCAAGGTCTCCGTAGTCTCCTCAGGTTTCTTCGGCATGATCTCAGGTTCCCCCATTGCCAACACGGCCACCACCGGTTCCTTTACCATCCCCATGATGAAGAAGAACGGGTTCACGCCCCAGTTTGCATCTGCGGTTGAAGCATCCGCCTCCTGCGGCGGCCAGGTAACGCCCCCCATCATGGGCGCGTCCGCCTTTGTCATGACCGAGATGCTGGGTATCCCCTACAACGAGATCATCCTCATCGCCATCATTCCGGCGCTGTTCCATTATCTTGCCATCTTCAGCATGGTGCACCTTGAGGCCAAGCGCCTGGGCTTGAAGGGCATGGCCCGGGAGCAGATTCCCCAGTTTGTCCATGTGCTCAAGAAGTCCTGGCACCTCATGATCCCGCTCTCCGTTATGGTGACCCTGCTGCTCATGCAGTTTACCCCCTATCTTGCGGCCTTCTGGGGTATCATCCTTACGGTGATCTGCTCCTATATCCCGGTCATCACCAGGAAGATGGGCATAGGCGAGCTTGACGATTCCAACACCCTGACACCCAAGCGGCTTGCCGAAGGACTGGATGAGGGCGCCCGCTACGCCCTTGCCATTGGTGCTGCCTGCGCCTGCGTCGGCTTCATCCTCGGCATGCTCACCCTCACCGGCATGGGATTCAAGTTCTCAGGCGCGGTTCTCGAAGTGGCAACGGGCATGGGCCAGTTCTTCTCCGGCCTCGTACCCTTCGGCCTTCTCTCGGTTCAGGGCTGTACCCTCTTTTTCGGGCTGATCATGGTGGCGGTGGCCTGCATCATCATGGGAGCAGGTATTCCCACCACTCCCTGTTACATCATCCTGGCTTCCATTGCCGGACCCGCCCTGAGCGATCTCGGGGTTCCCCTGGTGGCCACCCATTTCTTTGTGTTCTACTATGGGGTTCTGGCCGATGTCACCCCGCCGGTGGCCCTAGCCGCCTACGCCGGTGCCGGTATCGGAGGGGCAGATCCCATGAAGACAGGGGTCACGGCCTTCAGGCTCTCCATGGGCAAGGCCCTGGTGCCGTTCATGTTTGTGTACGCACCGTCCATGCTCTTCATCAACTTCACCTGGGGTGAGTTTACCCTGGCCATGGTGAGCGGTGTGCTCGGCGTCATTGCCCTGAGTGTTGCTTACATCGGCTACTTCAGGAGCGAGATCGGCTTCTGGGGCAAGACCATGCTGACCATTGGCGGACTGCTCCTGGTATCAAGCCAGGTCCCGGTGATCGCAGTGGGTACTGTGCTTGTTCTTGGTGTTCTGATTCCGGCGTTTCTCAACGGAAGGGGCGAAGCTCCTGTTCAAGAGGAAGTCTGCTTTGCTGAAGTCGAGTAATCACGCAACCTATATTGTACCGGCCCTGAAAAAGGGCCTTGAAATCGTCGAGATGTTCTCCGCCCGCAACCGGGTGCTGACCATTGACGATTTTGCAAAACATCTTGGTGTGAGCGTCTCTTCGATCTACCGGACCGTGGTGACGCTCACCGAGATGCACTATCTTAAGAAGGTAGGCAAGAAATCCTATGAACTCGGCTCCAAGGTTCTGTTCAACGGGTTTTCCTACCTTCACCAGCGGGATATCGTCCAGGTGGCGGCTGTCCATCTCCATGCCCTGAGGGACGAGACCAGCGCCTCCTGCCACCTGGCGATCCGGGAGGGGCTGGAGGCGATCTATCTCTACCGGGCCCAGTCCAACCAGATCATGAGTGTGAACATCCCCGTTGGCACAAGGTTCCCCTGCCACACCGTGGCCATCGGCCGGGCCATCCTCACCGGCCTCAAGGACGAGGCCTTAAGCCGCCTCTACTCCGGGGTGCCCCTGGACGGCATCTCACCGGCCAATTTTCTCTCCCTTCCCCAGCTGCGCATGATGGTGGCACGGGACAAGGAGCAGGGCTACAGCATCAACCGGTCGGATTTTTCAACGGCCATTGCAACCCCTGTGATCAACTTTGCAGGCCATGTAAAGGCCGCCATCAATGTGTCGGTGCCGGACTTCACCCTCAGCAACAGTGAAGTCCAGGAACGGCTGATCGCATCTCTCATCCGCACGGCAAAGCAGATCTCCGTTGAGATGGGGGCCATGGAGGAGTAATACCCCCCTGCCTCCACATCGGATCTTGAGGCAGATGACAATCCTTCTTTGCGATTTCTCTCAATGACGTCAATCTTCTTATCTGTCCGGTCGAATTGGGCCTGTTTTAACTCGTCTCTTGTTATTATTTCCTATCCGTTTGTTTTTGAATTTTTAGTTGAAATTTCAGACCATAACACCCTGTCTGCGGAAGAGTGGTATTTCTTGACAAAAGTAAATTCCTATTTTAAGACTAAGATCAATAAACAGCACGATTTTTATGTTTCATAGGAAAACAATGATTATTGCCGTAATACTGAAAAAACTAAAACAGGCTTTTACTGATCTGCTGCCCATTATTCTGGTTATCGCTTTTTTTCAGATTATTGTCCTGAAGCAGCCATTACCGCAAATGGGCGAAGTCCTTTTTGGAACTCTTCTTGTGGTGGCCGGTCTTAGTCTGTTTGTTCAGGGGCTGGAAATGGGCCTGTTTCCCATTGGTGAGTCAATGGCCCATGCCTTGGCCAGGAAGGGCAGTCTCTTCTGGCTCTTGTGCTTTGCCTTTGCCCTGGGGTTCTCAACCACGGTGGCAGAGCCTGCCCTCATAGCCGTGGCTTGGGAAGCAGCAGAAATTGCCGGCCAAGGGGGCCTTATTGAACCGACCCGGGATTCTCTAAAGCAATATGCCTTTGGACTTCGCATGTCTGTCGCTTTTTCCGTGGGACTCGCTATCCTTATCGGTGTCATGCGTATCATCCGCGGTTGGCCGGTTCATTATCTGATCATCAGCGGTTATGTTGTGGTTATGCTGATGACCTTCATTGCCCCGAAAGAGATCATTGGTATAGCCTATGATGCCGGCGGAGTCACCACATCCACCATCACGGTACCTCTGGTTGCGGCTTTGGGAGTAGGATTGGCCTCATCCATCAAAGGACGAAGCCCTCTTGTGGATGGTTTTGGCCTTATTGCTTTTGCTTCTCTTCTTCCTATGATCTTTGTCATGGGGTATGGACTTATAATTTTCGGATAATAAGGGGGCCTGTTTTATCGTGGAATTCATATATGATTTCAACAAAATATTGCTTGCCACCTGTAGAGATGTGCTGCCGATCATTCTTCTCATTATCGGCTTTCAGTTTCTGGTCCTGCGCCAGCCCATTCCCCACCTGCGTCGTCTCGTTGTCGGTGGCATCTATGTTGTCATTGGCCTTGCCCTGTTTCTGGCCGGACTTGAAAAAGCGCTTTTTCCTTTGGGTGATATAATGGCTACCCAGCTGTCTGATCCCGCCTTTATTTACGGTACAGGGGAAATTGTTACCCAGGCAGACTGGAAGTCATATGGATGGGTGTATCTTTTTGCGGCCATGATCGGCTTTGCCACCACCATTGCCGAACCCTCTCTCATAGCTGTGGCATATAAGGCCAGCGAGGTATCAGCCGGCACGATCAGTCAATGGGGCTTAAGAATCACTGTTGCCCTGGGAGTTGCTTTTGGAATCAGCCTTGGGACCTTTCGCATTGTCACCGGCACTCCGCTTTATCTATATATTATGGCGGGCTATATGATTGTTATTGTCCAAACCCTGTTTGCTCCCAAAAGCATTATTGCTTTGGCCTATGATTCGGGCGGCGTCACAACTTCAACTGTTACAGTACCTTTGGTGGCGGCGCTTGGTCTTGGACTGGCAGGCACCGTACCTGGACGGAATCCTGCCCTGGACGGTTTCGGCCTTATTGCTTTTGCCAGTCTTTTTCCAATTATAGCCGTTATGGGGTATGCTCAGTTAACGCAATGGTCTATTAAACGCAAAACGAAATTCATGGAGAAAAAAAATGCGCTTTAAACTTATTATAGCCTCGGTAAAGGCAGATATCACTGACCGTATTGTTGATGCGGCCAAAGCGGTGGGAGCTACCGGGGCAACCATCATACCGGCCAGAGGGACGGGTAGCCATGAGGCGAAAACCTTTTTTGGCCTCACGCTGGAAGCACAGACCGACATTATCATGTTCCTTGTCGAAGAGCATATTGTGGCTCAAATTCTGGACGCGATAAAGAAAGCGGGAGAATTCCATAAGCCGGGAACAGGCATTGCCTTTGTGCTTCCAATTGAGACTGCTGTCGGTCTGGAAAGTCAGATGGAAACATTTAAAGAATGTGTTCGGAAAAGTTATCTTTAAGCAAAGACATTTATTTCTATTAAAGGAGAAAATAATGGTACCTGACAATACCTCAATAATTCGGGCAAGGGATGTGATGGATAAGGACATCATATTTATTGACGGCATGGCCACGGCCAATGAGGCTGCCGCTATAATGCGGTCTGAAAAAGTTTATTCTCTTATTGTCAAAAAACGGCATGAGGATGATGCCTGGGGCATACTGGTCGTTCATGATTTAATCGAAGGGGTGATCATTCCCAATCGTTCCTCATGTGAGGTGAATGTTTATGAGATCATGACAAAGCCTGTTATCACAGTGCCCGCTGATATGGACATTCGCTATGTTGCCCGTTTGATTTACCGGGCCGGCATACGAAGAGCTCCGGTTGAGAATGGAGGGAAACTTATCGGTATGATAGCTCTTTCCTCGTTGATTCTCGACCACGAGCTTTTTTAAGGATTACGTGCTGGAGGAGTGATAAGCCCCCGGCGCTGAGGCCAGGGGCAAAGAGATGTTAACCGTTGGCTTCGAGTATGGCCAGGACCTCGGCGCACTTTTCGTCAGCCCGGGCCATGATCTTGTCAGCCGTCTCAAGTGTAGCCGCTTTAAACGCCTCATCCTTGATATCCGGCAGATTGATCTGGACATTTTTGTAAGCCCCCCAGATGCCGGTGGCAAGGGAGCGGGCCCCCACCTCCACATCGGATCTTGAGGCGGGATTGCCGTACCGGGCCACTTCACACATGGCATCCCAGGCCTGGTCCCCGGTCTTCATGGTGGTCAGGGGCACCTCAACCGCTGTTTTCAATCCCTGCTGCATCTTTTCAAACCGGAGCGCCTTTTCCTCCTCGGTATCCCTGGGCATCCGCAGCCCTTCCATATAGTCGTTGAACGCCGATGTATCCGCATCGATCAAAGGAATCAGGTCCATGGAGGTCTTGTGAAGGGCCGGGATGATCGCCCGCATCTCCTTGTCAACCCCCTCAAACTTCCGCACCCCGTAAGTAAGCTGGGCCACCATGGAACCAAGTCCCGCGCCCATGGCCGCAACAGCAGCAGACACGGAACCGCCCCCGGGTGCTGAAGACCGGGAAGCCACCTCTTCAATGAACCCCCTCAAAGACATTGAGGCAAGGGGTTCGTCCGGCGCTTCCGCAACACGGTACTCGATGATCTTCTCCTTGGGATCAAACCGGGATACCGAGTTCAGTCCCATGCGTTCAATCACCAGTCGTATCTTCTGGTCCTCTTCCAGGATGAACAGGTTTTCCTTTTCAATGTAGTAGTCAGCCGCCATTAGCATGGCCTCAAGGGGAACAAGCCCCACGATCTCAGACCCTGCAACCCCAACGTTCAGGGCCTCCGCCTCTTTTTTCACCAGTTCAAAGAGCTGGTGAACCGCAGACACCTTGTAGTTGGTCAGGTTGACCGTCACCTGGGCCATGTTGTACTCGTCCACAAACCATCCCATGCCCTTGACCTCTTTCAACAGGCCCGGCTTGTCAACACCCCGGCCCGCCTCCCGAAGATTAAGCGCAATCCGATGGGCCTGGTTGCTGGTACCAAGGATGTTCACATTGTAGGCAATGAGAAAGAACCTCGCCCCGGTGGCTGTAGCGCCCCAGCTCGGAACAAATTTAGCAGGCCCGTAATCCGGCACCCACTCAGGCTGGCCCAGTTTCTCAGAAAGCCCCTCATACTCCCCCTCACGGATCTGGGGCAGGGTCTTCCGGTAATCCTGAGTTGCCGCCTCTTCATATAGGAAAAAGGGAACCTCAAGCTCTTTACCAGCCCGCTCTGCAAACTTCTTTGATATTTCGACACACTCTTCCATGGTCACGTTGGCAACGGGAATAAAGGGACAGACATCCATGGCACCCATGCGGGGATGCTCACCCTTCTGGGTTGTCATGTCGATCAGCTCTTTTGCGACCCTGGCAGCGTTCAACGCTCCTTCCACAACCGCATCCGGTGCACCGACAAAGGTGTAAACCGTCCGGTTTGTCGAATATCCAGGGTCAACATCCAGCAGGGTACAGCCTTTGGTCTTTTCGATCGCCTTGGTAATGGCATCGATAACGGTCTTATCCCTTCCTTCTGAAAAATTGGGTACGCATTCTACAATTTGTTTCATCATACATCCTGTGCCTTGATAAGGTTCAACTAACTGGTATCCTATGCGGATTTTGCTTTTAAATTCAAAGCAATAATATGCCGTAAAATAGGGTGAAAGTCAAATCCTATTGATCTGGTCATGCCCACGGCTAAAGGATTGTACCGTGTTTTTTTGATGACGAATAATTCTCTGAATGTAATTCATTGCTTGTAATTAAAATTCTACTCTGATACCTCAAATACTGCTGTTTGCCTATTAGATAGAAATGATATTATCGAGTCGTTGCCAAATTTTAGATGAAAGTGTTTGCAGTGCGGGAATCAGGATAAACAGAAAACTCGATAACATTAATATTGTGAGGTTATCCTGTTAGCGTTTTACATTATAGAAACTAAAAAATATGCCCGACAGGTTTAATAATGAAGATTATGCAGATCCGCTGAACTTATTGTTCTGCAATACATACATGACACATGTAATTTGAGAGGTTTAAGTGCTAAAACATCATGCAAAAGCACAGTCACAATTTGTAAGTAGAAAAAATTCCGATTATTCGGCTGGTGAATTCAGAAATGAATTTATGAGAGATAGGGATAGAATTTTATATTCAAAATCATTTAGGCGTTTAAGCAGGAAAACCCAAGTTTTCCTTCCGGCTTCTGATGACCATGTTCGTACAAGGCTTACTCACTCTTTGGAAGTTTCACAAATTGCGACTATTTCAGCTCAAGCTTTAGGATTAGATAGAGATTTAACAGAGGCTATAGCTTTAGGTCATGACATTGGTCATACGCCATTTGGTCATACTGGAGAAAGAGTATTAAATCTTATAGCAACTTGTTGCGATGATTTAGGAGGACTTAGCCCTGAATTGTCTATAAATGAAATGGGATTCAAACATAATTTACAAGGAATAAGAGTTACATCTGACTTAGATTCTCTTTATCAGAATATGTCAGGGTTAAATCTTTCCAACTATACCCTCTGGGGAATACGAAATCATACAAGTAAAGCATGGAAAAAATGTGGTTTTCGTCAAAACGTCAAAAACAAGAAGTACATTTGTAACAACCCTCGAAATCGGAAAAATTGTGATTGCAAGCATGGAAATAACCATGATGCTTTAGGAAATAAATTCTATGATCAATATGAAGATTTGACAAAAATATACATTGACAAAGAACTTGGTCACTATGCGTGGAGCTTTGAAGGCTTTTTCGTAGAAATGGCGGACGAAATAGCACAAAGACATCATGATATCGAAGATGGCCTTATTGCTGGGGTAATAAGTATAACTGACATTTTCGACTGGATAAAAGAATTTATTAAACCTTATTTCGATAAAGAAGAAAAAAAAATATTTTCAAACTTAAAAGATAATAGTGACCTCGATTATATCATTCCCAATATTTCTAAGCTTATTGTTGGCTGCTTAAATAAGAATTTAATAAAAAACTCCCTATTGAACTTTGAATCTTTTTACGAAGCATATGACATAAAATCTGAAAAAGATTTTATTCATGTATACCCAACATTAAGTATAGAGGATGAATTTAAAAATTCATCAAATGAAACAGTAAAAATCAAAAATATTATCTCATATCCAAAAAAACTCAAGGAAGACGAAGATATACTCAAAGGTAAATTAAAAAACGGTATACTAAATTCATACCAAGTTCAAAGGATGGATGGTAAAGCTCAGTTCATAATTCGACAACTCGCTAAAGCGTATTTGTCAAATCCACAACAGCTTACGGATTGTGCTATTAATCAACTGTTTGTTTCGTGTTATCCTGACCAAGAACACATAAACGATCTTCCAATTGGTGACCGAAGATCATGGCTAAATGGTATGTACTTTTCTACTCGTAACAATGAGGTTCGCATCCATTTACTAAGGGTTATATGTGATTTTATCTCTGGAATGACTGATGATTTTGCAATTACAGAACATGCACGATTATATTCTACTTCGGAAATAATGAGCCCTTTGCAAAGTTGACGCAGAACATGGCGCTTCAGCGGACGCAAAAAAAAAAACCGCGTCGTTGAGCTTTTCGTTACACGAACCCTTAATTGCAACCGTTTCGTCATTGTTTATCAGGGAGGGGCATCATTTGGAATATATAGGAGATCGTTATTTTGCGTATCGGTAAAGTTAATATTGAAAATTATAAGTGTTTTGAAGGGCGATTCTCCGCTTTTTTTAATGAAGGTATAAATATTATTGTTGGTGATAATGAAGCAGGGAAGTCAACCATTCTCGAATCTATCAACTTGGCTTTAACTGGGGTTCTGAATGGCCGATATTTGAAAAATGAATTAAGCCAATACCTATTTAATTATAATGTAGTAAATACTTACCTCGAAAGTTTGAGGCAAGGGCAAAACCCTTCCCTCCCAGAAATATTGATTGAAGTATTTTTTGATGAATGTGAGCTTCCGCTCTTTGAAGGGAATGGGAATAGCGAGAAAGTTAATGGCTGTGGTGTTATATTCAAAATTGAATTCGATAGCACATACCAAGGTGAATATGAAGCGCTAGTCGCTGAAGGAAATGATATCACTACTGTTCCAATTGAGTATTACAAAATCAATTGGAAATCCTTTGCCCGCGACTCTGTGACCGCGAGAAGTATACCAATTAAGTCAGTACTAATCGATTCCACCTCAAGCAAGTATCAAAATGGATCAGACGTATATCTATCAAGGATTATCAGGAATGATCTCGAAGATAGCGAGAGGGTAAAGCTCTCACAGGCGTACCGAAAGATGAAAGATACATTTATTGATGACGCTTCTGTTAGGGCTATAAATGAAAAGATCTCTGGTAAGGCTAAAATTTCAGATAAAAATTTAAGCATCTCGGTTGATCTTTCTACACAGAATTCATGGGAAACAACGCTCATGACGTATCTGGACAATGTGCCATTTCACCAGATCGGTAAAGGAGAACAATGCATAATTAAAACAAATTTAGCTATAAGGCATGAAAAGAGTAAGGAGGCCAATCTGGTACTGCTGGAAGAACCGGAGAATCACTTATCACACAGTAAACTCAATTTGTTAATAAAGGCGGTAACTGATAGTTGTGATGGAAAACAGGTCATCATTTCAACACATAGCAGCTATGTTGCTAATAAATTAGGTTTAGAAAATCTTATTCTACTTAATGATCAAACCGTTACTCGCCTACCTGAATTACCAACGGAAACTTTCACATTTTTCAAAAAATTACCGGGGTATCAAACATTAAGAATGCTGCTTTGTAGAAAGGCTGTTCTTGTTGAGGGTGATTCGGATGAATTAATCTTCCAAAGAGCTTATATGGATGCACATGGTGGTCGTTTACCAATAGAAGATGGTATTGATGTGATTTCTGTAAAGTTAACATTTAAACGGTTTCTGGATATAGCTATCAAGATAAATCAGCCTGTCGCTGTGATCACTGATAATGATAGTGACTATGCCAATAAAATCACAAAAAAATATAAAGACTATGTTGGCTATAAATGCGTAAATATTTTTGCCGACGATAGAGATGAGTTGAACACACTTGAACCGCAGTTTGTAGATGCTAACATAGCTGATTTAGCGACCTTATGTGATATTGTCAGTATAAGTAGCGGTACCTATGATACAGCCAAAAAGGTGTCTGATTATATGGTGGGGCATAAAACGGGATGGGCTTTAAAGGTTTTTGAGTCTGATACTGCTCTTCAATATCCAGAATATATCAATAACGCGGTGGTATGGTGCGATGAAAAATAATAAATTAATCATCGCTGCCGCAGGTTCTGGAAAAACAACCTTTCTTGTAAACCAAGCGCTGGCTGTTGAATCTGGAGCTGTATTGATAACTACCTACACCGAAGCGAATGGGCGGGAAATTCGTGATCGAATTGTCGCAAAGAAAGGTTGCATGCCTAGCAACATAACAGTTCAAACCTGGTTTGCATTCCTGCTTCAACATGGTGTACGCCCATATCAAAGTGTATTAAATGATAGTATTCATAGCCATGATATAGGGTTCTTTTTATCAAGTGAAAAATCTGGCAAAAAACTTGATGCTGAAGGAAATCCGGTTCTTATTAAAGGAAGGCCCATTTACTGGGGGGGGAAAGATTTTTTGAGATATTATTTCACCAGTAGATTTAATATCTATTCTGACAAAATTTCAAAGTTTGTCTTTAACACAGACAAAGCTACAAAAGGCAAGTTGATTTCTCGTATCTCAAGAATATATAAGAATATTTATATTGATGAAGTGCAGGATCTGGCTGGATTTGACCTTGAACTCATCAAGTTAATGTTCAAATCCAATTCTTCTGTCATTCTTGTTGGAGATCCCCGACAAGTGACCTATCTAACACATCATTCAACAAAGTATGGCAAGTATGCTAACGGACAAATAAAGTTATTTGTTGAGAAGGAGCTTGGAAAGAGAATTCAGTGCGAGGTTGATGAGACTACTCTCTCTGCGTCGCACAGAAACAATCAAGCAATATGTGAGTACTCGGCAAAATTGTATCCTGACCTACCAGCACCATTTGCATGTGAATGTGATAGCTGTAGGGTTGATGATGCTCATGTCGGGGTGTTTATGATAAAGCCTTCAGAGGTGGATCAGTACCTTTCAACTTATAAGCCTGTTCAGTTACGCTGGAGTTCTGCATCAAAGATTAATTCTAATTTTCCAGCGTTGAATTTTGGTGAATCAAAAGGGGCCACAATGGATCGAGTGCTTATTTACCCGACTAATCCAATGAAAGAATGGATTAAAAACAATGCCTACGCTTTAAAAAATGAGGGGCGATCAAAATTATATGTTGGGTTAACAAGAGCTCGGTTAAGCTCAACAATAGTGATGGATTATCAAGAAAGTAATTGCATTGATGGAGTCACGTTCTTTACTTTTACTGGTAATGTTGTGAATTAACCGCAATCAACGTGTAATAAATAAATTCAGCGGACGCAAAAAGCCGCGTCGCTGATTTTAACCGTTATACATCGAAAGAAAGAGGTCTTATGAGAGATAAAATAGAGTCGAAAGAAAAATATCTTGAAAAATTTAGTTCAGCTATAGGAAACTCAGGAGATAATAGTTCCCTTCACGACAAGCAAAAAGAAGCACTGAAAAATGCTTTGGATATTCGTAAGTTTGAAATAGAAATGTATTGGAAAAGGGCTACATACTTTTGGACATTCATCGCTGCTGCCCTGGCAGGTTATGTTTTATTACACAAGAGTTCACATCCTGCAAACCATGAATTGTCAGTTGTTATAAGCTGTCTTGGTTTTATCTTTTCATTAGGTTGGTATTTAGTCAATAGAGGTAGTAAATACTGGCAAAACAATTGGGAAAGACATGTCGATCAACTTGAAGATCAAATAATGGGACCACTATACAAAATAGTTGCTTCCGACAAATACGACAATCATTCAAAATTTGATTTTCTCACAAAACCTGCTGAATACTCAGTTTCGAAGATAAATCAGATAATTAGTGTATACGTAACTTGCATTTGGTTTATATTGCTATGTGCGTCGTTTGAAAAGCTATTATTCACTATCTATTTTATTATTCCACTGACTGTTCTTATGGTCATAGTGATTTTTAAATTTGGAAAATCAAGCAATGGTGAAACCGTCAGTAAATTTGAGATTCGGACTTCTATATTTGATGAATGATTTTATAACCAATCATTAAACACGGATTTGCTGAAGCCAGAAAAAAAGACCATGAGCCCTATCTGTTGGTTGATTTTGTTGGGAAATAACGATTCAATATTTTGTATTATTGCGAGGTTTTAACATAACATCCGCTTTTACGCTGAACGGCGGGGCGTGCGGTTTTTCAAAATATTAGGTTCGCAGATTATTGTGCCTTTAAATATGCTCTCGGTTCGAGCCGTCGTCAGGTGAAGCCGGGCGTTCTGTATGAAAGTTTAGGTAGCAGCAAAGGATGGATAAGGGGGATGGGACTTGAAAGTGATTTATTCCATAATTATGAATGTGCTGCTGGATTGGGCTGATAGATAATATGCAACTGCTTAAAACAAAATTTCATATTCCTGGATTTAACGTTGATGCTGCTGTTTCCAGGGAACGAATACGCCGTCTTATAAGTGATAGCTGTTCTATTGTGGTTCTCTCGGCCCCTGCTGGGTTTGGGAAAACCACATTGTTGAGTGAATGGGTGGGGAACTGTAAGACTTCGGTGGCGTGGGTGTCCCTTGAAGACAGTGAAAATAGCCCTGGGGTTTTCTGGAGCTATTTGATTACTGCGGTTTCTTCTGTTTTAAATGATTGCGGTAGAAACTCACTTGAGCAGATTAAATCTTTTGGAGTCTCTTCAATTGAAAATATCCTGATCGGTCTGATCAACGAAATTGCCGGGGATGGGACTGAGTTTACCCTTGTTTTGGATGATTATCATGTGATTTCTGATGGTTTGATCCATACGGGGATTGAATTCCTGATTGATCATCTTCCTTCCAATATGCGGATCATCATTGCTGGCAGGGAAGATCCCCGGCTTTCGCTTTCAAAGTTTCGGTTGTCGGGAAAGCTTGCTGAGATACGAGCGGCCCAGTTTCGTTTTAATGCCGATGAAGCAGAAGCCCTTTTGAATAAAGTCCATGGTCTTGATCTGAATAAGGAAGATATTGTTTCTCTTCGGGATAAAACCGAGGGGTGGATTGCCGGGCTTGCGCTTGCGATTCTGTCAATCAAGGAGCAGGCGGACAGGCGGTCGTTTATCAATGATTTTACGGGAAGTCATCGGTATATCATTGATTATTTAGTGGAAGAGGTTTTGTCCGGACTTGGGGATGAGGTTCGGGACTTTATGCTGAAGATTGCGATCCTTGAACGGTTTTGCCCGGAGCTGTGTCAGGCTGTGACGGACAATCCCTACAGCAGCAGGATTCTGATGAATATGGAGCAGAATAATCTTTTTCTGATTCCATTGGACAACAACCGGGAGTGGTTCCGGTATCACCATCTTTTCAGGGAGTTCCTTTTGAAAAATCTAAAGGAAACCCATGCCGGTGAGGTGAAGAAGCTCCATGGGAAGGCTTTTACCTGGTTGAAGGGGAAGGGGGTCGGAACAGAAGCGTTTAACCATGGTGTGCTGGCGGAGGAGTACGGGGAGGCGGCAGAACTGTTGTCGGAAAATGCGCCCGGGCTGTTCAGCGAATCCGGTGGGTATATGCTGAAACGCTTTATTGAGCGGTTGCCGGAAGGGATTGTCCATGGGAATCCTGACCTGTGCAGTTATTCTGTGTGGCTGGATGTTCTGGCTGGTGATTTTGAGTCTGTTGATCTTTTGTACCGGGATATCTTTAAGGGGAATAAAACGGTTGCAGGGTTTATTTTTTTGATAAAAGGATACCGGTATTTTTACCAGACCGGGGAGTTTGAAAAAAGTATCAAAGAGCTGAAGGATTGTCTTCAGGTGCTGCCGGAGAAAGATGTTTTGGTTCGTGAAATGGGCGAATTGGTACTGGGGCTTTCTTTGCGGTACAGCGGTGATATGGCGTCCTCGGATGACTATCTTGGGAAAATATCATTGGACGGTGATATCCCTGTTCTGACGGCCATCAGTTATGGGGATATTCTCCTTGTTAAGGGGAAGCTTTCAATGGCGCTTTCATTTATCGAGAGGACCATTGAGAACGGAAGAGAGCGGTACGGGGAGAATCTTGTTCCGGAATATGGTTTTCTCTATATCCTCAAGGGCCGGATCCTGCGGGAAAGGGATGATATCGGGGGGGCGTTGAAAGCCTGCCGGAAAGGGTTGTACCTTGCCCGGAACAATGAGTATGTGGAAATTATATTCTTGGGGAACCTGGAATATGCACGGATTCTTGCGGCGGACAAGAACTATGCGGAATCGGAACGAGCCATGGCTGTTTCCATTGAGGCTGCAAGGGTCAGCTCGGCATGGGGAGAGTGCATGTCAAGGGCGTATAAGATCAGGATCGAAATATCCAGGGGCAATATCGGGTATGCTGAAGAGCTTTTGAAGGGGATGGTGGATTCCTCAGTGACGGAAGTTCCCTATCGTCAGTATTATGAATATCTTAGTTATTGTCGGTATTGCCTTTGTAAACAAGAAACCGGGCGGGTGCATGGGATAACTGATGCCATGATCCGGGAGGATATACCTGTTAAAAGGGCAGGGCGATTGATTGAATGCTATGTGCTTAAAGCGATCGCATATTATGTGGAACGCGATATGGACCAGGCCCTTGAAACGCTGGGGCAGGCCTTTTTGATCTCTGAAGGGGAGGGGCAGGTAAGGGTTTATATTGATGAGGGTGAACCCATGCAGGCGTTGTTTGCGGAAGCGTTGAAAAGAGGGCTGCTGCCGGATTATCTGAAGAAGTATGTCGGGGCCGGGGATACCCGGTCGGTGATGATAAACGAGTTTAACGAAAATTTTAATGGGCGTGAGATCGATATTCTCAGGCTGATGAAAAAAGGGTGCTCAAACAAGAATATCGCAGAGACTCTGTTTCTGTCCGTTAATACTGTCAGGTGGTATGCCAGCCGCATCTTTGCAAAACTCGGTGTGAAAAGACGGGGAGAGGCTGTGGCGTTTGCTGAGAAGTATGGGTTGATCTGACTGCCGTGAAGCTGAGCCTGTAAGCCATCTATGTAAGTGATTTATAGGCCCGGCCATAGGGGATGTTTAGTTTTTTCATCCTGCTTCTGAGAGTGTTGGGATGAATATCTAAAAGAGCTGCTGCACTTTTTGCTCCCTGAACCTTCCCTTCTGTTATTTTAAGTGCTTTCAGGATGTGGGTTCTTATGACCTCGTCCAGGGAAAGCAATTCCTCAGATATCTCCGGATTGGTCTGTTCATTGTTGTTGTATGCCGGGGGGACAAAGGTTTCAAACTCCAGGGGCTTTCCTGGTGATCCGGTCATACTCAGGATAATGGTCCGCTCCACCAGGTTTTCCAATTCCCTTACATTACCGGGCCAATGGTAGGTCTGAAGTTTTTCCAGGGCACCCTGGGCGAGAATCGGTTGGGCTTCAAAATTCATTTCCCTGGCCTTCTTTTCCATAAAATACCGGGTAAGGGCCGGGATATCCGATTTTCTCTGGCGCAGGGGCGGGATGGTGATGGGAAAGATATTGAGCCGGAACCAGAGATCTTCCCTGAATTTCCCTTGGCTGACCATTTGGGGCAAATCCCTGTGGGTGGCCGCAATAATCCGGATGTCCACAGGTATGGAATGGGTGCCACCCACCCGTTCGATCTCTTTGTTCTGAAGGACCCTGAGCAGCCGGACCTGTATTTGTGGTGGCAGTTCCCCGATTTCGTCAAGGAACAGAGTTCCCTTGTTTGCTCGTTCAAACCGCCCTTTTTTCCGGGTAAGCGCCCCGGTAAACGCCCCTTTTTCATGCCCGAACAATTCGCTGTCAATGAGGTTTTCGGGAATGGCCCCGCAATTGACCTTGATAAACGGTTGTCCCGCTCTTGGGGATGAGTAGTGAATGGCATTGGCAATCACCTCCTTACCCACTCCGGTTTCACCTAACAGCAGAACCTGGCTTTTCTGTGGAGCGATCTGCCGGACCATGTTCATGACATATTTTAATCCGAATTCCTGGCCGACAATTTCATCCCCGACGGTATGGTGAAGCTGCTGGCTAAGGTATTGATTGTCATCTGCCAGCAAATCTTTGAGCCGAAGGACTTCCTGGTGCTTTAAGGTATTGGCCAGGGCAATGGCAAAGGGATCATGAACCAGTTCCAAAAGCCTTGCATGTTCCCGGGTATAGCGGTCAAACCCCTTGGCCAGGAAAAGCACGACGCCAATCTTCCGGCCCTCCACCGCCAACTTGAGAATCAGCACGGACCTCTTTTTTTTGCCCATGGCCTTCCAGACAAACCGGATCAAAAAATCTTTTTCCGGGTGATTGACAATGTCTACGGACGGTCCTTTTTCTTTTTCAATGAATTGAGCAGCTTCATCGGAAAGGGGAATGGGCTCTTCAATGGCCTTGAGCCCGGATGATCCTGATGTGGCAACATTCACAATACTACGGGTTTCAGGATCATAAATCTTCATGGCAAGACTTTCCAGGGGCATGAAATCTTTAAAAAAATCCAGGCACCGCTCCAGAACGGTCTGGATATCAAGGCTGCCGCAGATTTTTTTTGTGGCTTGATGGAAAAACTCGGTATCATTGAATTTCATTTTCTTCCTCTGAACTTCGATATTTAGTGGTTATGCAACACAACTTCGAAATACCGAAGTATCTTATACGATATTTAGTGGTATTGCAATGTTCGTTTTTTAACGCATTGTATTTTAAGCGTTTTTATCTTTGGCACGTTTTTAGCTAATAGTGTTTCTGAATTTTAATTATGAGGCATTAACATGCAAAAGACAGAAAACAAATGGGTTGAAATTATCAGCGTCAGACTGTCCAGTCCGGAACACCAGGATAAAATCCGGGACATTATAGATCATGTCCGGGCCGGGCGATGCCCTGTAACCGGCAAAAAAATCACAGTTGAACTTTATGTTGATCAAGCATTGGAAATGGACTGGTCCATCCATCTTCCCCGGAATGAAACCCATGGCCGGCCCGGCAAAACGGTTCTGGGTTCCAACATTGCAGAACTGTTTGGGAATTTAGGGCTGGTCAATCATAAGGTCTGGCATTCGGTCTCTGTATAACCGTCACGGGCGGAACTGGTCTGCCACAACAATTAATGAAACAACCCTTAATGGTTACAAAAAATTGCTTATGGAGTTGCTCAGATGCAAAAGAAGAATAGTAAAAACATGAAAAATGGTGTTTCGCGCAGGGAGTTCATGCGATTCCTGGGCCTGACCACAGGGGCTGCCGCCGGCAGCCTGTTGCTGCAGGCTCCTGGGTTAGCCGCAGAGAGTTCCGGCGCAACGCTTCCCAAGTTCAAGATACATACGTTGAACTCCACAGCCGAAAAAATTTATAAGTGCAAGCCCGGCATAAAGCGTTTTAATGAAGCGAACATGGCCTTCAAGCAGGTGGGCAAGGAAATCGGCCAGCCGTTCTTTCATCCCCTGGCCGCCAACCTGAAAAAAAATGTTGCCAATTCCGAAATCGGGAGCGGCATAAAGGTCGACAGTCCGGACGAGGCCCGCATGCATCTCGCATTCAGCATGGGAGCCGGAACATGGAACAACATGTTCGGCCCGTACGGCGAAGGAAAAGAGAACCAGGGGTTGCTCAGCTGGAATCCCCTGTATGTCCCCAAGGATCTGGCAGCACACCCCCTGCATGACCCAAATGCGGTGGACCTGACCAAAAAGATCAAGCAGATGTCGCGTATCTATGGCGCTGACATGACCGGCGTGGCAAAGCTGAACCGCAAATGGGTATACTCCAAGACCTGCCGCAACATGTATGATGCGAGCCCGGCCCGGACCAAGCCGATGGTTTTCAGCGACGTCAAGACCCCCAGGGAAACGGACGGGGAACTGGTCATCCCGGAGAGCGTCACCAATGCCATCGTCTTTGTCGTGGGCATGCCCAGGGCCTCGCTCCAGCTTTCGCCGTCCTCGACCCAGACCATGGGCGGTACCGGCATGGGATATGGCCGCATGGGCCTGACCGCCGTGGCCCTGGCCGAGGCGATCCGGTCCCTGGGCTATAACGCGATTCCCTGCATGAACGACACAGGGCTTTCCGTGCCCATGGCCATTGATGCGGGACTCGGGCAACTGGGGCGGCTGGGATATCTGGTCACCCCCTGGTTCGGTCCCCATGTGCGCATCGGCAAGGTGCTGACGGACATGCCGCTTGTGGCCGACAGGCCCATTGATTTCGGTGTCACCGAGTACTGCGAAACCTGCGGAATCTGCGCCAGGGAGTGCCCTTCCGGGGCGATCAGTGCTGACAGGGAACGTTCCTACACACCTCCCGCTTCCGCCGGTTCGTGCAGCAATCCCGGTGCCCTGAAGTGGCACGTCGACGGCAAAAAGTGCCTAAGATGGTGGATGGAGTCCGGGAACGGCTGTTCAAGATGCATGGACGTCTGTCCGTACACCCGGATGACCTGGACCGATAATTACGACGGCAATCCCGACCCGGACAAGTTCTGGGATCTTAATCTGGCTCCGTTCGGCTACCAGAGCGTGAAGTACTAGGAGAAAAAATATGCATACGAATGAAAAGACCGTGGCAAAAATTCTGTTTATCGTGGCGGTGCTGTGCGGATTGTCCGCCCTCAGCCTGGCGGACGTGGTTGCGGGAAACGGCCCGTCGCCTCTCATCATCTTTGACGGCTCCAAGGACTTCTCTACCTCTTCGGTTGAATTCGGGACCGTGTATCGCGGCCCCGTGCATTTTACCCACGGCAGGCACATAAATGAACACGCTGTCTCCTGCGGTAAATGTCACCACGACGACAGCGGCGAACCAATAAACGACCTGGAATTCGGAGACGGGGTCGACACTTGCACCGACTGCCATTACGAGGAAACCCTGCTCCGGGGCAAAGCCCTGGAAGGGATGTCGCAAGAGGAGGTCATTGAGCATTACCCCAACGCCATGCACGAGCTCTGCATCAGCTGCCACAAGGAAATGAACAACAAGACCCATACCCTGTCCGCCCCGGAAGCCTGCCGAAGCTGCCATGGAGTCAAAAAATGAATAAATCCAAATCTGTCTCTTCATCAAGGTCCTGGGTTGAGGTTCGCAGGGCATCGGGTGTGGGAGTAGCACTTCTATGCCTGTGGCTTCTCAGCTCTTGTACGACATTGGGGCCGGAAATCAAACGACCGGATGCCCAGGTTTCACCTGGGTGGTCTGAATCTGAAAATCAGGTATTAACCGGCGTATCCGACGGGTCAAGTCAATGGTGGCATCTGTTTAATGACCCGGTATTGAACCGCTTAATCGATCTTGCAGCCCAACAGAATCTGACCCTGCAGACGGCAGGTTTAAAAATTCTTGAGGCACGGGCTGTGCTCGGTATTGCCGTTGGACAGCAATATCCTCAATCCCAGCAGTTATCAGGAGGGTCTAGTCTTTCAAGATCCAGTAAAAACACTCCGCCCCATTCCGGTTTTTCAGGGCTTGACAGGAATACCAGCATCACAGATCTCGGGTTCAGTGCCGCATGGGAGTTGGATTTCTGGGGAAAATTCAGGCGAAGCATTGAAGTTGCCGATGCCCAGCTTGCAGCCAGTGTGGCCGACTACGACGATATTCTTGTCATGGTAACCGCTGAAGTGGCAAGCACATACACGGTGATCCAGACCATTAAACAGCGAATTGATTTTGCGAATTCAAACGTGGCCATACAGGAAAGAGGGCTTGGGATTACCCGGGCCCAGTTTGAAGGAGGGGCCGTTACCGATCTGGACGTTCAGCAGGCCAGGTCCCTGCTGTTGAACACAAAGGCCTTGATACCTGAACTGGAAATCGGCTTACGCCAGGCTAAAAACAGCCTCAGTATCCTTTTGGGATTACCGGCTGAGGATCTGGCCCAATACCTGGATGAAGAGTCAACCCTGCCCCATGTGCCCGCCACGGTTGCGGTTGGAATTCCCGCAAATTTACTCCGGAGGCGGCCTGATATCCGGTATGCGGAATTTCAGGTCGCCTCCCAGGGGGCAATGATTGGTGTCGCCCAGGCAGACCTTTACCCGCAATTTGCTTTGGCCGGATCCATCGGGTTTGCTGCCGACGATAAAACACTTATTGGTTCCGACAGTTTTACCGGCTTTTTTACACCTTTCACCTTTAAATGGGATATTTTCAACTATGGCCGGATAAAAAACAATATACGGGCGCAGGATGCGCGGTTTCAGCAGGCTGTAGTCAATTACCAAAACCAGGTGCTTGAAGCGGTAAAAGAGGTTGAGGACGGTCTTATCGGGTTCCTGAAATCCCAAACCAGGGAAAAACTGCTGGAAGATGCCCAGCAAGCGTCCCTGAGAGCGACCGAACTGTCTTTGCTTCATTACAGGGACGGGTTGGCTGATTATACCCGGGTTCTCAACAGCCAACAGGTTCTTGTGGCGCAGCAGGACAGCTTTGTGAAGGCAAAGGGCGATGTCATTAATTACCTGATTGCCACATACAAGGCTCTGGGCGGCGGCTGGCAGATAAAAGCCGGTAAAAACCTTATTCCGGAAGAGATGGTGAAAACCATGAAAAACCGGACTGACTGGGGAGACCTGCTGGAGTCCGTTTCCCATCCATAAGATCCCCTGCCGATTAAACCAGGCTGGTGATATGGGTTTGAAAAACGACTGACCCAATGTGCCGGCTGCTTATCAAATTAAATCATACAGATTCCATGAGGCGTTAATATGAAGTTATTTCTACGCGTGTTTCCATCGTTACTGGTCTTTTTTGCTCTAGTGGGGTGCAAACCACCCCCTCCTGAACAAGAGTTCATCCGACCCATCAGAGCATTTACAGTTGCCGATCCGGATGAATTTTACCAGCGGTGGTTTCCAGGCCAGGCCAAAGCCACCAAGGAAGTTGAACTCTCCTTCCGGGTGGCAGGCCCTCTGGTTGAATTCCCCGTCAATGTCGGAGACCGGCTTTCAGAAAAGGACAAAATTGCACAGATTGATCCCAAGGATTTTAATGTACGCCTTCGCAATGCAAAGGCAAAACTGGAAAATGCCAACGCCGTTTACTCCAGGGCGGAAGCAGATTACAACCGGGTGGTAAAAATAAGACAAAAGGACTCGGGTGCGATCAGCCAGGCCATGATTGACCGGAACAAACAGGTCATGGACAGCAGCCTTGCAGATATCAAACGCCTGAACGCAGATGTGGACGCCGCCCGGGACCGCTTGGGGTATACGACTTTGCATGCACCCTTTGATGGTATCGTTACAGCTAAATATGTTGAAAATTTCGAAGATGTTCAGGCGAAACAACCCATCTTGCGACTTATTAACCATTCAAAAATAGAAATGGTTATGCAGATCCCTGAAAATATGATTTCCCAGGCTGATGCGCTTCAAAAAATGGGCGAAGTCCTGATTGTACGGTTTGATCCTTTTCCAGGCCGGGATATCAAGGCCGGGATAAAGGAGATCGGAAAAGAGGCCTCCAAAACCACACGGACCTATCCGGTGACCCTAATCATGGATCAGCCCGGTGATATTACCATTCTGCCCGGAATGGCAGGCAAGGCGGCAAGCACCACCGATCCCGGGAAGGAAAATGAAAAGAAATCTGTGATTGTTCCTGAAACCGCTGTTTTTACCACGGGAGAAGATTCAAACACCTATGTGTGGATTGTGGACAAGTCTGCCAATACCGTTCACCGCCGTGAAATTAAAACAGGTGATCTCCTGGACTCCGGCATTCTTGTGACCCAGGGCGTTGTTCCGGGTGAGATCATTGCCACGGCAGGCGTACATTATCTTAAGGAAAATCAGGAGATCCGGATATTGGGGGCATTGAATCAGGAGGTGCCCCAATGAGTCTGACCGCGGTTGCCATTGAAAAACGCAAGTTCTCATATTTTATAGTACTGCTCATGGTTATTGCCGGGGTTGCCGCTTTTTTCAGCCTTGGTCAGCTCGAAGATCCCGAGTTCACAGTTAAAACAGCCGTTATTGCCACTGCTTACCCCGGGGCCGGTCCCGCAGAAGTGGAACAGGAAGTGACCGACCGTATTGAACTGGCCATCCAGGAGATGCCCCAGGTCGATTATGTGGAATCCTCTTCCAAGGCGGGCCTGTCACAGGTACGCGTGGAAATCAAGGCCCAGTACTGGTCTGACCGACTGCCCCAGGTATGGGATGAGCTGCGCAGAAAAATCAGAAACATTGAACACACCCTGCCCCCGGGGGCAGGAAGGCCTGGCGTCTCCGATGATTTCGGAGATGTTTACGGATTTCAGCTGGCCCTTGTGGGGGACGGTTTTTCCCATGCCCAGATGGAAACCTATGCCAAGGAGATCAAAAAAGAGCTGAGCCTGGTGGAGAATGTGGCCCGGGTAAACCTGTGGGGAGTTCAGAAAAGGGTGATCTATATTGAGGTCTCCCAGGCACAACTTTCAGAATTGGGCCTCACGGATGAGAGTATCAGAAGAACCCTTGAAATCCAGAATATGGTGGTGGATGCCGGCAGCCTGGATATGAAGCAAAAAAGGCTGCGCATCGCCCCCAGCGGTGAATTTTCATCAGCCAGGGATATTGCCGACCTCCAGATTGCAGGCTCCCAAAAGAGCGGCGAACTGGTCCGCATCAGGGACATTGCAACGATCAGTGAAGGTTATAAAACCCCACCCTCAACCATCATGCATTACAATGGCCGGCCTGCCATCGGCATTTCCATCACCAATGTTGCCGGTGTGAATGTGGTAAAGGTCGGCCAGGCAATTGACCGGAAACTTTCCGGCATCACAGCAAGGCTTCCAGTGGGCATTGAAGTGTGTCGTATTCACTGGCAGTCAAATATTGTGGACGATGCGGTTAAAGGGTTTCTCATAAATTTCGGAGAAGCCGTGGCCATTGTTCTGGTGGTCCTGACCCTGGCCATGGGATGGCGCATGGGGGTCATTATCGGCTCTTCTCTTATTTTAACCATTCTGGCCAGTTTTGTACTGATGGCGCTTTTCGGTATCGATCTCCAGCGGATGTCCCTGGGGGCACTGGTCATTGCCCTCGGGATGATGGTGGACAACTCCATTGTGGTGGCGGACGGGATTGTAACCCGCATACAATCGGGCATGGACCGGAAAAAAGCGGCCATTGACTCAGCTTCCCAGCCAGCCATGCCCCTTCTTGGCGCAACCATCATTGCCGTAATGGCCTTTTACCCTATTTTCGCCTCCACTGAAGGGGCAGGAGAATATTGCCAGACCCTGTTTACCGTGGTTGGCATTTCTCTTATGGTCAGCTGGCTCATCTCAATGACGATAACTCCCCTCCAATGCATTGACATGCTGCCTGAACTGAAACCGGAATGCCGGGACCAGGATATTTCCAGGGGAAAGTTTTATTCAGCGTTCAAGGGAATACTGACCAAGGCATTAAAATTCAGGGTGTTGACAATAGCCGGTCTTGTGGGGTTGCTTTTTATCTCCCTTATCGGGTTCGGACAGCTGAACCAGATGTTTTTTCCGGATTCTTCGATGACCAAATTCATGATTGATTATTGGGCACCTGAAGGCACCCGGATTCAAACGGTTGCAAATGATTTGAAAAAGGCGGAGCAAAAATTACTGAATGATGACCGGGTGACGTCGGTTTCTTCATTTGTTGGTGCCGGCCCGCCACGGTTTTACCTGCCGGTTGATCCGGAATCACCGTATCAATCCTATGCCCAGATGATTGTAAATGTGAAAGATTTCAAAGAAATCCCCGGCTTTTTAAGGGAACTGGATGACTGGTTCCAACAGGAGTATCCCCAGGCGTTGATACCCATCCGCCCCTATGGGGTCGGGCCCAGCAATACCTGGAAATTTGAACTTCGCATCAGCGGGCCGTCTGCGGCAGACCCTGAAACCTTACGAACCCTTGGTAATAAGGTGGTATCCATTCTCCAGCAGGACCCGCTTTGTGCACTGGCCCGCACCAACTGGCGGCAGCAGGTTCAGAAAGTGATTCCTGAATACAACCAGGAACGGGGCCGATGGTCCGGCGTCACCCGCCAGGACATTGCCCGTGCATCCAAACGGGCATATGATGGTCTGCCCATCGGTATCTACAGGGAAAAGGACGACGTCATCCCCATTGTACTGCGCCACGGCGAAGAAGAGCGCAGGTCTGTGAGTAACCTGAATGTTCTCCAGGTACAACCCAGGGGCACGAGCTATACCCTTCCCCTGTCCCAGGTAACCGATGATATCAAGGTGGAATGGGAAGATCCCATGGTATGGAGACGTGACCGGCGCCCGACCATCACCATCGAGGCAAACCCTGTTTTCGGCGCGACCCTTCCGGCACTGAGAGCCAGTGTTCTTGAGCCGATTAATGCCGTTGAACTGCCGCCGGGGTATACCATGGAATGGGGAGGGGAATATGAGGATACGCTTAAAGCCCAGGCTTCATTGATCCCCGGGGTTGTGCCGTCCATGGGACTTATTCTGTTGATCATTGTGGCCTTATTCAATGCGTTCAGACCATTGATGATCATTTTGTTTACAGTCCCCTTTGCCTTGATAGGTATTGTTGCAGGGCTTCTGCCCACCGGCACCCCATTTGGATTCCTGGCTCTCCTTGGCGCGATGAGTCTGTCCGGAATGATGATAAAAAACGCCATTGTTTTACTGGATCAGATCAGCCTTGAACTTGAGGCCGGCAAATCCCCCTATGACGCGGTTGTTGAGTCTGCGCTGTCTCGTCTGAGACCGGTTGTTCTGGCTGCGGCCACAACCGTATTGGGGGTTGTTCCGCTGCTTCAGGATGTCTTCTGGGTGGGGATGGCCGTCACCATCATGGCCGGTTTGACATTCGGCACCATGCTGACCATGATCGTGGTGCCTGCGTTTTACTGTATTTTCTACAAAGTAAAATAGGCTGTAACGGCGGGCTCTAATTTTGTTGACAAAAAGCAAGTTCCTATCCTTTTATCCTGCGGAAAAAAAACAGTTACATTCGAATTTCCATCCTTTTGGATGGTGATTTCCATCCATCCTTCCATTACATATCTTTCATGAAAATACGGGATGATTCATTTGAACCAAACTGAAATGGAGAGACGTGATGGAAAACGTGGTGAAGGGCCTTAACTCTTTTTTTGAACACCTGCCGGAGATGCTCAGGCGGCGGAAGTTTTTGGTGGTGGCGGTATTCCTTGCTATTACGGTGCTGCTGGGTGGGGGGAGTAACAAGATTCTCATGGATAATTCCCTGGACTCTTTTTTCAAGGAAAATGATCCGGTGAAAAAAGAGTATGATAATTTCAAGGCGGTGTTTGGGGGGGATGAATATGTATACATTGTCTATAAAGCAAAGGACGGTGATATCTTTTCCGAAAAATCCGTTCAGGCCCTGAAGGGGTTTTATGATGAGATTGCCAATTACAGGATCGGGTTGTCTTCTTCTGAAAAATCGCCGTTTGATCATATTGTTGAAATCAAGTCTCTGATTAATATCAAATACCTGGAAGCCTCAAATGATACGCTTTACTCAAGAAGCCTGATTGGCGATTCTCTGCCGAGAAACGCTGTTGAAAGGGAGATCCTCCGGGAAAAGGCCCTGAACCATCCTGATTATCCCCATCTGTTTCTGTCCAAGGACTCCGGTTACGGGGGGATGCTGCTGCGAACGGATTTCAACAGCGAAATCGTCTCCCGGGACGGGGGGGGAGAGGCTGAAGCCGGGGGAGGGTTTGATGATGACGAAGAGTTTGATGAGGCATACGAATCTTCCGGCTTTGAGGCGCTTGCCGGGGATATGGTCTTTAAAAAAACAGACATGGCTGAATATCCTTTCCTGATCGCAGCTTTGCGGTCGTTGATGGAGAAAGAGGCGTACAGTGATGCCCTGGAGTTTCATCCGGTGGGGAAACCGGTGATGATGGATTTTTTCGCCAAAGTGGTGTTTGAGGATCTGGGCCGGATCATGGGGTTTGTGCTGCTGCTTATTGTGGTGATGCTGTGGCTGCTGTTCCGGTCGCTGAGCGCGGTGGTGTGGCCGGTTGTGCTGATTGTTTCAACGGTTGTATGGGTGACGGGGATTATCGGGTGGAGCGGGGTTGTCATGTCGATCATGTTCCAGATCATTATTTTTCTGATCCTGTCCGTGGGGGTGGCCGATGCGGTTCATATTTTGTCGGGGTATCTTTTTTTCAGGAACCGGAAACTGGACCATGGCAAGGCCTTGAATGCGGTGATGAAGAAATCGGGGCTGGCCTGCTTTTTAACCAGTACGACAACGGCGATTGGCCTTTTGTCCCTTTCCCTGGTGCCCATTAAACCCATTGCTGCGTTTGGGGTGTTTTCTGCCATTGGGGTGTTGATCGCATTTTTACTAACCGTGGTTTTAATGCCGCTCATGCTTGATCTGTGGAATCCAGTCAGCCGGAAGGTCGCTGGTGACTATCATTTTATACAGAGATTCATTCGGAAGAGTGAAAATATCGGCCCTGACAATCCGGGAATGGTGATCATGGTGTTTGCTGTGCTCGGGGTGTTCTTTTTTACCGGGCTGATGCAGCTGCGGATCGATTCCGATGAGATCGAGGTGCTGAAGGACGGGCTTCCGTTGCGGGCATCTTTTGATGTTGTGAATGATCATATGGGCGGCAGCATGAACATGGAGATCTCCATTGATCTAAAAACAGAGAACGCCATGAAAGACCCTGCAGTGCTTTATAAAATCGAAGCGCTCCAGACCTATTTAAAGGCGGTTGAAGGATCAAAGGTGGTGAAAACATTGTCCCTTGTCAATGTGGTAAAGGATTCCTATAAGGCGCTGAATGGTGGGGATGAACGGTTTTATGTTATTCCCGATGATCCAGCTGTTTTGTCCCAAACCCTGTTTCTTTTTGACAATGCGAATCCAAAGGACAGGCGGCGGCTTGTGACGGATGATTACAGCAATGGGAGGATCGGGATCAATCTGAAGAATGCCGGGTCGGTGGAAGCCCTGGCATTTAAGGAAAAGGTTCAGCATTACATGGATAATAATTTCAGAAGTATACAGGCGAAATACCCGGACAGCGAAATCACGCTGACAGGAAACATGACCCTTGTTGCCAAAATGCTGGATTATATCTCCTGGGCCCAGATCAAGAGCTTTGGCCTCACCCTGGTGGTGATCTCCGTGATTCTGTTCATGGTGTTCGGCAATTTCAAGGCAGGGGTGATCGCCATTGTTCCCAATGTTTTTCCGATCCTGACGGCCTTTGGGATCATGGGGTACCTTGGTATTCCCCTTGATATGGATACCCTCTTGATCGCCCCTGTCATCATCGGGCTTGCCGTTGACGATACCATTCATTTTATGACCCATTACAGGCTTGAGGTGGATAAATACGGGGATATTAAAACCGCGGCTGTGAGTGCCATCAGGGAAGCGGGCCAGGCGATCTGCTTTACGTCGCTGATTCTTGCGGCCGGGTTCTCCATGTTCTTCATGTCGTTCCATAACGGGTTGAGTCATTTTGGGATTTTTTCTGCGATAGCCATCATAACGGCATTTATCGCAGACATTTGCCTGCTGCCTGCTTTGTGCGCGTTTTTTGAGGTGGATTTCAGCCAGGTGACCTTTAAATCCGGTAAGGAAGTCAGAAGCAGCATATAACGACAGAAACCAACTACCATGGAGGAAAAAATGAAAAAATTATTACTGATATTGGCCATGCTTATTTTTACAGGTGCGATCTGTTCTGCCCAGGATGCAAAAGAGATCATGAGAAAAGTGGACGACAGGGACGACGGCAGCACTGAAATCTCAAGGGTAAGCCTAACAAGCTACCGGTATGTGAAAAAGAACGGAAAAAATGTGCCGGCGGAAAAACCAAGGGTCAAGGTGATGGATTTTATCAAGAAAGATTACGGCCCGAGGGAGAAAGACCATAAAAGTGTCTCCATCATGATTGAACCAAAGAGTGAGCGGGGGATCAGTTTTTTGCAATACGATTATGAAGAGGTGGGAAGGGACACGGATCAATGGATGTATCTGTCTGCCATGGGGAAGGTGAAAAGAATCGTCTCCGGGAATGACAATGAACCAAAGACCGGGAGTTTCTTTGGCACCGAACTAAACTATGAGGATATGGAGGCATATGCCCTTGATGATTATACCTACAAGATCCTTGGCAGTGAGACCTACAGAAAACGAGAGTGCTGGGTCATTGAAGCCACGCCTGTGATGCGAAAAGCCATAAAAAGCAACTATAGCCGTGAAATCTTCTGGGTTGACAAGGAAAGAGATTTCACACTGAAATCCGTGCTGTTCAACCGGAACGGGAAAAAATCAAAAAAGATATATCGCGCAAAGATTGAAAGGATCGACGGCATCCTTGTCCCGATGAAAATCGTCGTGAACAATATTGAAACAAAAAGACGAACCACCATGATTTATGAAAATATTATTTTAAACAGGCCGGTGGAGGATAGCTATCTTACCCAGAGAACCTTGAGCGATAAGGGCTTCAGGGAAAGAAAACTGAAAGAATATCAGAAAACGATGATGTGAAAAAGCCTGGTGTTTTAAAAATATTACTCCTGTAAATCAGATGATGGTGACGAATTTGTGGTCAATAATATCAAAAGGGGATCTTCTTGTTCACATTATCGCTGTGATGGTTTTGCTCTGCGCTTGTAATGATGCTTCGGCTGAGACCTTTGGCCGTATGGAAGATTTAAATACGGCAGCAGCCTTTGATGAAGATGAGGATGAATTTGAAGATGAGGCTGACACAGCCGGAGCAGATAAGCGCTCCGGTTTGACGGATTTTACGTTTACGCTTGCCCATGACCTGTCCTGGGCAACACGAGAACCCGACCCTGGGATCGTAACAAACAGGTCGTCCCTGAGGTGTGAGTTTGATAAATCCTTTTGGGATAATCTCTTTATCAAATTTGATGGGAAAGCATCCCTGTATCTTGAAAATGACCATGTCGCAGAAGCCGGGGGCAAAGATGCCGATGTTGATGAAGAGATAAGAGAGTTCTATATCCAGGCCGGTTTTGACAGGTTCATGATCCGGGCCGGAAAGCAGGTGGTTGTCTGGGGGGAAACCGACGGTGATGTGATCAATGATGTCGTTTCCCCAAGGGATGAGTCTGAATTCATTTTTATGGATCTTGAGGACTCACGGCTGGGTCAGTACATGGCGTCAATGGATCTCTATTCCGACTACGGAGATTGCCTTTTTTTTGTGACGTTTAAGCCCGGTTTTAATGAGACGCCTGACCGGGGCACGAGGTATTACAGGGGGCTGGGTGACGCTGTTGTAACGGAAGAGAGGACAGAGTTTTCAGACAGGGAGGCGGGGTTTAAATGGAAAAAAATATTCGATAAGTTTGAGCTATCGTTCATGACAGCATCGTTGCTCCAGAACGCAGGGGTTCTGGAGCATCAGTCCGGGAATGTGTACAATAAGGTTTATGAACGATACGGTTTCTATGGTGTTGGCGCAAGCTATACCATTGGCAGTTTTTTGTTTAAGATAGATGCTTCTTTTAAAAACGATTATTCGCTTCAGTCAAAAGGGATCGAATTTCAATATGGAAAAAAGGAGCGCAATATATCAGATGCCGCATTTGCCATTGAATACGATGCAAATGGAAGATATACGATGAATCTTGAACTGACAAACCGTCATGTGTTTGATTATTCCAAAGAGCTGTGCGGCATGGATAGAAATAACACGGGTCTTTATTTTCAGTATAATAAAAAGTTTTTTAATGATACATTAGAATTTGAATATGCTTCATACCACCAGTTTCAGGAAAAAAACACCTTTCACAAAACAGAGCTTGATTATAGTTTTTCCGATGATATTGAGTTGTCAATCGAGTACGTTTTCTTTCAAATGACAGACAGGGAAAGCTTCTTGTGGAATTACAGAAATGAAGACAGGATCGGTGCGGAGCTTAAAATATATTACTGAATTACAGCGGATTATGACTGAAATGAGAAGTTCATTCCGCCCCGCAATAACAGTAACTCAGGGGCTGAAAGAGTGCTTACGTAGAACTTTTTACAAAAAAAACTAAATTCTCCTTGCACCTCAGTAAAACAAAGGATATAAGGTGCCATTGTAGGAATAGTATTTCGGCCATCTGTCAACAGCGTTTCATCGATAATTCTGCTCGCCGAAATTACCCGTTCAGCATTTCTAAGTCTCATTTAAGGATTGAAATCGGGTTGTTTACTGCGTTGCAAGGGAGACGTTTCCGATACATTGTCCATCGCCATGGTTCTACAATTCGGCGGGCAGGGCAGCGAAGAGAGTCTTGAGATCAAAAAGACAGTTGAAACAAGCATGAAGATTGGTTTTAGGAGGAAAACATCATGAGAGATCTCCCAAATTCTACCAAGAAAAGAGATCCTGCATTTCCGGAGAGTTTTAGCACTGGGCACAAAAAATTTAAGATCGGCGTGTTGTTAAAACAGGCACGAGAAGATGCCGGTCTGACCCAAGAGGAGTTGGCTTCCCGCCTGAATACAAAAAAGTCTGCAATCTCAAGGATTGAGAACCACGCAGAGGATATAAAATTATCAACATTGGGAAAAATCGCAGGCGCACTTGGTAAAAAGCTCCGATTGGAAGTTGCATGAGATAAAAAATACGAGAAACTGAAAAAGTTGTCATAAAAAGGAGAACGCCATGTCTCCTGTGCCTGTTAAGCCGGCGCCTTTTCAGCCGACCCGGGACCTGGCTCTATCTGCACTGGGAATCCGGCTTGTGCCCATCCAGGGCATCAAAGTGGGCCTCAAGGGAAGTCGTCATGTTGCGATTTCCAGAAAACATGCCCTGGGCAAAAAGGCCTTTGACTCTTTAAATAAAGGGCTGAAGGTGTTAAGACGTAAGGGTGTCATCCTGAAAGGGTATAAAGATGCCGGTTTTTTCAATGAACATGTTGTCCGGTGGAAACAGCTGAATCCCGACTAATATTAAAGACCCATTGTTTATCAGGCACCCATGACAATTCGAAAGACATTCCAGACCTATGTTCCATGGTTTTTTGGAAAACGCTCCATTTCAAGTGAGCTCACAGCATTCCTGCTTCTTCTCATGATTATTGTTCAAGCCCTCACGTTCGGGGTCTTTTACCACAAGCATACCCGGTTTCTTCAGGCCTTTCTTGAAGAGAAAGCTGATAGCTATGTGACGAATTTTACAGAAGTGCTTTCCACCCCGGTATGGGCTGTCGATTACGAACAGGTTGAGCGCATTGGAAAAATATTTATTCAGAACGATCTAATCCAGGAAATCCAAGTTTTTGATTCAAAAAACAATCTGTTGTTTGAATCGCAAAAAAAGACACCAGCCGCCAGACGGATCAAACGCCACGGAGATATTATTTATGGTCAGCGGGTAGTTGGCCGGGCGGAGCTGTCCATCTCCATTTCCGAATTGAAAAACAGAGAGATGGCGTTATTTCACAAAACGAATTTTTATATTTCCGTTGTATCCCTGGTTGTTATTCTGGCAGCAACAAGCTTGCTCATGCGCATATTCATGCAAGCCCCTTTGAACAAGCTGAAACAGGGGATCGACCGGGTGGCTGAAGGGGACTACAGCTACGGTTTTGATGAGATCCGGCACATTGAAATCCGTGGTATTGCCAAACGAATCAAAGATATGGCGGTACTGATCCGGGCACGTGAGGAGTCGCTCCGTCTCGTAAACAAGGATCTCGGAAATGAAGTCCGGGTGAGAACAGAGGTGGAACGCAAGCTGTCGGAATCCAATACCCTGCTAAAGGCGGTTATTGAACAGGCTCCCTACGGCATCTCGGTGTGCGAATGCAGGGGAAATGACTTCCAGTTGTCGTTGATCAATGAAGAGCTATCCCGGCTGACAGGCATATCCAAAAAAGCGGTGGGTAAAATCGGACTGCGGGACGGCGAGTTCTTTGGGAGGGAGCATGTCACCTGGAAAATGTTGCACCAAGAGGACCAAAGCCCTTGGGATCTGGAGCATTGGCCCATGGCGAAAGTCACAAAAGGTCACGAAATTATTGAGAATTTGGAGCTGGTCTACTGGCATGGAAACAGCGATAAACTGGATGTGCTGTTCAACGGGAAACCTGTGTATGACAGTCAGGGGAACATGCTTGCCGGCATTGGCATGTACAAAGATATCACCGAATCCAAAAAAAACCGGGAGCAGATACTCCGGTTCAACCGCGATCTTGAGAAAAAAGTCATTGAGCGGACAGAAGCGCTTGAAAGCGTTGTTGAACAGCTGCGCCGGAATGAAATCGCCCTGCGTGAAAGCAGAGAACGGTACAAGGCCACCATTGAAAGTATTGAGGACGGTTATATGGAAGTGGATATGAAAGGCCGGCTGTTGTTCGTTAACGAGGCCGTATCCAGAATGGCGGGATACACCCGGGACGATCTTTTCCTCATGCCCCCGGAAAAATTCTTGGATGAGAAGAACCGGGAGAAGGTGTTTCAATCGTTTTCAGATGTGTATACGTCGGGCATCCCAAAAACGGAGTTTGACTTTGAGATCATCCGAAAGGACGGATCCCTCGGACAGATGGAAACATCCATATCGGTGATTAAAAGCCCGGCAGGTAAATCCATCGGGTTTCGAGGCATTGTCAGGGATATTGAGCAGCGAAAGAAGCAGGAGGAAAAGCTGATTTACCTTGCCTACCACGACGCCCTGACCGGATTGCACAACAGGAAAGCCTTTTACGAGCATCTGAAGTCCACCCTGATCCATGCCGGCAGGTATGGAACCCAGGTGACGCTTTTGTATATGGATATAGATGAATTTAAAACCGTCAACGATACATTGGGGCATGAAGCCGGTGACCTGCTCCTTCAGGAAATATCGCGGCGGTTGAAAGCGTGCCTGCGGAAAACCGATTTTCTATCCAGAATCGGGGGCGATGAGTTCACCCTGGTCGTTGACAATCCCCAGGGGGTGAACCTGGATGCCTTTGCCGGCAAGATCGTGGAAACCACCTCAGCCCCATACACCATCAAAGGCACCACCGTTAATTACATTTCGTCGAGCATTGGAATCAGCATCTTCCCAAGGGATGCCGGGGATGTCGACTCCCTGATCGAAAAGGCCGACGCAGCCATGTACAGAGCCAAAAACAGTAAAAAACGATAGTTTTTTACCTGTGAATAACCATCTGGCTGAAACATGGCGGTGGGGGCCATAAAAAAGTGGGAACCTGCCAGATCGCCGTTGAAGAGGCTGACGGGGTTCTGGAAACGCTCATTGAACAACTCAGGGAGGCCTGATTCCTTTATGGCTGTCCTGACATATGCGCACCCTGTCCCGGGCGTTAAGGCGACCGGGGCAGGGTGACATCAGAGAATACTATCCCAGGACTGGGTTGTCCCATAGTTTCAGGGGCTGGCCAATACCCATTCTTTTGGCGTTTTCATACACCCGGTGGGCTTCTGACAGGTCATGGATGCCCATTCCAATGGGGTTGAAGAAGATCCGCTGGGCGTCATCGGTTCTGCCCTGTTTCTCTCCCACCACGATCTCACCCAGGTTGCCCAGGATTCTTTCCTCGGGAATGATGCCGTCGCGGACCGCGCGCCAGGCAACGTCCACCCCGTGGTGCTTGACCTGGTACCAGTCGTCCACCACTACAAAATCCATGACAGTCAGGGCTTCGGGCGGGGTGTCCCAGAAGGAGATCTCGCAGTGCAGGGCCCCTTCCTTGTACCAGTCGCCGTTCACGTAGGGCTCCTTGGCCATGGTGGCCGTGCAGATGACGTCGGAATCCTCAAACGCTTCCCTGGCACTGTCAACGATCTGGAAATCAAGGGCCACGCCCAGTTTTTTCATCTCCCGGACGAACTTTTCGCAGGTGGCGCGGTTGAGGTCAAACACCTTGCAGGTTTCCAGGGTGGGGACCCCTTCCTTGACGGCCATGGTCTGGGTGATCCCCTGGACGCTCGCACCCACAAGACCCATGACTTTGGAACCCTTGCGGGCCAGGTATTTGGCCGCAACCCCCGAGGCGGCGCCTGTTCTCATGGCGCTGACCAGGGTGCCGTCCATGATGCATGCCGGCATGAGGGTGTCCGGGTCAGTGATGATGATGATGGCATTGGCCCGGGGCAGGTTGTATTTCTCCGGGTTGTGGGGCTTGCTGGGGATGAACTTGATGCCCGAGGTGTTCACCGGGCCGATCATGCCCTTTTCCTCAAGCTCCCGGTCATATTGGGCTCCACCGACAAAGGATGGCATGGACATGATACGGCCCGTGGTCTCTTCGGTTTCCGGGCCTCCCCATCGGATAACGGGTTTTCCCGGCTGAATAAAATCTTTTTTGCCGTGGAGGAAAAACGAGCGCTCCGTGGCCTGCATGGTTCCTTTCATGTCATACCCTCCTGCCTTGACGCAATCTTCCTGCTGGAGATACAAGAACTCAACTGATCTGTTGGATGTCATTTATTGCTCCTTTGGGGCTGTGGTTTCTTTCCACGCCTTGTGGTTGATTCATTTTCGTCTCCTTTGCCGGGAGCCGAACTCTGTTTTGGAGAGAAATCTCATATGAAACAAAAAATGTCAAGATGAAATGATTTGTTTCATTCTGGGTGGTTCAAGTTGTGTTTATCCCTTCAATCTGGTAAATCAAGTGTCATTCTGCCGGACAGCGTGTGAACCGGCATATTTAAGATCAGAAAAGGGAGAGACCATGATGGAGGGGCAGCTGAAGCATCCTTTGATGCAGAGAATCAATGAACGTCTGGACAGCATGACCCCTAAGGGGCGCATCCTGGCGGAATATATCCTGAAGGAGCCCAGGAATGTGGTGTTTATGACCACCCGTGGGCTCTCCTCGGCAAGCAAGGTGAGTGAGTCAACCATTGTCCGGTTTGTGAGTCAGCTGGGATATGAAGGGTATGGGGCATTCATCCAGGCCCTGCGGGATTTCCTGGACACGGGCATGACCCTTGAGGACCGGCTGAGTCTGTCCGGGTCAAGGGGAGAGGGGAGCGGGCGGCTGGACCGGATGGTGGCCGAGGAGATTGAAAACCTGAAGCGCCTGGCAACCTCCATCGACCCGGACACCGTGGACAGGGTGGTAACGCTATTGGCGAACCAGGAGCAGGTGTATGTGGCAGGCTCCAGGATCTCCTATACCTTTGCCTATTACCTGGAGTGGTCTTTGACCAAGCTCAGGCCCGGCAGTCAGATGCTCAAGGGGAGTGACCTTTCTTCCATTGACCGGCTGACCATCGCAACCGGCGAAAGCCTGGTGGTGATCGTGACCGTGTCCCGTTATCCCAATGAGCTGATCCAGCTGGGAAAGCTTGCACGGAGGCTTGGGCACAAACTGGTTGTGATCACGGACAGTCCCCTTTGTCCCATCAACCGGTTTGCCCATGAGGTGCTGATTGCGCCGTCCCATGATATTCCCCTCATTGGGAGCCCCACGACCCTCTCCTGTCTGATCAATCATCTGGTGGTTGAGGTGGCGGCAAAAAAAGGGGTTGATTTAAAGGACCACCAGAAAAAATTGGAACTGTCCTACCGGGAGAATGACATCTTGTTTAATCTGGATGATTTCAGGGGGTATATGGGGGAGGAATCCGGGGGGTAAGGTAAACCCTCCGGTCTGATCCGTGACACATCAGACCGGAGGGAGATTACCTGGCAGGTTCTTTAGTTCAACACAACCTCTTTTTCATTAACAAACAGTTTGCCATCCCTGGTTTCTGCTGTATGGATCAAATTATCCCCCTCTTTTAAGAACAGGCCGGTCTGCATTCCGTCGAAGGCAGGCGCAAGCAGCGCAGGATTGTCCCCTGTGAGCTTGGAGGGAAGAGTGATATCGGTCTTGAGTGAAAATATATCAAGGGCTGCCCCGGGCTGCATTGCAATGGGGATGAATTGAGCCATTGTCATATCCTTGTTCAGGCTCAATGACAGGTCTCCCTTGATGTTTCCCTGGGGTAACTGGGCCTTGAGACCTGCAATTTCAATCTCCAACCCTTTTTTCAGCAGTTGCTCAGCAGGCCCGATCAATCGCGGTCCGATCTTGAGCAGTTCGTCTTCCATCATCTGGGTCATTTCATAGGGCGTCTGCTGTGATCCGGCAATTTTTTTCATGATTTTATTCACTTCCGTTGAATAAAATGTCACAAAATCCTCATACCCCTGGGCATCTACCCTGTTTATACCCAACCGGATAAATGCATCGGTAATCTCATCCTCCTGGGTCTTGAAGCTGTCAATTCCATATTCCATTCCAAGGGACAGTGATTTTTCCTCTTTATCATAATCCATATTGTATCTGCATTTGAAATTTGAAAACGCAATATGGTTCTGGTTGTCATTTAACGTGGCCTGGGTCGCTGTAATCGAGGTATCCCCCTGCCAGACAAAGTTGGAAATTTTGTCAAGCTTTGAATCAAAGGAGATAGCATCGACCTTTAGTTTTTCGGGAACAGAGAGCCCGTCCCAGCTGCCATGGGAGGTGAATTTGTTAAAGTCTATATCGCTTTGGACAGAAAGCTGTGCCGGCAAAATATTGATCACCTCATCATTCTCCGTGATTGAAAAGCCTTTCAAAGAGATGGTTGATTCTATGTTGCCCAGGACTTCATACCGGGTCTCGATATCCAGGGGATTCTTACCATCCAGCTTGTTTTCCACCCAGTCTGAGAACCATTTGTTTTTTTCAAGGCTTGTTTTTGCGGTGACACCTGAAAAACCGTGATCGGCACGCTCCACCAATACGATGTCATCAATGCCGTAAAAGGTGTTAAGGGATCCCAGATTAATTTTCCATTCTATTTCAGAAGACAAAAAATTCCGGTCATACCGGATAATCTCCAGGGCCACATCAGACCCCCTGTCCGCATACATTTTATTCATATCTTCAAACGATTCTGTGACGACCCGCTCCATCATGATTCCGCTGAAAATCGGTGATCCGATTCCGGCGATAAGTATAATAAAGACAATGGCAATACCAATTTTTTTCATATCTGTTCCTTTAATTACAGTGTTTATGAATTTAAGCCCTTCGGGTATCAAAAATCAGCCATAATCGCAACCCTTACTTTAAAGGAAAGAATCACTGGAATTCCATGGGTGATTACTCAGGCTTGTCCGGGTTGTTCAGGGTGGCTTTTTTGATGATGTTGTTGCCGAAACGCCTGGAAATTTTATCCACGGCTTTGTCCACGGTTTCCCACTTTTCCTCTTTTCTTTCCGTTGACTCGAATATATCCAGCTGAACCGGGGTGCCGGGATCTGAGAATGAGGAAACTCCAACCCCCAGGAGCCGGATCTTTTTGGTTATGGCGAATTTCTCAACCAGGCGGACCGCCTCCCTGTAAATGGCCGATGATGAGCAGATGGGGGCGGTGAGTTTGTTCTGCCGGGTTATCTGGGTGAAATCTGAAAACTTGAGCTTGATGGTGACGTTTGCCGCCAGAAGCTCCTGTCTTCTCAGGTCCCTTCCCACCCGCTGGGCATGGGCCAGGAGCTGCTTTTTGATGAACTCCATGTCCGAGGTGTCGTTTTCCAGGGTGGATTCGCTGGAGATGGATTTTCTTGGCCCGTCCGCGCCCACGGTTGAAGGGTCGATACCCCTGGCATAGTTTCTGAGCTGGGTGCCGAACTTGCCGAATTTATGTTTCAGAATGGCAGGGGAGAGCCGGTTTACATCCCCAAGCGTATGGATGCCCAGCTTTTCCATCTGCTCCATGGCGCGTTTTCCCACTCCGGGAATCTTCCTGACCTCAAGGGTTTCGATAAACTCCGGGATCTGGTCCTGTTCGATGATGAAGATGCCGTCGGGCTTATTAACGTCCGAGGCGATCTTGGCAAGGAACCTGAGGTGGGCGCCCCCGATGGAGCAGGTGAGCCCGGTCTCTTTTTTGACCCTCTCCTTGATTATCATGGCGATATTGTGGGGCGGGCCGAAGATCCGTTCGCAGCCGGTGACGTCAAGATAGGCTTCGTCTATGGAGACAGGCTCCACAACCGGGGTGAAGTCGTTGAAGATGGCCATGATCCGGTTTGATTCTGCTGCATACTTTGTCTTGTCCGACTGCACCACGATGAGGTGGGGGCATTTCTCCAGGGCCATGAACATGGGCATGGCGGAATGGATGCCAAAGCGCCTTGCCTCGTAGCTTGCCGTTGACACGACGCTTCGCTTTGAGTGCCCGCCCACGACAATGGGTTTGCCTATAAGTCTTGGATCGTCCCTCTGCTCGATTGAGGCAAAGAAGGCATCCATGTCGATATGGAGAATCACGGGGTTACTTTGCTCTGTTTTGTTTGATCTCTTTTTTCTGCTTTACCAGTAGAAAACGGTGGATCGCCTCTGTCTGCTCTTCACTGGGGTCTTCAACAACGCAGTGGCAGATATCCTGGGCATCGATGGCAAGAACCTTTATGACAATGGAGAGTATCTGGTTCGGCCTGAGGTCGGGATCCCGTAACGCAAGTGTTATTCTGTCCCGGTCTCCTTTGGCAAAGCCCTGGTTCTCGAACGATACCCCGCCGGCACTTATGTCGATGAGGTCAATGGATTCTCCCATAAAGCGAATGGTCAGGGTATCGGGGGGCATTGGATTGAATCTGAAGGCCGCCCGCTTGTTCTCTGTTTCGTGGATGATCATGTCAGTACCTGGTTGTGGTTTTTTCCAGAACAAATTCCACCCTTCTGTTGACTGCCCTGTTGGTTGCAGATGTATTGGGAAGAAGGGGTTCCATATCGGCATAGCCTGTGGCCGTGAGTCGCTCGGGTTTGATTCCTTTCTGAATCAGGTGCTTGAGCACCGTTGTCGCCCTGATGGCGGACAGTTCCCAGTTGGACGGAAACCTGGGGGTGGCAATGGGGATGTCGTCGGTGTAGCCTTTGATGTTGATGTTGTATTCGGGATACTCAAACACCACCGCAACGATTCGGTCGAGTATGGGAATGGCGTTGATTTTCAGGTCAGCAGATCCCGAAGTAAACAGGGCATGGCCGTTGATCCTGACAATGATCTTGCCGTCAACCACATGGGTGGCAATGGTCTTTGCGCTCTCCTTGCTGACGATAAACTTGTTGATGTCCCGGATGAGGGACTCCTCCCTGGATCGAAGCCCTGTAATATCCTCGATGGTGATCTTGGTGTCGATGGAGTCTGGTACCTCCAGCAACTCCATGAGGCCCACCAGTTCCGCCTTCTGATCGATCCGTATTTTTATGGATTCAACGGCCGATTTGTACTTTTCCTTGTCAAAGGATGCCAGGGAGTAGAGGAGCACAAAAAAGACCAGAAGCAGGGTCATGAGATCCGCAAATGTGACAATCCATCCAGCCGAGTCATCGGTATCGACCAGGGAGTCTGCAATTTTACCTTTTGCCATGGCTACCGCCTTATATCCATCTTGCTCAATGGTATACGAAGCCGTGCCGAGATGAACGAGCTGAGCTTTTCATAAAGAATGATGGGGTTGTTATTGTCCAGAATGGAGACGGCGCCTTCGAGCATGATCTCGAGATTGATCACCTCCATGACGGTTCTTGCCTTCAGTTTTCCTGCAACGGGAAGAAAGAAGAGTGTGGACATGAGGGAGCCGTAAAAGGTGGTCAGCAGGGCTGTTGCCATGGCAGGCCCGATATTGGACGGATCCTGGAGCTTGCTGAGCATCTGCACAAGACCTATCAGGGTTCCGAGCATTCCAAATGCAGGGGAGTAGGTTCCCATTTTTTTGAACACGTCCTGGACAATGAAGTGGCGCATTTTCAGGGATTCGATCTCGGTGGTCAGTGCGTCCCGGATCACGTCGTTGGAGGATCCGTCGGCGATCAGTCCGCAGGCCTTTTTCAGGAATCCGGACTGGGTCTTTACCTTTGAAAGCTCCATGATTCCCTGGCGTCTGGAGATGTGGCACAGTTTGATCATGGTGGCGACAGCTTCGTTGGGGTCTTCCTTTTGCTTGGAAAAGACAAAGTAGGCAGCCTTGAATGCGGCAATCACATCCTTGAACTGAAAGGTCAGAAGGGTGGTGGCAAGGGTGCCGCCGCCAACGATCATGAGACCGGGAACGTTGATGAAATTATGAATGTCCCCGCCTAGAAAGATTGCGCTGACAATAAGGGATATTCCTGAGACAATACCTATAAGAGATGCTATATCCATGGATCTTTCCAGCTTAACGGTTCACTCCAGGCAGGCACTAATGCATGCACATCCTTAAACAACGTTCTACCAATATATGATTATCCTGTCCGGGTCAAGGGGAGATGGCTATGGAGCCCCATAATGGGGGCAGGAGGGCGGGGCTGGGGATCAGGAGGTCATGCAGGAACAGAGGTTTCCAAAGATCTTTTTGTCGAACCTTCCTTCCAGCACCTCCTGCTTGATCAGCTGCAGGGTGTCAAAGGGGCTTTTTGCCTTCCGAAAGCTTTTATCCCTGTAAGTCAGGGGTTCGTAGCTGTCGATGAGACCGATGAGCTGGCTTTCAAAGGAGATGTTTGTGGCTGACATGGGATAGCCTGAGCCGTCGATCCGTTCGTGGTGTTCCAGGGCTACTTCGGCCACCATGGGATCAAAGGTTCCCCAGCGGGTGATGATGTCATACCCTTTCAGGGGGTGGCTCTTATACGCGTCAAATTCCGCATCGGTTAGCTTTCTGTCCGCTTCGAGGATTTTCTGGCTTATTGCGGATGTCCCGATGTCGTGGAGCAGGGCTGCAAGCCCGATCTTTTTTGAAGCGGCCTCGCTGAGCTGTTCGCAGAAGCAGAAGCGCATGGCAATGGCAAGGACGTTCACCGTGTGGTCGACGATCAGGGAAGAGCCCGAAGCGACCATGGTCATGGCCTTCAGCAGCTCCGAGTCTTTTGCATACCCTTTAAAGAAGATTTCAATGGTTTCGGGCAGGGCGTCAAGGGTTTCCTGGCAAGGGTCCTCCAGTGCTTCCTGAACGATGCGGCCCACTACTGTTTTAACCGTTTTCACTCCCTTGGAGGCTATCTCTCTTGCAAGATCGATGTTCAGGGCCGCCTGGAGTTCTTTGGCTGCAGCTCTTTTGTCTTTTTTGAGGATAAAGAGCGGGGGATGCTTATGGGTCTCAACCCTTGATTCTGCAATGGGTTCCCCCTCTTTTTTGTAGAGATGGAACTCGCTGTCCTCTGTTTTGTAAAAAAGCTGGGTCTTATGGTAGAAGTCGATCTGGGAATGTTTTATTTGAATGTAGTCGTCCATGGCGGGAACATACTTCCGTAAATTTAAGATGTCAATGAAAATGAGCAATAATTGTAAGAGGATCTCCTTGATATGAAAGGGGTCAGATGGTATACCCAAACCTTGCAGACAACGTCAACTGGTTTGGGAGGGATGATGAACAGAACAACGGGCATAAGGCTTGCGGCGGTTTTCCTGGTTGCTTTACTTTTTGGATGTGCCGACAGCGACACGGAATCAACAGAGAAGACCCATGGCAAGTCAACTGTTGCCGGGTCAGCCCCTGTTATACCCAGGGTAACGGCAACGCTTCCCGATAACATTCAATGGATTACCAACGACAGTGATCCTGTTTTCTCTTCCCCCGAGGCCGTCAAGGGCGGGACTTTCCATTCCGCTATCCTGAGTTTTCCCAGGACCTTCAGGCTGGTGGGACCGGATTCCAACGGCACTTTTGCAGGGCCTTTGCGTGCCAACAACCTCTCCCTGATCAACATCCACCCAAACACCGGAAAGGTGATCCCCGAGCTTGCCACCCACTGGGCCTTCAACCATGACAAAAAGACCATGTTCTTTAAGCTTAACCCCAAGGCCCGCTGGTCCGACGGCGTTCCTGTTACGGCCTGGGATTATGCCTATACCCTGGAGTTCATGCGCTCTCCCCATATCATCGCCCCTTTTTACAACGATTACTACGCAAGGGAGATCGAATCGGTGATCGTGTATGATGACTACACCATTTCCGTGAAAAGCACCAAGGCCATGCCCGAACTCTATCTCAGGCTGGGAATCGCTCCCACGCCTGAGCATTTCTTCGGCGCCCTGGATGAGACCTTTGTGGAGAAGTACAACTGGGATGTGGCTCCCAACACCGGCCCTTACATGATCTCGGATTTTAAAAAGGGCAAGCATGTCAGGTTCAAGCGCAAGAAAGACTGGTGGGCAAAGGATTTGCGATTCTTCAAGAACCGGTTCAACGTGGACACGGTGATGTTCAAGGTTGTCAGGGACTACAATATGCTTTGGGAGTACTTCAAAAAGGGCGAGATCGACGTTTTTGCCCTGACCATGCCCAAGTACTGGTATGACAGGGCCGACACCCGGGTGTTCAACCGTGGGTATGTAAAGAAGATCTGGTTTTTCAATGATACCCCGCTCAATCCCATGGGCATGTGGCTCAACCAGGACAAGGAGATCTTCAAGGATAAGCGGGTAAGGAGCGCCTTCAGCCACGCCATGAACGTGGAGAAGGTGATCGACAAGGTGCTCAGGGGCGACTATTTCAGGCTCTCCCAGGCCTTCATGGGGTATGGGGAGTACACCAATCCCGATATCGAGCCCAGGCGGTTCAGCATCCAAAGGGTGGAGGAGTTGATGACCGATGCCGGGTGGACCCGGGGCAGCGACGGGATCTGGCAGAAACAGGGCAACCGTTTTTCCGTGGAGGTGACCTATGGATTTGATGAGCACACCCCAAGGCTTGTGGTACTCAAGGAGGAGGCCCTGAAGGCAGGGGTGGAGCTGAGGCTCCAGAAGCTCGACAGCACGGCGACCTTTAAGAAATTCCTCGAGAAAAAGCACGACGTGGCCTGGATGGCCTGGAGCACCAGCCTGCGTCCCTCCTACTGGCAGGGGTGGCATTCCGACAATGCCCACAAGACCCAGACCAACAACATCACCAACACGGACGATCCTGTGCTTGACGGTCTCATCGATCAATACCGGTCAAGCCTGGACGAAAACGAACGCAAGTCCCTGTCAAGGACCATCCAGCAGAAGATCCACGACCAGGCAGCCTTTGTGCCGACCTTCATGGTTCCCTATGTCCGCCAGGGATTCTGGCGCTGGATGAGGCTTCCCGAATCCCACGGCACCAAATTATCCAGTTCCCTGTTCGACCCCTTTGACTCCACCTCAGGCGGCCTGTTCTGGTATGACCGGGCATTGCACGACCAGACCCGGGAGGCCATGAAGAGCGGGGAGTCCTTTGAACCTGAAACCATTGTGGATAAAACGTTTAAACCTGGAGTACTCCATTGAAGCCTGAGACCATTTTACGGATTAAAGACCTTGTTGTGAGCTTCACCATTGAAGGCAGACGGGTGGTGGCTGTTGATCATGCAGGGTTTGAGCTCTGCCGGGGGGAGACCCTGGGGGTTGTGGGGGAGTCCGGCTGCGGCAAGAGCGTCACGGCCCTCTCCGTCATGGGGCTTTTGCCCATACCCGCCGGCACCATCGAATCCGGCAGCATCGAGTTCATGGGAGAGGATCTTCTCAAGCTTCCGAAGGAGGGCATGCAGGCGATCCGGGGGAAAAGGATCTCCATGATCTTCCAGGAGCCCATGACCGCCCTGAACCCGGTCCACAGGGTGGGGAAACAGATCAGGGAGGTGTACCAGCTGCACTTTCCCAGTCTCAGCAACGGTCAGATGATCCGGGAGGCCGCCGGCATGCTGGCCAAGGTGGGGATCGCAGATCCTGAAAAGGTGCTCAACACCTATCCACATCAGCTTTCAGGCGGCATGCGCCAGCGGGTGATGATCGCCATGGCCCTTGCTGCAAAGCCGGAGATCCTCATTGCCGACGAGCCCACCACCGCCCTTGACGTGACGGTCCAGGCCCAGATCCTCGATCTCATCAAATCCCTGCAAAAGGAGATGTCCATGGCCGTGGTCCTCATCACCCATGACCTTGGGGTCATTGCGGAGAACTGCGACCATGCCGTGGTGATGTACGGCGGCCAGGTGGCAGAGACAGCCCCGGTCAGGGAGCTGTTCAGCAACCCCTGTCATCCTTACACCAAAGGGCTGTTGAGCTCCATTCCCGGGCTTTCGGGAACGCCAAAGAGCGTGCTTCCCACCATCCGGGGCATGGTGCCGTCCCTTGAGGACATGCCCCAGGGGTGCAGGTTCAGCACCCGTTGTCCTGTTGCTTTTGAGCCCTGCAATCTTGCATCTCCCCAAAAGCGCAAGCAGAAATCCGGCCATTTTGCCGCTTGTTACGATCTGGAGGAGAGGTGATGGAACCCATACTGTCGGTCAATAACCTGAAAAAGTACTTCCCTGTTTACGGCGGCATCTTCCTTCGGCGCCAGGGATGGGTCTATGCCGTGGATGATGTCAGCTTTGATGTCTTTCCCGGGGAAACCCTGGGCCTTGTGGGGGAGTCCGGCTGCGGCAAGACCACCCTTGGCCGGTGCATCGTGGGGCTGTACGCCTCAACCGCAGGCGAGATAAATTTCCAGGGAAGCAACCTGGCCAAGCGGGACCGGCAACAGCTGAAATCCATGCGCCTCAAGATGCAGATGATCTTCCAGGATCCATTTGAATCCTTGAACTCACGTCACACTGTCCGGGAGATCCTGGAGGAGAAATACCGGATCCACGGGGTCAAAAATCAGCATTCCGGCCCCCAGCTGGCCACCCTTCTTGAAACCGTGGGCCTGAGCCCCAGGGCCCTTGCGCGGTTTCCCCACGAGTTCTCCGGCGGCCAGCGCCAGCGGATCGGTATTGCCCGTGCCATCAGCCTTTCACCCGACCTGATTGTGTGTGACGAGCCTGTGTCGGCCCTGGATGTGTCGGTCCAGTCCCAGATCCTTAACCTGCTGTTGACGCTCCAGCAGGAGATGGGGCTCACCTATCTCTTTATCTCCCATGACCTTTCCGTGGTAAAGCATGTGTCTGACCGCATTGCCGTCATGTATCTGGGCAGGATCGTTGAGATGGCCGACCGGGACGATCTTTTTGCTTCTCCCTCCCACCCCTATACCCAGGCCCTTCTCTCCGCCATTCCCATTGCCGACCCCAATGCACCAAAGCAGCGGATTATCCTTGAGGGCGAGATCCCCTCTCCTGAAAACCCGCCCACAGGGTGCCGTTTCCACACCCGCTGCCCCCATGCCATGGCTGTGTGCCAGAAAGAGGAACCCGTGTTCAAACCGATAAACCATGAGTGTGACACCCATTTTGCCGCCTGCCACCTGCTGTGACAAAAAAGGAATTTAAAGTTGCCGGGAATGTTGGTATGGTAGGGGATAACCTACTTATCTAAAGCCATTGGATAGGATTATGATTAAAAAAATTATTTCAGGCGGCCAGACAGGTGCCGACAGGGCGGCCCTTGACACGGCCATCAAATTCAACATAGATCATGGCGGATGGGTGCCCCTGGGCAGGCTTGCCGAGGACGGCGTGCTTTCCGACCGTTACCAGATGCAGGAGATGCCCACGGACAGCTATCCCAAACGCACGGAGCAGAACGTCAAGGGGGCCCACGGCACCCTGATTGTCAGCCGTGGCCCCCTTACCGGCGGGTCGCTGCTGACCCAGAAACTGGCCTCCCGCATTAAAAAGCCCTGCTGTCATCTCAACCTTGCCTCCATTGACGAATTTGAGGCAGCCATTGTCCTCAACTCCTTTATCTCGGATTACAACATCCAGGTTTTGAACGTGGCAGGCCCCAGGGCCAGCAAAGATCCGGGAGTCTACAGGGATGTAAAGGCTGTCCTTGAGACGGTGATCTACATGCAGCTCATGGAGACAGAACCGGACGATCTCAAGGGCGAGGAATTCATCCTGATGGAGCGAAAACCTGCAGCCGCTGCCAAAACAATGGAGGAGGCCGTGGCGTTCCTGGCCAAGGACCTGAATCTCCGGACCCGCAGTTTCATTGCCAATTCACCGGATTCCCGCATCGCCTCCCTTTACTTTTCCATGGCGGACTACATGAAGGTCAAGCTGGGGCTGGATGCCGGCAACGTGGAGCTTGTCAAGGAGTGTTCCAGAGCAGAGGGCAAGGAAAGTCTTGATATCGAAGATGCTGCCATGATCGTTCTCAAACGCTTGAAGAAGCGGCTTGAAAAGGACCATGTGCTGAAGGTTGTGCGATGATTCCCATCCGGGATACCACCCCGTCCAGCACAGTTCCCGTTGTCACTTACGCCATCATTGGCCTCAACACCCTTGTCTTTTTCATGCAGATGGGGCTTGCACCCGACGCAGCCGGTCTTTTTATTTACCGGTACGGGCTTGTGCCTGCAAAGTACACCGTGCCCGAGGTGTCTGCCTATTTCCCTCTGTCCAACCTGTTCTTTTCAACCGGTTCCTACATGTTCCTCCATGGCGGGTTCTGGCATTTCATCGGCAACATGTGGTTCCTCTACATCTTTGGGGACAATGTGGAGGATCACCTGGGATCCCCCAGGTTCGTGGTGTTCTACATCTTGAGCGGCTTTGCCTCGGCGCTCCTTCACTTTATGCTCAATCCCGTGTCAACCGTGCCGACCATCGGGGCCAGCGGCGCCATCGCAGGCGTGATGGGGGCTTACTTCATCCTATACCCCAAGTCAAAGATCCTGACCCTGATTCCCATCATCTTCATCCCCTGGTTCGTGGAGATCCCGGCCTTTCTCTTTCTGGGATTCTGGTTCATGATGCAGTTCTTTAACGCAGCCGGTAACGGCAGTTCCGGCATTGCCTGGTGGGCCCATGTGGGGGGATTTGTTGCAGGCATGGTGATGGTGAAGCTCAGCCCCAGGCTGCCGGCATCAGGGGCCGGGCTGAGGCTCAAGAAGATGACGGCCAGGAAACGGACCCCAAAACTCCAGGTGATCCAGGCACAGCCCGTGGGCCACACCCCGGATCTGACAGGCCGGATAGAGATCTCCTCCCTGGAGGCCCTCACCGGAACCCGGAAGATCGTCAACATTCCCTGGGGTTTTTACAAGCGCCTCTACCGGGTAAAGGTACCTTCCGGGGTAAAACAGGGCACCCGGCTGCGCCTGGCCGGCATGGGCAGGGGGCCTTCCGGTGGGGACCGGGGGGACATGTACCTGAGTGTTGTGATTAAAAATGCGATTTAGCAAATGGTTTAAAGGGATCATAGCATTTCTGTTCATCGGGGGACTGGTGGCAGTGCTCCTGTTTTATCTCCTTGTTCCCCCCCTTGCCGAGCGGATGGTGCTTGCGCGGGTAAGACAGATCCCGGGGCTTGAAGAGTTCAGCCTCCGTATCCGGTCCATAGGGTTTTCCGGTGCCGACATCCAGGCAATCACCACGGGTACAAGCCTCTCCATTGACGCAGTTCATGTGGTTTACTCCATCTCTTCGCTCCTGGAGAAACGCATTGAACAGGTTGTGATCACAGGCCTTGATCTCAAGGGTGTTATTACTCCGGCTGGACCCAGGTTTGCCGATTTTTCCATGGAGAAAGATCCCGATGCACCGGCGCAACCCGCAACCGGGATGCCAAAGGAGCTCTTTGCCCTGCTGCCTGAAACCATCCGGGTGACCCACTCGGTTGTCTCCATGACCATGGACAACCATCACATGAGGCTCCCGTTGGATCTCTCCTTTGCAGTCAAGCACTCGGATAACCGTGTCCTTGTGCTGATGAAGCTTTTCCCCTTTGGCGAAACCGTTGAAATGGCTGTCCGGGCCACCCCTGAAACAGGGCTTGAGACCGTTGAACTCAAGGCGGACGGGTTCGGTCTTGCCCATCTCCAGCCCCTGGCCGATGCCTTTGCCCCGGGGATCACGCTTGACGGGCCCACCGATCTTCATATCTCGAAAACAATGGACAGCGATTGGGTCATGACCCTCTCCCGTCTGGGAGTGGACAAACCCCAGACGCTTACGGTCAGTGATCTGGTCTGCACGATACCCACACTCTCGCCCCTGTCTGCGGCAGGCTCCCTTGTCCTTGAAACGCCCATGGTCCGGCCGGTGGCTGTTAATTATACTGCCAGCCTTGGCCCGGACAGCGGATGGACCTTAGGCGTTAAGGTCGCAAACCATCAGCCCAAAGCCTATGGGCTTGTCCTGGGAGAGAATGAGCTTGTGGTCATGGCCCCCAGGCTCGACATGAAGGTGAGTGGAAAAGGCTCCCTGGGGGACGTGGCGTTTACAGCAAAAGCGGACAAGTGCGGTGTAACCATTGAAAATGCGTCAGGGTCGATCTCCGGCCTGGAACTCCAGGGCAAAGGAAACTTCAACCTGGAGGGGGACCATGACCGCCTCGACCTCACCTTTACGGCAACGTCCGGCCCTGTGAAAGTCGTTGCCAAGGATGTTTTTGCCAGGGCCCCGGCGGTGAAAATTCCAGGGAGCCTGGTTCTGGACAGCAACTTCACGCCCAGGGTGACCGTTATCCCAACGGTGAACGGCGCCCGGGCCGGATCGTCTACTGCCAAGGTCACGGCCAAAAATATCTCATTCTCCCTTCCGGTCTCCCTGCCCCTGGGCGGGGATCCCCAGGCAGGAACGTTTCGGATCGCAAGGCTCATCCACAACAAGCAAACAGTCGGCGGGTTGAACGGCACCATGGATCAGACCGATGACGGTTTCATTGCCAGGGGCAGGGTGGATCTCTCCCCCATCCTGGGAACTGACCCGGCCCCGGGAGTTGATTTCAACCTGAGGGCCTGGCTGCTGCCGGACCGCTCCCCGAAGTTAGAGGCGCAGGTCGATTTTAAAAAGCAGGAGATTGCATCCGGGAATATTCCAGCCCATTATCTTGCCCAAACCTCTGATCTTGAGTTCTCATTCTTTGTTGACGCCTTTGCCAGGCTCGTGTTTGAGAACAACCAGCCAAGGTGCACGCTTGATCTTAATGTCACCAATGGCCGGGTGACAAGCGATGAAAAAAACCTCCGTGTCAATGGCATCAATGCAAGCCTTGGATTCGATGATCTCCTTTCCATAAGGAGCAGGCCCGGCCAGGTGGTGACCGTTAAGTCCGTAAAGATACACGACATCGCCATCTCCGACGCAAAACTTAACTACACCCTGGAATCACCGGATTCTTTCCTGGTGGAGCATGCCGGGTTCAACTGGTGTGACGGCCGGGTCAGTACGGAATCCATGCGGATCGTTGCCGACAAGGAGGACTACAGCCTGACCCTCTTCTGCGACAGGCTCAAGCTCTCGGAGATCCTTCGCCAGGTGGGCTCCTTCCATGCCGAAGGGGAGGGCTCCCTGAACGGCCGTATCCCGGTCTCCTACTCCAAGGGCAACATATCCTTTAACAACGGATTCCTCTTTTCCACCCCGGGCAGGGGAGGAAAGATCCGAATTCAGGGAACCGAAATCCTCACCGCAGGCATTCCCAAGAACTCCCTCCAGTACACCCAGGTCGACCTTGCCCGGGAGGCTTTGAAGGATTACCAGTACAAATGGGCCAAGCTCGCATTCAACACAAAAGGGGAGACCCTGCTTGTGAACATGGAGTTTGACGGAGAGCCGGAGAACCGCCTGCCCTTTGTATACAAAAAGGAGATAGGCGGCTTTGTCCGGGTGGGGGCATCAAGCCCGGGCTCGAAATTCCAGGGTATCAAGATAGACGTCAACCTGGAGCTTCCCTTTAACCGGGTCATGAAATTCGGCAGCAAACTCAAAAATCTGATGAACTGAGACAAGTGAAATACCAACAATATGAAACAGAGGAAAAAGATGAACCTGGCACAATTTTATATCGAATCACTGAACCTGGAAAAACATCCCGAAGGCGGCTACTTCAAAGAAACTTACAGGGATCAGGGACAGATCCCGGAAACAGCCCTGCCCGACGGTTTTGACGGACCACGATCGTTTTCAACATCGATCTATTTTCTCCTCCCCGGGGAGGAGATCTCCGCTTTTCACAGGATAAAGTCGGACGAGATCTGGCATTACCACACGGGCGCAGCCATCAGGATCCATGTCATCGATCCCGACGGCAACTACTACACCCTGCTTGTGGGTAAAGACCCTGGCAACAACGAGGCGTTCCAGCAGGTGGTCCCGGCAGGATGCTGGTTTGCTGCCGAATGCACCGATCCCCGCTCATATTCCCTTGCCGGCTGCACCGTGGCCCCGGGATTTGACTTCAACGACTTTGAGCTGCCAAACCGCCAGACCCTGGTGGAGCTGTTTTCCCAGCATCAGACCATCATCGAACGGTTCACAAAAGTGTCCACTTTTACCTGACCAGTTCAGTTATTCTTCGGTAGGCGTTCCTGAAGGGATGCGCTGGGCTCCGGGAGTTTGTCTTTTGTCTCTTTCTCCTGTTGAATATTTTGCCAGTCGAACAGGGTCGTGAAATTTTCCGTCAGCTGTTTACGGTAACGACCCAGGGGGAGGTTCGCCTCGTTGGCTTTTTTCTGGAGAATAGCCTCGGAGCGGTGGATGCCGGGCCACAGTTTCCCGTCGAAAAGCTTTAGAAAATAGGTGTCGTAGGAGAAGCCTAACTCGGTGATGGAGGGAAGTGATTCCATGTTCTTGTTGTTCAGCCGGAAGCGTTCGAAGGGAAATCCGGTGGAAAGATCCAGGTGATAGCCGATGAGCCGATTTCGGGGATTGATCGATGCCAGGCCGTGGGTCACGCAGTTCTGCTGCGGGATGCGGTATTTGACCCGCAGCCAGTCGGTGAGCTCCCTGCCTGATTTCAACTGCGCATCGTTCAGTGTGGACGCCCTGGGAAAGGACAGGTTCTGCGTGTCCCGGTTTTTTTTTCCGTCCTTCCCGTGGACGATTCTTTCAGCGTCTTTCCCCTCGAAGCAGATGCCCAGGAATGCGTGGTTCAGGTTGAGATAGAGCCAGTCCCGGTCGGCCCAGACGGAATTTCCAGCGTGAAATGCGGCGTCGCCTTCTGCGACGATTCGGAAAACGCGCCCGAAGCGATCTATGAGGTAGTGATAGGAGTGGTTTTTCCCGGTGTATCGTATGAGCCATTGGCTGTATTTGCTGATGGACTGATTCATATCCGGACGGAAGGGGAACAGGTCGCTCTCGGAGGTGTGGTAGAGGAGGCCGGCGATCGTCCGGGTGGGTTTTGCCTCATTGGGGGGGAGGGCATCTTCTCTCCGAAAACGGTAATAGCTTCTGGGGACATTCTTCACCGCGGACGAAGTGATGATCTGGAGGCGGTTGCTGTAGAATTCAGTGCCGTTACGCTTTTCCACCAGCCAGATGGATTCTTCCAGGTATTCGGGAAATGTGGGCGTCCCGGTGTTGGCGGCGGGGGGGGGGGCTGTTGTGGCTTTGGCAGAGTTGTTGGGTTTGCTTTCGGCTTTTGGATCGGTAAGCGTCACTTCGTTTCGGGGATTCGACCGGGCGGCCGCGGCTTTCAATGTGGCCAGTTCCCTTCCCTGATCTGTTTCGGGTTTCTCCTGGGAAAACTCCAAACGATCCTCTCGGAAGAATGCCAAACTACTTTCCATGGAAATGGTGTGGCCGAAAGGCGATCGCTCCCCTGTTTCGCCGGCGGGCTGAGCCTGTTTGAAGCCGGTGAACGGCATAAAGTCGGGTTGGTAGTATAACGACTGCAGGATGTCATGGTCTATAAGTGAAAGTGTGTGATTGGAAAAGTCGGACGCTGGTGTGGCCGCGGGTGGAGTGGCCGAAAGCGATTGAGAAGAATCCGGGAATTCGGGTGTGTTCATCGGGTGGGGCTGAAACGGCCCCGCAGCTTTCATGGCGATGACACTACCCGCTAATATTATCGTAATCGCGATTCCGAAGGTCACCCGTGCCGGGGAAAAGGTCGTCCTTCGGTCGGCTGCTGTGCGTGGCCCGTCCGTGGCAGGTTTTCCTGTTTCTTTGCCGGGTGAAAAACCGGGTTGGCCGGGGATAAAGTCCGAGGCGATCCGGAGGATAGCCTTGCGGGTTCGGGCGTTCGCTAATGGGGGGCAGAGCCATACGATTCGTGGAATCCGAAAGCTTTCGTAGATGGCACGGCGGATGAACTTCAGCCGTAATACGGGGCCCGGTACCGACGCCGCCAGTTTATCGATCAGCCGCAGATAAACTGCGGGCGGTAATTTTGCTTGCCCAGGCCGCCGCATTTTCCCATGTTTCCCCCTTGGTTTGAGTTACCCCGCCTATCGCTAAGATTCGTACATGGCTGCGATGAGGGATCCCCTCGCCGTTGCTGTCAGCGGATCATTGGCGATACGCACCCCGTTGATCGGGATGGGGAAGGTGTCCCGGTCCATGAAGGACTCGAACCGCTCCTTGAAGCCGGGGGGCATTACCGTTCCCCCTGAAAGCACGATGGGGACGGGCTGTTCCACTTTGGGTATCTTTGATGTGCGGCCAATGTTCTCTTTTATAGAGGTTACCAGGGTTTTGATGAGGTCGTCATAATAGATGTGAAGCGCATTCTCGATGTCGTTTTTCGGACTCTTCCGGAGATCCAGTTCGTTCTCCTTGATGTCCCTGACACGGGTGCTGACCTCACCGGTGACGGAGGAGACGGCGTCGTCGATGTAGTCTCCCCCTTTGGTGATGCTGTAAGATAGCAGCGGGACCGAGAGGAAGGAGAGGCAGACATTGCACATGCCGCCCCCGGCGCTGATGCCGATCCCCGAAAAATTATCGTTTTCGAGTTCGGAGAAGATGACCGCCTGTCCCTCGTTGATGCTTTTGACGCAGTAGCCCTTCTGGTCCAGGTGGCGTTTCAGGATCGCTTCGTGGTAGATGATGTCCGTCTCGGTATTTTCAGGGGCGCCGGGAATCGAAAAGCATAGCTGCGGCGTCCTGGATGCACTGGTATTCACCAGATCGTCCAGGATCCCCTTAATGATGTCGAGGGCGCGGGCCTCCGTGGGATTGAGAAGTCCCTTTCGCATGGGGCGGCGGGTTTCGGCATTGAGCATGTTGGCAAAGATCTCAGCACCGTCGCCGTACACGATCAGGGCGTCGTCCACCTTCTGGTGCAATATGTTATTGTCCTTCATGATGCGTTCGGTGAACTTGGAGTAATCCACCTCGATGAAAGCATTGGTCTGGGAGTAAAAGGTCATCCCGTCATTCCCGTTTTCCGCGAAAACGATCTTGGAGGTGCCGATGTCGACGCCGACCGCTTTATCGTTCCGGGCGCTGGTTTTCACCGGGGGCACCTCCACTGCCTGGTGTTTGGCGATCTCTTCCGCAGCTTCCGTTATCTTGTCCAAGCGGTTTTCATTTGTGTCATCGTTTCTCTTGGTCATATCGATTCTCCTTGCGGTTGGAAGTTCTTAGCATCATCTTTTTCGCTGACCCTTGTGAAGGCACGGGTCGTTTCCGGGGAATGATAATGTAATGATCAGAATTCGCTTTTTATAAATATTGTAAATGTAATGATACAAGAACCCAAATTTTGAGTCAAGGGAAGATCTCAACCCAAATTCACCGCCTGTTTTTCCAGGGGGCCCACAGGCGCTTGCCGCTGTCATGGGCCAGATGGGCCGGCAGAATCAAAAGGCTTTCCACCAGGGAGACCAGGAAAACACAGATCACAACCGTGGGGATGGTCTTGTACATTTTTCCGATCATGCCCGGAACAAAGATAAATATTTAAAAAAATACGGCAGGTTCGTCATCAAACCCGGTCCGGGTATCTGATTCTTTAAATTCGTCAGTGACGGTGGCCCTGCAATTACTCAAAGAACAGTGCGCCTTGGAGTGAATGATATAGTCATATTCCGCCTTCTGCTGCTCAGGGTGGAGCGTCTTAATTTCATCGATGGACAGGGGAAAAACGCTGGCCTTTTCCGGACAACCCGGACCACTGTTCTCGGTGGCGAAATCTTGAACAATATAAAATTGTCCTTGACAATCCCGTCTTCTTCTTCCTATAAAAAACGTTCCTGTTTTGATCTTTACTAAGTGGTTAAAAAATTACTAATGAAGGGGTGTTTCTTTTAATACCCCCGACATCTCGCTGCCGGTGTCACCCTTTACACCTTTTACAGGTGGGGCAAAGGATACCTGTTGAACCCGGCCGAGCTGTTTTATTTAAGGGACAAGGTGAAAAAACGCAATGGGCCCTGTGGATGACCACATTCTTAATACGGAGATGACCGGATGGCGAAAATGCCTTGGCGGTCAGTGGGATCTTCTTGCGTTGTCGCGCACCAGCGGGATTTCAGCCCCCTTGTGGGTATCCCGGAATGAAAAAAATCGCCGTTACCTGGTCCATGCCTGCACCTCCACCATGGACGTGGCAGGAAGCCTGTTGAAACAGGACCTTTTTCCCCGGTGGTCCTGGATCCTGGCAGCAACCCAGACCCGGGGACGGGGCCAGCTTGGGCGTTCCTGGATCTCCCGGTCCGGGAATCTCTTTGCCACCATCCGGCTTCCCCAAAGCGCCGGAACCCTTGGGAACCTTCTGCCCTTGGCCCTGGGGGCCGTTTTGGCGGAGGTGATGGCCGGCCTGGGCCTGTCGGCTGAGGTCAAGTGGCCCAACGATATCCTGGTGGGACGGACCAAAGTGGGGGGGATTATCGTTGAGGAGCGGGGCGGTACCCTTCTTGCCGGCATTGGCATCAATGTTGATCAAGGGCCTGAAACCGATTCTTTTTCACATTCATTTAAAATCCCGGCCGGATCGGTTCAGTCATTTGGTGTTGGCGTATCGGTTCCCGGTTTATGGATGCAGGTGGAACAGTGTATGACACGCTGTCTTCCGGCATTTATCTCTTGCCCCGGGTGTGTGGTGGAGCGGCTGGGAACCTGTCTGGCATTCAGGGATGAACCAATTGTTGTTACAAATGCGGGTGCCGGGGACGGACCTGCAACACTGGTAGGTATCTCAACCTCGGGGGGACTGATTCTCAGAACCGCCCGGGGGGAACAGATTATTAACCGGGGGCAGATTATACCCCCGGTGCTTTAGGACAAAAAGGAGCAGGATGATGAAAGCGTTTGAAGAGATCGTACAAGAGATCAACGGCAAAAAAATACTGGTTGCCAACCGTGGTATTACTGCCAGGCGCATCATGCGCTCCATCCGGGAAGTCCTTGGGGCTGTCCCGGTGCTGACTGTGACCGATGTGGACAAGACAGCTCCTTTTACTTCCGGTGCCCAGGAGTTTATCATGCTGGGGGAAAATCCCTCCGCCTACCTGGAGATCGACCGTATTCTGGAGATGGCCAAGGCCCGGGGGGTTGCCGCCATCCATCCGGGATGGGGGTTTGCATCGGAAGATTCCAGCTTCCCTGAAAAGTGCAAGGAGGCGGGGATTCTTTTTATCGGCCCCCCCACAGAGCCCATGGAGCTTCTGGGAAACAAGGTGCGGGTCAGGGAACTGGCCACACGGATCGGGGTGCCTGTGGTGCCCGGTTCCACCGGGGCTGTGGAGCTGGATGAGGCCAGACAGATTGCCACGGATATGGGATTGCCGGTGATGCTCAAGGCCGAAGGCGGGGGCGGCGGGCGCGGGATTTACGAGGTGTATGACATGGAGCAGCTGGAATCCGCCTTTTCCAAGGCATCGGTGCTGGCCCAGGCCTCTTTTGGCAACCCCAGGATCTATGTGGAAAAACTGCTGACCTCGGTGCGGCACATTGAGATCCAGGTCATCGCCGACCAGCACGGCAACGTGTTTGCATTTGACGAGCGGGACTGCACGGTCCAGCGGAACCACCAGAAACTGGTGGAGATCACCCCCTCACCCTGGCCCCTGATGACAGAGGAGCTGCGGCAGACCCTGAAAGGCTATGCCCGGGACCTGGTCCGGGAAGTGGGGTACTACTCCCTGGCCACGGTGGAGTTCCTGGTGGATGCCGATGGCAACCCCTTCCTCATCGAAGTCAATACCCGTCTCCAGGTGGAGCACGGCATCACCGAATGCCGCTACGGCATCGACCTGGTGGAGGAGCAGATTGCCGTGGCGTTCGGTTCCCGCCTTAGGTTCACTGAAGCTGCCACCCGGCCGGTTTCCAAGGTTATCCAGGTGCGGGTCAACTGTGAGGATCCCAGGAACGGATTTGCTCCCAATGCCGGTCACATTGCCCGCTACATCTCCCCGGGCGGTCCCGGGGTACGGGTCGATTCCTGCGTTTCCGGCGGATATACCTTCCCCTCCAACTATGATTCCGCCGCATCCCTTCTCATCGCCCATGGCGAAAACTGGGAAAAGACCCTGGCGGTGATGGAGCGGGCCCTCAAGGAGTATATCATCGGCGGGCTCAAGACCACCATTCCCTTTCACCAGAAGATCATCGCCCATCCCGTGTTCCAGTCCGGGCTCTATGATACCCGGTTTGTGGAAAAAACACCGGAGCTCATTCTCTACCGGGATTCCGAGCCCGAGAGCCTCAGGCTCAGCCGCCTGGTTGCTGAGATCTCAGCCCTGGGTTACAACCCCCATGTCCAGCTGGGAGAATACCGGGGCAGGCAGGACAAGCGTATGGACGTCTTTGATCCGGTTCTGCCGGAACTGCCCGCGGCTGCGGCCCCATCCATCTATCCCAGATGGGACCGGACCGGCCTCATGGACGCGGTCAGGGATGCCCGTCATGTGCATATTGCAGACACAACTCCCAGGGACATCACCCAGTCCAACAGCGGGAACCGGTTCCGCCTGGCCGAGGATATCCTGACAGGCCCCTACCTGGACCGCTGCGGGTTCTTCTCCATTGAAAATGGGGGCGGGGCCCATTTCCACGTGGCCATGATGGCCAACATGACCTATCCGTTCAACGAGGCTCGGCTCTGGAACACCTTTGCCCCGGCTACCCCCAAGCAGATCCTGGTGCGCTCCACAAACCTTTTGGGCTACAAACCCCAGCCCAAAAAACTGATGCACCTCACCGGCGAGATGATTTGCGAGCATTACGACATTGTCCGGTGCTTTGATTTTCTAAACCATGTGGAGAACATGCGCCCCTTTGCCGAAGTGGTGCTGGCTTCCAATCGCAACACCTTTCAGCCGGCTATCTCGCTCTCCTGGGCCAAGGGGTTTGATGTGAACCATTACCTGGGTGTGGCCCAGGAGATGGTGAACCTTGTGGCCGACGTGGCCGGGGTGTCTGAAAAGGCCGCCACCCGGCTCTTTATCCTGGGGCTCAAGGACATGGCCGGGGTGTGCCCGCCCAGGTTCATCAAACACCTGGTGTCTGAACTGAGGAAACGCTATCCCGATCTCATCCTTCATTACCACCGCCACTGCACCGACGGCCTGTTTGTCCCTGCCGTGGGCGCCGCCGCCAAAGCCGGGGCCCACATTGTGGACACGGGCATCGGGGCTGCAGTCCGGTGGTATGGCCAGGGGGATGTGCTTTCCACAGCCGCGTATATGGAGGAGGAACTGGATCTTTCGACCCGGATCGACAAGGCGTCGATCCAGACCTGTAATTTTGTGTTCAAGCAGATCATGCCCTATTATGACCGGTATACGGCTCCCTATTTCCAGGGCGTGGACCATGGCGTTGTCCAGCACGGCATGCCCGGCGGGGCCACCTCATCCTCCCAGGAGGGGGCCATGAAGCAGGGGTATATTCACCTGCTGCCCCAGATGTTGCAGTTCCTGGCCGGCACCCGCCGGATTGTCCGGTACCATGATGTGACCCCGGGCTCCCAGATCACCTGGAACACGGCATTCCTGGCCGTCACCTCCGCCTGGAAGCGGGGAGGGGAGGAAGAGGTGAAACACCTGCTCTGGATCCTGGATACCGTGGTCAACACCCCGGAGGCGGAACTGTCGGATGAGCTGAAAACCGACCGGCTCCTGCTCTACAGGGACAGCAACGACGCGTTCAGGGATCTGCTCCTGGGCAGGTTCGGCAAACTGCCCCTGGGATTTCCCCGGGACTGGGTCTATGCCTCCGCCTTTGGCGAGACCTATCAGGAAGCCCTTGGGAGCCGCACCGAGGCCTCTCCACTGGAGTTCCTTGAACCGGTGGATATTGAGGCGGAAAAATCCAGCCTGGAACAGAAGATCAGCCGGACCCCCACGGACGATGAGGTGGTGATGTATCTCAACCACCCGGGAGATGCCCTCAAGACCATCTCTTTCCGCCAGGAGTTCGGCAATCCCAACTGGCTGCCCCTGGATGTCTGGTTTGAGGGACTGGTTCCGGACCGGGAACTTTTTTTCAAGGACACCGAAGGAAAACCCCACGCCATGAAGATCCTGGGGATTGGGAATGCAGACAGCCAGGGCATGAGCGAGATCCGTTACACCCTGAACGGAGAAGCGTTAACCCATACGGTCAAGGTGGCCGAACCCACAGGGGCCGGGGCCGGCACCCTGGAAATGGCAGACAGGAACGACCCCTGCCAGGTGGCCGCTCCCAGCGCCGGCGATCTCTGGATCATGTACGTGAAACCCGGGGATATTGTCAGCAAGGGCGAAGAGCTGTTCAACATCACCATCATGAAACAGGAAAAGGCCGTGCTCTCTCCCATGGACGGCATGGTGGAACGGGTGGTCAAGGTGGCAGATTACAAGCACGACAAAACCATGGTCCCGGTCCTGGAGGGTGAACTCCTGGTGGTGCTGGGTCCCATCCCCAAACGATGCACCTCCTGCCAGGCCCCCATCAAGGATGAAACCTTCAAGTTCTGTCCCGCATGCGGTAACGCCTCTGCCTGAGGCCGCTAAATGGTGCCGGCAGTATCAACCTGATCTGCCGGCACTTAATATGACTTTTTACTTGTTAAACGCTGTGACTTGATAATTCTAAGGCCACCAACAACTCCTGAACGCTTTCGCTTACGGTTTTGCCAGCGGTGTCCAATAAAATTCGGCCAGATTCCCAAGGGTGGTATTCCCTGTTTTTGACAGCCTCCCAATCGGGGAGGATCAGACCTGCCACTGTTGATTCTCGCTGTTCGACCCTTGATTTATGCTCGTTTAAATTAGAGCAAACAATTTCAATATTAATGAAATCTGCGTTAGAATTTATTGCTACAGCTTCCCACTCTTTGCGGGTTAACGTAATGGGATTGCATGAATCGGCAATAACACATTTACCCAATTTAAGATTATCTTCAGCAATTCGATAGGATAACCGATATCCTTCTCCCCCTACTTTTAAATTACAGAGTTCCCTAAGTCCTTGCTCAATTGTATCAATTCTTAAATATGTACAATCAGTGATCTTACTCAACTCCTGAGCAATGGTTGATTTTCCCGATCCAGGTAACCCTGAGAATATATATAATGTTGGATTCATCCTTTACCTGCCATTAGCTGAACATCCTTTGCCGAATAACCTCCATCCGCTATCAAATATGAGATGAATTGACAATCATTTAAAACAAAAAACGCCTTCCGGAATACCCCATGGGGCCGGAAGGCGTTTTGTTAGTGCTTATTCAGATGTTGAAAGGCTTACGCTTTGTCAGCAGCAAGTTCAGTTGCAGGCTGGGTTTTCTCTTTGAGCAGTGCAATGACCAGGGAGACAATGCACAGGAACATGATAATGATGAACGGAACCGACCCGATGATGGTGGCGGCCTTGAGTCCGTTCAGTCCGCCTGAATAGGAAAACCCGATGGTCAGGATGCCGAGGAGGGAACCCCAGACCACGGTGAGTCGGGTGCCGGCTTTTGCATCGGAAGGATCCTTGCCCTGGGTACACAGCCGTGCCATGACATAGGTGGCGGAGTCGGCCGAGGTGATCACAAAAGAGGTGGCCAGCAGAACGCCGACAATGGACATGATTACGGTCGCGGGCATGTGTGTCAGGGTTTCATACAGGGAGAGCTCCAGGGCGACCTTGCCGATGGCGGTGCCTTCGAAAAGATCCATGTAGACGCCGGTGCCGCCGATCACTGTTGAAAAGAGGAACGAGAAAATGGGGGGGGCGATCAGGACCATGAATACGAATTCACGGATGGTGCGACCCTTGGAGATCCGGGCGATGAATCCGCCGACAAAGGGGGCCCAGGCGATCCAGAATGCCCAGTAGAAAACGGTCCAGCCCCGGGTCCAGCCTTCGTTGTCAAACAATACCGTGGAAAAGGCGAGTGTGGGGAGGTCCCTGAGGTAGCCGCCGACCGTGACTGCGAAATTCTTGAACAGGAATGCCGTGGGACCGCACAGGAGGAAGAAGCAGAACAAGATGAGCATGAGGACGATGTTCAGGTTGGACAGGATTTTGATGCCTTTGCCGATGCCGGTGATGGCGGAGATGACAAAGCTGACCGTAATAAAGGTGACCACAATGGCAACTGCGTTGGTTGAGTTCTCAAAGCCGAACAGGTAGGAAAGACCGCCGGTCATCTGCATGGCGCCGGTACCCAGCCCTGTGACCACGCCGAACAGGGTGGCCCATACGGCAAAGGAGTCCACGATTTTGCCGAACAGACCGTTGCAGGCCTTTTCACCGAAAATGGGAACCAGGCAGCCGGATACCAGGGAACCCCGGCCTTTACGGAAGTTGAAATATGCAAGGCAAAGCCCCACGATGGCATAGATGGCCCAGGCATGGAATCCCCAATGGAAGAAATAGATCTCCTGGGCCAGGTTGGCGGTTTCGGCTGTGCCGGCCTCTCCAATGGGGGGATTGGCCATGTGGCTCATGGGCTCGGCAATGGACCAGAACAACAGGCCGATGCCCATACCGGCTGAGAACAGCATGGAAAACCAGCTTGTCGTGGAAAACTCCGGTTTATCGTCATCTTTGCCGAGCTTGATTTTGCCAAAGGGGGAAAGGCCCAGGACAATGCAGAATATCAGGAATCCGGTTACCCCTAAAAGATAGGTGGACTGCATGTAATTGCAGATGCTTCCGACCATGGCGTTACTGACTTTTGCCAGGCGGTCGGGCATGAACAGTCCCATGACCACAAATGGGATGGTCAAAGCAATGGTGAGGTTAAAGACCATGGGGTCAATTTCTTTACCGAATAAACGTTTCAGCCAACTGTTGTTTTCCTGTTGCATCTTACTCTCCGTTTGCGGTTAGGGTTGTTTTTTTATATACGTCAAAGAGCCCTGCAGTGGTTCTTTGTGCAGACGTCCTCTCTTTTTGGGTTCTGGTTTAACCGGCCCGGGGCATATACTCCTGTAGCCGAATTTTCGGAATACTAGTTTAGCAAGCGGTGTGCCATTGGTGTAGTGATGTGGTATGGGTTTTAAATATCAACGGGTTATCTGTTTTGTGTTCGGGGGGGTGGGGCGGAAAAATCTTAGAAATTTCTTACAAACTTAGAAAATTCTAAGATTTCAGCGTTGGGTTTGCAGGGGGGAGGAGTGGCCCCGGCAGTATTTGCACAAGTGTATAAATTTAAAGCGGTTTGTGGTATAAACCTTGGTTCGTCTATACCGTTGGGGTGCAGATTTAAGAAAAAAGGTGAAAATGAGGGGTTCAGTCAAAACAATTGGTCTTGGGTTTATTCTTCTGTGGGCGGTGTTTTTCACCTGCCATCCGCTTTATGCCGCCGTTCCCGGGTTGACCCAGGATGAGCGGCTGTGGCTGGCGGCCCATGATGGAAACGTCCGGCTGGCCTTTACACCGGACTGGCCGCCCATGGATTTTCTGGGTGAAAACGGTAAGCCCTGTGGCATGGCGGCGGATTATATCCGCTTGATCGAAAAAAAGCTGGCATTAAAATTTAACCTGGTCCGGGTCAGCTCCTGGGATGAAATGCTGGACCGTGCCAAAGCCGGCAGCATCGATGTGATCAGTGCCGGTCAGGCAACCAAAGCCCGGCGGGAGTTTATGAACTGGTCCACGCCGTTTTTGAATTTGAAAACCACCATTATCGTAAAAAAAGAACGCCGGGGAAGACTTACTTTAGATCAGATGCGGGGGATGAAGATCGGGGTGGTTCGCGAATATGCGGTGGGAGAGTTTATCAGGGAGATGTATCCCTATCTTACCCTGGTGGATGTGACAAGCTCCAATGAGGGGATCCGGAAGGTGTCGTTTGGCGAACTGGATGCCATGATCACCGAGGTGCCCAATGCCCTGTATATGATTGAAACCGAAAAAATAACCAACCTGCGCCTGGCCGGAGATACCGGGTTTGAGCTGAACCATGGTATGGGCATACGGCGGGATTGGCCGGTTTTCAGCCGCATCATTGAAAAAACCCTGGCTTCGGTTACAGCCCGGGAGCACAAGGAGATATACTCAAGGTGGGTTAAGCTTGAGACCCCTAAGTTTTATCAGACCCGGATCTTCTGGTATTCTGTTATGGGGGCTGCCGTTGCTGTCCTGCTGGTGATCGGGTCGATTCTATTGTTGAACATGGAACTCAAAAAACAGGTGCTCCAGCGGACCGAAGCCCTGCGGTTCAATGAGATCGGTCTGGAAGCCCTGCTGGCATTACACGAAAAACCCCATGAATCCATCCAGGATATTATTGAGTTTTCATTCCAGCAGATGCTGGAGCTGACCCAGAGCAGGTTTGGATACCTGGCCCTGGAAGACCAGGACGGAATCACCTATGTGGTGGATTATAGCCTCCCGGAATCCGGTCAAAGATCCTATGTGCAAAATCAAACCACGGGATTCAGCGGTGACACCAAGGGGTTCTGGGGGGAAGCCGTGGGCAGGGGCGAACCCATTATTTCCAATGATTATCCGGGTTCCAATCCCGGGTTGAGGGGGGTGCCCGAAGCCTATAAACCGATTTCCCGTTACATGAACGTGCCGATTTTCAACCATGGTAAGATCGGTGTGGTGGTCGGCATGGGCAATAAGGAAACCGATTATACCCCCTCCGATTTAAGGCAGGTCAACCTGCTGGCCCACGGCATGTGGCGGTTGATCCAGAGAAAGAAGGCCGAGCAGGCCATGTGGAAAAGTGAACGGCGGTTCCAGGACCTGGTGGAGCATTCTCCCAACGGCATTGCCATTGTCCAGGACAATGCCGTTGTGCACGAAAATTCAATCCAGGTGGAATTGATGGGGGATTTGAATTTTCTGGATCCTGATTCAGACAACCGTTTTCACCGGGATGATCTTCAAAAGGTCAAGGCCTTTTATGACCAGATGATCCATGATGATTTAAAACAATCGGAGTTGGTCTTCAGGTTCTATCCGTCTGATGCAAGGGACAGCCATGACTCCATGAAATGGGTCAACTGCATTGCAACCCCCATGGATTACCAGGACCGGAACGCCTTTTTACTCATCTTCATTGATATGACCGAGGCCAAAAATCTGGAGCACCTGCTGACCATTTCGGACAAGATGGCATCCCTGGGCCATGTGTCTGCCGGGATTGCCCATGAGATCAGAAATCCTTTATCGGGCATTAATATTTATCTGAGGACCATAGAGAAATATTACCAGAATCCGGAAAAATCCGGGAAAATCGACTCCTCAATCCAGGCCATACGGTCAGCGTCCCATAAAATAGAGTCGGTGATCAAACGGGTTATGAATTTTGCCAAGCCCACTGAGCCGAAATTTGACCGGATCAAGATCAATGAACCCTTGAAGGAAGCCATTAAGCTGACCAGCTTTACCCTGACGAAAATGGGCATTGCCATTGAACAGGAGCTGGATGACCGTCTGCCCGATTGTTATGCCGAACCCCACCTGATTGAAGAGGTGGTTTTAAACCTGATCAACAATGGGGCGGATGCCTTGTCTCAGACCCGGGAAAAGGGCATGATCCGGGTGTCGTCCCGGTTGCAAAAAGATAAGATCCTTCTCTGTGTGGAAGACAACGGCCCGGGTATTCCCAGGGATTTAAAGGTGAAAATATTTGATCCCTTTTTCACAACCAAGGCGCACAGTACCGGCATTGGATTGAGCCTTTGCCACCGCATTATTACAGATCACAAGGGAAAGCTGGATGTGGTCGGGTCTGAACTGGGCGGTGCCGGATTTTTGATTGAACTTCCGGTTTCCCAAGGCATTGACAATTCACAGGGCATGCAAGCGTAACAAAGGATGATGACCATGAAAGATTATACCCTGTTTATCGTAGATGATGAACGAACCATCAGGGAAGGTATTGCGGTAAATATCGAAGATGACTATCGCGTGTTTACCTATAAAACAGCGGAAGAGGCACTTGAGAACCTGGGCGAGCATGATCCGGATCTGGTGCTGCTTGATATCGGTTTGCCCGGTATGAACGGCATCCAGGCCCTGAAACAGATCAAGGCGATCCGTTCCGATCTTCTGGTGATCATGATCACGGCATATGAAGATATTAACTCCGTTATCGAGTGCATGAAGAACGGTGCCTATGAATATATTATCAAGCCCATTCAGATGGAAGGGCTGGAGATCACCATTGCCAATGCCCTCCAGACCATACGCCTCAGAAAAGAGATAAAGATCCTGCAGGAAGATCAGATCCGGCGGGAAATGCCCTGTTTCATCGGTGAAAGCCAGGTGATCCATGACATTATGGGGTATATTGAAATGGTGGCAAAAAGCCCGGATACCCCCATTCTCATACAGGGGGAAACCGGTACGGGAAAGGAGTTGATTGCCAGCACCATCCACCACAGAAGCCCGAATTTTTCAGGCCCCTTCATCGCGGTCAACTGTGCGGCCATTCCAAACGATCTGATTGAAAGCGAGCTGTTCGGATATGAAAAGGGAGCCTTCAGCGGCGCCAGCGTGGATGGTAAAAAAGGGCTGATTGAAATGGCGGACAAAGGCACCTTGTTCCTGGACGAGATCGGAGATCTGAATCCGGATGCCCAGGCCAAATTGCTCAGGTTCATGGAGGAGGGGGAGTTCTATAAGGTGGGCGGCACCATAAAACAAAAGGTCGCAACCCGGATTGTCTCAGCCACCAACAAGAACCTTGAAGAGATGATTGCCGGGGGCCAGTACCGGAAAGACCTGTTATACCGGATTGGTGTCGTCAAAATCCAGGTGCCTTCCCTGAACGAGCGGGGGGATGATGTCCTGTTGTTTGCAGACTATTTTTTACAGATGTTCAAGGACAAATTCAAAAGAGCCCTGACCGGAATCAGTGAAGAAGCTTTGGAACTGCTGAAGTTATACACCTGGAGCGGTAATGTCAGGGAATTGAGAAATATGGTGGAGCGTGCCGTCCTCACCGCAAAGGGTGCTGAACTGTCACCGGCGGATCTGGGACTGGATGAGATCCGGCCCGCAACACCCATGGAAGACGATCCCCTGGCTGCCTTGCCCCCGCTGTCCCCGGCCGGTATTGACCTGAATGCAGTGCGGTTTCATATGGATAAAATTTATTTTTCCCAGGCCATGGCCCTGGCAAAGGGAAATGAAACCCGGGCAGCCAAATTATTGAATTTAAAACCCCACACCTTCAGGTACCAGTATAAGAAAAATGTTGAGGCCCGGGACACGGCAGCCAGGCAAACAGGACCCCCAAAAAAACAGATGATGGATTATTGACCGCTAAAATGATAAGTAGACTGGAATTAAAGAGCCGATGCTGTTGCCGAAAAATGGATTCAGCATCAAAAAAACAATTTTATTAATGAGACGGTGAAATGGAAAGACTTTTGGTCATTATTGCTTCTGCAGCCTTTGGAACGGCTTTTTTCTTATGGTTTTCCCAAGCAGTTAAAAAACAATCCATGCAGGAATATATCCTGTCCCACCAGTGGCTGTTGCATCCAAACTCAATTTGCTATTGGCGGACGGGTATGGCTGCCATGGCATTTACCCTTTACTTTTTTACCCCTTATCAATCCATTGGCATATTTGTCTTCAGCTTTGCGGCAATCCTTGATGGTGCTGACGGTGTTGTGGCAAGGGCATGCAATCTGGGTTCCCGCTGGGGAGAATGGCTGGATCCCATGTGTGACAAATTGACCTATTTGCCGCCATTGATCGGATTTGCCTATTCAGGAATCCTGTCAATAAAACTGGTCTGGATCCTTGCGGCCATTGAACTTTTCGGCCAGTTCTTTGCCCGGCGGATTCTGACCTGGATCAACTCCTCTGTGGCTGCCAATAATTTTGGTAAAATAAAGGCGATCATTTGCTTTGCCCTTGTTATTTTATGTGCATTGATGGATCAGAATCCGGAGATCATAAACATGGCCGATGGTGTGCTCATGGCCGGCATTCTCCTTGCAGCCGCATCTGTGGTCTTTAAATTTATCCCCAACCGGCTCTATGCAGATATTCTTTCTTTACTTAATTTCTGTTGCGGTGTCACCAGCCTTATCCTGACCCATCATCATTATTTTGCCTGGGCAATCTGTATCATCATCGTCGGACAATTGTTTGATCTGTTCGATGGGCGCATGGCTATGAAGCATGGTGGAACCAAATATGGACCATTAATGGATGATATTGCCGATTTTGTCAGCTTTGGACTGGCCCCGGCATTTGTGGTTGTGGAAACAGGCGGTTCTCTGGCATGGTTTGTGGGTGGGCTTTTTATCATCGGGGTTGCGTTTCGTCTCGTCCGGTTTATCATGCAGGATAAAAACCGGACCGACCTGCCTGAGGGGATATTCAACGGACTTCCCAGTCCTGCGGGAGCGTTGATCGTTCTTGGTGCAGCTCTTATTTCAACGCCGGCCATGCTGTGGGCGCTGACCTGTTTATCTGTCTGCTTAATGGTGAGTCACATCCGGTTTGCCCATTTCGGACGGGTGATCCTCAAGAAGATTCCTAAACCCGTATTTTTCATGATCAGCGCATCAATTATTGTGACGCTTTCTTTTGTGATTAAAACAAAAAATGCCCAGATGTTCGGCTATCTGATTCTGGCCTCTGTTATTGTCTATATCATTGCTGGCCGGAAGTGGGTCCACCAATAGTTCTCCCGGACCATGTGCAGCACTTGCACTTGCTCGTGTGAGTGCTGCCTGAATTCTTTGCTTCCCGTGAAAAAAAGTCTCTTGAACGGCAAAAGAACCTTTCCATTTTTTTGTATCGGATACGCTGTTTCTATGTCCTTTAACACAGCGTATTCAAATTCTTTTTTTAAACCCTTTATAAGGCTCAAATTCGTATCCTGATGATCTATAGAACCGGTGTGCTTCCGTACGATCCGATTCAGTAACAAAAATAATCTGGCAACAATCATGTCCGGTTGCGAATTCTTCCAATCCCCCCATCAGGGCAGCCCCTGTACCATTTCGTCTTTGGTTTTTGTCCACAATAAGATCTTCTATTATCATAAACGGTTTGCAGTCCCCATAGAGCTCTTCACAAATTATACCCATGGCGAAACCTGCCAGCGTATCATTCTGCTTTGCAGCTAACAGGATATATGCCGGATTGGTCTTGAGCCTCTTAAATGTTGAGCTCATTTTCTCAAGTGAAGAATTTTCGCCCCAAAATTGTTGAAACAGTTCGGAGAGAGAAGCTAAATCCTTTTCTTGCAATCGTTGGATTTCCATACTTGATTCCTCCAGGCCAACAATAAGTTCAGTACTTTTTTTGTCTGTCTCCATTTGTCGGACAACACTCATCCGGTATCAAATATGGCATGATTTGACAACCTGTTTTAAAATAGTTCTCCCTGTTTTCTATCTGGACATTAAAAAGCCCGCCATTCTCTCCGGAACGGTGAGAATGGCGGGCTTATCGCGTATAGGAAAGGGGAATCGCTTGAAATTTATCCCCGTCGCGTGATTATCTTTCATATTTTTATTGGGAAAGCGGCATGGGAAGCTGTATGCCAAGATGAATATCTCAGACGTTAATCGTCATCATCATCATCATTTATGCCGGGCTGATCCTCCGCAGACTCGAAGGATACCAGCTCCCAATTGGAAGACTTGCCGCGCCGTTTCATCATGATGGAGTAAAGATTGTTATCGCCCAAGTCAAGGGCGGAAATCATTAGCTTTCCGCCAGCCAAATCCAGCTGAACGCTCGGAGCCTGTTCTATGGGTTGCGAATTCGGATCATCATCCTGATCGGGAGTATCGATATCGAAGTAGGCGGAGAGATCAAACAGCTTGAGTTCTCCTAATGCCGTCGTAACGATTGCCTTTCCATCGGAAACCGTAACATCTGTCGCATCCGTAATGTCAAAAACGATATCCACAGGCGTCAGTTCATTTGAATCTGTGATTTTGAACATCTGAAGTTCACCATTGGCAAACAGAACATACGCATCATCGACGTATACGGAATTCGCGTGGGCGGTTTGCCCAATACCGATCAAAATTGCTATTACCATCAATGCTACCGGGAAAACGTTTTTTTTCATCATTTACCTCTTTTTAAAATTGTTTCTATCATTCTTGCTTTTGTCTGTTCCTAAGCAGATAGCAAATACCGTTCCAGTTATTCTCCCAAAGCGATTTTTTTGCAGTCCGGGGGGCCATAGCTGCAGATTCTGGTTTTTATTTGGATTCATCTTACAGGTTGATGATCGATGTTCTCTCGGTTGATTGATGTTATGAGAGCGTAATGACTAAATATCATCATTTTAATGAAATAAGCTCTTTTGAAGCCCCCTGCATACAGATCGGGGGAGATCATCAGCGGCCTAAAGATATAGCACCTTTTCGTCCCCCACGATTGCTTCATGTCCAGCCTGTTGACGTAGAGTCCGCTGATCGGACAACGCTTTGATCTTCCCTGACCCAGGCGCTCCCCATCAGGGCGTTCCCTGGAACGTGTTATTGCACCTTGTTTTTCATTAAAAAAACCAAGCACCGCGGCATTGAATTCCTTTGGGTTATCCCTGTGCATTCCATGGTATGCATTTGATATGGTTGTTTTTCGAAATTTTTAAGACTGTGTTCAAGCCCGGCATGCATCATCCTTGCGGTCAGTGTTTCAGGTCCAACGGCAAGTTCCAATCACGGCTTAAACTCATGATTTTGACTCGTTGTCTTCGGGGGGGGGGATTCCCGGTACTGTCATCACTCTCTTTTTTACTTATATTGGTTGTTCTTGCAATATCGGATGATATGATGCTTTCGACGCGCTCAACGCATAAAATTTCGGCCTCACTGTCCTCTATATCCTTGTAAGGGCCGGCTTTGTATCTATGAAACCATTCTTCTTTCTTGAGCGCTTCTTCATTGGCTCTGTAGTTAAACCAGTTCGGTTGAGGCGGTTTCAGCTTGTCAAGACCAGCCAATATGGCAATGAAGGCTGAAATTACTGCCGTAATGGGACCACCATACTTTAGAAGAAAAGGAAAGATAGTTTCACATGCTACGAGCACTGGAATTGTAGCATGTGAAACTATCTGAAAGACAAATTAATACCGCCCAAGGATTCTCAGGATTTCTGTTTTTTTCTTAAGATCAGCCATCATGGGAGACAGGGCATCACTTAAGATATCCGCTTCAAGATCCGCATAAAACATGTATTCCCAGGGTTTCCCCAGTATGGGTCTTGACTCCAGCTTGACCAGATTGATGCCATGCTGGGAAAAGACCTTCATGACTGCATACAGGGCACCGGGTTTGTTGCCTGTTGAGAAAATGATTGAACTCTTTCCGACTTTTTTAATCCCCTTGTATTCTTTGGCAATGATGGCAAACCGGGTATAGTTCCTCGGGTTGTCCTCAATGGAGTCTTCAATTACCTTCAGATTATAGATGTCGGCTTCCATGGCCGTTCCGATGGCTGCCGTCGTGGTATCGGAGGTGTCTTTGATATGTTTTACCGCACTTGAGTATGCCTTGACAGGTACCGCCTCAACTCCGGGACACTGGTCCAGGAAATTCTTACACTGGGAAAATGCCGGCGGTGATGCCAGGATCTTTTTAATGGCTTTTTTATCCATGGTGCCGTGGGCAATGAGGGCATGTTTTATCCGGATGGTAACTTCACCGATTATTTTCAGATCATACTCCTGGAGCAGGTCGAAATTTTCATGGATGGAACCGGAAAGGGAATTTTCAACCGGAACAATCCCGTATTCAACGCTTCCTTTTTCGCAGGCATTGAAAATGTCGCGAAAACTTTCCATGGGGACCGGGGTCACATCATCGCCAAAATAGGACAGGCTGGCTTTATGGCTGTAGGCGCCGTTTTCACCGATAAAGGCGGCGGTTTTTGCTGCCCCCTTGGCTAGTTCACTGATCACCTCGGATTTTTTCAAATAGTCAAAATCCATCTGCTTGCCCACAACCGGTGCAATGACATACAAATCCCGGGTCAATTGGCCGAACTGCTCCGGATACAGGCTTTGGGGGCCATCGGACAGGGCGTTATCCGGGTCGTTATGGACTTCGATCATCAGGGCGTCTGCGCCTGCGGCAACCGCAGCCCTTGCCATGGGGCTGACCTTTTCACGGATACCCGTAGCGTGGCTTGGGTCGATTACAATGGGAAGGTGGGTCAGCTGTTTCAATACCGGAATGGCAGAAAGGTCCAGGGTGTTCCGGGTATAGGGCTCAAAGGTCCGGATGCCCCGTTCACAGAGAATGACATCATTGTTTCCACCGGCCATGATATACTCTGCCGACATGAGCCATTCCTGGATGGTGGAGGCAAGTCCCCGTTTGAGAACAACCGGTTTGCTCATTTTCCCCACACATTTGAGCAGCTCAAAATTCTGCATGTTCCTGGCGCCGATCTGCACCGCATCCACATACTTTTCCATGAGCTCGGCCTGGGCAGGTGAGGTGATCTCGGTTACCACCCCCAGCCCTGTTTCTTCCCGGACATCTGCAAGGATCTTCAGGCCCTCTTCTTCAAGTCCCTGGAAGGAATAGGGCGAAGATCTTGGTTTGAAGGCTCCGCCCCTGAATAAAGCCGCACCGTATTTTTTTACTTCCTTTGCAATGGTCATGGCCTGGGTTGGGTTTTCAATGGCACAAGGGCCCGCAATAACAACGATCCGGTCACCGCCGACCACCACATTGCCGATTTTTACCATTGAGTCTTCGGATTTAAATTCCCGGCTGACAAGCTTGTAAGACGTTTTAATGGCCTGGGCATCCTTTACCCCTTCCATCTGCCTGTATTCTTCAAGGGATTTTTTGTTGTTGGCGATGATACCGATAACCGTCCGGCCGGCATCAATGATCTCCCGGGTAATACACCCGTCATGGGACAGCACGGAGGTTATATTATCTTTCTGCTTCTGTGTAATCTTGTTGTCTAAAATAAGTATCATTTTTGATCTCCTTTCAATGGGACCTGGCAAAAATAATGGTTTTTAGCCCATAAAAAAAGGCCCCGTACGGCGTTTTTTTCCACCCAGGGTCTCTATTCGTTTTGTTTTTTATTGATCCGGTCTGATGGTCTTATGCATTGGATTAATCAAAATGAGTATAGGTTAGATTAGAGACCCTGCCAGGCAGTGTCAAGTCAAAAAAAACATGGCCGGGCCTGTTGCTTCCGGTCATGGTTGGAACCGACACTATCAGCAAAGCAAATAGCCGGGCAGGCAACCATAGAAACTAACGATTTGCATCTCCATGTGGGGTGAGATAAGCATGGCTTCACACTGACTGCTGTTATGAACGGAGAAGTTTAAAGGCAACGTTTTACCGGAGTAATATAGTGCATCCTGTTTCTCGAAAACACTGACGGAATTCAAGTAAGTACTGCCCGTGCATGGCAGACGCTCAGTATCCGGGGATTGAAGGATGATCAACACCAGCCATTAAAACGGCCCGCCTTCCAAAGACCGTCCTGTACACCTCCCCTGCTATGGTTGACCCATAAGGTCAATTGCGTCTGCTTGAAGTCATGAACGCTTGGATTGATAGCTGAAAAGAATGACATTCGAGAACAGCATCAAGGAGGTGCTATGCAAAAAACAGAGGAAAAAGAATTTTATGACCGATTGGAAAAAAAAGGGGTCACCCGAAGGGATTTTCTGAAGTACTGCACGGGGCTGGCCGCTTCCATGGGCATCTCAGCCACCGGTGTGGTGCAGGTGGCCAACGCCATTGAACGGGCCGCTTCCGGGCCAAGACCGCCGGTTGTCTGGCTCCATTTTGGCGAGTGCACCGGCTGTTCAGAAGCCTTTTTGCGCACCCCCAATGTGGGGGCCATCATTCTGGAAACCATTTCGGTTGAATACCATGAAACCATCATGGCTGCCGCCGGTCATCAGGCGGAAAAATCACTTCACGAGGCCGTTGAGGCCCACAAGGGTAAATTTATCTGTATTGTGGAAGGCTCCATTGCAACGTCCTATAACGGCGCCTACGGAAAGGTGGGGGGCAGAACCTTTCTTGAGATTGCCAGGGCGGTCATACCCAAGGCCGCTGCAACCATTGCCCTTGGCACCTGCGCCGCTTATGGCGGCATTCCGGCGGCGGCCCCCAACCCGGGCGGTTACAAGGGCGTAACCGATGCCATCGGCGTTTCCACCATCAATCTTCCGGGGTGTCCCCCCAACCCCCTGAATTTGCTGTCAACCATTGTCAAATATCTCAACAAGGAAGCCATAGAACTTGATGAGTATGGCAGGCCCTTGTTCGCCTTTGCTGAGACCGTCCATGACAGATGTCCGCGGTTGAAACATTTTGAAAATGATGAGTTTGTTGAAGAATTCGGCTCCAAGGAAGCCGAGCTGGGCTACTGTCTTTACAACCTGGGCTGTAAAGGCCCTGAAACCTATAATAACTGTCCGACGGCAAAGTTCAATGAGGGAACAAGCTTTCCCATCCAGGCCGGTCATCCCTGCATCGGTTGCAGTGAGCCCGGGTTCTGGGACACCATGACCCCGTTTTATGAGGAAATTTAGCCTCCTTATAAATCCAGTAGATTGAACAGGTTAATTTTGTTGCCGACACATTTTCCAATCCATCAAAGTCGGAAAGAGACATAAGAAAAGGACTGTATTATGGGTAAAAGAATCATGATCGATCCCATTACCCGGATCGAAGGACATTTACGAATAGAAGTAGAGATTGAAAACAACAGGGTCAAGGATGCCTGGTGCTCGGGCCAGATGTTCCGGGGCATAGAGATGATGCTCAAGGGCAGGGATCCCCGGGACGCCCACCATTTTGTTCAGCGCTCCTGCGGGGTCTGCACCTATGTCCATGCCCTGTCGTCGGTCAGGGCGGTGGAGGATGCCTGCAAGATCACCATTCCCGACAATGCCCGCATCATCCGGAATCTGATCCACGGTGCCCAGTTCCAGCACGATCACATTGTTCATTTTTATCATCTCCATGCCCTGGACTGGGTGGACATCGTGGATGCGTTGAGGGCCGACCCCGTGAAAACGGCCAAATTGTCAGAAAACGTCAGCGGAAGGCCGGCATCTGCGGAGTACTTCAAGACCACCCGGGAACGATTGAAGACCTTTGTGGAGAGTGGCCAGTTGGGACCCTTTAACAACGGTTACTGGGGGCATTCCGCCTATGTGCTTCCGCCCGAAGCCAACCTCATGGCTGCGGCCCATTACATTGAGGCGTTAAAGCTCCAGGCCAAAGCCGCCCGGATGCATGCCGTGTTTGGCGGCAAGAACCCCCATCCCCAGTTTCTGGTGGTGGGCGGGGTGACCTCGATCAAGGACCTTAACAGTGACAGGATCACGGAATTTGAGGAGATCTGGAAGGAGACCAAGGCGTTTGTGGATGAGGTCTATATCCCGGACCTGATGGCCATCGCTTCCTTTTACAAGGACTGGGGGGGCATTGGCGGCAATAACCAGGCATTCCTTGCCTATGGCGATTATGCGGAAAACAGCTCGGAGACCCGGCTTGTCATGCCATCGGGGTTCATACGAAAAGGGCTTAAGGTGGAGGATCTCAATGTGGACCTCATCACCGAGGATGTGACCCGGGCCTGGTATGAGAAAAGCCGGCCCAGCCATCCCTATGCCGGTAAAACAGAGCCGATCAAAGGGGCGGTCCGCTACAATACCGATGATAAATATTCCTGGGTCAAGGCGCCCCGCTACGACGGACTTGCCGCCGAAGTCGGTCCCCTGGCCCGGATTCTTGTGGCCTATGGAAAGGGGGATTCCACAGCAATGCGCCTGGTGAACAAAACCCTTAAAAAGCTGGGCCTGGGCACAGACGCTTTGTTCTCAACCCTGGGAAGAACTGCTGCCAGGGGCCTTGAAACCATCGTGATCGGCGATGCCATGGAAGGCTGGCTGGATGAGCTCCGGGTCAACATTTCAAGGGGAGATAAGAAAACCTATCAGTCGTGGACCATGCCTGACAAGGCAAAGGGGTGTGGCTTGAACGATGTGCCCAGGGGAGCACTCGGTCACTGGATCGAGATCGAACATGGAAAAATTAAAAATTATCAGTACGTGGTCCCGTCCACCTGGAACTTCGGACCGGCAGATGCCCATGGAAAAAAGGGGCCTGTGGAGCGCTCCCTCATTGGGACGCCCATTGCAGATCCAAAGATGCCCCTGGAGATCCTCCGGACGATCCACTCCTATGATCCCTGCCTTGCCTGTGCCGTTCATGTGATCGATCCCCATACCAACGAAACCTACAAGGTCAGGGTGGTCTAACCCTTCTTTTCATGCAGACGATTTTCCCTGTCCCCTGGTAACACGGGGCAGGGAAAGTAAGGAAACATACGATGAAATCTGAAATCATTATTCTTGGCGTTGGCAACATTCTTTTTTCCGATGACGGACTGGGTATCCGGGTGGTCCGAAAACTGCTCGATCGGTATCGGTTCCCCGACGGTGTTACCGTGGTTGACGGAGGCGTGCTCGGAATAAACCTGCTCGGGGTCATTTCCCATGCCCGCCATCTCATTGTGGTGGACACCATTTTAAACAAGGGAAAACCAGGGGATCTTCACCGGCTTGCCGGCCAGGAGATTCCCAACAGGATCCTTGCCAAAAACTCCTTGCACCAGGTGGATCTGCTGGAGGCGCTTACCCTGTGCCGGTTGTTGGACCATGTTCCGGAAACAGTGATCCTGGGCATAGAACCCAGTGACCTTGAAACCCTTGCCACCGAGCTGACAGAACCGATCAAGGCCCAGGTGGACAACCTGGTTATCATGGTGCTGGAGGAGCTTCAATCCCTTGGGATCTCCTCCATTGGAGTCTCCGATTCTCCAATGGAGGCGGAAACGCCATGATTGTTGATTCCAGGTGATGGTTGTATCCGCACGTTTTTTTTAATCCCGGGTGAACGGGGCCTGGAGATTCACATGCTATGGCTGAGTAATCAATTCTGAACATGTTAGACCCTTTTTATCTTCTCAACGGTCTCCTGGCAGGAGCGGCAGCGGACGGCATGGAGGAGCACCTGAAGCCGGGCCGGCCGAATCCACCGGCGGCAATCCAGGCAACGCCCGTATTTTCCCTCCTTGATACGGGCAAGGGCCTGCTCTATTGATTCCACCTCTTTCAGCTTCAGTTTTATGTAAGAGAGAACTGTGGACTCTTCCAGTTCCGCCAGGGCCTTGTCGGAATCGTCCCGTATGGCCTCTATCAAGTCGTGATATTCCTTTCCGGCATCCTCCCTGAGATCCTCCTCGATTGCCAGCCATAGCTCATCTTTCCGTTTCTGGAGGCTCTTCTTTATTTCTTCCAGCTCCTGCTTTGTCATACTCCTTCTGGTTTTAGGATCCTTAGTCATGGCCCTCTCCTTTTGGGTTTATAGTTTTGATAAGGCTGTTCCGTTTGAATAAAAGAGACTCGGCGGACGGCGAACGAAGCAACAGCAGATTCAACAGAGGGGGGATTTTTTTATGGAATATGGTTTGTCCATAACCTTTAAATGGATCATTGCACTTAACAGGCTGTTTTTCAAATTAAAATTCGGAAGGCCGCTATGGGGGCAGGTACAGGTCTGCACCGCATCGAACCCTTTGGCTTATGAAATCCGACGTTCTAATTTTCATGGTTTTTCTCTTTATTTCTCGACATATCGTTTAAATCGCTTATACTGCGATATCTGTTTGTTAGCTTGAATCACCAAAGCAAATCGCCCAAGGACTGTCAACTCATTATCATTCTAAATGATTGATTTGTCTGTGCCAGGGGCCAATGAAAAAGATTTTGTTCCAGGGGAGCGTTCACCCGGTATGTTTACCGTATTGTCCATCCTGTCCGCAGCCGGCCTGGCCATGGCCTTTGGTTTCTGGCCCCTGGGTTTTGTGGCCCTGGCTCCTTTTTTCAAGGTCCTGGTCTGCGCCGGGAGTTCATTGCAGCGCTTCTGGTTTGGAATCGTATTTGGGGCTTTCCATGGGTGTTTCATGGGCCATTGGCTCATCCCCACACTGACCGTTCATTTTGAAAAAAGCATTGGGTTTGCTATCCTCTTCTTCCTTTTGGCGGTTTGCGTTCCAACGACCCTTCTCTACGGCATCCTGTCCCTGTCCATCTCCTTCTTCCGATACCAGGGCTTCTGGTTTTATCTTCTGACCCTTCCCGCTCTCTGGACCCTGGCCGACCTGGCCAAGGAATGGCTTCCCTTTTTTATTCCCTGGGGGCTTGTGGGGTATGCGGTCCTTCCCTTTCAAACCTTTGCCCAGGCAGCGGATCTTGGCGGGGTTTACGGACTCACCTTCCTCATGGTTGCGGTCAACGCTCTGATCGCCTTCCTGTTCACAGGTACAGGGCAAACCGGGGAGGGGAGAGAAACAGGCCGGAAAAGAAGGCAGCAGCAGGCGACGGTTGTTATCTCCATTCTTTTTTTGATCCTTGTTCCCTGCATTTACGGTCTGGTGCGGATCGCCGCCTTTGAACCCCTGGTGGGTCCCGGGGAAAGCTGTTTTTCGGCGGTGGCCGTCCAGGGCAATTTCACCCCGAAAGACAAATGGAGCGGCAACGGTTTTCACCGGCGCCTCAACCGTTACCTGGATTTAAGCGGAAAAGCGGAGTCAAAAGTGGCCCGGCTCATCGTCTGGCCGGAAACGGTGCTGAACGCTCCACGGAAAGTGGACTCCCGGTTGCTTGGGGGGATCCGCGACCGCCTTTATGGCCGGGATCTGCTGGTGAGCGGCGGCCTCAGGCAGGCCGATTCGGGCCATGGGGTCCATAATACCGCCTATCTCATCCCCGGCATGGGCAAGGTGCAATGGTATGACAAAAGGCGGCTTCTTCCCTATGGTGAGTCATTGGTTCTGAAACCGGTCCTGGGGAGGTTCGCCCGGGCCCCGGCCCAATTTGAACCTGGAACCCGTCCGGCGGTGATTCCCACCCACCTGGGGGCCATGGGGCTCTCCATCTGCTTTGAAGCCCTTTATCCCGAAGCCGTCAGGCAGAGCGTCGCAGGGGGGGCAGGTCTGTTGATCAACCTCTCCAACGATGCCTGGTTCGGGGCAGGAGCCATGCCCCGCCTTCACCTGGCCGTCTCGGCCATGCGGGCCATTGAGAACCGGCGTTTTATGGTCAGGGCTGCCACCGGGGGCATCTCCGCTGTTATTTCACCCACCGGCGTACTGCTTACGGCATCAGCGATTGGAAAACCCGGGGCCGCCACCCACAAGGTGGCCATCCGGAAACAAACAAGTCCCTACACCCGGCTGGGAAACTGGGTTCCCCTGGGATCGGTTCTGCTCCTCATGGTGCAGCTGGCCGGGTCCGCCTTTGTTCCGGTCAGCTGCCGGCCTTGAGCCGATCCAATGTCTCTGCCATGACCTCCCGGCGCCGGCGGGCTTCGGCCTCTTCACCGAAAATGTTTTCCCGGAGATCGGAAATGGCGGCATCCCGCTTTTCCGGCGAGAGATCCGGATCGTTTTGGATGGCGGCAGTGGCTTCGGCGTAAGCGGCTTCCCTCTTTTTCTCTTCCGCCAGGGCACGGTCAACCGCTTCCAGGCGTGAAACCGTGTCGGCGGAGAAAAAGGTGCCCCGGAATTCCCGCACCATGGCCTCCTGGTCCTCCGGGTCCACGGCTTCCATATCCCGCTCATACATGGCCAGTTTTTCCCGGTAACGCTGATAGGGCTTTGGAACCTCTTCCACCGCTCCCGCCTCATCTCCCCACATGGCCTGGTTGAGTTCCTGGATGCGGGCCTCCTTCTCAATCCCGTACATCTCCGGATCGACCACGATGGCCGAACGCCTTACGACATACTCACGGGATTTCACTTCGGCCCCGTAGAGAAGATCTGCCAACTCCTCCCCCAGGGTGTAGCGCCTGAAATCGTGCATGCGCCGCAAATGGGCAAGCACGGCTTCGGGTCCATGGGGCAGGGGCCAGGACGCGGTTTCAGCAGCCAGATCCGTCTCACAGTTGAGGAAATTTTCGTACACAGCATAAAGAGCCCGGGCCTCCTCCGGGGGCATCATGGAAAGGAGGTAAGCCAGGACCTGTTCCAGGTGGGTCGACAGATCCTTCCCCTTTTCAAAACGCCCCATGAGGTGCCTGAAAAAACCGATGGTGGTGTAGTCGACCAAAGCAACCCCGGATACCGGAGACGATGTCCCGGTGTCTGATGCGTTCGCTTTTGACGATGGCTTTCGGATCTTTTCTTCAACTGCCTGGGGCGTTGCAGGAGAAGGATGCCTGGACCTGGCCTTTTGGACCAGGTCCAGGGTAATGGCCTTGGAATCGGGAATGATATAGCCGTCCCGGGCGGCTCGTTCTCGGACCATGCCAGCCAGGAGCAGTCCCAAAAAGACGAGAACCAACATTTTTTTATAGGGCATGCGCATTTTGAAATTCCTTCCGGTTGGCCTAATATCCCTACTCCTTGAGTTCGCTCACAAGATCAATGTAAAACCCGTCCCGGTCAAAGCCGGGGGTGATCCCAAAGGGCATGCCGACGATGTTGAGGTGATCGCACCCGGCGCTGTACCAGGCTGCATCCTCGACTCCCCGGAAAACGCCCCATTTGGCGCTCTCGACACTGACCAGGCCGTCGTTGGCCCCTTCATGGGCCAGGAGAACCGGCCAGGTGCCCAGGAAATACCAGTTCCTGGCATTGACGGCCATGGTCTTGATCTTGCCTGCCCAGCTCTGGTAGTAGATCCCCTCAACGTTGGGGGTGTGCGGGTTGAAGGTCTTGACCATGTAGTCCCGGGTGAGGTCATGGGCATTCTGGAGACTGTCCGGATCTGTGTCGCCGAAGAGAAAGGCGTAAATAAAATCCATGGTATCCCCAACCAGCCATTCCAGGGAATCCGGCACCAGCCCCAGGACCACGTCGGCAATGGCGCTTCCATGGTGGGGACCTGCGATGCTGGAGTGGCTGGCAACCTTGTCCCCCAGTCCCAGATTGGAGATGGCATAGCGGGTGTAGACGGTGCCGTGGGAATGGCCGATGATATTGGCCTTCTGACTGTTTGAAACGGCCAGGATATCCAGAAACTGGGCTCTGAAAGATTCGGCCTTATCCGCAGTGCTGCCCATGCCGTCGACGGATGTCACGTATACATTAGCGCCCTGGTCCTCCAATTCCTCTCCAAGGCCCCACCAATAATCCATGATCCCCAGGATTTCAGCGGAAGCCCCCATGCCGTGGGCGAGAACCACCGGATACTGGGTCGCACAGGATTCCGGATCCCCCATTCCCCGGGCTGAAAGGGGACAGAGAAAAAGCAGCACCATGCAAATCACCTGAATTTGTGTACATCTTGAACATTTTCTTGAAACCATACACACCTCCTCGGTTTTGAAACGGTTAACAGGTTAACCCCGGATCAACAAGTTTACCCGTTCAGCCACAGCGATGCCCTGGCCTGGACAAGCCAGAACCATAGCGCTTTTCTGATTCTCTTGCCAAAATCAACACGAAAATCAGAGATAAGAACCTAAAACCCCACAACGGAGATGGGATAATAAGGCCGGAGCGAAAACGGTTCGCTCCTGTACAGACGTGCGATTTTTAAACTGTGTTAAAGCAGGGTGGAAACAACCATTGTGAATAGTGTTCAATGTATAAAGTGCATGTTATTTTTTATATGAATGTTCATTTTAATTGTCAAGTCCTTTTTCCCGGGAGGCGTATTCGCTGGTCTTGAAAGGCGTTGAGTGCGGGCTGCATGGATGGTTGGGCCTTGCATTTAAAAAAACACAGAGGTGGGAAACGGGGATATGTTCATAAGTGAACGATTTGTTGCAAAATGAACAAATCGTTTGATTTCGCCTGGGGAGATCGGCTATATGTATCCAGGCTCGCAAACAGTTGAGCCATGGAAAAAGAGTATTGAGTTTGGTTTTTCGCACTGTTGCCGACCCTGTCAGGGTGATGTGGGCCGTGTAGATTGGTCCTGCATGCCGGTGTTATGGTGTGTGCGTCCTGCCGGGCAGGACGTTATTTTGTACAATGACGATTAATAAAGGATTGAATGTATGAAGAAACTGATGTCTGGAACTGTTGTTGCTTTGACAGTCGCCTGTGTTGCTCTGACCGGCTGTGTCTCAGCCAAGCAGCCCACCCCCATGACTGCGGCCCGTAAACTGGCTGTTGAGAAAGAACTCCCTTACCCTGCCGTGATCGCCCATCGCGGCGCGTCTTACTATGCCCCCGAATCCACGGAAGCAGCCTATCGTCTGGCCCGGAATCTGGGTGCAGACTACCTGGAGTGCGATCTCCAGCGATCCAAGGACGGCATTCTCCTGGCCGTGCATGACAACAACCTGAAGCGCACCTCCAATATTGCCGACGTTTTCCCCAAGCGGGCCGGTGATCCCGTGAGCACCTTCACCCTGGCGGAGCTGAAATCCCTGGATGCCGGGGCCTGGTTTAACGCCGAGAAGATCAAGAACGGCACCCCGGGGCTTGCCCGTAACGCCTTTGCCGGTAGCAGCATCTGCACCCTGGAGGAATTTTTAAACATCGCGGAAGGCAAGATGGCCGACGGCAGCGTGGACCCCATGGACAACGGGAACCGGCCCGGAATCTACATTGAGACCAAGGTGGCCACCCTGTTCCCCGGCATAGAAAAAGATCTCTATGAAGCGCTGAAAAATCGCGGTTGGCTCGGCTCTTCCCAGAAGAAAGCCCCCAAGGGATTTGATGCCGGGAAGAACGTGGGCGTCCAGTTCACCCGTGGCCGAACCATCCTCCAGACCTTTGAACCCTCCAGTCTGCCCCTGCTCAACGAGTATATGCCTGAAACCGCCAAGATTTTCCTGCTCTGGCTGTACACCCAGAAGGAAGCAGACGCCTGGGGAGCGGCCAAGGTGGACCAGAACGATCCCAAAGCAGACCTGAGCAAGACCTACGGTCCCCTGCGAAAAAATGTCCCGGAGAAGCAGGCCGAAGGTGAAACCTATGCCCAGTTCTGCGCCAGATGGGAAGTGCTGTCCAAGGAGAACTTCAAGATGTGGCTGACCTGGGCCAAAGCCAACGGTGCCATCGGTACCGGCCCCGGAACCAAACTGACCGGTTACAATGATTCCGTGAAGGGAGCCCAGAGCTACATGGACACCGTGAAACCCTGGATGAACCGGATGACCCACGATATGGGCATGTTGGTTCACTGCTATACCATTGACGAAGAAGCGGACATGGAAATGGTAATGGGGAACAACGTGGACGGATTCTTTACCAACAAGGCCGACCTGGGTCTTTCCTACTTTGGCAGAACGCCCTATGCGAGCGTGGGTGAAATCCTGACCGCCATGAAATACTAAGGCTCTTTGCTGAAAGGCTGAAAGACAGATCGTAAAAAAAAAAGGCCGTTGCAGGTCCCTTTTCCCAGGGCTGCAGCGGTTTTTTTTATGGCTTGAAATCAAGCCTGGATATTTCCATTGGGAGTTGTTGGGCATGGCGCCTATGGATAGGTGTTTTTTTTCGAAACCGAACGCAAATCGTCCCTTTGCTGTTGTTTAAAGAAAAGTCCGGGAATTTCGAAAATTCAGTTGTCCTTCCGTTATATTTCTCCCAAAAAGCTGCAAGCCAAGAGTTTTGTTATGATTTAAGGCGTGTCGGACTGGTTTTGCCCATTAAATTTAGAACTGTTTGATAATCGTTGGGTTTTTATTTATGAACATTGATCAATTGTGATTTCTGAGGATCGGGTACGAAACAGTTTTTGTTTTTATAAACGGAACGCTGATCCGGTCAATCAGGTTGTAACGGGAGATCCCATGGGAAAGGGAAGGAATCCCGGCTGATCAAGAGCGAGCAGCCTGGTCAGCTGCCCACCCTCCGCCGTGACGATCCCTTCCTGTGATCCCTGCCAGCCGCCGGGGGACCCGGGACGGATCGTCTACCGGGCTCCGAAGCCCTGAAGTGCCAGTTTCGCCCCCACCCAGAACGTTCTGCCCCTGCCGGGAAACATATCCATGTTTTCATAGGATTCATCCAGGAGATTTTCAACGGCAACATAGACCTGGAGCTTTTTCCCGATCTCCTGGCTGACCTTCAGATTCATGAGGAAATAATCGTCCAGCCACTTTTTCTCTGCGATCAGCGTCTGGTTGTTGACGGGATCTGCATGGTTGTAAAACGGCTGCCTTCCCACATAACTGCCGTTGAAATTCAGGGAAAGGCCGGTATTGAAACGCTGGGTGATTTGCAGGTTTACCTGGTGCTCCGGCCGGTAGGGCAGCTCATCCGGATTATATTCCAGGGAATCGTGCCAGCCATTTTCGATGGCCACCCGGGAGCGGTTCCTTGCATGGAGCCAGGTATAGCCTATCCGTGTGTTGAGTCCCGGCCGGGGCCGGGCATCCATGCTTACTTCGGCACCGGTCATGTGAACCTTTCCGTATTGTTCGAACCGGCCGAGCATGTTATCGAAGTTGATCAGGTCCTTTACTTCGTTGTGAAAAAGGGCGGCCTGGAGGGTGACCTTTTTGCTGACTTTCCAGGTGGTCCCCAGTTCGTAATTGTCGGTTCGCTCCTCCTTGAGATCGGGATTCCCCGCAGGTCCGATCACACCCGCGGCATAGAGGTTCCGCATGGTGGGTAACCGCACCTTTCTTCCTGCGGAACCAAAGAGCGTCACGGAATCTGAGAGATGGTAAGTCAAACCGATCTGGGGGTTGAAAGTGTGGATATCCTTGCCCGGATCTTTATCGCTTCCGGCCTGGTTCCGTTTTTTCTTGTCAAACAGGTCATAGCTCGCCCCCACGGTGAAGAACAGGTTGTCGAGCACCCGGATTCTGTCCTCCAGGGCCACTGACCAGGTGTGGGAAACGAATTTGTCGCTGGGGTCGTCCTTGAAACTTTCCTTGTGAAGATCCTTTTTGAAACTCAGTCCGAAGCTCAGGTTGTTCCGGGAAAGCCCGTCCCAGAAGGCCTGGACCTGAGCGCCGTTGCTGTAATCGTCATAAACCGATTCCCCTGATGGAGGCCCCAGACGATCCTGGGTGGAATAGGTGTCGTCGTCAAAGGCATCCAGGGTGTTGGTGTAGTCGTCATGGAACAGCCGGGTCTTGAGGGTGAGGGTGTCCCCGATGATTGATTCGCCGATGACGTTCACCGTGTATCGTTGCCAGTCGGTATACCGCCAGTACCGGGGAAAGTAGAAAAATCCCTTTTTGTGCTCCCGGTAGATGGGAACCGCTGGCACGCCGTACTCATTGTTGTAGTATTCGAAGGAGAGTCCCAGGTTGTTTCTCTCGTTCACCGCAAGGTTGCCGGTAAAGGTGAAGGAATCCTTTTCGTAATCAGAGTTGTCCCGCCTTCCGCTGTCCGGCTGGATGGGAGCGTTGGGAAGGGTGCCGGGTTTTGCCGGCGCTTTTGCCATGCTGTCGGTCACTTGGGAAGGAAGGGTGAAGGTGTCTGCCAGGGATCGTCCGTCAGACGTTCGTTTGCTGGCGCCCATGAAATAGCTGAAGGGTCCCTTTTTCCATCCATGGGTCAGACTCAGGTGCTGGGTATCATAATCGCTGACCTCGTATGAAAAAGCGAGATTCGGATCCGTTGTACCCCTCTTGGTGATGATGTTGATGACACCGCCCATGGCGTTGGCACCGTAAAGCACGGATGCATTGCCCTTGACCACCTTGATCTCGGCAATATTCTGAACCGGAAGGTCGGTGAGATTGAGCACTCCCTCATAGGGAACGCCGATGGGAATGCCGTCGAGAAGGATCAGGACGTTTTCCTGCTCAAAACCGCGTACCGTTACGTAATGGCCCTCCTTAGATCTTCCCTGGCGGAAATGGACACCCGGCATAAGTGCCAGGGCTTCACCCAGGTTGGTGGCGTTGTACCGGTCGATATCTTCTGCCGTTATTACGGACACGGTGGCCGGCCCCTCCGCGTCCGTCCGGCTTCCCGTGACCACCATTTCGCCCAGGGAAAATGCCTCGTAACCGACCTTGTCGGACGCTCCGGCATTAACGGCGAACACAAGGGTCAACCCGGCCGCAATCCCGCATACCCGGGCAATACCCAATCTTTTGATAAAAAACGATCCCATCTCTTTTTTCACCCTTTTCATATCAGTAAATTTCAATCCGGTGAATCCGTTTTACCGACCGTCCGCCGATGCTGTCCTCCCTGACCACTGAGGTTGCGAAACCGCGCTTTTCGTCCAGGGGGGAGCCCTCTTTTTTCAGGGCAATGATGATATTGTCGCTCAGCCGGGAATTGAACAGCTCTCCCATGGAAAAGGTGGAACAAAAGCCGTCCTCGCTGGCCACCAGAACAAAGCGGTCGTAGCCTGCCTGGCATCCCTGGATGCCGATGGCCTTTAGTACAAGTTTCAACGGGGGGCCGTCAAAGGCGTAAACTCCCCTGAACCCCTCGCAATCTCCGGCCATGACAGCTTCCGGAATGTGTACCTGGGGCAGTGCTTTAAGGTCGTCGGGGCCTAGCTCAACTGATTTTTCCGTCTTGTGGTCAAGGATGGTGAAGTGCTCCGTGGTGGGGCGGACGAATTTTTTCTTTTTGTCCTTGTAGGCAAGCATCTTCACATCCACCCGTTCAACTGTGATCTCGCAGACCTCCCCGATGCTTCTGCCTGCCCGCACATCGGTTCCCACGATCAACTCACCGCCTCCCTTTTTCAGCGAAAGCGCTTTACCGTTTTTCTCGTATGCCAGCAACACGCTTCTTCCGATGCTGGAGTAAAAGATCTCCCCAAAGGAAAAGACCACCTCCTTACCGTGGACTCCCCGGACACGGATGAAGACCCCCGGTTCCCATTTGCGGGTGTATTTAAGGCCGGTTTTCAACAGAATATCCCTGAGCAGGACCCCCCGGTAACTGCTCACGGAAAGCAGTTCATCCTTGTCTTCGCAGTTCTTCCTCTCCTTGAGCAGGTAGAGATCCTTCAGTAATAAAGAGGGCATTTCCCGGAGCTGGTCAACGGAAAATGCCCTGGAATTCTTTATGGCGCCGTGAACGGCGATCCTGCCATCGGCTGCGGCTTTTGCCGGCACCGAATGACTTAACAAAGAAAAACAGAGGCAAAAGCCTAAAAGTGAACAAAAACGAAATCCCCTGGTAACGAAAAAACTTATCATGCCTTGCTCTCCATAATATTATCAATGATTCACACACACGTGACAGAACGACACCATTTCCTACATGGAAATTTTCTATGAGTCAAACTGGTATTATCTATGGGAAGGCCCATCTGTATTCGGTATACCAATAGGCATGGTCAGGTTTGTATGTCTACGGGTATACCGGGACGGCGTCATTGCCAGGGGAGGGAGGTTCAGTCCATTATCAGGTGTTCATTCATAATAAGGGCATTTGGCTTCCCTGCATCCATGGGGGTGGTTTTTTGAATGGCTGCATACTATTTTTTCCGTTGATTTTGATAAACGGATCCGGAGATTCTTTTCTAAAAAAATCTGTGCAACTTCTATGGATTTTCTAGCGTATGCTTTGCAACAACTTGGCCCCGTCAGTTCCGTGATAACGGTTACAATTTCAGAGACAGCAGTCATTGTAAGTTTTTGCTCTTTATCCATTCCACATTTTGAACCCAGAATTACGGCAAAACAAGCTCCCAGGGCTGGTGCAATGCCGCAAAGACCTGTTAATCCGCAATATCCTCCAATGGCCTGTCTTTGGGTCCTGTCATAAATTTCCGTTATCATTTCTTCAGATACCGATAGTGAGCCTTCATTCCTTATGGCGGTAATGAAAGCACCCGCTGCCATGAAGGCATGATGACAACCCAGCATGGGGATTTTTGAAGAAGTAATTATTTTTTCAAAAATATCGGCCGGATCGGTTGAAGCCGTTGCAGAACATATCTCTTTGGCCAACTGTAGCGATTGATGATTGTGACAATCATCACATACATAATGCCCGTTAGGACATTTGATATTGCCTTTCAGTTCTTTATTGCAATATGAACATTCAAGCGTTATCTCTTTTTCTGAATATTCAAGTGCCGCACCGCATACCATGCAGTTTTCCTGCGAAAATTTGTCATTTTCCATTATTCTTGAATTTCTATTCCCAGCCTGACCAGGCTGTTTATCCTCCGGTGCTCAACAGCTGTTTTTCAGTTCGATCATTATGACTCCTTTTCCGTCCCCTGGTTTTTTATTCTGTCCGCCCGGTATGGCGTGAACCCGTGGGGTAAATGCTTCCTATACGTAAATCCTGTTAACTGGGCTACCGTTAACACAACTAACAGCCTAAAACAAGGATGGAACCGTCCGAATGGCTTGAGCAGAGCGAAACGTGATCCGCAGGCAAGGGAGATCACCGGGAGCGCGCGCTTTGTTTCTCTGAACAATTATTACTTCTTCTTGACAAATAAAAGGTTGCTCTTTACCGTGTTTCTATGGGATGTCCACGGGTCGAAATGGCCAGGCACCTCATTCTTGTATGCGGATTTGAGAAGGAGGAAAAATTGATATGATCAATGTAAAAGGCGTTATGGAACAAGAATCGGCGATTTCTTCAGGGACCCGGTTCCCGATGACCGACGAAGACGCCCGTTCCACCTGTTGCTACTCCTGCGGCATCTGTACGTCATCCTGCCCGGTGGCCCTGGGGCCCGGCGGTCTTGACCCGAGGCGCATCGTTCATCTGGCAAATCTTGGGAACCTGGATCTTGACCGGGCCGGACGCTCCATTTGGCATTGTCTTGACTGCCGTCGCTGCAGTAATCTGTGTCCCAACAGCGTGAACCCCTGGTCGCTCATCGCCAGTCTGAGGTGGGAGGCCCGGCAGGAAGGGAGGGTCTCCGGGGAGACCTGGGACCGCCTCCAGCAACTCAAACAGGAATTGGTGGCGGTTCTTTCAAACACCCTGGCCCTGACTCTCTCTCCCCGCTGCGACGAGATATTCCAGGAGTGGGACCGGTGGGCCCGGGAGCCTGAAATGCCGAGCAGTTCCGTAAATTCCATAAAGGTTCAGCCCCGGAAGCGCTCTCTTTCCCATCCGATGAACCAGGCGCTCTGCCTGACCTGCCGGGAGTGCTCCAGTGCCTGTCCGCTGTGCGTTACCACCGCCAGGTTTGATCCCCTGTATTTCATCCGGTGTTACGCCCTGGGGCTGTCTCCGGGGAGGGCGTCCCTCTGGAGTTGCCTTCAGTGTGGAAGCTGCAGTCAAGCCTGTTCGCAATCGGTTCAGGGGCACCTTGTCGTTAAGGCGCTTCAGGAGGAGCAGGAAACGTATTTCCGCATTCCGTTTCAGGACAGGATCCATACGACCCGGGAACGGGTATTTCAAGTTTATGCTTCCCGGGTGGATGCCCTGTTGGACGGGACCCTCTGACCGGAGGAGCCCCAGCCTGCATTCTATTTGTTCCAACCGGACAGGATGGTCTGGAGATGTTCACTTCCCGGACCATCCATAACCATGCCCCGGGGATGGCTTTGGGCCAGGGTTCTAAAGGGATTGTCCCGGAGGTTGATGTCAATGAGAATCGCCTGGGGATTTTGTGCGACCATGGTTCCGATCTGCATGGGCAGGTTGGTGGCTCCGGCGGTGCCGACCACCATGAGCAGATCCGTTGACCCCGCCCATTGAAGGGCACTTTCCGCCCGGAAAAAGGTTTCGTCGTAGTATTCATCAAACCATAGCACATGGGGCCGTGTAAGCCCGTGGCAGTGGGGGCATCGGAGAATGCTTTTTTCCGCCTCAGTCACGGTCTGGTTTTTCCCCATGTCACCCAACCCTGGGGGGAAGGGGAAAAGCTCCCCAGAGCAGGCGGCGGCACATCGCATGAAATGGAGGTTGCCGTGGATCTGAAAGGTGCGGGACGCACTGTTTCCCGCCTGGAGGTGCAGGCCGTCCACATTCTGGGTTATCAGCCGGAACCTGTCGCCGAACAGGATTTCCATTTCGGCAACGGCCATGTGGCCGGCATTGGGCGCTGCGTTCCTGCAGACCGTGCGGCGATAGAGGTACCAGGCCCACACCTCCCAGGGATCTTGTGAAAACATGGCCTGGGTGGCCATCTGTTCCGGACGGTATTCCCTGGATCCCACCGTCCAGTAGCCTTCCGGGCCCCGGAAGGTGGGGATACCGCTTTCCGCAGAGATGCCCGCTCCGGTCAGCACCGTCAACCGGCCACCGCTCTCCTTGAACCGTCTCAACAGGTCTTTTGATTTCATATCAACCCTCCTGTTAATAATCCGTGGTTTTTAAAGAGGTAGCATGGCAGCCTGATTTTCTCAATCGTCCAGGTAAAATAAGATCAGCGGCCCGACGCCCGGGCTGCCTGATTGAGAAATCAAAGCCTTTTAAACCGGAGGCCGGTTTCTTGTTAGTACTGGTAGATAGGAAATTGTTTTTTGTCAACACAAGTATTGAGAAAAAAATATATAGGAATTAATGCAGCAACAGACCTGACTGATCACTAATTTTGATGGGTCCTAAAGATACCTGGGGCGGCCTTGGGTCTTTTCATAATATTCTTTAAGACCTGTCTGCTTGATTTTCTCGTTGATCAGTACCCAACCGTTATACAGGGCCGTATCAAAGTTGGTTCTGTCACAGGGGAACGCGTCACACTGGTAGCAAAAGTCAATCTGTTTCTCCTGGTGACAGCCGCGCACCCCACAGTTTTTAAACAGCTTGCATTGCTCGTTACGGCAGCCCTTACAGCTTTCCGAAGCAAAATAATCAAGCATCTCCTTGAAATCGGGATATTTTTCAAAAACCGGATCACCAAGAAGGGTTTCAAACCGCTTGGCATTGATGTGGAAATTCCCCAGTTTTTCCTTGAGTTTCAGGCTGTACTTTCGGATATCCCCATCCTCATGGGCAAAGCATGTTTCACAGCACAGGCCGCAGGGGGCGATGGAAGCCTTGATCTCTTCAGTGGTCATGGACGGTCTCCTTTTGTTAAGAAATAAATGTGATTATAGCGGTTGCATTTCAGGAAAAAAAGTGGCACAAACGACATTTGAATGGGTGATATCGACATGATTTCATTATTTTGAGGAAGAGCGATGAAAAAAGTTACTATTCTCGGATGTAATAATACCATGGCAACCACCCTTTTCGGTCCCATGGATATCCTGAACCAGGCCGGACGGCTCTGGAACCGGGTGGGCAACACCCCTGAAACCCCATTTTTTGATGTCTCCATTGCCTCGGCAAACGGACAACCCATCAGGTGCACCAATAATGTCCTTATCCAACCCCATTGCAGCATTGAGAGCATTGATCAAACCGATTTGATTGTCATTGCATCGGCTACCGATATTGGCCGGATACTCCGGGAAACCCCTGGGATCGTTCCCTGGCTCATGAAGCAATACGACCAGGGTGCCCATATCGCCAGTGTCTGTACAGGGGTGTTTTTACTGGCTGAAACCGGTTTGCTGGACGGGAAATCCGCCACCCTTCACTGGGGATTTGCCAGGATGTTCCAAAAAAAATATCCCCGGGTGAATTTGAAACAGGATCAGATAATTATCGACCATGGGCGTCTCTATTGTTCGGCAGGGGTGAATGCAGGTATGGATTTAGCGCTTTACCTGGTGGAAAAATTCTGTGGCCGTCAAAACGCCGTACAATCTGCGAAGACCATGATCCTGGATATGGGTCGAACAATGCAGACCCCCTATGAACGTGTTCTTTTTTTAAAGGACCATGGCGATCCTTTAGTTGTTAAGGCCCAAAAGTGGATAGAACAGCATCATACCCAGTCAATTGATTATGGGTGGCTGGCCCGGGAATACCGGATGAGCCGCCGTTCCCTGGAGCGCAGGTTCAGGCAGGCGACGGGTGTCACCCCGTTGGGATATCTACAGCAATTACGGGTGGAAAGTGCCAAGCGCATGCTGGAGGAGGGCACCCGGACCTTCAATGAAATTACCTATCAGGTCGGGTATGAAGATATTTCATTTTTCCGGAAAGTCTTTGTCCGCCTGACCGGCTTGAGGCCAAAGGAGTATCAACAACGGTTTTCAGGGTATGGGGCATCTGCCCGGGAGCGGTGACGGCGATGTACAACCTGGCACTTCATGGGATTGAACTTTTTGACCCAGAGGATCTTTTCCGAACATGTGACAAATTTCTTTTGATGGAATTTCAGCTTGACATATACGCTGCCATTCAATAGATGTTGACCATCGCTATTGACGATACAGAAAAATCGCATAATGGAAGATGGTTATCATGGCGATGCCTTAAAACAGTGACGGATGACAAATGATGATATCGACTGATGTTTGTTTTGACAATGAACCTTACTTGATTTAGGGAGCACATCCATATGAAACCAGTGCGTCAGTGGCTGCTTTACTTGAAAGGAGTGATCAACCTTTTTTTTCTCAAAGGGGAAAAGCCTGTTTCCGTGGGCCGTGTGCTTGAAAAACAGGCGGCTAAACGCCCGGAAAGCCCCCTCATCCTTTTCGAAGAAAAACGAATCACCTACGGACAATTCAATAAACTTGCAAACCGGTATTCCCATTTCCTTGGTTCGCAAGGCCTTAAAAAGGGCGACACGGTGGGGCTTTTGATGGACAACCGTCCGGAATACCTGGCCATCCATGCCGGGTGTGCAAAGCTTGGAATTATTCCAGCCCTCATAAACAATAATATCCGGGGCAGTGTG